>NC_009142.1:0-1368800 GCF_000062885.1 Saccharopolyspora erythraea NRRL 2338 | reverse complement strand
CTGTGCGCGAAGCCCGAGGGCGGCGTCGTCGCGGCGCTGCGGCGGATGCGGGTGTCACCGCGCGAACACCCCGACTTCGCGTGGGGCTGGGGCTGCCACTTCATGATCAACCTGGGCAACGGCTTCGGGACCCTCTACCTGCTGTTCTTCCTCGGCGACGCCGTGCGCCACCCCGATCCGGAGACCGGGCTGCTGGTGCTGATGGGCCTTTACGGCGCGGCGCTGACCGCCGGAGCAGTGCTGGCCGGCGCGATATCCGACCGGTCGGGCCGGCGCAAGCCCTACGTGCTGCTCTCCTGCGCGCTGATGGCCGTGGCGGCGCTGTTGCTCGCGGTGTGGCCGACGTGGGCGGCGGCGCTGATGGCCGCGCCGCTGCTGGGCGCGGGTTTCGGCATCTACTGGGCGGTCGCGCTGGCGTTGCTGACCCAGGTGCTGCCCGCGGCGGCGAACCGCGCGAAGGACCTCGGCGTGGTCAACATCGCCAACTCGCTGCCGCAGGTCGTCGCGCCGGCGCTGGCGACCCCGATCCTGGCCCACCTCGGCGGGTACGCGGGCCTGTTCACCGCGTCCGCCCTGGCCACGGTAGTTGCGGGCGCGCTTGTCACCCGGGTCCGCGGCGTGGCCTGACCAGCGGGGGCACAGGGGGGCGGGACCAGCGACCCCGCCGGCCGACCAGCCGGAGCACCTGATGCTCGGTCAGGCCCGCGGCTGCCCGCCACTACTCCTGCAGGACCGCCAGGACGTTGCCCGCGGGGTCGCGGAACCAGGCGATGTCCGGACCCATCTGCTTGGCCTTCCCCCGGAGGACGCCCTTGTCGTCGGCGCCGAAGTCGTCGTAGTGCTCGAAGCGCACTCCCCGCCTGGTCAGCTCGTCGACCGCCTCGTCGATGTCGTCGACCGGGAAGTTGAGGACCGTGAACGAGGCCGGGGTGTGCTGCTCGCCCTTCGGGTAGACCAGGACCGGCCGCTCCCCGGCGATGTGCAGGGTGAGCATGCCGTGCTCCTCGGTCACGCGCAGCCCGAGGACGTCGCTGTAGAACTGCTTGGCCCTGGGCACGTCGTCGACGGAGAACCCGCTGAATGCCTTGGTTTCGGTGAACATCTGCGCCTCCGCTTCACGCTTCGCGCTCGGCGAGGCGTTGCTCGTCGAGCCGGACGCTCGTGGAACTCGAGGATGACCGCCGTCGGGTCCGCTGTCCTGCCGGCTGCGCGACCTTCCCCGGCTCCACAGCCCCATTTGCATTTTCGCATCGTCTACTTGCTAAAAGCAATCACAGTCCAGGTAATCAACCGGTGGTTAGAATGGCGGCATGGGAAGCCGGACCTACGGCCAGTTCTGCGGGCTGGCACGCGCACTGGAGATCGTCGGCGAGCGGTGGGCGCTGCTCATCGTGCGCGATCTCGCCGTGGGACCGAAACGCTTCACCGACCTGCGCCAGGGCTTGCCCAAGATCCCGACCAACGTCCTGTCGACGCGGTTGAAGGAGTTGGAGCAGTCGGACGTGGTGCGGCGCCGCGTGCTTCCGCGCCCCGCGGCGGCCGTGGTCTACGAGCTCACCGAGTACGGCCGCGGCCTGGAGGACATCGTGATCCGGCTCGGCCGCTGGGGAGCCCGGACCCTCGGCGAGCCACGCCAGGACGAGATCGTCACGCCGGACTCGATGATCATGGCCCTGCGCGCGACCTTCCGCCCGGAGGCGGCGCGCGGGCACCGGGCGGGCTACGAGCTGCGCCTCGGCGAGGTCGTGGTCCACGCCCGGGTCGACGACGGCGAACTCGAAACCGGCGAGGGCGAGCTGTCCGGCGCGGACCTGGTCATCGAGACCGGCCCGGCCGTGCGCGCCCTGCTGGCCGGGGAGCTCACCTCCGACGAGGCGATCGCCAACGGCAGCGTGCATCTCACCGGCGACAGCGGCCTGCTGGCGACCTTCGCCGAAATGTTCCAGATCCCGCGCTCCGTCGCTCCGCTCTCCGCCTGAAACAGGCGCGCACGAGCCGCCGCTCCACACACCGAACGGGCGACGAAACCGCCGTATCACAAGGTCGCGGGGGCCGCCGCTCCACTGTGGTCTGATCTCGTTAATTTCCCCCTATTAGTTGGCCAGCCGAGTGAAAAGCTCACTTGACTGATAAAGCACTGCGCCCGGTCGGTCGATGTCAATGGTGCGCCACTTCTCCCCGCGGAGGGAGGCCGAAGTCCCGCGTCCCGTCGTCGACCGAAGGACGACCGGTACACCAGGCAACCGGAACCGCTGCTCCACGGGATGACCACCGACCTCCGCCGCAATGCGTCAGACCGTGTTCAGCGCGCACGTACACAATGGAGGCATCGGTGGCAGTTCTATGCACCCCTGCGGTCGCGGTCCCGGAGCACGTCATCACGGTCGAGGAGACCCTCGACCTGGCCCGCCGCGTCCACGCGGACCACCCGCAGCTACCGCTCGTCCTTCGGCTGATCAGCAACACCGGCGTGCGCGAGCGCCATCTGATCAGGCCGATCGAGGACACCCTCGAGCACCCGGGTTTCGAGGTCCGCAACCGGATCTACGAGGAGCAGGCCAAGCAGCGCGTGCCCGCCGTGGTGCGAGAGGCCCTCGACAGCGCCGAGCTGGGGCCCGAGGACATAGACCTCATCGTCTACGTCTCCTGCACCGGCTTCATGATGCCCTCGCTGACCGCGTGGCTGATCAACTCGATGGGCTTCCGCATGAGCACCCGGCAGCTGCCCATCGCGCAGCTCGGCTGCGCCGCGGGCGGCGCCGCGATCAACCGGGCGCACGACTTCTGCACCGCCTACCCCGACGCCAACGCGCTCATCGTGTCCTGCGAGTTCTGCTCGCTGTGCTACCAGCCGACCGACGACGACATCGGTTCGCTGCTGTCGAACGGACTGTTCGGCGACGCCGTCGCCGCCGCGGTGGTGCGCGGGCACGGCGGGACCGGGGTCCGCCTGGAGCGCAACGCGTCGTCGATGATCCCCGAGACCGAGGACTGGATCTCCTACGCCGTCAAGGCCACCGGCTTCCACTTCCAGCTCGACAAGCGGGTGCCCAAGACGATGGAGCCGCTGGCGCCGGCGCTGCGCGCGCTGGCCGAGGACCACCGCTGGGACGTCGCGGGGCTGGACTTCTACGTCATCCACGCGGGCGGCCCGCGCATCCTCGACGACCTGACCAAGTTCCTGGGCGTGCCGTCCGAGGCGTTCCGGCACAGCCGGGCGACGCTGGCCCAGTACGGCAACATCGCCAGCGCGGTCGTCCTCGACGCGCTGCGGCGCATCATCGAGGAGGGGCGGCTGGAGTCCGGTGCCCGCGGCATGATCGCCGGCTTCGGCCCCGGCATCACCGCGGAGATGTCCGTCGGCACCTGGGTCCCGCACGACGTCCTGCTGCACGGCGAGCACTCGACCACGTCCGCCCCGGGAGGCAACCGATGACCGACCGCTGCCCCGCTCGAATGTACGACCCGGCGGACCTGCCCGGGATGACCTTCGACCCGGTGTTCCTGGAACTTCTGCGCGACGAGCCGGTCGCCCGCATCCGGATGCGCTACGGCGAGGGCGAGGCGTGGCTGCTGACCCGCTACGAGGACGTCAAGTTCGTGACGTCGGACCCGCGGTTCAGCCGCAAGATCATGGGCCGGCCGTTCCCGAAGATGACCAAACACCACATCCCGATGGACCGGGCGATCAGCTTCTCCGACCCGCCCGAGCACGCGCGGGTGCGCCGGGTGGTCGCCAGGGACTTCAGCCCCGGCTCCATCGAGCGGCTGCGCCCGACGGCCGAGAAGATCATGCACCGATACCTGGACGAGCTGGTGGCCTCCGGGCCGCCCGCCGACCTGGTACGCCACGTGACCTCGCCGTTCCCGATGGCGGTGCTCGGCGAGCTGATGGGCATCCCGGAGTCCGACCGGCAGTGGCTGATCGATTGCTCGTCCCAGGTGCTGAGCATGGCGCCCGACCAGGCCGCCGTGGACCGCATCAACGGGATCAAGGCCGAGGTCGCCGAGTACTTCCTCGCACTGGTCGAAAGCCGGCGCGCGGACCCCCGCGACGACGTGGTCAGCACGGTCGCCGCGGCCCGCGAACGCGGCGACCTCGACGACGAGGAGGTCGGCGCGATGACCGTGCTGCTGGCGCTCAACGGCTGGCACGCGGTCCGCAACAACAGCACGAACATGGTCTACGTGCTGCTGACCGACCCCGAGCTGCGCTCCCGGCTGAAGGCCGACCTCGCGCTCGTCCCGACCGCGGTCGAGGAGCTGCTGCGCTACATCCCGCACAAGCGCGGGATCGGACAGCCGCGCATCGCCACCGAGGACGTCGATATCCGGGGCGTGCGGATCTCCAAGGGCGACGTCGTCTACGTCTCCTACATCGCCGCCAACTGGGACGAGGAGGTCTACCCCGAGCCCGACCGGGTCGACCTCGACCGCCCGGAGGTGCCGCACCTGGCGTTCGGGCACGGCCCGCACTACTGCATGGGGCCGATGCTGGCGCGGATGGAGTCGCAGGTGCTGCTGTCCTCGCTGCTGACGCGGCTGCCGGACCTCGCGCTGGCGGTGCCGCCGGAGCAGGTGGCCTGGCAGCCCAACGCGTTGATCCGGGGGCCGGTCGAGCTCCCCGTGACCTGGTAGCCCGAGCCAGTCCCAGCGCAGAAGGACCCGAACCCATGACCGGACTCATGCTGCCACCGGGCAGCGGCAGGCGGCTCGTCGCCGGGGCGCAGGACGTCACGTTCAAGGTCACCGGCGAGCACTCGCGGGCGGCGTCGAGCTTCGAGGTCGTCGTCCCGCCCGGGTTCGACGTCGGCGCGCACGTGCACACCCGCAGCGAGGAGCTGTTCTACGTGCTCGACGGCGAGCTCGACCTGCTGGCGTTCGAGCCGGTGACGCGCAGCGGCGACAACTGGCGGGAGTGGGAGAGCGACACGGGACAGCGGGTGCTGCGCGCCGGGCCGGGCAGCGTCATGTTCGTCCCGCCCGGCTGCCCGCACGCCTTCGCCAACTCCAGCGGCGCACCGGCGAAGATGTTCTTCCAGTCCTCGCCGCCGACGCACCACGAGCGGTACTTCGAGGAGCTGATCGAGATCCTGCAAGCACCGGGCGGTGTGGACCACGGCGCGGTGGAAGACCTGCGTCGGCGCTACGACATCGAGCAGCTCACGCCGCTGAAGTACGCGCCGCCCGTCGCTTCGCAGCCCACCTCGTGAGCAGGTGGGCGGCGCCGTGCACGCCCCCCAGCGTCAACGGGAGCAGCGCGGCGCCGCCCACCCAGGTGCGGGTGTCGTCACGTCGCACGCCGGCGCGGCCGAGCCGCCGCCACGCCCACAGCGAGTACGGGAGCACGATCGCCGGGGCGGTGGCGGCACCGGGCGTGTAGCCGCGGTGCAGCGCGGTGAGCGCGAGGTGGCCGACGCCGTGGACGCCGAAGCCGAACAGCGTGGACTGCAAGAACGGCGACCGGCCACCCGTGCGCGCGCCTCGCGCCGACGCGGCGAGGATCAACGCTCCCATCAGCACGATCGCGGTGCGGGCGTGGGCCTCCGAGACCTCCTGGCGCAGCCACACCGGCACGCCGCTCCCCGCGGTCGCGCCACCGGCGCCGGGGTTCGCGGCTTCGCTGCCGTTGGCGCTACCTGCGCCGTTCACGGCGGCTTCGTCTTCGCCGGTGGCCGCCCTCGCCCTGCGCCGCTGCGCGTTGCGCTTCGACCAGCTCGACATCGTGAACCACTCCTCGACGTCGTTGGCCAGCCAGGCCAGGAACAGCCCCCAGGACACCGACTTCCCCACCATCGCCGCCTCCAATTTCGTTACATTATGTACCGAAAATATCATCGTGCTGGTGAGCGACGAACACAAGAGCGAGGCGGGGTCCCGCCAGGGACGCGGGCGAGGGCGTCCGCGCAACGCCGAGGTGGACCGGGCCGTGCTGGCCGCCGCCGTAGACCTGCTGGCCGAGCACGGCTTCGGGCAGCTCACCGTCGAGGCCGTCGCGTCCAGAGCGGGAGTCGGCAGGCCGACGGTGTACCGGCGCTGGCCGACCAAGGAGGACCTGGCCGTCCACGCGCTCATCCACTCCGTGCCGCCGCTGACCGCCCCGGACACCGGCGACGCCGTCGGAGATCTCTGCGAGCTGGCGGTCGGCTTCGTGACGGAGCTGTCGAACTCCCCGCTGGGCAGCGTGGTCCTCGGCGTGCACGCCGAGTGCGGGCGCCGCCCGGAGCTCGGCAACCCGCTGCGGGAGCACTACCTCCAGCCTCGCGACGCGGTGATCACCGACCTCGTCGAGCGCGGCAGGCGCGAAGGCGCCATCCGGCCGGACATTCCCGCCGACACCGTCCGCGACCTCGTCTTCGGGCCGCTGATCTACCGCTGGCTGATCACCGGCGAGCCCGTCGACCGCGCGACGGCGGAGCTGCTGGTGTCGACCGCCCGGCGAGCGGTCGCTCCGGGCGAGCGCTAGACCTTCCCCGCCTTGACGTTGTCGATGACCATCTCCGCCGCCCGCTGCACCACTGCGCAGGCGTCGGGGGAACCGGGCGGCACTTCGGACATCACATACTCGACTTCGAACGACGAGTCGTCGGCGACCCCGACGGTGATGGCGCACTGACCCGGCGTGCGCGGCTTGACCGAGGACTGGAACACGGCCGGATATCCCGCAGCCGAGGTCGGGTCGAAGTACCGGAAGGACTCCCGCATGCGCGCATGGTCCTCGGACAAGCGGCTCAGCGGCTGCGATCCCAGGGCGGCGGGGCCCCGCGAGACGGCGATAGTGATCAGCCTCGTACCTTCGGGATTCTTCCGCCCGCAGCCCGGCAACGCAGGCCGCGGCGCCGGGCTGTCCACCCCCAGCTCCGGCAACTGCTCATCTGGCAGCAGCCCACAAGCGGCCGCACCCCGGAAGGACCGGATGTCCAGCGGCTGGCCGATGCGCGGACCTTGCTGCTCTTCCGACCCCACGCCCGGAGCGCAGCCAGCAGCCAGCAGAACCACCCCAGCGACGACGATCCATGACCCCTTCAATGCTGAAAACCCCCGTCTTGTCCATTCCTCCCCCAGTGCCTGCACCAGCCGGTGTCGCGTTGCCGCATCACACCGCCCCGCGCTCACCTTCGCCGGCGACAGCGGGGATCAGTTCAACGCATGTTGATCTCCGGTCGCGGAGCCTAGCCAGCCGACCGCTCGCAGGGGGCGGATCGGGCGAGTTCGCACCCCACCCCCACTGCTGCCACCCGTATGGCCCAACGCGCTGCCAAGCCGCGAGAACGAGCGGTGCCCTCTGCCTCCGGAGGCAGGGGGCACCGCTCGGGTGCGGGGTCAGCGGTGGGCGGGGAACTCCACCACCTGCTGGTAGGTGGGGCGGTTCTGCCAGCTGATCTTGTCCTGGCCGATGCCGCCGATCTTGTTGTGCACGAGGGAGTCCGCGCACCACTGGTCGCCGGGTTCGCAGTCGGCGTCGCCCGGGTAGGTCTCCTCCGCCGGGACCGCCGCGGCCTGACGCAGGGTGTCCAGCAGCACCTGCCGGCACGACGGCAGGTCGCCGCCGCCGCAGAGGGGCTGCCCGAAGCCGCCGTCGACCGGGTCGCCGAGGACACCGCGGATGTCCTTCGACACCTGGCCGAACCACCCGTGCTGGAACGCCGACCCCTGGTGACCCTGTCCGACGTGCAGCCCGGGCTCCCCGTTCTGCCAGCCCGAAGGCGACTCGTTGATGCCCATGACGTCGGTGAGCGCCCGGTACGCGGCCGTGCCGAGCGCCGGCTCGAACTGACCGCGCACCAGCAGCGGCCACCACGCGTCCATCAGCTCGATCGCCTCGGCGTGCGCGTACTGGCGGCTGCCGGGTTTCGTCTCGGCCCGCTTGCCGCCGTCGGCCGTCCAGCCGCGGAGCTGCTCGACGAGGGCCGCGGCCCCAGGATCGTCGACCGGCGCGCTGTCGATCACCCTCAGCAGGTCCGGCAGCACCCGTTCCGCGCGCAGGTCGGTCACCCCCGCGTCGGCCATCGCCTGGGTGAGGTTCACCCGGTCCACCTTGCCGCCGCCTGCGATGAGGTCGCGCACCCGGCCGTCGAGCAGGTCGCCGCGCTGCACCGCGGTCATCTCCAGCTTGGCCGCGCTGGTTCCCGGGGCCTGCTTGTTGTTCCAGCTGATGTAGTAGTCCTGGTTCACCGAGTTCGGGTGCTGCTCGAAGGGCGTGTACTCGGCGTTGTTGGTCGCCGGGTCCCAGCCCTTCCACTCGAACGCCGGGTCCGAGACGACCGGCAGGCTCGGGTCCACATTGGCCGGACGGACGAGGTTGTCACCGGAGTTGAAGTACGCCGTGTCGTTCGCGTCGGCGTAGAACCAGTTGAAGGTGTAGTTGACGTCGTGCGCGGCGCGCTGGAAGGACTCCGCGGAGTTCACCGCCGACGGGTCGTTGAACTTCTGGAAGCCGATGATCGAGTCGACCTCGTGCATGAACGTCGACCGGGCGGTGGTGTAGGCGACCGGCTTGCCGCCGATGGTCGCGCGATGCGTCACCGGCCCGTACCGGGTGCGGAAGGACACCAGGCGGTACGAACCGGCCGGGGTGTCGTCGCCGAGGTTCGGCTTCCACTCGTTCGTCCGCTCCACGGTCCGCATCGGCAGGCATTCGCCGCGGAAGAGGTAGTGGTCCGACTCCTTGGTCACCGGCCCGCCGTCCGGGTCGCACAGCTCGACGGCGTAGGTGTCGATGATGTCCTGCGCGGCGGTGGTGGCGCTCCAGGCGTAGTCCTGACCGCGGCCGAGCAGCGTGTAGAAGCTGAGCCCCGCGAAAGACGCTCCCTTGGACGAAATCCCGGGTCCCTGCAGCTCCTGAAGGGTGAGCAGCTGCGGAGCGAAGTAGCCGGTCTGGGGCCCGAACACGGCCACCGGGTGGCCGCTCTCGGTGTGCGCGCCGGAGACCATCAGCGCGTTGGACATGCCCCGGGGGCGCGACAGGTCCGGCGGCGCCACGCCGTCGTCGAAGATGCCCCGCAGCGCCTCCGCCGGGTCGCGGATCTCGCCCGCCTGCGCGGGTGGTTTGGTGGCGGAGTCGGGCTGGGTGTCGGGCTCGTCGCGCGTCGCCGAACCGGTCTCGTCGAACACGAGCTGCTGGGCGGTCACCGAACCGGGATCGGGCGTCGCCGCGCCCTGCGGGTTCTCCGGGGACACCGCGTACGGGAAGCTGCGTCCATCGTGGACGGTCGAGATGGCCTCCGGGTCGTTCTCCGCCCGGAACGCCCGCCACACCTCCTCGCCGCGCTGCGGGCCGAACCGCTCGTGCAGCGCCATCCTGGCCACGGCGTTCTGCACCTCGTTGCCGCCACCGCCGCCGAACTGCGCGCCGACCAGCGAGGCGAGCACGACGAGGTCGGTCGGACGGAACGGCTCGATCTCGCCCTCGTTGGTGATCGCGTCGACGTGCCCGGTGGCCACGTACTCACCGGGGAAGTACCGGCCGTGGTAGGCCTGCGCGATGTAGGCGTTGATGCCTTCCAGATAGGCGTAGGCGTCGGCCAGCGCCTGCCTGCCGCGTTCGCCCTGCTGCGAGACGTTGATGATCTGCGCCCACAGCTCCTCCTCGGTGTAGGGGGAGGTGGCGAAGAAGCCCTGTTCCAGCGCGCGGTTGGCCTCCGCGCCACCGGCGAAGGGCGTGACCTGCCCGCGCCCCGCGCGGCGCATGACGTCCATCAGGAACAGCTTGTCCTCGGCGGTCGCGAAGCCCGCTCCGAACGCCGTGCCCGCGCGGGTGGTGCCGTAGACGTGCGGGATGCCCGCCTTCTTGTCGCGGACGATCGTGACGTCGGAGCGCGGCTGGTAGCGGCGCTCGACCTGGTCTTCGGGAACGCCGAAGGAGTTGTCGTTGAAGAACTCGCCGATGGTTCCGGTCGTCAGCTCCTTGTAGCCGGGTACCAGCGACTCGTACTTGCCGATCTGGTCGTCGGAGTGCTTCGGCCGGGTGCCGAACAGCATGTGCGCGGCCAGTTCCACCAGCGTGGCGTTGCCGTTCTGGCCCGGCGGGAGGACGTGGTGGCACTGCCCGCCGCAGTAGTCCTCGACCGGCGGCGGCGCCGGGTCCGCGGTCGAGGCCGGGGCGATGAGCAGCGAACCGACGACGGCTCCGGCGCTGAGCGCGGCCACGAGTCGCTGACGTCGAGACATGCGCAGGTCCTCTCGTTGGTGACCTGGCGCACGTTAATGAACGGCGACCAAAAACGAAATGCATTCACATTCGGGTTACTCCGAACGTCGCACGCCCACGCCGAGTCACGACGGCTCCATGGCCTTCCAGCGATCGTTCTCCAGCGACAGCGCGTTCCACAGCAGGTTCAGCGGGTGGTCGTCGTCGTAGCCCGAGCGCTCGCCGCGACGGGTGAAGGCGCCCACCAGGACCTCGAGCTTCGGCTCCAGGTCGTTGACCAGCTCCACGGTGCGCAGCCCCTGCCCCTCCGGCATCCTGCCGTCGTCGGCGGCCTCCCCGATGCCCTGCGTGACGAGCATGCACGCCTGCAGCAGGTCCGAGCGCAGCAGCTCGAACCCGTAGCGGACGTCGTCGATCTCGGCGGCGATGTCGAGCCTGCTGCGGTACTCGGCGCCGAACCAGCCGTCCAGGAATCCCGAGATCAGTCCGCTGGCCGGGATCACCAGCGGCAGCGTCGGCAGCTCGCTCGCCCCGACCGACGAGCCCAGCAGCGGGCTCTCCGGCAGGTTGGTCACCAGCGACAGTCCACTTCGGCGCCACTCCATCACGTCGTAGGGCGCCAGGCCCTCGTCGTCGCCGGAGCGGGCCGGCGCGCTGCCGCAGACCAGGTCGACCTGCTTGTCCCGCAAGGCGGTCAGCAGGTCGCGGGTGCGCAGGTGGACGATCTTGAGTTCAATTCCCCGCTGCTGGAATTCGGCGCCGATGTGCTCGGCGGCATTGGCGAGGAAACCGAGCGTGAAACGAGTGGTACCGACAGTGAGCGTCTCGCCCAGAAGGCGCCGGGATTCGTCTATTCCGTCGAGCCAGTCGCCGAGCGTCCGGCGCGCTGTCTCGACGAAGGCCAAACCGCTGCCGGTGAACAGAACCTTCTTGCCGCGCCCCTGTTTGAGCACCAGCGCCTCACCGCACAGCCTGCGGAAGTTGCGGTTGAGCGTGTCGAGCTGCTTCTGCACGCTGGACTGCTCCCTGCCCAGCACGCGGGCCGCGCCCAGCGCGGTGCCCTCCTCGTACACCACTAGCAACGTCCGCAGCTGGTCCATTGTGGTGTCCAGCAGTGGAGCGGAGATCTGCAGCAGCCTGCTCCTGCCGTCCCCTGACGGCAGCCTGAGGGGTCCGGATAACGGCATGGTCCTTCTCGCTTTCGGTCCAGCGGACTCGGAGTGTAGACCCCCGGACTGATCCCCACGCCAGATCAAATTATCTGGGGAATTGTTTGCCGAAGCCTTGGAAAGCGTTGCGGGACAATGCAATGATCTGCGCTGCCCGAGAGCGGTTGATGTCGAAACGATAACGGTCGCACCGATCACGGGTCCAGGCAAGGCCGTCCCGCGTCTGGAGTGTTGTCGCGGACGGCCGCCGCGACGTTCCTTTGCCGAGGAGCACGCGAATCCGCATCGCCGCGCGCCAGTGCGCAGCGGCGCGCACCGTCGTGGGCTCCAGCGATCACTTCCCAGGTGATCGATGCTGCCTGCTGCCATCCGGCACGGGCCGGCGCTGTTGTACCCACCCCCTCAAGGAGAAGTACCGAAATGACCTACGCACAGACCGCTCCCGGCTACACCGGTGCGCCCGTCCCGCCGCCCGCGCGACCGCTGGCCCTGCTGCTGCTCAAGATCTTCGCGGGGCTGTCGGCGGTGCTGCCCGCCGTCGCCGCGATCATCGCCTTCGTCGGCGGCCGGCCGATGGCCGAGGCCCAGCTCGTCGAGAACGTCGACGAGTACGCACCGGAGATCGCCCAGCTCACCAACAGCGAGGAAGTCGCCGACGGCGCGGTGGAACTACTCAAGAGCATGGGCGAGTGGGAGTACTACGTCAGCGCCTACGAGGCCTCGCTGTACTTCTTCTCGATCGCCGAGATCGTGGGCGCGGCGGTGCTGCTGGTGTGGACGTTCCTGGCCCGCCACACCTGGGCCCGGGTGCTGATCACGCTGTCGGCGCTGGGTGGCGCGGCCTTCCACCTGATCTTCATCGGCGCGGCCATGCCGCCGAACTCGATCGCGGCCGTGCTCATGGCGACCTGGGTCTTCAACCTGCTCGCGATCGTGTTCTGCTGGCTGCCGCCGGTCACCCGCCACGCCAAGGCGATGAAGCTCGCGCGCTGACCGCACGCGACCACCGATGGGTCCGGCCACGGCGGCCCCTGGGCGCGGCCGGTGCTCGCCGTCGGGAGTCCGGCGGGCACCGGCCCTCACCGCGTGGGGACGACCGACATGATCGCTTCCATGCGCGTGCGGGCCATGCCCATGAAATCGCCGTTCGGCAGGACGTGCAGGCGGTCCTGCTCCACCGCGTCGAGGATCCGCCGTGCGGCGACCTCCGGTTCGATCGCGTTGGCCATCGCCACGGCCCCGATGTTGACGACGTGACCGCGTCCCGCCTCGATCAGCTTCGGCACGAACGCCCGGATCCCGTGCACCACGCCGAAGAGGTTGACGTCGACGACCCGCCGCCACTCCCCCGCATCAGTGGCCCAGATCGGCTGCGAGCCGCCGACGATGCCAGCGTTGTCGACCACCAGGTCGATTCTCGATGATCACGCTGTCTCCTCCGGCGTGGCTCCGATGCTTCCACCGGATTTCCGCCGGGGCGCGCCAGAGCGGGCCCGGTGCCAGTCGTGCGTGCGGCACCGGGCCCAGGGCTCGTGCGATCAGGCCGACTTGAGCTGCTGGCGCTGCCTGCCCAGCCCGTCGATCTCCAGCTCCATCACGTCACCAGGCGCCAGGTACGGGAACCGCCCGGACATCGCCACCCCCTCCGGGGTGCCGGTGTTGACCAGGTCGCCGGGTTCCAGCGTCACGTACTGCGACAGGTGGCGGATGATCTCGGCGACGCCGAAGATCATGTCCGCGGTGCTGGAGTCCTGCCTGATCTCCCCGTTGACCCAGGTCCGCAGGCCGAGCGCCTGCGGGTCTCCGAGGTCGGCCGCGGGCACCAGCCACGGGCCGACGGGGTTGAACGTCTCGTGGCACTTGCCCTTCGACCACTGCCCGCCGGACTGCTCGATCTGGTACTCGCGTTCGGAGACGTCGTTGGACAGCACGAACCCGGCGATCGCGGGCAGTGCCTCCTCCGCGCTGTCGAGGTAGCGGACGTGGCGGCCGATCACCACGCCGAGCTCGACCTCCCAGTCCGTGCGCGTGCTACCGCGCGGGATCAGCACCTCGTCGTAGGGACCGACGACGGTGTTGGGGTGCTTGAGGAACAGGATCGGCACCTGCGGCGGGGGCGATCCGGACTCCGCGGCGTGCGCGGCGTAGTTCTGACCGATGCACAGGACCGCGCCGGGACGCGCGATCGGGGCGCCGACCCGCAGGCCGCTGCCGTCGGCGGGATCGTGGACCTCGGGGAGCGCGCCTGCGGCCAGCGCCGCCCGGGTCCGCTCGAAGCCGTCGCCGCCGAGGAAGGCGGCGTCGATGTCGGTGGTGATCCGGCCCAGGTCGAACAGCCGGCCCTGTTCGTCGGCCACGTGGGGTCGTTCGGACCCGGACGGGCCCAACCTCAGAAACCTCATCGTTCTCCTTCGTCTCGCGATGGGCGCCGCGCGGCCGGTCCTGGCACGGCCGGGAGGGAGTGCCCAGCGGCACCCCCGAGACCAGGACTGCCCGGTGGCATCCCAAGACCTTCCCCGGAGGGGCCCCGCGCTGGCAAGAGCCGACCGGATCGCGGGACGCGAAAAGCCGCCTGACCAGGGGATTGACCACCCCCGCGGACGCTGTGCCGGGTCGCCTGCGCGTGCCGTCCTACCGCCGGAGCTGCTGCTCGACGCTGTCGACGACGGCCGACAGCGGAGCGCGGGTCTTCTCGGCCCAGTCCGGGCCGCAGCGGGGGGTGGGAGCCGACACCGACATCGCCGCTATGACGTCGCCTGAGTGGTCGCGGACCGGCATCGCCACGCAGCGGCAGCCGATGATGTACTCCTCGTCGTCGACGGCGTAGCCGCGCTGCCTGCTCCGCTCGATCTCGGCCAGCAGCTCCGGCAGCTCCCGGACGGTGTGCGCGGTGAACCGCTGCAGCTCCAGCCCCGCGTAGCGGCGCCGGAGCTCGTCCTCGGTCAGACCCGACAGCAGCGCCTTGCCGAGCCCCACGGCGTGCGCGGGCAGGCGCATGCCCACCGCCGAGACCAGCTTCATCGGCTGCGGCGACTCGGCGATGGCGATGTAGACGTTCTCTGTCCCGTCCAGGCGGGAGAGCTGGATGGTCTCGCCGGTCTCCTGGGCCAGCCGCTCCATCAGCGGCAGGGCGATGCCCACGATGTCGCGGTGGCCGGTGTAGCCCTGGCCGACCGTCCACGCCTTGAGCCCCAGCCCGTAGGTCCGGGTCGTCGGGTCGAACTCGGCGAAACCGCGCAGGACCAGGGTGCCGAGCAGGCCGTGGACGCTGGAAAGCGGCAGATGCAGGCTCTCCGCGATGTCGCTGAGCCGGTGCCTGCCCCGCGACAGCAGCTCCAGGATGCCCAGCGCGCGGTCGGCCGACTTCACCACGGTCTGCCCCGTGCCCGCCTGCTCGGGGGCGGTCGACTCCGCCATCACGCTGTCCTGCCTCCTGTCCCGGGCGCGAACACCCGCTGGTCTCGAACCGTACAGTGCACGACCGGATCTCACCCGTAGACCGCGATCGCCCCCACGACCAGGTCCCAGAACCGCTCGACGTCGAGTTCCAGCGCGACGTCGGCGTTGGCCTCCCGCCCGGTGCGCCGCGCGAGGTCGACCACGGTGGCCCCGGCCGTCCAGTCGCCCCGGGTCTCGATCTCGACGTTGACCCGCGCGGTGCGCACCAGCGTCGGGTCGACCACCCGCGCGACCGCGACCGGGTCGTGCAACGGCGGCCCCTCGAACCCGAACAGCTCGCGGTAGGTGGTCGCGAAGAACCGCATCAGCTCCACCGACATGTCCCCGACGGGCGTGCCGAGCGCGCGCAGCCGCTCGACGACCGCAGGCGTCACCAGCGCCTGGTGCGTCACGTCGAGCCCGCACATCGTCAGCGGCAGCCCCGAGCCGAACACGATGCGCGCCGCCTCCGGATCGGTGGAGGCGTTGAACTCCACCAGCGGGGTGACGTTGCCCCGGCCCGCGCTGCCGCCCATCCACGAGATCTCCCGGATCCGGCCGGCGACCTCCGGGTGCGCCAGCAGCAGCGTCGCCACGTTGGTCAGCGGACCGGTGGCGATGAGCACCACCGGCTCGGCCGACTCGGTGATCGTGCGGCGCAGCAGCTCGACCGCGCCGAGCTCCAGCGGCCGAGCGGTGGGCTCGGCCCACTCCGGGCCGTCCAGCCCCGACTCACCGTGGACGTCGGCCGCGACCCGGAGCGCGCGGGTCAGCGGCTTGGCCGCACCGGCGGCCAGCGGCACGTCGGCCAGCCCTGCCACGGTGAGGACCCGGCAGGCGTTGAGCGTGATCTTCTCCAGCGACTGGTTGCCCCCGACGGTGGTCACGGCCCGCAGGTCCAGCGCGTCCGAGGCGCCCGCCAGCAGGATCGCGATCGCGTCATCGTGGCCGGGGTCGCAGTCCAGCACCACCGGGATCGTCATCGCGTTCCTCCCGCTCCTGGCGTCGTGAGCACCTTGCGCGCGACGGCGTGCCCCTCGACGCAGGCGGAGCGCGGGTCGGCGCCGAGCAGCCAGGCGGTCAGGAAGCCCGCCGCGAACGCATCGCCCGCCCCGGTGAGGTCGCGGACCAGCGGCACCGGTGGCACGTCCACCTCGACCGCGGGCGCGCCCGGCGCGAACACCGTGGTGGGGCGACCGCCGTCCTTCACCACTACCACCACCTCCCGGCAGGCGCGCTCCGGCAGACCGAGCACGTCGGCCTCGGCCCGGTTGGCGAGCAGGAACCGGGGACGCAGCTCGGCTACCAGTTCGCGGAACCGGCCCGGACCGTAGCGGCGCAGCAGCCCGGTCGACGAAGCGTCGAGCGACACCGTCGCACCCCGCCCGCGGACCCGACGCGCGAACTCGACGACCGCCGAGCGCATCGGCTCGGTCGTGGACGAGTACGCGGTGAGGTGCAGGTGCTCCAGGTCCACCGCCCACGACTGGTCGATCTCGGTCAGCAGGCCGCTCGCCCCGCGGTGCGGGAACATGGTGCGCTCGCCGTCCTGGTCGATCAGGACCACGACGGTGCCGGTGGTGCCCCGCCTCTGCACGCGCACCTCGACGCCACCGGTCGCCAGCTCGGCGACGAGCCGGTCGCCGGTCGGGTCGGCCCCCACGCAACCCAGGAACCGCGTCGGATACCGGTCCGCTGCGAACGCCGCCACGTTGGCGGCGCTGCCACCGCGGGTCCGGAACAGTTCCACGTCGGTGTCGGTGGTCTCCCTGAGCGGCTCGTTCAGCCAGACCACGACGTCCTCGACCAGGTCGCCCAGCACTCCGAGCATCGCGGTCAGCCCGCCATCGCCCGCGCGATCGACGCCCCCAGCGCGACGTTGTTCTGGTACACGTCGATGTTGACCTCCAGGCTGCGGTCGCCGGTGGCCCGCCGGATGTGGTCGAGCAGGAACGGCGTGGAGTCGTGCCCGCTGATGCCCTGCCGCTCCGCCTCCTCCCACGCCTCGGCCAGCACCCGCCGGTGCAGCTCCGGATCGAGCTGGCGCTCGGGCGGGATGGGGTTGGCCACCAGCAGCGCCGAACGCAGTTCCAGCGCGTCGCGCGCCTCGACCAGCGCCGCGACCTCCTGCGGCGTGTCGACCGAGTGCTCCAGGTCGTGGCCGGAGTCGGCGACGTAGAAGCCCGGGAAGCGCCGCGTCCGGTAGCCGACCACCGGGATGTTCAGCGTCTCCAGCCGTTCCAGCGTCGCGGCGAGGTCCAGGATGGACTTCGCGCCCGCGCTGACCAGCACCAGCGGTGTCGATGCCAGCGTCACCAGGTCGGCGGACTCGTCGAAGGTGGTCGCCGCGCCGTGGTGCACGCCGCCCAGGCCGCCGGTCGCGAACACCCGGATGCCGGCCTTGCGCGCGAGGAAAGCCGTCGCCGCGACCGTCGTGCCGCCGCTGGCACCCCGGGCGACCGCGACCGGCAGGTCCCGCGTGCTGATCTTGACCGCTGCCTCGTCGGCGGCCAGCTCCTCGATCTGCTCGCCGGTGAGGCCGACGGTCGGGGTCCCGGCGACCACGCCGATCGTCGCCGGCACCACCCCGGCGTCCCGCAACTGCCGCTCGGCGTCGCGGGCGACCGCGAGGTTGCGCGGGCGCGGCAGACCGTGGGTGATGATCGTCGACTCCAGCGCCACCACCGGACGTCCCGCGTCCAGCGCCTGGCGCACCTCCGTCGAGATGACCGGAAGCGAAAGGGGCATGACACCTCCCGATTGGCTCTACGGTCGGAGATTACGCGCCGAATCGCGCCACGTGATGGTCCGAACGCGCAGCGTTGTGACGGCCGATCGTGGTCGGTGTGCGGTCGGTTTCGTGCGGTGCCGGTGTCATGTCGCGGGGCGCCGCGGCGGTCGGCGGGCCGTGGGTGGCCAGTGTGCGGTCGGATTCGTGCGGTGCCGGTGTCATGTCGCGGGGTGCCGCGGCGGGCCTTGGCGTGGCCGCCCGGGCTGGTGGTGCGGCGGCCGCCGGGGCGGGTGCCGTGGGCGCCACGCCGCCCCGAAGCGGGCGCCGCGTCGTGGCGGCCGCCCGAGGTGAGGGCCCGTGTGATGGCAGTCGCCCGAGGTCGGGGCCGTGTCGTGGCGGCCGAACGGGACCGGTGCGGTGTCGTGGCGGCCGAACGGGACCGGTGCGGTGTCGTGGCGGCCCCCGGGACGGTGGTTGTCGTGGCGGCCGAATGGGGCGGGGCCGTGGTGCGGCGGCCGAACGGGACGAGTGCGGTGGCGTGCCGTGCTCCTGCTGCGATCCCCGACTGCGACCGGCGGCCCGCGTAGGCTCGGCCGCGATCCCGACCCGGAGGAGGCGATGCGAGGTGCGGGGACTGTTCGCGTTGGCGGCCGCGACCGATACCGCGATGGCGCTGCTGGGCAGGTCGCGGGCGCGGAGGGTCACCAAGACCGCGCTGATGCCGGTACTCGCCGCCGAGCAACGCCCGGGTGCGGCGGGACCGCTGCTCGGACTCGCCGGGTCGTGGGCGGGAGACATCGCCCTGCTTCGCGACGACGACCGCGCCTTCCTCGTCGGTCTCGGCTCCTTCCTCGGCGCGCACGTCGCGTACGCGGGCAGCTTCGCCGCCCGTGGCGGCCGGCCGAAGCTGCTGCACGTGCTCCCGGTGGTGGCGTGCACGGCGGTCACCATGCGGACCTTCGGCAGGATGGCCGGTCCGCTGCGCCGCCCGGTGCAGGCGTACGCGGTCACGATCGGCACGATGGCCGCGGCGGCGACGGCGTTGCGCGGTCCCGGATCCGGCCGGGTGGTGCTCGGCGCGGCGACCTTCGTCGCCTCCGACACGCTGCTCGCACTCGCCCGCTTCGCACTGGCAGAGAAGTGGCATCGTGCCGCCGACGCGGGCGTGATGGCCACCTACACCCTCGGCCAGTGGCTCATCCACGACGGCCTCCGCAGGTACGACGCCGCGCAGCGGTGACTGCTGACTCCGTTGCACAGCAACCGAACCGTGCGTTCAACGCGCTGCGGGGTAGTTCCGATCGACGATCGCCGTTTCCGGTCCGGACAGCAGAACGGGGTGAGCCCCGCAAGGCCCACCCCGCACGCGGTCCAGGTCAGCGAGCGCTGACCGCACCGGCGTTGATCTGCTCCATCAGCACGTCGTAGTACGCGCCGACGCGGGCGTACACGCCGGGCTTGCCCGGGCGGGCGCAACCCTCGCCCCAGGACGTGACGCCGATCAGCTTGTTGTTGACGACCATCGGGCCGCCCGAGTCACCCTGGCAGGTGTCCACGCCGCCCTCCGGCACACCGGCGCAGACCATGGCGTCGGGGGTGTACTCGCCGTAGGCCTGCTTGCAGGTGTCGTCCGAGTTCACCGGGACGGTCGCCTTCTGCAGGTGGTCGGCCTGCTGGCCGCCCTCGCTGGTGTTGCCCCAGCCGAGGATGGTGGCCGCGGTGTCGGGGGCGTAGCCCGCGTCGTCGGCCTTTGCCAGCTCGATCGGGGCCTCCTTGACCGGGGCCTCCAGCGTCAGCACCGAGACGTCGAAGCCCTTGGCGGCGTCCTGGTACTCGGGGTGCACCCACACGTTGGTGACCTTGGAGACGGTGCCCTCGTTGGAGCTCATCACGGTCCGGCCGCTGACGACGTTGATGTCGGCGGGCTGCGATCCGACGGTGCAGTGCGCGGCGGTGACGACCTTGTTCGGGGCCGCGAGGGTGCCGCCGCAGAACTGCTGGCCGTCCGGGGTCACCAGCGCGACGGTGAACGGGTGGTCCTGGACGTTGGCGTCTTCGCCGCCGACGATGAAGGTGCCGAGGTCGTCCGAGGGCGGCGCCGGCGTCGCGTTGGCGACCGACGCCGCGGCGAACGCCGAGAGGGCGACTGCGGTAACCCCGGCCAGCCGGGCCAACCGACGTGAGCCACGGATCATGGTGCTCTCCTTGTCTGTCGTGCCCCGGAACCCATCCCGCACACTGGGGCCCCAGAACCTTCGAAAGCTGCTACGCACAGCAACCGATCGACCGCACCATAATCGGCGGGACACGGCGGCCAAAAGCTCGAAAAATTGCCGTTTACCAGTAGATAAGCCACAAAAAGCGCAGCTCGCCACACTGCTGGCGGACGCCGCGCGCGAGCGTTACCAGCGGCGGGACACAACCGGAAACCCGTTGCGGGACAGCGGAAAGTAACGACCGAGACAGAACGGCGGTCGCGCAAGTGCGCCCATGCGGAGCATTCCGCTGCCGCTACACCTCCATCGCGGAGCGGCCGCGATTCCCGTCTCGCGCAGCAGGAGCCATTCGCGCACCGAAAAAGCGCTCGCTGAGTCCAAAGTAGGAGCGTTCGGATTCGACGCAGTGCGAAAGCACTGCTCCACCTCAAGCCGCCGCCAGCGGCACGGTCCCTGTGCCACACCGCGGACACGCACCACCCGAAGCCGAGCGGGCGCAAGCACCCGAACCGAGCGGATGGGAGCGCCACCCGGACGGAGCGGGCGCGCACCACCCCGAACCCGAGCGAACGCAAGCGCCACCCGAGCCGAGGCGGACGTTGGCACCACCGGAGCCGGAGCAGTCGCGCCGAGCGAACGCCTTCCGCCCGCTCGGAGGTGTCCCCGGCGCGCCCCGATCGCACCGGAGACACCTCCAATCCGCTGCCGTTCGCGCCGACCGCGGGTTGGCCGCGGTCCCCGTACCGCGGCAGGCACGTTCCCGAGGCCCCGACAGCCACATGCGCGGAACGTGCCGCTTCCGGTCTATCTGATCCCGGATGGAATATTCCAGAGCCGTTCGGCCGAGCCACCCGGCTGGATCATTGAACTGGTCGGACTACAACCTTCGGACGGGTCATTCTTCCGCATTCCGAAATGAGCCGGACGGCCGCAAGCCGCTCATCTCCGCCCTCCTGATTCGCCAGGCACCGAGCGTGAGCAGGCATTGCGCCACCCCTGCGGGCACCGCCCGCGAACGGTCGGAGCTCCCGACCACAAGAGTCCGAAGTGGACGAATCGCTCGACCCTCAGCGCGACACGAGTCCCGCGTCGTACGCGAGCAGGCCCGCCTGCGTGCGGTTGGTGCAGCGCAGCTTCGTCATGGTCCGCGACACGTGGCCCTTCACCGTCGCCTCCGAGAGGAACAGCCGTTCGGCGATCTGCGCGTTGGAGAGCCCCTCCCCCAGGCACGCCAGCACCTCGCGCTCCCGCTCGGTGAGGTCGCGGACCAGGGCGCTCGCGCGCTGGCCGTGCTCGTCGGCCGATGCGGCCACGAGCCGGCGGGTCGCTTCCAGCGAGAGCACGGTGTGGCCGTCCGCGGCGACCCGCACCAGGCCGATCAGGTCCTCCGGCGGTGTCGACTTGACCAGGAAGCCGGACGCGCCCGCCCGCAGCGCACGCAGCACGTACTGGTCGGCGTCGAAAGTCGTCAGCGCCACCACGGCCGGCGCCTCGGGCAGCTTCGCGATCCGCTCGATCGCGGTCAGTCCGTCGACGCCGGGCATCCGCAGGTCCATCAGCACGACGCGGGGCCGCAGCCGGACCACCGCCTCGACCCCGGCGGCACCGTCCTGGGCGTCCCCGACGACCTCGACGTCCTCCGCCGAGCCGAGGATCGTGCGCAGGTGCGCGCACACCATCGGCTCGTCGTCGACCACGACGACGCGGATCGGATCACTCATCGGCGGCCTCCGCGGTCGGCACGTACGCCGGCAGTATCACATCGACCTGGAAACCACCGTCGGCCATCGCGCCGGCCCGCAACGTGCCACCGACCAGGTCGACCCGCTGGCGCAGTCCGAGCAGCCCGGTGCCCGAGCCGCTGCCCGCCAGGTCGGCGCTGGGCTGGTGCGGCGACGCGGTGTTGCGGACGGTCAACCGCACCCGTTCGCCGTACACGGCGTCGACGCGGACCTGCGAGCCGGGGGCGTGCTTGTAGACGTTGGTCAGCGCTTCCTGCACGACGCGGTGCGCGGTCCGGCCGACCGCGGGGGAAACGCGGGCGTAGTCGCCCTCCTCGACGAGTTCGACGGGCACGCCGACCGCCTCCGAGCGGCTGATCAGGTCGGCGAGGTCGGGCACCGAGGTCGTCTCGGGGTCCTCGTACTCGGGCTCCTCCTCCGGTGCGCGGCGCAGCACCCCGACCAGGTCCCGCAGCTCGGCCAGCGCCTCGCAGCCGCTGGCGCGCAGCTGCTCGGCGGCCTCCCGGGTCTGCTCGTCCTTGGCCGTGACCCCCAGCGCCCCGGCCTGCAGCACCATCAGGCTCACCCGGTGCGTGACGACGTCGTGCATCTCCGCCGCGAGCCTGGCCCGCTCGTCGGCCCTGGCCTGCTCGGCGAGCAGGTGCTGCTCCCTCTCTGCCCGTTCGGCCCGGTCGCGCAGGGCTCCCTCCAGCCTGCGGCGGGCCCCGACGTAAAGGCCCAGAACGGCGGGGAAGGCCGTGAGCAGGAACGCGCTGGCGAGCAGCTCCACCGGCGGGTCGTGCCAGAGCCTGGCCGCCAGGAAGATCACCAGCGCGATGAGGTTCCAGCCCACCAGCCGCTTCAACCTGGTGGCCGGGTACACGACGACGCTGTAGACCACGCACGGCAGCTCACCCGGGATCCACGGGTCCGCGTAGTTGTTCAGCGGCAGCAACGGGCCCGGTCCGTAGCTCACGAGCAGCACCTGCGCGAGCGTCAGAACGCTGAAGAAGGACATCAGCAGCAGCGGATACCGGCGCCTGGCCAGCAGCAGGAGGCACGTCAGGTCCGAAAGCACGGCGCTGACGTCCCGGCCGCCGATCCAGTCGTAGCTCTGCGGGGGGATCTGCTCGGGGAACAGGTGCAGCAGCAGCCGCCCGAGCACCTCCAGTGCGGCGACGAGGGCGATGTCGAAAACGGCCTCGCGCCTGGAGTTCCAGAGCAGCCGCCAGATGGGGCGCTTCACATGGCACACGGTAGTCAGGCTCGGGGCGCTGACCGCCGGAAACGCTCCTTCCGGACTGCCATCTCACTACGAAAGTCGCAGTCCGTTCGAGGAATGCAGACCTTCGACGCCCCAGGTCACGACGTTGCGCCGTAGCAGAGGCGCCGTCGGCGACGGTTTGATCGGGAGCGACCTTTCGACGACTGGGGGAACAGATGAGCCAGACGACGGTGCCGCCGGCGACCGCTCCCGGCGAGCCCGGCGCCTCACCACCGGCGCCCGCCCGGCTGTCGCCGCGGGCCTGGTGGCCGGTGCTCTCGATCGCGGCGGTGGTCGCGGCCGTGCAGGTGGCGATCAGCCCGTTCGGCGGCTACTGGATCGACGAGATCTACATGCTCGCGGTGGGCAGGTACCACCCCGACTGGGGGTATGCCGACCAGCCTCCGGTCGCTCCGCTGCTCGCCCGCGCGATGGACTGGATCGCACCGGACTGGCTGCCACTGCTGCGGCTGCCCGCCACGCTCGCCTCCGCGGCCACGGTCGTGCTCACCGCGTTGATCGCACGCGAACTCGGCGCCGATCGCAGGGCGCAGGTCATCGCCGCGGCCGCCGCAGCGACCGGGCTGTGGGCAGCGTTCGTCGGGCACTGGGTGACGCCCTACACCATCGAGCCACCGCTGTGGCTGCTGATGAGCTGGCTCCTCGTCCGCTGGGTGCGGCTGCACGGCGAGGGGCGCGCCGACGACCGGCTGCTGCTCGCCCTGGGTGGCGTGGCCGGAGTCGCGGCGCAGACCAAGTTCCAGGTCTTCGCGTTCGCGGCGGCCCTGCTGGTTTCGGTCCTCGTGTTCGGTCCCCGAAGCCTGCTGCGTCGCCCGATGCTGTGGGCGGGCGTCGGCATCGCGCTGGTGATCGCGTTGCCCACTCTTCTGTGGCAGGCGGTCAACGGCTGGCCGCAGTTGGGGATGGCGGCCGTCGTCGTGAACGAGTCCCCGATGCTGTCCGGTGGCCGGATCGGCACCGCCCGCGACATGGTGCTGTTCGCCGGGCTCGCCGGCGCCTTCCTCCTCTGCTTCGGGGTGTGGCGGCTGCTCACCGCCGCCGAGCTGCGCGCGTACCGGTTCTTCGGCGCTTCGGTCGTGCTGCTCTACGTCCTCTTCGTCGCCACCGCGGCGCGCCCGTACTACCTGGCCGGCATCTACGGCGTCGCGCTCGCGGCCGGCGCGGTCGGACTCCAGCGCCGCCGGGAGAGCCGACGGACGCGGCTGCGATGGGTGGCCTGGCCGGCGTTCGCGCTGTCGGCCGCTGCTGCCGGCGCCATCGCGGTGCTGTCGGCATTCTCGGCGCAGGCGTGGGCCCAGTTCGGCCAGTCCGGCGACCTGACGAAGGAGACCGCCGCCGCGTACCAGGCGCTACCTGCGGAGATGCGGTCGCACACCGCGATCCTGAGCGGGACCTACATCCAGGCCGCCACCCTCGACGTGACCGGGGCGAAGGCCGGGTTGCCGAAGACCTACAGCCCGCACCGCGGCTACGGCTACTTCGACCCACCGGGCGAGGAACACGATCACGTGCTCTACGTCGGCTCTGAGCTCGGCGACTTGCCCAGGTACTTCGCCCGGGTGGAACAGGTCCGATCCGGCGATCGGCCCGTTTGGCTGCTCACCGGGAGGCAGGAGCGTTGGGAGGTCATCTGGCCGAGGCTGCGTCAGTTATGACTTCGGTCCCGGCCTGCCGATGCCGGATGCATACCCGGCAGGACCGGCGGTTCGGTCGCCACGAATTCGTACCGGCGTTTCCTGCCGGGCGGTCCGCTCCAGCTCCAGACGGAGCCGGAGCGGGTCCTCGGCCGGGGTGGGACTGGGCGGCCGGGGTGGGACTGGGCGGCCGGGTCGGTTCAGGGGGTTCGACCCGACCGCCGACATCCAACCAGCAGGTCAGCCTCTCGATCGGGCAGTACCGGGACCGCGGAATCCAGCGCCCTCCGGCGGGGCGCTGGCAAGTCGCCGCACCAGACGCTGCCGCGTCTGTCCACCGGGCTCGTGTGCGTGAACCCCGGTGAACGCCCGCCTCCCGCTGCAACAATGACCCGAGAAACCACGAGAAAGTAGGCCATGGTGACCGCCGAACCGACCGGGCAAGCCGGAGAACCGCGGCTGCGCCCGCCCCGCCACCGCGTCGACCGACGTGCCATCTCCTGCTGGACCGTGCAGGCGCTGCTGACGGTCGCCGTGCCGGTGGTGGCCCTCGCGGTGGCCGCCTTCTTCATCACGCCGGCCCGCTTCTGGCTCCTGCTGGCGCTGGCGGTCGTCGCCGTCCTGGGCATCGCGTACGTGCTCGTGATGCCCAGGTGGCGCTACCGGGTGCACCGCTGGGAGACCACCGACGACGCCGTCTACACGGCCGCGGGCTGGATCAGCCAGGAATGGCGGGTCGCGCCGATGTCCCGAATCCAGACCGTGGACACCGTGCGAGGGCCGCTCCAGCAGATGTTCGACCTCTCCAGCGTCACCGTCACCACCGCGTCCGCGGCCGGGCCGCTCACCATCGAAGGTCTCGACCGCCAGGTCGCCGTCGACCTCGTCCAGCAGCTCACCGCCACCACCCAGGCGACGCCGGGTGATGCGACATGACACCCGCGGACCACGACGACTTCCCGACGCCGCACCGCTCGGCCGCGCCCCAGCAGCCGACGGCGGCAACGCGATCCGGCGGTCCCGGCAACGACCTCACCGCCACGTGGCACCGGCTCGACGCCAGGACGGTGTTCGTCACCGTGATCCTCGTGCTGGCTCCGCTGATCCCGACCCTGGCGGTCATGCTGGTATCCCGGGCGAGCGCGGGAGCACTGCTCACCACCTCTGGGATCTGGGTGGCCATCGCCGTGCTGCTCTGCGGCGGCGCCGCCTACGACTGGTACGTCACGTCGTACCGGGTGACCGACGAGCGGTTCGAGCTGCGCAAGGGCGTCCTTTCGCGCAGCCACCGCTGGATCCCTCGGGACCGCATCCGCGCGGTCGACCTCACCTCCGATCCCGTCCACCGCGTCTTCCGCCTCGCCGTGGTCAAGATCGGCACCGGGCAGTCCAGCGGGGAGAACGCCGAGCTGAAGCTGGACGCCATCCCGGTGCACCGCGCGGAGGCCCTGCGACGGGAACTCCTGCACGCGCCGCAACGCCAGTCGGCGGCCGGGCCCACCGCACAGGTGACCGAAGGTGTGCTCGCCTCGCTCAACCCGGCGTGGCTGGGCTACGGCGCGCTGACCGTGTCGCTCGCCGCCATCGTCTGGGGTGCGATCGGCTCGGCGTTCGGCTCGTTCCGCGAGGTGCTCGTCGAGTTCGGCGTCTTCCAGGCCATCCTCGACCAGCTCGGGCAGTTCCCGCTGTGGATGACGATCAGCGGCGGTGCGCTGGTCGCGCTGGCCACCGGCATGGCCGGTGCGCTGCTGCTGTCGGTCGAGATGTGGTGGGGCTTCCGGCTGACCCGCGAGCACGACACGACGCTGCGCGTGCGTCGCGGCCTGCTCACCACCCGCTCGGTCTCGCTCGAGGAGGGCAGGCTGCGCGGTGTCGAGATCTCCGAACCGCTGGTGCTGCGCTGGGCGGGCGGTGCCCGCACGAACGCGGTCGCGACCGGCCTGGGCACGGAGAAGGACGGCAAGAGAACCGAGAACAAGACGTTGCTGCCGCCGGCGCCGTTGGCGGAGGCGCAACGCGTCTCGGCCGTCGTGCTGCGCGAAGCCGAGCCGCCGGCGACCGGTGACCTGCGGGCACACCCTCGCGTGGCCCGCCGTCGCCGCGTCACGTGGGCACTGTTCGCGGTGCTGCCGTTCGTCGCCGCACCCGCGGTGTTCGCCGCGTTGGGCTGGATACCGATGTGGACAGTGCTCGCGGTCGCCGCGGTCGGCGCGGCCGTCGCCTTCGCGGCGGGCTCCGACGCATACCGCAGCCTCGGCCACCGGCTCGGCGACCGCTACCTGGTCATGCGCCGCGGCACCGGCGTCCGCCGGACGGTGGCCCTGCAGCGCGGCGGAATCATCGGCTGGCGCGTCAGGCAGTCGCTGTTCCAACGACGTTCGGACCTCGTCACCGTCGCGGCCATCACCGCCGCCGGATCGGGCGCCTACAAGATGCCCGACGTCCACACCTCCGACGGTCTCGGCGTCGCCGCCGAAGCCGTACCAGGCTTGCTCGAACCGTTCCTCGAACGGCGAACCTCGGGCGGCTGAGGACCGCCGACGGCAACGGCGGAGGTTCGAAGCCGTTGTCGGGCAACCGCGAAGTGCGCGTTCAACGATGGCCGTGCAACGGGGTGCGTGACGTTGTTGCTCCTTGCGCCGGAACCCGCACCCGCTCGGCGCGGCAGGTTCCGGCGTTCGCTTTCGGAGTCTGCTGCGACGTTCGTGCGTCCGGCACGTGGCGTACGCCGCCGGTGCGCGTCGTCATCGGTGGGCTCGACGGCCGACCTGCCGCCCGCATCCGGCGAATCCGGTTGCTACCAACGGCAAAGCCGCCGGAGCGCGTACGTCGGTGTCCGGGGTGGGGCTCCGCTCCCCCGAACAGCGGAGCCACCCACGGCGGTCAGGCGTCGAAGATTCCGCGCTTCACCCCGCTGACGAACTCCTGCCACCGCCGGGACGCCACCGTGAAGTGACCTCCGGCGCGGTTCTTGGTGTCGCGGACACCGACCCGCTGGGCGCCGAATCCGACCTCGACGCACTGCCCCTGGCCCTGGGTCCGGGTGCTGGTGCGCCAGTCGGTGATGTATTCCATCTACAGCTCTCCTATGCGCTCGTTGATGAGTTGAATAGACCCCTCCGGGTCTATCGCATGTGCGCGTAGATGGTCCATCATCATCACGTAGTTGGACAGCTCGATCTCCCTTTCGAGGTAGAGACCACCCACGTGGGTTTCCAAATAAACTACGTCGGGGTCCACATGATTGGAGTAGCGCAGTATCACGAATGGACCAGCCTGCGCCGGATGCGCGCCGGCGTCCAGCGGCATCACCTGCAGCGTCACATTCGGCTGCTCCACCAGCTTCAGCACGTGCTCCAGCTGCCTGCGCAGCACACCCGGCCCGCCGACGCAGCGCCGCAGCGCCACCTCGCCCACAACGACCCACAGCTCCAGCGGGTTGGGGCCGGTGACCCGCTGCTGTCGCTTAATCCGCAGATCGACTCTTCGGGTTATCTCCGACTCGTCCGCCCGAATGAGTGTCGCTTTTGTCAACGCGAAAGCATATTCGGGGGTCTGCAGCAGCCCCGGAATGGCCTCCGACTCGTAGGTGTGAATTGAGGAAGCTTCGGCTTCCAATCCGACGTAGGTCTCGTACCACTCCGGGAGCACATCGCTGTAGGAGTGCCACCAGCCGCGCTTTCGGGCGTCCCTGGCGAGGTTGATCAGCTGGTCCCTTTCGGCTCCCTCGACGGCGTAGAAGTCGAGGAGCGCGGACACGTCGCCGACCGACGGCGAACGCTTCGCGGTCTCGAACCGGCCGATCTTGGCCTGGGTGCATCCGAGGTGGGCGGCCGCCTGCTGCTGGGTGACCTCGGCCAGGGCCCGGAGCCTGCGTAACTCCGCGGCGAGGCGTCGACGGCGCACGGTGGGACTCACTGTCATGATCCCAGTGTCCACCCCCGCCCACCCTGCGTCACCATCGAGTCACCCTTCGCCAACTCCGGCACGATAAGTGATCAAGAGGGGTGCGGCGAAGCTCTACCAACCGAACGGCGCAGCCGTAATCTCCGTCACTACGGGGAATCGGGGGCCTCAACCCCGACACATCGGACCGGTTCACACGAACACATCAGACTGGCAGCGCGGCACATCGGACCGGTTCACCCCGACACATCGGACTGGTTCACCGCGGCACGTCTGGCGACTTCACCGCAGCACATCGGACTGGTTCAGCACGGCACATCTGGCGGCTTCACCGCAGCACCCTGGCGACTTCACCGCAGCACCCTTGCGGCTTCATCGCAGCACATCGGGTGACCCACGACCGCGCGCACAATGGCGTGACAGGCCGCGACGGCAAGGCACAGGATCAGCGCGGGACGTTGCGCAGGTTGCTGCGGGCAAGCTGCACCATCTTCCCGACTCCGCCGGAGAGCACCGTGCGGCTGACCGCCAGCGCGAAGCCCTTCACCTGCGTTCCGGTGATGCGCGGCGGGATCGACAGGGCGTTGGGGTCGGTGACCACGTCGACCAGCGCCGGGCCGGGGCGCCGCAGCATCTCCCCCAGCGCTTCGCGCACCTCGCCCGGTTTCTCCACCCGCACCGCCGGGATTCCCGCGGCCGAGGCCAGCGCGGCGAAGTCGACCTGGTCGTGGTCGGTGCCGAAGTCGGGCAGTCCGTCGACCAGCATCTCCAGCTTCACCATGCCCAGCGAAGAGTTGTTGAAGACAACGACCTTCACCGGCAGCCGGTGCGTGCGCAGGCTGAGCAGGTCGCCCAGCAGCATCGACAACCCGCCGTCGCCGGCCATCGCGATCACCTGGCGCCGCGGCTCCGCGCACTGCGCCCCGATGGCCTGCGGCAGCGCGTTGGCCATCGAGCCGTGCACGAACGAGCCCAGCACGCGACGCCTGCCGTTGGGCGAGATGTAGAGCGCGGCCCACACGTTGCACATCCCGGTGTCCACTGTGAACACCGCGTCCTCCGCGGCGGTGTCGTCGAGGGCGTCGGCGACGAACTCGGGGTGGATCGGCACCTGGTTCTCGACGTTGCGGGTGTAGGCCTCCACGACCCGCTCCAGCAGGTCGGCGTGCTCCTTGAGCATCCGGTCCAGGAACGAGCGGTCGGTCTTCTGCCGCACCAGCGGCAGGACCGCGCGGATCGTCTCGCCGACGTCGCCCAGCACTGCGAAGTCCAGCGCCGTGCGCCTGCCCAGGTGCGTGGGCTCGATGTCGACCTGCACCGTGCGGGCCTGCGGCAGGAAGTTGTCGTACGGGAAGTCCGTGCCCAGCAGCACGACCCGGTCGGCCTTGTGCATCGCCTCGTGGCAGGCGCCGTAGCCGAGCAGGCCGCTCATGCCGACGTCGAACGGGTTGTCGTACTGGATCCACTCCTTGCCGCGCAGGGCGTGCCCGACCGGCGAGTTGAGCTTGCCCGCCAGCCGCATCACCTCGCTGTGGGCGCCGCGCGTTCCCGCGCCGCAGAACAACATCACCCGCTCGGCCCGGTTCAGCGAGTCCGCCAGCTCCCGGACCTGTACCTCCGGCGGCACGACGGTCGGCGGCTCGCAGTCGACGGTGCCGGTCCCGGTGGGGCTGGCAACCGGCCGCTCGGCGATGTCACCCGGCATCACCAGCACCGACACGCCGCGCCTGCCCGCAGCGGTCTGCATCGCGCTGCGCAGCAGCCGCGGCATCTGCTCCGGCTGCGACAGCAGCTCGCAGAAGTGGCTGCACTCGTTGAAGATCTGCTCCGGATGGGTCTCCTGGAAGAACGCGGTCCCGATCTGCGGCGTGGGGATGTGCGAGGCGAGCGCCAGCACCGGCGCACCGCTGCGGTGGGCGTCGTAGAGCCCGTTGATCAGGTGCAGGTTGCCCGGCCCGCAACTGCCCGCGCACACCGCCAGGCGACCGGTGAGCTGCGCCTCGGCGCCCGCGGCGAACGCCGCGGTCTCCTCGTGGCGCACGTGCACCCACTCGATGTCGCCGCTGCGGCGCACCGCGTCGACCACCGGGTTCAGGCTGTCGCCGACGATGCCGTAGATGCGCCGGACGCCCGCCTGCACGAGCACTTCGATGAACTGGTCGGCGACTGTGGGCATGGCGGTCCTCCACGGCGTCCGACGGACGTGGACGCCACTGACGTCTACGCGCGGTGCCTCTGGCCCGCAACTCGAACTCTTTCGGCGCAACGGCGTAACGCCCGGGAAGGCCGGGTCGATCTTCAAGCTGTCCGGAGGCGGTAGGACCTCTCTGGCGACGCCACCTCCTCGCCGATCCGTTCGATTGAAACGATTTCTCGGAAAGGGATTCAGCGGTGAGCATCCGCCTGTACACGATCTGTGCGATGTGCGTGACCGCCTCGGCCGTGGCCGGCGTCCTGGTGGGTGGGTTCCTCGCGGCGAGCAGCAGGGAGGAGTCCACACCGCTGCCTCCCGTGTCGGTGTCGCACTCGGTGCCGGTGGAGTCCGCCGGTGTCGCCGTGCCGATGGAGTCGGCCGGCGGGATGGGAGTCACCCAGCCCTGACCGGCCGGTTGCGACGGGTGTAGTCGAGCCCTAACCGGCCGGTTGCGACGGGCGTCGTCGAGCCCTGACCGGGCGGCGGGACGGGTGTAGTCGAGCCCTGACCGGTCGGTGGGATGGGCGTCATCGGGCTCTGCCGGGTCGGCTAGCGTCGGGGGCATGACCGAACAGCAACGACTTTCCGCCGGGGACACCGCGCCCGAGTTCGCCCTCCCCGACGCCGACGGCAAGACCGTCAGCCTGTCGGACTACCGCGGCCGCTCGGTGGTCGTGTACTTCTACCCCGCCGCGAGCACGCCGGGCTGCACCAAGGAGGCCTGCGACTTCCGCGACAGCCTGGCCGTGCTCAACGACGCCGGCTTCGACGTCCTGGGCATCTCCCCGGACAAGCCGGAGAAGCTGGTGGCGTTCCGCGACGCGGAGGGCCTGACCTTCCCGCTGCTCGCCGACCAGGACAAGTCGGTCATGACGGCGTGGGGTGCCTTCGGCGAGAAGCAGAACTACGGCAAGACGGTGCAGGGCGTGATCCGCTCGACCTTCGTCGTCGACCCGGAGGGCAAGATCGCCAAGGCGCTCTACAACGTCAAGGCCACCGGCCACGTCGATCGCCTGCGCAAGGACCTCGGAGTCTGACCGGACCGACCCGGTGGGCACCTACCCGGCAGGTGCCCCCCCGACCCGGCCCCACGCCCGGCCGCACCGCTCCACCGCCGCCCGGCCGCACAGCACCGCGCGAGCGAGCGAGCGAGACACCCTCGCACAGCCCAGGCCCGGCGACGCAGCCTGGGCCCCGGCGATCAGTCCAGCCAGTCCATCGCCATGTACACCGCGACGCCTGCGGCGATGACGACCACCACGTAGCGCAGGAGGGTCGCCGGGATCCGCTGCGCGAGCTTGCCGCCGACCCAGCCGCCGAGCACCGTGGTCGGCGCCAGCATCAGCACCGCCACCCAGTCCACCGGTGCGATCAGCGCGTACACCACGAAGGTGACGGCGCTGCCGATCAGCCCGAGCCAGCTCTTGAGGGCGTTGAGCCTGCGCATCGTGTCGTTGGCCGCGAGCACCAGGATCGCGATGAAGATCACGCTGCGCGCGCCGCCGAAGTACCCGCCGTAGATCGAGGCGAAGAAGATCCCGACGGTCAGCATCGTCGTGCGGTCCGGCGCCGTGGGGTCGGGGTTGCCGAGCCACTTGCGGATCGTGTTCTGGAACGCCATCAGCAGCGCCGAGAGCCCCACGAGCACGGGCACCACGGCGTCGAACACCGACCCCGGCAGCACCATCAGCAGCACGCATCCGAGCACCGACCCGACAGCGGCGGCGATCGAGGTGGTGACCACCCGCAGCCGGTTGCCGCCCAGGTCCTCCCGCTGGCTCAGCGCCGCCCCCACGAACCCGGGTCCCTGCGCCACTGAGTTGGTCACGTTCGCGACCAGGGGCGTCATCCCGGTCGCCAGCAGCGCCGGGAAGACCAGCAGGGACCCGCCGCCGGCGACCGCGTTGATCGCCCCCGACAGGAAGCCGACGACCACCAGCACGGCGGGCTCGAACCATTCGGTGAACACGACTCGAAAAGCTAGCTTCTCGAACGAGTCGGCTTCAGTCCGGGGCGAGCACCGTCACATCCCGTCGCGGAGCGTGCTTGTCCGGACACCGCGGGTCCCGGAATGATCGGTGGTGGTTGGCGAGGGGGTTTCACGTGACGGGGCTGGAGAGTGCCGCGCTGGGCGTGGGCAGGTCCGTGGTGCGCCAGGTCGCCCTGACGTGGCTGGCCGGCCGGAAGGCGCAGGTCCGCAGGGGCGCGGAGCTGACCGAGCTGATCGCGCTGCGTTTCGGCGGTGTTCGCCAGCGCGGTCGCAACGACCTGCGCCGCAGGTTCGACGAGCTCGGCGAGCTGGCCGGGGAGCGTCTGGAGGAGCTGTGCGAGCGGGAGTTCGCCGGTCTCGACGACGCCGAGCGGGTTGCCGCGCTGGAGGCCGTGGCCGTCGCGCTGGACGAGGCCGAGCTGTCCGACACGACCCTGTTCGGTGCCGGGCTCGTCCCCGTCGAGCTGGCCAAGGAGGTCCGGCGGCGGGTGCCGTCGGCGACCCGCCGGGCGGGACTGGGCGAGACCGGCCGCGCGCTCTTCGACCGCGCGCTCGACCTGTGCTGCGTGCAGGTGGTGCACCTGGTCCGCGAGCTGCCCGAGTACGGGCCGCGCGTCGCCGAGGAGGCGCTTCGCCGTGCGACGGAGGTGCTTTCCGGAGTCGAACGGCTGCTGGCGCGGCTGCCCGTCACCAGTCTGGACGCCCCTGCGGGCGCCGACCACGACGAGGAGTTCCGCCGCCGCTACCTGCAGGCCGTCGCCGACGACCTCGACGACCTGGAGCTGATCGGCGTCCGCGTGCACAACTTCCGCCCGCGCACGAGGCTTTCGGTCGCCTACCTCAGCCTCAGCGTGAACCAGGAGGGGCCGGCGCGGGCCGAACGCCGCAACCCGCTCACCCGGCACTGGTTCGAAAGCGACCGCCGCGAGCGCGGCTCCAACGCGCTTCGCGTGGAGAGCGCGCTCAGCACTTCGAACCTGACGCTGGTGCGCGGCGAGGCCGGGTCTGGCAAGTCGACGCTCCTGCGCTGGCTGGCCGTGTCGGCGTCGCGCGCGAACTTCGGTCACGACCTGGAGGAGTGGAACGGCTGCGTGCCGATCCTGGTCAAGCTGCGCAGCTACGCCGGGCAGGCGCTTCCCCAGCCGGAGCAGTTCCTCCCCGGGCCCGGCGGCCCGATGCTCGGCCCGATAACGGAGGGCTGGACGCACCGGCAGTTGCTCGCGGGGCGGGCGTTGCTACTGGTCGACGGCGTGGACGAGCTGACCGACGGCGAACGACCGAAGGTGCGGCGGTGGCTCGGCCGGCTGCTCAGGAGCTACCCGCGCACGCGCATAGTGGTGACCTCGCGGCCCGCGGCGGCGGGAACGAAGTGGCTGCAGAGCGAGGGCTTCGCCGCCGTCGACCTCGAGCCGCTCAACCCCGGGGACGTGCGCGAGTTCATCGACCTGTGGCACGCCGCCCTGCTCGCCGGGGAGAACGCGCTGCCCTTCAGCCGCGACCAGGTCGAGGAGCACCGGCGCGGACTCCTGTCCAAGCTCGACGCCCGGTCGCACCTGAGGGGGCTGGCGCGCAGTCCGCTGATGTGCGCGATGCTGTGCGCGCTGCACCTGGACCGGGGCGGGGACCTGCCCCGCGACCGCAAGAGCCTGTACGAGGCGGCGCTGGAGATGCTGCTGCACCAGCGCGAGGACGTCCGCCGGATACCCGTGCACAACGAGATCTCGTTGCCCTACCGGCAGAAACTCCTCCTGCTCCAGGACCTCGCCTTCTGGCTGAACCTGAACAGCCGGTCGGAGCTGTCCCGCGAGGTCGCCGTGAGCCGGGTCGGGCGCAAGCTGCGGGCGATGTCGCTCGACGTCACCGCCGAGGACTGCCTCGAACACCTCGTGCAGCGGAGCGGTGTCGTGCGGGAACCGGTGGCGGGCCGGATCGACTTCGTGCACCGGACCTTCCAGGAGTTCCTCGCGGCGCGGGAGGCGGCCGACGAAGGCCACGTAGACCTGCTGGTGGACAAGGCGACGTCGGACCTGTGGCGGGAAACGGTCATCATGGCCTCGGCGCTGCTGAACCGTCCGGGCAGGACGGAGCTGCTCACCGGCATCCTCGACCGGGCGGACGGCGGCAGGGGCCGCAACCCGCGCCGGCTGCGCCTGCTCGCGGCGAGCTGCCGGGAGTCGTTGCACGAGCTGCCACCGGCCCTCGGCGACCGGCTCGACGCCGCGATCCACGCGCTGGTGCCGCCCCGCAACAAGCGGGAGAGCCAGTCGCTTGCGACGGTCGGGGAATCCCTGCTCGACCACCTGCCCACCGACATCACGAACCTCACGACCGCGCAGGCGGCGGCCTGCGTTCGCACGGCTGCGCTGGTGAACGGGCCGGGCGCGCTGGAGCTGCTGACCGCCTACGCCGCGGACCCGCGCCGGGACGTCCAGGCGGAAATCCGGTTCGGCTGGGACCTGTTCGACCCTGAGACGTATGCGCGGAAGGTTCTCGCACACGCACCGCTGCACTCCGGGCACCTGCTGGTGGACAGGCTCGAGCAGGTCCCGCACGTCGGTCACATGACGGCGCTGGAGACGTTGTCGGTCCGGATATTCGAGACGGTGTCCAGCCTGGAGTTCCTCAGCGAGGCGGCCACGCTGAAGTCGCTCGTCATGAACGGAAACGGTGTGGTGTCCCTACGGCCGCTGAGCAAGCACACCGGCTTGGAAGTGGTGGGCCTGGGAAGCGCCCAGGAGTGGGCGGACCCGGACTCTCTCAGCGGCCTGGTGAATCTGGAGGAGCTGCTCATGATCCAGATGGAAACCATGGACGACACCGACTTCCTCGTCGGTCTCACCGGGCTGCGCAGGCTGCTCATCAGCGAGGCTCGGGACCTGAGCGGGGTCGGGGAACTGAGCCGGACCGGTGCGCTGACCGTGCTCGATCTCCACTGGTACCACGACTTGGGCGACGAGCTGTCGGCGATGAGCGGAATCACCACTCTGACCCTGTCGTCGTGCGGGATCGACGACCTCGAACCGGTTACCCGCATGCCCGCGCTCGTGAGGCTGTCCTTGCGGGACTGCCGGCAGCTGTCCGACTTCGCACCGCTGGCGCGGATGCGCAGGCTGCGCGAGCTGGAACTCGCCGGACTTCCTGCCGGTACCGACCTGTCACCACTGGCCGGCACGGATATCCAGGTCACCCTGGACGAAGTGCGCTGGGAATCCCCGGGAAGGGACTAGTCCGCCAGCCCCTGCAGGTGCGGGAGCAGCAGGCGCAGGGCCCGGCCCCGGTGGGAGTCGGCGTCCTTCTCCTCCGGGGACAGCTCCGCCGAAGTCCGGGTCTCGCCCTCCGGCACGAAGATCGGGTCGTAGCCGAAGCCGTTGGTGCCGCGCTCCTCGCGGATGATGGTGCCGCGCCATTCGCCGCGCACCACGACCTCCTCGCCACCTGGGAGGACCAGGGCGGCGGCGGAGACGAACGCGGCGCCGCGCCGCTCGTCGGGCACGTCCTGGAGCTGGCCGAGCACCAGGTCCAGGTTGGCCTGGTCGTCGCCGTGCCTGCCGGACCAGCGGGCCGACAGCACGCCGGGCATGCCGTTGAGCGCGTCGACGGCGAGACCGGAGTCGTCGGCCACCGAAGGCAGCCCGGTGGCCTCGGCCGCGTCGACGGCCTTGGCAAGCGCGTTGTCCTCGAAGGTCGCGCCCGTCTCGGGTGCCTCGGGGAACTCCGGGACCTCGTCGAGGCCGACGACCTCGACGCCGGTCACGCCCTCGGCTTCCAGGATCCGCCGCAGCTCCAAGAGCTTCTTGGCGTTGCGGGTGGCCAGCAGGACGCGGCTCATGCCGCACCCCCGGGCAGCTCGCCGGGGTAGGGAGCAGCGAGCGCCTCCGACTGGATGCGGGACAGCTCCGAGCAGCCCGCCAGCGCGAAGTCGATCATCTTGTCCATGGTGGACCGGGTGAAGGTGGCGCCCTCGCCGGTGCCCTGCACCTCGACCAGGGTGCCGTGGTCGGTGGCGACCACGTTCATGTCGACCTCCGCCCGCGAGTCCTCCTCGTAGGGCAGGTCCAGCCGCACCCGGCCGTCGACCACGCCGACGCTGACGGCCGCGATCGAGCACGACAGCGGCTTCGGGTCGGTGAGCCTGCCCGCGGCGCTGAGCCAGGTGATCGCGTCGGCCAGCGCCACGTAGGCGCCGGTGATGGCCGCCGTGCGGGTGCCTCCGTCGGCCTGGATCACGTCGCAGTCCAGGGCGATGGTGTTCTCGCCGAGCGCGGCCAGGTCGATGCACGCGCGCAGCGACCGCCCGACCAGGCGGCTGATCTCGTGGGTGCGGCCGCCGATGCGGCCCTTGACCGACTCGCGGGCGCTGCGGGTGTTGGTCGACGACGGCAGCATCGCGTACTCCGCCGTCACCCAGCCCAGGCCGGAGCCGGCCCGCCAGCGCGGGACGCCCTCCTGGACGCTGGCCGCGCACAGCACGCGCGTCCGGCCGAACTCGACCAGCACCGACCCTGCAGGCCAGTCCTGGTATCCGCGGGTGATCCGCACTTCCCGGAGCGCGTCGTCGCTCCGCCCGTCAGCTCGTGCCACGACACCCACCCTAAGAGCACCGGACGCGACGCCGTGCGCAGCCCCCTCGGCGGCGGCCCCGGGACCTGGGTCGTGTTTCGGATGTGGCCTGCGCAGTGGGTCGCCCGGCGGAACCTCAGCCGCCTTCTCGCTCCAGGATCTGCGACTTGCGCAGTCCGCTAGAGCTCGACCTCCCGCCAGGTCACGTTCTCCGGTCGCAGGCCGGTCGCCAGGAACTCGCGCAGCGCCGCGGCGAGCTGCTCCGGCGCGACGCCGCTGCCCGCCGGGAAGTCGGCGTCCTCGGCGTGCACCTCCGGCGACGCGGGGTCGCCGGCCAGCACGGCGTAGTCGTGGTCGGCGTCGATGTAGCCGAGGTAGCCGTAGCCGCCCCGGACCGCGGCGACCACGTCGTGGTCTAGCATGCCGCTGCCGGTGTCGGCGAGCTTGCGCCCCTCGTGCCAGATGGTGGCGGGCCCGGCCGCCGGTTCGGCCAGCCGCCGGATGAGCTCGTCGACCTGGTCGGGTTCGTCGATGGTGAGCCCGTCCCCGGCGTTGGCGTCCTCGGCCGAGTCGATCGTCCACACCGCAGTGATCGTCATCGCGGTCCTCCCTGTCTCGCGATTGGAGGCTACGCGGCGGGCTGAGCGCGCTCAGACGGTGTATTCGCGTCCCGCCTCGACGAGCTCGACCGGGCCGTCGAACCCGTCCCGGGCCTCCGCCAGGATCACCTCCGGATCCGTCCACGGCTGCAGGTGGGTGAGCAGCAGCCTGCCGACCCCGCCGCCCTTGGCCGCCTCGGCGGCCTGCCTGCCGGACAGGTGGATGCCGGGCGGCGCGTCCGGCGAGTCCGGCCAGGACGCCTCCGACAGCAGCACGTCGGCGCCCTGCGCCAGCTCGCCCAGCCCGTCGCACGGCCCGGTGTCGCCGGTGTAGGCGAGGACCCTGTCGTCGGCGGCGATCCGCAGGCCCCAGCCCTCGCAGACGTGGTCGAGCGGCACGGCGTGGATCTCGAACGGCCCGATGCGGGCCGGTTCGCCGGAGTGGGCCGAGAAGTCGTAGACGTCGGTGAGGTCGGTCTCGGCCAGCTCGCGCGCGCTCGGCGCGTACAGGGCGGCCAGCCTGCTCGGTGCCTCGGCCGGGGCGAACACCGGCAGCCTGCGTTCGGCGGTGTCGTGGGGCTTCGCCGGGTGGTAGCGGCGGAAGACGGTCAGCGCCGCGAAGTCCGCGCAGTGGTCGGGGTGCAGGTGGCTCAGCAGCACGGCGTCGAGGTCGAACGGGTCGAGGTGGCGCTGCAACGCGCCGAACGTGCCGTTGCCGAGGTCGAGCGCGATCCGGGTGTCACCGGACTCGACCAGGTAGCCGGAGGCGGGGTTGCCGGGCCCCGGAACGCTTCCGGAACAACCGAGGATCGTCAGCTTCACGCCGACGAGCTTGACACGGCCAGGGGGTCGATCGCATCGGCCGCGAGGCTCGGGCCGAGGAACCGCCGCGCGAGCTTGGCGAAGCTCTCACCCGAGCCGGTCGCGCGGAACTCGTGGGCGGGTTCGCCGTCGGCTTCGGCGAGCAGGTCGTGCTCGGTGAGCACCCGCAGGACGTCCTTGGCGGTCTCCTCTGCGCTGGAGACCAGCGTCACGTGGTCGCCCATCGCCAGTTGCAGCACCCCGGTCAGCAGCGGGTAGTGCGTGCAGCCCAGCACCAGGGTGTCGACGTCGGCCTGCTGCAACGGGTCCAGGTAGGCCTGGGCCAGGCCGAGGACCTGCCTGCCGCTGGTGATGCCGCGCTCGACGAAGTCGGCGAAGCGCGGGCACGCCGCGGTGCTCAGGGTCACCCCCGGCGCGGCGGTGAACGCGTCGTCGTAGGCGCGGGAGGTGATGGTGGCCTGGGTGCCGATCACCCCTACCCGGCCGTTGCGGGTGGTGGCCACCGCGCGGCGCACGGCCGGCAGCACGACCTCCACCACCGGGACGTCGTAGCGCTCGCGGGCGTCGCGCAGGCAGGCGGCCGAGGCCGAGTTGCAGGCGATCACCAGCATCTTCACGCCCTCGGCGACCAGCGAGTCGGTGATCGCAAGGGTGCGGGCGCGGATGTCGGCCAGCGGCCGCGGGCCGTACGGCGCGTTGGCGGTGTCCCCGACGTAGCGCAGCGCTTCGCCGGGGAGCTGGTCCATGATCGCGCGGGCCACGGTCAGCCCGCCGACCCCGGAGTCGAAGATCCCGATCGGCGCGTGAGTCACCCGGCCAGTGTGCCAGGCGAGTTCGCGGCCCCCGGCTCGCGCCGTCCGCGGCGGGACACCAGCCACGCCGCCAGCAGACCGCCGAGCGCGCCGAACAGGTGGCCCTCCCAGGAGATCCCGGCCTGGCCCGGCAGCACGCCCCACAGCATGCCGCCCCAGTAGAAGAACAGCAGCAGCGCCACGAACATCTGGCCGTAGCTGCGCAGGAAGAAACCGCGCACCAGCAGGAAGACCAGCCAGCCGAACGCGACGCCCGAGGCGCCGATGTGAACGCCACCCGCCCCGACCAGCCACGTCCCGAACCCGCCGACGATCCACACCGTCGCGGTGACGGCGACGAAAAGCCGCGGTCCGCCCGACATCGCCAGCCAGCCCAGCACGAGCAGCGGCAGCGAGTTGGCGACCAGGTGGTCCCACTCGCCGTGCAGCAGCGGAGCCCACAGGATCCCGTCGAGGCCGTCGACGCTGCGCGGCAGGATTCCGTTGGACTCCAGGTCTGCGGGCAGCGCCCGGTCGACCAGCTCGACCGCCCAGAGCGCGGCCACCATCACGCACATCAGAACCGCCGCGCGGGCGGGATTCGGCGGGATCACCCGCACTCGGCGGCGATCGGGCGCAGTGTTCACACCATCGAGGCTACGGGAAGAGCGGGTCACCGGGGTCGGGGATGACCCTGACGTCCCTGGGCACCGCGATAGGGTTCGGCCGTCGTCCGGGGGATCAGTCGGAAGGTGGCAGTGTCCGCGCAAGCACAACCGGAGGTCGCCGTGCCGGCGGCGGCCCGCCACGGATACGCGCCCGTGTGGGACACCGGTACCGACAGCCTGCTGTGGGTCGACGTGCCTGCCCGCACCGTGCACCGCATGACCGTGGACCGCGTGGACCACAGCATGGAGGTCCCGCAGGCGGTCAGCTCGGCGCGTCCGCGCAGCCGCGGCGGTCTCGTGCTGCACCTGGCCGAGGGCGTCGCGCTGTTCGACGCCGACGGCGAGCACCGCGTCTGGCTCGTCTACTGGGCGCGCGACGGGGTTCGCGGCGGCGCGACCGCGATCGACCGCAAGGGCCGGCTGTGGGCGAGCACCGTCCGGGAGGACGAGAGCGGCGACGGCTGGCTCGCGCGGGTGACCGACGACGGCGCCGCGAAGATCGCGCTCGACGGGCTCGCGGCGGCCTGCGGCGTCGGCTGGAGCCCGGACGACGCGCGGATGTACTTCGCCGACAGCGCGACTGGACGCGTCGACGTGCTCGACTTCGACGTGGCGGCGGGCACCGCGACGGGCCGCAGGCCGCTGTGCGAGGTCGGCGGCGAACCGGCCGGGCTGTGCGTCGACGCCGACGGGTGCGTGTGGGTCGCGGTGCGCGACGCGGCGCAGATCCGCCGCTACACGCCCGAAGGCGAGCTGGACCGCTGCGTCGAGCTGCCTGTGCGGCGTCCGACGGACTGCTGCTTCGGGGGACCGGACCTCACCGACCTGTACGTGACCTCGGCGCGCGACGGCGTCTCCGATCCGGGCGACACCGACGGTGCGGTGCTGGTGGTTCCCGGCATCGGCACCGGACTCCGCACTCCCGCCTTCACCGGCTGACACCCGGAAAAGCCCGCCGGAAAGGCGAAACCGCCCGGGACCCCGTGTTGGGCGTCCCGGGCGGTTCGATGACTGCGGTCGCGGGGCCTCAGGCCCAGAGCTGACCGTCGAGGCGCGCGGCGGCCTCGTCCAGCGTGCCGCCGTAGGCCCCGGTGGACAGGTACTTCCACCCCGCGTCGGCCACCACGAACACGATGTCGGCGGAATCCCCCGCCGTCGCGGCCTTCTCGGCGATCGTCAGCGCCGCGTGCAGCACCCCGCCGGTGGAGATGCCGGCGAAGATGCCCTCGCTCTCCAGCAACTGGCGGGTGCGGCGCAACGCGTCGTAGGAACCGACGGAGAACCGGCGGGTCAGCACGTCCGGGTCGTAGAGCTCGGGCACGAAGCCCTCGTCGAGGTTGCGCAGCCCGTAGACCAGCTCGCCGTAGCGGGGCTCGGCGGCCACCACCTGCACGCCGGGCTTCTGCTCCCGCAGGTAGCGGCCGACGCCGACCAGGGTTCCGGTGGTGCCGAGCCCGGCGACGAAGTGCGTGACGCTGGGCAGGTCGCGCAGGATCTCCGGCCCGGTCGTCCGGTAGTGCGCGTCGGCGTTGGCGGGGTTGCCGTACTGGTAGAGCATCACCCAGTCCGGGTTCTGCTCCGCCAGTTCCTTGGCCACCGCCACCGCCTGGTTCGAACCGCCCGCCGCGGGGGACGAGACGATCCGCGCACCGAACGCCTGCAGTAGCTGCCTGCGTTCCTCGGAGGTGTTCTCCGGCATCACGCAGACCAGGCCGTAGCCCTTTAGCTTGGCGGCCATGGCCAGCGAGATGCCGGTGTTGCCCGAGGTCGGCTCCAGGATCGTGCACCCGTGGGTGAGCCTGCCCTCCTTCTCGGCGGCCTCGATCATCGCCAGCGCCGGCCGGTCCTTGATCGAACCGGTCGGGTTGCGATCCTCCAGCTTCGCCCAGAGCCGGACGTCGGCCGCCGGCGACAGGTGGGGCAGCCCCACCAGCGGCGTGTCGCCGAGCGCATCCAGCAACGAGTCGTAGCGGGCCACGATCAGCTCCTCACTCGGGCCACTTGCGGCGTGGTCGTCAGCGCATCCCGCCGGCGACCGCGGGCAGGATCGTCACGTTGTCCCCATCGGCGACCTTGGCCTCCAGGCCACCCGCGAAGCGCACGTCCTCGTCGTTGACGTAGACGTTGACGAACCGGTGCAGCTTGCCTTCCTTGACCAGCCGCTCCTTGAGGCCGTCGTGCCTGCTGTCCAGGTCGCTGATGACCTCGGCGATGGTGCTGCCGCTGGCCTCGACGGCCTTCTGCCCACCGGTGTGGGTGCGCAGGATGGTCGGGATGGAAACGTTGACTGCCATGGGGGCCTCCTGTCCGCTCAGGACTTCTTGAACTTGACGGGTCACGACCGGCGCGGTCACTCTGCCGCCGCGCCGGCTCCGGTCGGCTCGTAGGCCTCGACGACCTCGACCGGCTCCTCGGTCACCACACCGTCGAGGATCCGGTAGGAACGCAGCTCGTGGACCTCCGGGTCCCGGGTGGACACGAGAACGTAGTGGGCGTTGGGCTCCGACGCGTAGGAGATGTCGGTCCGCGACGGGTACGCCTCGGTCGCGGTGTGGGAGTGGTAGATGACCACGGGCTCCTCGTCCGCGGCGTCCATCTCCCGCCACACCTTCAGCTGCTCGGCCGAGTCGAAGCGGTAGAAGGTCGGGGAACGCTCGGCGTTGACCATTTCGACCAGCCGCAGCGGTCGGTCCGACCCTTCCGGGCCGGCAATGACACCGCACGCTTCGTCGGGGTGGTCCCGTCGGGCATGCGCGACCATCGCGTCGACGAGGTCGCGTCGGATCACCAGCACAAACACCATCCTAATGGCCGTGACACCGGGGTCCCACGATGTGAAATCCCGGTTACGCCTGCTCAACCGGCGCAACGTGCTCAGACCATGGTTCATTCCCGTGCGGAGGGATAGCGGATCGTGTAAGAGGTCACCTCGCCGACCGGCTCGGCGGCCAGCACCGCGCGCCCGATCGCGACCGCGACGACGTGCGCCGCGGCGGAGCAGACCGCGTCGAGGGCGGTCGCCCAGCTCGGCTCGCCCGCCTCGGGCAGCCCGTCGCGCGCGCCCGTGGCCAGGGCGAACACGGTGTCGCCGTCGAACATCCCGTGCGCGGGCCGCACGGCGCGGGCGATGCCGTCGTGGGCGGCCACCGCCACCCGGTGGCACTCGGCCTTGGTCAGCCGCCGGTCGGTCGCGACCACGCCGATCGTGGTGTTGAGCGGGCGGCCGGTGGGCCCGTGGCGCCCGCGCCTGCCGCCCGCCGGGCGGCCGGCCGCGACCTCGGTGGGGTCGGGAGCGCGCAGGCCGGGCACCGGGTACCAGGGCAGCCCGGTCGAGGGGTCGACGACCTCGCCCGCGGAGTTGACCGCCATCAGCGCCCCGACCGTCGTGCCGTCGTCGAGGACCGCGCTCGCGGTGCCGATGCCGCCCTTGAGGCTGCCCGCGACGGCGCCCGTGCCCGCCCCGACGTTTCCCTCTCGGGTGTCGGTGCGGTCGGCCGAGACCGCGGCCCGGTAGCCGAACTCGGCGTCCGGCCGGTTGCCCCAGTCACCCATCGGGAGGTCGAACAGCACCGCGGAGGGCACGATCGGCACCACTTCCTCCGGCCGCTGCCCGACCTGGAGGCCGTGGCCGCACTCGGCGAGCCTGCGCATGACGCCGTCGGCGGCGGCCAGGCCGTAGGCGCTGCCGCCGGCCAGCACGACCGCGTGCGCCTGCTGGACCAGGTGGGTCGGGTGCAGGGCGTCGGTCTCGCGCGTGCCCGGCCCGCCGCCGCGCACGTCGACCGCGGCGGTCGCGCCCTCCGGGACGGCGACGACGCTGGCGCCGGTCGCCCAGTGCTCGTCGAACCGCTGGTCGTGGCCGACCAGCACGCCCTCGACGTCGACGATCCCGCCGCGCTCCCCCGGTCGCAGCTCGGCCATCCCACCCCGCCCGTTCGTCGTGGTCACATGCGTGTCGTCCGGCGCACCCGTCAGGACATCACGGCGTCGACGAGGCTGTCCTGCACCCAGGTCAGCCACTGGTAGACGCCGAGGTGCTCGCGCCGCAGGTCGTCCTCGGGCAGCTCGTCGGGCATGTCGTCGTCGACGTCGAGCGCGGTGCCCAGCGCGAGCCGGACGTCGTTGAGCGCCGCAAGCCAGCCGTCGGCCTGCTCGCCGGTCAGCTCGACGCGCCCGCCATCGCGGGGGCAGGTCTCCAGCACCAGCTCCGCCACGCCGGTCTTGCGGTCCAGCAGCTCCGGCTCGTGCAGCGAGCGCATCGCGCCGGCGGCGTCGGCGTCCTCGGCGTCGCTCTCACCCGTCTCGGGGTCGTGCCGGTAGAAGTCGGGGAGCAGCCGTCCGAGCACCCGGTCCTGCGGCGGGGTGGTGGGGCCGGTCCGGATGCCGGTCAGCTCGGAGAGCTCGTCCTGCGGCGCCTCGTCGGCGCGGGCGGTGAGCATGTCCTTGATCTGGCCCACCAGGCCGCGGACGACGGCGGCCTCCTGCTGGGAGAACTCGGCCACCACGTGGCCGTTCTTGCGCGTCCAGCCGTTCACGTGATCAGGAGTCCTTCTGCATCGTCGCCCAGAGGCCGGCGGCGTGCAGCTTGGCCACGTCGCCCTCGACCTTCTCCTTCGACCCGGACGACACCGCGGCACGTCCCTTGTGGTGCACGTCCAGCATCAGCTTCGTGGCGTGGTCCTTGCTGTAGCCGAAGATCTTCTGCAGGACGTAGGTCACGTAGGACATCAGGTTGACCGGGTCGTTCCAGACCACGGTCACCCACGGCTTGTCCTCGGTTCCGAGTTCCCCCGGATCGAGTTGCGCACGCTCCAGTTCGGTGGGCGAGGTCATACCCCCATGTTCGCACGCGTGTGTGCGCGCGTCGGCCGGGCACGGGCAACACGAACAGCGACCGGACGCCTCCGCCGCGTCACGGCCACCACGCCACGTCGAGGCGGCTGGAACCGTCGTTGACGGGATGCCCGGCCACGCCGTACCGGCCATGCGCAGGCTCGGCAGCCGTTCGGCGACGGGGGCGGCGCCGAGGCCGATCGCGACCTCGGACCACTCCGCGGCAGCGGGGGCCGGGCCGGCCACGAGGTCGGTGGCGGCCGGCAGCGGCCACCTCCCACCAGCCGCGACGCCAGCTCGTCGACCCGGGGCCGCGAGCGCTCGACGTGCGGCGGGGGTGAACGCGCGGGCGACCAGGCGCTGATCACGCCAGGCCCGCGGCCGCCGGTGGAGGGGGCTGCCCGGCCCGGTGAACGCCGGAGGGCGGCCGATCTCGCACCACGTAATCTCGGGCCCATGACGGCGGCAAGCACACTCGCAGCAAGCACCGCGCTGCTCACCGACCAGTACGAGCTGACCATGCTCGCCAGCGCCCTGCGCGACGGCAGCGCGGACCGCCAGTGCGCCTTCGAGGTGTTCACCCGGCGGCTGCCCGACGGCAGGCGCTACGGGGTCGTGGGCGGCTTGGACCGGGTGCTGGAGGCGATCGAGAACTTCCGGTTCGGCGAAGCCGAGCTCGAACAGCTCGCCAGTGCCGGGGTGGTCGGCGACAGCACGCTGGAGTGGCTGGCCGACTACCGGTTCCGGGGAGACGTCGACGGCTACCCCGAGGGCGAGGTGTACTTCCCCGGCTCCCCGCTGCTGAGCGTGCGCGGCACCTTCGCCGAGGCCGTGGTCCTGGAGACGGTGGTCCTGTCGATCCTCAACCACGACAGCGCGATCGCCGCCGCCGCGGCCCGCATGGCGTCGGCGGCCAACGGGCGCCGCCTGATCGAGATGGGTTCGCGCCGCACGCACGAGGAGTCGGCGGTGGCTTCCGCACGGGTCGCCTACCTGGCGGGATTCACCGCGACGTCGAACCTGGAGGCCGGCCGCCGCTACGGCATCCCGACGGCCGGAACCGCCGCGCACGCCTTCACCCTGCTGCACGACACCGAGCGCGCCGCCTTCGAGTCGCAGGTCGCGATGCTGGGCGCCGGCACGACGCTGCTGGTCGACACCTACGACATCACCAACGGCATCGCGCTGGCCATCGACGTGGCGGGCATCGGCCTCGGGGCGATCCGGATCGACTCCGGTGACGTCGGCGTGCTGGCCAGGCAGGCGCGCGAGCAGCTCGACTCGCTGGGCGCGTTCGAGACCAAGATCGTGGTATCCGGCGACCTCGACGAGCACGCCATCGCCGCGCTGCGCGCCGAGCCGGTCGACGGCTACGGCGTCGGCACCGCGCTGGTCACCGGCTCCGGGGCGCCCACGTCGGAGATGGTCTACAAGCTGGTCGAGGTCGACGGCAGGCCGGTGGCCAAGCGCAGCACGCACAAGACCTCGCGCGGCGGCCGCAAGATCGCCGTGCGCAGGCACAAGCCGACCGGCACCGCCGTGGAGGAGGCCGTCTACCCGGCCGCCGCCGGACCGGAGCTGGGAGCGCACGACAGGTTCCTGCAGATCCCCTTGCTCAGGAGCGGCAAGCGGGTAGATGATCTCCCCTCGCTGGAGGACAATCGGCAACGGCTGAAGGACGCGTTGGTCAGCCTGCCGTGGGAGGGGCTGAAGCTGTCCCACGGCGAACCCGCGATCCCGACGGTGTTCCCGGAGCAGTAGGAGCCGGTCATGGCCAAGGCACTGATCGTCGTCGACGTGCAGAACGACTTCTGCGAGGGCGGCGCGCTGGCGGTAGCGGGCGGCGCCGCGGTGGCCGCGGCCATCTCGAGGTACGCCGTCCAGTCCGGCCACGACCACATCGTGGCCACCCGCGACTACCACATCGACCCGGGCGCGCACTTCAGCGAAGAGCCGGACTTCGTCCGCTCGTGGCCGGTGCACTGCGTCGCCGGGACGCCGGGCGCGGCCTTCCACCCGGACCTGGAGGTCGGCCCGGTCGAGGCGGTGTTCTCCAAGGGCCAGTACAGCGACGGCTACTCCGGTTTCGAAGGCACCGACCACCAGGACCGCGCGCTGGTGGAGTGGCTGCGCGAGCGCGGCGTCGACCAGGTCGACGTCGTCGGCATCGCCACCGACCACTGCGTGCGGGCGACCGCGCTGGACGCCGTCGAGGCGGGCATCGCCACGACGGTCCTGCTCGACCTGACCGCCGGCGTCTCGCGGCCGACCGTGGACGCCGCGATGGAGGACTTGCGCGCGGCGGGTGTGCGGCTGGTGGGCGAGCCCGTCGTGGCCGCCTGAGCGGCGCGTCATCACGCACGGGCACCGTGCCGAGGACGAGGGACGACCACCTGGCGATCGTGATCGTTCCGTTATTCCGGGCGCGTGGCCGCTCGGCATGCTGGGAAAGATGTCGAGCCCCACCACGGCCGATATGGCCGACGCCGTGTCCCGGTCGGCGGAGCGGTTCGTGCGCCTCGTGCGCTCGGCCCCCGATCCGGACCTGCCGATCCCGGCGACTCCCGGCTGGTCGCTGACCGACGTCGTCGGCCACCTCGCGATGGAGCCGCCGCGCTACGAGGACCTGGCCCGCGGTGGCGACGACTGGCTCCGCACCGCGGCCGAGCTGCCCGCCTACAACGCGCGGCAGCTCCGCGAGCTGCCGACCCGCGACCTGCACGAGCTGACCGCGCTGCTGCGCCGGGGTGTCGACTCGCTGCTGGCCACCGTGCTGGAGTTCGGCGCCGACCAGCCGGACATGCGGTTCGACGGCGGCACCAAGCTGCCCGCCGACCGCGCGCTCGGCACGCTCATCGCCGAGTACCTGGTGCACGGCTGGGACATCGCCACCGCCATGGGACGCCGCTGGCCGATCGACGCCGCCGACGTGTCGCGCGTGATGGAGGCGCTGGTCCACATCGCGCCCGGCTGGGTCGATCCGGACGACACCCACACGGCGAACTACGAGCTGCGGCTGCGCGGGCAGCGGCGCTACTACTTCGAGTTCCGCTCCGGCGCGCTCACCGTCACCACCACTCCACCGGATCGGGTGGACCTGCGGATCAGCGCGGATCCGGAAAGCTTCCTGCTCGTCAACTACGGCCGGCGCAGCCCGGTACGGGAGAGCTTGTCCTGGCGGATCGTGGCGTGGGGCCGCAAACCCTGGCTCGCGACGGCGTTCAACCGCCGGTTCCTGAACCCCTGACACCGGAGATCCGCCGGTCTCGGCACATCCGGGGCGACGCCCGACTCGACCCCGTGCCGTTCACGTCCAGGCCCGCTCATCGCAGCGCCACGCCGTGTCGTCGAGGAACTCCGAAGCCCACGCCGCGACGGCGCAGCCGCAGCGCGAAGCGGAGCAGACCGGGACAGGTGTAGCGCACGGTGCGGCCCAACCGGGGCGTCTGCGGCGACGGCCGCCGCGTCGCGGGCATCGCGCGCAGCTCCTCGACCAGTTCGGAGCCCACGTTCCCGGACGGACCGGTCACCACCAACATCCGCGCTCCCCCACGGCACCTCTGAGTCGGGGGCTTCGGTCCTGCCGAACGGATCACCGGCCGCCGTTGACGGCACCGGCCGCCGGATTCCGGCACGCCCCGGGTTGACCGCGCCCGACGTACCGCGCCGAGGACCCCGTCGTGGCGCGGACTGGCCGGTCAGGGGCGAGCGGTACCGTCTGAAGGCGTGCCAGCCTCCGTCCCGCAGCGCGGATCCGTCCCGCGCTGGTCCGACCCGAACGCCTTCGATCCCGACGAGCACGACGAGCTCCCGCCCGAGATCGCCGCCGACGTCGCGGAGCCGTCGAACGAGGTCAGGAGGTCGTCCGGGCGCCGCGGCGGAGGCGTCCCGAGCTTGCGCGCCTTGATGGAGATCGCCGTCGCGGCCGTCGGCGGAACCGAGCGGACGGGTCAGTCGCAGATGGCCGAGGCGGTCGAGCACTCGATCCGCTCCGGTGAGCACCTGGCCGTGCAGGCCGGCACCGGCACCGGCAAGTCGCTGGCCTACCTGGTCCCCGCGATCCGCCACGCCGTCGCGGAGGAGACCACCGTCATCGTCTCGACCGCGACGATCGCGCTGCAACGCCAACTCGTCGACCGCGACCTGCCCCGGCTGGCCACCGCGCTGACCGACGCGCTGGGCCGCGCGCCGAAGTTCGCGATCCTCAAGGGCCGCCGCAACTACCTGTGCCTCAACCGCGTCGACGGCGGCGCCCCCGAGGAGCCCGACGAGGGCGCGCTGTTCGACCCGTTCGCGGCCTCGGCGCTGGAACGCCAGGTCAAGCGGCTGCGCGAGTGGTCGTCGGAGACCGAGACCGGCGACCGCGACGAACTCGTGCCGGGCGTCACCGACCAGGCGTGGCGGCAGGTCTCGGTGACGGCGAAGGAATGCCTCGGCGCGCACCGCTGCCCGGTCGGCACCGACTGCTTCGCCGAGCGCGCCCGCGCCGAGGCGGGCCGGGCCGACGTCGTGGTCACCAACCACGCGCTGCTGGCCATCGACGCCCTCGACGACCGCCCGATCCTGCCGGAGCACGACGTGGTGATGGTCGACGAGGCGCACGACCTGGTCGACCGGGTGACCTCGGCTGCGACCGGCGAGCTGACCGCGGGCTCGGTGAAGCTGGCCGCGCGGCGCTGCGGGCGCGCCATCGACCAGGAGATCGCCGACCGGCTCGACGAGGCTGGCGAAGGGCTCGACGCGGTGTTGCAGGACGCCCAACCGCGCAGGCTGGAAGAGCTGCCCCGCGACCTCGGCGGCGCCCTGGCGGCGACCCGGGACGCGGCGGCGGCGTGCGTGACCGCGCTCGGGCCCGAGCGCAAGGAGGACGTCGAGGGCAGCACGGCCCGCAAGCTGGCCCTCGCGCTCACCGAGGACGTGCACGACACGGCGGTCCGGGTGCTCGAAGCCTTCGACGAGGAGGACGACCGGCGGCGCGACGTGGTGTGGGTCGCCGCCGACCCCAACCGACCCCCGACCGTCCGGGTCGCGCCCCTGGGCGTCGGCGGACTGCTTCGGGAGCGGCTGTTCGGCCAGCGCACGACGGTGCTGACCTCGGCGACGCTCGCGCTCGGCGGTTCCTTCGACACGCTGGCCAGGCAGTGGGGGCTGCCGCCGGAGCAGCGGGCCCGCAAGGCCGAGGGGGCGGCCACCGACAAGGAGGTGCCCTCGGACGACGGCGGACCGAAGTGGACCGGGCTCGACGTCGGGTCGCCCTTCGAGCACCAGCGCAGCGGGATCCTCTACATCGCGCGCCACCTGCCGCAGCCCGGACGCGACGGACTGCCGCCGCAGTACCTGGACGAGCTGACCGAGCTGGTGCGGGCCGCGGGCGGCCGGACGCTCGGGCTGTTCTCGTCGATGCGTGCCGCGCGGCAGGCGTCGGAGGAGCTGCGCCAGCGGCTGGACACCCCGGTGCTGTGCCAGGGCGAGGACTCCACGGCGCTGCTGGTCACCAAGTTCGCCGACGACCCGCGGACCTCGCTGTTCGGCACGCTCTCGCTGTGGCAGGGCGTGGACGTGCCCGGGCAGTCGCTGCAACTGGTCGTGATGGACCGGATCCCGTTCCCTCGCCCGGACGACCCGCTGGCGTCGGCGCGTCAGAAGGCGGTGTCCGAGCACGGCGGTAACGGGTTCCTCACGATCGCGGGCACGCACGCCGCGCTGCTGCTCGCCCAGGGCGCGGGACGGCTGCTGCGGTCGATCGACGACCGCGGCGTGATCGCGGTGCTCGACCCGCGGCTGGCGACCGCCCGCTACGGCGGCTTCCTGCGCGCGTCCCTCCCGCCGTTCTGGACCACGCACGACCCGGAGGTGGTCCGGGGCGCGCTGCGCCGCCTGGACGCCGCCGCGTCGTGACCCGCGCGGCCGGCGTCCGTGGCAGCGGGGGCGGTGTGGGCCTGGCGAGGTCGGCGGTCCGGCTGAGACCGGTGGTCCGGTGGGCCTGGTGAGGCCGGTGGTCCTGCCGAGGCGTCCCTGATCGCCTCGTGCCGGGACGCCGCTTCTCCGCGGCCTGGTCGGCGCCTCCAGACCTGGACACCTTCACGCCGATGCCCGGAGGACCACCCCGGCTGGCCGCGGACCGCGGCTACCAGCGGGAAGGTGGCGCGACCAGGCGGGAGCCGGTCCAGCCGTCGACAGGGCTGGTGGTCTGGTCGTGGACCAGGCCGGCGACCACGGCGCTCTCCCCGATGTCGGCCGGTTCGACGTACCCGGCGCGACCGTCGGCGGGCGTCAGCACCCAGACGAACGCGGCTTCGCCGAGCTGGGACCGGGCGTCGACCAGCGCCTCGACGAGGTCGCCGTCGTCCTCCCGGAACCACAGCACGGCGGCGTCGGCGGTGTCCTCGGTCTCGTCCAGCACCACGTCCTGACCGGTGACCTCCTCGATCGCCGCGCGCAGCGCCGGGTCCGCGTCGTCGTCGAACCCGATCTCGAGCACCACCTGCCCGGGCTCGAAGCCCAACCGGACCGCCGGTTCGATCTGCTGGTCCTGCTTCGCCGTCACCGCAGTCTCCCTCCATCTCGCACACGGTGTGCTGCGGCGACATTGCCTTACCGGAGGCGGGAAATCGCGGTGGACGGATCTCGTTTCACCCGCCCGTGTCCTGCCGCCGTCCCACGGTCGGGTCCCGTCGGCTCGCGCCCACAGGCTGGACGCTGGGTGATCCAGGACACGGCGTGGGTGTGATCGGCCCAAAAGGCGCGGAGGGCCTTTGTAGATCTCCGACAAACCTCGCTGCGGGCTTTGGCGTTCGGCGTGGAATGCCGGGTAGGTTGTCCTCGCTTCGCGCGAGCCGGAACCCCCTGCAACGGGCCGCGCAAGTGAATCACGAGTCGTGGCGTTCGGCGCCCGAAGACCCCGAGGGAGCAAACGTGCCCGGAACCCGGAACCCGGCGCCTGCCGCCAATCTGGCCAGGACCGTGGTGTTCGCCGCGTTCATCGCCGTGCTCGGCATCTTCCCCGGACTTTACATCGGTGGCGCGGCGGTGCCGATCGTCCTGCAGAACATGGGTCCGCTGCTGGCGGGAAGCATCCTCGGCGCCCGCCGGGGCGGCGCCGCCGTCCTGCTGTTCGTGGCACTGGTCGCGCTCGGGCTGCCGCTGCTCTCCGGTGGCCGGGGCGGGATCGCGCCGTTCGCGGGCCCCAGCGGCGGGTTCGTGCTCGGCTGGATCGCCTCGGCGGTGGTCGTCGGCCTGATCGTGCAGCGCGCGATGCCCCGGCCCGGCCTGGTGACGCTGCTGGTCGCCAACGTCGCGGGCGTCGCGGTCGACTACCTCGTCGGCATCCCCTACTGGGGCGCGTTCACCGGCGACATCGGTTCGGCCGCGGTGCAGTCGCTGGTGTTCCTGCCCGGTGACGCCGTGAAGCTCGTCGCGGTCTCGCTGGTCGCGGTCGCCGTGCACCGCGCCGTGCCGACGCTCAGCGCCCCGCGCAGCACCGCCACCACCGGGAGCTGACGTGCTGCTCGGCGGCTACGGCGGGGAGCCGCACCCCGAGCGACTCCCTGGCGGGCGGCCTGCGGGGGTGTCGCACCCCGGCGGTGACCTGACCCGTGCCGAGCTTCGCGCCCAGGTCAGCCGCGCCGCGCACGCACTCGCCGCGCACGATGGCCGGCGCATCGCGATCGAAGCCGACGACGCGCTCGGCGGCCTCTGCTGGTTCCTCGGCGCGGAACTGGCCGGTGCCGCCGCGCTGATCGTCGAGCCGACCTGGACCGCCCGCGAACGCGAGGCGGTGCTGGACGACGCGCGTCCGGCTGCCGTCGTGACCGGCGCTGTGCCGACCGGACCGGTTCCCGACGTGCCTGCGGTCGGCGACGCCGACACCCCCTTCTACCTTCCGACGACCTCGGGAAGCAGCGGACGCCCGAAGGTCCTGGTCCGCTCCCGGCGGTCGTGGCTGGACAGCTTCGCCGCGCTGGACCTCGGCCTCCGCGCCGACGACGTCGTGCTCATTCCCGGCCCGCTGAGCTCGTCGCTGTTCCTGTTCGGCGCGGTGCACACGCTGCACGGCGGCGCCGGCCTGCGGCTGCTGGAGCGGTGGTCGGTCACGGAGGCCGCCGAAGCCTGCCGCACCGCGACGGTGGTCCACCTGGTCCCGTCGATGATCGCGTCGCTGTTGCCGCACCTGGATCCGGCCGACTGCGCGCTGCGGTTGGTCGTGTGTGGCGGCGCCAAGGCCGACCCGGCGCTGAGGCGGCGGCTCGAAGCGACGCTGCCGGACTGCGAGCTGGTGGCGTACTACGGCTCAGCCGAGCACTCGTTTGTCGCGGTCGACCGCGGCGACGGGCTCCGCCCGGTGGTCGAGGTCGAGATCCGCGGCGGAGACGTGGGCCGCGACGGACACGAAGTCGGCGGCGGCGACGAGGTCGGCGATGGGGTCCGCGATGGAGACGAGATCCGCGACGGAAACGCGGCCCGCGACGGAAACGAGATCCGCGACGGACACGCGGTCCGCGACGGGGAGCTGTGGACGCGTTCCGGGCTGGTCTTCGACGGCTACCTCGACCGCGGCGCGGTCACCTGGCCGGCGGACTGGCACGACGGCTGGTCGAGCGTCGGGGACCGGGCCGTCCTGCACGACGACGGGACGCTGGAGATCCTCGGGCGTTCGAGCGCGGTGCTCAACAGCGGTGGCCGGATCGTCTCGGCTGAGGAGGTCGAGGAGGTGCTGCGCGGCGCCGAAGGCGTGCGCGACGTGCTGGTGGCGGCCACACCACATCCCCGGCTCGGCGACCTGATCACGGCGGTCGTCGAGGTCGGCCCTGCGGCGTCGCCGCTCGCCGCGCTGCGCGAGCGCGCCCGCACGGCGCTCGAACCGGCGAAGCGGCCGCGCCGGTGGCTCGCCACGGCGGAGCTGCCGCGCACGGCGGCGGGCAAGCCCGCCAGGGCGCTGGTCGCCGAGCGCCTCCGCGACGGCACCCTCGCGGCGGAGACCCTGGCATGAGGGCGGCGGCATGAGGGGCGTGCGGCTAGGCGGGCCCGGCGGCCACGCCGACGAGGAGGACCGCACGCCGGTGGTCATCGCGGCGCGGCGGAGCCCGATCGGCGAAGCCGGCGGCGTGCTGCGCAACGTCGCGGTCGACCGGCTGGCCGCGGCCGTGCTGCGTGCCGTGCTGGACGACGGCGAACGGATCACCGCGAGCGGGAGTAGCGGAGCGGTGGACGAAGTCCGCAGCGTGAGCGGTGGTGGTGAGGGCGGCCGGGCGGCGTGCGAAGCGGCTGGCACCTCGCTCGGGTGGGTGGCGGGCGAAGCTCGCGGGATGAGTGCTGGCGGCATGAGCGAGCGGGTGGCGGGCGAAGCTCGCGACGCGAGCGCCGGTGGGGACGTCGGACGGGTATCGGCAGGCGGGGAGGCGGCCACTCCCGAGAACGCGCGGCGATCCGGCCCCGGGGCGGACCGCCGCGCCGCCGCGGACGGCCCCGCCGAGGCGTCCGGTGCGGGCGCGGTGGACCGTCGCTTCGCGATCCCACTCGACGACGTCGTGCTGGGCAACGTCCTCGGGCCCGGCGGCAACACCGCCCGCGTCGCGTCGCTGCTGGCCGGGTTGGGCCACGACGTGCCCGGCATGACGGTGGACCGCCAGTGCGCGAGCGGCCTCAGCGCCATCACCACCGCCGCCGCGCTGATCCGGGCCGGCGCCGGCGACTGGTACCTCGCGGGCGGTGCCGAGAGCCCGTCGACGGCGCCGTGGCGGGCGTGGCGTCCGCGCTCGGCGGCCGAACCGCCGCGCTTCTACGCCCGAGCCCCGTTCGCCCCACCCGAGATCGGCGATCCGGAGATGGGCCCGGCCGCCGACCTGGTGGCAGCGGAGGCCGGGATCTCCCGCCAGCGCCAGGACGCCTTCGCCGCCCGCAGCCACGCCCGCGCGGTCGCCGCACAGGCAGAGGGCCGGTTCGACGCTGAAGTCGTCGACGTCGACGGCATCACCACCGACCAGCGCCCGCGACCCAACTTCACCCCCGAGCGGCTCGCCCGCTTCCGCCCCGCCTTCACCGCCGACGGCACCGCCACCGCCGCGAACTCCTGCGGTATCAGCGACGGCGCGGCGGCGGTGCTGATGACCACCGAGGCCAACCGCCGCCGTCTCGGCGTGCCCGGTCTGCGCCTGGCCGGGTGGCAGACCTCCGGGGTCGACCCGAACCGGCTCGGCCTCGGCGCGGTGCCCGCGATGCGGGCGCTGCTCGCCGGGCACGCACCGGAGGTCGTCGAGTTCAACGAAGCGTTCGCCGGGCAGGCGCTCGCCTGCCTTGATGCGGCCGGCGTCGACGACCGGATCGCGAGCCCGGACGGCGGTGCCATCGCCCTCGGCCACCCCTGGGGTGCCTCGGGCGCGGTGCTGGTGGTGCGATTGTTCAGCCGGATGGTGCGGGCCGGTGGGCCTCGCACCGGCCTGGCCGCGCTGTCCTCCGGCGGCGGGCTGGGCGTGGCCACGGTGTGGGAGAGAGTGGATTGATCGAGTTCGAGGACGTCGCGCACGCCTACGGCGAGCGGACCGTGCTGCGCGGCATCGACCTGAAGCTGACCGAGCAGCGCGTGGCGTTCGTCGGCGCGAACGGCTCCGGCAAGTCCACGCTGGCCCGCATGATCAACGGGCTGGTGCACCCGGAACGGGGCCGGGTGCTGGTCGACGGCCTCGACCCGGTGCGGGACGGGCGCCGGGTGCGCAAGCGCGTCGGTTTCGTGTTCACCCACCCCGACAGCCAGATCGTGATGCCGACCGCGGGCGAGGACGTCGCGTTCTCCCTGCGCGGCCAGGGCCTGCCGAAGGCGGAGCGGAGCCGCCGCGCGGCCGAGGTCCTCGCACGCCACGGCCTCGGCGGCTACGAGGACCACCCCGCCCACCAGCTCTCCGGCGGGCAGAAGCAGCTGCTCGCGCTGTGCTCGATGCTGGTGCTCGATCCGGACGTCCTGGTCTGCGACGAGCCGACGACGCTGCTGGACCTGCGCAACAAACGGCACTTCGCCGAGGTGCTGGCCGGACTGCCGCAGCAGGTCGTGCTGGTCACCCACGACCTGGACCTGCTCGACGGCTTCGACCGGGTCGTGGTGCTCGACGACGGGAAGATCGTGGCCGACGACCTTCCGGACGCCGCTCTCGCGCACTACCGGGCGCTGATCGGATGAGCGCGACCGCCAGTCCGCTCGGCTTGTACGAGCCGGGTAGCAGCCCGCTGCACCGGCTCGGCGCGGGCTGGAAGTTCCTGGCTCTGCTCGGCTTCGCGGTGCTGGTCTTCGTGCTCGGCTCGCCGCTGTCGTTGGGCATCGCGACAGCGGTGGCGGTGGCCGGGTACGCGGTCGCCCGCATCCCGCCCCGACGCTGCTGGCAGGCGGTGCGGCTGGCGGTGCCGATGCTGGTGTTCGTGTTCCTGCTGCAGTGGTGGCTGCTCGGCCTGGACAACGCTGCCGTCATCTGCCTGCGGCTGCTCGCCGCGCTCGGTGCGGCGAACCTCTTCACCCTGACGACGCGGGTCGACGACCTGGTCACGGCGATCGAACGCGGGCTCGCCCCGGCGCGTCGCATCGGCGTGCGGCCCGAGCGGGTCGGGCTGCTCGTCGGGCTGACGTTGCAGGCCGTCGCGGCCCTGTCGACGATCGCCGCCGAAACGCGCGAAGCGCAGCGAGCGCGGGGCGCCGGGCGCTCCGTCACGGCGTTCGCCGTGCCGTTCCTGGTCCGCACGCTGCGGCACGCCGACCAGCTCGGCGAAGCCCTGGCGGCCCGCGGCGTGGGGGATGAGGACTGAGGGTGGCCTCGACCGAGGGCTGGTGGCGGATGACGGCGGTGGCCGACCGCGGCGGGTGCTGACGGTGGTCGGGGCTTACGGGGGGGTGGCCGGGGCTTACGGCGGGGGATTTGGTGCGGAGACCGGGACTTTCGACTCTGTTCCCAGGCCATGGAGCAGTCGCATGCTGATCGGTACCGGGAAACCGGTGACTTGCCCGGGAACGCGAAATGGCCTTGACGACTTTCGGGCCGCCAGACCTACTGATCGTAAAGATCAGATGAACGTTCTCGGGTAAGCCATGTTCGGGGGGCGTCGCCGCAGACGCCCCCCGTTCCTGTGCGCGGAGAGTCCGGCGGCGCGTCCAGGACAGACGCGGCAGCGTCTACCCGCTAGGTCCCGACCCGCTCGGTTCACGACCCGCTCAGTTCACGCCGTGGGTCGTGGACCCACTGCGCGAGCACCGTCACGGTGCCCGGCTCGACCTCGGTGAACCCCGCGTCGCGCACCACCGTCACGCGCCGCTCGCGCCACGCAGTCTCGGGGTCGTCCTTCGGGTGCAGGAGCTGCCACGTCTCTTCGTCGGCCTCGCGAACCGAGCACCGGAAACCGTCGGCCGCCCAGCGCTCCAGCTCGGCCTCCAGTCCTTCGCCCCGCAGCAGCGCGGCCATCATCATCGTGGCGTGCCCGACCTGCGCGGCGGTCTTCCCCGCGCTCATCGGCACCTCGGGATTGAGCCACAGGACGGGAAGCCCGGCGATCGGCTCGTCCGGCTCGTCAGCCTCCAACTCGCTGCCGGAGATCTGCAGGCGCGTGAGCTCCTTCGGCATGTCCGCGACCCGCGCGGGCAGGAACGCCCGCACCTGCGCGCCATCGACCTCGACCGTGATCCCGGGCAACGACTGCACTGCCTCCCAGTGCGCACCCCGCGCGCGCCGCGCCACCTTGCGGATGCGGCCGGAGATCCATTCGCGCATCGGCTCGTGCCACTCCCCGCCCGGCTTGCACCGCTCGTCCAGGCAAACGGCGATGGCAGCCGCCGCAGCGGCCTCCAGCAGAGCGGTCCGCCGCGGCGGCTCCTTGCGTTCGATCCGCAACACCATCGGCATCAGCACCACGTTGTCGGGATCCTCATCGGAGGTGTCCGCGGTCGCCGCCCCGGGCAGCGCGAGCCACGAGGCGTAACGAGCGAGCAGCGGATCAAGCACGGCGGCGACGTCGAACACGCCTCCGATTATGGGCGGGGTGGGTGCGGGGCGGAGGGGCGGGCGGCTTGGGGTGGGGCGGCTTGGCTTGGCGGCTCACCTTGAGGAGCGGGGGCGCGGGGGTTCGGGGCGGCAGCTTGGCTTGGCGGCTCACCTTGAGGAGCGGGGGCGCAGGGGTTTTCGACGTACTCACCCTGGCCTTGCGGGTCGCCTTGGGTGCGGGGTTTCTGGAGCGCTCGCCGCCCCCAGACCCCGGCAGGTCTCCGGGATGAGCGGGTTTTCGAGGCATCCTGCGGTGAGGCGGTTGGCGGTTCTCATCCCGTCGACCGCCACGAGGGCTAAGGGCTGGCGCCAGGTCGACGGGATGAGAACCGGGCACCACCTGTGTATGAGGTGGTGCCGCTGTGCTCAGGCGTGGAGGGTTTCCAGGGGGACGCGGCGGATTCCGCCGTCTTCGGCGTCGGCGGCTTCGACCTCGGCCCGGGTCACGCCGAGTACGAAGAGCACGGCGTCCAGGAAGGGGTGCGAGAGGGCCGTGTCGGCCACCTCGCGCAGCGCGGGCTTGGCGTTGAACGCCACGCCGAGGCCCGCGGCGGTGAGCATGTCGATGTCGTTGGCGCCGTCGCCGACCGCCACGCACTGGGCGGCGGGCACACCGAAGGACTCGGCGAAGCGGCGCAGCGCCTTGGCCTTGCCGGGGCGGTCGACGATCTCGCCGAGCACCCGGCCGGTGAGCTTGCCGTCGACGATCTCCAGCTCGTTGGCCGCCGCGAAGTCCAGGCCCAGCTCGTCCACCAGCTGCTCGATGATCTGGGTGAACCCGCCCGAGACGACACCGGTGTGGTAGCCGAGGCGCCGCAGGGTGCGGATCGTGGTGCGTGCGCCGGGGGTCAGCTCCAGGTCGGCGGCCACCTCGCCGAGCACCGACTCCGGCAGGCCCTCCAGCACCGCGACCCGGCGCCGCAGCGACTCCTCGAAGTCGATCTCGCCACGCATCGCCTGCTCGGTGACCTCGCGGACCTCCTGCTCGCAGCCAGCCTTGGCCGCCAGCATCTCGATGACCTCGCCCTGGATCAGGGTCGAGTCGACGTCGAAGACCACCAGCCGCTTCGCCCGCCGCGAGAGCCCCGCGCGCTCCACCGCGACGTCGACGCCGATCGTGGCCGACAGGTCGGCCATCGCCGAGGTGAGCACGGTGTCGACGTCACCGTCCTCCGGCGCGCTGACCAGCAGCTCCAGCCCCGTCACCGGGTAGTCGGCGACCCGCCGGATGGAGTCGATGTTGACCCCGATGTCGGCCAGCCCGCGCGCGACGGAGGAGAACTGGCGTGCGGTCACCGGCTGCCCCAGCACCACCACGACGTGGCTGGAACCGAGCTTCGTGGCGTTGCCGTCCTCGGCGCCGATCTCGATGTCCACGGTCATGCCGATCGTGGCCATCGCCTGCTCGACCGCCTCCTGCAGCTCCTCCGGGTCGCGCTCGGTGGCCACCAGCACGCCCAGCACCAGCCTGCCGCGGATCACCACCTGCTCGACGTCGACGATGTCCACGCCGTGGCGGGTGAGTGCGGCGAACAGCACGGAGGTGACACCGGGCTTGTCCTTCCCGGTGACGGTGATCAGCACGGTGGTCGCATTCGGCGTGCTCACGACGGACGGCTCTCCCTCTCGGTCGGCGACGAGCTCCGGACACACGACGAGCCCCGCCAGACCAGGATCGGTCCACCGGGGCTCGTCGTCGAGCCGGCCCAGCCTCGCACAGTTGTGCGCTGCGGGGCTAGCGCGTAGGTCACTTCTGCTCGGAGGTCGCTTCCTCGCTTGTGGCGACCGCCTGCTTCTTGTCGTGGTGGACGATCGTCTTGCCCGTCAGGGTCATGTGGCCCTCGGCACGCATCCTCTCCACGATGTGCGGGTAGTGCAGCTCGAACGCCGGGCGCTCGGAGCGGATCCGCGGCAGCTCGGTGAAGTTGTGCCGCGGCGGCGGGCACGAGGTCGCCCACTCCAGCGAGTTGCCGTAGCCCCACGGGTCGTCGACCGTGACGATCTCGCCGTAGCGGTAGCTCTTGAACACGTTCCACAGGAACGGCAGCATCGACGCGCCCAGGATGAAGGCGCCGACCGTGGAGATCGTGTTCAGCAGCGTGAAGCCGTCGGACTCCAGGTAGTCGGCGTAGCGGCGCGGCATGCCCTCGTTGCCCAGCCAGTGCTGCACCAGGAACGTGCCGTGGAAGCCGATGAAGGTCAGCCAGAAGTGCAGCTTGCCCAGCCGCTCGTCCATCATCCGGCCCGTCATCTTCGGGAACCAGAAGTAGATGCCGGCGAAGGTGGCGAACACGATCGTGCCGTAGAGCACGTAGTGGAAGTGCGCGACCACGAAGTAGGTGTCGGACACGTGGAAGTCCACCGGCGGCATGGCCAGCAGGACACCGGTCAGACCGCCGAAGAGGAAGGTGACCAGGAAGCCGACGCTGAAGATCATCGGCGACTCGAAGGTCAGCTGCCCCTTCCACATGGTGCCGATCCAGTTGAAGAACTTCATGCCGGTCGGGACCGCGATCAGGAACGTGGTGAACGCGAAGAACGGCAGCAGCACCGCGCCGGTGGCGTACATGTGGTGCGCCCACACCACGACCGACAGGGCCGCGATGCCCAGGGTCGCGTAGACCAGGCCGGTGTAGCCGAACAGCGGCTTGCGGCTGAAGACCGGGAAGATCTCCGAGACGATGCCGAAGAACGGCAGCGCGACGATGTAGACCTCGGGGTGGCCGAAGAACCAGAACAGGTGCTGCCACAGGATCACGCCGCCGTTGGCCGGGTCGAAGACGTGCGCGCCCAGGTGGCGGTCGGCCATCAGGCCGAACAGCGCGGCGGTCAGGATCGGGAACGCCATCAGGATCAGCACGCTGGTGACCAGGATGTTCCAGGTGAAGATCGGCATCCGCCACATCGTCATGCCGGGCGCCCGCAGGCAGACCACGGTGGTGACCATGTTGACCGCACCGAGGATGGTGCCCAGACCGGAGACGGCCAGACCGGCGATCCACATGTCGGCGCCGTGGCCCGGCGAGTGCAGCGCGTCCGACAGCGGGGTGTAGGCGAACCAGCCGAAGTCGGCGGCGCCGCCCGGCAGCAGGAAGCCGCTGACGACCATCAGGCCGCCGAACAGGTACAGCCAGTAGCCGAACGCGTTGAGCCGCGGGAACGCGACGTCGGGCGAACCGATCTGCAGCGGCAGGATGTAGTTGGCGAACCCGAACAGGATCGGGGTCGCGTACAGCAGCAGCATGATCGTGCCGTGCATGGTGAACAGCTGGTTGTACTGCTCCTGCGACAGGAACTGCATCCCAGGGGCGGCGAGCTCTCCGCGGATCAGCATCGCCATCAGGCCGCCGACCAGGAAGAACGCGATCGACGTCACCAGGTAGAGGATGCCGATCTGCTTGTGGTCCGTGGTGCGGAACATCCGCGCCAGGAAAGATCCCTTGACCGTTTTGCGCACCGGATAGGGGCGCGTGGCGATCGGCTGTGGCGCGACGGCCGTCACGGTGCCTCCTGCACTGCCTCGACATTTCCGTACCGGACCCGCTGGCGGGCCCGCCCCGACCCGGGCGGGTCGGCAGACGGCAGCACGCGGCACGAGCACACGATCGCTGCCGTCTGCGGATAGTAGTCCGGCCTCCGCGTGGAACCTCGGCCGGGCCGTAGTCACCCTATTCATCGCACGCGGTGCCGTCACGCGCGGTGAGACCCAGGTGACAGACGCGGCCGTGTGGGGCGTTCGAGGCGCCACCGATCACGACGGCGCTGGCGAGCGCCCGGGTGGCGAGGGTTAGCCTACGGAGCCAAGAGGGTCCGCAGGCCCGGACGGCGACCGTGCCGGCCACCGAGCCGAGCGACGTGCCGGTCACGATCACTGGGCCGCTCTGGGACGAGGACCACAGACACCTGGAGGGGAAGCACGTGCGGAGGAGCACGATCATCGGCGCCGTGTTGGCCGGCGGTCTCGCACTCGCGGCCTGCTCGCCGGGCGAGGAGGCCGCCCCGCCCGCACCGGGCACGCCGCCTCCTGCCACCGCGCAGGAGCACGCCGACCACGGCGGCAACACCGAGCACAGCGCCACGGACCAGGAGTTCGCGCGGCAGTTCCTCGCGCACCAGGGCCAGATCCTGGACCTGGCCGAGCTGGCTTCGGAGCAGAGCACCAACGCCCAGGTCAAGACACTGGCCGGGCAGATCCAGCAGGCCCAGAAGCCGGAGCTCGACGCCGTCAACAACTGGCTGGAGTCCAGCTCGGGCCAGGAGTCCGGCAGCGCTCCGGAGGACAACGCCGCCGAGCAGGCCCCGGGCGGCACGCTGCTCAGCGACCAGCGGATCCAGCAGATCTCCGCCCTGCAGGGCCCGGAGTTCGACAAGCAGTGGGCGCAGGCGATGGTCGGCCTGCACGAGGCGGTCCTCGGACTGGCCCGGACCGAGCTCGAGGAAGGCTCCGCCGAGGAGCTGCGCGGCATCTGCGAGCGGGTCATCTCCTCCCAGCAGGCCGAGCTCCAGCAGCTTCGCAACTTCGCCTGACCCGAGCACGACCTTCGGCCGGTCCGCCGCGACCACGGCTGACGCTGACACCTGACCACCCCGGTCCGCTTCGGCGGGCCGGGGTGGTCGTGCGTCAGGCGACGCTCAACGCCTCCTCGCGCGGCGCGTTGTCGCGGCGGACCCGCGCGACCAGCCGCCGGGCGACGCCCTCCAGCAGGGCGAGCACGAGCGCGGTGGCCAGGTAGGCGGGCCAGAGCACCAGGTGCATCGCGACCGGTGTGCCGACGTCGACGAGCCGCTCCTCCACCCCCGCCGCCACCAGCCCGATCGCCACCGCCGTCAGCGGGAGCACCAAACGCCATCTGGCCAGCAGGAACGCCGCCAGCGCGACGGTGCACGCCTGGCCGACCACGCCCCACGCGAGTACCCAGCCCGGCACTGCCGTGCCGTAGAGCAGGCAGGCGGCGGTGCCTGCGGCGACCGCGCCGGCCACACCCCAGGTGCGTCCCCACGTCGTCGCCGCCAGGAACGCGGCCGCGCACAGCAGCAGCCTCGGCCACGACTCGGCGAGCGCGGGGAGCCATTGCGGGCCGGTGCTGAGGCGGATGCCTTCGATGACGACCTCGTCGCTCGGGGCGAGGACCTCGCCCCCGGTGGCCAGGGCGGTCGCGGCGGCCAGCAGCCCGAGTGGGATCCGTGTGCCGCGGCGGTATGCCGACATCGCGACTGCGGCTGTGGCCGTCAGCCCGATGCCCAACGCACCGCAGGTGGCGGTTCCGGCCGCGTCGACCGGCAGCGGGTGGTTGGCCACCACCAGCAGACCGACCAGAACCGCATAGCCTGCGCCGAAGATCACAGGATTCACCGCTGACCTCCCAGCTCGGCCTCGAACAACCCGACGACGCGCCGGAACGTGTCGGCGGTGGCCGCGGCGTTGGCCCGCGGCGTGCCGCCGCCCGCCGTCCACAGGAGCCCCGGGACCAGTGGGAATGCCGTCGTGTAAGTGGTAGGCAGGTTCGGCACGTCGAGGATGAAGTGCCCGGCGCCGGGCTCGACGACGTGCTCTGCGCGGTCCCCGAGGCGCCGGGCCGCGACGTCGAGCAGGCCCGATGACGGCCACAGCTCGTCGACCTGCCCGGAGACGAGCAGCGCCTCGCCGTTGATGTCCTCGACCGGGATCGACGCCCGGTCGAGCGCGGGCTCGGCGTCGAGCAGCCCCGCGAAGGTGCTGTCGAAGCGCAGCGGCCGGCCGTGCGCCACCGGCAGTAGCGGTCCCAACGGGTTCGCGGTGGCCCCGGAGGTCAGCGGCGGCACGTCGACACCGCCGCGCGTCCACGACGACACCGGCTGGGAGGAACCGCCCTGCGCGACGATGCCCCCGAACACCACGCCGGAACCGGCGACCGAAGCCACGGCTCCCACGTGCGGTGTCGCGGAGCCGAGCAGCAGCGCGAACTCGCCGCCCTTGGAGTGCCCGACCACGCCGACCTGCCCGTCGCCCACCTCCGGGCGCGAGCGCAGCCAGTCGACCGCGCGCGTTCCGTATTCCACCGGAATCCGGCCGAGCGCGGGCGGCAGGCCCTCGACTCCGAAGTAGGCCAGGCCCAGCGTCGCGAAGCCGCGGCCGGCCAGCAGCGTGGCGAGCCGAGGGTTCGGCCTGCCGCCCTCGGAGCCACCGAGCAGGACCACACCGGGGTGCGGGCCGTCGCCGGGCGGCAGGTAGAGGTCGCCCACGAGCCCGTCCTCGGCGACCGGCAGCGAGCGCACGCCCGGTGCCCGCAAGCGACGGACCAGCGAGTCGCGGGCAACGGTGCGGCCGGCGACGTCGACGCCGACGGTGTACGCCACCTCGCCGCTGTCCAGCGCGGGGCGGGGATCCGTGGCGGGTGCGCCGTCAGGCAGCCGCATCGACCACAGCAGCCCCTCCGGCTCGGTGCCGCTGTAGGAGCCGCCGGTCGGCGCCTGCCTTGCCAGGTCCACGCGCCCGGTGCCGTCCGCGGCGAAGACACCCCACGACGTCCACGGCCGTCCCTGGTCGTCGGTCATGCGCGCCCACACCGTCGCGGTGCTGCCCGGCTCCAGCCCGGAGACCGCGACCCGCAGCGGCTCGTCGACGAGCAGGCCGTCCGGGCCGGTGTCCAGCACCGGCCGGGCGGGCGGCGGCCCGGCGCACCCGCCCACCAGAACCGCCGTCAACAGCGCGAACACGTACCGTCGCATCACGGGAACCTTCCACTCCGGGATCTCTGCGATGCGAGGCTCCAGCCTCCCGCGACTGGAGGGTCAACGGTTTTCCGGCTACAGCCGGGCGACGGCGGCGTGGAAGCCGCTCAGCGCCGGGTTCTCCCACGGCCGCTCCGGCGCGTACACCAGCCCGGGCTCCTCCAGCTCGTAGCCGTCGAGCAGGCGCTCCAGCTCCCGCCGCGACCTCGGGTGGAACGGCGTCTCGGTGTTGCGGTAGGTGCCCACGAGCGCGTCCACGTTGACGTCCTCGTTCTCGACGGTGGCGTGGGCGAGCACCAGGGAGGCGGGCCGGGCGCTCACGGCAGAGACGCACCGCGCGGGCGAGGAACGCTCGGCTCGCCCGTGCGCCCAGGCGGGTCTGCGGGATGCGCTCGATGAGCTGCTCTGCCGCGAGCCTGTCGACCTCGAAGTTGCTGGAGCCGCCGAGGTAGTAGTCGTACATCCGCGCCGTGTTCGGCCGGCGCAGGTCCGCCGAGGACGGCGCCGGGGTCCGGCTGGTCTTCGGCCATGGTGCCTACTGCCCCGCCGCGCTTGCGTGCGTGTCCACGCGGAATTCCGGTGAACCCGGGCACCGGTCGCCAGTAGCCTTCGGCCGAACGCTGTCCGGCACACGAGTGGAGAACCCTTGCGGCACAACCTCATCTTCGACGGCGACGACACCCTTTGGGAGAACAACGCGCTGTTCGAGCGCGCGGTGGAGATGTTCATCGACCACCTCGCCCATCCGACCCTCACCCGCGAGCAGGTGCGGGCCCGCCTCGACGAGATCGAGACCGTCAACGTCCGGGAGCACGGCTACGGCGTCGACGTCTTCGAGCGCAGCCTCGGCGAGTGCCTGACGTCGCTGCGTGGGGAGCCGACCGAGCACGACCGCCAGGTGCTGCGGGTGGCGTGCGCGCCGATCCGGGCGCAGCAGATCGAGCTGATCGACGGCGTGGTGGAGACGCTGCGCGAGCTCTCGCGGCGCCACCGGCTCTTCCTGCTCACCAAGGGCGACGTGGCCGAGCAGACCGGCAAGATCGAGGCGTCCGGGCTGGCGGAGTTCTTCGCCGACATCGCGATCGTGCGGGAGAAGGAGACCCCGGTCTACCGCGAGTTCGTCAGCGAGCGGGAGCTGGCCCCGGCCGACACGTGGATGATCGGCAACTCGCCGAAGTCCGACATCTGGCCCGCGCTGGAGGCCGGGTTGGGCGCGGTGCTGGTCCCGCACCCGATGACGTGGTCGCTGGAGACCCGGGAGCTGCCGAACGGGCACGCCGGCTTCCGCACGGTCAGCCCCTTCGCCGGACTGAGCGAGCACTTCTGATCCGCGGGCTCTTCCCGAGCCAACCTACCGCGAGTAGGCTACTGCCGAGTAGGTAGCGAGGCGAGGAGCACACATGCCGAAGATGTCCGGCAAGGTCGTCCTGATCACCGGTGCCGCCAGAGGGATCGGCGCCGAGACCGCGCGGCACCTCGCCCGGCGCGGGGCGCAGCTCTCCCTGGTCGGCCTGGAACCCGAGGAGCTCAGGGCGGTGGCCGCCGAGCTCGGCGACGGCCACACCTGGTTCGAGGCCGACGTCACCGACCCGGACTCGATCGGCGCCGCCGTCGAGCACACCGTGGCCGAGCTCGGCGGGATCGACGTGGTCATCGCCAACGCCGGCATCGCCCCCTTCGGCACCGTGCGCGACCACGACACCCGTGCGTTCACCAAGACCATCGACGTCAACCTCAACGGCGTCTTCCACACCGCCAAGGCCGCGCTGCCGCACGTCATCGACCGGCGCGGATACGTGCTGGTGGTCTCGTCGCTGTCGGCGTTCGCGCCGGTGGGCGGGATGGCCGCCTACACCGCGAGCAAGGCGGGCGCCGAGGCGCTGGCCAGCGCGCTGCACTCGGAGGTCGCCCACCTCGGCGTCGCCGTCGGCAGCGCGCACCCGTCGTGGATCGACACCGACCTGGTGCGCGACGCCTCCGCCGACCTGGCCAGCTTCCGGCGGATGCGCGAGCTGCTGCCGTGGCCGATGCACGCGACCACCAGCGTGGAGAAGTGCGCGCGGGCCTTCGCCGACGGCGTCGAGCGCCGCGCCCGCCGGATCTACGTGCCGCGCGCGATCATGCTGATGCACTGGATCCGCAACGTTCCGGCCTCGCGGCTGGTGGGCAGGCTCATGCGGCCGTCGCTGCGCCGCATCGTGCCGCAGATGGAGCGGGAGGTCGCCGAGCTCGGCCGCTCCTTCAGCGCTCGCAACGACCGGATCCAGTCCGGCGGGCAGTGACGCATCGGCACGGGCGAGCTGGAATGCCGAAAGCTCGGTTGTACATCGCGGTCCCCTCATTGCCTTCGTAGAAGGCTCCCGTGACAAATCCGTCTTCTGCATACGAGGAAACCGCAAGATGCCCCAAGACTTCGTCAAAGAGCGGCCCCCACCACCGCCTCAACGACTGCTGTGCTCCCGCAGTTCGCGCGCCTGCTCCAGCACGACCGCGACCGCGTGCCTTTCGGATTCCGACAGCTCCACCCCTCGACGTCGTCGAGCAGCGTCCGCGCGCGTTCGGTGTCGCCGAGCCGCACCGACAGTTCCGCCAGGTACGCCATCGCCCGCACGCGGTCGACGGCCGTGGTGCCGGCGTGCTCGTGAGCAAGCGCACCGCCGAGGATCTTGGCCGCCTGCTCCACGCTCCCGCGCGAGTCGGCCAGCACGACCGCGTTCGCATGCGCCTGCGCCGGCTTCCCTTCCGCGGATTCCTCCCCTGGGCCGGACTGCTCCACTGCTCCGGACTCCACGCCTGCCTGCGGCCCGTCCGCTACCACCCGGATCCAGTTGCCGCTCGGATCCACCAGGCTGAAACGGTGATCCTCGGGAAGCCCGACAGCGGCAGCTTCCCGAACCGCGAACCCAGACCCGCCGCGAACGCCTCGTACAGCGGTCCGGTGTCGGCCACCACGACCAGGCAGCTGCCATACGAGTCCTCCGGCCGGAACCCGTCGATTCCGAAGTAGTGCAGGTCGATCCCTCCGCGCCGCAACGCCAGATACGGGTTCGGCCGCAGCTGGCGGTGGGTAACCTCGAAGCCCAGCGGCAGGTGGAAGTCGCGCATCTCGTCGATCGACGCGCACGGCAGCAGGGGGACCATTCGTTCGCCGGCCATGTTCGGTTGTGCCCGCCTTTCGCCTGGGGTCCGCGGAAACGCGCGGCGCGGTGCCGCAACCCGGCGAGCATAGGGAGGAATCGCGCTTACATGCACACAATTGGCGCGAGGGCCGTGAGTTGGGTACCGGTGGCCGGGCTCGTCTGATGCGGGAGGCACCCGGCCACCGGAGTCCTGTCAGTTCCGCACGGGCTCCCTGCGCACCCGCGGGTGCCCGTGCCGGGTGCGCTCCTGCTCGATCTTCTCGATCAGCCGCCACACCGGCTGGCGCTGCCGGCCCGCGCTGTGCTGCGGGCTGAGCTCTTCGTCGCGCACCGAACGCCACGGCGCCCGGATCAGCAGGCCGCCTATCGTCGCGCCGACGGTGTTCAGCACGACGTCGTCGGTGGACGCCACCCGTCCGCTGATCGCGAGGAACTGGACCAGCTCGATCGAGCACGACATCGCCAGCGCGCCCAGGGCGATCTTGCCGAGGTTGTCGAACCACGCGAGCCGCTGCGGGACGAGCATGCCCAGCGGCAGCAGCAGCACGACGTTGCCCGCGAGCTGCACCCACGGCAACGAGTCGCCCGGGCCCGCGCTCAGCGCCATCGACAGGTCGTTGCCGAGGTCCGGGCGCACCGGCAGCGGTGTCTCCTGCTGCGGCGAGAAGACCAGGTAACCGACGAACAGCACCGAGTACGCCAGCATGCCGTCGATCACCGGGGCGCGCAGCGGAGGCGCGGTCGGCAGGGAACGGCTGCGCAGCATGCCCGACACCGTTCCCGTGAGCACCGCCGCCGGGAACAGCACCGCGACAGCGGGCACGAAGCCGTCGAATGCCACCAGAACTTGTTGCACGTTCGCCACACTTCCTCTGGCCGTCATCTGCCAGGACCGCGCACGATCGCCGGGTGTCCTTAGGCGAATTCCCGGCGACCGCGAACCGAACGGATAGCCGTCATTCCCCGTGCGCCGCAACGAAATTCGGCACCGGGAAAGGTGTTCATCGCCGGTCGGCACTGACCGAAAACCGCAACCGAGAAACCGGATCTCGGAGTACAACCGCGCCGCCGGCGTCACCGGCGGCGCTCGGCCGCTCACACCTCGCCCCCTCGGCCGGCCGGCCCGGCCGGCCACCCGCATCGGGGCCCGGGAGCCCGCTGGTCAAGACGTCAACTACAGCGGCGACGTCTCCGGCGAAGGGGTCGAGCGCTCCGCGCACGCCGCCACCTCCGTCGCAACCCCAGGGCCCGGTCCGGATCCGAGATCAACTCGGTTGCGGGTGAAGATATCGGGCGGGGTTCGACCGGAACCGGTCTTGGCGGGAACCCGCCAGAAATCGAGCGTGATGCAACTGAGATAGGTCCGCACCTCGTCCTTGGTACCCGACTCCGTCACTGGCGGCGAGTTTAACGGCGTCGCGCGAGCCCTGCATTCGCGCAATAGCCGAAACGGCGGAATCCGCGCGGTGACAATCGCCATTACCAGCATTACCGGAAGAGGCGCAACGCACAAAGAATTCCGGGAATACCGTGGAAATGCGACGGCCCGGACACCGCAGGCGCCCGGGCCGGAACGGCACGTGATCGACTCGAGATGTGGGCTGATCACACGTGTGCGGTCGCCTGCTCGGCCGCTGTTATCGCGGGCTCTGCTCGCCCGCCTTGCTCGGCCCACGGCTGGAGCCCGCCTGCTTGCTGGAGTTTCGCCCGGCTCTGTGGCCAGCGGTGCTCGCCGACGGGGTGCCGGCACCGCACTGGACCGTCGGCCAACGCGCCCGTCGTGTTCTGCAGCTCACCGCGGGGTAGGGCCGCCCGCTCGCCCGGCCGGGCCGCCGGCCAACAGACCACGCCGCCCGCCACCCGCTTCCCGCTCCGCCCGTTTGCCCTCTCAGACGCGGGCGGTGCGCAGGTTCTTGATCATCTCCTCCACCTTGGCTGCCAGCTTGCGGCCGTCGGCGGGCGCGAGGGTGAACCACTCGCGGCCGTCAGGGCCGGGCTTCTTCTGCGCCAGGTAGCAGCCCTCGTCGGTGGCGAAGAACTGGAGGTTGACCGGCAGCTTGCGCATCCGCCGGACCTTCTGGTCGTAAGCTCGGACGGTGATCACGCCGTCGAGCGTGCGCTTGGCGGTGAAAGCCGTTGCCAGCGCCTTGGCTTCGGCGTGCTTGACGCCGCTGGCGCCGAGCGCGCCGGCCAGTCCCGGCGCGCCCGCCTGCATCCGCTTGCCCGCCTGCTCGAGCTGGTCGCTGAGCAGGCTTACCGAAGCGCCGTGGCCCGGCGTGATCCTGCCGAGCAACGCGACCGCGTTGCCCGCGGGCCCGCCGTACTCGTGCCTGCTCAGGACGATGTCCTTCAGCTCGCCCGCGGTGGCCCCGTCGGCCTGGTAGGCCTGCACGGTGCTGCGCCCGTGCTCGACCAGCACCGCGTTGAAGTCCTCGCCCTGCTGGCGCTGCACCGCCAACCCGACCGCCAGCGGCGGCCGGGCTAGCAGGTGCAGCGCGTCGTCGAGGAACGGGTGCAGGTCGTCGTACTCCAGCAGGCCGCGCTCGACCAGCTGCTGCTTGCCGGCCTCGTGCGCGCGGCGCTGGTCGTCCTCGGTCGCCTCGATCGGCAGCCGGCCCACCCGCAGCATCGGATGGAGGTTGGCGTCCATGCGCCGGCACAGGTACATCGCGGCCAGCGGTGGCAGCGAGAGCGTCCTCGCCGCCACCGGTCAGCGCCCTTCGCCGGGGTGGGCGTCGCCGAACACCGCAGGAGCGACCTTCTCCATGTCGTTGGTGAAGACGTCCTCGGTCTCGGTGAGCCAGTCCGGACGGGCGTGCTGCTGCTCGTCGCCCTCCTGCTCGTTGCCGCGGCCGGCTCCGCCGGCGCCACCCATCGGGGCGCCGCCACCGCGGGCACCGCCCGCCGCACCGCCGGAGGCGCCACCGCCGGCGGCCGGGCCACCGAGGCCCGCGCGACCGCCCGCACCGAGCTGGCCGCCTGCGCCGGGCCCGAACCCGCGTCCGGCACCGCCCATACCGCCTCGGCCGCCGCCGGCGCCGGGACCGCCAGGCCCACGGCCGCCGGGGCCGCCCTGCGGCGACGGGGCCCACCGGCCGTTGTAGGGGTTCTGCCGCTCCCAGCCGTTGGGGCCCTGGCGGTAGAGCGTGCCGTCCGGGCCGCGCACCACGCCCGGGGGCAGGCCGTTGTTCGGTGGGGTCGTCGCCCACGACGGCGTCGACTGCGCCGGAGACGGCGTGTGCGACGGCGTCGGCGTGGCCACGTGGCCGCCACCGCCGCCGGTCGAGCCGCCCGCCCACGCCGAGGAGGAGCTGGCGGGGCTGCTCATGCTGGTGCCTGCCATCTGGCTGTCGGCGCTGGGCATGCCGGTGCCCGGCGGCTGCTGCGGCGGCGGGGGCGGCTGCTCGACGGGCTGGAACTCGGGCATGCGGGCGATGACGCCCTCGGTCTGCCCCTGGTAGCGCTCCATCGCGGCGTTGGCGCGCTCGTTGGTCGAGACGAAGTCCTGCTGGCGCTCCTCGTAGTCGGAGGCCCAACCGAGGTACCAGGTCTTGTCCCAGCCGCCGTTCTCCATCCACCCCTTCTCCGGCGGATCGAGCTGCACCTCACGCCCGTTCTCCAGCGTGTCACCCTGCGCGGGCAGCGCGTGGAACGCTTCCTTCTGGTTCCCGACCTGCTCGACCAGCGCGTTCTTGACGCCCCGCGCCGTATCCGCGGCAGCGGTCGCGTGCGGCGTGATCTCAGCGATCGACGCGTTGGCCGCATCCGCCGCCCGCCCCTCATGCGCCGCTTCGGCCGCCCGCAGGGCGTCCTGGATGTCGGTCACCATCTTGTCGAAGTCGGCGGCGATGCCGCCCCACTTCTCGATGCCCGGGTTCTTCGGGGCGGGCAGCTCCGCAGCTTCGGGCCCACCACCCATCTGGTGCCGGTACTGCTTGGCGCTGCTCGCGTAGCAAGGCGCCATAACTGGACCAGTCATGAATCTCCCCCAAAATTCCTTACTTCGCCGCTGGCAGCGATGGCACAGATGCTTCAAGTGCCTTCTGCGCCAGGCCGCACGGCTCCACCCCGCTGTCCCTGCTGACGCTCGAGATCGAGGAGAGCACCTGTCCCTGCTTCGTCGCGAGGAACACCCCGCAGTAACCGTCGCTTGCAGGATTGCCCTGATTAGCACGGACAGCCGGATGTCCTGCAATAGTAAGCTCTTGGAAGTCAGAGAACGTCGACCTGTTGTCGTAGTACTCCTTGAGCGAACGATCAGTGAACGGCGTCAGGTTCACGTTGCTACCGAAAGGCCCCTGAAGCTCCCAAGTGCAACCTTCGGGCCCACCCGGCTGGACATCGTTCACTTCAACCTCGCCGGGCGTCTTCAATCCGATCGCAGCGGCAGCCGCGTCCGAGAGGAGACCGCACCCGGCGGCCGCGGCGGCATCCTTCGGGTCGGCTACTGCCGGGCCAGGGGCCACCTGGGGAGCGGGCGGCATCTCGCTGGTCTGCGGGGCGCTGCTCCCGCCCCCCGAACACGCACCGAGCAAGCCGATCAACACGACGCCCGCTCCGAGTACGGCACTACGATTGAACACTTCCACCCTCACCATCACAGTCCGCATCATGCCTGGCGATCGACACGACCCGCGTCGATCGTCGCGTTGTGTTCTGCCGCCTCGTACTCCCGGAGCGTCGCCTCGTACGCCTCGATCTTCTCCTTCAGCTTCTCAGTGAGCTCACGAGCTACCGCACGAGCCGATCCGGAGTCCGCCATCGCCCGTTCTTGGATCGCGAGGCGCGCGTCGTTGGTGACCTTGTCTCCCGCCGTAAGCTCCCCAGGCTTGAGCTGCATCGCTTCGCGACCGAGCTTGTCGGCCTTCTCATGGATGTCCTTCAGCTTGGCGATCGCGCCCCTGAGCGCGTCAGGATCAAGACCGAACCCCGTCATGTGCACCATCCCCCTAGCGGACTGCCATGCGTGCTGCCTGAACATGGCTCAGCATCGCCACTTGCGATCACAGCAGGTGCGCCCAAGCAACACTATGATCGACCTCACCTTAACGCAGAGACGGTCGACACCTGCGTACACCCAATTGCACCAACAGCATCACGATCGAACTACGATCCGCCTTAGGAGCGGTGAATCAGAACACTGCGTCTTGACCTTGCGAAGGAACGATAGGTCCGGCAGCGAAGGACCCGACCCCCGTTGTGAGCCTCGCCTCCAAGCGATTGAACCAACGTATCCGCTCCCCAGCACCGCTAGGTTGCCAGCGCGAACGCGTTATGCAAGGGGGGAGAACTTGAATAACCACGGCTCCTACGGTGGTCAGCCCTACCGGGGTCAGGTGCCGGGCGGATACGGCAATCCGGCGGTTCCGCCGCAGACTCAGGCATGGGCACCCGCCCATGGCAACGGTTTCGGCCAACCCATGGCTGGGCCGCCGCAGCAGCCGGATCCCCCGCCGAAGCGGAAGCTCGGGCGACGCATCGCCATCGCGGTCGCCATGGGGGCCGTGATCGGTTTGGGCGGTGGCTACGGGATTCTGGCACTGACCAGCAACGGCAGCGAACAAGCCGCACCCGAATCCGCGCCGCCGGCGCCGCGGCTCGACCTCCTCGCCGACAGCGTGGAGCGAGCACCGATGCCCACCTACGAAGGCCAGCACATCGTGGACGCGTGTGCTCTTCTTCAGCCCGGGCAAGTCGAACAGCTCGGTATTCCCGTTTCCCACCCGGCCGACATCTACCACTTCTACATCGACCCGGAAATAGCCGACGGCCCCCGTGCGGTGCATGGCACCGGAGATGCACCGTCCTCGTGCAACTTCTTCGTCCACGGCAGAGAGGGTGGGACTCCGAATATCAGCCTCGATTTCCTGGCCGTTCCGTTCAACAAGCAAACGTCAGTCGAGGTGTACGGCAGCAGGCCAGAGGAGAAGCGCACTCTCGGTGAGTTCTTCATCTACACCCAGGACGTCGACGAAGACCTCATCGCGAAAATTCCATTCTCGAACGGAACGATGATCGAGGTCCGCGGCTCGGACCTGCTCGATGAATACAACGGGCGTCCCAAGCGACAAGTGTTCGACGAAATCGTGAACACGGCGATCAGCAACTTCAACGCCGGCCGCTCGGGTGTGCAGGAGTTCCGCTACAAGCAGCCCTATGGGGAAGTCGAGGGCGCATGTGACCTCTTCAGCGGCAAGGCGTTCGAGCTGGCCACTGGGCAACGGGATTCCGGTTGGGTCGAGGAGAAAGTGCCCGCTTACGAGCAGCAGGTCCTCAACAGTTCGGTCGGGCGCTACACCTACGTCGAGCAGTCTTTCCTGCGCAGAAGTCCGCAGAACATCGACGATCCCTACAACCAGGGCTCCGAGGAGCTCAAGGTTCGTACCTACGAAAACGAACGGATCGCCGGTGCGCACAGCGACCTCTGCACACCGGGCGGCGCAAGCCAGGTGTACGAAACCGGCGTTCAGATCGGCGACGGGCGGAGTTGCATTTCCGTGTATGACGGCAGCCCGAGCATCTACTTCCGCAGCGGCAGGACGGGATTCGAACTGTACGGAAGCCAAGGCACCGACCCGATGGCCTTCCGGGACCGGTACGTGCCGGTGGCCCAACAACTCCTCCAGGACATGCAGCGCTGACCAAACACCGCAGTTACCTCGGTCAAGACCCGACAAGCCGAAGCCCCTTCCCCGCGTCCGGCGCGGGGAAGGGGCTTCGGTTTACCGACCTCAGTCCTTGTTCTTCCGGAACAGCCTCAGGATGGGGTCGTAGCGGTGGTCGGCGACGCGCTCCTTGAGGGGGATGAGGGCGTTGTCGGTGATCTGGATGTGCTCGGGGCAGACCTCGGTGCAGCACTTGGTGATGTTGCACAGGCCGAGGCCGTGGTCGCCGCGGGCTTCGGCGGCGCGGTGGCCGCCGGCCTCCTCGTGGGTGTCGAGCGGGTGCATGTCCAGCTCGGCGACGCGCATGAGGAAGCGGGGCCCGGAGAACGCCTGCTTGTTGTCCTCGTGGTCGCGGATGACGTGGCAGGTGTTCTGGCACAGGAAGCACTCGATGCACTTGCGGAACTCCTGCGAGCGCTGCACGTCGACCTGCTGCATGCGGTACTCGCCCGGCTCCAGCCCCTCCGGCGGCCGGAACGCCGGGACCTCGCGCGCCTTGGCGTAGTTGTACGAGACGTCGCACACGAGGTCCTTGACCACCGGGAACGTGCGCATCGGCGTCACGGTGACGGTCTCGTCCTCGCTGAAGGTCGACATCCGCTTCATGCACATCAGCCCCGGCCGGCCGTTGATCTCCGCCGAGCAGGAGCCGCACTTGCCCGCCTTGCAGTTCCACCGCACCGCCAGGTCCGGTGCCTGCGTGGCCTGGATGCGGTGGATGATGTCGAGCACGACCTCACCCTCGTTGACCTCGACGGTGTAGTCGCCCAGATCGCCTCCTCCGGCATCACCGCGCCACACCCGGAAGTGCGCCTGGTAGCCCATTTCGTCTCCTCACGGCAATTCGTCTTCGGGGAAGTACTTGCGCAGTTCTTCCACTTTGAACAGGGAGAGCAGGTCGTCCCGCATCGGCGGCTGCCGCTGCTCGGTCACCTCGACGCCGCCGTCGAACAACGAGCACGACAGCACGACGCCGCGCCACCGCGGGTCCATCCCCGGGTGGTCGTCGCGGGTGTGCCCGCCGCGGCTCTCGGTGCGCAGCACCGCCGCGGCGGCCACGCACTCGCTGACCAGCAGCATGTTGCTCAGGTCCAGCGCCAGGTGCCAGCCCGGGTTGAACTGCCGGTTGCCCTCCACCGCCAGGTTCTTCGCGCGCCGCTTGAGCTCGCGCAGCTTCTCCAGCGCGGTCTGCATCTCCTCGCCCTTGCGGATGATGCCGACGAGGTCGTTCATCACCTGCTGAAGTTCGGAGTGCAGGCCGTAGGGGTTCTCGGCGCCGTCGCCGGGTTCGAAGGGGATCTGCGCGCGCTGCGCGGCGTCGTCCACTTCGGACTCCCGGACCGCCGGGCGGCTTTCCAGGCCCTCCAGGTACTTCGTCGCGCCGAGCCCGGCGCGGCGGCCGAACACCAGCAGGTCCGACAGCGAGTTGCCGCCGAGCCGGTTGGAGCCGTGCATGCCGCCGGCGACCTCACCCGCCGCGAACAGGCCCGGCACCCGCGACTGCGCGGTGTCCGGTTCGACCTCCACGCCGCCCATCACGTAGTGGCAGGTCGGGCCGACCTCCATCGGCTCGGCGGTGATGTCGACGTCGGCCAGCTCCTTGAACTGGTGGTGCATCGACGGCAGCCGCCGGGTGATCTCCTCGGCCGACAGCCTGCTGGACACGTCGAGGAAGACGCCGCCGTGCTCGGAGCCCCTGCCCTCCTTGACCTCGCTGTTGATCGCGCGGGCGACCTCGTCGCGAGGCAGCAGCTCGGGCGGGCGCCGGTTGCTGTCGGGGTCGCCGTACCAGCGGTCCGCCTCCTCCTCGCTGTCGGCGTAGTTGTCCTTGAACACCTCTGGGATGTAGTCGAACATGAACCGGCTGCCCTCGGAGTTGCGCAGCACACCGCCGTCACCGCGCACCGACTCGGTGACCAGGATGCCCTTCACGCTGGGCGGCCAGACCATGCCCGTGGGGTGGAACTGGACGAACTCCATGTTGATCAGCGAGGCCCCCGCCCGCAGCGCGAGCGCGTGGCCGTCGCCGGTGTACTCCCACGAGTTCGAGGTGACCTTGAAGGACTTGCCGATGCCGCCCGTGGCCAGCACGACCGCGGGCGCCCGGAACTGCACGAACCGACCCGACTCGCGCCAGTAGCCGAAGGCGCCGGCGATCCGGCCGGACTCCTTGAGCAACTCGGTGACCGTGCACTCCTGGAAGACCTTCAGCCGGGCCTCGTAGTCGCCGAACTCGGCCTTGTCCTCCTGCTGCAGCGAGACGATCTTCTGCTGCAGCGTGCGGATCAGCTCCAGGCCGGTCCGGTCGCCGACGTGGGCCAGCCGCGGGTACTCGTGGCCGCCGAAGTTGCGCTGGCTGATCCGGCCGTCCTCGGTGCGGTCGAACAGCGCGCCGTAGGTCTCCAGCTCCCAGACCCGGTCCGGGGCCTCCTTCGCGTGCAGCTCGGCCATCCGCCAGTTGTTCAGGAACTTCCCGCCCCGCATGGTGTCGCGGAAGTGCACCTGCCAGTTGTCACGGGAGTTCACGTTGCCCATCGACGCCGCGATGCCGCCCTCGGCCATGACGGTGTGGGCCTTGCCGAACAGCGACTTGCACACCACTGCCGTCCGCAGACCCTGCGAACGGGTCTCGATGGCCGCGCGCAGTCCGGCGCCACCGGCCCCGATCACGACGACGTCGTAATCATGCCGCTCGATCTCAACCATCCGCGTACTGCTCGCAATCTGTTCAGTTGATCAGTCTGAGGTCGGGGAACGCGCCGGCGGCCACCAACATCACGTAGATGTCCACCAGCGCCACCGACACCAGCGACGACCAGGCCAGCAGCATGTGCCTGCCGTTGAGCCAGGTCGCCTTCGTCCACAGCCAGTAGCGCACCGGGTGCTTGGAGAAGTGCCTCAGCTTGCCGCCGACCAGGTGCCTGCACGAGTGGCAGGACAGCGTGTACGCCCACAGGAGCACGACGTTGACCACCATCAGGACCGTGCCGAGCCCGATGCCGAAGCCGCCGTCGGCGCCGTGGAAGGCGATCACCGTGTCGTAGGTGAGGATCGCCGCGATGACCAGCGCCGGGTAGAAGAAGTAGCGGTGCACGTTCTGCATGATCAGCGGGAACCGCGTCTCACCGGTGTAGCGCGCGTGCGGCTCGGTGACGGCGCAGGCGGGCGGGGACGCCCAGAACGCGCGGTAGTAGGCCTTGCGGTAGTAGTAGCAGGTCAGGCGGAAGCCGAGCACGAACGGCAGCACGAACAGCGGCGGCGGCACCCACGGCACCAGGTCCGGGAACGGCTGGCCGAAGTGGCTGGAACCCGGCACGCACGAAGTGCTCAGGCACGGCGAGTAGAACGGCGCCAGGTAGTGGTACTCGGGCACCCAGTACCACACGTTCATGAACGCCCGGATCGTGCCGTAGACCACGAACGCGAACAGGGCGAGGAACGTGACCAGCGGCGGCAGCCACCACCGGTCCGTTCGCAGGGTGCGCGCCGACAGCCGGACCCGGCCGGCGGTGCGGGGTGGAGCGGACATGTGTGAAGGACCTCGTCGTCTCGTCGTGCCCGTCAGTAACCGCGCTGGCCGCCCACTCCCTCGTCGTCGGCGTCCCGCCACAGCGACGAGTCGTACGGGGTGTCCGGGACGATCACCGTCTCGGCGGCCCCCGGTCCGGCGCCGCCGCGCGGCACCGGCAGCGACGTGAGCTCGGCGATGTCGATGCCGAGCCGTTCCACGTCGTTGCTGATCCGGCGGACGGCGTTCACGTCGCCGTAGCGCGACCGCAGGGCGCCCACGCTGGTGCGGAGCTGTCCGAGCGCTCGCTGGAGGTCGGCCAGTTCTGTCGTCGTCGAGGACATGCCGAACACCTCTCAAGTCACGGTTCGTGTTGACGTTCGTCGGGCGTGGGGGCCAGCGCCTGGTTCCTGACTCTGCCCCGAACCGGGCACTGTGACAAGAGACACACGGAAGATCGACAGCAATTCCCCCTACCGGAGTTCTACGCAGGGACTACTGGCCGACGCCTGCACGAGAAGCCCGGACGTTGTGATCGACGTCTCGCAGGTGGCGCTGTGTTGCCGGAGGGCTTTGATGATCTCCGCGCCTGCCGAGTCGGGTTGCGGAGAGTGACGATCAACGTCGTGATCGGCCCGCTCGGCCGCCTCGGCGACTCCTCACTCACTACTGAGGAGTAAGCGGTTGCGACGGGCGGACAACCGCGATCAAGGCCCTTCGGGGTGGTCGGCGGTCTCCGTCCCGTCGGACGCACCGGGCGCTCCGTCGGCGCCCTCGGGCTCGCCCTCCTGGCGGCCGCGGCGGCGGTCGCGCCAGATGACGATGCCGATGACGGCCGCGACGACGAAGGTCGGCACGAAGAAGGGCACCGCCGTGATGATCGGGTGGCCGGCCAGGACGAGCCGCCCGCTCGCCGACACCGCAGACGCCACGGACGCCGCGCCCGTCGCCGGGAACCCGACGTCCGTCGGCACGAACGCGAGGCCCGACCTCGCGAGTGCCGCGCCCGGCGCCGACACCAGCGCCTCAGCCGCCGCCAGGTGCATCAGGCGCTCGCCGCCCCGTCCGCGAGGCTGTCCGCCGGCGCGGTCCGCCGCCGCCGCGGCGCCGGCGGCTCGCCCGAGACCACCCTGGACACCCGCTGCGCACCCCAGCCCAGTGCCAGCACCAGGGCCAGCGAGCAGGCGAGGACGACCAGCGACGCCGACAGCCACAGCCACGCCGGGATGCCGTGCTTGGTCTCGCGCTGCAGCACCTGCCACTCCGGCCGGCCCTCGCGGGTGAACTGCTCGGTCGCGGGCACCTCGGGCAGCCCGAGCGCGGCGTCGCCGGGCATGTAGACGGGGATGGCGAGCATCGCACGGCCCTCGTGCAGCCGGATCATGGTCTTCCAGTTGCCGTGCAGCGGCATCGGCTTGCTCGTGCGGTAGACGCCGTCGCCGACCGGCCGCAGGTGGTCGACGTGCAGGTCACCGCCCTGCCACCCGGTCATGGTCAGCCAGGCCGGATGCGCGGCGGATCCCGGCGGGTCGAGGCGGACGACGGCCTGCGCGGTCCCGCCGCGCACGTCCTCCAGCGCCACCGTCGCGCGGACGCCCGCGGGCGCGGTGCCGACCAGGCCGTTGGTCACCGCGAGGGCGACGACCGCGAGCGCGCCGGCGAACAGCGCCCGCCGGGCGCGGGGCAGCTCGCCGCGCAGCGCCTGCACGAGCAGCGCGCCGAGCACACCGCCGCTGACGCCGCCGGCGACTGCCATGGCCACGCCTTCGAGCACGATGTCCGGAGTCCACGGCAGGACGAACGCGAACCGCGTCCAGAAGTACTCCCCCGCGAACCCGACGGTGCCGATCAGCAGCCCGGACGCGACGCCGAAGGCCAGCGGCCTGCGGAGGAGCACCAGCGCGACGGCCTCCACGCACAGCGCTTCGACCGCGTAGAGCGGGATGCTGGCGAAGAGCTCACCGATCACCGGCCCCACGAGCACCGCGACACCGCCGCGCATCAGGACGTAGAAGCAGACCGCGACCGCCGCGCCGCCGCGCCCCGTCCACAGCCGGGCGGTGACCAGCGCGCACCCGGCGGCGACCGCGATCAGCAGCGGCTGGTGCACCATCCGGAACTGCGCGACGCCGAAGTCCCATTCGGCCTGGAAGACCGACAGACCGACCAGCAGGCCGCCCATCATCATGCCGCGCCGGACGTAGCGCCGGAGCGGTGTGCCCGCGCCCTCGCCCTCGGGTACGCCCTCGCGCTCCATCAGCGCGAGCGCGACCAGCGACAGCCCCGCACCGCCGATGAGCATCAGGTGGGTCGGGCCCCACAGGGTGACGTCCTGGCCGAAGATGCGGTGCCAGACGTCGTCCAGCGGGAAGCCGAGCAGCGCGTAGAAACCGGCGCCGCAGAGCAGGATCCCGCTGGTCGGGGCATACCAGTCGCGGGTGATGCGCACCGAGCCGCGCGGCCGTTCCATGGGCAGGACCATGGCCAGCGCGCCGGATGCGAACAGGCCGAAGAGCCCGAACAGGATCGGGTAGTGCGCGATGTTGGCCAGCGGTCCCTCGTCGCGGCCCTGCGTGATGTGCAGGGAGATGTCCCAGTACATCCCCAGCAGCGCGACGAGCAGGGAGACCAGGGCCAGCTGCATCGGCAGCGCGGCCCAGCCCGGGAGGCCGCGGGTGAAGTACCGGTTCGCGGCGTGGTCGGCGAGCCTGGACAGCAGCTCGATGCGGCCGGTGCGGTGGCCGTGGCCGAGCACCAGCAGGAGCGCGGTGAGCAGGGTCGCGCCACCGGAGGCGATCAGGATCTGGTCGATCGCGGCGCCTCCGGCCGGGCGAACGTCGGGTGCCTGCATGAGCCAGGTCATGCCGGACATGGAACAACAGGAGCTGGACAATGTCACCCCCTAATGTGACATTGAGCGTTGTTAATTTCTGGCGTGACGACGGAGAGGCGAACGATGGCCACCGCACGAGCACTCCTGACCGCACTCGCGGCCGTCCTGCTGTTCTCCGGCTGCGGCTCCGCCGGGCCCGGTCCGGCGGGCGGCGTGGTCGCGACCGAGGTCGAGGTGTCCGGCGGCCAGGTGCACGCCCCCTCCCAGCGCGTCGAGGCCCGCGTGGGCCAGCGCGTGCGGCTGACCGTGCGCGGCGACGCCGCCGACGAGCTGCACGTCCACGGCTACGACAAGGCGGCGCGGCTGACGCCGGGCGCGCCGGCGACTGTCGAGTTCACCGCGGACATCCCGGGGGTCTTCGAGATCGAGCTGCACGAGTCCGGCCTGGCGCTGCCGAGCCTGGAAGTCCGTTGACGAACGAGGCACTCGGCGCGGCGGCCGGTCCGTTGACCGGCTCGTTCGGCACGACCGCCGACGTGCTCGCGCACGGTCTCGGCGGGCGCACCGACCTGCCGCTCAACGGGCCCGCGGCCATCGTGGGCGGCGGCATCGCGGTGGCCGTGTCGTTCGTCGCCGTGACCAAGCTGTGGTCGAAGCCGTGGCTCGATCCCGATGCCGGACGCGGGATCCCGGCGTTCGCCGACTCCGCGCGGCTCCGCGCTGCGCTGCGGGCCTTGGTGCTCGTGCTGGCGCTGTTCGTCGTCGCGGTGGCGTTCCTCGGGCCTGCCGGCACCGGCGCGAACCTCGCGCCGTGGGTGCTGTACGTGACGTTCTGGGTCGGCCTGGTGCCGGCCAGCGCGCTGCTCGGTCCGGTGTGGCGCGTCGTCAATCCACTTCGGACACTGCATCGGCTGCTGCCCGCGCGGGAGCGCCCCTTGCCCACGTGGTTGGGCTACTGGCCCGCCGCCGGGTGGTTGCTCGCGTTCGTCTGGCTGGAACTGGTCGCGCCAGCCCGGTCCGACCCGCGGCTGGTCGGCGCGGTGATCGTCGGCTACGCAGCGGTGAACCTGGCCGCGGCGGCGGTCTACGGCCCGGCGTGGTTCGCCAGGGGCGACGGCTTCGAGGTCTACTCGACGCTCATCGCCCGCCTGAGCCCGATCGGCCGCCGCGCCGACGGCGCGCTGGTTCTGCGCAACCCGCTCGCGGGGCTGGTCCGGGCCGACACCGAGCCCGGACTGGCCGCTGTCGCGTGCGTGCTGGTCGGAGCCACGGCCTTCGACGGGCTCACCCGCACCACCTGCTGGCAGGCGGTGCCGGGCTCGGGCAGCACGCTGGTCGCGACCACCGGTCTGGCCGGCTCGATCGCCCTCGTGTCGGCGCTGTACGCGGGCGCGATGACGATCAGCGCCCGCGTCTCGGGCACCGGCGCGGCGCTGACCGGGCTGTTCGCGCCGACCCTGCTGCCGATCGCGCTCGGCTACGCCGTCGCGCACTACTTCTCGTTCTTCCTGCTGGAGGGCCAGATGCCGTTCCTGCTGGCGGCCGACCCGTTCGGCGCGACCGGCGCGCGGGTCGACTACCGGCTGCTCGCGCCGGAGGTGGTCGCCACGGTGCAGATCAACGCCATCGTGCTCGGCCACATCGCGAGCACGGCCGCCGCGCACGACCAGGCGCTGCGGCTGTTCCCGCCTCGGCGGGCGCGCAGGGGGCAGGTCCCCGTCGTCATCGCGATGGTCCTGCTGACCTGCACCGGGCTCCTGCTGCTGCTCTCGGGCTGAGGTGCGCGCGAGGCGCTGGGAGCGCATCCTCGGACCGTGGACGCGCGGCTGCCGGAGGTCAGCTTCCCCGCGCGGCTGGCCGAACCCGGCGAGGGGATCGGCATGGACGAGTTGGCGCTCGCGGCGCGCAACCACGGCATGCCGCTGGAAGCCCTGCGCTACGACGTCACGCCGACCGGCCTGCACTACCTGCTGACCCACTACGACATCCCGGTCGTCGATCCGGACCGCTGGCGGCTGGCCGTCGGCGGCGTGGTGACGCGGTCGCTGGAACTGGACCTGGCCGGTCTGCGTTCGCGGCCCGCCCGGACCGTGCGGGTGACCATGGAGTGCGCGGGCAACGGCCGCGCCCGCCTGCTGCCCCGGCCGGTCAGCCAGCCGTGGCTGGTCGAGGCCGTGGGCACCGCCGAGTGGACCGGAGTCCCGTTGCGCGAGGTCCTGACCGAGGCGGGCGTCGGCCCGGCCGCGGTGGAGGTCGTGTTCACCGGCGCGGACCACGGCGTCGAACGCGGCGCGGAGCAGGATTACCAGCGGTCGCTGCCGCTGGCCGAGGCGTTCGGCGCGGACGTCCTGCTCGCCTACGAGATGAACGGCGCTCCCCTGCCGCCCCAGCACGGCAGCCCCGTTCGGCTCGTGGTCCCCGGCTGGTACGGCATGGCCCACGTCAAGTGGCTTCGCGAGATCACCGTCGCCGACCAGCCGTTCACCGGCTTCCAGAACGCGGTCGCCTACCGCTTGCGCCGCGAACCCGGCGAGCAGGGCGAGCCGGTCACCCTGATCGAGCCCAGGGCGCTGCTCGTCCCGCCGGGCTTTCCCGACTTCATGTCCCGGACGCGGGTGGTGCGGCAGGGAGCCGTCGGCCTCACCGGCCGCGCCTGGTCCGGCAGGGCCCCCGTCGAGCGCGTCGAGATCAGCACCGACGACGGCCACACGTGGACCGACGCCGACCTCGGACCGCACCCGCACCCGTGGGCGTGGCGGCCATGGACGGCGAGCTGGCGCGCCACACCCGGCAGGCACGTCCTGGTCGCCCGCGCGACCGACGCGACCGGCCGGACCCAGCCTGCCGACCAGACGTGGAACGCAGGCGGGTTCGCCAACAACGCGGTCCAGCGAGTCCCGGTGCTCTGCGACGGTTGATCCGGACGCCCTGCGCCGCCAGGCCTGGAAACCGGCGCTGACGGGCGCGGGTGGCCTGGCCGCGGTCACCGCACCTCCACTGATCCGGCAAGAAGCGGACGGAGCCGGCGCGAGGGCGGTCGAACGTCGCCACGACACCCGGATCAGTCCACAGTGGATGATCACGCGCGCGGTATTCTACTCCTGTTCGGGCCGTTCGCGTCGACCGAAAAGCCTTTCGCCGCACGGTATTGCGCCGGCTCTCGCCGTTGTTCTAAAGTCGCCCGCATCGAGATCCTTGGTACTACCATTGATCCCCCGCACGGGGGTTGCGCTCGGTTTTCCAATTTCGGCGCCGAGGTTCCGCCCGACCGGTACGAGAGCGCTCTCCACCCGGGCGACGACCCCGACCGCACGCGGTGGTGGTCGCCTCGCCCGTCCACGTTCGGAGCGACTGCGAGGCAGCATTGAGCATTCTCGGCACCAGGGTCGAACGCCGCGAGGACCCGCGCCTGCTCACCTCCGGCGGCGTCTACGTCGACGACCTCCGGGAACCGGCGCTGGAAGGCGCCGCCCACGTGACCTTCGTGCGCAGTCCCATGGCGCACGCCAGGATCGAGGCGATCGACGTCGCCGACGCCGCGGCGATGCCCGGCGTGCTCGGCGTCTTCACCGGCGCGGACCTCGACGTCGACCCGGTGGCCCCTGGCCCCGGCCTCGGCGGGCAGCCCCTCCCGTCCGCGATGGCACGTCCGCACCTGGCGCGCGATGTCGTGCGCTACGTCGGCGAGCCCGTGGCGGCAGTGGTGACCGAGACCCGCGCGCAGGGCGTGGACGCCGCCGAACTGGTCTCGGTCGACTACGAGCCGCTGGACGCGGTCGTCGACGTCGACGACGCGCTGCGGGACGAGGTGCTGCTGTTCCCCGAGGCGGGCACCAACACCGCCGCCCGGTCCGGCGAGCGCGACGAGTCGCTGTTCGACGGCTGCGAGGTCGTCGTCACGCGGCGGATCGAGAACCAGCGGCTGGCCGCCGCGCCGCTGGAGACCCGCGCCGCGGCGTGCGCGTGGGGCGACGACGGCAGGCTCACGATGTGGCTGTCGAACCAGAACGCCCAGGCGTGCCGCGACGCCGTCCAGGCGCAACTCGGGCTCGACGAGGGCCAGGTCCGCGTCATCACCCCCGACGTCGGCGGCGGTTTCGGCGCCAAGATCGGCATCGACCCCGACGCCGTGCTGCTGGGCTGGCTGTCCCGGCGGGCCGGCAGACCGCTGCGGTGGTCGGAGAGCCGCAGCGAGAACATGGTGGCGATGACCCACGGCCGCGGGCAGCGCCAGATCGTGACCATCGGCGGCGACCGCGAGGGCAGGATCCTGGCCTACCGGCTCGACCTGGTGCAGGACCTCGGCGCGTACCCGCTGATGTCGGCTTTCCTGCCGACCTTCACCGGCCTGATGGCCGGCGGCCCCTACGACATCGCCAAGGTCGAGACGACCGCCCGCTGCGTGGTCACCAACACGATGTCCACCGCCGCCTACCGGGGCGCCGGCCGGCCGGAGGCGACCGCGGCGATCGAGCGCGCCGTGGACCTGTTCGCCGCCGAGGTCGGGCTGGACCCGGCCGAGGTGCGGCGCCGCAACGCGGTGCGAGCCGAGCAGTTCCCGTACCGGACGGCGACCGGGCTGGTCTACGACAGCGGCGAGTACGTCCGCGCGATCGACGCGGTGCTCGACGCCGCGGACTACCGCGCGCTCCGGGAGGAGCAGGCCCGTCGGCGCGCGGAGGGCGCGATCCGCCAGCTCGGGCTCGGCATCTCCCTGTACGTCGAGATCACCGCGCCGAACAACACCGAGGGCGAGCACGGGCGCGTCGAGGTGCTGCCCGACGGCAGCGCCCTGGTGCTCACCGGCAGCTCCGCGCACGGCCAGGGCCACGCCACCTCGTTCGCGATGCTGGTGGCCGACCAGCTCGGCATCGACATCGACCGCGTCCAGGTGGTCCACGGCGACACCGACCGGGTGCCCGCGGGAGCCGGGACGATGGGTTCGCGGTCGCTCCAGCTCGGCGGGTCGGCGGTGCAGCGCGCCGCGGTGGACGTGCGGGACAAGGGACGGGCGCTGGCCGCCGAGCTGATCGAGATCGACGAGCGGGACGTGGAGCTGGTCGACGGCGACTGGCGGGTGCGCGGCGCCGCGTCGGTCGGGATCTCGTGGGCCGAGCTGGCCGAGCGCGCGAGTGACCGCGGTGGGCTGGCAGCCGACGTGCACTTCGTCTCCGACAGCCCGACCTTCCCGTTCGGGGTGCACCTGGCCGTCGTCGAGGTCGACACCGAGACCGGCGCGGTCGAGCACGTCCGCCACGTCACCGTCGACGACGCCGGTCCGGTGCTCAACCCGGTCCTGGCCGAGGGCCAGCGCCACGGCGGGATCGCGCAGGGCGCGGCGCAGGCGCTGCTGGAGCACATGTCCTACGACGCCGACGGCAACCCGCAGACGGCGAACTTCGCCGACTACGCCATCATCACCGCTTCCGAGCTGCCCCGGTTCGAACTGCTGCGCATGGAGACGCCGACTACGCTGAACCCGTTGGGAGTCAAGGGAATCGGTGAGGCGGGGACGATCGGTGCGACGCCGGCGGTGCACAACGCGGTCGTCGACGCGCTGTCCCACCTCGGCGTCAGCCACATCGACATGCCCACCACGCCCGAGCGGGTGTGGGCGGCGATCAACGAGGCATGAACCCCGGCGCACCCGGCGCCGGGCCGCCCGCGCCGAACGCGGACGGGCCGCCACAGGACGATCTTGCATAGGAGTGCCCGGTGCACGTCACGATCAACGTCAACGGCGAGGAGCACGGCGATGAGGTCGAGGACCGCACGCTGCTCGTCCACTACATCCGGGACACCCGCGGGCTCACCGGCACCAACGTCGGCTGCGACACGACCTCCTGCGGGGCGTGCACCGTGCTGCTCGACGGCGAGTCGGTGAAGTCCTGCACGGTGCTGGCCGCGCAGGCCGACGGCCACTCGGTCACCACGATCGAGGGCCTGGCCGACGGCGAGTCCATGCACCCGGTGCAGCGCGCCTTCCAGGAGAAGCACGGGCTGCAGTGCGGGTTCTGCACACCGGGAATGGTGATGGCGTCGGTGTCCCTGCTGCGCGAGAACCCGAACCCGACCGACGCCGAGGTGCGCAGCGGGCTCGAGGGCAACATCTGCCGCTGCACCGGTTACCACAACATCGTGGAGTCGGTGCTCGCCGCGGCGGAGCGGACCACGGAGGCTGCCGAATGATCCCCGCCGCGTTCACCTACCGGCGGGCCGGCTCCGTCGACGACGCGCTCGCCCTGCTCGCCGAGCACGGCGAGGACGCCAAGCTGCTGGCGGGCGGCCACTCGCTGCTGCCGCTGATGAAGCTGCGGCTGGCGGTGCCCGAGGTCGTGGTCGACCTCGGCGGCCTGCCGGACCTCTCCTACGTCGAGGACCGGGGCGACACCGTCGCCATCGGCGCCATGACCCGCCACCACGACCTCGCGACCTCGGAGCTGCTCGGCCGGGAGGTGCCGCTGCTGGCGCACGCGGCGGGCACGATCGGCGATCCGCAGGTCCGCCACCGGGGCACGATCGGCGGTTCGCTGGTGCACGGCGATCCCGCGTCGGACCTCCCGGCTGTCGCGCTCGCGCTGGACGCGGTGCTGGTCGTGCGCGGTCCGGCGGGCTCGCGGGAGGTGCCCGCCACCGAGTTCTTCAAGGACTTCTTCGAGACCGCCGTCGAGCCCGGTGAGCTGCTGACCGAGATCCGCATCGCCAAGCGGGGCGGCCAGGGCTGGGACTTCCAGAAGTTCACCCGGCGGGCCATCGACTGGGCGATCGTCGGCGTCGCGGTGGCCGGTGACGCGGTTGCGCTGGTGAACATGGGTCCGAAGCCGATGCGGGCGAGCGCGGTGGAGGCCGCGCTGGCCGCGGGCGCGTCGCCGGCCGAGGCCGCCGAGCACGCGGCCGAGGGCACCTCGCCGCCGGACGAGCACAACGCCGGCGCCGCCTACCGGCAGCATCTGGCGAAGGTGCTCGTGAGGCGTGCGCTGGAGAACGCCCGGACGCGCTGAGACCGTTTCGGAGCCGAGGTCCGAATGCGGGCCTCGGCTCGGAAAGCAGTGCTGTGCAGCGGGAAAAGTCCGTTCGGCGCAATGACATGCGCACCGCGCCCGGTAGCATGTCGGATGTTCTGCCGGTTCGCTCCTGAAGGTGGCGAGTGCGATGAGCGTCGAACGGGTTGCCGCGTGCCACGCGTTGTGAACAGCCCCTGCCGTCCACGCGGGCTGACTGCTCCTGCTCGGCGCGGCGGCGGCCTTGCTCATCGGTTTCACCGCGTTCTCGGTGAAGGTCTTCCTCGGTCTCGCTGAGCTGCTCCTCGACCACCTCCGGACGGACGGTTCGCGGGGCACACGCCGGACGGAGCCGAAGCGTTCCGCCGCCGTGGTGCACAACAACGTCGCCGACGCGGGCGGGGGCATCGTCGTACAGGCCGGGGAGATCCACGGTGACGTGCACTTCCACGAAACCCTGTCGAGATAACGCACCGTGCGGTGGGCGGCGACGCAGCCCCGCCCACCGCGGCGTTCGCGCCACCCGACGGCTACACCACCCCGCCACCGCCGATAGATTGCCGGGATGCGACCGGTCGAGATCGACGACGAGTTCGTGACCTGCCCGCACGCGGCGTACGCGCGGCTGCGCGAGCAGGGTCCCGTGCACCGGGCGGTGGCACCGGACGGCTCGCGCGTCTGGCTGGTCACCCGCTACGACGACGTCCGCGCCGCGCTGGCCGACTCGCGGCTGTCGCTGGACAAGGCGCACGCCACCGACGGCTACCGCGGCCTGTCGCTGCCGCCCGCCCTGGACGCGAACCTGCTCAACATGGACGCGCCCGAGCACACCCGGCTGCGCCGGACCGTCACCAGGGCGTTCACCGCGCACCGCACCGAACTGCTGCGGCCCCGCGTCCAGGAGATCGCCGACGAACTGCTCGCCGCCGTCGCGGGCCAGGAGCGGGCGGAGCTGATGTCGGCCTTCGCGGGTCCGCTGCCGATCACCGTGATCTGCGAGTTGCTGGGCGTCGACGCGCGGGACCGGCCGGACTTCCGGGCGTGGACCGACGAGATGCTCGCGCCGTCCACACCCGACCGCGCCCGCGATTCGCTGCGCTCCCTGTACGCGTTCCTGGTCGACCTGATCGCGCGCAAACGCGCCGAACCCGGTGCGGACATGCCGAGCACACTGGTCGGGCTGCGGGACGAAGACGGCAGCCTGACCGAGGACGAGCTGACCTCCACGGCCTTCCTGGTGCTGTTCGCCGGCTACGAGAACACCGTGAACCTGATCGGCAACGGGCTCGCCGCCCTGCTGGCCCGCCCGGCGCAGCTCGCTGCCGTCCGGTCCGACCGCGGCCTACTTCCGTCCACAGTGGAGGAGCTGTTGCGGTTCGACCCTCCGCCGCAGCTTTCCATCCGCCGGTTTCCAAAGGAGGATCTGGAGATCGGCGGGGTGCGGATTCCGGCGGGCGACACCGTGCTGCTCTCCCTGGTCTCCGCGCACCACGATCCGGCCCGCTTCACCTCGCCCGGCGAACTGATACCCGACCGCGCCGACAACGCGCACCTGGCGTTCGGCCACGGACCGCACTTCTGCATCGGCGCCCCGCTGGCCCGGATGGAGGCCGAGGTCGCCTTCAGCACCGTCCTCACCCGCTTCCCCGCACTCTCGCTGGCAGTGGACCCCGCGGAACTCCGGTGGCGGCCGTCGTTCCGCAACCGCGGCCTGCGGGAACTGCCGGTGCGGTTGTCCTGACCGCTACGCGGTCCGCAGCCCGCGCAGCACGGTCAGCGAGAGCACCGCGAGCACGGCGACGACCACCGCGCACAGGCCCGCGACCGTCGTCAGGCCGGTCGTGAAGGCCTGCTGCGCCGCACCGAGCAGTTCGCCGGCGGTGTCCCCGGGAAGCCCTTCGACCGCGGCCACCGCACCCGGCAGCGTCTCGCGGGCGGCATCGGCCGCCTCCGGTGGCACGCCGCGGGGAATCGAGTCCGCCACGCTGCGCTGGTAGACGGCCGCTCCGACGCTGCCGAAGGCCGCCACGCCGAAGGCGATCCCGAACTCGCCGCTGGTCTCGGCGACCGAGGACGCCGCGCCCGCCCTCTCCGGAGGCGCCGACCCGACGACCAGGTCGATGCCGAGCGCACCGATGGGGGCGGTCCCGAGGAATCCGATGGTCGTCGCGGCCACCAGCAGCGCCGGTCCCCCGCTGTGGTCGGCCACGGCCAGCAGGAGGAAACCGGGCACCGACAGCAGGAGCCCGCCTCCGATCACCACGCCCGGGCGGAACCTCCGTGCGAGCAGCGGCGACAGCACCGAGCCGATGCCCAGCGCGACCGCGGGCGGCGCCATCCAGATCCCCGCCGCGAGCGGGGAAAGTCCCTCGACCATCTGCAGGTACTGGCCGACGAGCAGGTAGACACCGCCCTGCAGGCACATCGCGAAGAGCAGGATCACCAGCGCCGCGCTGAACGAGCGGTTGGCGAAAAGCCGCAGGTCGAGCAGCGGATCGGCGAGAGTGCGCTGCCGCCGCACGAACAGCGCGCCGAAGCCCCCGCCGGCCGCCGCGACGAGCAACGCCGTCCAGCTCGCTCCGTTCGCGGCGATCGCCTTGAGGCCGTAGATGACCGGCAGGATCGCGGCGAGCGAGAGCGCCACGCTGACCAGGTCGAGCCTGCCTCGCCCGTTCCCGCGCGACTGCGGCAGCAGCAGCGGCCCGGTCGCCAGGAGCAGCAGCATGACCGGAACGCCCATCAGGAACACCGCTCCCCACCAGAACCGCTGGAGCACGAACCCGCCGACCACCGGGCCGAACACCGCACCGCCCATGAAACAGCTCATGAAGACGCCGATCGCCAGCGCGCGCTGCCGCCGGTCGGTGAACATCTCGGTGATCAGCGCCAGCGTCGAGGGCATCAGCGTCGCACCGGCGACGCCCAGCAGCGCCCTGGCCGCGATGAGGGCCTCGGCGCTGGGCGCGTAGGCCGCCAGCACCGACACGACGCCGAACGCGGCGGCGCCGGACATCAGCAGCCTGCGCCTGCCGACGCGGTCGCCGAGCGTGCCCATGGTGACCAGGAAACCGGCGATCATGAACCCGTAGCTGTCCATGATCCAGAGCTGCTGGCCGCCCGTCGGGGCCAGGTCCTCGCTGAGGTGCGGCAACGCCAGGAACAGCACGCTGTTGTCCACCGCGAGCAGCAGGGTGGGCAGGGCGAGCACGGCGAGGCCGGCCCATTCGCGGTAACCGGCGCGTTCACCGGTGGCGAGCGGTCGGTCGGTGACCATCGGGGTCCTCTCGGTCGGGCAGCACCGGAGCAGGGCGAGATCGCGTCGCCGCGGGCTCGTCCGCGGAATTCCGGCGTCGTGGTCGCACGATTCTGAAACTTCGAGTTGACTCCAGGTCAATGACCTGCGACCAGTCATTTCAGATCCGCGAATACTTCTACTTCGCTCCAGATGCCCGGTATCCGAACCGAACAGGTAGCGGAGGACCGACCGCGCGACGAGAGGACGGGCGACCGCAGGGCGTTCGAGCGGTCCGCGCCACAACCCCTGGTTAGTTCGCCACACGAAAGCCATCATCAATGGACCGACCAAACCGAGGAAGGTCCATGTCCGGTACCGCCAGCTCCCCCGCCACCTCCCCCAGCGACATGTCCGCCGCCGCACGACCGCCGATGGTGCTGTGCGCGGCCTCCTTCGTCAGCACCTTCGACCGCTTCGCGGTCACCCCGATGCTGCTGCTCATCGCCTTGGACCTGCGGGCACCGCTGGCCGCCACCGTGGCCGCCGCGAGCGGCTACTTCCTCGCCTACGGCCTGTCCCAGGCCGCGTGGGGTGTGCTGTCGGACCGCTACGGCCGAGTCCGCATCATGCGGGCCACCCTGCTGGGAGCCGCTGCCGCCGGGCTGGTCTCGGCGGTCGTGCCCTCGCTGGGCGCGCTCGTGGCCGCACGCGTGGTCGCGGGCGCCTGCTTCGGCGCGGTGGTCCCGACCGCGCTGACCTACGTGGGCGACACCGTGCCCGTGGCGCGGCGGCAGCGCGCGCTGTCCGAGCTCATGGGGCTCATGGCCCTCGGCACCGCGCTGGCGACCGCGGTGGGCGGGGTCCTGGCCGACCTCCTGCACTGGCGTGCGGTGTTCGCCGCACCCGCCGTGCTCGCCCTCGCCTGTTCCTTCGCGCTGCGCGGCCTGCCCGAACCCGAGCGCGCGGCCGTCGGCGGGATGCGGCAGCACTTCGCCGCGGTGTTGCGGAACCGCTGGGCGCTGCTTGTCTTCGGGCTGGCGCTCGTCGAGGGCGGGGCACTGCTGGGCACGATGACGTTCCTGGCCTCCGCACTGCAGAGCGGCGGTGTCGAAGCCTCCGTCGCCGGAATCGCGACCGGGGCCTACGGCGTCGGCGTGTGGCTGTTCTCGTTGCTGCTGCGCAAAGCCTTCAGCGGGCGTCCGGTTTGGCTGCTGATCACGATCGGCGGCGCCCAGATGTGCGCGGGCTACGCGCTGGTGAGCCTGCGCGTCGACGTCGTCACCGTGGTCGTCACGACGTTGCTGCTGGGCGGCGGCTGGTCGTTCATGCACTCGTCGTTGCAGACGTGGGCGACGTCGGTGGCACCGTCGGCACGGGGCACGGCCGTCTCGTTCTTCGCCGCCGCCCTGTTCTGCGGCAGCGCCGTCGCGTCGGCCCTCGGCGGGTTCCTCGTCGAACGGGGTCGGTACGCGCTGCTGTTCGCGGCGACGACGGCGCTGGCGGTGGCGCTGACCGCGGTGGCGGCCCTGGCCCGCCGCCGCTACGAAGCCGGGCAGCGGTGAACGGAGAGGGCCATCCCCGCGGAGGGAAGCGGGGATGGCCCGGTGCGGGTCGCCTCCGTGCTTCCGCTTCGGATCCGCGCCCCGGACGCCACCGTGTGTGGGGGTCGGTACGGCGGCGACTTCGGGAGGGCGCGGCCCCGCGGCGGAAAGGCACCCGCCCGGATGCGGCGTCCCCGAATCCGCCCGCACCCGGTCATGTCGGGCGTCTCAGCCCGAGGCCAGCTCCGCCGCGGCATCGGCGAGCACGCCTGCGTCCACCGTCCTGCCGTGGTTGCGCCCGCGTTCGCGCAGGACAACGGCGAGGCGCTCCAGGATCCCGGCGAGCTCGTGGCACTGGTGCGGACCGTACTGCCCGGACGGGATGGCGTAGGCGGCGTCGTCGAGCGCCCACTGCGCCCCGCGCAGCGCCACCGCCAGGGCGCGGTCGTCGTTCCTCATCGCTGCCCCCGCTCTCACGTCGTCTCGGCGCCCGGCGGCGCCGGGATTCCGCCCGCGGCGGACACGTCCGCCCCGATGTCCACAATGCACTGCCGGATGGGACCGGAGATCGATCGCGGATATCGCCGTACCAGCGGGGAATCGGATTGGTTCGACATGTCGAGCTCCCGGGGTCGGCGATCGGTTTCCCAGGACCCTAGGAAGCCGCCGTCGAACGAGTCCAGGTTCGATTTGCACAACGGTGGCGCGAATCGGTTTCAGGATGCTGCGTCGGTCCAGCCGCGCTGCCGGATCCGCAAGGCGAACAGGAGGTCGTAGCGGGCCGAAGGACCGTTCAGCAGCGAGCGTCCCAGCGCCTCCTCTATGCGCAGCAGGCGTTTGCGCGCACCCGGCACCGAGACGCCCAGGGCGGCGGCCGTGCCGTCCAGCCTGGCGTTGTTGACCAGCCACGTTCGCAGCGTGTCCAGGAACAGGCGGGGGTCCTTGTCGAGGATCGGCGCGAGCACCGCGGCCGCCCACTGCCGCACCGGGTCCGTGTCGAGGACGCTGTCGAGATCGGGAACCGCGCCGCGCACGGCGGCAGTCCTTCGTGGACGGTCGAGCAACCGGACGGCCAGGTGCAGCACCGCCTGGGTTTCAAGTTCCGTCAAGTCGCAGGACAACGTCCGTTCAATCCGGCGCAACCGGGTCGCAACCGTGTTGCGGTGCACCTTCAGCTGCGCGGCCGCGCGGCCGTAGAAGCTGAGCCACGAGTGCAGCGTCGCGAGCAGTTCACCGGAGTCGGGGTCCTGGCCGCGTTCGGAGGTGGAGTCCAGCAGCGGCGCGAGAACCGCGCGCGCCCACACCACGCCCTCGACGCCGAGCAGCGCGTCGAGCTCCGCACGCGGGCTGAACAACGCGAAGCGCGTCGGGTTGCTCCTGGCGACGGCCAGCGCGTGGAACGCCTGCCGGTAGCCGGCGGCGGTGTCGCGAAGCGGCACCACCTCGCCCGCACCGATGCACAGCGCGCCGTCGGCGATCTCGTGCAGCTCGTCGTCCAGCGACTCCAGCGTCCCGGCGTCCGAGGCGGAGGCCAGCACGATGATCTGGTCGTGGTACGCCGGGCACGGGATGATCCACGCCCGGTCCCCGCACACCAGCGAACAGCGGCGGGCGGCCTCCGCGCGGTCGCCGCCCGCGCACTCGATGAGGTAGACGCGCAGCACGTCTGGGAGCCGCTGCCCCAACGCGCCCGCGGCGCGGCGCGCGCCGTCGAGCTGGCCGACCATGAGCATGTGCAGGATCGCCTCGCGGTTGAGCGACTCCGCCCGCTCCAGCTCGGCTCGGCGGCGGTCGGCCTCGTCGGCCCGCCACCGCAGCCGCAGCAGGCGCACCACGTCGGCGATCAGCGCGTTCGCGTCGTCGGGGAAGGCCCCGCGCCGGGCCACCACGAGCACCGGGCCGAGCTGCTCGGCGTCGACGGCGAGCACCCGCACCGAATGCGTTCCGGCGTCGTGCGCCGCGGCGTGGAAGCGCTGCGACAGCACCGACGCGATGGTGTCGGCCGCCTCCGCCAGCAGATCCTGTTCCCGCGCCGTTTCCGGCTCCGGTCCCTCCGGGTACGAGGCGACCAGCTCGCCGAACCGGTTCAGCAGCAGCGCCCGCACGCCGAGCCGCTCGGCGAGCCAGCGCAGCAGCATCCGCGTCCCGTCCGGCCGGGTGGCCTCGCGCAGCAGCATCCGCAAGTCGCGCTGATCGAACTGCACATCGGCCATGGCACCGCCCATCGTGATCCGCTGCGGAACCCCAACCGCGCTGGTCGTGACCGGCGGTGAGCAATCGTAGCTTCGATTGATCACTCTACCGAGAACCGACGCCTCGATCGTCGGAAAGTTCGCTCCGACCTGCACACGGACAGCAGTTGGTCAGCGGTGAGCGGCGCTCAGCGCCTTTCGGAACCGCCGCGCAAGGCGAGTTCGAAGACGGCCTCTCAGGGGCGCTTGGCGTAGGTCGGGCTGAACTCCACCGGCAGGTCGACCAGACCGCGGATCGTGGTGGACTGCCGCCACCTCAGGGCCTCGGGCTCCACCGCCAGGCGCAGATCCGGCAACCGGTCCAGCAGCACCTCGATGGTCGACTTCGCGATCACCTCGGCCAGCTCCGGCGCGGGGAACGGGCAACCGTGCTCCCCGTGCCCGAACGCCATGTGCGCGTGGTTGCCCGCCATGTGCGCGTTGGTGCCGTCCGGCCACACCTGCGGGTCGGAGTTGGCGGCGTTGTAGCCCAGCAGCAGCAGGTCGCCCTTGCGGATGGCGCGGCCGCCGAGCTGGGTGTCGCGCGCCGCCCAGCGCCCCAGGAGGTTGGACACCGGGCTGTCCTCCCACAGCACCTCGTTCAGCGCGTCGCCCACGCTGCGCCGGCCGCCGGAGAGGGTCAGCGCGAAGCGCTCGTCGGTCAGCAGCAGCCGCAGTGTGTTGCCGATCCAGCTCGCGGTCGGCTGGTGCGCGGCGGTCAGCAGGATGACCAGGTCGATGGCGCACTCGTCGTCGTCGGCGGTCGACGGGTGCCCCAGCAGCCGCGTCGGCAGGTCGTTGCCCGGCCGTTCGCGCTTGACCGCGAGCAGAGCGCGCATCCGGTCCACGACCCGGTTGTGGGCGGCCCCGGCACCTTCGGCGGCGTCGATCGTGGTCGACAGGTCGCCGATCAGGTTCCGCGTCTGCTCCTCGGTCATGCCGAACATGGTGGTGACCACCAGCAGCGGGATCCGGTCGGTGTACTCGGCGATCAGGTCGGCGCGCCCGCTGCCCGCGAAAGAGTCGATCAGCCGGTCGGCGATGCGCGCGCAGTGGTCCCACAGCTCGAACTGGTCCACCGCCGCCAGCGCGTCGCTGATCGCGCCGGCCCGGCGCCGGTGCTCCTCGCCCTCGGAGACCAGCACCGAGTGGTCGATGCCCAGCCAAGGCCACAGCGGGTGGCCCTCGGGGACGTCGTCCCAGTGGTTCCAGCGCCGCGAGTTGCGCGCGAACAGCTCGGAGTCGGTGGTGACCTGGTGCACCTCGCGGTAGCCGAGCACCAGCCACGCGGGCAGGTCGCCCTCCAGCAGGATCGGCGCCACCGGACCGTGCTCGCGGCGCATCTCCCGGTACAGCTCCTTGGGATCGCGCTGCAGGATCGGCCCGTACATGCGCACGGCGTGCTCCTGCGGCGCGGCGGGCACCTCCTGCACGGGGCAGTCCGACGGCGCGTCGGCCGCGGGCCACTCGACTTCGGACGCACCGGTCATGACCTGATCTCCCTGGCCATCGACATCGCGTACAGGTGCTTGACGAGGGTCAGCAGCACCGACTTGCAGGACTCCCGGTCCCGGGCGTCGCAGTCCACCAGCGGCACACCCGGGCTGAGGTCGAGGGCGTGCCGGATCTCCTCCAGCGAGTGGTCCGGGGGCCCGAAGTTGTTCCTGGCCACCACGAACGGCGTGCCGTGCTGCTCGAGCCGGTCGATGGCGTACCAGGAGTCGGCCAGCCTGCGGGTGTCGACCAGCACCACCGCGCCCAGCGTCCCGGAGAACAGCTGGTCCCAGAGGAACCAGAAGCGCTCCTGGCCGGGTGCGCCGAACAGGTACAGCACCAGCTCGGCGTTCAGGCTGATCCGCCCGAAGTCGAAGGCCACCGTCGTGGTGGTCTTGCCCTGCACGTCGGCGTCGATGCCCAGTCCCGCCTGGGTCATCGTCTCCTCGGTGCTCAGCGGCCGGATCTCGCTCACCGAGCGGACCATGGTGGTCTTGCCGACCCCGTAGCCGCCGACGATGACGATCTTGAGGGCGTCGGCGGCGGTGCTGTGCAGCGGGGTGCGCTCGCCACCGGTCGCACCGGTGGCGCCCGGCACCATCCGGTCAAAGTCGTTCGAGTCCAACGAGCACCTGCTTAAGCGTTTCGGGGTCGGGCAGATCCGCCTTGGCGGTGGCGGAGGACGGGTGGCGGGCGGTGACCCGGCCGGTGTCGAGCAGATCGCACAGCAGGATCTTCACCACGCTCACCGGCAGCCCCAGCTCCGAGGAGACCTCCACGACCGCCGTCGGCCTGCGGCACAGGCGCAGGATGCGCGCGTGCTCGGACTGCATGCCCGGAGCGGGATCGCACTCGCTGACGATCAGCGTGACCAGGTCGAGGGAGCTCTCCCCGGAGTCGCTGCGCCCGCCGGTGACGATGTAGAGCCGGTCCGGGTCCTCGTTCTCCAGCTCTCGCCTGCTCATATCGGACGCACACCTCCGGATGGGCGCGGTGCCGCGGTCAGGTACTCGCTGAGCTGCTCGACCAGCTCGTTCATGTTGTGGCCGACGTTGCCGACCTCGGCGTCCTCGTCGGCCAGCACCGCCAGGTGCGCGCCGACCCCGGCCTCGACGATGAAAAGCAGGCCGCCGTGGAACTCGGTCATGGACTGCCGCACGCCGCCGGTGCCGTCGCCGAACTCGACCGAAGCGCCGTAGGAAAGGCTCTGGATGCCCGAGGAGATGGCGGCGAGCTGGTCGGCCTGGTCCATCGTCAGCCCGCTGGAGTAGCAGAGCTTGAGCCCGTCCCTGGACAGCACGAGCGCGTGCCGGGCCCCCGGCGTTCGCTTCAGCAGGTTCTCCAGCAACCAGTCGAGGTCGCGTTCAGTGGTGTTCATCTCGCTGTTCCGGGGCGTCGCGGCGGCGGTCCGCCCCTGCCTCCAATCCTTCGGTCCGGTCCGTGCCTGTACCTGCTGCGACGGCGCTCATCGGGCGTCGTCTTCCTGGCCGTCGTCGATGAGCCTGCCGGTGCGGGCCTTGCGGAACGCGGTGAAGCGGGCCCCCGCGTCCGGCCGCGCCTTCGGGGACGCCGAGGCGGGCGGCCGGGGAGCCGCCGACAGGGTCTGGCCCCGGCGGCGCTGCGGCAGCGCCGACTGCTGCCCGTCGCCCTGCGGGACCGCCGCACCGATGCGCACGGGCTCGGTCACCGGCTGCGAGCGGACGGGAGCCGGCGCGGGCTCCGGCTCGCTCCTGGGCTGGGTGAGCAGCTCGCGCGGGATGAGCACGACGACGCCGGTGCCACCGCGCGCCGACGGCCGGAACGACACCTTCAACCCGTACTTGCGGGCCAGGCTGCCGACGACGGCCAGGCCGAGCCGGGTGCCCGACAGCGTGCTGAGGTCCGGCGACTCGGCGGAGACCGCGCGCTGCGCCCGCTCCAGCGCGGCGGGCTTCATCACCAGGCCGCCGTCCTCGATGGTCACCGCGATGCCGACCTGGCCGTCCTCGACGTAGACGTGGACCTTCTCCGACGGCGGCGAGAAGCTGGTGGCGTTGTCCATCAGCTCGGCCAGCGCGTGCATGACGCCTTCGGCGGCGTAGCCCGCGATGGCGGCGTTGCTGGTGGAGTGCAGCTGCACCCGCTGGTAGTCGCGGATGCGGCCGACCGCCCCGCGCAGGATGCTCTCCATGACGATCGGCTTGGTCCAGCGGCGGCCGGACCGGGAACCGGTCAGCACCGCGATGCTGTCGGCGAGCCTGCCCGCCTGGGCGATGCTGTGGTCGATCTTGAGCAGGTCGCCGAGGACCTTCTCGTCGTGCCGGTGCTGCATCTCGCGCAGGTCGGCGAGCATGCTGGTGGTCAGGGCCTGGACCCGGCCCGCGGCGTTGGCGCAGGCGCCCATGGTCGCCGCGCGCATCCGCTCCGCGCCGCCGACCTCGGCCGCGGCGGTGCGCAGGATCCGCGCCTGGTGCTCGTGGGCGGGCAGCTCGATCTCGGCAAGCGCCGTGTCGGGCGATGCGCCACTGCGCAGCCGCCCCACCAGCTCGGGCAGCTTGCGGTCGGCGAGCTCGGCGACCTCGCTCTCCAGTTCGTCGACGCGCTCCTGCGTGCGGCGGTTGCGCAGCGACCAGTAGGTCGCCATGGCCATCGACACCGCGAGCAGCGCAGCCGCGATTCCCCCGTACAAACCCGCCGGCAGCCGGATCGATGCCGGGGCCAGGATGGTCGTCACCGTGCACGCCCCACCGGCGACCAGGGCGGTGGCGAGCAGGACGAGCAAGGCACGTCCTATCGGTGAAGGCGCGGCCCGGTCGCGAACAGAGGTGCTTGTCGACATCGATCAGGACCTTTGCGGAAGGGTGCGGTGGCTCGAGGACGGTGATCCTATTACGGCCACCGGGGGAATTCGTAGGTTTCGGCTTGCTTTCGTCCCTGTTTACCGGAGATGGCGGCGGGACTGCACCGCCAAGCCGGTCCGACTCGTCCCGCCGGCGGCGGCTACCAGGGCGAACAGCCTCGCGGCACGGGACGGTGGATCGTCGATCGACGAGGCCGGCGAACACCGTCCTCGCACGCCAAGCCACGGATTTCGCACTGCGGAAACTCCACAGTGGAATGTATACCTACGCCGATCAGGTGATCCGCGGTCACGCTACGACATCCGCATGACGGCCGCCGTCGCGTCGTCGTGGCGCTTGCCCCGCTCCCGCTCGATGGTGTTCTCGGCCTTGCGGACGCGGCTGATCAGCTCGCCGGGCCCTTCGCGTTCGAGCAGGCCCAGCAGCCCGGTCCAGTCGGTCAGCCCGAAGCGCTCGACGTAGCGGGACGCGCCGTCGGTGAGCACGGCGCCGATCCGCACGTCCGCGGCCGGGACGCTGCCCCGCACCGCCTGGTAGGCGGCCTCGGGGGCGGTGCTGGCGGCCCAGAAGCCGCCGGGCTGGTTGCGGCTGTCGCGCACCGCCGCCGGGGAGCGGCTGGGCAACCGGTCCAGGCGGTCGTCGACGATCGCGCGGACCTCGCCGCCGACCTCCAGCAGCACCGGGCTGTCGGCGAGCACCAGATACTCCAGGTCGTCGCCGCGCAGCCGCACCGCCGAAACCGTCGACGACGGGCTCGACGGGTTGCCGAGGTCGCAGGTGCCGCCGTGGGCGTCGCAGGTCATCCCGATCGCACCGGCGAGCGCGTCGGCCAGCGACTCGCTCTGCAGCGCCAGGCTTTTCGCCAGCCCGGCGGCGAGGTGGCGCACCAGCCACCGCACGTCGTGGACGCAACCGCTGTCGACCCCGGCGGGCGCGGTGGCGCCGTCGAGCACCAACACCCAGGACGGCCCCGCCACGACGAAGTCCTCGTTGCCCTCGCCGGGCCCCCGGTCCGGCGCCGGCTCGATCGCGTAAGTGACGTCCATGCGGTTGGCTCCCCGTCCTGCCGTCGACTGCCGCGGGTCACGGACCCCACCCGGCACTATGCCCGCTCCCGCCCACCCGGGCCGCCCGGTCCCGGAAACAGACAATGGGTACCCGCTGTCCAGGTCGGCTGCCAGCGCGAAATGCGTCCGGGTCCGGAAACGCTGCCTCCCCCAGCGCCAGCCGTTGCCGTTGACGCTGCCGCCCACGGCACCTCCGACGCCACCCCTGCCCGTGAGCTTCGAGCGATTCCGGGCGTGTTCATGGCAAGGTTCCTCATTCGCTCTGATGTCTTTCCGACTGTGCCGCAGGAGCCTTCCGACCGCGGAATCTCCCGGTTGATAGTGGTGCAGTCCCGTGCCTTGAAGCAGTCAGTGCTGGGCAGTCTTTGCCAACCGGGTTTCGCCGAAGGTCCGTCGGTAGGCGCCCGGCGTGGTGCCGAATTGCGCCCGGAAACGGCGGCGCAGGTTGACCGCCGAGGCGAGCCCGACCCGGGTGGCGATGGCTTCCACCGGAAGGTTGGTCTGTTCCAGCAGTACACGTGCCGCGTCGAGGCGCTGGCAGAGCAGCCACTCCCCTGGGCTGGTGCCGAGCTGTTCGGTGAACCGCCGGGCGAGGGTCCGGCTCGACAGCCCGGCGCGTTCGGCCAGCCGGCCGACGGTCAGCCGGGCGTCGAGCCGGGAGACGGCCCACTCCAGCAGCGGCGCCAGCGACTCGTCCGCCCTGGCCGGGGCGGGCCGTGCGGCGTACTGGAGTTGGCTGCCCTCCCGGTGTGGTGGCAGCACCATGTTCCGGGCGACCTGGGCGGCGTACGCCGCGCCGTGGTCGCAACGCACGACGTGCAGGCACAGGTCGATGCCCGCACCGGTGCCCGCGCTGGTCGCCACGTCGCCGTGGTCCACGTAGAGCACGTCGGGGTCCACCTGCACCTCGGGGAAGGTGGCGGCGAGTTCGGCGGTGTTGCGCCAATGGGTGGTGGCGCGGCGGCCGTCGAGCAGTCCGGCCTCAGCGAGGACGAACGCCCCCGTGCAGATGGCGAGAACCCTCGCCCCGCGCTGGTGGGCGGCCCGCAGCGCCTCGGTGATGGTCGGCGGCGCCGGTGCGCCGGCCGGCTGCCAGCCGGGGACGACCACGGTGTCTGCCTCCTGCAGGGCCTCCAGCCCCGCGTCGACGAGCATCGTGTAGCCAACGGTGGTCAGCAGAGGACCTGGACGCTCGGCGCAGATCCGGAAGTCGTAGTGGACGGGCATGTCCTGCCGGACGGTGCCGAAGACCTCGGCGGCACAGGCCAGTTCGAAGGGCGACTGGGGCGGGTCGAGCAGGGCCACCACCCGATGACGACTCATGGCAGGATCGTACTCATTGATGTCTTTTTGGACTCTCGGCCTGGCGGCGGACTCCGCGCACAGTGGCCCTATGCGTGAAACCACTGGAACGGGCGTGCTGAGGACCGCAGTCCAGGTCGACGGCGAAAACGCCAGCTACCTGACCGCAGGGCAGGACGGCCCGGCCGTGTTGCTGCTGCACGGCACATATTGGAGCCGGGTGTGGCTTCCCGTGATGGGCCGCCTCGCGGATGCGGGGCTGCGGCCCCTTGCGGTCGATCTCCCCGGCCTGGGGCGCTCGGAGGGCGAACTCACCCCGGAAACGGCCACGGTCCCGGCCCTTGCCGACTGGGTGGCGCGATTCGCGTCGGCGCTGAAGATCTCCGGGCCGATCGCCGTGGCAGGCCATGACATCGGCGGCGCCATCGCCCAGCACCTCCTCGCCCAGGATCGGCTGGAGGTGTCCCGGCTGGCCTTGGTCAACTCGGTCACCTACGACTCCTGGCCCGCGCCCCATGTGGCCCGGTTCCGCGACCCGGTGATCGCCGCTGCGACCACCGCCGATGAACTTCTCGCCGCCCGCCGGCAGGCCGTGACATCGGCGCTTGCCGGTGCCGCCACCGAGCAACTGATCGCCGACTATCTGGACCCGTGGACCGATCCGCGGGTACGCCGCTCCTGGCTGGCAATGGCGGGCGCGGCCGAAAGCCGCTACACCCTTGATCTGGTTCCCGCGCTGAAGCGGTCCACGACGCCGAAGTTGCTGATCTGGGGAGAGGACGACGGCTTCGAGACGGTGGAGTACGCCGAGAAGTTCGCCTCGGAGATCCCGCGAACCACGCTCATACGAATCCCGGAAGCGGACCACATCCCAACGGAGAACGCCCCGTGCCGGATCGCCCGCGCCCTCGTCGATTTCTTCACGACATAACGGCCTTGGTGCAAAGAAAGCCGCGGCGCACGTTGACGTTGCCGAGAACGTTGCGTGGTCGCTCGCGAGAAATGCGCCATAGCGCACAGAGCCGCAGTCACTCTAGTTGTCACGCACAAAAGCAGCGGGGCCGATGCTCTCGCGAACATCGGCCCCGCTATCTTTCGAGTGGAGCTGACGGGATTCGAACCCGTGACCCCTTGACTGCCAGTACGTTGAACATCCCGTGAGCTGGGAAAACCGTGCCCCCAGGCATTCGCTGACGCAGCCCCGACGTGCGCGTTTCGCACCCGTCGCCAATGTCGTGGTCCACGGATGGTCCACAAGTCCACGGTGGCGACAGATGGCTGTAACAGTGGTTAGTCGAGGGCGTGGCTTAGCTCATGAACGATCGCTCCCTAGGCAGAACCCGCGGGTGGGGCCAAGCGGTCGTCTGTGGCGATCTGAGAGGGCCTTGAGAACACCTCTGCGAACAAGCCTCCCTGGCTAGTTCCGCATGCTGCCCCGCACTCGCGCTCGCACGTACGTCGCCCTCATGGGACGCGGGCAGCATAGGAGCGAGGCGTGTCGCATGTCCGCGACCGACGCCAAGGTCCGAAACCGAAGTGGAGATTCGACTATCCCGGAGCACCCCGCAGTACAGGCCAAAGTGAACCAACGACGCGAGCGCGATTAAAAACGGCCCTCGCCGAGATCGACGAGGACCGTTTTCGCAGCTCTTCGAGGTGGCCAGGGGCGGGGTCGAACCGCCGACCTTCCGCTTTTCAGTTCTCGGATCGATTGGTTCACAGCCGTGCAAGGATTCACTTTTCGCAGGTCAGATGGGACAGCTGGAACAGTGGGGGGCAGTCCGCACGGGGGGCGAACTGAGCCCCAGGCGGCCCCCGTTCCCGGCAGCCCTACAGCTGCGGCCCACCCGAAACACCCGGCAGTGCTCGACAGTGCATCTACGGCGACGTCAGGCCCCTTGAGGGCGATTCTCCGAAGCCTGGAAACCACAGGTACGACCAAGCGGCACGTACGGTTCCGTGTCTCGCAGAGGCGGAATCACCAACGAAGAGCCGTATCTCAAATGGCTCGCGCTTCAGTAAGGTGATCCGCGTGGACGAGAATGTGCTGGGCGACGTGGCAGCGTGGGTCGCAGTAGTAGTTGCACTCGCAGCCGCGGGTATCGCTTCCTATCAGGCACGAATCGCGAGCAGGCAAGCCAGGTCGGCTAGCGAGCAAGCAGTTGCAGCAATGAACCAGGCAGCCGATGCCAAACGGCAAGCCGATGCGGCCGAGAAGCAGGTCAGCTTAATGGAGGGTCAGCTAGCATCCGCAGAGGCCGACCGAAACGAGATCCGGATTGCCAAACATCGCGAATCACTATCTGACATCTTGTTCAAGTCGAGAGAGATTCTCATCAACCTAAAAAGACTATTTCTTTTGGCAGCCGACCATAATTTAAGCTACTCCGCGACACGCAAACAGGTGTCCGAACTTATAGAGGCGGTCGTAACCAAAAGATCCGAATTTGACCACATCCTACTGAGTGCAGGAATGCATTCACCGAAGGACGCGCCGCCTCCGGTGCACAAACTCCACAACATAATGGCAGCCATTTCTCACTTTGCGACCGGTTTGCTTGATGACATCACCAAGGGCGAGGTGATAGATAGGGAAAAGAAGGAGGAATTGCTAAACAAAATATGGGGCACTGCGACCGAAGTCGAGGCGGACATAACCTATTACCTGTCCCTCTTGGCAGGATCAGGCGAGAGCACGAAGTCGGTTGACAACTGACCCAGGACACGCATTGAAGTGGAAGCCACCGTCAGGTGCCGGATCGACGATTTCCAGCTTCCCACGGGCGGCCGACGCCTTGCCCACGGACCGTGCCCGCCGGACCGTGGGCGACGACTTCAGGGCCGCCAATCCACTCCTGCTCCAGCCTTGACCAGGTCAGGGGAGCAGCAGGAAACCTTGACGGCGCCTCCCCGCTGGCGGGACGGCGATGGGTAACGCGTCCAACGCTTGCGCCTATGTAGCAGTGAACCTACCACCTAATGGAAGGCACTTCTTAATGGACGAAGGAATAGCTGCCGCTATCACCAACATCATCGCTGGGGCCGCGTTGGGAGTAGGCAGCCTGAGCTGGTGGGCGTCTCGGAAGTCGGCAAACGCAGCAGAGCGATCCGCAGCATCCGCCGAACGCGCCCTTCCTGTTGCAGAGCAAGCCGCCCAGGCGGCCGAGAAATCCGCGGCTGCCGCGCTCCGGACCGTTGAACTAACAGAAGACACGAGTCATCGCAATGCGGCACCAAAGTGGTCTCTTTCAGTTGAGACAACTGAAGAAACATTCGTCATCAAAGCAGTATACAAAGAGGGGCCGCCCGGCGTAATCGTCGATTTCCGGTACCGAGGTGAGATATTCAAGCCAGCAACGGAGACGAGTCAGGACGGCGCGCCCGTATATGAGGTTTCACTATACGAATACAACCGAGCCAGGAACGAGCCACTCGAAATTCCAGTCAAACTCCCAGAAGGTTGGCAACAGATTGCCCGGATGGAACTTCGCGTCGTTCTGCTGTCACGTCTTCCTGACAGTGATCCCGGTGAAGCACACAATCCTTGGGTCGATCAGCAATACATCGAGCGGGACCGGGAAAGCGTGATCATCTGGTAGACGACGGGGCTGTGCGCTTGCGGCGCGGTCATGAGTCGAACATGACGCCTGTCGACGAGTGCGCCAAGTACCGACACTCGCGTTCAGGGCGTCTACGGCGATCTCAGCGCGCTCTGAGATCCGCTTTCCTGCGCCCACCGGCTGTAGGCGCCTTAGGCCCAGGGCAGAGCCTGACGGGCCGTGGTCGACGACGTGAGGACAGCCAATCCCCCCACTGCTCCAGCCTTGACCAGGCCGAGGGGACAGCGGTGACATTCCGACGCTCTAGACCTAGAAGGAGCCCCCTCTAGGTCTAGAGGGGGCGCTAGAGCCTCACACGCATCCTGAGCAGCCACCTTGCGCCTAGAGGGCTCCCGCCGGCGCCAAGCAGACCCCACTGTTCCAGCAACAGTGGTTAGTCGAGGGCGTGGCTTAGCTCATGAACGATCGCTCCCTAGGCAGAACCCGCGGGTGGGGCCAAGCGGTCGTCTGTGGCGATCTGAGAGGGCCTTGAGAACACCTTTGCGAACAAGCCTCCCTGGCTAGTTCCGCATGCTGCCCCGCACTCGCGCTCGCACGTACGTCGCCCTCATGGGACGCGGGCAGCATAGGAGCGAGGCGTGTCGCATGTCCGCGACCGACGCCAAGGTCCGAAACCGAAGTGGAGATTCGACTATCCCGGAGCACCCCGCAGTACAGGCCAAAGTGAACCAACGACGCGAGCGCGATTAACCACTGTTACAGCCGTCTTCAGCTGTCCGGTGACACCGCAAGCTAGGGCTGCCACCGTACTGTCACCAGCGTTCTCGCCGGTCAAACCAGGTTCGGTGACACGGTGACAGCGGTGACAGTCCGCGACAAGAACTTCTGTCACCGACTTCACGAGCACTGTCGAAGATCTTGTTCTGTCCCGCCGCGAGCGCGGGCTGCGTCGACCAGAACGACGCAGCCTTCCGACACCAGGACAGGCTCAGGCACGTACCCCCACCGCCGCTGACATGCCGGTCACTGCAACCGCTGCGCCCGTACCTGTCCAGCCTTCATCGTGTGCGTAACGGTTCTTCGGGCAGCCACGATGCACGGTTGTTGATTCTTCATGAAGCAGGAGGTCAGCGTGGGCGATGATATCTTCGACCGGCGCCAAGCTGCAGCGGAAAGTCTCTCATATAGCGATCCGATTACATTGCGCGCGGGCTCAAGAACACACTTCGAGTTAATTCCAAGGTATATAACGCGAAGCGAATCACGAATTGAAGTATCCCTAAAGGTTCGCTACTGGAAAAAGAACGACAGCGGGCTTCAGGTAGGATACCCCGTTGACTTCACCTTGAATAATGATGAATTTCTGCAGCTTCGCGAAGAACTACAGAAAATCGCAGCCATTTCCAGCCAGCCCGAAAATGGTCGCTATTTCGTTTTTCGCGCCGACGAGGATGGCGACAGCGAACGATCAATCGACGTACACACGCTGGGAAACCTTATACGCAAGATTTCACAAGACGACGGTTCACTGAAGCGACTTGCAGCCGACCCCGACGGCGAGCATCTAATACGGTCGATTCAGCTTTCGGCTCGATCGGCAGACCTGCGCCAGGCGCTTGAAGATCTCAATCGAATGCTTGATGCAAGCGCCGACCACCCAGAGTCAGATTTTCAACGGTGGATGGAGCGGCACGCCTGGGCGCTAGGCGATGAGTACAGGTCACTAGACGAAGTACGGTCCATAGGAAACAGAGAGAGCGTCGACATGATGCTCGAAAATTCGCTGGATGGACTAAGAGACATCGTCGAACTCAAGACGCCAAGAATGGAGCCAATAATCTGGGACAGTTCCCATAAATCGTGGTACTGGTCCAGCGACTCGTCAAAAGCAATCGGGCAGTGCCATCGCTACCTTGACAAGCTTCACGAAAGCGCAAAGAAGGGAATGGATGACTACGAGAACATAGTGGCTTACTACCCTCGCGCAACGATCGTCATAGGAAGATCACAGGGAAAGGATCTGAATTGGTTCAAGGGGCTCCGTGGACTAAATGCCAGACTTCACAGCATCCAGGTAATTACGTACGATCAAATGGCTGCCAGAGCCAAGCGCAGACTAGACATTCTGGAAAAGGATCAGTCATCCCGAGAGGGTTCTGAATAACCATTTCTTGCAGGGATGTCGACGTGTCGAAGCGCATAGGGGTGTCACCGTACTGTCACCATCGTTCGCACAGGTCACCCCGCGTTCGGTGACATGGTGACAGCGGTGACACTACCTCAGCGGAGCCGTGCCACCCCGTTGTCATTCGGCCGCCTAGGTGCTACGCAGCCGCTGGACTTCCGCAACCAATGATGGCCAGTCGAAATCGACCGCAGCGTCTTGTGTTCTGACCACCGTCTGGGATTGCTCAAGGAACCGAACGCCAGACTCAGTCAGACGCTCAACGCTCGCCCGGTAGGCCGGATGGCTTTGGAGCAACGACTTCACGCATGGGGCGGCAACGATCGGGACCGCAGCGCCAAGGAGTTCGTTCAGTACCCCCAGGGCAGTCGTGTCATTCATGCCTGCCGCCCACTTGTTGACGGTATTGAAGGTTAGCGGGGCGGCAAGAACGGCATCCGCCGGCGGGAAGGGGTCCTGCTCCGTCGGCTGACGAAGCGCACTACGCACAGGCATCCCCGTGAGCTGTTCGAGTTCAGCTGTGTCGACCCAACCAGCAGCGGTCGGAGAGAGAACCAGGCACGTCAACCAGCCCTCGGCTCGGAGTAGTCGGATTAGGTTGCCCAAGTTGAGGACTGGCGGCGCGGCTGTTCCAACAACGTAGAGAACGCGGCTTGCCGTCAATGGAGCACCCCAGACCGCTTGGCCAAGGCCCGCAGGCCCGGCGTGGCTGACCTTCGTTCACGCTTCAGCAGCTCGCGCAGCATCTCACGAACGATCACGTTGTACCGCAGCGCTTGCGGCGCGGTGCGCTCCGCTTCCATGAGGTTGACGACAACAGCCGCGTCGTCGCGATGCTGCGAGTAGGCCCAAGCCGTGTCGATGAAGACCTGAGCCCGCCGGCTGCGGAGTCCGTCCGGAAGGCCGTCCGTCTCGACGTCCTCCGCCCTGGCGATGGCGAGTTTGGCGTCGCCGAGCTCCGCAGCTGCGGAAATCTGGTGGATCGCTACGTTCGTGGGGCCGAAGGCGGTCCAACCGTGGTTGCCGTCGTAGCCAAGAGCGTCCGCTAGATACTGCGCGCGCCGAAGGCGGTCAGTTGCCTCTGGCCGGTCAGACCTGCGGCCAGCGATTACCGCGCCGATGAGGAACAGCGCACCCTGAACGGAGAGGCCATCTGGGCTGTCGTCAGCAAAGTTCTCAGCCGTCGTGATGGCAACATGCTCGGCTTGGTCGATCCGGTCTGTCTTGAGGAACGCGCAAGCGACCTGGTACGCCGCCATCGCCTTGAGGATGTCCGAGTCGGCACGCATCGCTGCGGTGACGGCCCTGTCGGCGGCGATCCAGGCGAGTTGCCCGTCACCGATCTTGGTGACCAGCTTTGCCGCGGCCACATACGCCTGACTCTGCACCGACAGCGCGGCCCGTAGATCAGCCGACCCGCTCTCGCTGACGACCGCGTCTGAGGCAGTGATCAAGCCAGGAAGGATCCGAGCAGCAGCCGCGTAGTCGGCTGCCTGGTAACGCTGGTGCACCTCGGTGGTCAGGCTCGCAATCTCAGCGACGCTGCTCGTCGGTGTGCGGCTGAGTCCGAGCCCCGCGTAGGCGCTCATCGCCTGACGGATGTCCTCCAGCCCTTCAAGTTCCGGTTGTCCGTTCGGCGCGTAGGCCATCCGGTAGCCGGCGAGCGTCTCGACGTCGGTCTTGAGCACCCGCGCCACGTCGACAAGCACGGACAGTCGATCGACAGAGCGGATGCCACGCTCGACCTGCGATAGCCAGGATTCCGAGCGGCCGACCAGGTGAGCCAGCTCCTTCTGGCTCAGCCCTCGCCGCTGGCGGTAGATGCGGATGCGTTCGCCGATTGGCCCTTCGGTAACCATGCGCCCACCTAACTGCTCTCGCTGTCGAGCAACCCGCACTTTTGTACTAGTCGAACCCGCACTCCCTGACTACCTCACAACGATGCGACCTCAGCAACGCATGCAACCCGAGAGTAGGTGGCGACAACAGCGCACGACGAAGGAAGGAAGATCATGGCGAAGAGCCAATTTCCAGTCATGCAGGCCAGCGCAGGCCCGTTAGGGAAGGTGATCCGCTGGCTGTTCGGTATCGCGGCCGTCGTGCTGGTGGTGCGGTACCCCGGCGAGGCCGCGACGTGGGTCCAAACCGTCTTGGCGTGGCTGGGTAGCGCAGTCGAAGGCATCGTCACCTTCCTTCGGGCTGTTGGCGGTTAACCAGCCTCAGTCGCGGCGAAGCTGCTGTTCAACTGCCTCTAGGCGACGACTGAGATCGGCAAGCTGCGCCTTCATCGCCAACAGCTCAGCCCCGGCTCCGTCATCCACAGCGGCGTTGATTGGCCGGCCACCGCTCAGGACCGTCGCCAAATGGTCCGGGTGCAAGCCAAGTGCCGAGGACATCGCTTGGAGCGTGCGAGGAGTGCGCTTGCGGGGCTGCAAGTTGTGTTGGAGCTCGCGGACCGTCTGAAGCGAGACGCCTGCCCGTTGCGCGAGCTGCTGTTGCGTCAGCTCCAGCTCGTCCATCCGGGTGGCAATGACGTCGGCGACGGCGTCCCAATCCTTGGCCACGTAAACCTCCTGAGCTGCGGATATCGCTACTGACACTAGCGCTAATGCAGCTTCCTCAACCAGCCCACGGCCGAACAGCAACTTGACATGACTAATTTTAGTACTTTTACTAGTGCTCGCATCAGTTGCGAAGCTCGTTGGTTTCGCAGGGATCGCAAACAGCAAGAAGCCCCGACCGGTGCGGCAACACCAGCCGGGGCGCATATCGAGAGCAGGGAGCGCTAACGATGCAGGTCAACGGTAGTTCGACTCGGATGTACCGGGTCAAGGCAGTCGCGGACATGCTCGACGTGCACGTCTCGACGGTGTACAGGCTGATCGACTCCAAGCGGCTGCACGCGGTGCGGGTCGGCGGACTCGGGAAGGGCGCGGTGCGCATCCCGGCCGACGCGCTGGAGACCTTCCTCCAGCGTGTGGGCATCAAGTCGGCTTCCGACGAGGTGGCGTGATGTCGGCGGAGACGACGGAGAGCTTGAACGCCGCGGTGAGTCAGGTTCGGGATGAGTTGCGACGGGCCGACACCAAGGCCACCACGCTGTTGACGCTGGTCGGTGCAGCCTTCGCCGGGGTGGTGTCGCTGACCCGCACCGCGCTGCCGACGGCGTCTGAGGTCGCGTTGTGGGCGGCGGCGGTGCCGATCGCGGCGAGCGTGCTGGTGCTACTGGCGGTGGTCTTCCCCTACCTGGATGCCGGAGAGCCGGGCTCGTTCCTGCACGCGGCCCGCTCCAAGCCTGCCGAGCTGGTGGAGCTGCACTCCAACACGGAGTCCTCGCCGGAGCGGGTGGCCGTGACGATGGTGGTGGTCTCCCAGATCGCCCGGCGCAAGTACCGGCGCATCGCCTGGGCGGTGCGGCTACTGGTCACGGGACTGGTGGTGCTGCTGGTCGCGCTGGCGCTGGCCGCGGTACTCGGGGGCGCGTGATGGCGCGGCAGTGGCCGATCGTCAAGACGACGCTGTGGGACGGCACGTGGGAGTTCTGCCACGGCCACCTCGACGGGCTGCCGGTCTTCGCCTGGCGCTCGGTCCCGGCCCGGCTCGGACTGGCCACCCGCCGGCAGCTCCGCGAGATGAGCCTGCGCCCCGGCGGTGCCGATCCGGTGGCGCTGCTGCGATTCCGCCACCGCCAGCCCTACCGGCGCGAGGAACTCGCCGAGCTGTTCCGCATCGAGCTGGCCAAGCCCAAGCGCACCGCCACCCCCTCCCAGCGCGCGGCGATCGAGCGGGCACTGACCGCGCGGCGCACGTGCCCGACCTGCCCGCCCGGCCAGCAGGTCAAGCCCTACTACCTGCCGACCTCGGCCGGCCAGTGCTGGGACTGCTACCTGCCCGACACCGCCGCGGCCTGACCACGAGCCGCACCGAACCACCAACCCCTTCGCTTCAGGAGAAACGAGCGTCATGCCCCACGTTGAAGACGTCTCCCGCGTCCTGTCGGAGACCAACATCCAGGCCGGCGGCTTGATGGGCACCCTCGTCGAGTCCCAGTACGACATCGAAGCCCTGGCCAACATGCTCGCCACCGTCACCCAGGGCTCGGAAAACGAGCTGGTGCAGCAGGCCCTGGCCAACTTCGCCCTGGCCAAGACCCAGCTCTCCGAGATCGTCGGCGTCCTCCACGACGCCACCGACAAGGTCAGCGAATACCAGCAGGCCCTCTGACCCGTTTTCCCGTCACACCAACCCTTTCCAGGAGGAAGACCCGTCATGGCCGGTATCGAAGAGATCCGCGCGAACCTGTCCGCCGCCACCACCCAGGCCAGCGAAGCGCTCTACGCGCTCAAGCAGGCCGCGCTGACCATCAACGAGGTCCAGCGGGCACTGGACACCACCGTGGCCAGCAGCGCCCGGGAGTCGGCCCAGCACGCCATCAGCGCGTTCCACCAGGCGTTCAGCCAGGCCGAACAGGCCCAAGAGTTGGTGATCTCCGGCAGGGACTCGATCGACACCTACGCCGCCCAGCTCTAACCAGCCGCGATAGACGCCAGAGCGATCACCCTCGCGCTCCGAGTACCGCAACGACGACATCACCTTCACCTGACCTGCTCGCCCGGAAAGGACACAAACTCTTGTCCGAGATCACGACCGCGCACCTGACCACCGACATCGTCACGCTGGCGCCCCAAACCGGCGGTGAGCTGCACGTCCTGCTGATCCGCCGCAACTGGCCCCCGTTCGCGGGCTACTGGGCGCTGCCCGGCGGCTACGTCGACACCGGCGAGACCTTCGCTCAGGCCGCCTACCGCGAGCTGGCCGAGGAAACCGGAGTGACCGCCCACCGGCTCGTCCAGGTCGGCGTCTACGACGCACCACACCGCGACCCCCGAGGACGCGTCGTCAGCGTCGCCTTCCTCGCCCTGCTCGACACCATGGCCACCGCCACCGCCGGTGACGACGCCCGCGACGCGCAGTGGACCCCGGTCGCGCCCCTGCTGGCCCGGCCCAACCGGCTGGCCTTCGACCACCGCACGATCCTCACCGACGCCCTCGACCAGATCCTCCGAGAACTGAACGCCAGCGCACGGACCTTCGGGTCCCGCTGAGGCCGCCCCGGACCGGCAGTCAATCCCGCCAAGAACGCCTGCCGGTCCGGGCTCCCCACCGATCCTTCGACTCTGCAAGGAGAAGACCGATGGTAGAGCCCCTGACCGGCGATGTGACGATCACGATCCCCGGGCCCGTCGTCGAGCGCCTGAACACCGCCTACAACGCCTGGCGCGACGCGGTTGGCGCGGTGTTGGCCGCGCGCCAGAACTCCAGCTCGCGGGCCGAGGTCTATCGGTCCAGCGCCAACGCCTCCCGCGACCTTGCCGAGGCCTATTACGACGTGGTCGGCCACGTCGGTGCGAACGTCGCGCTGATCCACGCGTTCCGGACCGCATACAAGCACTTCATCGCCGGCGCCGATGACTTCGAGCGGTTTGCCGCGGCCCAGCCAGAGGCCCATGCCGAGGAGGTGCCGTCGTGAGCCAAGGCGGGGTGATCGACCTGTTGCGGGAGTACACGTTCCCGCGCGGTGCGCTGGTGGCGCTGCTGTTCAGCGTCGCGGTGCTGCTGCGCCTGCCCGCCGTGGGGCTGGCGGTCGCGGTGCACCTGCTGGAACGCACCACGGACCGGTTGATGGCGGTCATCAACCGCATCCCGGCACAGCCCGTCAGGAAGGAGACGAGCCGATGACCAGCACCGAACGTCAGCGCGGCGGCGACGTGCTCGACCCCTACCTGACGACCGAGCCGCCCACCGCGAGCGGCGCCGACGACGGGTATCTGCCGGCCAACTGGCGGGTGGACACCCACCCGGTCACGCCGATCGCCGACGAGACCGCGATCTGGGGTGACAAGCACACCCCGGACTTGCTGGGGCTGGCAAGCGCGGTGCAGACCGCCCAGGCCGCGGTCCGGTTGCAGGGCGACGAGGCGCTGTTCGAGGCGCTGTCCGCGGGCGAGATCCAGTCCGCGCAGGACTACGCCCGTCGGCTGCGGGCCGACCAGCGCGAACACGCCTACCAGGCCCGCAAGGCGCTGCTGGACGACGAGGCCGCGCGTCGCGAGCACGAGCAGGGCATGACCAAGCGGGAGCGCGACGACGAGGCCGCCACCCAGGTGGCCCGCTACTCCTACAAGCGCCTGACCTCCCCGACCGGTGACCTGGCCCGGTTGAACACGGCGCGGTTGTGGGTGCCGATGCTGGCGCTGCTGCCGGCGGTGTTCGCGGTGATCCTCGGGGCGGCCAACGTGGGCGTCGAGCTCAACCGCATCTCGGCGGGCACAGCGTGGATCAACTGGGTGGTGAGCCCGATCTTCACGGTGCCGGTGTTCGCGATCCTCGTGGCGCAGTTGGCGGGGTTCACCATCACCGCCCCGGCCCCGACGGTCCCCTTCCATCGGGCGCCGTTCACGTGGCTCAAGGTCGGCTTGCTCGCGGTCGAGGTGGTGCTCAACGTCGCCCCGCACTACCTCGGCACCGGCGCCACCGGCACCGCGGGAGCGCTGGTGTTCGGTCTCGTCCCCCTGGGGCTGGCGGTGTCGATGGTGGCCGCGCCGAAGCTGCGCGCCCACCTCACCGACCGGTTCATCGCCGCCTCCAAGGCGGCATGGGGACAGCCGTCCACCCAGGACGGGAAGAACCCCGCTTCCACGCCTTCTCACCTGCATGGGAAGAACCCACACCCCGCCGCCGGAAACGACGGCGACGAAGCCTCCGGCGAAGCCGAGAACGGGTTCGTCCCGGAGCCCGAGCGCAAGGCCGCCGACGACCACCGCGCGGCGTTCTGGGCCGCGGTGAACTCCGGCGAGATCGATCCCGCGCAGGAGTCGGTGAACGCCATCGCGAAGAAGCTCGGCACCCGCTGGGCCACCGCCGACGGGTTTATCACCGCCTGGGAGCAGGCCACCGGGCAGACCCGCAAGCAGACCAAGAAGTAACCCGCACCGGCCGGTGCGGTCCCGTCCCCCTGCCGCACCGGCCCCTCTTTCTCCTCCTCCGTCGACCCTGCGAGTCCGTGAAGGGTGAGCACAAGATGTCCGAGCAGCCGCACGGCACCACCGACACGTGGGCGAAGCTGATCCAGTTCCCCCACCCCCAGCACCAGCAGGCGGGCCAGACGCTGGCGTTGCCCGCCGACACCACCACCGAGCAGGACGCCGACCGCGAGCTGGACGTCCGCGACGACCAGCAGCCCCCGGCCCGAACCGGCATCACGGCGGTCGCCCAGCGCGGCGGTGCCCTCGCGGTCCGCGGCATCAAGGCCACCCCGGGCGCGATCAGCACCGGGTGGGACGCCTCGGCAGGGGCCCGGCGGCACCTGATGTTCGTCTACGCCGGGGCCCGCGACGTCAACAGCCGGGCGTGGGCGCGGCTGCTGCATCGCGATCTGACCGCGGCGATCCGCCAGGCCCGCGCCGACCGCAACTACGGCGAACTGGCGGTGCTCGAGCAGCAGCGCCGCGAGTCGGCCAACGCCCGCTGGTCCCGCATCGGCGAGATGCTCACCGTCGCGGGCAAGGCCACCAAGGCCGCCGGCTACACCCTGGCTACCCTGTCCGCGCTGTTCCTGCTGGTCACCGTCGGTGTCGCGGTCTACGGGGCGGGTGCGGAGATCGGGGAGTTCTTCCCCGGCAACGCCGGCGGCGCGAGCTGGGAGAGCGTGTGGACCCAGGGATACTGGGCCGCCGTGGCCGGCACCGCCACCGGCGTGGCCGACACCGTGACCGGCCTGTGGTCGGTGGCGATGGCGCTGTTCCCGTGGCTGACCGGAGCCGGACTCGTCGGTGGGATCGCCGCGCTGCACAAGACCGGCAAGCAGTCCCACAACCTGCCCGACTGGGTCACCTCCGCCACCTACGACGAGCAGGATGCCGCCGACGACATCGACGAGAGCTCCATCCTCGGAGCGCTGCGTCACCTGGGCATTTCCGGCCTGGACAAGGCGTTCAAGGCCGGTTGGGGCACCCCGACGCACCCCGCGCGGGTGTGGGAGACGGGGCTGGGCAAGGACGGCAAGGGCTGGCGCTGCCAGATCCGGCTGCCGCAGCAGGTCCCGGTCTCCGAGATCGCCCGCAAGAAGAACGTCCTGGCACACAACCTGGGGCGTCTGGCGGTCGAGGTGTGGGCCACCGAACCCAAGGACAAGCCCGGCGTGCTCGACCTGTGGATCGCCGACCCCGGCGTGCTCACCGACCCGGTCGAGGACTGGCCGCTGCTGGCCGAGCTGTCCACCGCTGTCACCGACTACTTCGCCGGTGTCCCGGTCGCGGTCAACATGCGCGGCGACACCGTGACCGGCCACTTCTCCGGCAAGAACTGGGCCAACGCCGGAATGATGGGCTCGGGCAAGTCCACCCTGGCCATCACCGCCTGCCTGGGCGCCATGCTCGATCCGCTGGTCGACATCGACGTGTTCGTGCTGGCCCAAAACGCCGACTACGAGATGATGCGTCCCCGCCTGCGGTCGCTGGTCACCGGCGCCGGCGAGGAGACCGTCGAGGCGTGCATGAACACCCTGCGCGAGCTCTACGCCGAACTGGACATCCGCGGCAAGGCGCTGGCAGAGCACACCCGCAATGGCGACCCCGACGCGGAAAAGGTCTCCCGTCGCCTGGCGGAAAAGGACGCGCGGCTGCGGCCCCGGATCATGGTGATCGACGAGTGCCAGGCCCTGTTCCTGCACGAAGAACACGGCAAAGAGGCCCAGCGGTTGGCGATCCTGCTGATGAACGCCTCCCGCAAGTACGGCATCACCCTGATGTTCCTCACCCCCGAGCCCTCCACCGACTCCCTGCCCCGCAAGCTCATGGCGGTCATGTCGAACACGGCCTGCTTCGCCATCGGTGACCAGCAGTCCAACGACGCGATCCTCGGGACCAGCGCCTACCGGCGCGGTATCTCCGCCGTCGGGCTGGAGCCGGCCACCGAGGAAGGCCCCGGTGACGTGGGCACGGCGATGACCAGCCGCGGCTTTTTGGCCAAGCCCGGCCTCATGCGCTGCTACTACGTGCCGCGTGGCCAGCACAAAGCCATCGTCGAACGCGCCATGCAGCTGCGGCAGGCCGCCAACATCACCGCGATTGCCGCGGTCGAGCAGGAGCCGCGGGACCTGCTCACCGACCTCGACCACGTGCTGGGCGAGGAGAAGGTCTCCGCGGCTGAGGCCGCCAAGGCCCTGGTCGCCCAGTACGGGCGCACCTACCACCGCGGCGGCAAGCCCATGACCGGCCCGCAGCTCGTGGCAGAGCTGGCCGACCAGGGCATCAAGGTCCCGTCCACCAAGAACCTCTACCACGTCGACCCCCTCACCGTGCGTGAACAAGTGGCGCGGCGATCCCCCGCCGACGCGAGCGACTGAGTTAGCCCAGGGCGCCCCCGCCCGCCACCCACCTACGGCGGGGCCGGCGGGGCCCCGGGTCAGTCCCTCACCGACCTAACTCGCCTAACTTCCGCAGGTCAGAGCCGCTATGGCGCCGAAGTTAGAAATCTAACCCGAAACCGCTGATCTAACCCCCGATCTCACTCGCCTTCCGGTGGGACCGCAGACCTCGCACACCCACAAGTCGTTACGCAACGTAGTCAACTGGAGGAGTTGTTATGTGCCGTGCAGGAGGACGACGCTGCCCCGGCCAGAACCGCCGGCACGTCGAAACCGCACGCAAGGCCGTCACCCGCGCCAGGCGCCGCCTGGCCACCACCCAGGCCACCGGCACCCGCGAGCAGATCGCCGAAGCCGAGGCCAAGCTCGACGTCGCCCGGCAGCGACTCGCCGATGCCCGGGCACACGAGGCTCAGCACAAGGCCGAGTCCGGCCCCGAGCAGGTGACCCGCACCGTGGCACCGGCCGAAGACCGGGGACGGGACGCCGAGGGCGGCGCGACCGCCGCAGCCTCCAGCGCCCCGCCGGAAACGCCCCCGCGCGAACGCGGCGCAGTGCTCACGGTCCCCGGCTTCACCTTCGGCAGGTTCCAACCGCCGCGGGGCCTCTACTCCTCCCAAGGCGGCATCCGGCGCGGCGATGGCCGCGAGCTGGACACCGAGGACCTCGCCGAGGTCCGTGCCGCGATCTTCAAGGCCGCCAGCCTCGAAGACGCGCTCGCCGCCGACTACCGCGCCGACCCCGACGCCACCGAAGAGGACCTGCGCAACGCCGAACGCTGCGAACAGAAGGCCGCTCAGATGCGCCGGGAAGCCGACGAGATTGCCCTGGCCGACGAGCCCGAAGCGCCGCAGGAACGGGCCACCCGTACCACCCACGCCGCCCCCACCGGATACCGCATCGGACAGACGCTGCCCTCCCACTCCGGGCCGCTGCACCTCGGGAGCGGCCAGCAGATCAACGTCACCGGCCCTTACACCCCGCCCGCATCCGAACAGCCCCGCCCACCACGGGGACGGGACACCACCGGACGCAGCACCAACATCACGATCATCCACCACCACCAAGGCCCCCTCACCACCGGCGACGACACCGACGCCTGACCCTCACGCCGTCCAGGAGGGACTTGCCATGTCCGTGATGCACATCGTTCCCACTCTCCGCGCCGACCTCGCCGCCGTCGGCTTGGCCAGCTACCGCACCTACTGCGGCACAAAGCTCCGCTCCGGCGACGGCGCCCCCAAGAACGCGCCGCTGTGCCCGAGCTGCGCCCGCAAAGCGGGCTGGACCCACGACAAGCGCAAGTAACCACCCACACCAAGGAGGAACACCATGAAGGTCCCCAACGCCGCCGAACTCGCCGCCGCGTTGCGGCGCTGCGTCACCGGACTCGCCGCCGAGGAAGCCGCGATCAACCTGCTCGCCGGGCACGCCCGATGGCTGCGCCGAGCCGACTTCCTCCGCTTCGTCGACTTCTCCACCGAGCCCAACCTCACCGGCTCCGACGAACCGCTCGCGGTCATCCACTGGGACAAGCTCGTCCGCGACATCGGCTCCAGCGCCCTGCCCGGCGCGCGGTCCGAAATCACCGTGCTCACCGTCGCGGCCTCGCTCGCATACGGCACCCCGATCAACCTCCGCGACCTGGTCGGACTCGACGAGTTCAACACCGAGCTCGTCCTCAACGCCATCGCCCACGCCACCGGCAAACCCCATCTCGCCTCCCGGGACCGCTGAACACCGATCAGGAAAGGAACCTGTCATGGCTGGACTGCCTGAGATCACCATCGCCGGAACCGTGGTCGCCGACCCCGAGATGCGCTTCACCAACTCCGGGGCCGGGGTCGTGAACTTCACCGTCGCGGCCAACGACCGCCGCTTCGACCGCGAGAAGGGCGAATGGATCGACGCCGGCGCGACGTTCCTGCGCTGCTCGATCTGGCGCCAAGCCGCCGAAAACGTCTCCGAAAGCGTCACCAAGGGCACCCGAGTCCTGGTCACCGGTGTGCTGCGGCAGCGCTCGTTCGAGACCGCTGAGGGCGAAAAGCGCCACGTGTTCGAGGTCGACGCCACCGAGGTCGCCGTGTCGCTGAAGTTCGCCACCGCCACGGTCAACAAGGCCACCCGCACCACCGGCTCCACCCCGGCACCGGCGGGCGGCGGCTTCTCCGACGAACCCCCGTTCTGATCGCCCGGTGGCCCGGCCGGCGCAGTACCGGCCGGGCCGCCGCCGTCCCGTCCCCTGCTCTTTCTCGGAATGGAGGCTCGTCATGCCCGCGTCCCAGGCACTACTCGACGCCGCGCTGGCGGTGGCCGCCCGCGGGTGGCCGGTGTTCCCGCTCAAGCCCGGTGGCAGCTTCCCCGCATTGCACGGCGTCGACGACTGCCCCCGCACCGGCGTCTGCGCCGACGGGCACCTCAAATGGGAGCAGCGCGCCACGATCTACGCCAAGCGCATCCGCGCCTGCTGGACCCACGACGCCTACAACATCGGCCTGGCCACCGGCCCCGCCGGACTCCTCGTGGTCGATTTCGACGTGCCCAAGCCCGGCAAGCCCGTCCCCGACCGCTGGGCCGCCCAGGGTGTCGAGTCTGGGATGGATGTGTTTCTGCTGCTGTGTGCCGAGGCCGGACAGGCGCCTCCGCTGGAGACCTTCACCGTCGCCACGCCCAGCGGGGGCACACACCTGTACTTCACCGTCCCCGCCGACGCGGGGCTGAGGATCACCCAGGGCGAGCGCAACGGGCTCGGCTGGGGCATCGACACCCGCGGCCACGGCGGCTACGTCGTCGCACCCGGCTCGATCCGCCGCGACGGCACCTACACCATCACCCACGACCGCCCGCTCATGCCCCTTCCGGGCTGGCTGATCGAGCGACTGCGGCCCCAGGAGTTGCCCCCGCAGCAACCCACCCCGGTGGCCACGATCAGCGGGCGCCGCGCCGGGTTCCTGCGGGCAGCGATCGAGGGCGAGGTCCGGCGCGTCACTAGTGCCGACGGCGGGCAACGCAACTTCGCGCTGTACTGCGCCGCCACCGCGCTCGGTCAACTCGTCGCCGGCGGCGCGCTCGGCGAGCAGGAGGTCACCGACCTGCTGCTACACGCCGCACAGAGCCACGTCGCCGCCGGCGCCTACCAGTGGGCCCAGGCGCGGCAGACCATCGCCTCCGGCCTGCGGGCCGGGGCCGCGCGCCCGAGGCGGGTGGCCGCATGAACCCGCTGACCGTGCTGTCGCTGTTCGCCGGGATCGGCGGCCTCGAACTCGGCCTGGAACGCGCTGGCATGCGCGTCGTCGGCCAAGTCGAACTCGATCCCTGGTGCCGCCAAGTCCTGGCACACCACTGGCCGGAGGTCCCCCGTCATGACGACGTCCGCACCGCTGTCGACTGGTGGCACTCCCAGCCCCGACCCGACGTCGAACTCGTGGCCGGCGGATTCCCCTGCCAGCCCTTCAGCACCTACGGACGCCGCCGCGGCATCGCCGACGAACGCTGGGGCTGGCCCTGGATGCGCGACGTCATCGACGCTATTCGACCTCGATACGTCCTCGCCGAAAACGTCGCCGCCCTGCTCCGCGACACCGACGCCTTCCGCATCATCCTCGACGACCTTTCCCACCTCGGGTACCTGGTCGAATGGTCGGTTGTCCCCGCGTGCTCCCTGGGTGCCCCACACACACGACAGCGACTGTTCGTACTGGCCCACCCCGCGGGCAACGATGGCCAACGCCCACTGCACCTACCGGCCCCACTACCGCCCGGACGCCCCCGCTCTGGAGCAGCGGGTGGCCAAACGCGGGCAGAGCGGTGGCTACCTGAACCCGACGTGGGTCGCGTGGCTCATGGGCTTCCCAAACGACTGGTTGCCTCCCACCTGCGAGCCCTCGGCAACGCCGTCGTCCCCGCCGTCACCGAGCACATTGGGCGAGCCCTCCTCGCCCACACCACCACGAGGTGACCACGTGAGCACCACCGAGCCCGACAACGTCCGGCCCCTGCGCCGCCACCCGGCCGAAGCACTCGCCGACGCCTGGACCGCCGATGCCCTCATGGCCACCGACTTCCCCGACCCTCGGTGGGCAGTGCCCGGCATCCTCGCCGAAGGCGTCAACGTCCTGGCTGGACCACCCAAGGTCGGTAAGTCCTGGATGTCCCTCGGACTCGCCCTCGCCGTCGCCTCCGGCGGCCGCGCGTTCGACATGGTCGATGTCGAACCCGGACCGGTGCTCTACCTCGCCCTGGAAGACACCCCGCGGCGGTTGAAGACCCGCATGGGCAAGCTCCTCGGAGACGAGCCCGCCCCGCGCAACCTCAGCCTGGCCACAAGTTGTCCGACCCTGCCCGCGGGTGGAGACGAGGCAATCGCGGCGTGGCTGGATCAGAACCCGGACGCTCGCATGGTCGTGCTCGACGTGTTCGCCAAGATGCGCGGCACACCGCCCGCGGGGATGTCGGCCTACGACGCCGACTACGCCGCCATCGGCCGCGCCAAACAACTTGCCGACCGCTACGGCGTCGCGTTCGTGCTCGTGCACCACGTCCGCAAGATGGGCTCCGAGGACTTCCTCGAAACGGTCTCCGGTTCCAACGGCATCGCCGGCGCCGCTGACGCCACCCTCGTGCTCCGCAGAGGCCGCAACAAAGCCGACGGCGTCCTACAGGTCACCGGCCGCGACATCGACGAAGCCGAATACGCCTTGGCCTTCCACCCCAATAGCGGCGCCTGGCAGCTCCTCGAGGGCCCCGCCACCGACCACACCCTCCACGACACCCGCGCCACCATCCTCCGCCACGTCCGCGAAAGCCCAGGCGACGGGCCGACTGCTATCGCGCGGGCCACGGGAATCGAGCTGTCGTCGGTGAAGCAGGCCTGTCGACGCATGGCAGGCGACGGCCAGCTCAATGCCACCAGCAGCGGGAAGTACTTCCCGATCGACGGTGACACCGACCCCACGACAGAAGTGTCACCGCTGTCACCGTGTCACCAAACCAGCCTTGACCTGCACGAATGACGGTGACGCCTCCGTCACCGCACTGTCACCGTGTCACCACGAAAGGAACCCGCCCAGTGAACAGCGCCAAGCGACCGCCGATCGGCGTCAAGGTCTCGTCGGACGTCGAATACATGCCGAACCGACCAGCGCCGTACCGCGCTCGCGTGCGCTGGACGGACCCGCAGACGAGCAAGCGTCGTTCTCTGTCCGAGTCGCACAAGGACGAAGAGCAGGCTGCGGCGTGGATCGACCTGATGAAGCGAGCAGCTTCCGGAGGCATCGACCCGATCGCCGCCAACATGAGTCTTGCCGAGTACGGCGACGCCAACATGGCGCTCGCCCTCCGGGGTGTGGAAGACAAGACCCGCGATCCGTACCTGGCGGGATGGCGTAAGCGCGTTGTTCCGACCCTCGGTCACATCCCAGTCCGCATGATCACCAATGGAGCCGTAGACCGAGCCGTGCATGCCTGGATCGCCGACGAATACAGCGAATCGACGATCAAGAACAGCATCGCCCCGCTTGTGCGCGTCATGGAGCAAGCCCTGCGGGACGGCATCATCGATCGGAACCCGGCAAGGGTGACCGGATGGCAACGAGAACTCGCTCGCGCCGAAGACGAGCTCGACGATCCGCGTTCGCTCGCGCTGCCCGACTGGGCCACCCTCACGAAGCTCTCGGATGCACTCGTAGCGGCTTCCGCTACCGAGTACGAAGGCTGGGGCGACGTGGTGATCTTCGCGGCCTGCACCGCTGCCCGCATTGGCGAAGTCTCCGGATGCCGAGTCAGAGACATCAACACCACCGAGTGGACATGGAATGTCCGGCGTCAGACCACCACCGCGCCAGGTGGCCTGGTCGACAAAGGAACGAAGGGCAAGCGGGCCCGCACCGTGCCGCTGATCGATGAGGTTCGTGAACTCGTGCAGCGGCGGATCGCCCAGACCGACGGCACGCTGGACGCCCGGCTGTTCACCGGACCCCGTGGCGGGCGGATCACGACCGCGGTCCTCCGTGACGCGACCTCATGGGATGAGGTCGCAACCCGGCTCGGCTACGAGCACCTGAGGCGCCACGACCTACGCCACACCGGCCTGACGTGGATGGCAGATGCCGGCGTGCCCGTTCATCACCTGCGCAAGATTGCCGGGCACGCGTCACTGGCCACGACGCAGAGGTACCTCCATCCGGACCGGCAGTCGGTCAGCGACGCCGGCGCGCTGCTCTCGAAACACCTTCGGCGGTCCACAGATGGTCCACAGCTCCGAGCCGTCTAGCGACGAGCAGCACCGAGGTCTCCAACAGCAAGAAGCCCGATCACCTGGGATTACTCCGTGGTGATCGGGCTTCTTCCTTGGGTGGAGCTGACGGGATTCGAACCCGTGACCCCTTGACTGCCAGTCAAGTGCGCTACCAGCTGCGCCACAGCCCCTTGTTCTGTCTCCCGAGCCTCCCGGTTCCTTCCGGCCCCGTTCATCTCGTGCCTGCATACAGTACAACAGCCCGCGAAGCCCCCTCGCAGGGGGGTCCCCCTGGTTGGATCTACCCAGCGTGCAGGCCGCTCTGCTACACCGTGGGTCGTGACCACAGCACAGCGCGTGTCGCCTCCGCTGGTGGCTCCCGAGGCCGAGGGCTGCGACCCGGAACGCCGTCGTGAGCAGCAGGAACGCCGCCTGCGGCGGCTCGTCGACCGGCTGCTGGCGGCCGACGGGCTGCAGGCGGGACGGCTGCGGGAAGCGGGGGTGAGCGCCGGTGCCGACGTCGGTCTCGACGACCTGCACCGCCTGCCGCACGTCACCAAGCAGGACTTCTGGGACACCTACCCGTTCGGGCTCCGGACGGCGTCGGCGTCCGACGTCGTGTGCGTCCACGGCACCTCCGGCACGCTCGGGCGCCAGACGCTGGTGCCCTACACCTCCCACGACGTCGAGGTGTGGTCGGAGGTGATGGCCAGGGCGCTGGGCGGCGCGGGCGTGACCCGGCAGAGCCTGGTGCACTGCGCCTACGGCTACGGCCTGTTCACCGGTGGGCTCGGGTTCCACCACGGCGTGATGCGGCTGGGCGCGGCGGTGCTGCCGGTGTCCAGCGGCGGCACCGACATGCAGCTGCGGCTCATGCTCGACCTCGGTCCGGACGTGCTGTGCTGCACGCCCTCCTACGGCATCTACCTCGGCGAGTCGTTCCGCTCCACGGGCATCACCTCCGACCAGCTCTCGCTGCGGGTGGGCCTGTTCGGGGCGGAGCCGTGGACCGAGCAGATGCGGGTGGAGATCGAACGCCTGCTCGGGGTGCGCGCGCTCAACGTCTACGGGCTCACCGAGATCATCGGCCCTGGTGTGGCGTGCGAGTCGCTGGACTCCGAGGGGTTGCTCAACATCGCCGAGGACCACTTCTACCCGGAGGTCGTCGGCGTCGACGGCGAGCCGGTGCCCGACGGCGAGTCCGGCGAACTGGTGTTCACCACACTGACCAAGACCGGTCTGCCGCTGCTGCGCTACCGCACCGGCGACATCGCCGCGCTCTGCGGTCCGGTGCCGGGCTCGGCTCGGACGCTTCGCCGGATGAGCCGCGTCATCGGCCGCGCCGACGACATGATGATCATCCGAGGCGTCAACGTCTTCCCCAGCGAGGTGGAGGCCGTGCTGCTGGAGGACCGGCGGGTGGCGCCGCACTACATGGTCATCGAGGACCGCCGCGACTCGTCGCGTCCGGAACTGCTGGTCGCGGTGGAGCCCTACGACGAGGGCGGCGACGTCCCCGTCCTGGAGACCGACCTCGCCGCCGCGCTCGCGGAACGGCTCGGCCTCAGCTGCGTGGTCCGGGTGCTCCAGCCCGGCACCATCCCGCGCGCGACCAACGGCAAGGCCCGGCGCGTGGTGCGCTGGAGCCACGGCGTAGCCCCGCTGCCGGGCCTGGAGTGACAGGCCTCACCCGGCCTGCCCGTGGCTGCTGGGCAGGCCGCGCGTGTTCGCGGCCTTGACGAACTCCGAGCGCGGGTCGTGCAGTTCGCCCAGCGCCACCACCTGGCGCTTGAACGGCAGCTCCAGCATCCAGTCGCCGGCGATGCGCGCCTTGTGCGAGACGGTCGGCATCTTCGCCAGGTGGTACACGCGGTGCAGCAACCACGCGGGGAAGCCCTTCAGCTTGACGCCGTAGACCTCCGCCGCGCCCTGGAACAACCCGAGCCCGGCGACCGACCCGGCGTACTTGTGCCGATAGCTCTGGAGCTGCTTGCCGCGCAGGCGCGCCACGAGGTTGTCCGCGAGCACCTTGGCCTGCCGCACGGCGTGCTGGGCGGAGGGCGCGCACTTCGCGTCGGGGTCCTCCTTGGTGAGGTCGGGCACGGCCGCGCAGTCCCCGGCGGCGAAGACGTCGGTGGTGCCGCGCACCTGGAGCTTGGCCGTGCAGTCCAGGCGCCCCTTCTCGTCCCGCGGCAGGTCGCTGGCCTCCAGCATCGGGTGGGGTTTGACGCCGGCCGTCCAGACGATGGTGTCGGTGTCGAACTCGTCTCCGTCGGAGAGCACGACGTGGCCGTCCTCCATGCTCTTGGCCTGGGTGTTCAGCTTGACCTCGATGCCGCGCTCCTCGAGCCGGCGCTTGGTGTACTCGCCCATCGGGGCGCTGACCTCGGGCATGATCCGCCCCATGGCCTCGACCAGCACCCACCGCATGTCCTGCGGCTCGATGTTCGGGTAGTCGCGGATGGCGTAGCGGGCCATGCTCTCCAGCTCCGCCATCGCCTCGATCCCGGCGTAGCCGCCACCGACGAACATGAAGGTCAGGAGCCTGCGCCGCAGCGACTCGTCGGTGGTGCTGGCCGCTATGTCCAGCCGCGAGAGCACGTGGTTGCGCAGGTAGATGGCCTCCCCGATGGTCTTGAACCCGACTCCCCGCTCGGCGAGCCCGGGGATCGGCAGCGCCTTGGAGATCGAGCCGGGCACGACGACGAGGAAGTCGTACTGGAGCTGTTCGACGGTGCCGTCGCCGAGGGTGGTCGTCAGCGTCCTGCTGCTGTGGTCGATCGAGGAGACCTGGGCGGTGAGGACCTCGCTCTTGCGCAGCGCCTCCCGCAGGGGGACCACGACGTGGCGCGGCTCGAGCGAGCCGGCCGCCGCTTCCGGGAGGAACGGCTGGTAGGTCATGTGCGGCTGGGTGTCGATCACCGTGACCCGGGCCTCACCGGCCCTGAGCAGGCGCTGCAGCCGCAACGCCAGCGTCAGGCCGACGTGGCCGCCCCCGATGATGACGATGCGCGGCTCATGCATCCTGCGACTCCCCCCTGGCACCTTCGCGGGTCCGCCTGGGATCGACGTCGCGGTCGGGGTGCCTGCGCACGTACTCCTGCTCCAGCTCGAAGGAGCGGGCGGTGTGCTCGCGCAGCGCCTCCGGCGAGCCGTGCAGGAAGGTGTCGTGGCGTGTCTGGTGCAGGTGCTTGAGCTCGCGCAGCAGATCCGCTTCCGACAACTCGCTGCCGGGGATCCCGGTGATCATGCTCATAGTCGTCCTCCCCTGCGCTTTGGGCACGCCGAAGGAGCGGCGTCGGAACCTGTCGTCGCGGGAGTACCCCGGCCACGCTCGATCAACACCCGGGCCCGCACACGAGCGGTGCCGTGGTTCTCATTCCGTCGACCTGGCGCCAGTCCGATCAGACGGTTCAAGGGGCCCTCTGGATACCAACCGCAGGCTGCCTCGAAAACCGGCCCCATTGACGCGGTCTGATAGCCCTCGTGGAGGTCGACGGGATGAGAACCACCCGCACTGACACCGCGGCATCCCCGAAAAACTCATCCCGGAGACCTGCCGGGGCTCTGGGGGCGGCGAGCGCCCCGGAAACCATCCACCCAAAAGCGACCCGCAAGGCCAGGGTGAGCGGCCCGAAAACTCACGCGCCCCCGCGCTGAAAGTGACCCGCCAGCATTAGCCGCTACCCCGAAACCCCGCGCCCCCGCACTCGAAGTGATCCGCCGGCTACGACCGCCGCTACCCCGCCCCCCGCGTTCAAAGCCCCCGCGAAGCCAAGGCCAAGCGCCCCCCGCCAAACCCTCAGTCCGCCACCCGAGTCGTGCTCGGCACCTCAGGGCCTTCGTCGAGGTGGCCGGCCTCCGCCGCCGCGCTCTCCTGGGCCGACGCCTTCGCCTCGAACCTCGTCTCGGGGGCGCGCAGCCACACCAGCAGCGCGAGCACGCTGGTCAGGCCGGTGACGGCGAAGGCCATCTGGTACGACACCGCGTCCGCGATGACGCCCGCGATCAGGGATCGCTCCCACGTCCGCGGCCATCTGGAACGTCGCCAGCACCGGTCCGCCCTTGCCCTTCGCGCCGACCACGTCGGCAACGGCCGCGTTCTGGGCGGGGTTGAGCAGTCCGGCTCCGACGCCGGCGATCAGCGAGCAGGCCAGCAGCCACGGCACCGAGTCGCTGAACCCGAGCGCCGCGCTGCCCAGCGCCGAGATCGTCAGCCCGCCGAACACCATGGGTTTGCGTCCGCGCTGGTCGGAGATGCGTCCCGAGATCATCAGCACGGCCGCGTTGCCCACGGCGAACACCGACAGGGCGACGCCTGCCATGGCCTGCGTCGACCGCAGTGCCTCGACGACGAACAGCGGCACGAGCGCGACCCGCACGCCGTACACGGCCCAGCCGTTGCTGAAGTTCGACAGCAGGGACGCCTGGTAGGCGCGGTGGTGCAAGGCCTGGCGGACCGTGAGGGGCGGGACCGTGTTGTCCCGGTCGGGTGCCGCGAGGGTGGACTTGCGCAGCATGAGCCATCCGACCATCGCCGCGATGAAGAGCGTCGCGCCGTAGGTCAGGAACGGCAGCCGCAGGGAGAAGCCGACCATGAAACCGCCGATGATCGGCCCGGAGATGTTGCCGAGCAGGAAGCTCGTCGCCCACAGGCCCGACGCCCGTCCGCGCAGGTGCGGCGGCGCCAGGCGCACCAGCAGCGCCACGACCGAGACCGTGAACATCGTCGATCCGGTCCCGCCGAGGGCGCGGAAGACCAGCAGTTGCCAGTAGGACTCGGCGAACGCGCACGCGGAGGTGCTCGCCGCCACGATGAGGATGCCCCAGACGTAGAGGGGGCGTTCCCCGAACCGCGACACCAGCTTGCCGCTGACCGGCGCGAAGGCCAGCCGCATGAACGCGAACGCGCTGATGACGAACGAGGCAGCCGTGACGCCCACGTCGAAGCTGGCGGCGAAGGCGGGCAGCGCGGGCGCCACGATGCCCATACCGATCGCGACGATGAAGCTTCCTACGACGAGGATCCAGATTTCCCGGGGTAGCGCTGTGGTACCGGTGCCTTCCACTTGCCTCGAATCCGTCGCAGCCGAACTGCTGGACACCCCGGGACCCCCTTGTCTTCTTAGCCGAACTAAGCGAAGCAGACCGCAGCGGATCGGTCAATCCGGATACGGACACCACTCCCCGCCCGATCCGGTGCGCGCCGACCAAGTGGAACAGACCAAAGGCGCACGGCGCATCGCGAGTTCCCTCACGCCAGCGTCACCGGCACGGGCTTCACGCCCCACCCCGGGCCGCTTACCTCGAAAGATCCCCACCTCGAGCCGAAACCGCTGCGCCGCCCAGCCCGCCGCCACATCGACAAAGCCCCGGAACCGCGGCCCCGCTGCAATAACAGCCACGGGTACTACCCCGCCCTGATGGCGCAGCCAGGCTCACGTCACCCCAGCAACTCGTCCACCCGGCGTGCGTAGGCCGTGACGCCGTAGGCGGGCTCGAACCCGCAGGACTCGGCGAAGCGCTCCGACGGCCTGCTCTCGTCGCCGTGGGCGGCGACGAGCCGCGCGCCGCGCTCGCGGAGCTCGCTCACCGCGGCGCAGACCAGCCCGCGCCCGATTCCCCTGCGTCTGCGGCCGGGCCGCACGATGACCTGCTCGACCAGTCCGACGCCGCGCTCGGTGAAGCCCTGCACGAAGCCCGCGACGCGGTCCGCCCCGGCGTCCGGGTCGTCGACTACGTGGAGCACGCAGCGGGCGTCGTCGACGCGGTGCCCGAGGTTGCGGACCAGCCGGGTCTCGGCCGTCGTGGACAGGCCCGCGTCGTCGGCCACCAGTTCGGCGATGCCCGGCAGGTCCGCGTCGACCGCGGGCCGCGTCGAGACGTAGGAGACCTGCTCGGAGCGGTGCAGCAGCGCCAGGCTCTCGTCGACCGCCCGCCAGCCCGCGTCGTCGGCGATGCCCTCGATCTCCGCGACCGTCGTCGGGGAGGCGTAGACGAGCGCTTCGGGACGCCCGGCCTCGGCGAAGACGTCCTCCAGCAGGAGCAGCGTGCTCGCCACCTCCGCCAGCGTCCCCCAGAGCGCGCAGGCGTGGTTGGCGGTCGGCAGCGGGTTGTCCTGGTTGAGCACCAGCGACGCCGCACCGACCCGGGTGCGCATCCCGTAGCGGATCGCCGCCGAGGACATCCGCGCGTTCTCGACGAGGCCCGCGAGCATGCGGGCCTGCCTGGGTTCCAGCAGGTCTTCGTCGTCGGGGTCGTGCAGCGGGTCCACGCCCCCATTGTCGAGCCCGTCCCACCGACCGGCCCAACCGCATCCGCCATGGCCCGAACTCGACCCCTCTCCCCCTCCGCTGCGGCAGGATGCGGTGATGACCACGGCGTCGCAGCTCGCCGACGAGCTGCTGGAGATCATCTTCGACCGGGACCCGGTGCGAGCGACCCTCGCCGGAAACCGGGACCGCGACGAGTCGCTGCCCGTCCTCGACCCAGCCGCCGAAAGCGCGCTGCGTTCCCGGCTCGCCGCCGTCCGCGACCGCGCGACCGCGCAGTCGCCCGCACCGGCCCAGGGACCCACCCACGCCGAGCCGGCCGCTCGGCCCACCCACACCCGCGACCACGCCCCCGTCCAGCAGCCCGGCTCGCCCGCCGACACCCCCTTGACCGACCGGATGACGATCTCCGTCGTCGCGCAGCAGGCCGAAGCGCTGATCGCCGAGATCGACGCGAAAGCACCCGAGTACGCGATCAACGGCTCGCTGTTCGCGCCCGTCGCCGGGTTGCTGTTCCACCTGAGCCAGGTGCCGAACGCCGACACCGCGCAAGCCCGGGCGTTCCTGCGCCGCCTCGACGGGGTTCCCGCGTTCACCGAGTCCGCAGCCCACCGGCACCGCATCGGCTTGGAGTCCGGCCGGCTCCCGGTGCGTCGCCTGGTCACCGAAGCCGTCGAGCACCTCGACCGCCACCTCGCCGCACCAGCATCGGACCCGCTGCTCGCGCCGGAAATGCACGGCGCCGAGCTGGAAGCCGAACGCACCCGCCTGCTGGAGGCCAGGGTCCGCCCCGCCCTGCGGCGCTACCGGGACGTGCTCGCCACCGAGATCGCCCCGCACGCCCGGCCCGACGACAAGCCCGGCCTGTGCTGGCTACCGGGCGGCCGGGAGATCTACCGCCGCCTGGTCCGCATCCACACCACCACCGACCGGACGCCGCTCGAACTCCACGAAACCGGCGTCGCGATGCTCACCGAGCTGAAGCGCGAGTACGCCGAGTTCGGCGGGCGCGCGCTGGGTGTCTCCGACCCGGCCGAGATCGTGCGCCTGCTGCGCCGCGATCCGCCGCGTCGCTGGCGCGACGGCGCCGAACTGCTCCAGGCCGCCCGGGACGCGATCGCGAGGGCGGAGTCGGCGGCCCCCGGGTGGTTCGGACGCCTGCCCGCGAAGCGCTGCGAGGTCAAGGCGGTGCACGAGTCCAGCGGTTCGTCGACGCCGCCCGCCTTCTACGTGCCGCCGTCGCTGGACGGTTCGCGGGCGGGCACCTACTTCGCCGCGACCGACCGCGCCGAGCAGCGCAGCCGCCACACCGCGGAGGTCATCGCCTTCCACGAAGGCGTTCCGGGCCACCACATGCAGCTCAGCCTGGCGCAGGAGCTCGGGGACCTGCCCGTGCTGCGCAGGTTGCTGGAAACTCCGGCCTACGTCGAGGGATGGGCGCTCTACACCGAGCGCCTGGCCGACGAGATGGGCCTGTACTCCGACGACCTGCAACGTCTGGGCATGGTCAGCGAGGACGCGCTGCGCGCCGCGCGGCTGGTCGTCGACACCGGGCTGCACGAGTTCGGCTGGTCCCGCCGGCAGGCGGTCGACCACATGCTGGAGCACACCACGCTCACCCCGCTGGAAGTCGAGGGCGAGGTCGACCGCTACATCGTGCTGCCCGGGCAGCCGCTGTCCTACATGACCGGACGGCTGGAGATCGAGCGGATCAGGGACGAGACCCGGCGCCGGCTCGGCGATCGCTTCGACATCCGGGCGTTCCACGACGCGGTCCTCGGCCACGGAGCGCTACCGCTGTCCACCCTGGACTGGGCGGTGCGGGAGTCGTTGTAGTTCTCGTTGCGGCATCCGGGTGAAACCCAGGTGGCCCATGCGACATCCAGGTGATACATCGCCGAGCTGCTCGAAAACGCCGTGGAACTCTCTAATGTCGGTGTCGAGGGGTGCGCTTGGGTCGAGCCGGGGAGGCGCCATGACCGTTCAGCTCCCGAATCCGGTCATGGGCACCGACCGGGCAGCGGCCTTCCGCGCGGTCGTGGGGGCACCATGACCGGGACCTTCAACCACCGCGACGAACGCCTGCGCCGGCAGGCGCAGCAGGAACTCCAGGCACGCCCGCCGCTTCCGACCTGGCAGCGGCGCGTGGTCGAGCGGTTCGCCGTGGAGCGCGGCACCGGCTGGTACACGCTGCTCAACCAGTTCGCCCCGGACACCCCGCCGAACAGGCCCGACGTGGTGCTCTCCGGCCCCCAGGGCGTGCTCGCCGTGCTGCTCCGGGAGGAGGAACCGGCGTGGGAGGACTCCCGCGCCGCGTTCGTCTGGACCGCCGAGCTGCTGGCCGGTGTGCCCACGCCGCACGGGATGCTGACCGAAGCGGCACTGCGGACGGTCGTTGTCGTCCCGGCGCGCACGGGCCGTGCGCGCAGCGGTCACAGCGGCGAGCACCTGCTGATCGCCGAGAACGAGCTGGACCGCGTCCTCGTCGGCGGCGAACGCGTCCTCGAAGCCACCGACGCGCTCTCGGTGGCCCGCCACCTCGGCAACAGCACGTTCGACCTGACGCCGATCGGCTGGAACGCCCAGCACATCCCGGCGCAGCGCGGGGCGGGTGAGACCGGGGTCTCCGGCCGCTCCTCCGGTCTGTTCGAGGTGGACCAGCTGCGCGAGGAGCGCTTCGAGCGCGCCGTGCGCGGTCCGTTCCAGGACTGGCGGATCTTCCTCGACGACAGCCAGCTCGGTCTGGTCCGCAGGCAGTACTCCGGACCGGCGCGCATCACGGGCCCGGCGGGCACCGGCAAGACCGTTCTCGCGCTGCACCGCCTGGCATACCTCGCCCGGCGCAGCACCGGCGAGCTCCTCTACACCACGCACCTGCGGAACCTGCCGCGGATCGCCGAGAAGCAGTTCCGCTCGCTGGCCGGGCAGGTCCGCGACCGCGTCCGGTTCCAGCACCTGCACGGCTGGGCCAGGGAGTTCCTCGTCGAGCGCGGGCGCGACGCCGAGGTCGACGAGCAGCAGATCGAAGAGGCCTTCCGCGCGGTGTGGGAGCGCACCGGGGCCGGTGGTCCGCTGGCCACCGCCCGGCCCTCGCGCGCGTACTGGAAGGACGAGATCGACCGCGTGATCAAAGGTCGCGGCCTCGGCACGCTGGAGGCGTACCGGCACGCACCGCGCCGGGGTCGCGGCGGCAACCTGACGCCGGGTTTCCGGGCGCACGTCTGGGAGTTCTACTGCGAGTACGAGCGCGAACTGTCCGAACGCGGTGTCTACGACCACAACGACGTGCTGATGCGCGCCCTGGACGAGCTGGGGCGCAAGCCGCTGGAGCGGCGCTTCACCGCGGCGGTGGTGGACGAGGTCCAGGACCTCACGCTCATCGGTTTGCGGCTGGTGCACGCCATCAGCGGTGACGCCCCGAACCAGTTGCTGCTGGTCGGCGACGGGCAGCAGCAGGTCTACGCGGGCGGCTGGCGGCTGTCGGAGGCCGGGATATCGCTGAGCGGGCGCGGCGAGGTGCTGCGCCGCAACTACCGCAACCGCACCACGATCGTCGACGAGGCGTGCGAGTTCGACGCGGTGAACCGCTTCGACGACCTCGACGGCGGACCGGCCGTCACGATGCGCTCCGCGCTGCCGGTGCTCGGCGGCGGACGCGCCGTGCACTGGCGCGGAGCCGACCAGGAGGAGGCGCTGGTCGCCGCGCTGCGGGCGCTCGACGACCCTTCGGACGCGGCGGTGCTGACCCGCACGAACAACGCCGCCGCGCGCTGGGAGGAAGTGTTGCGGCAGGCCGGTTTCCAGGTGAGTCCGCTGGACCGCTGGGAAGGCGCGCCGTCGGCCGCGGTGCACGTGGGCACGGTCCACCGGGCCAAGGGCACCGAGTTCCGCTCCGTCTTCCTGCCCGACGAGCCCCGGCCGGTGACCAGCTACCGCGAGGAGGCCGAAGCCGGACAGCGGCAGGCGCTCGTGGCGGTGACCCGCGCCCGCGACTACGTCTGGATCGGCAAGGTCGAGACCCGCTGAGCCGCGGAGCCTCCACCAGGTGTTCAGCGGGCGCCGCCCGCTGAACCGCGAGCGCTCTCGCACAGCGCTCCGCGAAGCAATAGCGCCGTTGGCGCACACTGCCCTATATTCAGTCAAGAATATTGACTATCACACTTCGTGACGAAAGCAGGTCGCCATGTCCGCGTCGCTCCGTGCCTCGCTCAACGCCAGGCCGCAGGAAGTCGAACTGGACACCGCCGAAACCGCGGTGCTGGTGATCGACATGCAGAACGACTTCGCGGCCGAAGGCGGGCTGGGCGACCTCGTCGGCAACGACATCGCGCCGGCGCGAGCGACGATCGGCCCGATCGCCCGGGTCTGCACCACCGCGCGGGCGGCCGGCATCCCCGTCGTCCACCTGCAGCACGGCTACCTGCCCGACCTGTCCGACCTCGGTCCCGCGCGCTCGAAGAACCGCATCGCCCACGACGCCGTCGAGGTCGGCCGGCGGATCCGGACGCCGGACGGCGGGGAGGGCCGCCTTCTCGTGCACGGCACGTGGAACACCGAGATCCTGCCCGAACTCGCGCCCGAGCCCACCGATGTCGTGGTGCGCAAGAACCGCTACAGCGGCTTCTACGGAACCGAACTGGACGCCGTGCTCCGCCGGCTCGGCGTCGCCAACCTGGTCGTCACCGGCTGCACGACCAGCGTGTGCGTGGAGTCGACCGTCCGCGACGCGATGTTCCGCGACTACGTGCCGGTCGTGCTCGAGGACTGCACCAGCGAGCCGATGAGCCGCGCCAACCACGACGCGTCGCTCGCCGTCATCGAGCGCAACCTCGGCTGGGTCGCCGACTCCGAGGGGTTCCTGCGGGCTATCGAGACCGCTGCCGCTCGGTGATCGCGCGCAGGTCGTCCTTGAACCGCGCGTAGCGCTGCGGCGGCAGCGCCCGCGCGTGCCGCCGCTCGATCGCGGCGATGACGGCGTCGGCCTCGCGCTGCTCGGCCCTTCCGCGCTCGGTCGGCACCACGAGCTTGGCCCTGCGGTCGGCCGGGTCCGGCCTGCGCTCGACGTAGCCGAGCGCTTCCAGGTCGTCGACGATGGTGCCGATGATCTGCTTGTGCTGCCCGGAAAGCCGGGCCAGCTCGCTGGCCCGCAAACCGGACTCGTCGAGGTAGGCCAGCACGGCGCCGTGGCGCGGCGTCAGGTCGTCGTAGCCGCGCTCGGCCAGCGCGTCGAACAGCTCGCGCTGGAGCGCGAACAGCAACCGGGCGCTCAGCGCGACCAGGTCCGGGTCCGAGGTCATCCGGTCGGCCCGCCGGTCGTTGCGTGACACCACTCGTCTCCCACCGCCTAGCCTGCGGGCAGTCTAGCCCGCCCCACCCCGACGCCCACGAGCGCGCGCAGGATGGACCACTGTGGACGGTCGTCGGACGCGCACCCGGTAGGGCGATTCCCCGGCGGCGGGACAGGCGTTGCAATAGGCTCTGCGACGGCATTTCGCCGGACTGGGAGGAAACGTGGCTACCTGGCAGGACCTGATCGCCTTCGTGCGGACCGAGTACCGCGTCATCGAGGACGGCGACGACGAGCTGAGGATCCTCATCGAGTACGAGGACGGCCGCAGCCAGGTCATCATCCTCGCCCACGAGGTCCTCGACAGCAGCGAGGACTGGGTGCAGGTGGCATCGGTGTGCGGACGGGTCGCCGACGTCGACCTCAAGCGCCTGCTGGAGGAGATCGGCCAGACCTCGGTGGTGTGCGGCGCGGCGATCATGGGCGACCACGTCGTGCTGCGGCACGCCCTGCCGCTGGAGAACCTGGACATCAACGAGTTCACCGACCCCCTCACCTTCGTGGCCGACACCGCCGACCAACTGGAGGAGATGTTCTTCGGCGGCGACGGCTACTGACGCCTCCGCCGACCAGCCCCACCGGCCGACACCGCGGGCTCCCGGCGCGGCATCCACGCCGAGATCACCGCCGCACCCAGTCGGCCACGCACTGCCGGCGCCGGGCGCTCATACCGACTGAGCCCTGTCTCCGCCGCAGCGGAGCCAGCAAGGCGACCAGCCGGCCCCGCAAGACCCAGGGACGGGGCTTGGGGGGCGAAGGCCACCGAAGGTGACCAAGAGATGGGGCTGGTCCAGAACCAGGCCGGCAACGCCCCCAAAGCCGAGAAGCCGACGAACGCCCCCACCGCACCGTAGGGGCCTACGGGCACTCGGCCCCCGTACAAAACAAGAAGCCTGAAAGGCACCCGCCAGCGCGCCGAACAGGCCCCAAAGGGCGAAGGCCACCGAAGGCGGCCAAGAGATGGGGCTGGTCCAGAACCAGGCCGGCAACGCCCCCAAAGCCGAGAAGCCGACGAACGCCCCCACCGCACCGTAGGGGCCTACGGGCACTCGGCCCCCGTACAAAACAAGAAGCCTGAAAGGCACCCGCCAGCGCGCCGAACAGGCCCCAAAGGGCGAAGGCCACCGAAGGCGGCCAAGAGATGGGGCTGGTCCAGAACCAGGCCGGCAACGCCCCCAAAGCCGAGAAGCCGACGAACGCCCCCACCGCACCGTAGGGGCCTACGGGCACTCGGCCCCCGTACAAAAAACAAGGAGCCTGGAAGGCGCCCGCCAGGGCGCCGAACAGGCTCCAAGTGGAGGTGCCGGGAATCGAACCCGGGTCCTCCGCCGCTTCACCAAGACTTCTCCGTGCGCAGTTCGCTGTGCCTCTGCTTGGCTCCACCGGTCTCACGAACCAGCCGGTGTGACGAGCCCAGCCGCTGTTTGGTGTCCCGCCAGGTTCCGCGGCCGAACCTGGCGGTAAGAGCCTCCTAGATGATGCCGGATTCCGGGACGGAGGCGTTCCCGGTCCGACAGAGTCGCTCCTCGCTCAGGCGGCGAGGGCGAACTCGCGCTGACTCTTGTCGGCGCTTATTTGGTTGCGGCGACGCTTTCGGTGGTCTTCCGCCTGCACCGGCACGCTTCCCTTGGATCAACGTACGGAGTCGAAACCGTTCACCCCCCTGTCGAGTGGCTGCTGCCGTGTGGCCCGTCCTTCGAACCACTGAACAACAGGATAACGCCCGCCGACCGGACGATCATTCCCATATCCCCGAACCGATCAGGACAGCACTCCCAGCAGGCGTCCCGGCGTGTCGTGGAGCACAGCACGCAGGAACGACGCGCCCAGCCGGTCGTCGGCCGCCGCCCATCCCGCGATGGCCGCCAGTTGCTCGGCGTAGGGGTACGGGATGTTCGGGAAGTCCGTGCCCAGGACCACCCGGTCCCCCAGGTCGGCCAGCCGCGCGGGCCAGTCGGGCGGCAGCGGCGACATCTTCTCGCTGAAGGTGACGCCCACCATCGTGGTGTCCAGATGCACCCTCGGGTACTTCTCGACCATCCTCAACGCTTCGTCGTACTCGGGCATTCCCGCGTGCGCGAGCACCGCCACCAGGCGCGGGTGGCGGGCCAGCACCTCGGCGAAGACCTCCAGCCCGGTGTGGTCGCCGCGCAGCGGCCCGTGACCGCAGTGCACCACCGCCGGGATGCCGGCCTCTGCCAGCAGGCCCCACGCCGGATCCAGCAGCGGGTCCCTGGGATCGAACCCGCCGACCTGGACGTGCACCTTGACGCACCGCGCACCGGCCTCGACGGCGGCCGCGAGGGAGTCGTGCGCGCCCGGTTCCGGGAACATCGTGGCCGTGGGCACCGCCCCCGGCGTGCGGCGGCCGAAGTCCAGCGCCCAGTCGTTGAGCCAGGCCGCCATGCCCGGCTTGTGCGGGTAGACCAGGGGCGCGAACGTCGTCACCCCGAGGTCGCGCAGCATCCGCAGCCGGGTCGGTTCCGGATGGCGGTAGTGGATCGGCCACTCGACGCCGTAGTGGGTGTGCGCCTGGTCGAAGTAGGCCCAGACCTTGCGCAGCACCCGGTCCGGCAGGAAATGGGTGTGCAGGTCGATCAGCCCGGGGATGCCGAGCCCGGCCAGCCACGCCGGCACGTCACCGTCGGTCGCCGGCCCCGCCGACCCGGTCACCGAACCCGACCCGACCGCAGAGCCCGCGGACTCCGTCTCCAGGTCCGCCCCGGCTCCCGAGTCCGACTCGGCCGCCGAGCCCACGGACCCGACCACCAGGTCCGCCCCGGCCGCCGGACCCGCGCCGTCCCCCGAACCCGACCCGACGGCAGAGCCCGCCGTCTCCAGGTCCGCACCGGCCCCTGGACCCGACCCGGACGCGGGCCGCGCGACCCCGCCCATCGGCTCCGGAGCTACCACTTGCCCTTGCGGGCGCGGCCCATGGCCCGCTCGATCTCGCGCTGGGCGTCCTTCTTGGCCAGGTCCTGGCGCTTGTCGTGCGCCTTCTTGCCCTTGGCCAGGGCCAGCTCGACCTTGGCCTTGCCGTCGGAGAAGTACAGCGACAGCGGGATCAGGCTCAGACCGCTCTCCTGGATCTTTCCGATCAGCCGGATGATCTCGCCCTTGTGCAGCAGCAGCTTGCGCGAGCGCCGGGGCTCGTGGTTGGTCCAGGTGCCCTCGGTGTACTCGGGGATGTGGACGTTGCGCAGCCACACCTCGCCGCGGTCGACGGTGGCGAACCCGTCGACCAGCGACGCCTTGCCCTGCCGCAGGCTCTTCACCTCGGTCCCGGTGAGCACGATCCCGGTCTCGTAGGTGTCCAGCACCGACCAGTCATGCCGCGCCCTGCGGTTCTGCGCGATCAGCTTGCGGCCCTGTTCCTTCGCCATGAGGGCAACTTTACAAGCGGACGTAGAGGCGCAGCGTCACATATCCGGTGATCGCGGAGATGCCGGCCGCCACCAGCAGCAGGATCGGCGAGACCCACGCGATGTCGGCGTAGCCGATCTCGGGGATGATGCCGGTGCCGAACACCGGCGCCATCACCTTGTCGATGAAGGTCGCCTTCGAGATCAGCAGGCCGATGATCGCCAGGGTCGCACCGATGAGACCCGAGACCACCGCCTCCAGGAGGAACGGCAGCTGGGTGTACCAGCGGGTCGCGCCGACCAGGCGCATGATGCCGGTCTCGGTCCGTCTGGTGAACGCCGAGAGCTGGATCGTGTTGGAGATCAGCAACAACGCCGCCAGGGCCTGCACCAGCGCGATCGAGAAGGTCGCGTTGCGCACGCCGTTGAGCACCTCGAACAGCCGGTTCAGGTAGTCGGCCTGGTCGACGACGCTGTCCACGCCGGGCTTGCCGGAGAGCTGCTGCTCGATCACCGGGAACCGGTCGGGGTCCTCCAGCTGGACGCGCAGCGACGCGGGCATGGCCTCCTTGCGGGCCACCTCGCGCAGCTCCGGCTGGGACTCGAAGACCTTGTTGAAGTTGGCGAACGCCTCTTCGCGGTTCTCGTAGCGCACGGTCTCGACGCCGGAGGCCTGGGTGAGCTGGGACTTGATGCCCGCGCACGGCTGCTCGGAGCACTCGGGGTCGTTGGCGCTGACGTCGTCGGTCATGAAGACGACGACCTCGACCCGGTCCTGGTAGGTCTCCTGCATCTTGTCGATCAGCCGGACGACCAGCAGACCACCGCCGAGCAGGCCGACCGAGATGGCCGTCGTCAGGATCATCGCGATGGTCATCGTCACGTTTCGGCGAAGGCCGTTGACGACCTCGCTGAATACGAAGCTCGCGCGCATTGTGTCAGCTTTCCTGGCTTGAGTCGGGGGACGTGGTTGCCGGGGAGACCGCCGCTAGCGGCCGACGCCGTAGACGCCGCGGGCGTCGTCGCGCACGACCCTGCCCAGGCTCAGCTCCACGACGCGGCGGCGCATCGAGTCGACGATGCCGTGGTCGTGGGTGGCCATCACGACGGTGGTGCCGGTCCGGTTGATCCGCTCAAGCAGCAGCATGATGTCCTGGCTGGTGTCGGGGTCCAGGTTCCCGGTCGGCTCGTCGCAGAGCAGCACCAGCGGCCGGTTTACGAAGGCCCTGGCGATCGCGACGCGCTGCTGCTCACCGCCGGAGAGCTCGTGCGGCATGCGGTCGGCCTTGCCTTCCAGGCCCACCAGCTGGAGCACCTCCGGCACCACCTTGCGGATGGTGTGGCGGGGCTTGCCGATCACTTCGAGGGCGAAGGCGACGTTCTCGGCGACCGTCTTGTTGTTGAGCAGCCGGAAGTCCTGGAACACGCAGCCGATGCGCTGCCGCAGGCGGGGCACCCGCCGTCGGGGCAGCTTGGCGACGTTCCAGTCCGCGACCCACACCCGTCCACGGGTGGGCACGTCCTCGCGCAGGAGGAGCCGCAGGGCCGTCGACTTGCCCGACCCCGAGGGGCCGATGAGGAACACGAACTCGCCCTTGTCGATAGCGACCGAGACGTCCTCGAGGGCGGGTCGCGTCGACGTCTTGTACGCCTTTGACACGTGTTCGAGCCGGATCACGGGGCGTGAGTTTACCCGCGACCGTTCGAGGGACCTCGCTCACCCACTTCAGCGGCGCGACCCTCGCCTACCAGGCGTTTTGGAACGACCACCACTCGGTGTGACCCCAGTCGCGCCGCAAGCCGATCCGCCCGCGAGCCGCACGCGCCCGGGCGGCGCGCGCGGGTCGGGATCGGCTACTCATCGGAGCGGGACGCCCACGGTGCGCAGGCGGCGCGCGGCGGGACCGGTCAGGCGGCGTCCTGCTGACGACGCCAGCGGATGCCGGCCTCCAGGAAGCCGTCGATCTGGCCGTCGAGCACCGCGTCGGGGTTGCCCACCTCGAACTCGGTGCGCAGGTCCTTGACCATCTGGTACGGGTGCAGGACGTAGGAGCGCATCTGGTTGCCCCAGCTCGAACCGCTGTCCTTCAGCGCGTCCAGCTCGGCCCGCTCCTGCTCCTTCTTCTTGGCCAGCAGCTTGGACTGCAGGACCCGCAGCGCGGCGGCCTTGTTCTGCAGCTGCGACTTCTCGTTCTGGCACGACACCACGATGCCGGTCGGGATGTGCGTGATGCGCACGGCCGAGTCGGTGGTGTTGACGCTCTGGCCGCCGGGGCCCGAGGAGCGGAAGACGTCGACCCGGATGTCCTTCTCCGGGATCTCGACGTGGTCGGTCTCCTCGACCACCGGAAGCACCTCGACGCCGGCGAACGAGGTCTGCCTGCGGCCCTGGTTGTCGAAGGGCGAGATCCGCACCAGCCGGTGCGTGCCCTGCTCGACCGAGAGCGTGCCGTAGGCGTAGGGGGCGTTGACCCGGAAGGTCGCCGACTTCAGCCCAGCCTCCTCGGCGTAGGAGGTGTCGTAGACCTCGACGGGGTACTCGTGGCGCTCGGCCCAGCGCACGTACATCCGCATCAGCATCTCGGCGAAGTCGGCCGCGTCCACCCCGCCCGCCTCGGCGCGGATGGTGACGACGGCCTCCCGCTGGTCGTAGTCACCGGACAGCAGGGTGCGGACCTCCAGCGCCTCGAGGTCCTTCTTGAGCTTGGTGCGCTCGGAGTCGGCCTCGGCGAGCCCGGAGTCGTCGCCCTCGTCCTCGGAGAGCTCGTAGAGGACCTCCAGGTCCTCCACCCGCTGGCGCAGGTCCTTGATCTTGCGCAGCTCCGACTGGCGGTGCACGAGCTGGCTGCTGACCCGCTGCGCGTGCTCCACGTCGTCCCAGAGGTCGGGGCGGGCCGCCTCCTCCTCCAGTTCCGCGATCTTCGCGCGCAACGCGTCCAGATCCATCACGCTCTCGATGCCCTCGAGAGTGGTGGACAGTTCCTTGAGGTCGGCGGCGACATCGGGATTCACAGTGCTCAAGAGTACTTGACCCGTGCGCCCCGGCCTACGAGGACGGCCTGATTCGACGTCGGGCGGCCCCGACGCCGGGGCCGCCCGACGGCAGGCGTGGCGATCACTCCGGGATGGCGTCCAGGAGCTTGATCACGGCGCGGTTGTGCGCCACCGCGAAGTCGGCCGCGGCCTTCTCGTACGGGTCGGTGGTGGCCTTCGCGGCGTTGCGCGCCTCGTCGAGCTTGGCCGCGTACTGGACGCGGGCGGAGTCGACCAGCGCGGCCCGCTGCTTGGGCGTCAGCGATCCGGAGTGGACCAGGCGCAGGATCAGGGGGCTGCGGACGTTGTCCGGGCCGGGCTCGGTGTTCAGCCAGGACTTGAAGGCCCGCTTGCCCGCGGCGGTGATCGCGTACTGCTGGCTGGAGCGGGGACCCTGCTTGCCGAGGCGGAGCAGGCCGGCGTCGGTGAGGGCGGGGAGCTCCCGGTACACCTGGCTGCGGGTAACACTGAAGAACCCGCCGAAGCGCTCGGTGGCGGCCGCAACCAACTGGCCACCGGTCTTCGGCCCCTCGTGCAGTAGGCCCAACAGGGCGGCGGATGTCGCATTCAGCTCGGTCACGACTCCAAGGTGCCACGTGTGCGCGATGGTGTCCACAGTGGCCAGCACATCTGTCCACTGTGGTTGCAGTGGACTGGTCCGAGTGGACGAACGGCTACTCCGATCCCGTCAACGCCGGTGGCGGCGACCCCACTCGCGGACTCACACATGAAGCGGTTTCGCTTCGGCCGAATGGCGAACACGGGTGCACGGAGCGCAACCGCCCGGGCCCGCGCTGCCCTGTCCGGGCGGTATTCGCGGTTCTATGAGGTGCTCTGGCCCGCCGGGGCTGCCCAACATCACCGGCGGGCGAGCACGCTGCTCTTGGCCGGCCCGCAGGAGGCCGTGGACGAGTGGAGTCGGAGGAGGCGACCGTGCATCGCAGTTGGTTGCGTACCAAGCTCGCGGAAACCGGGACCAAGGTGACCGGCAAGGTCACCGAGCGAGCGAAGGCCATGGTGCCGTTCCAGCTGGCAAGCGAGGATTCGTGCATGGTGTGCGGACGGACCATGCGCAGGCACCACACGGTCCGCGGCGACGGGCGGGTGTGCTCACCCGCGTGCGCCCGGACCTGGGCGGAGGGCCTGTAACCGCCGGCCGGCCACAGCCACCCCGATGACCAGCACCCGATGACGACGAAGCGAAGGCCCGGACCAACCGGTCCGGGCCTTCGTTCAGTAGCGGGGACAGGATTCGAACCTGCGACCTCTGGGTTATGAGCCCAGCGAGCTACCGAGCTGCTCCACCCCGCGCCGTCTTTCGTTGTGAACAGAACTTTACACCGCCCCCAACAGCCCCCTTGAACGGGGGTCCCCTCAACGTCTCGAACACCCGATGACCAGGCAAAACATCGCCCAGATCATCGCGGACGCCCATAAGCCCACCGGGCCACCTATCCGACGGCAGAGCGACGGACGCTGGTCCAGAACCAGGCCGGGAACAATCCCCGAACGAGAAGCCGACGAAAGCCCGCACCGCACTGTGGGGGGCTTGGGGGCTCGGCCCCCCAACAAACACCAGAAAAAAAGTGAAGGTGGCGCACTCGCGAGTGCGCCACCTTCACCATCTTGGTAGCGGGGACAGGATTCGAACCTGCGACCTCTGGGTTATGAGCCCAGCGAGCTACCGAGCTGCTCCACCCCGCGCTGTGTTGTGCCATAAGACTAGGCGACCGGCGAATGATAGTGCAAACCAGCCCCCGTGAATAGTGACCAGGGTCATCGACCTCCGCGGGCACGAACGTCGTTTCCGCAGGAAGAACGACGGCGGGGGCGCCTCGCGTCCACCGCGAAGCGCCCCCGCCACCTGAGGCAGGCCCGGCTCAGCCGCCGGTGCCCCCGAGCTGCTCGAAGCGCTTGAGCGCCTCGTCGAGCTGCTGGTAGGCCGCGCCGAGCCGGCCGAAGTTGCCGGACTGCTGCGCCGAGCGCACCGACTCCAGCGCCGTCCGGATGTCGGCGACCGCCTTGGTCATCTCCGGGCTGCCGGCCGGCGGCTGCTGCGTCGGGGGCTGCTGCCCGGGCGGCTGGTTGCTGTCCTGCCCGGGCGGCGGCTCGTCACCGGCGGTCTGGCCCGCTCCGGGACCGAAGACCTGCTCCAGCGCCCCGGCCAGCGTCTCGGAGAACCCGACCTTGCCGCCGAAGGAGACCAGCACCCGCGCGAGCTGCGGATACGACTCGGTCTCGTTCCGCTGGATGTAGATGGGCTCGACGTAGAGCAGCCCACCGGCCACCGGCAGCGTCAGCAGGTTGCCGAAGATCGCGGTCACCTGCGGGTTGTTGAACAGGGTCCGGTTCTCGGTGACCTCCGGCGTGGACTCCATCTGGTTCTGCACCTGGTTGGGGCCCGGGGTCTGGGTGTCGGTCGGCAGCCGCAGGACGGTGAGCTTGCCGTAGTCCCGCGGGTCGGACGACGCCGACACCCACGCGGCGAGGTTCTGGCGCTTCAGCGCCGTGAGGGCGCTGGTGAGCTGGAACGTCGGCTGGTTCTGGCCCTCGATCTGCGCCAGCACGTAGTACGGCGGCTGCTGGTTGCCCTGGTTGCTGCCGCCCTGACCGCTGCTGGTCGGGTCCGGCGGGACCTCCCAGAAGGTGCGGTTGGAGAAGAAGTCGCCCGGGTTGGTCACGTGGTACTGGGTGAGCAGTTGGCGCTGCACCTTGAACAGGTCCTCCGGGTACCGGAAGTGCTCCTGCAGCTGCGGGCTGATCTCCTTGGCCGGCTTGACCACACCGGGGAACACGCCCTGCCAGGCCTTGAGCACCGGGTCCTTCTCGTCGACCGCATACAGGTCGACCGATCCGTCGTAGGCGTCGACGGTGGCCTTCACCGAGTTGCGGATGTAGTTGATCGGCTGGTTCGGCTGGCGCTCGACGCCGGTGAGGGTGTCGGTGGTCGCCTGGCCGAACTGCGTCTGCTGCGAGTACGGGTAGTTGTCCAGCGTGGTGTAGCCGTCGATGATCCACTTGACCTTGCCGTCGACCACCGCCGGGTACGGGTCGCCGTCGAGCTTGAGCCAGGGCGCGACCTTCTGCACGCGGTCCCTGGGGTTGCGCTCGTACATGATCTTGGAGTCGGAGCCGATCGCGGTGTTGAACAGGAAGTTGCGCTCCCCGTAGTAGCCCGCGAAGACCAGCCGGTTGAAGAAGCTGCCCAGCGGCACCCCGCCCTTGCCGGCGTAGGTGTAGGCCGACCGGTCTGTGTCGTACTCCCGCGGCGCCTCGCCGGGGTTGCCGCCGACGATCGCGTAGTCGTTCTGGTTCAGCAGCTCGCCGTAGTAGACGCGCGGGTTGTCGACCGGGATCGCGCCCTTGCCGCCGTTGGCGACGTCGCTGATCTGGAACACCGGGTAGCCGCCCTGGGTGGCGCCCTCCTGGAAGGTGGAGTCGACCCGGTCGGCGGGCGCGGCGATGAAGCCGTTGCCGTGGGTGTAGACCATGTGCCGGTTGATCCAGCTCTGCTGGTTCTGGGCCAGGCCGTCGGTGTCGATCTCGCGCAGCGCCACCAGGTAGTCGCGCAGCTGGCCGTTGGGCTCGCGGTAGCGGTCGACGTCGAGCTTCTCGTTGAAGCCGTAGAAGTTGTACTGCTGGGTGAGCTGGGTGAAGGTGTCGGACAGGACGTTGGGGTCGAGCAGCCGGATGTTGGGGATCGTGCCCTCGTCGTCGGCGACCTCGCCGGGGGTCAGCGCGGTCTTGCCCGGGTAGTCCTTGATCGTCACCTTGTCCGCGCCGATGCCGAAGGCGCTGCGCGTGGCGGCGAGGTTGCGCTCGATCGACAGCGCCTCGCGCTGGTTGGCGTTCGGCCGGACCGAGAACTGCTCCAGCAGCGCGGGCCACACCGAGCCGACCAGGATGCTCGACAGCACCAGCAGCACGGTCGCGATGGCCGGGATCTGCAAGTTGCGCAGGAAGATCGCGGCGAAGAACGCCAGGGCGCAGAACACCGCGATGATCATCAGGATCAGCTTGACCGGCATCAGCGCGTTCAGGTCGGTGTAGGTGGCACCGGTGAACAGGCTGTTGCGGTCCGACAGCAGCAGGTCGTAGCGGTCGAGGAAGTAGTCGACCGCCTTGAGCAGGACGAACAGCCCGGCCAGCACCGAGAGCTGGATCCGCGCGGGAGCCGCGACCTGCCCGGACCGCCCGGCCAGCCGGATCCCGCCGAAGATGTAGTGCGTGACCAGCGCGCCGATGAACCCGACGGTGATCGCCACGAACGACCACGACAGCAGGAAGCGCCAGAACGGCAGCTGGAAGGTGTAGAAGGAGATGTCGTTGCCGAACTCGGGGTCGACCTGGCCGAACGGCACGCTGTGCAGGAACAGCTGCAGCGTCTGCCAGTCCGACTGCGCGGTCAGGCCCGCGATCACGGCGATGACGATCGGGATGCCCCAGCCGAACAGCCGGGAGCGCTCGGTGGCCACCGTGCGGTAGCGCGCGAGCGGATCGTCCGGCCCGCTGACCGGCACGAACACCGGCCTGCTGCGGTAGGCGATCCAGAGGTTCAGCAGCAGCACCACGCCGACGAAGGCGCCGGCGGCCACGCCCAGCCCGAGGCGGCTGAACACCTGGGTGGCGAACACCTGCCGCCGCCCGACCTCACCGAACCACAACCAGTCGACGTAGGTGCCCAGGAGCCTGGACCCGGCGATCAGGGCGATCAGCACCACCCCGCCGAGGATCAGCAGGATCCGGCTCCGCCGGGACAGTTTCGGCATTCCTACCGGGGGCCGCATGGCCACAGCGCACTCTCCTGGGGATGGTCATTCAGTGCCCGGAGGCCGCCGCGAGCAGCGCCGACCCCGCTCATGATGTTCAACTCTACGACCCCCCGGAGTAGTTCCAGAACCGCACCGCGAAATTGGAACAAGCGGACATCTCACCCCCGAGGCGCCGCTGGTCACGCGGGCGTGCGCGGGTGCGACGATGAGCGCATGTCACCGGACAACACCCAGGACATGGCCGGCGCCCTGCGAGTGGCCACCCGCGAGATCGAGGAGTTCGTCGGGGCGGCGGGCTGGGACCAGCCCACCCAGGTGTTCGCCCTGGTGCCGACCTCGGAGCTGCTCGCCGCCGAGCCGAACCTGGCCGACCAGCTCGACCCGGAGTCCGCGCTGACCCCGATCGCGCAGGAGTCGCTGCCCGCCGACGACCTGGCCGAGGCGCTGGCCCGCATCAGCTGGCCGGAGCAGGTCGCCGGGTGCGCGATCGTGCAGGAGATCGTCGTGCTGCCGCCGGAGGCCGAGGCGGCGCTGCCCACCGACGGCGAGCAGGCCCGCCAGGCCGCCGCCGACCACCCGGAGCGCCGGGAGGCCCGGCTGGTCGCCGCGGTCCTGCGCGACGGCGCGGGCGCCTGCCTGATGCGACTGCGTGCCGAGGGCGACGAGGCGGGCGAAGTCGTCGAGGACGCCGGCCTCGCTCCGAACCTGCTCAACGCGTTGCGGGAGACCTTCACGGTCTGAGCCGGCGACCGGGGGCGCGGCCGCTGTCCGGCGGTCGCGGCCCTGCTACCGGTAAGCGGGCTGACCGCCGCGCTCCAGCAGCGCCGGGGGGAGAGCGCTCAGCCGCGGCCGCCGGTCAGCAACCGGCCGGGACCTGGCCGTTGCGCAGAGCTTCGAGGGCCTTGTTCGCCTCGTCCAGCGTCGCGACCTTGGCCAGCCGCAGCCCCGCCGGGGCCTGCGCCTTCGCCTCCGCGCAGTTGCCCGCGGGCACCAGGAAGGTCGTCGCGCCCGCCTCGCGCGCCTTGACCATCTTGAACGGGATGCCGCCGATCGCCCCGACCGTGCCCGCCGGGTCGATCTCGCCGGTACCGGCCACGAACTGGCCGCCGTTGATCTCACCAGGCGTGAGCTTGTCGATGATGGCCAGCGAGAACATCAGGCCCGCCGAGGGCCCGCCCACGTCGGCCAGGCTGATCTCGATGCCGAACGGCACGTCCGGCCGCTCGGTCGCGGCCACGCCGAGGAAGCCCTGCGGCTCGCCGTGCGGGTGCTGCCCGAGCTGGACGGTCGCGGCGCGCTCGGGCTCGTCGGCGTGCCGGAAGCGGATCTCGACCCGGTCCCCCGGCCTGTTGGCCGCCAGCGCCTCGCGCAGCGACGCGGCATCGGTCACCGGACGACCGTTCGCGCTGATCAGCCGGTCGCCGGGCTCGATGACACCGTCGGCGGGGCTGCCCTTGACGATCTCGCCCGCAAGCACCTTCGTCGGGTACCCGAGGTAGCGCAGCGCGGCGGTCTCGGCGGTGGTCTGCGAGTCGTTGAACGCCTTGGTGTTCTCCTGCTCGATCTGCTGCTCGGACTTGTCCGGCGGGAAGTACACCTCGCGCGGCGCCAGCGCGTAGCGGCCGCTCACCCACAACCCGAGCGCGCCGAACAGCGAGAGCTGGTCGGTGACCGTCACCGTGGTCATGTTCAGGTGCCCACCGGTCGGGTAGGTCTGCTGACCGTCGATCCGGATGACCGGCGTGTCCCCCTCGGTGCCCAGCGTGTCGTAGGTGGGACCGGGCCCCAGAGCGACGAACGGCACCTGGACGAACGCGCCGAGCATTCCGAAAACCACGACCAGGAGCACACTCGTCATCAGGGTCCACGTTCGGCGTGTCACGAGGCGACAGGGTACGTGTTCACCCAGGGCGAGCGTGTGGACGGCTTCTACCGACCGGCGCTACCCGCGTACGGTGGAACCATGAGTGATCTGCCGTTCGGGTTCGGCCCGCAGGACCCCGACGACCGCGACAAGCGCGACTCGTCGGAAGGGCGCTCCGAGGGTGGCGCCGGAAATCACGGGGACATGCCCGGCTTCGGTTTCGGCGCGCTGCCGGGTGGTCCGGGCGGCATGCCCAACTTCGACATCGGCCAGCTCGGCCAGATGCTGACCCAGCTCGGCCAGGTGCTCAGCCACTCCGGTGGCGGCGGCGAGGGGCCGGTCAACTACGACCTGGCCAAGCAGCTCGCCATCCAGCAGCTGCACAGCGGCCAGCGCACCGAGCGGCCCAGCCAGGAGCAGGTCAAGGCCATCGAGGAGGCCGTCCGGCTCGCCGAGCTGTGGCTGGACCCGACCACCTCCCTGCCCGCGGGCGTGCGCAGCGTGCAGACCTGGTCGTCGGTGGACTGGGTCGAGAAGACGATGCCGACCTGGCAGCGGCTGTGCGACCCCATCGCCCAGCGGATGTCCAACGCGTGGCTGGAGGCGCTGCCGGAGGAGGCCAAGCAGGCGGCCGGTCCGCTGCTGTCCATGCTCGGGCAGATGGGCGGGCTCACGTTCGGCTCGCAGCTCGGGCAGGGGCTGGCCCAGCTCGGCGGCGAGGTGCTGACCTCCACCGAGGTCGGCCTGCCGCTGGGGCCCGAGGGCACCGCCGCGCTGCTGCCCGCCAACATCGACCGCTTCGTCGAGGGCCTGGACCGGCCCGGCAGCGAGGCGACCATCTTCCTCGCCGCGCGCGAGGCGGCGCACCACCGCCTGTTCAGCCACGTCCCGTGGCTGCGGCAGCGGCTGCTGGGCGCGGTCGAGGAGTTCGCCAGGGGCATCACCGTCGACACCTCCTCGCTGGAGGAGCTGGCGGGCAAGATCGACCCGACCAACCCGGGCTCGATGCAGGAGCTGATGAACTCCGGCATGCTCGAGCCGAAGACCACGCCGGAGCAGGAGGCCGCCCTCAAGCGGCTGGAGACGCTGCTCGCGCTGGTCGAGGGCTGGGTCGACGTGGTCGTCGCCGACGCCATCGGCGAACGGCTGCCCGGTGCGAGCGCGCTGGGTGAGACCATCCGCCGCAGGCGGGCCAGCGGAGGCCCGGCGGAGCAGACCTTCGCCACGCTGATCGGCCTGGAGCTGCGGCCGCGGCAGATGCGGGCGGCGGCGACGCTGTGGAGGTTGATGACCGAGCGGCACGGCGTCGAGAGCCGCGACCGCGTGTGGGACCACCCCGACCTGCTTCCCGGCAGCGAGGACCTCGACGAGCCGCTGGACTTCGCCGACCGCTGGGGCTCGGGCTCGACCGACCTGGACGACCCGATCGCGGCGATCCGCCGCGCCGAGGCCGACGAGGCGGCGAAGTCGGACGACGCCGCGGAGCCGGAGAGCGGCGAGTCCGACGACTCGCGTGGCTCGGGTGACTCCCGTGGCTCCGGTGACGCTCGTGGCTCGAGTGACTCGGACGAAGGCTCGACCGGCGAGAGCGGCGACGAGCAGCGCGGCGGGCCCGACAAGCAGTAAGACCGCGTGGACGTGCCGGTTCGCGGCACGTGCACGGACTCGGACCCCGGCCGGGGTGATGCGGCCGGGATGAGTTCGTTGGATCTTCCCGAAGGCGGCGGCCTGAGCGAGACGGCGGCCATGACTGTGCCTCTCGGTCTCAGACGGCGTCGGACTCCGGCTCGGTGTCGTCGTCGAGTCCGAGGTCCAGGTGGGCCGCCGCGGACAGCCCTTCGAGGTAGCCGACCGCCCTTTCGGTCTTCGGGTACTGGCGCACCAGCTTCCAGAACGCGGGCCCGTGGCCCGGCACCAGAAGGTGCGCCAGCTCGTGGACCAGCACGTAGTCGAGCACCCATCCGGGTACATCTCGCAGGCGTCGACTCACCCGGATGGACGCATCGCTCGGAGTGCAGGACGCCCACCGGGTCCGCATCGGCGGCACCCACCGGACGGTGGCCGGTTCGGCCCTGCCGTCCAGGTACTTCGCCGCGAGCGCGCGGCACCGCTCGGCGAGCGCCTCGTCGGAGTCCCTGGCAGGCGAGCGCCGTCGGGTCTCGCTGCGCTGGAGACGGCTCAGCATGTCCGCCACCCAGCGCTTTTCCTCCGCCCGGCTCATCCGGGCCGGCAGCAGAACGACGACCTTGTCGCCATCTCGGTAGGCGCTCACCGTTTGCCGCCGGCGCTTGCTGCGGCGCACCTCGACCTGGGGTTCAGCCACGAGAGCCGACCTTAGCGAGCGGGTCTGACGAACGGATCCCCCTGTGAGCTTCACCGCACCACCTACGCCGCGTGATCACCCAAGGGATTACTCCTTTAAGCCGAACATGCGATGCTCTTTATGTATGCAGCTTGATTGGTCCGCCTGTACCGTTCCCCCAGCGCGGCCCGGACCCGGGCTACCGAAGACCCGGCGGCAACGCAGGGTCACGACACGAAGGAGGGGAGCCGTGGCCGACAAGTACAACGGCTACTGCGTGAAGTGCCGGGAGAAGCGGGACTTCTCCGGTGAGGTCGCGGAGACCAACGGACGCCGCATGGCGAAGGGCACGTGCCCGGTCTGCGGCACCAAGATGACCCGCATTCTCGGCAAGGCTTGAGCGCACCACGCGGGTGGGCCGCGAGCGGTCCACCCGCGGCACCCGCCGGCAGCCGCCCGCGCGGCGGCCACCTCCAAGCAGCACATCGTCGGCGTACCGGGCTCACCCGGCACGACGGGGCAACTCGCGCCTTTCGCGCTCGGTCCGGCTGACCTACCGCCCCGGAAGCTCGCGGCGTCCGCCGCGCACGACTCCTCAGACCGTTCGCCGCAGCAGTGGTTGCTCCCGTGCTCGGAACAACAGCATCCGACCTGTCGATCACGCCCCACAGGCGGCTGGGAACGCTCTAGCATGTGACTGGGTTCCTCGATGTCGAACACCTGGTCATCGAGAGAGTTTTCCTGTGCCCGAATGAGGAGAATTCGTGACCGACATCCCCCGCCGGGCGGCCCACCGCACCGCCAAGCTCGCCAGCCTCCCGCTCAGCGTCGCGGGCCGGGTTGCCGCGGGCTGGGGGAAGCGCATCACCGGCGGGGACGCCGAGCAGATCAACGCCGAGGTCTCGGCCAGGACGGCCGAACAGCTCTTCGCCGTCCTCGGACAGCTCAAGGGCGGCGCGATGAAGTTCGGGCAGGCGCTGAGCGTGTTCGAGGCCGCCGTCCCAGACGACATGGCGGGCCCCTACCGCGAGGCGCTGACGAAACTGCAGTCGGCCGCGCCGCCGATGTCGGAGGCCAGCGTGCGCCGGGTCCTCGACGAGCAGCTCGGCCGGGCCTGGCGGGACCGGTTCGCGCACTTCGACGAGGTCCCGGCCGCGGCCGCGAGCATCGGGCAGGTGCACCGAGCCGTCTGGCACGACGGCCGCGAGGTCGCGGTGAAGATCCAGTACCCGGGTGCGGACGAGGCGCTGCGCGCGGACCTGCGCCAGCTCATGCGCTTCTCCCGGCTGTTCCAGTCGCTGGCGCCCGGGGCCGAGATCAAGCCGCTGCTCACCGAGCTGCAGGACCGGATGGTCGAGGAGCTCGACTACCGCAGCGAGGCCGACCACCAGCGCGCCTTCGCCGCGGCGTTCGCCGACGACGAGCAGGTCCTGGTGCCGCGCGTGGTCGCCAGCGCACCGAAGGTCATGGTCACCGAGTGGGTCACCGGCACCCCGTACGCGGAGATCATCGCCGGAGGCACGCGCGAGCAGCGCGACGAGGCGGGACGGCTGCTCGGGGAGTTCCACTACTCGTCACCGGCGCGGGCCGGGCTGCTGCACGCCGACCCGCACCCGGGCAACTTCATGATGATGGGCGACGGCAGGATCGCCGTCATCGACTTCGGCGCGGTCGCCAAGCTGCCCGACGGACCGCCGCGCACCATGGGCCGGATGCTGCGGCTCGCGCTCGAGGACCGCGCGGACGAGCTCCTGGAGCTGCTGCGCGCCGACCGCTTCGTGCAAACCGACAGCAAGCTGCGGGCCGAAGACGTCCAGGCGTACCTCGGGCCGTTCGTGGACCCGGTCCGCACCGAACGCTTCCACTTCACCCGGCGCTGGATGCAGAGCCAGGCGGAGCGGGTCGGCGACCTGCGCAGCCCGGAGTTCCGCACCGGCCGCTCGCTCAACCTGCCCCCGGACTACCTGCTCATCCACCGCGTCACCCTCGGCGCCACCGGCATCCTGTGCCAGCTCGACGCCGAAGTGGCGGCCCGGGAGATCATTTCGAACTGGCAGCCCGGCTTCGCGGAGTGAGGAGCTTGGGGCAGGGTGCCGCGGTGGGGGCTTGGCCCTTGCGCGTCGCTTTGGGAGTGGGGACGCGTGGGTTTTCGGGGTACTCACCCTGGCCTTGCGGGGCGCCTTGGGTGCGGGGGCGCGCAAGTTTCGACGCATCCACCCTGGCCTTGCGGGGCGCTTTCAGAGTGGGGGCGCGCGGGTTTTCGAGGTACCCACCCTGGCCTTGCGGGTCGCCTTCAGCGCGGGGGCGCGCGGGTTTTCGAGGTACCCACCCTGGCCTTGCGGGTCGCCTTGGTAAGGGGTTTCTGGGGCGCTCGCCGCCCCCAGGCCCCCGGCAGGTCTCCGGGATGAGTGGGTTTTCGAGGCAGCTTGCGGTGGGGCGGTTGGCGGATCTCATCCCGTCGACCCCCACGAGGGCTATCAGACCGCGTCAAGGGGGCCGGTTTTCGAGGCAGCGTGCGGTGGGGAGCGAGTGGGCCCCCTTGACCCGGTCTGATCGGGCTGGCGCCAGGTCGACGGGATGAGAACCGGGCACCGCCTGTTTTGTGGGCACCGCCGTTGTGTCTCAGGTGGTGTTGTCAGGTGGAGTGGGTGGGTTTGGTGCCGACGTGGACGGTGTTGGCGACCAGGTACTGGACGTCGGTGCGGTTGCGGATGAAGTGGGGGCTTTCCGGGTCCAGGAGTTGGTCGAGTGACTGCAGGTCGTCGGCGCCGGCGGTTTCCTCCGCTGCCTCGCGCAGCCACTCGAGTCGGCGCACGGCGGCGTTGAGGGCGGCGCCGGATGCTGGGGCGGGGCGGTCGATCAGGTAGCTCCAGGACTCGACGTCTTCGAGGCCCGCTTCGGTTAGCGCCGCCGGCCAGCCCATCGGCATGCGCACCGAGCCCTCCATCTCCGCGCGCATCCGCCGGAACCGGTCGTCGCGGGCTGCGGCCAGCCGTGACTCCAGGCCAGGTTCGCCGAGACCGATGTCCCACGGCAGGACGCGCTGGTCCAGACCGAACTCGACCAGTGCGAGGCGACCGCCGGGCCGCACCGTCCGGGCCATCCGGCGGAGGCCGGCGATCTGGTCGGGCAGGTGGTGCGCGACGAACGATGCGAACACCAGGTCCATCTGGCCGACCAGGTCCGGCAGTGCGTCGTCGGCCGCGTCCGCGCGGACCGCGCGCACCTCCACGCCGCCGGACGCGGCGCGCTCCGCGCAGTCCGTTGCGGCGGCGAGCAGTTCCGGCGCGCTGTCGACGACGATGACGGTGTCACCGATGCCTGAGAGCGCCTTGGCGAACGCCGCTGCCGAGCCACCGGCACCCGCACCGACATCGACGACCGACCGGTCCTCCGGCCGCAGCAGCCGCTTGACCAGTTCCGCGGTCTCCGGCGCGGTGAGCGCGTCGGTGTCGCGCAAACGCTCCAGCCGCGCGTCCCAGTCGATGTTGTCGTAAGAATGCAGGGCCATGAACGACCACTCTACGGGCGAAAGCCCCTGGCGAACCCGCGGATGCGGGACACGCCAGGGGCTTCGTTCACCGACAGCGTTGCGCGCGGTCGGCGCGGTCGGAGGCGTAGGCGGCCAGTCGCCGCCACAACCGCCCTGCTCCGACCTCACGCGCCAACCGCGCTTCTCGTGCTTCGCGTATCAGGTCCTGCATCCGGATCTTCGACAAATGCTCCGGCATCATCATTCGGTACTTCACTTCCATTCTCGGACCGCTGATCTGGTTGATGACCCTGTTGTCGTTCATGCCGCCTTCTCCTGACCACGTCGCCGGGCGTCGGCCGCGCTGGACTGCACCGCTCCACCGCCGGCAGGCAGCGGGTGCTTGCGGGGACGGCCGCGAGGCCGCTTGCGCGCGATGACGGTTCCGCGCTCGAAGATCTCACCGCCCCAGACACCCCAGGGCTCACCCCGGGAAAGAGCACCCGCGAGGCATTCCGCCCTGATCGGGCACTCCGCGCACAGCGACTTGGCCTGCTCCAGCTCACCGGGGCTTTCGGCGAACCACAGGTCGGGGTCGCGGCGGCAGGGCAGTTCCGCGCCCAGGGCCGGGGCGCTGTCGAGCAGAGTGCCGACGGCTTCACCCTGCTGGGCCTCGGCTCCTTCGGATATCGGCACGCTGGTGGTCAACATGCAAGTTCCTCCTGTCTTCGGTCGGCGGCGGATTTCTCGGAAGTGGCGGAAACAGACCCAGAAACGACGAGAAGGCCGCGGACCCGGCAGTGAGCGGGTCCGCGGCCTTCGAAAAGCCTGAAGCGTGCTTCTAGATCATGCGATCAAGGAGATGCTTCGAAACGGACCGGCGATGCACGGTCTGGATCTGAGTGAACGCGGTGAAAACGCGCGGCTCGGCAAACGGGCCGACATAGCCACGATTGCCTTCTCGGACGCCCCAACGCGCGGTATCCCCGGACATGAGGTGGCCAGGGATACCGAACATCGTCGTGTTGGTCATCTGAAGCCACCTCCTTCCCAGCGTTCGCACCGGGGGGTTCGCCCCTCCTCAGCGCGCTACTGCAGGCTATTGGCCCGAGGGCGCCGATCGCAACTCATTTTTCCAAGATTCCGCGAGTTCGGGTGAAAACCTGCGGCGACCTGCGGTTTCAGTCCGGACGACCGGCCTGCACCAGGGCCAGGACGTCCGGTCCGAACTTGCGGAGCTTCGAAGCGCCTATTCCCGATATTCCCACTAGTTCCGCCTCATCGGACGGACGCTGCTCGGCGATCGCGGTCAGCGTCGCGTCGGTGAAGACCACGTAGGAAGGGACCTTGAGCTGCCTGGCGCGCTCGCTGCGCCACGCCTTGAGCTGTTCGAGCAGCCCCTCGTCCACATCGGACGGGCAGTCCGAGCAGCGCGCGAGCTTGATGTCCATCGTGTTCACCAGCGTCGTGTTGCACACCCGGCAACGCGGCTTGGCCTTGCTCGGCGCGGCGACCGTCTCGCGCTCCTTGACCTTGGCGGGCAGCGCGGCGGGGTGGTCGTCGGGCACCAGGTTGTAGACGAACCGGCTGCGCCTGCGGTATCGGCGGCCGCCCTCGGCGCGCGACAGCGCCCACGACAGCTGCAGGTGCTCCCGGGCGCGCGTCACGCCCACGTAGAGCAGCCTGCGCTCCTCCTCGATCGCCGCCGGGGTGTCGGCGTGCTGGATCGGCAGGGTGCCCTCGACGAGCCCGGCCAGGAACACCGCGTCCCACTCCAGGCCCTTGGCGGCGTGCAGCGAGGCCAGCGTCACGCCTTCCACCGTCGGCGGGTGCTGCGACTCGGCCCGCACGTCGAGCTCGGCGACGTACCTGGCCAGGTCGGCCTCGGGCACGGTGGCCGCCAGCTCCTCGGCGAGCTCGACGAGCGCGATCAGCGACTCCCACCGCTCCCGCGCGGCCCCGCCACCCGGTGGCTCGTCGGTCAGGCCGACCTCGGTCAGGACCTCCCGCACGTCGGCGGGCAGGTCACCGGACTGCTCGTAGCGGGATGCGGCGGCGCGCAGGGTGACCATCGCCTGCCGGACCTCGGTGCGGGCGAAGAACCGCTCACCGCCACGCACCTGGTACGGGATCTCGGCGTCGGCGAGCGCCTTCTCGTAGACCTCGGACTGGGCGTTGACCCGGAACAGGATGGCCATCTCCGACAGCGCCACGCCCTGCTTCGCCAGCTTGGCGATCTTGTGCGCGATGGCGTGGGCCTCGGCGGGCTCGTCGTCGAACTCGGCGAAGTTGGGCCGCGGGCCGTCCGGGCGCTGACCGACCAGCCGCAGCCGCGTGCCGGAGGGCCGCTCCCTGGCTGCGTCGATGACCTGGTTGGCCAGCGCCACCACCTGCGGCGTGGACCGGTAGTCGCGCTCCAGGCGCACGACCGTGGCCTCGGGGAACCGGCGCGGGAAGCCCACCAGCCACTTCGGCGCGGCACCGGCGAAGGAGTAGATCGTCTGGTTCGCGTCCCCCACGACCGTGAGGTCGTCGCGCTTGCCCAGCCAGGCGTCGAGGACCCGCTGCTGCAGCGGGTTGACGTCCTGGTACTCGTCGACGACGAACGAGCGGTAGCGGTCGCGGAACTCCTCGGCGATCTCCGGGTGCTCCTCCAGGATCGCCGCCGTGTGCAGCAGCAGGTCGTCGAAGTCCAGGACCTGCGCGCCGTTCTTGAGCTTCTCGTAGCCGGCGAAGACCTGGCTGACCTGCTCCGGCGGCGCCGGCGCGTCCCGGCCCGCGGCGGCGGCCGCGGCGGGATACTGCTCCGGCCCGACCAGGCACGCCTTCGACCACTCGATCTCGCCCGCGAGGTCGCGCACGGACTCCTTCTCAGTGGGCAGGCCGACCCGCCCCGCGGCCTGCATGACCAGCCGGAACTTGTTGTCGGTCAGCGGCCAGACCTGGCTGTCGTGCACCCGCGGCCAGAAGTAGCGGAGCTGGCGGAACGCCGCGGCGTGGAAGGTCTGCGCCTGCACACCGGCGGCGCCCAGCGCCCGCAGCCGGGTGCGCATCTCCCCCGCCGCGCGGGCGGTGAAGGTGACCGCGAGCACCTGCTGCGGGGCCACGAGGCCGCGCTGCACCAGGTAGGCGATGCGGTGAGTGATCGTGCGGGTCTTGCCGGTGCCCGCGCCGGCGAGCACGCAGACCGGGCCGCGCGGTGCGACGACCGCCTCCCGCTGCTCCGGGTCCAAACCTTCCAGGAGTCGCGGTTGTTCGGCCATGGCTGGCATCTTCGCAGAAGCCATCCCCGTGCCACGCCCCGGCATTCCCCCGCGTGTCGGGCTTGCAGGACGCACGGGTCGCGCATCGCGGAAGGAAACGTGCGACGAATTCAGTCCCGACCTGGGAAGACCACTGGTCGGCAAGATCGCCGACTTGAGCGTTCAGGGGCGGGGCACAACTGCCCGGACCTACGTACGAGGGCGGGCTTGCCGAACTGCGGGAGCAGGCTGGGACCACGCAGGTCCGAGTTGACAGGGCGTCGGTCAACCACGGGTGAGCGCCATCGAACGGGAAGATCGAGACGCTCACCGCGGCCAGCGTTCATGCGTGAACCAGATTCTTGACGACTCAGGCCGCTTGTCGCGGACAAGAGGCCGGGACGCCGCCGGGTCCGCATGGGGTCAGCCGTCGTGGTGGGCCCAGCCGGAGAGCATGCCGTAAGCGATCGAGACGCTCGGTGGCAGGCGCAGGCCCGACACCGCGACGTCTTCGGCGTTGAGCGCGGCGCGGACGTCGGCCCGGTGGAACCAGCGGGCGTCCTCGATCTCGCCGTCCGCCGGGCACAGCGGCGCCGAGCGGTCGGCGATCGCGGCGAAGCCGAGCATCAGGGAACGCGGGAACGGCCACGGCTGGCTGCCCAGGTAGCGGACGTCGGACACCTCGACGCCCACCTCCTCGGAGACCTCGCGCCGCACGCACGCCTCCAGCGACTCGCCGACCTCGACGAACCCGGCGAGGACCGAGTAGCGGTCGGCGGGCCACGACGGCTGGCGCGCCAGCAGGACGTGGTCGGCACCGTCGTGCACCAGGCAGATCATCGACGGATCGGTGCGCGGGTACTCCTCGCGGTCGCAGCCGGTGCAGCGCCGCACCCACCCGGACTGCGCCCGGGTGGTGGCCGCGCCGCACCTGGCGCAGTACCGCGCGTTGTCGTGCCAGCCGAGCAGGGCGACCGCGGTCGTGAGCAGCCCGGCGTCGGTGTCGTTCAGCAGCGCGCCCGCCGACCGCAGACCCCGCCAGCCCTCCTGGGGCACGTCCTGCTCCACGCGCAGCGCCCAGTAGCCGATGTCGCCGTCGGCGCCGAGCAGCACCGCGTTCGGCGCCGGGCCGTTGCCGAAGTCCGCAGCCGGCTGGTAGGCCAGCCGGCCGTCCTCGTCGACTCGCGTGCGGCCCTTGGCGTCGACCAGGAGGATCCGGCCGTCGGCCCACAGCTCGGTCGCACGGGCGTTGCGCAGCATCTCACTTCTGTCCACAGTGGACCTGGAGAGCACCGGCGGCGAATCGAGCTGGAATCCGTGGCGGGACGGGACACAGGCCTGCGAACTCATAACCCGTCCAGCATCCCACACCGTGACAGTGGTCCTGTCATGGCAGCACCACCCCACCGAGCGCGCGGAGCTGGTCGCTCAGCTTGTCGGCATCGCCCACGACGACACCGGTGAACGCCGTCGGGGCGAACAGCGCGGCCGCCTCGGCGACCTGGTCGACGGTCACCTCGCGCAGCCGCTGCGGGTGCGCCACCAGCCAGTCCTGCCCGAGGCCGAACGAGCCGAGGACCACCAGCATCGACGCCAGACCCGACTGGGAGGACGTCGAGGTGAGCAGGCCGCCGATCGCGTACTGCCGCGCCGACTCCACCTCGGCCTCGGTCGGCGGCACCAGCGCCAGCCGCCCGAACTCGTAGCGGGTCTCCAGCAGCGCGGCCGCGGTGACCTCGCTGGCGGTGTCCGCGTCGACCAGCAGGGTGCCGTTGTCGCGGGTGAACTCGAACGACGAGTGCGCGCCGTAGGTGTATCCCTTGTCCTCGCGGATGTTCTCGACCAGCCGCGAGGAGAAGTAGCCTCCGAAGGCAAGGTTGGCGATCTGCAGCGCCGGGTAGCGCGGGTCGGTGCGCGGCAGCGCCTGCGCGGAGAAGCGCAGCTGCGACTGCACGGCCCCCGGCCGGTGCACGAGCCGGACGTCACCGCCCCTGACCTCGGGCAGCGACGGGATCTCCTTGGCCGAGGCGTCGGCCTGCCAATCCGAGAGCCTGCGCGCCACCTCGGCCACCGCCTGGTCCGGGTCGATGTCGCCGACCAGGACCAGCACCGAACCGCGCGGCAGCACCGACTCGCGGTGCAGGGCGCGCACCTGCTCGGCGGTCACCTTGGCGACATCCTCGGCCTCCGGGACCTCGCGGACGAAGGGGTGGTCGCCGTAGCGGTGCCGCTGCAGCTCCTCACGCGCGATCACGCGGGGCTGCGAGCGCGCGACCGCGATCCGCTCGACCAGCCGGTCGCGCTCGCCCTCGACCTCGCGGTCGGTGTAGGCGGCGCCGGTCAGGGCGTCGGCCAGCACGTCGAGCAGCGTGCCGAGGCCGCTGGCCAGCGAGTCGCCGGAGAGGCTGAGCCGCTCCGGGTCGACACCCGCGTGCAGCTCGCCGCCGACGGTGGCCAGGTCCTTGTCGACCTGCACCCGGTCGCGGCGCGCGGTGCCGGTGAGCAGCGTCTCCGCCAGCACCTCGGCGCGGGCGGGGTGCATCGGGTCGTCACCGGCGAAGGGGATACGCAGCCGCAGCTCCACCATCGGCACCACGCCGTGACGGGCGGCGATCACGCGCAGCCCGTTGTCCAGCACGGTGTCCACGGCGACCGACGGCTGCCCCGCGCGCGGCTCGCCGAGCGGCGGCAGCGGCCTCGGGCCCAGCTCGGTGCGGCCGATCTCCTCGGCGCTGCGGTGGGTCGCGCGGGTCATGCCGCACCTCCTGCGGGAGCGTCGCTTGCGGGTTCCAGCTCGAGCACTGCGCGGGCGTCCGGGCGCAGCGCCTTCGCGGCGGCGGAGACGTTCTCGGCGCTGACCTGCTCGACCCGGCGGGGCAGTTCGGAGACCAGCTCCGCGCGGCCGTGCAGCAGCTCCGCGCTGCCGAGGTCGAGCGTCCGGGAGACGACCCTGTCGTGCTCGCGGTAGAGCCCCGCCGACCAGCGCGCGGTGACCCGCGACAGCTCCTCGTCGGTCGGGCCCTCGGTGGCGAGCCTGTCGAGCTCCTCGTCGACCGCGGACAGCACCCGCTCGAGCCCGACCTCCGGCGTGTGGATGGCGGTCAGGGTGAACGTGTCGGGGTCGCGCGCGTCCAGCGGCGCGCCCATCAGACCGCAGCCGGCGTGCACGTCGACGACCAGCGAGTCCTGGTGGATCATCCGCTGCTGCAGCCGGGAGGCGTCGCCGTCGGTCAGGATCGCGGCCAGCACCACGTTGGCCAGGTAGGCGTCGAGCTCCCCGACCGGGTCGGGCAGCCGGTAGCCGAGCGCGACCGCCGGCAGCGGCGCGCGCGGGTCCGCGTGGTGGCCGCGCAGCTCGCTCGACGTGAACGGCTCGGCGAACGACGGCCGGGCGCCGACCTCGCGCGCGGGCACGTCGCCGAAGTGCTTGTGCACCAGCTCGGTCGTGCGCTCGACGTCGATGTCGCCCGCGACCGTGAGAACCGCGTTGCCCGGCGCGTAGTAGGTGTCGAAGAACGCGGCGCAGTCGTCGACGGTGGCCTGTTCGAGGTCGGTGAAGTCGCCGTAGCCGTTGTGGGCGTTGGCGAAGGTCGAGTACAGCACCGGAGGCAGCAGGATCCACGGGAAACCGCCGTAGGGGCGGTTGAGCACGTTGAGCCGGATCTCCTCCTTGACCACGTCGACCTGGTTGCGCAGGTTCTCCTCGGTGATCTTGGGGGCCCGCATCCGGTCGGCCTCCAGGAACAGCGCCCGCTCCAGCGCCGCCGACGGCAGCACCTGGTAGTAGTCGGTGTAGTCCTGGTGCGTCGAACCGTTGAAGGTGCCGCCCGAGCCCTGCACGTGCCGGAAGTGCGCGAGCTTCTCCAGGCTCTCGCTGCCCTGGAACATCAGATGCTCGAACAGGTGCGCGAAGCCGGTCCTCCCCTCCGGCTCGGAGCGGAAGCCGACGTCGTAGTGCACGCTGACACCGACGACGGGAGACCGCCCCGTCGTCGCGGAGCCCTCCGAGTCCGGTGCCAGCACCACGCGCAGCCCATTGGGCAAGGTGACGCGATGCAGCTGGGGTTCGACCATGCCTTGCAGCCTACGACCGTCCCGTCACGCTGTGTCCCGCCCCCCGCAGGTCGCTTCGGCGTGTCGGACATGGCCGCGGGCGGCCGACCTGGAGAAACGTGAATCGGGTTGATGTTCGCCGTGGGCGAAGCGCGCGTGGAATCCGGATGGCGTGGCGATCTGTGGCGGGTGGGGCTCGGGCTCAGGTGAGGGCGGCGCCGCGCCGGTTCGGTCCCGCGGCACCGCTCCGGTTCGGTCTGCGACGCCGCGCCGGTTAGGTTCTGCGGCGCTGCCCCGGCACGGAATCGAGGCGCCGTTCCGGTTCAGCGCCGCGGCACCGCTCCGGCTCAGCCCGGCGGCGACGCGCTCCGGTTCAACGCCGCGGCAATGCTCCGATCCTCCAGGCGTCGGCCCTTCGACCCGTCAGCGGACCTGGCCCACCAGGCCCTCGATCTCGCCGCCGATGGTGCGGGCGTCGGCCGGGGTGAGCATGAACAGCTGCTCGCCCGTGGCTGCGCGCGCGCTGTGGTCGAGGTACCTGCCGTCGGGCTCGACGTTGTCGAACCACTTCAGGACCGCGGACCTCCTGACGCGGCCGTACTGGTCGCGAAGGTTCGCGGCGATCTGGCCCAGGCGGACGTGCTCGGCCCTGCCGATCGCCTCGTACAGCTCGACCTGGCGGTCACCGCTGCCCCCACGCATCGGCCTGCCCGGTGCCATCACGTCGACCTCTTCGTCCTCGTCCGGCTGCGACGACCGGAACGACGTCTGCGGCACCCGCACCGGCCCCCGGTTGCCTGGCGGCGCGGGCGGCAACGTCGGCAGCAGCACCTGCGACAGCGGCGCCTTCTCGTGCACTTCGACCGTCAGCGGCCCGCCGTAGCGCGGGTTGTCGCTGGGCGGCTGGACGCCGAGCACGATGCGGTTGCCCTCGGTCACCACCGCGAGCGTCCGCCAGCAGTGGTCGTCACCGGCTTTCGGGAACCACAGCGAGTCCACCCACAGGTACGGCTTGGCGAGCAGCCGCAGCGCCTCGGCGAGCCGCGGCTGGATCTCGTCGCGGACGACGATGCCGAGCTCCTCCATGCGCGGCCGCTCGAAGCGGGCGATCCGCCCGAACTCCTCGGTCGTGCGCCCGAACGACGGCACGTCCAGCGGCAGCGTCAGGTCACCGAGTTCCAGGTACTTGAGAACGATGTCCAGGTGCACCGGTGCCAACTGCCACCGACCCAACACGCCCACCGCGTTGTTCCTCCCTGCCCGTGCGGTGGTCGCAGCCGATGCCGTCGGCCGCGACCACCGGATTTCATGACGTGTTGTGCTCACTCACCCAGGACCGGCGGGGCGGTCTTGGGCATGTCGTTCATCCAGACGTCGTCCTGCTCCTCCAGCCAGGACGGACGCTCGTGCTCGTCGTCCTGTCCCTGCTGACCGCCGCGTCCGGCACCGCCCATACCCGCCATGCCACCGCGGCCTCCGGCACCGGCGCCTCGGCCCGCTCCCGCGGCACCAACACCCGCCGCGCCTCCGGCACCGAGTCCGCCCGCACCGGCCCGGCCACCCGCGGACACACCACCGGTACCGACACCGCCGCGGCCGATGCCGCCCGCGCGACCGGCTCCGCCTGCTCCTCCGCCACCGCCGAAACCGCCGGGGGGCATCGCACCGAATGCGCCTGGAGGGTTGCCGCCGCCGGAACCCGGTCCTGGAGCGGGCGGCAGGTTGCCGTAGCCGGGCTGCACCGTCGGCGGCTTCGACCACGCCGAATCGGTGCCGGCGGGCGGGGTGTAGCCGCCACCGCCACCGGAACCACCGCCGTAGCCTCCGCCGCCTCCAGCGCCGCTGCCTCCGCTACCGCCGCTGCCGAAGCCGCCGCCACCGCCGGAACCGGAACCGGAACCGCCGCCACCACCGACGCCGGAACCGACACCGCCGCCGATCCCGGTTCCCGAGTCGCCGGGTCCGATACCGGTGCGGTTCCTGTCGTCGACAACGGGGCGCTTGCCCCAGTCCGTCTCCTCCGGCGGCCTCGCGGGCGGCGGCTCGACGACCGTGCCGTCGGGCTTCTGGTACTGCGGCATGTGGGAGTCGACGTTGGTGAATGTGGGGCTGTAGATGCGCCCCATCGCCTCCTGCGCGCCCTTCTCCGCCTGCTTGCGCTCCTCCATCTGGGCGAGCGCGTCGCCGCCACCACCGACCAGGCCCATCGGGATCGCGGCCGCGGCCGTGCGACCCCAGTCGTGGCCCTGCGGCTCGGGAACCGTCTGCTTCACCTGACCGGCGGCCGAAGCGGCCTCCTTCAGCTTGTTGCCGGTCATCTCGAAGGCGTTGCCGCTGTACTCCATCCACATCTTGACCGGCTCGCCGACGGTCTTGGCCTGCTCGGCGGCCTCGCCCTGCCAGCCGCCGCCGATGATCTCCTTGAGCTTCGCCTCGAACGGCGCACCCCGCTCGCGGAGTCGCTTGCCCAGGTTGTTCCAGGCGGTCCCGACCTCATCGGCGCGACCCTCGTCGATGGTGTCGCGGTTGGTGTTGAAGATCTGCTCGTGGCTGTAGGAGGACCAGTTCACGCACTGCGAGATCGCGGGCTGGTCGTAGCCGCTCACACCCTCCTGCAGGGCGCGGTTCTGCTTGGCGAGCGCGTCGCGCTCCTGTTCCCCGGTCTTGGCGGCCTGCTCCGCCTGCTTCTTGGCTTCCTTCTCGGCAACGGTGTCGTAGCCGAAGACGGACGCCCCAGCGTCGTGGAAGGCGTTTCCCACACCCTCGACGAAATCCCCGAACCCCATCGCGGCCCCTCCCTACCTCTATTCGTTTTTGCTTTCATGCGGCGGATGCGGCGCTTTCGTGCCGGGCCCGCCGCCTACTCCGGCAGCCTTGCGGCGGTCTGCCTGGCGACCTTCCCCACATCGCGCCAGCCGAGACCCGCGATCCCCTGAGCGCGCCGAACTTCGCCCAGTTGCCGTCGACACCTACTCCGGCAACCTGGACGCGGTCCGGCCGGCGACCTTCTCCACCTCGGCGCAGGGATCGGCAACGGAATCGCGCATACGACCGGAAAGCCCGTAGATCACCATTCCCCCGCCGGAATCGACGAACACGTTGCAGCCTCCCGTACCTTCACCACCGGCGACAATCGCCACGGCGGCAGACCTGCCTGCTATCTCCTTGGGTGTGAAGCGATCGAACTCCTGCGGGTCCTGGCCGGCGACGGTCTCCTTGACATCCTTGTTCAGGGTGATGTCCATGATGTCGCCATCCCACGCACATCCAGGACGGAAGCTCACGGGTGAGAACGCCTCGCTCTGCGTGGACACACCGAAAGAAGTCAGCTCGTCCGGGGTGAAGAATGTGCACGGGTCGAAGGCGGCCAGGCCGGAACCTGGTGTCGCAGAGCTGGACGATTCCGCGTCCTCGTGTCCCGAGGACTGGCCGGTGCACGCGCTCAGTCCCACCAACGCGAAGCCGAGACTCACGGCTACCAGGGACCGGGAAAACACAATCACTTGATACCTCGCTGCATGTCCTGAGAGATCTGCTCGTCGGTGGCACGGTAATCCTTGGCCGCCTCGCGGAAGGCGTCCGCTTGTTTCTGCAGCTCTTCCTGCATCAGACGGATCAACTCGAGCGCGCCTGCGTCCGTGTCGATCGCCTTGTCCTTGAAGCGCCGCGTCAACGACGTTCCGTCCGGGTAGTCCCCCAAGCCGGTGACAGTTCGAATCAGCTGGGCCTCTCGGTGGAGGTCCTGCAGCGCCTCGATCTCCTCCTCGCAGTGCTTGGCGGCCTTCTCGGCCGCCTCGGGGTCGAGGGCGAGCCTGCCCGCGGCGGACTGCTCCTTGATCCAGGCCGTCTGCTTGCCGATCGCGGCCAGCCCCTCTTTCGCGGCCACGAAGCCGACCTGCTCTGCGCTTGTCATCCCCAGCCCCCTCGGACTGTCCTGATCTCCCCAGCAACCTAGGACACATTAGCCTGACGGTGAAGGCGCGGGAACGGTTCCCGTCAAACCGTTACCGCTGGTCAAGGCGCCGCGGGGGCGGACTGGCGGGAAATCGGCGGGTTCTTGTCACACGGGTGGACGAACGCGTAACGAAAAAGGCGACAACGGCGATCAACCGTTATTACCCGTAGTCGATTTTTCGCGTGACGCAAGATTCCGGGACGGCATATCAAGATCAGAAGAATGTGCCGCTACCCGCTACCGGCCGAACGCGGCGTTGAGGGCGGCGACGAAGCGCGGGAACCCGGACCGGAAGCGCCGCAGGTTGGGCACGACGTGGCCGTCCTCGGCGAACTCCCCGTACCAGTACAGGCCAGGCGTGCCGTCGGCGCCCGGGTCGAGCTCGGCGAACTCCTCCAGCCAGCGCTCGGCTTCGCCGAGCACGACGGCGTAGGGCAGCGAGCGGGAGAACACCGTTTCCCGGTCGGTGACCGGCAGCGACTCCGCCGACACGCCGTGCAGGTAGTCGCGCAGCCCGCGCACCTGCGCCACCAGCGCGCTGCCGCGCTCGGTGCGCGCGGGCATCAGCGGCGCACCGAAGGTCATCGCGACGCCGCCGAGCACGACGCCGACTCCCAGCAGCGCCAGGGAACTCGTCAGGGCCAGCACCGCCGTCAGCGCCACGCCACCCGCGGTGAGGCCGATTCCGCCCCACCAGAACAGGTTCCGCTCGCTGTCGGGCCGCCGCGCGAACCAGCCCTTGTCGACGACGTCGGTGTAGAGGTGCTCGCGCACCGCGGTCAGCCGAAGTCCGCGCAGTTGCGAGAGGCGTACTTCGCCGCGTCCGTGCGGCAGGACCAGTTCGTGCACCGCGCGTTCGTACGGACGCAGCGAGTCGTCGGGGGCGTTGACGGCGACGATCCGCCAGTCGCCGCCGTCGACCGCCTGCTCCTCGATCCACAGGTAGTTGCGCACCGCCAGGTCGACGACCGTCGAGGTGACGTCGACGACGTCCACGCGTTCGTCGATCACGGTGCCGATCTGGCCCGGCAGCACCCCGTCGGGCGAGGCGAAGGTGACACCGCCGCGCGAGTCGGTCATCAGCACCTCGACCGGTCCCGCGTCGCCCGCCAGCAGACGCGCGTCACGGCCCCTCGTGTACCAGAGCAGCCCGAACGCGCCGACGAGCAGGAGCCCGATGCCGGTCAGGCCGGCGCCGGTGGCCGGGGTCAGCGAGAACGCGTGCGCGAAGCTGAAACCCTCCTCCACCACCGCGTTCGCCGGCACCGTGCCCGCGGGCAGCTTCAGCAGCAGGTCGACGCGTTCTCCCGGCGCCAGGCCGAAGGTGAGCGCGCGGACCGACTGGGTGTGGCCGATCTCGAAGCGGTCGCACTGGTCGGTGGTGCCGACCTCGCCCGCCAGGCACTCGATGCCGCGCGGCACCTTCGGCGCCAGGAACGACGAAACCTCGACCCGGTCGACCGGGACGTCCCAGCCGCCGGAGACCTGCCACCGCACGTCCTGCACGTCACCGGCGTCGGCGACCGCACCGCCGACGACGTAGGTGAGGGTGGACACGCCGGGGCGCAGGGTGACCGCCAAATCGCGGTCGACGCCGTCGACGGTGCCAGGGCCGTCGACGCGGGCGTCGCTCACGGTGAAGACGCGCTCACTGCCGCTGCCCGCGGGCTGGCGCAACGGGATCCTGCGGTGCACGGGAGCGCCCTCGGGGACGTTGATCCGCTCGGTGACCGAGAGCCTCCCGTCGCGCTCCAGCTTCATGTCGACCTCGCTGGAGACCGTGCCGGGCAGCTCCTCCACCGGTTGTTCCTGCGCGAACGCGGTTCCCGGCAGCAGGCCGAGCAGAGTCGCGGTCAGTGCCGCGGCGAAGGACGTCAGCCCCCGTTTTCTGAACACGGCCCGCACGATAGCGCTCCACGGCTAAGCTCGGCGGCGCAATCGGCGCAACAGGCAAGGGGTACTTCGGGCGATGACGGACCCACGAGCGCTGATCGGCACGCGCCAAATCGTCCACATCAGACACTTTCCTCGCCCGCGCGCCGGGCTCGGGTGTTCGGGGGTCGACCGCCCATGACGCAGCCTCCGTGGCCTCCGCAGCGACCCGGTCCCCAGCAATGGCCCGGCCCGCACCAGCAAGCCGGTCCGCAACAGCAAGCCGGTCCGCAACAGCAAGCCGGTCCGCAACAGCAAGGCGGTCCACAACAGCAAGGCGGTTCGCACCAGCCCGGTCCCCGGCAGCAACCGCCGCAGGGTGCTGCGCCGCCGCGGCGTCCGGTCGCGCCGCCGCCTGCGCGGCGGCCTCTCCCGCCGCCGTCCGCGACCCAGCCGATGTCCAGGCCCTACGCGCCGCAGCAGCAGCCGGGTGCGCCGATGATGCCGCCGTCGGGCGGCCCGCCGCAGTTCCCGCCGCAGCACTTCGGTCCGCGCCCGCCGAAGAAGAACACCGGCGCCATCGTCGCGATCGTGCTCGCCGCGGTCTTCCTGCTCGGCGTGGGAACGATCGGGATGGTCGCGGTGTCCTACAGCTCCTCCAGCAGCGCCTCGGACTACGACGCCACCAGCTCCAGCGAGGCCACCAGCTCCGAGACCTCCTCGTCGGAGACATCGACGACCGGCAGCAGCGAGACCGAGTCACCGACCAGTGACGGGTTCGACACCGACAGCGGCCCGCGGCCGGTCTCCGCGCTCGGCGACAACCCGCTCAACCTCGAGGGCAACGGCGCCGTGAACACCTCGTGCGACCTGCCCTCCTTCTCCACCGACGTGGCGTCGCAGGACGCCTTCTACCAGGCGGCGCTGCCGTGCCTGATGGCCGCGTGGACACCCGCGCTGGAAGCGGCGAACCTGCCGGTGCAGACGCCGACGGTCGTCACGACCGACTCGGACATCGACAGCCCGTGCGGTACGCGGTCGTGGAACCAGACCGCGATGTACTGCCCCGGAAACCACACGATCTACATGACCGCCCGGTACTACTCCGAGGTCGAGGAACGCGTCGACGCCGGCGTCTACCTGGGGCAGTTCGCCCACGAGTTCGGCCACGCCATCCAGGGGATGAGCGGGATCAACAGCGCCTACGGTGACGCGACCTACAACGCAGGCGGCTACGAGACGGCCGCCGGGCTGGAGCTGACGCGGCGTTCGGAGCTGCAGGCGACGTGCTTCGAGGGGATGACGCTGGCCGCGCTGCAGAACGGCGGGGTCAGCAACGACTACATCTTCCCGGCGCTGGAGGACTCGTCCAACCGCGGCGACGAGTACAACCAGCAGCCCGACCACGGCAGCACCGCGACCAACAAGGTGTGGGTCGAGCAGGGCTTCAGCAAGAACCGCGTCACCGAGTGCAACACCTGGCTGGCCGCGCCCTCCGACGTCGACTGACGGTGCTAGCCCGCGACGGCTGAGCGGGGGCGCACGAGGAGTCCGTAGCCGCCGCCCGCGACGCCCGCCAGGGTCGCCAGCACCCAGACCAGCCGCTGGGCGGCCGCCGTGTCGCCGGAGCCCGAGTCGCCTTCGGCGGCCGGGCGGACCACGAAGTCGCTGCCCGGGTCGACCGGGACCCGCACGTCCAGCTGCTGCCCCGCGGTGTGCCCGCAGCCGTCGAGGCGCGCCCGCGTGGTCCGGCCGTCGACGGTGACCTCGACGACGTCACCGGAGGTGCGGGCGCCGCACGGCTCCGAGCTGATCACGGTGGCCTTGACCGGCCGCGTCCGCACGGCCGCCTCGCTCGCGACCGGCACCGACGCGGGCCACCCGGTGAGCACGACCACCGCCAGCCCGAGCACGCCCAGGACGAGCAGGATCAGCGCAACCGATGCCGAACCTCGTCGCCTACCCACAACACCGATATTCCCAGATCTGGGCGCCCGCGCGCCGTCGTCGTCAGCGATCGGCCGGGCTTACCTTCTTCACGTAGAGCAGGCGGTCGCCCTGCTCGATGGCATCGGCCTCCGGCGCGTCCACGCGGTAGAGCCGCCCTTCGCGCACGACCCCGAGCACGATGTCGGGGAGGTGCCGCGGCGAACCGCCGACCTCGCCCTGCTCGACGTCGCGCTCGGCGATCGCCAGCCCGACGTCCGGGGTGAGCAGGTCCTCGAACATCTCCACCACCGACGGCGTCGTGGTGGCCATGCCGAGCAGCCGGCCCGCGGTCTCGCTGGACACCACGACCGAGTCCGCGCCCGACTGCCGCAGCAGGTGCACGTTCTCGGCCTCCCGCACCGCCGCCACCAGCTGCGCCTTCGGCGCCAGCTCGCGGGCGGTCAGCGTCACCAGCACCGCGGTGTCGTCGCGGGCGGGCGCGACGACGATGGCCCGCGCCCGCGGGATGCCCGCCACGCGCAGCACGTCGGAGCGGGTGCCCGACCCGTTGACGGTGACCAGCCCGAGCGAGGACGCCGCCTCCAGCGCGGTGTGGTCGGTGTCGACCACCACGATGCGGCCCGGTTCCAGGTCGTCGCCGAGCAGCGCCTTGACCGCGGAACGGCCCTTGGTTCCGTATCCGATGACGACCACGTGGTCGCGCACCTTGGACCTCCAGCGTTGGATCTTGAACGCCTGCCGGGAGCGCTCGGTGAGCACCTCCAGCGTGGTGCCGACCAGCACGATCAGGAAAAGCACCCGCAGCGGCGTGATGATCAGGACGTTGACCAGCCGCGCCTCCGGGCTGACCGGGGTGATGTCACCGTAGCCGGTCGTGGACAGCGACACCGTGGCGTAGTAGACGCAGTCGAGCAGGCTCAGCTCGCCGCCCGCGGCGTCCCGGTAGCCGTCGCGGTCGAGGTAGACGATCAGCACGCTGGCGGCCAGCGCGAGCATCGCCCCGATGACGCGCCGGACGATCGACTGCACCGGGCTGCTGGTGGCCTCCGGCATCCGGATCACGCCGACCAGCGCGTGGTCGGGCCTGCTGGTCAGCCGGTCGACGGCGGACTCGTCGTCGGACCGCCCGACGATGAACGGGTGGGCCCGCATCCCGCGGCCGCGTGGGCTCATGACCCGTGCTCCGGGAGGCGGTTTCGGTGGTCGGTCACGCCGCGACAGTAACTTCCCGGACCCCGGCCGGTGCAGCGGGAGCGCACTTCTCCACCGACGCCTTCCGCACCCCGGAACGACCGGACTTGTATACGAAGGTGTCCTGCGGATTACCATGCCTGCGTGCAGCACCTGGAGCACGCGGCTACCGCCCTCGGGTGGGAAGGGCATCTCATCCCGGACGTCGAAGTGCTCGGCGCCCGGTTCGCAGCGGTGGCCCGGATCCGCCCGGACGTCCACCGGTGGCGCACCGACAACGGCTGGGAGCCCGAGCTCAACCCCACCTGGTTCCGCTCCTGGTCGGAGCCGAGCATGCACGACCACCTGCCGCTCGCGGCGGTGGACCTGCTCGGGATCATGGTGCCGGTCGCCAAGGCCCGGCACGCGGTGCGCGCCTGCGGCACGCTGATGACGCTCGCGCCCTGCGCGGTGGTGCTCCCCCACGACCACCCGTACAAGCCGTGGCGGATGGTCGAGCTGGACTACTACGGGATCGGCGCCGTGAACGCCGGGCCGGTCGGCCCGGCCGAGCTGGTGCTGCGACCGGAGGACCGGTCGCGGGAGTTCGGTTCGTCGCTTTTCGGCCGCTGGCTGCTGGAAGTCCTGTACTCCAGGGTGCTGGAGCGGCACCAGCACCCGGCGGAGAACACCGGCTGCTGACGGGCTGAGCACCGTCCGAAGCCTGGCCGTGAGCCGGCGCAGCGCCCGCGAACTGCGGAACGGGCCGGCAGGAGCGGCAGCCGGACCCGCCTTTCCCGCAACGGGAAACGAAGACCGCGGTGGAGGGACCCCGCCGTGCCGGGGTCCCCGACGTTCCCGCTAGGCGATCACGTACTCGTGCCAGGCCATGCCCTCGGCGTTCCACCGCATGCCGCGCCCCTCGTTGAGCGCGCGCAGCGCGTGCATCGTGTGCGGCCAGCGGCGGATGACGTTGGCCACCGCGACCGGGGTCATCCGGTCGCTGGTCCGCCGGTGGTCGCCGGGGCCGAGCAGGGCGATGCCGCCCTCGGTGGAGATGATGTCGGCGAGCACGACCTGACCGGACAGCGCCGTCTGCTCCACGCTGACGATGTGGTGCGGGTGCAGATCCGACGGCCACGTCTTGCGGTCCAGGTCGGCCGCGACCGGCTGCTGGCACTCGCCGCACCTGCACTCGAACTCGCCCGTCCAGCCGTGCTGGGTCCACGACCACACCGCGACCGAGCCCGCCTCCAGGTCGGCCAGCGCGCTGACGTGCGGCCACGCCCCGACCACGGCGCTGAGGACGGTCCGCTTGGTGGGGCCTTCCTCGTCGCCCGGGCCGAAGAAGGACCAGCCGCCACCGCCGTCGCGGCGCACCCGGACCAGCGGCACGCGCATGCCGAGGACGTCCTCGGCCACGGCCACTTCGGTGTCCGGCGGAGTCTTCAGCTTCCACTCTTTGTTCTGCACGGCGCGAATGTTGGTCTTCCGCGACAGGCGATCTCAAGCCGCGCCACACGAACGTGTACTCATTTCCCTGTTTTCGCCTGTCCGGGAAAGCGATTCGAACGATTCACGGCCCGATTCCCGGTCAGCCACCGCCCTATTCCGCCGCCGGCACCGAGCGGAGCAGCTCGCGCAGCCCCTCCGCGTCGAGGAGGTCGGCCGGGCGCAACGTGCGGTCGTGGCGCACGTAGTGGAAGGCGGCCCGGACTTTTTCCAGCGGTGCGCCGGAAAGCGCCGACCACGCCAGCCGGTAGGCGGCGAGCTGGACCGACAGCGCGCGCACCTGGTCGCCGGCGGGCACCGCACCGGTCTTCCAGTCGACGACGGTCCAGCCGCCGTCGGAGTCGGCGAACACCGCGTCCATCCGGCCGCGGACCACGACTCCCTCGACCTGCGTCTCGAACGGCACCTCGACGCGGTGCGGGGTGCGTTCGGCCCACGAACCGGCCAGGAACGCCTGTTGCAGCATCTCGAGGTCGTCGTGCGGGGTCGCCGACTCGTCGGCGGCGCCCGGGAGCTCGTCGAAGTCCAGCAGCGCGGTGGAGGTGAAGCGGTGCTCCAGCCAGGAGTGGAAAGCCGTGCCGCGCCGGGTCATCGGGTTCGGCGGGTACGGCAGGGGCCTGCGCAGCCTTCTGGCCAGCGCGTCGGCGTCGTCGGCGAGCTCGACGAGCTGGCTCACCGACAGGTGCTCGGGCAGCCGGACCTGGTCGCGGCGGCGCGCGGCGGCGGCGCGTTCGGCGAGCAGCACGTCGACGTCGCGGGCCCAGCCGTCCTCGTCCTCCTCGTCGGGCGCCGCGGAGTCCACGGCGTCCAGCGCCGCGAGCACCAGGTTCGCGCCTTCCGCGACGGCATCCCGCCGGGTGCCCAGCGGATCCACCGGCCACTCCGCGCTGCGCACGGCCTCGGCGAGCGGGTTCGGCGCGTCTTCCGGCGGCTGCGGCGACCACTGCTCCACGACGCCGACGTCGGGCGACTTGACGACTTCGGCCAGCTGCAACAGGAAGTCCGACGGCCCCTTGGGCTTGTCCCCGCCTTCGGCCCACCAGTGACCGGAGAGCAGCAGCGACCGTTCCGAGCGCGTCACCGCGACGTAGAGGAGCCTGCGCTCCTCGGTGAGCCTTCGGTCCTCGAACTCGTCGTCGTGGGCCTCCAGCGCCTCGACGATCTCCTTGCGGTCCATGCCCTGCAACCGGTCGAGGTCCAGACGCGGCAGGTCCTGGGCGTCCCCGCGCAGCCGCGCGGGCAGCTCGGTGACGGCACGCAGCCACGAGGAAGCCTTGCGCTTGCCGGGGAAGACGTCGCGAACCAGGTGCGGGAGGGCGACGACCTCCCACTCCAGGCCCTTCGCGGCGTGCACCGTCAGGACCTGGACGCGGTCGTCGGCGACCTCCACCTCGCCCGGTTCCAGGCCGTCCTCGGCGCGTTCGGCGGCGGCGAGGTAGTCCAGCAGCGCGGGCAGCGTCGCCGACGGACTCGCGGTGGCGAAGTCGGTCACGACATCGGCGAAGGCGTCGAGGTGGATGCGGCCCGCACCGCCCGGACGGGACAGGCTCTCGATGTCCAGCAGCAGGGTGCGTTCGACGTCTGCCACCAGCTCCGGCAGCGGCTGCTCCAGCCTGCGGCGCAGGTTGGCCAGTTCCCGGCCCAGCCGCCGGATGCGCTGGTAGCCCGGCTCGGAGTACCGCTCGGCGTTGCCCGGGTCGTCGAGCGCGTCGACCAGACCGGCCTGCTCGGCATGTTCGCCCGGCAGCGCCGCGGCCACCGCGGCGGTGGGGTCTTCGGACTCCGGCGCGCCGAAGGCCCGCTCGCCCAGCTCCCTCGCCCGGTCCCACAGCGCGGCGATGTCGGCGGCGCCGAGCCGCCACCGCGACCCGGTCAGCAGGCGCATCGCGGCCGTTCCCGCCAGCGGGTCGACCAGCATGCGCAGCGCGCTGACCAGGTCTCGGACCTCGGCCTCGTCGAGCAGGCCGCCCAGCCCGACCACCTCGACCGGAAGTCCGCGATCCCGCAACGCGGCCGCCAGGTCCGCCATGTCGGCGCGCCGTCGCACCAGCACCGCCGCGGTCGGCGGGCGGCCGTTCTCGTCGAGGGCGGCGTGCCACTGCGCAGCGATCCGGTCGGCGACCCAGTCCCGCTCCTGGCGGACGTCGTCGGCCAGCGCGACGCGGATGTCACCGGCCTCCGCACCGTCCTTGGCGCGCAGCTCCTCGACCTCCAGTCCGGCTTCGCGCAGCGGCGCGGAGACGGCGTTGGCGACCCGCAGCACCTCGGGCGGGTTGCGGAAGCTGGTCAGCAGCCCGTAGCGCCGCGCCGGGGCCATCGAGTCCTTCGGGAAGTCGGTGGTGAAGCGGGGCAGGTTGGCCGCGCTCGCGCCGCGCCAGCCGTAGATGGCCTGCGCGGGGTCGCCCACCGACGTCACCGGCATCGTCCTGCCCTGCCCGAACAGGGAGCGCAGCAGCACGCGCTGGGCATGTCCGGTGTCCTGGTACTCGTCGAGCAGCACCGCGCCGAAGCGCTCGCGCTCCCCCGCCACGACCTCCGGGTGCTCGGCGGCGAGCCCGGCGGCCAGCGACATCTGGTCGGCGAAGTCCATCGCGGCCTCCCGCCGCTTGCGCTGCGCGTACTCGGCCAGCAGCGGCAGCAGCGCGACGCGCAGGCGCTGGGTCGCGACGACCTTCTGCAGGTCCTTGGGCAGCTCGGCCTTCTGCCGCTTGGCCCTCGGCGCGTTCTCGATCGTCCGGCACAGCGCTTCGGCGTGGGCGCGCAGGTCGTCCGGCCGCACCAGGTGCTCGGCCAGTTCTCCGGCCAGCGAGAGCAGGTAGCCGGTCACCGTGGAGGGGACCTTGTCGGTGTCGAGGTCCTCGGTCCAGGTCGACACCACGCGGTGCGCGAGCTGCCACGCCGCGGTCTCGGTGAGCAGCCGCGCGCCCGGCTCGACCGGCACGCGCAGCCCGTGCTCGCCGACGAGCCTGCCCGCGTAAGCGTGGTAGGTCAGCACCGTCGGTTCCCCGGCCAGCACGGTCGACCGCAGCTCACCGCTCGGGTCGACCTCGTCGAGCAGACCGGAACCGGCCAGCCTGCGCAGCCGCGCCCGCACCCGGTCCGCGAGCTGCCTGGCGGCCTTGCGGGTGAAGGTCAGGCCGAGCACCCGCTCCGGGGTGACCAGCCGGTTGGCCACCAGCCACACCACGCGGGCGGCCATCGTCTCGGTCTTGCCCGCGCCGGCTCCCGCGACGACCAGCGCCGGTTCCGGCGGTGCCGCGATGACCTCGGCCTGCTCCGGCGTCGGCGGATGCAGCCCGAGGGCGTGCGCGATCCGCTGCGGTGCGATCACTGGCCGACCTGCCTTCCGGCCGGGTGCACCGGGCAGCAGGTCCGCGCCGGGCAGCGCGGGCAGTCGGCGTTCTCGCTGGCGACGTAGGCGGGGCCGACGCTGGAGGCGGCCGCGTCGTGGACGACGTCGAGCCAGACCTGGACGCGGTCGCGGTCCAGCCCCCGCTGGACCCGCTCGGTCGCGGCACCGGTGCGCGCCTCGGGCTTGGCCACGTAGAGCAGCCGCGCGCCGCCGGGTTCGGTCCAGGCGCCGTCGTTGAAGGCGCCCAGCGCCGCGGCGAGCTGGTATACCGCGAGCTGCGGGTGCTCCTCCGCGTCGTTCTTGCTCACGGGGGTCTTGCCGGTCTTGACGTCGACGACCACGGGACGGCCTTCGCCGTCGGCCTCCAGGCGGTCCACCCGCCCGCGCAGCCGGAGCGACGGCCCGCCGTCGCGTCCCTCGATGGTCAGGTCCAGGTCCCTCTCGACCCCGACCTGGGTCAGCTCGGCGCGCGAGGCGACCAGCCACGCCTGGAAGGACTCGATCATCCGCTCGACCCGGGCGCGCTCCTTGCGCGAGAACCACGGCGCCCCGGCGTCGACCGACTCCCACGCCTCGTCCAGCGCGCGGTGGAGCTGCTCCTCGGTGGCGCCGTCGGCGGCGGCCTGCACCAGCGCGTGCACCAGGGTGCCGGTCACCGACGCCAGTTCCGCGGTGTCCTGGCCGCCGTGGCGCTCGGCCATCCAGCGCAACGGGCACTTCGACAGCGTGTCCACAGTGGATGGCGACACCCGCACCGGCTCGTCGCCTTCCACCAGCGGGCTCTGGCAGGAACTCGGGGGCAGGCCGTACCAGGTGTCCGGGTGCGCGCCGGGCACACCGGCGTCGGCCAGCCGCGCGAGCTGCGCCGCCGCGCGCTCCCTCCGGCGGGCCGGGGCCTGCACGTCGCAGACCACCTGCCGCAGCTCGCCGACCAGCTCGGCCAGCACCAGGCCGCGCTCGGGCCGGGCGATCGGCCGCTCGGCGGAGTCCGGGTCGCTGACCACGCCCTCAAGCTCGTCGAGGAACCGGGACGGCTGCTCGTCCTCCCCGCGCACCGCGCTGACCAGCAGACCGCTGCGCGCGCGGCTGGCCGCCACCAGCAGCAGCCTGCGCTCCTCGGCCAGCAGCGGCGCGGTCGCCGAGACCCGGTCGGCGGCGTCCACTCCGGACAGCACGTCGACCAGCCGCTCCACGCCCAGCAGCGAACCGCGCAACCGCAGGTCGGGCCAGGTGCCCTCCTGCACGCCGGGGATCGCCACGACCTCCCACTCCTGGCCGGCGGCCGCGTGCGCGGTGAGCACCGAGACCGCGTTCTCCTTCGGGGCCGACGGCGCCAGCGAGCTGCCGGCGATCTGCTGGCCGGTCAGGTAGTCGGCGAAGCCCGCCACGTCGGCGCCGGGGAGCCGGTCGACGTACTGCGCCGCGGCCTCGAACAGCGAGACCACGGCGTCGAGGTCGCGGTCGGCCTGCGCTCCGGTGATGCCACCGCGCTCGGCGACGGTCAGCCAGCGCTGCTGCAGGCCGCTGGCCTGCCAGACGCGCCACAGCACCTCCTCGACCGACCTGCCGTCGTCGACCGCCTCCCGCGCGACCTTGAGCAGGTGCGCGACCTTGCGGGCCGGTCCGGCCGAGGAGTCGTCGAGAGCTGCCAGCGCGTCGTCGCCGCGCAGCACCTCCACCAGCAGGTCACCGCTGGAGCGGCTGCCGCCCGCGGCCAGCTCCAGGCGGCGCAGGCCGCGGCGCAGCCTGCGCAGCGCGAGCGGGTCGGCGCCGCCGAGCGACGACGCCAGCAGCTCGGCGGCGGAGTCCGGGTCGAGCGCCTGCGGGCGACCCGCGCAGCGCAACAGCGTCAGCAGCGGTCGGACCGCGGTGCGCTGCGCCAGCGGCACGTCGTCCACCGGCAGCACCAGCGGCACGCTCGCCGCCAGCAAAGCCCTGCGCAGCACCGGCAACGAGAGCCCGGTGGAGCGCACCACCACCGCCATGTCCGACCACGGCACGCCGTCCAGCAGGTGCGCGCGGCGGAGCTGGTCGGCGACCCACGCCGCTTCCTGGGCCTCGGACGCGTGCAGCCGGACCTGCACCGAGCCCCCGGGGCAGTCCTCGGGCTCGGCGAGCCTGCGCTGCGGCCCGGCGCCGGGCAACCGCTCCGCCAGCCGCTGCACGGCGGCGCGGACCGCCTTGGACATCCGGTGGTCGACGGTGAGCACGACGGTGTTGCCGCCGTCGGGGTCGGCGTCGCGCACGCTGCCCGGATCGGCGCCGCGGAAGGTGAAGACGGCCTGGTCGGGATCGCCGGCCAGCACGAACTCGGCCGCCGTCGAGCCGAGGCGCTGGAGCAGCCAGTACTGCTGCGGGTCGAGGTGCTGGGCGTCGTCGACGAGCAGGTGGCGCACCCGCTGCCGTTCGACGTGCAGCAGGTCGGGGTCGGTGTCGAAGGCCAGCAGCGCCGACGAGACCAGCTCGGCGGCGTCCATGCCCGCCGCGTCACCGCCGCCGCGCAACAGCGTGACCTGCTCGTACTGCCTCGCGAAACGTCCGGCGGCGACCCACTCCGGCCGGTCGTGGCGGCGGCCGAGCTCGACCAGTCCGTCCGGCCCCACACCGCGTTCGGCGGCGCGCAGCAGCAGGTCGCGCAGCTCCTCGGCGAATCCGGGGACGCTCAACGCCGGGCGCAACCGCTCCGGCCAGTCCGGCGCGCCCTCTTCCAGGTCGCCCTGCAGGAGATCGCGCACCAGCGCGTCCTGGTCGGGACCGTTGAGCAACCGGGGCGCGGGCATCTGCTCGCGCACGGCCTGCAACCGCAGCACGGCGAACGCGTAGGAGTGCACGGTGCGCACCAGCGGCTCGGGCGCGGTGCGCAGGCCGTCGTCGGAGGCGGTCAGACGACGGGTGATCTCGGCGCGCATCCGCGCGGCGGCCCGCCGGCTCGCGCACAGCACGAGCACGTTCTCCGGCGCGACTCCGCCGTGGCGGATCCGGTCGGCGGCGACCTCGGCGATCAGCGTGCTCTTGCCCGTCCCCGGACCTCCCAGCACCCGCAGGAATCCGCCGTCGCTGTCCAGGACCCGCCTGCCGGCGGAGTCCCAGACCGGCCGCGGCCGGTCGGAGCCGGCGCGGCGCACGAGCACGGGTGCGGACGCGGGAGGCACGGGCCGATCGAATCATGCCGCCCCGACAGGACGGTGAACGGGCACGTCAGACGCGCCGGACTAGATCTTCCTCAGGTGAGTCTTAAGTACGGCTTTTGGTGGTACAAACCAATTTGGACCCGTGCCAGCGTCCATGGTCATCACGGAACCCCCGTCCCGTGACGCCCCGAACAAGTGCGACCCCGTAGGAGGACACGTGGGCAAGCTCAGGAAGAACCTGCTGGCATGGGCCGGAACCGGCGTGGCGGCGGCGTGCGCGGTCACCATGACCGCCGTCCCCGCGCTCAGCACCCCCGAACCCGAAGCCGCGGGCGTGGTCAGCGCCTCGCCGTACCTCTACAACGGCTGGGGCAACCCGCCGAGCCCGACCGAGGTGATGAACGCGTCCGGCATCAAGAACTTCACCCTCGCCTTCATCCTGGCCGACGGCACCTGCAACCCCGCCTGGGACGGCAACCGCCCGCTGGACGGGCAGGACAAGGCCACCATCGACGCGATCCGCGGCGCGGGCGGCGACGTCATCCCGTCCATCGGCGGCTACTCCGGCAGCAAGCTCGGCGAGGTCTGCCAGGACTCGCAGTCGCTGGCCGGGGCCTACCAGAAGGTCATCGACGCCTACGGGCTCAAGGCCATCGACGTCGACATCGAGGCGACCGAGTTCGAGAACGACGCGTCGCAGACCCGGGTCCTGGAGGCGCTGAAGATCGTCAAGGAGGCCAATCCCGGCCTGCGGACCGTCGTGACGTTCCCGACGCTGGTCAACGGCCCCAACGACGTCGGGAAGCGGATGATCGACAAGGCCGCACGGATCGGCTCGGACGTCGACGTCTGGACGCAGATGCCGTTCAACTTCGGCGGCGGGGACATGGCGGCCGACACCATCACCTCCACCGAGGGGCTGGTCGCCCACCTCAAGAGCGCGTTCGGCTACGACGACGCGACCGCCTACGCGCACGCGGGGATCTCGTCGATGAACGGCAAGAGCGACACCGGTGAGACCGTCGACCAGGCCGCGTTCCAGAAGATGGCCGACTACGCCGGGGAGAAGGGCCTCGGCCGGCTGAGCTTCTGGTCGGTCAACCGCGACCGCCCGTGCGACGGCGCCCCCGACGCCTGCGGCGGCATCGACCAGCAGCCGTGGGACTTCACCAAGATCGTGGCGGGCTTGCAGAGCTGACGCCGCACCGGGCTCTCCGGCGGTCGCGCCACCGCCGGAGGGCCCGCTTCAGCCGCCCCAGCGGTACTGGCGCATGTCGATGCGCGCGCCGTCGGCCAGCACTCCCTCGGCGCGCAACAGCTCGAGCTGCCTGCTGCGCAGGTGCTCGGCGACCGTGCCGTTGGCCCGCAGCACCCGGTGCCACGGCAGGTCGGCGGAGTCCTCGGCCATGATCCGGCCCACCAGCCTGGCCGAGCGCAGCCCGGCGAGCTCGGCGACGTCGCCGTAGGAGAGCACCTTCCCCGGCGGGATGGCGGCGACGACGGACCGGACCTGCTCCAGGGTTTCCTCGTCCACGAGCCGAAGGTACCGGCGGCGACCGACCGGGGCAGCCGAGGGCCGAGGTCGGTCAGCGGCCCAGCTTCGGCAGTTCCTCGGCGACCAGCCGCACCAGTGCCCCGGTGCGCGCCCGGTCGGGCATCACGTAGGGCAGGCCCGCGGCAGCGATCGGGGCCGCGGTCACCGGACCGACGCAGGCGATGAGCACCTTCTCCCGCAGCAGCTCGCGGAACCGCCCGCCGCGCCCGGTGCGGTCGGCCCGGTTGAGCAGGTTCGTCGCGGCCGGGGCGCTGGTGAACGGCAGCGCGTCGACCTCGCCCGCCAGCACCGCGTCGATCAGGTCGTCCAGCGCGGGCAGGTCGAGCGGGTCGGTCCAGCGGTACACGGTGACCGGTACGACCTCCGCGCCCGCGTCGCGCAGCTCCGACTGGAAGCGCAGCATCGGGTCGCCGTGGACCTGCAGGACGATCCGGGCGCCCGAGACGCCCCGGGCCAGCAGGTGGTCGAGCACCTCGGCCGACTCCTCCGCCGGGGACGTCCACTCCTCGAGCAGCCCGGCGCCGCGGATCGCGCCCTTGGCCTTGGCCCCGCGCGCCAGCAGCGTCGCCGACCGCAGGTGCTCGACGAGCCGGTCGCGCACGCCGTTGGCCTCGGCGGCCTCCAGCCAGCCCCGGAAACCGACGCCGGTGATGGCGATCGCGATGTCGACCGGCGCCGACAGCACCTCGCTGGTGGCCGAGGCGAGCTCGCCGTCCTCGGGCAGCGGCACCGTGTGCATGGCGGCCCCGTACAGGACGCGGGCACCGCGGCGGGACAGCAGCCCGCCGATCTCCTCGGCCTTGCGTTCCGCGGTGACCCCCACGGTGAAGCCGGTCAGGGGTTGTTGCTCGTCATGCACCCCGACATCGTCACACACCGGTGCCCGCGGTTCACCGGTTCCTCGCCGCCGCCCGGAGCCCCAGGCCGGTCACGAACCCCAGCAGCGGGAACCCCACAACGATCACCGAGGCGGCGAGCAGATACCGCCCGAGAGCGGTGGCCGGATCGAGCAGCGCGCCAAGGTCCACGAGCGCCCGGTGCACCAGCGCCGGCGCAGGGGTCTCGGCGGTCTGGAGCGGAAGCCGCGCACGCAGCAACGGCGCCAGCCAGCTCGTCAGCAGGGCGGCTCCGAACGCGGCGCCGAGCACTGCGGCCACCGGGGCCAGTGGTGCCCGCGTGACCCTCGCCCACGCCGCCGCGGTCAGCGCGATCCACCCCGTCGTCAGCCAGCATCCGCCGACCACCGCGAAGCACCACAGCAGTTCCAGCTCCCATTCCAGGGCCAACGGGAAGATGCCGAGCGCCGAGTGCACCGGTGTGACCACGACACCGAGAACCAGCCCCGCCGCGAACGCCGTGCCGAGCGCGGTGCCCCGGCTCCTCCCGCGACTCATCCGGGCGAACAGCACCGACCGCCACACGGCGAACGCGAGCACGAGGCCGACGGGGACGGTGAGCGCGGCGAGCTGCCAGCCCGCGTACCGCACCTCCTCGGCCAACAGCTCCGGCAGGGCGAGCTGCTGGAGCACGGTCGGCCAGCCCAGCCCCGCGACCAGTCCGAGCGCCAGGAACTCGCCCGCGGTGGACCTCAGCAGCGGATGCCATCCGTTGACCGCGTCCCTGCGCTGGGCCGGGCTCGGGTGCAGGCGCAGCCACCGGTGCGCCCACCGGTCGTGGTCCTTGCGATCGAGCACACCGAGCAGTCCGGCCGCGCTGCCCGCCCAGTGCACCGAACGCAGGTCCGCGTGGTGTTCGCGGCTGCGGAGCACGGAGTTGCGCACGAGCAGGGCGATTCCCGAGGTCAGCACAAGCTGCCAGACGGTGAGCCACGGGTCGTAGCCGTCTGCGAAGTCGTCGTCGAACAGCAGCAGCACCCCGACCGGCACCAGCACGCCGAAGACGAACGACCGCCACACGGCGAGGGTCAGCGTGGTGAGGTCGATGTCGCGGTTGCGGACGTGGGCGAGCTCGTGGAGCACGATCGCGCGGAAGGACTCCGGATCATTACCGGCGAGCACCAGCAGGCCGCGGTTGAGCGCCACGTACCGGCGTCCGGGCAGGCCGAAGGCGACGCCGCCGACGCGCGGATTCAGCACGTCCAGCAGGAAGACGACCCGCACACCGGCCAGCGCGCAGCACTCCCGCAGCGTTCGGTCCAGGCCGGGGATCGAATCCAGCCGCAGGCGCACCAGCCGGCGGCGGCGGATCCGCAGCACCGGGGCGAGGAAATACTGGACGAGCACCAGAACCAGGAGGATCAGCAGCACGAACAGCGGAGTCGGCAGCGGCAGCGGGTTCGGCGCGAAGAAGCACCCGAAGTGCCCGTCCAAGAGCTCCCGGACCGTGGCACCCTCCACTCCCCAGATGGCCCGGCTGTACTGCCACCAGACCTGGAGACAGCCCGGTCCGCCGCCGCCCCATTCGCGGGCCAGCTTGGCCAGGACGTAGGAGTCGGCGGTCCGGGTCGTCGTCGTGATGACGCACAGCAGCAACACGACGAACCGCAGCAACGTGCCCGAGGGCAGCAGGAAAGCCAGCGACCTCTCGTCGCCCCGGCTACTCGGCCCCATCGGGCAGACTGAGGCGGCCCACGATGGCGTCCGCCATGATCCCCGCCTCCCGGCGCGGCACGTGGAACGCCCGCGCCTGCTCGTAGGCGCGTTCCCGCACCCTGCGCAACTGCTCGGGAGTCAGGGCCGGCACCTCGACCTCCACGGACTCCTGCTGGCCCGCGGAGTCGTCCGGTGGTTGCAGCCGCCGGAAGAACCGCTTCGTCCAGGCCCGGATCGTCGACGAGGACTCCTCGCGCACCGACGACCGGACCTCCAGCGCGACGAAGACCGCGGCCGACTGCGCGGCCGCGAGCGCGCCGAAGGTGAGCACCGACAGCGCGGTGTCGAGCCCGAACCCCAGCGGGTCGTCGAAGCCGCGGTCGCCGCGCGCCGGCCGCCGCAGGTACTCGTCGCAGGTCTCCTCGAAAAGCGGCAGCTCGTCGGGCGCGGCCGCCTCCACCGCGCTCCTGCCCAACGCCGCGACCAGCCGCTGCTCCGGTGTGCGTGTCCCCACCCTGCCTCCTCCGCTCGACCCCCGGAGCGAATTATCGGCCACCACAACGACATTCCGTGCCGTTGCGCGACGGGAAAGGGATCAGAGCACTTCGAGGACCATCTGGGAGGCGTGCTCGAGACCGCCGAGCGAAGCCGTCGTGGACCGCGGGTGCAGCGCGTGGACGGCCAGCCGGAACAGCAGGGCGCGCAGCAGCGCCTGCGGCCACTCCGAGAGGTGCGACCAGCGCTCGACGATCGCCGGGTCCGAGCCGCCCCAGGCCAGGGCGTCGATCACCACGACCGCCGAGGCCCACTCGGCGGGACGCCAGTACGGGGAGAAGTCGATGATGCCGGGCGGCGCGTTGCCCGCGAAGAGCACGTTGCCGAACAGGTCGCCGTGCACCACCTGCGGGCGCAGCTCCACCTTGCGGCGGGACGCCGCGAGCACGTCGTAGAGCCTGCCGCCCTTGTCGGACTGCAGCGGGTACTCCTCCTCGCCCCAGGCCATCCGGTCGGCCAGCGCGTAGATGTCCTGGCGCGTGGCCAGGAACCGCGGCCTGGCGAGGAACCGGCTCGCCGCGTGCAGCCGCAGCGACATCGCCACGACCTCGTCGTGGCGGGGCTCCGGGCGGCCCGCAAGGTCCCGGCTCGCCGACCAGCCCGCGACGACCCAACGGCCGTCGGTGGAGCGGACGGGGCGGGAAACCCGGACGTCGTCGGCTTCCAGCACGTCGAGGGTCTGGGCGACCCACGCGGCCTCGGCGGTGTTCGCGGCGGGCTTGAGCACGACGTCGCCGCAACGCCAGGCGACCGCTCCGTCGAGCAGCTCGGGTTCCTCGACGCGCGCACCGAACGCCGCGCGCACGTGCGGCGGGGGCGGCTCCGGCGTAGCAGTCACGGGCGAGACGCTACCTCGACCGAACGCTTTTCCACAGCGGACGCTCCGAGAAGCGCCGCGTGGCCGGGCGATGGATGTCACATCGCCCGGCCACGCGTGGAAAGACCTGCCTCGGTCAGTAGGTCGGCAGGCTGGTGTCGACCTGGTTCGCCCAGCCGAGCACACCGCCGCCGACGTGCACCGCGTCGGAGAAGCCCGCCTTGTGCAGCGCTGCCAGCGCCTCCGCGGACCGGCCACCGGACTTGCAGTGCAGCACGATCTTGCGGTCCTGCGGCAGCTCCGACAGCGCCTCCCCGGACAGGATGCGGTCCTTGGGGATCAGCTTCGAGCCCTCGATCTTGACGATCTCGTACTCGTGCGGCTCGCGGACGTCGATCAGCTCGAACTTCTCGCCGCGGTCGAACATGTCCTTGAGCTCGCGCGGGGTGATGGTGCTGTTAACCGCCGCCTGCTGCGCCTCGTCGGAGACCACGCCGCAGAACGCCTCGTAGTCGATCAGCTCGGTGATCGGCTCGGCTTCGGGGTCCTTGCGGATCTTGACGGTGCGGTAGCTCATCTCCAGCGCGTCGTAGATCATCAGGCGGCCCAGCAGCGTCTCACCGATGCCGGTGATGAGCTTGATCGCCTCGTTGACCATGATCGAGCCGATCGACGCGCACAGCACGCCGAGCACGCCGCCCTCGGCGCACGACGGCACCATGCCGGGAGGCGGCGGCTCGGGGTAGAGGTCGCGGTAGTTCGGGCCGTGCTCGGCCCAGAACACGCTGGCCTGGCCCTCGAAGCGGAAGATCGAGCCCCACACGTAGGGCTTGCCGAGCAGCACGGCCGCGTCGTTGACCAGGTAGCGGGTGGCGAAGTTGTCCGTGCCGTCCAGGATCAGGTCGTAGTCCCGGAAGATGTCGAGCGCGTTCTCCGAGGACAGGTGCGTCTGGTGCAGGTTGACCTTGACGAACGGGTTGACCTCGGCGATGGAGTCGCGCGCCGACTCCGCCTTCGGCCTGCCCAGGTCGGACTGGCCGTGGATGACCTGCCGGTGCAGGTTGGACTCGTCCACCTCGTCGAACTCGACGATGCCGAGCGTGCCGACACCGGCCGCCGCCAGGTACAGCAGCGCGGGGCTGCCGAGCCCGCCGGCGCCGACGACGAGCACCTTGGCGTTCTTCAGCCGCTTCTGGCCGTCCATCCCGACGTCCGGGATGATCAGGTGGCGGCTGTAGCGCGCGACCTCTTCCTTGGTCAACTCCGCCGCGGGCTCGACCAGCGGCGGCAGTGACGTTGCGCCGGACATCTCCCAGCTCCTCCTCCATGGTCGGTGACCCGCGGCCACGTGCGTGCACGCGTCACAGGCACCACAAGCGTTCGCGAAGGCGCCGAAAGCACCTCACGAAATCTGCAACGCCAGCCTGGCGGATCGTCTTCCGAGACCCAAAATACTCCCACCATCCGGGACGGATCCCGGGTCGCGGACGCCCGGAGGGCGGCGTGGGTCACTCCGCACGGCCGGGCGGGGCACCGGTCAGGGGCCGCCGTTGCCGCCGACCGGGAAGGGCCAGGCGTTGTACTTGCACACGAAGCCGTTCGCCGGGATGAACGTGCCCTGGTCGGCGACCTTGTTCAGCTCGTGCAGCTCGTTGTTGGAGACGCTGAAGGTCTGCTGCATCATCACCGGCGCCAGCCCGCCCTGCGCGGGGCACCCGATGTGCCCGTTGCCGAAGACGTGGCCGACCTCGTGGTTGATCGCGTAGCGCCGGTAGCTGCCGGAGTCGCCCTCGAACGACACCGCGCCCCGCACCCAGCGCGCGGCGTTGATGTAGACCATGTCGCCCTTGCGGCACGAGCTGTCGAACGGCACGCCGTTGGAGAAGTCGCAGGCCTCGCGGGCCGTCTGCTGGCTGACCAGGATGACGCGGAAGTCCGGGCGCTGGCCGGTGCGGTCGACCCGCTCCAGCGCGATGCCGCCCGCCTGCGGGTTGGTCCAGCTCCGCGGGTCCGACAGCGTCTCCTGCACGAGGTTGCCGAAGCTGTCGTTGCCCTCGGAGAGCTTGACCCCGACCTCGACCTCGACGGTGTAGCGGTACAGGTCGCCCTGGCCGATCCGCGGCGACGTGCCGGGCAGCACCTCGAAGGTCCGGGCGCCGAACTCCGGCACCGGCGCCCCGGGAGGAAGCTCGGCCGAGAACATCTCCGGCGCGAAGGTCTGCCCCGGCGGCGCCTCGGTCACTATCGGCGCCGCGGGCCCGGTGTCGTCGTTCGGCGGGTTCATCTCGATCGCCCGGCCCCCTTCGGGCGGCCGGACGGCCTGGAACACCGCCAGCGCGCTGACCACGACCAGCAGCGGCACCGCGTAGATCCGCCAGCCGTAGCGCCCCAGAACGCGCCTGCGGCGCGAGGGCTTCGGTGACTCGTCGCCGGCGTCGCCGTCGTGCTCCGCGGTGGGGTGCCAGGAGGCGGCCAGCGGCTCGGCGCTGCGTTGCGAGCGGTGGCCTTCCGTCCGGTTGGAGACCACGCGGCCGCCTCCTCTGCCCGACGACGGCTTGCGGGGTTCGGAGGCGCGCGGTCGGTGGGGCGGGCGGGTCACGGTCATAAGAGTGCCACAGCGCGGGAGGCGTCCCGCCCGAGGCGCTGGGCACTCCGGGTGATCGAATTCCCCCAGATCACACGATATGGCGCAGTTCGGTCATGATCTTCGGCTATCGGGCCGGAGCAGGGCGGGTGAGTTGTCACACCCACCACTTCCGGCACGCCGGTAGCGTCCGGAACGAGTGAGATCGATCCTTCGCGCGAGCGCCGGCGACCATCGCTAACCTCATGCGATCACGGTGCGGAACCGGTCGGCTGCGCCGAGGGCGTCCCGGCTCCACCAGGTCGGGCGATGCGACCTCGGTATCGGGGACTACCGACGAGTAAAGTCAGGACCCGGGGGCCGGGTGGTCACCGGCGAACCACTGAAGGAACCGGGTGGAGGCAAGGATGACGGAAACCGCGCAGCCGACCCGAGGCGTCCGGTTGCCCCGCGACGCGCGCCGGGCCCAGCTTCTCGACGCCGCCCAGCACGTCTTCGTGCACAACGGCTACCACGCCGCCGCGATGGACGACATCGCCGAGCGCGCCGGCGTCAGCAAGCCGGTCCTCTACCAGCACTTCCCGGGCAAGCTCGAGCTCTACCTGGCGCTGCTGGAGACCCACGGCGGCGAGTTGGTCCGCCGTGTGCGCCAGGCCATCGAGTCCACCCCGGACAACAAGCACCGGGTGCGCGCGGCCGTCGCTGCGCTCTACGAGTTCGTCGACACCGAGGGGCAGGCGTTCCGCCTGGTCTTCGAGTCCGACCTGCGCAGCGAGCCGTCGGTGGAGCAGGCGGTGCAGAACGCGCTGTCCGGCTGCATCGACGCGGTGGCCGAGGCGGTGACCGCCGACGCCGGGCTCGACCACGAGCGCGCCCGGCTGCTGGCGGTCGGCCTGGTCGGGCTCAGCCAGGTCACGGCCAGGTACTGGCTCGACGCCTCGCAGACCGTCTCGCGCGACGAGGCGGTGACCCTGATGTCCACCCTCGCGTGGAAGGGCATCTCGGGCTTCCCGCTCCAGGCGGGCTGACCGCCCCCGGAGAGCTCCGGAGGTCGCCCGGAACGACGACGCGGCGCCCGGCGGGCTTGCCGGACACCGCGCTCCGTCCCGGCGGTCTGGGTTCTGTTCACAAGCGGCGGAGCCGCGTGCGGTGTGGGACTCAGCTGGACCACCCGCGGGTCCTCAGCCGTCTTCTCGCGAGGACGTCTTCGACGCCGCGTTCGGACATACGTCAGTCGGAGATCTCGGAGCGAGAAGGCGGCCGAGGTTCCGCCAAGCGACCCACTACGCAAGCCACATCCGAAACATGTCCCAGCTAGGCGCTGCCGGCCTCGGCAGCGCTCGCGGCCTTGGCGGTCTTGGGCCGAGGCTCGGCCTTGGAGCCGCCCCTGCCCTCCGATGCGGAGCCGGTCGCCGCCCGCACCACACCGGCGATGCGGGCCGTGACCTCCACGTCCCGTTCGAGCGGCAGCATGTGCCCCGCCCCCGCGTAGACCGTGAACCTGGCGTGGGGCAGCGCTTCGGCGAGCCGGACGGCGTGCGCGTACGGCGTCAGCCGGTCCGCCAGGCCCACGAGCACCACCGCGGGCACCGACCGGAAGTCGTCCAGCGCGGCGAGCCGGTCGTGCTCGGCGAGCGAGTCGCGGAAGGACGCCATGTTCGACGGGTTGCACCCCGCGACCCAGTCCGCGGCGGACGCGACGTCGGCGGCGGTGGGCCGCTGCCCGAACAGCAGCCAGCGCAGTCCCGGCCGCAGGGCGGCCGACCGCTTGCTGAGAACGCGTCCGCGGGCCGCGGCCAGCCGGACGCGGACCCGGCGCTCCAGGCGGTTGGCGACCGCGGCGACCGGACCGGGCAGGCCGAGGGCCGGCGCCACCAGGTCACCGCAGGACGTCCCGACCAGGGCCACTCCGGCGGCCCGCTCCTCGAACACCGCGCGGTGCCGCTCGGCGAAGGCCATCAGGGTCATGCCGCCCATGGAGTGGCCGACGAACACGATCGGCCCCTCCGGGACGCGTTCGCGCACCACGTCGGCCAGGTCGTCGGCGCACTGCTCGATCGTCGCGCTGCCCGGCGGCGCGGGGTCGCTCTCGCCGTGGCCGCGCAGGTCGTAGCGCACGATGCGGACCGGCGCGCCCACGGCGGCGGGCAGCCCGGCCACCACCCGGTCCCAGGTGTGCTTGGAGAGGGTCCAGCCGTGCACCAGCACCACCGTCACCGGCGCGTCGCGGTCGCCCTCCTCCAGCACCCGCAACCGGGTGCCGTCGCAGGTGGTGAACATGCCCGGCGCGGTGGCGGGCAGCGTCGCGGTCATCGAACTCCCCCGGGTCGTCATCGGATCAGGTTCGCCTTCTTCCAGAACCGCATGCCGGGCTTGCCGACCAGACCCGCCTCGTCGAGGAAGGCCATGATCTTCTCGCCGCCCCAGTGCAGCGTGTCGAGGAAGTGCGGGTTCCGCCACGCCGCCCGGTGGGCGTCGCGGGGGCGCAGGCCGACCGCCTTGTAGACGTTGGGGTTGATGAGGCTGAAGCAGATCGCCCAGGACACCAGCGCGGTCCAGTACTGGTGGTAGGCGCGCTCGGCGGGATTGCACTCGGCCATCCGGCGCACGACCTCCTCGCGGGCGAAGGTGACGTGCCTGGCCTCCTCCAGCACGTGGATGCGGTTGACCATCCGGACCAGCGGCTGGACGTCCTCGTCGTTCATCTGGTCGCGCTGGAACCGGTCGAGGATCTCCTCGGCGACCAGGATCGAGGCGTAGGCCGACGGCCCCTTCAGCACCGCGGGCAGCACGCGTCCTCCGAGGTGCAGCAGCGGGAGCGGGCCGTAGGCCGGGGCGCCGACCCGGTCGACGGCCTTGGCGAACATCGTCGAGTGCCTGCACTCGTCGGCGATCTCGGTCAGGGCGTACTGGGCGTGGTTGGTGCGGGGGTCGCTGACGTAGAACTCCTTGAGCAGCATCTGCATGAGCAGCACCTCGAACCACAGGCCGTTGGAGGCGATGCTGGCGAACTCGTGCTTGGTCAGCTCGATGCGCTGCTCGTCGCTGAGCCCGTCCCACATCGGCGTGCCGTACAGCGAGCTGCGGTGGAACGGGATGTAGGGCTTGCCCTCGGCCAGCGGCGCGTCCCAGTCGATGTCGACCTCGGGGTCGTAGCTTTTCTTCGCCGACGACCTCAGCAGTCTGGCCGCTGTCCTCTCCCGGTCGTTGACCTGCAAGGTCCTGCTCATCTCGAGTGCTCACCTCTCCCTGTCCGGAGGACACGCCGTTGCATGTTACTTCCGGTAACAGTTACCTTGGGTAGCGTGAGCCACATCTCCCGACCTGTCAAGGCCGCCGGCGAGGGGCGCGGGGACGCCCGCCGCGAGCGCTGGCGCGAGCACCGCCAGGCGCGCCGCGCCGAGTTCGTCGAGGCCGCGGTGCGGGCCATCCGCGAGCACGGCGCCGACGTCGGCATGGACGAGATCGCCGCCACGGCGGGGGTCAGCAAGCCGGTCCTCTACCGGCACTTCAGCGACAAGAGCGACCTCTACGTGGCGGTCGGCGAGTGGGGCGCCGAGCTGCTGATGAACCGGCTGCGGCCGGCGCTGGGCGGGCAGGGCAGCCCGAACGAGCGCATCCGCCGCATCATCGGGGTGTACCTGGGGGTCATCGAGGAGTTCCCCGACCTCTACCGCTTCGTGGTGCGGCGCAACTTCACCGACCGGCCGGTGACCCAGGACCCGGTCGTGGCCGAGAAGACCGTGATCGCCAACTCGCTGTCCCGGCTGCTCGGCGAGTACATGCGGGCGCTGGGCCTGGACTCGGGCGGGGTCGAGGCGTGGAGCCACGGCCTGGTCGGCATGGTGCAGGCCAGCGGCGACTGGTGGCTGGACCGCCAGTCGATGAGCAGGGAGAACCTGACCGACTACCTCGCCCAGATCATCTGGTACGGCATCGACGGCGTGCTGCGCTCGGCCGGGATCGTGCTCGACCCCGACGAGCCGCTCGAGCTGGACGCCGTGCTGCGGGTCGTGCCCGACGGGGAGGACGACTCACCCGACGACCCGCCCGGACTGGCACTGCACCGCTGACCGGCGGATGCACAGGACCGGACAGCACCGGACCGGCGGGAACGGCAGCGACGTGGAGAAAGGTGGCGACGTGCGGGAACACGATCACGACGAGGACGACTACCGGGGCCCGGCCACGGTCTTCGACGAGAGCCGGGAGATCGGCGTCCAGGTGGTGCTGCGCGGGCACTTCGAGCCCATCGACGGGCGGTTCCACTGGTACGGCCGCGTCGCCGCGAGCGAGGCGGTCGACGAGCTGACCGGAGGCCGAAAGGCGCAGGTCGTGCTTCGCACCCCGGACGGCGATGCGGTGGGCACGCTCGCGGACCCCGACCCTTGGGGCCGCTACCGGATCACGGGAGTCGGCCGCCCGCCGTTCGCGGTCGAGACCAGCCTCGCCGACTGAACCGGCCAGGCGAAGGCTCCGGGCATGCGAAAGCGGCTTTGGGCTGTGACGTCACAGCCCAAAGCCGCCTGGGCCCGCGTCAGCGGACGCCGAAACCGACCCGGGTCGTCTCGGTCGGACCGATCTCGACGTAGGCGACCTTGGCCGAGGGGACGATGACGCGCTTCCCCTTCTCGTCGGTCAGCGCCAGCACGCCGTCAGCGTTCTTCAGCGCGTCGGCGACCAGCGCTTCGACCTCGTCCTGGGACTGACCGCTGGCCACCGTGAGCTCGCGCGGGCTGTCCACGACGCCGATCTTGACCTCCACGCCGAACCTCCAGTTGGCACTCGTATCCGATGGGCACGGTCAGGCTATCCCAGCTCCGCGCCACCGGGCCGTCCGCGCACCGCGAACACCGGCCGGCGCGACGGACCCCCGCGCCGCCGGCCCTCCGCTCCGCGGCGACGGGCCCTGCGCGGCGCGCGCCCGCTCAGCCCAGGCCCAGCCGGGCCATCCGCTTGGTGTGGTTGTTCTGCAGCCTGCGGAACATCGCCGCGATGCCGGTCAGGTCGCCGGAGCCCTTGATGATCAGCTCCGCCAGCGCGTCGCGCTCGGCGACCACCCGCTGGGCCTGGGTCACCGCCTCGCCGAGCAGGCGGCGGCCCCACAGCGTCAGCTTGTCCTTCAGCGTCCGGTCGCCCGCGCAGGCCGCCTGGACCTCCCGCTCGGCGAACGCCGAGTGCCCGGTGTCGTCGAGCACGGTGAGCACCAGCTCCCGGGTCGCCGGGTCGAGCCACTCGGCGACCTCCCGGTAGAAGTCGGCCGCCAGCCCGTCCCCCACGTACGCCTTGACCAGTGATTCCAGCCACGAATGCGGGGCCGTCGAGGCGTTGAAGTCGTCGAACGGAGCGACGAAGGGCCGCATGACCTCCTCGACCGCGACCCCGCGGCCCGCGAGCTGGTCCTCGAGCATGCGGTAGTGGCCGATCTCGGCCGCGGCCATGCTCGCCAGGGCCGCGCGGCCGGTCAGCGTGGGCGCGGTGCGCGCGTCCTCGGCGAGACGGTCGAAGGCGGACAGCTCCCCGTAGGCGAGCGCCGCGAGCAGGTCGACGACACCTTCGTCGTAGCGGTCCTCCTCGTCGCGCTGGTCGGTTCCCGATGGCGCCCCGGCGCCCTGCTCAGCCTCACTCATGACCGCGAGCGTAACCGGCTGCACCACACATCAGCATGAACTGTGGCGCGAGCAGGTATCCTGGGACCGCATGGTGTCATGCGGTGCGGTTCCTCCCGCGATCCCGCTTCGGGGGCCGGGGCCCGCCAGACCCGCGGTCCAGGCGTCCGGCCTGACCTCCAAGACGGTCCGGGAACCACCGCTGCCAGCGCGTACGCAGCCCGAGTGCGGGGCGGCCGGTGAGCCCGGCGGGCCCGCCGACTCGCAGGTTCCCGCGCTGTGACGCCTGGCTGGAGAAACCTGACAGCGGATCACGCCGCTGATCGAACGAAGGCGCGCACCATCACGTCAGTGAGCACGAGCCGGAAGGGCACAGCCCCGCCAGACGCAGGTCTGGTGGACACGGGCGGTGCGACCACGGCTCAGAGCACGGCCCCGGACATCCGGCGGTCGCCGGGCCGGGAGGCCGTCACGACGGATCGGCCCGAGGCGGGGCGCAGGCGCGCAGGTACCGAGAGAGGCGATCACACTGACGCTCAGCAATGAACGGGCCACCGACGGCCCCGAGGAAAAATCGAAGACAGCTCACGATTTCGAGCACAGCACCACCGCGGCGTCCGACTTCGACGTCGACACCGCGCCGCCGCTGCACGCCGAGGCCCCGGCCACGCCGGACACGCCGACCTTCGCCGAACTGGACGTGAACCCGGAGATCGTCCGGGCGCTGGGCGAGGCGGGCATCGAGCACACCTTCGCCATCCAGGAGCTGACCCTGCCGCTGGCGTTGCGCGGGGAGGACCTGATCGGCCAGGCCCGCACCGGCACCGGCAAGACGCTCGGCTTCGGCGTGCCGGTGCTGCACCGCCTCCAGGTGCCCGGTGACGGCACCCCGCAGGCGCTGGTGGTCGTGCCCACCCGCGAACTGTGCGTGCAGGTCGCGCGCGACCTCACCGACGCGGGCAAGCACCTGGGCATCCGCACCCTCGCCGTCTACGGCGGCCGCCCCTACGAGCAGCAGATCGAGGCGCTGCGCAGCGGCGTCGACCTGGTGATCGGCACCCCGGGCCGGCTGCTCGACCTGGCCGAGCAGCAGCACCTGGTGCTGGGCAAGGTCCGCGCGCTGGTGCTCGACGAGGCCGACGAGATGCTCGACCTGGGCTTCCTGCCCGACATCGAGCGCATCCTGCACATGGTCCCCGAGCAGCGCCAGACGATGCTGTTCTCGGCCACCATGCCCGGCCCGATCATCACGCTGGCCAGGACGTTCCTGCGCCAGCCGACCCACATCCGCGCCGAGCAGGCCGACGCCGGTGCCATCCACGAGCGCACCAAGCAGTTCGTCTACCGCGCGCACGCGATGGACAAGACCGAGCTGATCGCGCGGGCGATGCAGGCCAACGGCCGCGGCCTGTCGATGATCTTCACCCGGACCAAGCGCACCGCGCAGAAGCTCTCCGACGAGCTCACCGAGCGCGGCTTCGCCGCCGCCGCGGTGCACGGCGACCTCGGCCAGGGCGCCCGCGAGCAGGCACTGCGCGCGTTCCGCTCCGGCAAGGTCGACATCCTGGTCGCCACCGACGTCGCCGCCCGCGGCATCGACGTCGGCGGCGTCACGCACGTGGTCAACCTGCAGTGCCCGGACGACGAGAAGACCTACGTGCACCGCATCGGCCGCACCGGTCGCGCGGGCCGGGAAGGCGTGGCGATCACGCTCGTCGACTGGGACGAGGAACCGCGCTGGAAGATGATCAGCGACACGCTCGGCCTGGACAAGCCCGAGCCGGTCGAGACCTACTCGACCTCGGCGCACCTGTTCGCCGACCTCGACATCCCGTCCGACGCCACCGGCAGGCTGCCGCTGTCCAAGCGGACCCGCGCCGGGCTGGCCGCCGAACCGGACGAGGACGCCAAGCGCAAGCCGCGCAGCAAGCCGCGCCGCCGCACCCGCGGCGGAGGCGAAGGCAAGAGCGCCGAGGGCGACGGCGAGACCCGTCCGGCGGGCAGGCGCCAGCGCCGCCGGACCCGCGGCGGCGTGGACGCCGCGGCGCAGCCTGCGGAGGCGAAGGCCGACGCGACCGCGCCGGCCGCCGGTGACGGCGGCGCGGACGGCGGCGGCGAGCGGCCGCGCCGGCGCCGCCGCAGGCGGCGTTCCGGCGAGGGCGCCGGCGAAGCCGGGGCCGCCGAGGCGTGAGGTGGCGGGGTCGGCCCGGAGGGCCGGCCCGCGTCCCGGGTCGGTTCCGGAGGAGCCGGCCCGTCTCGGGCCGGGGCGGCGCGGACGCCCCGCCCACCGGCCGAGCAGCCCTGCCGACGGCGGCGGGCGGGGAGACCGGGCGTCGCCCGATCGGCGGCTAAGCTCGAGAGCGCCAGAGTCAGCGGACTGAGCGGGGAGTCGCAGTGGTACGGCCGGAACGGCGGACGAAAGCCGACCTCGCCGCAGTCGTGCTGATCGCCGTGGCCGTGCTGGCGGCCTCCGTCGTGGTGTGGGCGGGAAGCGACGCCCGCGCCACCATCTCCGAACCCGCCGCCCAGTCCGCCCCGGACCTGCCCGACCCGGAGTCGGTGCGGGTACCCGAGTCGCTGCGCGAGGCGTGGCGGGAGCCGAGCCCGGCCACCCCGGTGCCCGTGGTGGCGGGACCGGCCGTCGTGACCGCCGGGGGCAACGAGGTCGTCGGCCGCGATCCGGCCACCGGCCAGGTCCGCTGGCGCTACGCCAGGGACATCCCGCTGTGCACGGTCGGCGAGTCGTGGAAGCGGGCGATCGCGGTCTACCGCAAGGACCACAACTGCAGCGAAGTGACGTCGCTGCGCGGCTCGAACGGCGTGCGCGGGCCGCAGCGCAACGGCGACGCCGAGTTCGGCACCCGGCTGCTCTCCGACGGAACCTACGTCACCGCGAGCGGCCGCAGGGCCGTGGAGAGCTGGCGCTCGGACCTGGTCCGCACCCAGCAGTACGGCATCCCGCCCGCGATGAAGAACCCGGACAACAACCTCAAGCGCCCGGACTGCCAGTACGGTTCGGTCGCCGTCGGAGACCAGCGGTTCGGCCTGGTCGAGGAGTGCCCCGGCGAACCCGGCGGCCGGATCACGCTGCTCAAGACCAAGCCGGAGGACGACGAGAAGCCCGAGGAGCTGTTCAGCACCGGCCTGGGCCTGCCCGGCGCGAGCGTGGTCGCCGTCTCCAAGGACCACGCCGCCGTGCTCGCGCCCGACCGCTCGCAACTGCTCGTCTACGACGGCAACGCCGCCGTGGTCGGGTCCTTCCCGGTCCGGATCGGACCGCGGGACACCACCGCGAACTCGCGGATCGAAGCCACCACCCGCGACGGCCAGGTCTACTGGTTCACCGGCACCGACACCGTCGCACTGCACCCGGACGACCTCACCCCGCTGTGGACCGCGCCGGACACCCTCGGGCCGGGCACCGTCGTCGGCGGCAAGCTGCTGGTGCCGGTGCGGGACGGGCTCGCCGTGCTCGACCCGGCGACCGGCGCGCGGGAGCGGGTCATCCCCGTCGACCGGCAGGGCTACGCCGGTCCGGTGGGGCTCGACTCGGCGGGTGACGTGCTCGTCGAGCAGCGCGGCGAGACGCTGGTCGCGCTGCGCTGACCGGACCGCGGTCGACTGTGTTCTGTCCACATCGGACTATCGTCCGCCGAGCGGCCGGCCCCGCTCGACCCTCGACACGGCCGGGCTCAGCGCCAGCCCCGGCTCAGTCCGTCCTCGGCGGCGCCGCACTGCTGGCAGACGGATCAGGAAGACCAGCGGCTATCTGGTCCAATGCGTTGCTGAGCAGCGGTTCCAGCAGGCCGGGCGGGTTCACGCTCAGCCAGCGGTGGATCGCCACCCGGCCCGCCGCGCCCACGGCGGCCGCAACCAGCCGCGGGTAGAGGTCCCACCCGGGGTCGGTGCCGGTCCGTTCCCCGACCACCTCCGCGAACTCCTCCTCGGCCAGCGTCTCGGCGCGCAGGAACTCCCCGCGCAGCGCGGGTTCGCTGATCATCAGCCGGACCCCGGCGACCCAGTCCGGTGTCGAACCGGAGGGGTCGCCGGCGTACTGCGAGAGCACCGCGTGGCTGATCGCCGTCCACAGCGCCTCTTCCCGGGGCCTGGCGCGGAACTCCGCGACCGCCCGCCGCGACCGGTCCAGGTGCCGTGCCGCGATCGCCTCCGCCTTGCTGGAGAAGTAGTTGTTGAACGTACGAGCCGAAACCCCTGCCGCCGCCGCGATGTCGTCAACCAGCACGTTCTCCAGCCCGCGCTCCACCGCGAGCCGTACCGCGGCCCAGCTCAGGGCCTGGCGCGTGTGCAGCTTCTTGCGCTCCCGGAGCCCCGGGGCACGGGTGACCATGTGATCGAGAATACCGAAACTTCGCGCCGCGAAAGCGCTGTTGAGCAACGTTTGCGCGGGTCAGCGCATCCGGGCCCGCGGCAGCGACCCGGTCAGACCCACCACCAGAACCACAGCGCGCCGAGCGCGACGACATAGGCGCCCGCGGTCGCCAGACCTCCGGTCAGATCACGCCGCCGGTCCGCGACGGCCTGCAACACCAGCGCCAGCGCCGATGCCACGAAGTGCCCGACCACCACGCCGACGCCCGGTCCCTGCTGGCCGATGCTGGTCGCCCAGTACTGCACGCCTACCAGGAACAGCGACAGCACGAGCAGACCCGTTGCCAGCGCACCGGAAACGCCGCGCGCGGCGGTGCCCGACCGCGTCGGCCGCGACCTGCGCGCGTGCCGTCCGCCGGAACGCGCGGCGTGGTCGCGCCAGGCCCGCAGCTCCTCGGCCTCCTGCTCGGGCAGCGGAGGGCGCATCCGCGGCTTCGTCCGGGCATCGGTGCGGCGCGGAGGGGGCGGCATCGGTGGACGGGCGTCGCGCCTCGGTTCGTTCGGTCGCACGGTCACTCCCCCAGCGACGCCCACGGCGCGACGTCGGGAGCCGCCTGCTTGCCTTCCGGGCAGTGCGCGCGGAAGTCGCACCACGAGCAGTGCCTGCCGGTCACCGCCGGGAAGGCCGCGTCGTCGCCGCCGGCGACGAACGCGTCGGTCGCGTCCTGCAGGCCGGCGGCCAGGGATTCGGCGCGGTCGAGGTGCGCGCGCAGCGTGCCTTCGGTGTGCTCCCAGCCCGCGACCTGCCCGGTGGGCAGGTGGTGCAGCTCGACGCGGCGGCACGGCCGGTGCAGGCTCTTGCGCGCCGCCAGCGCGTAGAGCGCGAGCGCGAGGGAGTCGCGGGCGTCGTCGACGCCGAGGGCGTGCCGCCCGGTCTTGTAGTCGACCACGACGAGCTCGCCGCCGCGCTCGTCGAGCCGGTCCACCCGGCCCTCCGCGATGATCGAGCCCATCGGCGCCGAGACCCACCGCTCCACCGCGACCGGGGCGGCGTCGGGATCGAGCCCCTCGACGTAGGAGGTCAGCCACTCCTGCGCCCGGCGGCGGTGGCGCGCGACCTGCTCGGCGTCGGCGAAGCCGTCGCTCTTCCAGTAGCGGCGCAGCAGGACGGGAACCTGCTCCGGGGTGCGCTTGCCCGGACGCAGCTCGAAGAACGCGCGGAGCACGTTGTGCACGACCGCGCCCAGGGTGCTGTGCGCCCAGGCCCCGGCACGCGGAGGCGTCGGCCGGTCGAGGTAGGTCATGCGGTACTTGCGCGGGCACTGCGCCCAGTTCGCCAACCGAGCCGGCGTGACGCGCACCAGCTTGGTGGGGATGCCTTCAAGTCCGAGCTGCCCCTGCACGCTCACCACAGTACGCAGTTCGCGGCCATTGCCGGGAACTGGCCCGCCGACCGGCGGATCACCCGATGATCTTGCTCCCGGTGCACCGCTGCGCCAGTCGGTCCAGCGACTCCGGCGCGGTGGTCTCCTGGCCGATCGCGATCGTCTTGTTGGTGCCGTGGTAGTCGCTGCTGCCGGTCGGCACCAGGTCCAGCTCGGCGGCCAGCGCCCGCAGCCGGTCCCGCACCTGGGGATCGTGGTCGGGATGGTCGATCTCGACGCCGCCGAGCCCGTGTCCGGCCAGCTCCGCGATGACCTCGGCGGACACCATCGGTCCCCGCGCGGCGGCGAACGGGTGCGCCAGCACGGTCACGCCGCCGGCTTCGGTGATCATGTCGATCGCGCGGTGCACCGGTGTGTCGGTGCGCGGGAGGTAGTAGCTGCCCCGGCCGCCCAGGTACCGGGCGAACGCCTCGTCGACGCTGGCGACGGTGCCCGCGCGGACCAGCGCCCTGGCCAGGTGCGGGCGCCCGCCCGGTGAGTCCGGCGGCAGACCCGCCATCAGCTCGTCGGGATCGACGGGGAAGCCGTCGTCGGCCATCCGCTGCGCCATCGCGCGCAGCCGCACCCGCCGCTCGGCGCGCAGCCGCGACTGCTCCTCCGCCAGCGCGGTGGAGCGCGGGTCGAAGAGGTAGGCGAGCAGGTGCACGGTGATGGTGCGCCCGTTGCCGTCCGGGCAGGCGCAGGAGAGCTCGGCGCCGGGAACGACCCGCAGACGGCCCGGCCCGCGGTGCTCCCGCACCGCCCGCTCCGCCTCGGCCCACCCCGCGGTGGTGTCGTGATCGGTGAGGGCGATGACGTCGAGCCCGGCGGCGATCGCCGTGGCGACCAGTTCCGACGGCGTGTCGGTGCCGTCGGACTCGGTTGAATGCGTGTGCAGGTCGATTCGCACACCCATCAGTGTGGCCGATGGCCCCGGAGCGCCGCGCACCCCTGCCGGGCGGGGCCGTTGTCCCGCCCGCGGGACTCTAGAGCTTGGCCTTGCGCCTGCCGACGGCGGCGCGCCTGGCCTTTAGCATCGAGAACCGGTCCTGCTGGGCCTTCTTGTCGCCGAAGACCAGGCCGGAGATGGCCTCCTCGACGCGGTCCGGGTTCGGCACGTACTCGATGCGGTTGAGCGCCTGGATCTGACCGGCGGACTCGACGATCAGGGTGCCGTAGCCGAGCATGCGGCCCAGCAGCGTCCGCCGGAACGTGAGGTCGGTGACCTTGGTGATCGGCATCATCGCCACGTTGATGTCGAAGACACCGGTGGTGATGAGGAACCTCTTGTCGGTCACGACGATGCGCTCCACGTACCAGCTGAGGATCTGGTACGTGAAGCGCAGCAGCACGATCAGACCCGCGTACCACAGGACGTTCACCGGCAGCGTGCTGCCGCCCGGTAGCAGGTACGAGACCATCACCAGTCCGGCGAGCAGCCCGAACGCCTCGAAGAGGTCCCACACCAGGAACGCCCAATGACGGCGAACCCGGATGACCCGTCGCTCGGACTCGAGCAGGTACTCGTCGGGATCCTTCGGAGCGAACACGGCAACCGCCTCCCGCGGCTCGCGGTTTACTGGAAGAGGTTCTGCATGAACGTGATGACCGACTCCGCAGCCCCGCGAAGGCTGTCGAGGATTCCGGTTACGGTCGCGCTGGCCTGAGCCGGCGCTGAGATCAAGAAGAACAGGAGGAACGCGATCCCGGCCCAGGTCAGGATTTTCTTCATGTTCACTGTGACGCACCCCGTCCGAAATGCCCGTTAGTAGCCGATGGCGCCTGCTGATCCGTTGTACCGCACGCGGCCGTCTTACGGCAGCTTTGTACCGCACTTGGGTCAGTCGTTCGCGGGCAGCCTCACTCCGGCTACCCTCCGTGTCGATGATCGTATAGGAGAGCCACGTGATCCGTTGCGTCGGCGCTGTGATCCACGACCCACAAGGCCGGTTGCTGCTGGTCAAACGTGCCCGTGAGCCGGGTCGGGGCAAGTGGTCGCTGCCGGGCGGCAAGGTCGAGCCCGGGGAAACCGACCAGATGGCGGTACACCGCGAAGTCCTGGAGGAAACGGGACTCTCCGTCACTGTCGGCGATCTCGTGGGCCGTGTGCTGCGGCCCGCACCGAATGGCACCTTCGAGATCCTCGACTACTCCTGCTGGAGTAGTGGGTCGTCGCTTTCCGCTGGTGACGACGCTGCGGACGCCCGCTGGACGGACAGTGCGACTTTCGCCACACTGGAGCGGGAAAACGCGCTCACGGAGGGGCTCGCCGACGTCCTGCGAAGCTGGGGCTGCCTACCTCGCGACGGTGACACCTGAATTGAGGCGGCCGGTCGCCCTGCCCGCGGCGGCCACCCGGGGTTTCGTCACGTACCCGCTGGTAGTCGTGAGCGTTTCTCCGCAAGGCGGATAATTCACCCGTTTCGACTGCGGGCTGTGACCCCCGAGGCCATCCGTTGCGCCGTCCGTGGACGTGGGGAGTATTCTTGTCCGTCGGCTGACCAACCCACCGCGACGGTGGTCGAGTTCCGGGAGGTGAGGGATCGTTGAACAGCAGTTCTGACAGCGCACTTCCGTGCAGTACCAACCGCATCCCCGCCTGGAGGACCAGCCGGTAGGCGAACTTCCCCGGAGTCCACGCCACACGGTGGACCTCGATGTGCCGGCCGGGATGCGCGAGCGGTTTCTCGACCCTGCTTTCCCGGTACCAGCGTTCCTGGAGGTCCGCCCATGCCCAGCCTGTCCTCGCTCGGCCTTCGCAACCGCCGCAACGGCGGCACCCGTCCCGCGCAGCGCCTCCCCACACCGGTGTCGGCCTACGTCGTCGACTGCGCCATCTACGTCGACGGTGAGCGCCTGGAGGGGTCCTGGACCCACACCGATGCGATCGACGAAGTGCGCCGCCGCGGCTCCGGGTTCGTCTGGATCGGCCTGCACGAGCCCAGCGAGGAGCAGATCAACGGCCTGGCCGAGACCTTCGGTCTGCACGAGCTCGCCGTCGAGGACGCCGTGCACGCCCACCAGCGGCCCAAGCTGGAGCGCTACGACAACACGCTGTTCATGGTGCTCAAGACGGTCCGCTACATCGCCAACGAGACGCTGTCGGCCAACAGCGAGATCGTGGAGAGCGGCGAGCTGATGGCCTTCGTCGGCCGCGACTTCGTCATCACGGTCCGGCACGGCAAGCACGCGGGCCTCGCGCAGGTCCGCCACCAGCTCGAACAGGACCCGGAGCAGCTCGCGCTCGGGCCGTCGGCGGTGCTGCACGGCATCGCCGACCACGTGGTGGACACCTACCTCGAGGTCACCGACGCCATCCAGGACGACATCGACGAGATGGAGGCCGAGGTCTTCGCGCCCCGGACCAAGATCGACGCCGAGCAGATCTACCTGATGAAGCGCGAGGTGATGGAGCTCCGCCGGTCGGTGATGCCGCTGGCCAAACCGTTGCAGCGGCTGGCGGAGGGCTACACGCCGATGGTGCCGGAGGAGGTCCGCTCCTACTTCCGCAACGTCGACGACCACCTGGCCACCGTCTCCGAGCGGGTGGCGTCCTTCGACGAGCTGCTCACCACGCTGGTCGACGCGACGCTGGCCAAGATCACGCTCCAGCAGAACACCGACATGCGCAAGATCTCGGCGTGGGTGGCGATCATCTCGACGCCGACGATGATCGCCGGGATCTACGGGATGAACTTCGACGTGATGCCCGAGACCCGGTGGACGTTCGGGTATCCGGCGACGCTGCTGGTCATGATGTCGGCCTGCGTCGTGCTGTTCAAGATCTTCCGGCGGAACAAGTGGTTGTGATGATCATGGGGTGTAACGATTCCGCCCCAGCGGACGACATCACCACCGGGGTCACTCATCGCACCGGCGGTCGCCGTAGCGAGTTCCGCCGTTCGCAAACCGCCCGGCGCACCGGGTATCGGACAACGGCAGGTGAGGAGGAAGCCATGCGTCTCACGGCGACGCGCTCTGCACGAGCCGACCACGGGCGGCTTCCCGTCCTCGGCGACCTGACCGCTCGGCGAAGTCCCGGCGCGCACCGGGTCCTCCTCGAGCAGCGGTTCCGGCACACCGCGTGGATCGAGCGAAAACCCGGTGCGATGTGGGACGCGGTCCCCGCCGCGCCGCGCGCCGCAGCCGCGCGCTGACGCCCCGGGCCGGCACCGCGGGCCACATCGTGAGTCGAACGAAATCCGTAGATCTTCGTTTCTCACGCTGGGAGGAAACCCGCCATGACCCGCTTGGTCACCAACAAGCTCGCCGTCCTTTCCGCACTGATCATGGGGTGGATCATCACCCTGTTCGTGATCATCGCCAACCAGATGTGACCGCACCGCACCACCGGCCCGCCACCGGTCCGGGCCCGTGGTGCGGTGTCCGGCCACTCCCCGTTCCCTCCACTATGGACCCGAAAGTGTCGGCGGCCGCTGCGGTACAACTGCACGCGGAGCCGCTGGACGAGGTCGGGAGGGTACGTCGCATGGGAGTTCTGCGCAGCGCCGCGCGGATGTTCGGTCTTGTCGCCCCGGAAGCCGGGCGACGCCCCGGAAACGACCCCGCAGCCGAAGAGCCGCCGCGGGCCGGGGATGCCCCGGAGGCACCCGGGTCGCGGACCGACGCCGAACGCATCCTCGAACTGACCAACCAGGCCCGCTCCGAAGCCGGTCTGCCGCCGTTGCGGATCAGCGACGCGCTGAACCGCGCCGCGGCGGCGCACAGCGCGGACATGGCCGCGCGGGACTTCGTGTCCCACACCGGCAGCGACGGCAGCGACCCCGTCGACCGGGCGAAGGCCGCCGGCTACGTCCTCGCCGAGCTCGCCGAGAACCTCTCGGCGGGCACGGGCGATGCGGAGTCGACGTTCCGGCAGTGGATGCGCAGTCCCGAGCACAGCGGCAACATCCTCGACGCAGGCTTCACCGAGCTCGGTGCCGGCCACGCGCAAGGCGACGGCACCCGGTTCACGCACTACTGGACGCAGGTGCTCGCCCGGCCGAGCTGACCGGCCGGACAGACGGGCAGCGTCTGCACGTTCCCACCGTCGAACGAGGGGCCGGGCACGTTCCCCCGGCCCCTCGTCCCGCGCTCACGTCAGGATGCGGCCCGTCGACGGGTCGAACAGGTGCAGCTTCTCCGGGTCGAACCACACCGTCACCTGCTGGTTCTCCCGCGCCCCCGACTCCACCGAGAGCCGGGTGACCAGGTGCCCGTCGTCGCTGGGCACCTCGGCGGTGCCCGCGTCGGCTGCCAGCTCCTCCAGCTCCGCGCTGCTGGCCCGCCCGCCGCGCAGGGTGAAGTAGACGTACTTGTCCGAACCCATCTCCTCCACGACCTCCACCTCCTCGGTGAAGGTCGCGCCGGAGCGCTGCAGGGCGTCGTCGACCAGCGCGGCGTCCTCGAAGTGCTCCGGGCGGATGCCCAGGATCAGCTCCCGCGGCGCGTCGGCCGACTCCAGCGCCCGGCGGATCCGGTCGGTCAGCGGCAGGTCGCCGAGCGCGCAGCGCACCGAGCTCTCCGCGACCTCGGCGGGCAGGAAGTTCATCGCGGGCGAGCCGATGAACCCCGCGACGAACAGGTTCGCCGGGTGCTCGTAGAGGTGCTGCGGCGCGCCGATCTGCTGCACGACCCCGCCGCGCAGCACCACGACCCGGTCGCCGAGGGTCATCGCCTCGGTCTGGTCGTGGGTGACGTAGACCGTGGTGGTGCCCAGCCGCTTCTGCAGCTTCGACACCGAGGTCCGCATCTGCACGCGCAGCTTGGCGTCCAGGTTGGACAGCGGCTCGTCCATCAGGAACGCCTTGGGGCTGCGCACGATCGCCCGCCCCATGGCCACCCGCTGCCGCTGCCCGCCGGAGAGGTTGGCGGGCTTGCGGGACAGGTGCTGGGTCAGGTCCAGGACCTTGGCGGCCTCCTCGACCTTCGAGCGCACCTCGGCGTCGCCCACCTTGGCCAGCCGCAGCGGGAACGCCATGTTCTCGAACACCGACATGTGCGGGTAGAGCGCGTAGGACTGGAACACCATGGCGATGTCGCGGTCCTTCGGCGCGCGGTCGTTCATCCGCTCGCCGCCGATGCGCAGCTCGCCGGAGCTGATGTCCTCCAGCCCGGCGATCATGTTCAGCGTGGTGGACTTGCCGCAGCCCGAGGGCCCCACGAGGATCACGAACTCCCCGTCGGCGATCTCCAGGTCCACCGAGTCCACCGCGAGCGCCCCGTCCGGGTAGCGCTTGGTCACCTTGTCCAGAACGATCTCGGCCACTTCACTTACCCCTTCACTGCGCCCGAGGTCAGCCCCGAGACGATGCGACGCTGGAAGAACAACACGAACACGATGATCGGGATGGTGATCACCACGGCCGCCGCCGAGATCGATCCGGTGGGATCCTCGAACTGCGAGTCACCGGTGAAGAACTGCAGCGCGACCGGCACGGTGCGGGAGTTCTCCGTCGAGGTCAGCGAGATGGCGAACAGGAAGTCGTTCCAGCAGAAGATGAACACCAGGATGGCGGTGGTGAACACCCCGGGCGCCGCCAGCGGGGCGATCACCTTGGCGAACGCCTGGCCGGGGGTCGCGCCGTCCATCTTGGCGGCCTTCTCCAGCTCCCACGGGATCTCGCGGAAGAACGCCGACAGCGTGTAGATCGCCAGCGGCAGCGAGAACGTGATGTAGGGCAGGATCAGGCCGGTCCAGGAGTCGAACAGCCCGAGTGTGCGCTCGATCTCGAACAGCGGCGAGACCAGCGACACCTGCGGGAACATCGCGATCAGCAGCGAGACGCCGACCAGCAGCCGCTTGCCGGGGAACTCCAGCCGGGCGATGGCGTAGGCGGCCATCGTGCCCAGCACCACGGCGATCGCGGTGGCGATCAGCGCGATGCCGATCGAGTTCAGCAGTGCCCGGGTGAACTCGGTGGTGGAAAAGATCGCCGCGTAGTTCTCCAGCGTCCACTCGCGCGGGATCAGACTGCCGTCGCCCAGGGTCGCCGGCGTCTTGAACGACAGCGACAGGATCCACAGCACCGGAAGCAGTGCGTAGATCACGACGACGATGTTGAGCACCGTCCACCCGGCTTTGCGCCCCGGGGTCTCGGCCCCGCCCACGCCGGCCATCAGGGCCTCCCCTTGTCATCGCCGCCGGGCGCGGCGGCGCCGAACAGCTTCACGAACAGGAACGCGATCAGCGCCACCGCGATGAAGATCAGCACCGACATGGTGGATCCGATACCGAGGTTGAGGCCCTTGATCAGGTTGTTGTAGGCCAGCACCGACACCGACGAGGTGTCCTGCGAGCCCGATGTCAGCACCACGATGTTGTCGAAGACGCGGAACGCGTCGAGGGTGCGGAACAGCAGCGCGACCAGGATCGCCGGCTTCATCACCGGCAGCATCACCTTGACGAACCGCTGCCACGGCCCGGCGCCGTCCATCGCGGCGGCCTTGAGCAGGTCGTCGGGCACCAGCGCCAGGCCGGCCATCAGCAGCAGCGCCATGAACGGCGTGGTCTTCCAGATCTCGGCCAGGATGATGATCGCCAGCGAACCCGCGCGGTCGGTCAGCGGCGCGGACTCCGGGGCGAACAGGTTCGCCAGGTACCCGGTGTCCGGGGTCCAGGCGTAGCGCCAGCTGAACGCGGCGACCACCGTGACGATGCCGTACGGGATCAGGCTGACCGTGCGCACCAGGCCGCGCCCGACCAGCGCGCGGTGCATGATCAACGCCAGGCCCATGCCGAGCACGAACTCGATCGCCACCGACACCACGGTGATCAGCAACGTCACCCAGAACGCGGTCCACCAGTAGCCGTTGGTCAGCACGGTGACGTAGTTCTCCAGCCCGACGAACTCCCGCTGGTCCGGGTACTTCAGGTCGAAGCGCTGGAACGACAGCCACACCGCGTACAGGATCGGCCAGCCGGTCACCGCGACCATGACCAACGCCGCCGGCGCGCACAGCAGCCAGCCGAGCCGGCGTTCGGCCTTCTTGCCCTCGCTGATCGCCCCGCCTTCCCGAATGTCAGCGGCGGGGTCCGCTCTCCTGGTAGACACCATCACGGCATCACGCCCTTGGAGTCCAGTGCGTTCTGCACCTCGGTGCGCATCTTCTCGGCCGTCTTCGGCGGGTCGATGGCCGCGACCGGGGCCAGCAGGTTGGTGAGCACGGTCGAGAGGTTCTGCGCCGCCGGGGTCACCGGCCGCACGCCCGGGTCCTTGAGCCCCTCCAGGATCGTCTCCTTCATCGGGTACTCCGCGTCCATCGCCGGGTCCTGGTAGACCGACTCGATCGTCGGCGGGACACCGTCGTTGATCGCGGAGAACTTCTGGTTCTCCGGGTTGCGCATGCACAGCGCCGCCTCGAAGGCCAGGTCCGGCTTGGTCGAGTACTGGCTGACCGCGAGGTTGTAGCCGCCGATGGTCGACTTGCTCGGCACGCCAGGCGTCACACCTGGCAGCCGCGCCCACTTGACCTTCTGGGCCAGCTCCGGCTTGTCCTCCTGCATGGAGGGGTAGACGAACGGCCAGTTGAGCTGGAACGCCGCCTCGCCGTTCTCGAACTCCATGCGGACGTCGTCCTGCTTGGCGTTGTTCATCGCCGGGCTGGTCACCCCGGCGCGGCCGAAGTCGCGCAGCACCTCCAGCGCCCGCACCGCGCCCGCGTCGATCTCGGCGCGCTTGCCGTCAGCGGAGACGATGTGCCCGCCCGCGGACTCCACCAGCGTGTTGAAGTGCACGAACAGGCCCTCGAACTGGGCACCGCTGAACGAGATCCAGTACGGCTTGCCCTCGCGCTTGAGCCGCTGCGACTCGGCGATCATCTCGTCCCAGGTCGCGGGCGGCTTGTCCACCAGGTCGGCCCGGTACCACAGCAGCTGCACGTTGGTGTTCTTCGGCGCGGCGTAGAGCTTGCCGCCGGAGCGGGCCGTCTCCAGCGGGCCCTCCAGCGTGCCGCGCTCGGCCTCCTCCTTGTTGCGCCCGGTCCACTCCCGGATCCAGTTCGCCTCGGCGAACTCACCGGTCCACGTCACGTCCAGCCCGAGGACGTCCATGCCCGGGTCCTGCGCCGCGAGCCGCCGCACCATCTGCTCCCGCTGGCCGTCGGCCTCGCGCGGGAGCTTGTTGTAGACGATGTGGTACCGGCCCTGGGACTGGGCGTTGCAGCGGTCGACGACCGTCTGCAGGTTCTCTTCGGGGGCGTAGTACAGGTTCACCGTGTTCGCGCTCGACGCCGGCGCGCACGCCGTCAGCGCCGAAGCACATGCCAGGGACGCCCCGAGCGCGGCCGTCAGCCGCCTCCGCCGCCTGGTCCCGCCACCGCGAGGTCTCACGTCGTGGCCCTCCAGTCTGATCTCCTCCGACCGCACAGGAGGGCGCACGGTGTCCGGCGCCTCCTTGCGCTGCCACCACCGCGCCTGGGCACACCGGGTGCGGTGGGTGAAACGTAGGTCGGTAGATCGATCAAGGCAAGCCTTGTTGCCAACCCGTGAACGACCACGCCGCGGCGGCCGCCGCGGCGCGCGGACGCCGGCGAAGCCGATGGTCCGTTCGGCGGTTCGAAGACTGCTCCGGACACGCCGGCTCCGTCGCCGCCGCGCGGAGGCGGCTCGGACGGTCGTGGTGCGCTGCGGGCCGGCGCCCTGGCGGGCGAGGTGCTCTGACGACTCGCGCGACCGTGCCCTCCAGTGTGCGCCCCGCAGGTCGCGCGCGGTGCGCACTCGGACGGGCGCGGGAGCGTCTGGCCTGGTCAGTCGTGTCCGTGCGGTCCGGGGCGGCTGTGCGCGCTCGGACGTCAGTCACGCACCCCGGCGTGGGTCGGTTGGTCAGCCGAGCGGCGCGGGCCGCCCCCAGAGCGCGCATACGCGACGACCCCGGCCGCACCGGACCGGGGTCGCTTCAGCGCTGACGGGAGGCGGGCGCCCGCCTCGGGCTCACTGCGCCGACGGCGGGCGCATGGCGAGCTTGGCGAGCAGGTTGCGGCCCTCCTCGGCGTGCTTGGGCTGCGCGAGGACGTCGTAGCGGCCCGCGACGAGCTGGCTGGCGGAGGAGAAGTCGCGTCGGCCGCGCGTGGAGGCGTAGCCGACCGCGGCGAAGACGAGCCCGAACACCACACCGGTGCCCAGGCCGACCAGCACCGGGCCGAGCCAGCTGCCCTGCGGGGTGAACATGCCCAGGATGAGTCCCACGAAGAGACCGAACCACGCTCCCGACGCGGCGCCCCCGCCCAGCACCCGGCCCCAGCTCAGCCGGCCGGTGACCCGCTCGACGAGCATCAGGTCGACGCCGACGATGGTCACCTCCTGCACCGGGAAGTCGCTTTCGGCCAGGTGGTCGACGGCGCGCTGGGCCTCCTCGTACGTTCCGTAGGAGCCGATCGGCCAGCCGGTCGGCGGCGTCGGCAGACTCGGTGTACCCGCCGACTGCCGACCGGGGCCGGTAAACGGGTTGGACACCGCGGACACCTCCGTAGGCTCGCTGCCGCGCGACGCGGACGTGCGTCCGCCTGCGGCAGGGGTTCGTCGTCCGGCGCCGGAAGGCACCGGCCGAGTGGTTCGTCGAGTGGTTCCGGCAGGTCCGATTCCTGCCGATTGTCCTCTCCCAGGCTACTCCACGCCGAGATCATCTATCCGCCAACACGGTACGGCCGATGGCCGCGGGCAGCACCCCCGTCGCGCCGACCGGGCACGCCCGGAACGCGATCGACGACGGGACCGGGCCCCGGACGGTGAGCGCGCTATCCGCTCGGACGGGGCCGCGGTCGTAGCAGATCGACGGTGGCCAGCAGGAGCACGTGCGCGTAGCCGGTCAGGGCGATGGCCGCCAGGATCCAGCCGCCCTCGGGCGGCGCGTCGGCGACCCACGCCAGCGTCGCGGCGAACACCACCGCCGTGACCGCCACCGCCGCGATCCGGGCCGTGGTGCGGTAAGCCAGGGTCGCGGGCCAGGTCAGCACGGCGGCGACCAGCACCAGGCCGAGCGCGGTGAGCCGGAAGCCGGTGCTCCACAGCCATCCCTCCGCTCCGAGCAGCACCGCGGTGATGAACAGCGCGGGCAGCCACCGGGCCAGCCCGCTGGCATGTCCCATCAGCGCCCGGCCCAGCCACACCGCGAACAGGATCGTCAGCAGCATCGCCCACAGCACGCCGACGCCGAAAGAGGTCCCGCTGAAGTCGGCGAGCCCGAACCAGTTCGGCGCGCCTGCCGCCGCCGGCTCCTCCCCGCACGGGGCTCCGCCGTAGTCGGCGAGCGGACAGCCTGAGAGGTCCCGCACCGCGCACGCGGCGGCGGCTCCGGTCTCGTCCGGCGGCGAACACCACGAGATCGTCGTCTGGAAGGCGCTCTCCGCCTGGTCGTTCGACAGGAGCTGCAAGCCCGGCACGGTCGGCCCGTACCCGGTGAACATCACCGCCGAGGCGGCGACGAACGCGACGAGCGAAACGCGCCTGGGTGCGGCGAAGGCGAGCAGCACCGCCAGCAGCAACGGCTTGACCAGCGTCAGCGCCAACCGGCCAAGCCTGTCCAGGACACCGGTCCCGTCGGGTCGCACCGCCCGGTAGGCCAGCAGCCCGAACCTGGTCGCCAGCGCCGCGATCCGCTTCTCGCCTAGGTCCGGCAGCCGTTCCCGGCCGACGCGGTAGCGGCGCACCTGGTCGGTCAGCTCGGGCGGGGGCGGGGTCGCGGGCTCCCCGCCGCCATCGGTGTCGGCCCCCGGCTTCACCGTCGCCACGAACGGCAGCTCGCACGCGACGATCGTCCAATGCAGACGCTCGATGAGCAGCTTGCGGGTCTGCTTGAGCGCGTGCTCGTCGTCCGGGTCGGCGAACAGCGCGTCGAGCTCGGCGCGCACCTCGTCGGCGTGCGCCGACCACAGCTCGGCGAGGAACCCCCGCCACTGCGCGGCGCGCTCCTCGTCGAGGTCGCCGAGCTCCTGCGGGGCGGGGTCGCTGACGATGGCGCGCAGCGCCTCGCGCAGTCCTCCCGCGCCGAGGTGGGCGTTGCGCTGGGCGAGCCGGCGCGGATCGGTGAGCAGGCCGACGAGGCTGGCCGCCGCGTCCATCCGGCCCCACATCCAGTCGTTGGCCCGCCACCTGGCCGACAGGAAAGCGCCGAAGTTCGACAGGTCCGCACCGCGGATCTTGTCGGCGATCCGCAGCGGGATGTCGGCACCGCGGCGCAGGGCCTCGAACGGCAGCGAGCTCTGCTCGTCGCTGACCACCCGCAGCAGGTTGATGCGGGTCCCCGGGGTCCGGCCGACATCGAGCGGCGCGGTGAGCACCACCAGCGGGCGCAGCGCCCGCGCACCTGCTTCCTCCAGCAGCGAATAGCCGAGCTGTTCCGGTTCGTCCAGGTGCACCCTCTCGCCCGCGGCGGCCGCCAGACGGTCGGCGATGCCGTGCAGCACCGCGGTCGCCTCCGCCACCGCGTCGACCCCGCCGGCGTCGTCCGGAACCGCGTCGGCCCCCGAGGACTCCACGATGGACAGCAGCTCGCGGGCGAACCCGGTCAGCTCGTGCTGGAACCCCTCGCCGCCCTCCACCGACGCCAGGACCGAGCCGAGCAGCGGCCGTACCGGCGAGGGCAGGTGGTGCTGGAGCCGCTCGCGGCGCCGGAGCACGCGGTCGATCCAGCCGTCGAGCTCGTCGGACTCCACGATCGGCTCCAGCCGGGCGCCGTTGAGCCAGTACCGGTCGGCGTGGCCTTCCAGCACCTCGGCGAACACCCGCAGCCGGTACAGCGCCGACTTGCACCGCCCGATCCCGGCGGGCGCGGCCGACCAGCGCTCGATGTCGCGCGCCCAGCCGATGCACTCCTGCACTCCCGACAGCAGACCGCGCACGTCGTCGAAGACCCGGGGCGTGGCGTGCGCGGCCATCCGCCGCGACAGCCGCCTGCCGAGCAGGTGGCGCGCCCGCGCGGACCAGCCGGCCAGCGGGTCGCCGGGCACCGGCGGGAGCAGCCTGCCGTCCTCGGTGCCCGCGGGCTCCTCGAGCAGCCGTCGCACGGCCTGCGCGTCGAGCTCGCAACGCACCACGGCGTGCTCGGTCTCGACCTCGGCCGCCTCGCGCACGAGCAGGTCCTGCCGTTCCGCGGGTTCGGCGGCGCGCAGCCGGGCGAACAGCGCCCTACGGCGCAGGCCGGTCCGCTCCACGACCCGGTTGTGCTCGTCGAGCGCGTCGAGGTCGCTCAGCAGCGACTCCTGGCTCAACCGCGCCCGGATCGCGGCGGAGGCGACCGGCAGCCCGGCCCCGTCGGCGCGCTCGGTGTCCGACGCCGCGCCCTCCGGGTTCAGGTAGAGCAGCCAGCGTTGCGTGGGCCGGTCGGCCGGGGCGGCGGCGATGGCGTCGACCGCGGCGGCGACGGGGATGTTGTCCAGCACCCCGCCGTCGATCACCCGGTACGGCGAGCCGGTGGTGTTCAGCTCGGAGAACAGGCCGCTCATGTTCGGCTCACCGGGCGGGACCTCGCCGGTCGACGAGTACACCCTGGACGGTTCGAACGCGAACGGGAACGACGACGTCGTGCGCGCCGCGTGCGCCAGCCGCCGGACCGTCTCGTCGAACGCGGTGCCGGTCCCGAAGTCCGACAGCGGGTCCCCGGCCTCGCCGCGGTGGCGGAACCGGAACGACGCGGTGCGCCGCTCCTGGGTCAGCGGCCGGGAACGCCCGTCGAAGTGCCGCTCGATCACCGGGTCCAGCAGGGTGGCGGTGAGCAGCAGGTCCGCGCGCCGGCTGACATCGCGCGCGCCGTCGCCCTCCGCGACGCCCTCGGAGATGGTGCGCGCCAGCTCGGTGCGGAAGTAGCCGTCGCCCTCCAGCAGCGACGGCGGGCGGGCGTCCCAGAGCTTCGGCACCTGCCGGGCCATCGCCTCCAGGTCGGCCAGCCGCACCCACATCCGCCGCATCCGGTCGAAGGGCATGCCGTAGACCATCGACGTCGAAAGCAGGGTCGCGTTCAGCCCGCCCGCCGACGCCCCGGCGAGGACGTCGACCGCCACCGAGTCGTAGCCGGCCAGCCGCGCGAGCGCTCCCCAGGGATGCCGCGCCGGACCGGGCTCGGCCAGCGCCGAGCGCAGGTGGTTGATCTCGGCGACCGCGCCGCCGATCCACACCGCGAGGCTCGCACCGCCGCGCATGGCCAGCGCCAGCCGCAGTTCCTGCTCGTTCTCCTGCACAGGCCCGGTGGCCACGTCGAGGCCCGCCCCCTCGGTCGGTGATCGGTGCTGCCTCGGAAAACTACCGCGTGCCGGGCGCTGGACGAAGATCGACTCGGGTCGGTCAGCCCACCGGCCCAGCAGCTTGGTCTGTTGGTGGCCGCCATCGGTCGGCCGACGTCAACCGGCTGTCGGCGGAGGTCCGCAATCGGTCCGCGTCAGCTCGCCGCCGACTGCGGTCGGCGTGCCGGGGGCTTCCGGCGATCGGCCCGAGTGCGGTGGCGTCGAGCGGCGGATCCGCATCAACCCACTGCCGACAGCCCAATCGCCGGTCCGCGTCAATCCGCTGCCGGCGGGGTCCAGCGATCGCTCCGCGTCATGCCCGCCGCGCGCCCCTTGCCCGCGATCACCAGAGCCATCTTGCGGGAGGCCTCGTCGATCATCTCGTCGCCGAGCATTGCCGCGCCGCGCTTGCCACCGGCCTCGGAGGTGTGCCACTCGTAGGCGTCGAGGATGTTCTCGGCGTGGTCGTAGTCCTCCTGGCGCGGCGAGAAGATCTCGTTGACCGCATCGACCTGCGCCGGGTGCAGCACCCACTTGCCGTCGTAGCCCAGCGCGGCCGAGCGCCCGCCGACCGCGCGCAGCCCGTCGACGTCCTTGATCTGCAGGTACGGGCCGTCGATCGCCTGCACGCCGAACGCGCGCGCCGCCATCAGCATCCGCATCAGCACGTAGTGGTAGGCGTCGCCGACGTCGTAGCCCGGCGGCTGCTGGCCGACGACCAGCGAACGCATGTTGATCGAGGCCATGAAGTCGGCCGGGCCGTAGACCAGCGCCTCCACCCGGGGCGATGCGGCGGCGATCGCGTCGACCTCGACCAGTCCCCTGGCGTCCTCGATCTGCGGCTCGATGCCGATCCGGCCCACCGGCAGGCCCAGCGCCCGCTCGATCTGGGTGAGGGTGAGGTCGAGCCAGCGAACGTGGTCGGCGACGCTCACCTTCGGCAGGATGATCGTGTCGAGGTTCGCGCCCGCGCCCTCGACGACGCGCACCACGTCCTGGTAGGTCCACTCGGTGGTGAGGTCGTTGACCCGCACCGTGCGGATCTTGCCGTCCCAGCCGCCCTCGTTGAGCGCGCCCACGATCCGGTCCCGCGCCTCGGCCTTGGCCAGCGGGGCGACGGCGTCCTCGAGGTCGAGGAAGAACTGGTCGACCGGCAGGCCGCGGGCCTTGTCGATCATCTTCGCGCTGGAGCCGGGCACCGCCAGGCAACTGCGGCGGGAGCGTGGGCTGTCGGGCACGTGTCCTCCTCGGTCCGGGTCGCACGCCGTGTCTACCACGCACGACGGCGGGTGCACTGTGATCAGCGTCCCGTCCGGCGGGCACCCGGCGCAGGCAGCAGCCGCCGTCGCCGCAGGAGGCTCCGGCTCGACCGAGGGCGGCCGGGAGCAGGCGAACCCGGTCAGGCCGTGGCCGACTCGGCTTCCAGGTCGCGCAGCAGCGCCACGACCGCGGGCGCGGTCTCCGGTTGCGCCAGGTACTCCGCGCAGGTCATCCAGGCCATCTCGGCGATCTCGGCCGCCGGTTCGGGCACCCCGCTCAGCTCGGCCGAATAGCAGCTCAGGTCCACCCGCACACCCTCGCCCTGCCCGTAGGCGTCGGTGACGTAGCGGCCGACGAAGCGCTCCGTGCCCGCGACCAGGCCCGCCCCGAGCTCCTCGTCGACCTCGCGGTGCAGCGCCTCCAGCTCGCTCTCGCCCGCCTCGATCTTGCCTCCCGCGAGGTAGAACGCGGCGTGCCAGCGGGCGCGCACCAGCAGCACCCGGCCGTCGACCCGGTGGACCAGTCCGACTACGCGAAGGGTCTCGCTCACCGCTCCATGCTGGCGCACGCGCTCACGCCTGCGCGCGCTGCCCCGGAGGGGCCGGCACTCCCCCGTCGGCCAGGCGCTCGCACCAGCGCGTCAGCTCGGCGAGCTCACCGCCCTCGGCGGCGGACAGGAAGTAGCGGGCGACGCCGTTGCGGTGCGTGGCCGACGCCGTGCGCAGCCGGTGCTCGCCGCGTTCGGTGATCACGGCCTGCACGCCGCGCCCGTCGGTGTCGACGCGCACCCTGCGCACCAGCCCGAGGCGCTCCAGCCGGTCCACCAGCCGGGTCACCCCGGAGCGGGAGAGCAGCACGGCGTCGGCGAGCTCGGTCATCCGCAACCGCTGCTCGGGGGCCTCGGTGAGCGCTTCCAGCACGTCGTAGGCGGCCAGGGTGAGCCGCTGCTCGGCGATCAGGTCGCCTTCCAGGCAGCGGGTGACCCGTGCGTGCGCACGCAGGAAGGACCGGTACGCCAGCAGTTCGGTTCGAGTGGGTAATCGATCAAGACCCGTCTCGGTCACGTCGGGCGATATTACGGACCGCGTTCGAGTGACTGCGAAGCGCCCCCGGCGTTCACGGAGCGGACGCGCTCGACCGGCCTGCCCTGCGGTCACTACTGTCGGCGGGCTACCGGTCCGTAGCATGGAGGCAGCAGCGCAGACGCGCAGAAAGGTCGGTGTCAGGCAACCGTGACCACTACGCAGTCCACACCCGCCGAGGAGGCTGTCCGGCGGGCCCTGAGCAAGGTCCTGGACCCGGAGATCAACAAACCGATCACGGACCTGGGCATGGTGAAGTCGGTCTCGATCGGCTCCGGCGGCGACGTCACGGTCGAGGTCTACCTGACGGTCAAGGGCTGCCCGATGCGGGAGACCATCACCCAGCGGGTCGACTCCGCGGTCTCCGAGGTCGAGGGCGTGTCGTCGGTGCGCGTGGAGCTCGACGTGATGAGCGACGAGCAGCGCAGCGAGCTGCGCAAGAAGCTGCGCGGCAACTCCGAGGAACCGCGCATCCCGTTCGCCGAGCCCGGCTCGATGACCCGCGTCTACTGCGTCGCCTCCGGCAAGGGCGGGGTCGGCAAGTCCAGCGTCACGGTGAACCTCGCCGCGTCGATGGCCCGGCGCGGGCTTTCGGTCGGCGTCGTCGACGCCGACATCTACGGCCACTCGGTGCCCCGCATGCTCGGGGCCTCCGGCAAGCCGACCCAGGTGGACAAGATGATCATGCCGCCGCAGGCGCACGGCGTGAAGGTCATCTCCATCGGCATGTTCACCCCGGGCAACACCCCGGTCGTCTGGCGCGGACCGATGCTGCACCGCGCGCTGCAGCAGTTCCTGTCCGACGTGTTCTGGGGCGACCTCGACGTCCTGCTGCTGGACCTGCCGCCCGGCACCGGTGACGTCGCGCTCTCGACCGCGCAGCTCATCCCCAACGCCGAGATCCTGGTGGTCACCACTCCGCAGCAGGCGGCGGCCGAGGTCGCCGAGCGCGCGGGCGCGATCGCGATGCAGACCCGTCAGCGGCTGGCCGGGGTCGTGGAGAACATGTCGTGGATGGAGATGCCCGACGGTTCGCGCATGGAGGTCTTCGGCTCGGGTGGCGGGCAGATCGTCGCCGACTCGCTGACCCGCTCGGTCGGCTCCGAGGTCCCGCTGCTGGGGCAGGTGCCGCTGGACCCGCGGCTGCGCGAGGCCGGTGACGGCGGCACGCCGCTGGTCCTGGAGGCACCGGAGTCGCCGGCGGCCGTGGTGCTCGACGGCATCGCCAAGCGCCTGTCCACCCGGGCCCGCGGCCTGGCAGGCCAGCTGCTCTCGGTCTCCCCGGCGTAGGACGTGTTTCAGATGTGGCTTGCGTAGTGGGTCGCTTGGCGGAACCTCAGCCGCCTTCTCGATGCGGGATCTCCGACTGACGTATGTCCGGATACGCGGCGTCGAAGCTGCCCTCGCGAGAAGACGGCTGAGAGCCCGCGGGTGGTCCAGCCAGGTCCCACACCGCCCTTTTGAAACCGAACCCAGCCCCGATGCGACGCCGCCCGCGAGGCAACGCGGGCGGCGGCTCGGCTACGGGCGCGCTCAGGGCTCGTGGGTTCCTGTGCGCGCGAGCCGCTCAGCTCTGCGCGATGGCCAGCAGGCCGTCCCCGACCGGAAGACCGACCGTGACCAGCGTTTCGTCCTCCTGCACCCGCCGGGCCAGCTCCCGCAACGCCATGCTCTCCGGGTCCCGCCCGTGCTCGCGCTCCTGCCCCGGGCGGATCCCGCCGAACACGATCACCCCGCCGGGCCTGAGCAGCCTGAGCCCCAGCTCCAGGTAGGCGGGGTAGTCGGTCTTGGCGCCGCCGACCGAGACCATGTCGTAGCCGCCCTCGGTCAACCGCGCCATCACCTCGGTCGCCAGCCCGGTGATCAGCCTGGCGCGTCCGGACGGCATGCCCGCCTCTGCCAGCACGCGGCGCGCGTTGCGCTGCGCGACCGGGTCGAGGTCGATCGAGGTGAGCACGCCGTCGGGAACCATGCCCCGCAGCAGGGACAGCGACCTCTCGCCGTCGCCCGTGCCGATCTCGACGACGGCCCGCGCGCAGAGCGCCGCGGCGAGGAACCGCAGCACCTGCCCCGGCGTCATGTCGCCGGTGGCGTCGTCGCCGTCCCCGGGCACTGCGCCGGGCCGGCGCCCGCCGGATAAGCGGCTGCGCGCGGACTCCCGGCCGACAGGCGCGGGACCGATCGGTGTCTCGGGTATCACAACGCGCAAGGCTAACGGCGAGCCCTCCGGCGGCGAACACGCGCGGGCACATTGTTAGGCCCCCGTTTCCCGTCCCGACGTCCCTTAGCCCGATGGTGTGAGCTGCACATCACGACCCGTTCGGCGGTTCTCAGGCTGCTCTCAGGCACCTTTCATGGCCTCCTCACCAGCGCGGAGGAGATTGGTGACGCACAACCGGGCGTCTCCCGCTCCCGGCGGGTGACGCACCGCAGGAACAAAGCGACCGGTACGCACGTTCACCCTTGTGCAGCCGCCCGCATGGAGGTGGGTACCCGCCCGATGGCAACAAAGCCGATGGCAACTCAGCCGATGAGTTCGACCGAAACCGAACAGCACGCGACCGTGCCGGTCGAGCAGCCGTGGACACCCCCGTCGTGGGACGAGGTCGTCCGGCAGCACGCCGACCGCATCTACCGGTTGGCCTACCGGCTCACCGGCAACCAGCACGACGCCGAGGACCTCACGCAGGAGACCTTCATCCGGGTCTTCCGCTCGCTGGCGTCCTACAAGCCCGGCACCTTCGAGGGCTGGCTGCACCGCATCACCACGAACCTGTTCCTGGACATGGCCCGCCGCCGCGCCCGGCTGCGGATGGAGGGGCTGCCCGAGGACACCGACCGCCTGCCGGGTGGTGGCCCGAGTCCGGAGCAGGTGTTCAACGACACCCACCTGGACCCGGACCTGCAGGCCGCGCTCGACGAGATGCCGCCGGAGTTCCGCGCCGCGGTCGTGCTCTGCGACGTGGAAGGTCTTTCCTACGAGGAGATCGGTGCCACCCTCGGCGTGAAACTCGGTACTGTGCGAAGCAGGATCCATCGCGGTCGCCAGATGCTGAAGGCCACCTTGGAAGCTCGGCGCGAGCACGCTCGGGAGGACTCCGAATGACGGTTATGCGTGGGTGGGGGTTGCCGGAGCAGCACCTCGCGCTCGACGCGCTGGTCGCGTTCGTCGACGGTGAGCTCAGTCCGAGCGCCTACGACCGCGCCGCGTCCCACCTCGCCCGCTGCCCCGCCTGCGCCGCCGACGCCGCCGCCCAGCGGCAGGCGCGGGCCGCCGTGCAGGCAGCGGACACGCCGTCGATCTCCCCGCGGCTGATGCAGGCGCTGCAGGCCATACCGTCCCAGGCCGAGCTGCCCTCGCAGCCCGACGGCCTGGCGCTGACCCCGGACGGTCAGCTCGTCGCGCTCACCCCGGGAGCCCGGGGAAAATCGTTCGGCACCGGGGCGGTGCTCGGTGCCGGCACACCCCTCGGCGGCTCCCGCCAACCGCTGGGCAGCTCGACGCCGCTCGGCGGCGACGGAGTGGAGGCCGAGCCGCACGCGCGCGGTGACGCCAGGGGCCGCCGCACCCGGCAGGGCGCGGGCGTGGTGTTCTCCGGCCTGGTGCTCGGAGCCCTCGCGCTGATGAACCTGCCCGCCGACGACGAGCGGCTGCCGACCACGACCAGCCCGCTGCCGCTTCCCGGCGGCGCCTACGGCAACGTCGTCATGCCCGCTTCGGCGACGACGACGAGCGTCGCGCCGGAGTCGTCGGCCGCCCAACCCGCGACGGCGCAGCCCACGACGGCTCAGCCCGCAACGGCACACCCCAGCGCCGCGCCTCAGGCCGCCGCGCCGGCGGCGCCGCGGCCCTGACCTGTCATCCCGCCCGGCATCCGACCGCCGTGTGCGGAATCGCCCACGAACGCGGCTAGCTTGTCGCGCGTGCACGCGTACGAATCCGTGTCGACGTGGCGGCAACCCGAACCGGCACCGGCCTCCGATGCCCGGACAGCGCTGGTCGGCGGGATCGCCGAGACGGTGTCCCGCCGCTCGCCCGGCCGCCTGCGGGTCGCGATCGACGGCTTCACCGCTTCGGGCAAGACGAGCTTCGGGCACGAACTCGCCGCCGCGCTGCGCGGACTGGGCCGTCCGACGCTGCGCGCGACCATGGACGATTTCAAGAACCCGTGGCGCGAAGCCCGCGAACGGGGCTACGACCGCATCAGCGGTCCCGGCTACTACCGCAACGCCTACGACTTCGTCTCCGCCCGGGAGCTGCTCCTGGACCCCGCGGGCCCGGAAGGGTCCGGGGAGGTCGTGCTCTGCGCGCACGATCCGCTGACCGGGGAGGACCACCGCGACAAGGTGGTTCGTGCGGCCGGCGACGCTGTGCTGGTGGTCGACTCGGTCTTCGCCTTCCGCCCGGAGTACGACGCCTGCTGGGACTACCGGATCTGGCTGGAGGTCGACGCCGGGGTCTCGCCGGCCCGCGGGATCGCCCGCGACGTCGCCATCGAGGGCGTCGGCGAGGCCACCCGCCTGCACCGCGACCGGTACCACCCCGCGCTCGCGCTGTACCTGGAGGAGGTCGGCCCGCGGGGCCGCGCCGACGTGGTCATCGACAACACCGACTTCGCGAATCCCCGCATCGTGCCTGCTCCAGGTCCCTGACCACGACTTTCGGCGTTCCCCTGGCGATCACGACCGGTTCGGGCCACCCGAACGCCACACGAACTTCACCTCCGCCGGTGCAGGATGGGGACGAGCGGCTCACGTGCCGGTGACGCGTGCGTCCCGAACGTGTGATCCACTCGGACAGTGGTGTTGAGTCGATTGCGCATGCCCGGGGAGCGATGAGCGAGCAGTCAGGAAGGCCCGCGCGGGATTCCGGTGGCCGGCGCCCGGTCGACGGCGAGTCCGGGACCGGCTCCGGTGACCAGGTGACGCCAGGCAGCGGCGCGGGCAACGGCCGCCCTGCCGAGCCTGTACACCCCTGGCAGGGTGCCGCACCGGGCGCACGCGGTGTTCCCGCGGACCGCTTCGCCCCGCCACCGCCACCGGCGGGCAACGGCCGACCAGCGCAGCCCTCCTCCCCGCACGGACCGCAGCCGACCGCGGCGGACTCCCGGTCCGCGCCGCGGCAGCCCACCCAGCCTCCGCACGCGAGCGCACACTCCCCGCAGCACGGACCCGTCCAGCCACCGACCGGCCAGCCGCAACAGCACGGCCCCGGCCAGGCTCCGCAGCACGGCTCCGGCCAGCACCCGAGCGCACAGCCCGCGCACTCCAGCGCCACGACTCCACAGGCCCAAGCCGCTGCCGGACCGCAGCCCACCCAGCAGGACGGGTCCGGGCAGGCGTCGCCCAAGGCGCAGCCGCGGCTGGCGCCCCGCCCGATCCAGCGCCCCGGGGTCGACCCCGCCCAGTCCGCGGTGTTCGGCCGCCCGAAGGACGTCGAGGGCAGCTTCGACCCGGCGCGACCCGACACCCGCACTACCCGGGGCATCGAGCAGACCGCGCCGCCACCGGAGGCGCTGGCGAAGGCGTTCGGCCGCCCCGAAGGCTCCACCGAGCTGCTGCAACGCGCCCCCGGCGAGCAGCCGCCGACCGCCGACCGCGACGACCCCGCTTTCTGGGAGGACAAGGCGGAGCGCGATCCGTGGCGCGATCCCGCCTCGGCCGCCGTCATCGGCCCGCCCGCGGTGCGCGAGGACCCCGCGGAGAAGCAGTCCGAGGCCGAGGAGGGCCCGCTGCTGAGCACCCGCGAGGTGCTGTTCGGCCGCCGCGTCTCACCGCGAGCTCTGGGTGCGCTGGCCGGAGTGGCGCTGCTGCTCTCCGTGGTCGGAGGCTTCATCGGAAGGCTCACCGCCGAGGAGGGCAACCCGCTGACCAACCCGGACGTGACGCTGGCCGAGGTGGAGCAGGGCGAGGACCGCCCGGCGGGTGCCGTCGCGGCGGTCGCCCAGCGGGTCGTGCCCGCCGTGGTGTCGGTCGAGGTCCGCGTCGGTGCGCAGGGCGGTGCCGGCTCGGGCGTGGTCATCGACGGCAACGGCTACGTGGTGACCAACAACCACGTGGTCTCGATGGCCGCCGACACCCCCGGCTCGCAGGTCTCGGCCGTCTTCCACGACGGCACCCGGGCCCAGGCCCGGATCGTCGGCCGCGACGTCAAGACCGACCTGGCGGTGCTCAAGGTCGAGGTGGCCAACCCGACCGTCGCGCAGCTCGGCGACTCCGACCGGCTCGCCGTCGGCGACGACGTGATCGCCATCGGTTCCCCGCTCGGGCTGTCCGGGACGGTCACCACCGGCATCGTCAGCTCGGTGCACCGGCCGGTGCGGCTGGCGGGCGAGGGCACCGACACCAACGCCGTCATAGACGCCATCCAGACCGACGCCGCGATCAACCCGGGCAACTCCGGCGGTGCGCTGGTGGACGGCAACGGCGCGGTGGTCGGCATCAACAGCGCCATCCGGACCCTGGGCTCGGGCGGCGAGGGCGGCTCGATCGGCCTGGGCTTCGCGATCCCGATCGACGACGCCCGCCGGATCGCCCAGGAGCTGATCCGCACCGGCCAGGTCAGGCACGCCGACCTCGGGGTCAACGCCAAGTCGGTCAGCGACGGCGTCGCCGACGGGGCGCAGGTGCAGAACGTGCAGGACGGCAGCGCGGCAGCGGCGGCGGGCATCGCCGAGGGCGACGTGATCATCCGGGTCGGCGACCGCAGGGTCGGCAGCGCCGACGAGCTGATCGTCGCGGTCGACCGCAACCCGGTCGGCGCGACGGTGCCGGTCACGGTCGTCCGCCAGGGACGTGAACTGGTCCTGAACGCCCAGTTGCGGTAGTGCGCGGCGTGGAGCCGGCACCGGATTCGTTCCGGTCACCCGGCGGGTGTAGGTACGCTGGGCGTCGGCAGGTCGCCGCGCAGGATCCAGGAACCCGGAGGTAGGCGGGGTGTTCGAGAACATCGGCTGGGCCGAGTTGCTGGTCCTCATCGTCGCCGGGCTGTTCATCCTCGGGCCGGAGCGGCTGCCGCAGGGCGCGGCCTGGCTGGGGCGCACGGTCCGCCAGGTCAAGGAGTACGCGACCGGCGCACGCGACCAGCTGCGCTCCGAGCTCGGTCCCGAGTTCGACGAGCTGCGCAAGCCGCTGGAGGACCTGCGCGGCATCCGCAACTTCGACCCGAAGCGGGCGATGACCAACCACCTGTTCGACGGGGAGAACCCGCTCGACGGGGTCACCCGCAACGGCAGCACGCCGTCGTCGCCCTCCGCCTCCGCGCCCCGGCCCGCCGACCAGCGTCCGCTCGCTCCGGGCGAGAAGCCCCCTTACGACTCCGACGCCACCTGAGCCGTCAGGGTCCGCGCCGCGGGCCGGCGGTGGGCGAGCGCGACACCGGTCGCGGCCAGCGCCAGCCACCCGCAGAGCAGCACCGTCATGCCCGGCCAGCCCCACGCCGCGTAGGCGGAGCCGCCGACGACGCCTCCGACGCTGCTGCCGCCGTAGTAGGAGAACTGGTACACCGCCGAAGCCTGCCCCCGCGCCGACGACCGGGCCCGCGCGCCGACCCACCCGCTGGCGACGGCGTGGGCGGCGAAGAACCCGCCGGTGAACACGACCAGCCCGAACAGGATCGCGGGCAGCTCGTCGGTCAGCATCACCAGCAGCCCGGCGACCGTGGTGGCGAGGCTGAACAGCAGCGTTCGGGTCCGGCCGAAGCGGTCGGCGGCCCGCCCGGCGACCGCGGAGGTGGCGGTTCCGGCCGCGTAGGCCAGGAAGGCCAGCGCGGCGAGCGCGGGCGGCACCAGCAGCGGCGGGGCGATCAGCCGGAAACCGAGCACGTTGTAGACCGTCACGAACGCGCCCATGCCCAGCGCGGCAACCAGGTACGGGACGTAGAGGACGGGGTCGCCGAGCGCGCTGCGCAGGCCCCCGAGCAGCGGCGCCCAGCGCAACGCCTGGCGCGTGTGGGCGCGTTCGGCGGGTAGCAGCAGCACGAACAGCACCGTGCAGACCGCGCCCAGCACCGCGACGGTGAGCACGCCGCCGGTCCAGCCCGTGAAGTCGCCCGCGACGCCGCCGAGCAGCCTCCCGGACATGCCGCCGATGGTGGTGCCCGCGACGTAGAGACCCATGAGCGCGCCGAGCCGGTGGCCGCCGGTCTCGTCGGCGAGGTAGGCGGCGGCGACGGCGGCGAGCCCCGCGATCGCCACGCCCTGCACCAGCCGCAGCGCGACCAGCAGCGGGAAGTGGTGCACCCACGGCAGCAGCAGGCCGAGGGCTTCGGCCAGCAGCAGCGAGCCGACCATCATGCGCCGCCTGCCGACCGCCTCGGAGAGCATGCCCAGCGGGATCGCGCCGACCGCGAGCCCGAGCGTCGCCGCCGACACGGTCAGCGCGGCTGAGCCGGGGCTCAGTCCGAAGTCGTCCGCGAGCTGCGGCAGGACCGGCTGCGGCGCGTAGAGCAGCGCGAACAGTGCCAGGGCGCCCAGCAGCATCGAGATCCGGATCCGTCGGAGGCGTGCGGTGTCCACGCCCCTGAAGCTAAGCCGGGCTAACTAATGCGTCCAATGCGTGAAGTGGTAATAATCGATGCGATGACGTATGAGACCGCGCTGTCCGAGGACGCGTCGCAGCTCGCGGCGCATCTGAGCCCCACCCTGGCACTGCTGCGCGCGGTCGCGTCCGAGGGCCATCTCACACGCGCGGCCGAGCAGCTAGGCATCCCGCAGCCGACCGCGAGCCGGACGCTGGCGCGGCTGTCCGACGAGATCGGCGCGCCGGTCATCGCCCCGCACGGGCGCGGTATCCGGCTCACGCGCACCGGTCGGCTGCTCGCCTCCGCCGCCACCGACGCGCTGCGCAGCCTCGAAGCGGGCTGCCGCGAGGTCGTCGAGGAGATCTCCCCGGAGCGCGGCCAGGTCGTGCTCGGCTTCCAGCACACCATGGGCGGCACGTTGGTACCCGCGCTGATCAGGGGTTTCCGGGCCGATCATCCGCAGGTGCGGTTCGGGCTGGCCCAAGGCGCGCGCGTCGACATGCTCGCCGGGATGCTCGACGGCCGCATCGACTTCTGCCTGATCTCCCCGCCGCCGGATCCGGACCCTGCGCTGGAGTGGGTGCCGCTGCGGGCGGAGCCGCTGCTGGCCGTGCTGCACACCGGGCACCGGCTCGCCGGACGCGCCGCGCTGGCGCTCTCCGAGCTCGCCGACGACGACTTCGTCGTCACCCGGCACGGCTACGGGCTCCGGCAGATCTTCACCGAGCTGAGCGACCGCGCGGGTTTCGCGCCCCGGGTGGCGTTCGAGAGCGAGGAGGTCGACACCGCCCGCGGGCTGGTCGCCGCCGGGCTCGGCGTGGCCCTGCTGCCGCCCGCGGTGCCGGAGGCGGTGCCCGGCACGGTGGAGATCCCGCTCGACCCCGCCGAGCACCGCACGATCTGCCTCACCTGGCCCGCCCACCGGGCGCTGCCGCCCGCCGTGCGCGCGTTCCGCGACTTCGCCTCCCACCGCGGGCTCGACTGACCGGCGGCGGATCGACCCACCGCGCCCGCGCGAGAGCCGGTCACGCGGTGGGGCCACGGCCCGCACCGCGCCGCCCCACCGCGCCGAGCCCTAGCCCTGCTCGGCCAGGCTCGCGACGAACTCGACCAGGCTCCGGGCCGCGAATCCGGTGCCGCCCGCGACGACCTCGGCGTAGTTCTTGTCCGCCCGCGCCGGTCCCGCGATGTCCAGGTGCGCCCAGGGCAGCCCCTCGGTGAACTCCCGCAGGAACAGCGCCGCGGTGACCCCGCCCGGACCCGGCGGGGTCTGGTTCACATCGGCCAGCTCGCCCCGGACCGCCTCGGTGTGGTCCTCGATCAGCGGCATCGGCCACCACGCCTCTCCGACCCGGTCGCCCGCGTCGCGCAGCCGCCGCGACAGGTCCGGGTCGGTGGCGAACACACCGCCGGTGCGCAGCCCGAGCGCGACCTTCATCGCACCGGTGAGCGTGGCGACGTCGACCAGCAGGTCGGCCTCGTGGTGGCGGACACCGTAGACCAGCGCGTCGGCCATCACCATGCGCCCCTCGGCGTCGGTGTTGCCGACCTCGGTCGTCTTGCCGCCGTAGTGGCGCACGACGTCGCCGGGCCGGTAGCTGCTGCCTGAGAGGTGGTTCTCGGCCGACGGCACCAGCGCGGTGACCCGCACCCGCAGCCCGAGCCGGGCCACGGCGAGCATCGCCCCGATCACCGCCGCGCCACCGGACATGTCGGTGCGCATGAGGTGCATGCCCTCGGCGGGCTTGAGCGAGATGCCGCCGGTGTCGAACGTGATGCCCTTGCCCACCAGCACCAGGTGCGGCCCGGTGGCGTCGGCGGGCCGCCAGGCCAGTTCGAGCAGCCGCGGCGGCGAGGCGGAACCGCCGCCGACGGCGAGGATGCCGCCGAAGCCGTGGTCGGCGAGCCACTTCTCGTCCCGCACGGTCGCGGTCAGCCCGTCGACCTCACCGGCCAGTCGCGCGGCCAGCCCGGTGAACCAGTCCGGGTCCTTGACGTTCGACGGCGAGTTGGCCAGGTCGCGGGCCAGCGCGGTCGCCGCCGCCCACTCCCGGGCCCGCGCGACCGGCTCGCGCAGCTCCTCGTCGTCGGTCACCAGCAGCGCCTTGCGCAGTCGCGGCGGGGCGGGCTGCCCGGTGACGCGGAAGCGGTAGTCGCCCAGCGCCAGGCCGAGCGCGAGCGCCGACACGGCGTCCTGGCCGATGCCGGCGGGCAACCTGATCTGGAGGTACTCGGCCTCCGACGGCTCTCCGAAGTCGACGGTGTCGCCCTCGGCCTCGCCGGTCTCACCCAGCTTCTCCCGGGTCGCGCGGGCCAGCGCGGCGCCCGCGGTGCGCCACTGCGCGGCCTCGCCGGAGCCGATGCCGACGACCCAGCCGAAGCGCCCCTCCGGCAGCGGCACCGTGCGGACGTCACCGGCGGCGGACTTGACGCCGATGGCCTCCAGCAGCGCGATGTCCACTTCGAACGCTTCGGCCACCGGGGCCAGTTCGGGACCGGACTCGCCGTCCGGCAGCGGCACCGCCGTGGGCACGCCGTCGCGCGGACGCCGCACGACGTCCACTTCGACCAGTGACGTGGGGATCACCGGCAGTACCGGGTCGTCTTCCCCACTCCCCCGAGCTGAACCGAATCTTGAGGCACCGGACACAGAAAAACCCTTCCGCGCGGGACACCCACGCCTGTCGAACCGCGGGCCGACGACGGCCCCGGCACCCACGTCCGAGATGCCGGGGCCTGGTCAATGTGTCGGCGAACGCGCTGCGCACCGAACGCCGGCCCGCGCAGTTTGTCGCCTGGCCACCGGGGCAGGCGACGACCACCCCGATCACCTTCCCAGCGGCCTCAGCCGGTGGCCGACTCCAGCGCGTCGCCCAGGTTCTTGGCCTCCTCGACCGACATCTCGACGACGAGCCGCCCACCGCCCTCGAGCGGGACGCGCATCACGATCCCGCGCCCCTCCTTAGTCACCTCGAGGGGACCGTCACCGGTCCGGGGCTTCATGGCCGCCATAGCGTGCTCCCTCCGTGAACTCTTGCCCGCACCTGGTCGCCACAACCAGCCGGGTCCGGTCCCATTCTCCCCCATCCGGACGCAGCCGCGAAACCGAACCGATCAACTGGTGTCGCTCGTGCGCTGGTCGAATGCCCTCGCCGGGTGGCAGACTCGACCGTCGTGCGGGGTTGTCCGGCGCCTGTGCGGCGCCATTCGCCGCCGCCGATCGGGGGCCCGCTCCGGTGAGCCGCCCGCTCCGGCGCGGCGACGGCGATCGCGTGCGGCACTAGGCGGAACCGCACTGTCTACTCGGGACCCGGGCCGCTGCCGAAGTCGTCCACTGTGGAGAACGCGGTCGGCGCGGCACCCGGTCCACCACCGACGAAAGGGCGAGAAGTGTCCGACGTACTGCTGACCCAAGACACCGAGGGTGTGCGCCTGCTCACGTTGAACCGGCCGGAGAGCTTCAACTCGCTCAACGTCGAGCTCAAGCAGGCTCTGATCGGCGCGCTGCGGGAGGCCGCCGCCGATGACGCGGTCCGCGCCGTCGTGATCACCGGCGCGGGCAAGGCGTTCTGCGCGGGCCAGGACCTCAAGGAGCACATCGCCCTGCTGCAGGCCGACGACCCGGCACCGCTGCGGACGGTGGAGGAGCACTACAACCCGATGATCCGCGCGGTCACGACGATGCCCAAGCCGGTGATCGCGGCCGTCAACGGCAGCGCGGCCGGCGCGGGCGCCTCCCTGGCCTACGCGTGCGACCTGCGGGTCGCCTCCTCCGACGCGAAGTTCCTGATGGCCTTCGCCAGCGTCGGGCTGTCCACCGACTCCGGCGTGTCGTGGACGCTGCCCCGGCTGATCGGCTACGGGCGCGCGATGGAGATGCTGCTGCTCGCCGAGCCGGTCGCCGCCGAGGAGGCGCTGCGCATCGGCATGGTCAACCGCGTGGTCGGCGAGGGCGAGGCGGCCATGGCCGCCGCCGAGCTGGCGTCGCGGATGGCCGCCGGACCGACCAGCGCCTACGCCCGCATCAAGGAGACCCTGCTCGCGGCGGCGGCCGAGGGCCTCGACGAGGCGCTCGCCGTGGAGGCCGGCGCGCAGGCGGAGGCCGGTCGCACCTCCGACCACCGGGAGGCGGTGGCGGCCTTCACCGAGAAGCGGAACCCGAACTTCACCGGGCACTGAGCCGCGAGCCGGCCGCGCCGTTCCGCGCGCAGCGGACCGGCGCGGCGGCGGGGGCGGTGTGGCGGCGGGGGCGGCGGGACAGCGGCTTTGCGCCCGGCGCGGGCGGGCAGCGGGGGGCGCTCAGTGGCGGACCGGCGCGACCGGGCGGCCCTAGCGGCCGGCGCGGGCGGGCAGCGGGGGGCGCTCAGTGGCGGACCGGCGCGACCGGGCGGCCCTAGCGGCCGGCGCGGGCGGCGATAGGTCACAGGGCGGGCCACACGCGGAGGGCCCTTCAGCCGGCGGCTCGCCAGCAGCCCTCGAGGTGGTCGTCGACCATGCCGGTGGCCTGCATCAGCGCGTAGCAGGTTGTGGGCCCCACGAACACGAACCCGCGGCGCTTGAGCTCCTTGGCCATCGCGGTGGACTCCGGTGTCGTCGCGGGCACGTCCGCGCCCGCCGCCGGTCGCGTCCGGCCATCTGCGGGCGGCGCGAACGACCACAGCAGCTCGTCCAGCGGCCGGTCGAGCTCCAGCACCGCCCGGGCGTTGCGGATGGCGGCGTCGATCTTGGCGCGGTTGCGCACGATCCCGGCGTCGGCCAGCAGCCGCGCGCGGTCCTCCTCCCCGAACCCGGCGACCCGCTCGGGGTCGAAGCCGGCGAAAGCAGTTCGGAAAGCTTCGCGCTTGCGGAGGATGGTCAGCCACGACAGACCGGACTGGAACGACTCCAGCGTGATCCGCTCGAACAGCGCGCGGTCGCCGTGCAGGACGCGGCCCCACTCGGTGTCGTGGTACTCCACGTAGTCCGGCGTGCTCGCGCCCCACGGGCAGCGGGCACGTCCATCGGCCCCGACGACGACGTCCCGCGTGCTCACAGCTCCTCCTCGGCGCGCCCGGCCCGGGCCCGCCTGATCTCCTCACCGGCCGCGTCGAGCTGGCGTTCCAGCACGGCGATGCGGCCGCGGAGCTCGTCGAGCTCCCCAGCGACCCGCTCCAGCGCCCAGTCGACCTCCGCCGCCTTGTAGCCGCGCAGCACCTGCTGGAAGCGGAGCGCGCGCACGTCGGAGCCCTCGACGTCGGCGGGTGGCAGCCGGGTCGGGGTCGAGCCGGGCGGCAACGCCTCCAACTGCTCGCCGCGGCCGAAGACCAGCGAGGCGAGCAGGTAGATCACTGCGGCGACCGCGAGCACGACGAGCAGGTAGATCAGCGCACTAGCCACACCCAGATCGTGGCACGCGGCGCGCGAGCCGCACGGCTCGGCCTGCGCGGACGCGGCGAGCAGGCGCGGCGCGGTACCCGGCTAGGCCTGCACGGGCGTCGGGGGCCGCTTGACCAGCACGCCCTCGATCGCCGTGGTGAACTCGCGCCACGCGCGGCGTTCGGCCTGGAGGGTCTGCACCCCGGAATGCGTCAGGCGATACGTGCGCCGTTGCCTGCCGCCGACCGTGCTCCACGAGCTGAGCACGTACCCGGCTCGTTCGAGCCGGCGCAGGGCGGGGTAGACAGTGCCGGTGGGCAGGTCGAGGGCACCCCCGCTGCGTTGTTGCAGCGCCTCGATGATGGCGTACCCGTGAAGCTCCCTGCCGTCGAGCGTGGCGAGGAGCAGAGCGTCCAGGTGACCGCGCAACGCATCAGCCTTCACGAGTAGCGACTCTACGGATATTTCCGACCACTGTCATCGCCTGCTCGCAAGGGGACCTAGGTCCTTTCGCGATCTGGACCGGTGATGACGTGCATCACATCGCCGCAAGCGGTTCGCCGGAGTTGCCCCGATCGGTTGAATAACGTGGCGACATCCCCGTTCGTGCCCACCGCTGCAGCAGACTTCGGGATCGGCCGGTACCCGCGAGCGATCTAGGAGCTTCCCGAAGTGCGCGACGACAACGACCGCTCGGACCAGGCCGGCGCGCCGGCCGACGCCGCCACGGCGGTCGGCGGCAACAGCGCGCTCGACCGGCTCCGCACCTACGTCAACGCGCTGGTCGACGTGATCGCCGCGCACCCCGACCCGAGCCTGGAACGCGACGAGGCTCAGTGGCGGCTCGAGGAGCTCGCCGACGAGCTCGCCGCGGCGAAGCCCAGCGCCCCCAGGGTGAAGTCGCGGTGGATCAGGCTGGCACCGGTGCTGCTCGTGGTCCGCCCGGACGTCCCGGCCGACGGCGTGTCCGAGCTGGTCGACCTGGCCTTCCGCGCGGGCTGACCACCGGGCCGCCCACCGCGTCCGTCCTCCGACCGCCGCGCCACCGCCGACCGCAGCGCCTTCGACCTGGCGCCGTCTCCGACCCGCGCGGCAGCCGAGCGCCGCGAACGGGTCCCGTCAGCCCAGGGCGCGGAGCACCTGCGCGGGTGGCCGGGTGCCCGCGATGCTCGCGACCATCTCCACCACCCGCCGCGTCTCCCGGACGTGGTGCGCCCGGAAGACCCGCGCACCGCCCCACGCGGCGACCGCGGTCGCCGCCAGGGTCCCCTCCAGCCGCTCGTCGACCCCGGCGCCGAGCGTCTCGCCGACGAAGTCCTTGTTGGACAGCGCCATCAGCACCGGCCAGCCGGTCGCCACCAGCTCGTCGACGCGGCGCAGCAGCGCCAGCCCGTGCCAGGTGTTCTTGCCGAAGTCGTGCGTCGGGTCGATCAGCACGCCGTGCGCGGGCACGCCGATGCGGACCATCCGCTCCGCGCGCTCGACGAGCTCGGCGGTCACCTCGGCGACCACGTCGGCGTAGCGGACGCGGTGGGGGTCGGTGCGCGGCGGCAGCCCGCCGGTGTGGGAGCAGACGACGCCGACGCCGAACTCGGCGGCGACCTCGGCCAGCCTCGGGTCCGCGCCGGCCCACGTGTCGTTGAGCAGGTCGGCACCGGCGTCGCAGACGTGCCGGGCGACCTCGTGGCGCCAGGTGTCGACGCTGATGACCAGCTCCGGGTGGCGCTCGCGCACCGCCGCGACGAAGGGCACCACGCGGCGGGCCTCCTCGGCCGCGTCGACGGTCTCGCCCTGCGCCCCGGCGCGCACGCCGCCGATGTCGACGATGTCGGCCCCGTCCGCGACCGCCCGGTCGACGGCCTCCGCCGCGGCGGACGTCTCGAACGTGCGCCCCCGGTCGTAGAAGGAGTCCCTGGTCCGGTTCACGATCGCCATCACCAGCGGGCGATCTGCCGGCAGGTCCTTGTCACCGAACCGCAGTGGCTTCACCCGTCAAATCCTGGCATGGACGCGCGGCGGCGCGGCACGCCCAGGTGCGTGGCGTCGGTTCACCTGGGCCTGCTAGCCACTTGCTACCCGAGAGTAGGTTCATGTTTACTGCTGATCGCTGTGCCCCACGCCACTCGACAAGGAGGTCGGTGTGCGCCGCCTGCTCACCCTCGCGACCGCGGCCGTCGTCGCGACCCTCGCCGTTCCCGTGGCCGCCCCGACCGCGTCCACCGCCCCGCCGGGCGTCACCGTCAGCCACGAGACCATCCCCGGCGCCGACGGCGTCGCCCTCGACGCCAAGGTGATCGAGCCGGCCGGTGACGGTCCGTTCCCGCTGCTGGTGATGCCCGCGAGCTGGGCCACGCCGAACCTGGAGTACGTCGGCGCCGCGGCCGATCTCGCCTACAACTCCGGATACGTGGTCGTCACATACACCGCGCGGGGCTTCTGGGCATCCGGCGGCGCGGTCGAGGTCGCCGGGCCGGAGGATGTCGCCGACGCCTCGAAGGTCATCGACTGGGCGGGGGCCAACACCGGGGCCGACCCCGGCCGCGTCGGCATGGCCGGGATCTCCTACGGCGCGGGCATCAGCGCCCTGACCGCCGCCGCCGACCCGCGCGTGCGGGCCGTCTCGGCGATGAGCGGCTGGGCGGATCTGGAGAAGTCGCTGTACCCGAACGGCACGGTGAACGCGCAGGGCGCCGAGCTGCTGCTCGGGGCGGGCCACCTGACCGGCCGGTTCGGCTCGGACCTCGCCGAGCTGGAGCGCGCGTACCGGGAGGGCCGGATCGAGGACGCCCTCCACCTGGCCCCGGAGCGCTCCCCCACCACCGTCGTGGACGCGATCAACGCCAACGGCACCGCCGTGATGATCGCCAACGCGTGGGAGGACTCGCTCTTCCCGCCACAGCAGATGGCCGACCTCTACGAGGACCTGAGCGGACCCAAGCGCCTCATGCTTTCTCCCGGCGACCACGCGACGCCGGAGATGTTCGGCGCGGCCGGCCTGCCCAACGACGTCTGGGACTCCACCCGGCGCTGGTTCGACCACCACCTGCGCGACGTCCCCAACGGCATCGACGGGGAGAACCCCGTGCAGCTCAAGCCGATCAACGGCGGGCCGTGGCGCGGGTACCCGGACTGGGCCTCGGTCACCGGCCGGGTCGACACCCGCTACCTCGGCGCGCCCGAACCGCGCCACCCGCTCGCGCCCGTCACCGGCGAGCTGAGCCCCGGCCCCGGGGCAGGCTGGCGGCACTCGATCTCCGCCGGAGTGCCCACTGCGGCCGACAGCGGCCCGGTGATGATCAGCGGAATGCTCCAGGGCTTCGGCATTCCCGTCGGAGTGCTCACCCCGCTGGTCGACCGCCGCGGCGCCGGGGTGTGGGCCACCGACCCGTACCCGAGCGCGGTGACGGTCAGCGGCACGCCGAGGCTCAGCACCGCGGTCTCCGCCGGCTCCGGCGACACCACGCTGTTCGCCTACCTCTACGACGTGGACGCCTTCGGCGCGGGCAGCCTTATCAGCCACAAGCCCGTGACGCTGGACGGCGGCGCGGCGGGCGGCCCGCGGCGGGTCGAGCTGGCGCTGGAGCCCGGGCTCTGGACCGTGCCTGCCGGGCACCGGCTGGTGCTGGTCGTCGACACCGTCGACCCCCGCTACGGCAGCGGCGCGGAGGCGGGCTCGCGGGTCGGCTTCGAGTCCCCGACCGGTGCGCCGTCCCGGCTGGACATCCCCCTGGGCTGACCTTCCCCGCAACGGCCGGCCACTGGCCGGGCCCCGGGGCCGCGCGGGCGGTCACCACGCCCGCGTGGCCCGGGAGCGTTCACGGCGCGCAGGCGTCGAGCGCGGCCTCCACGTCGGTGACGACGCTCAGCGCCTCCAGCGAGCTGCTGCTCGCGAAACCGCTGTCGACCATGCCGCGCAGCCAGTCAAGCAGCCCGCGGTAGTGGCCGTCCGGGTCCAGCAGCACCACCGGCTTGGCGTGCATGCCGAGGTAGCGCGAGGTCCACACCTCGAACAGCTCCTCGCACGTGCCGATACCGCCCGGCAGGGCCATGAACGCGCTGGCGTGCGCGTCCATAAGGCCCTTGCGCTCGCGCATGGTGTCGACGACCAGCAGCTCGTCGGAGTCGCTGTCGGCGACCTCCAGGTCGACCAGCGCACGCGGGATCACGCCGACGGTCCGCGCGCCGCCCGCCCGGGCAGCGCGCGTCACCTCGCCCATCATGGACACCCGGCCGCCGCCGGAGACCAGCGACCAGCCGCGCTTGGCGATGCCGGTGCCGACGTCGGCGGCCAGGTCGAGGTACTGCTGCGGGACCGGGCGGGACGCGCAGTAGACGCAGACCGCCGCGGTTGCCGGCTCCTCGTTCAATGCGTGGCCTCCCAAGCCTGGTACGCCTCCTCGACGATGCTCACGGCATCATCGATGTCGTCGGTCAGGTGCAACAAGCCCATTTCCTTCTCGCCGATCTTGCCGGTGGCGAGCATGCTGTCGCGCACCCAGTCGTACAGGCCCTGCCAGTAGGACTTGCCGAAGAGCACCACCGGGAACTTGGTGACCTTCTTGGTCTGCACCAGCGTCAGCGACTCGAACAGCTCGTCCATCGTGCCGAAGCCACCGGGCAGGCAGATGAACGCCTGCGCGTACTTGATGAACATCGTCTTGCGCGCGAAGAAGTAGCGGAAGTTGACGCCGAGGTCGACCCACGGGTTGAGCCCCTGCTCGAAGGGCAGCTCGATGCCGAGCCCGATCGAGAGGCCGCCCGCCTCCGAGGCGCCCCGGTTGACCGCCTCCATCGTGCCGGGGCCGCCCCCGGTGATCACCGCGCAGCCGATGGCGGCCAGCGCCGCGCCCAGCTCCATCCCCGCGGCGTACTCGGGGTGCTCCCGCGGGGTCCTGGCCGACCCGAAGACGGTCACCGCCCGCGGCACCTCGGCCAGCGCGCCGAAGCCCTCGACGAACTCCGCTTGGATCCGCAGCACCCGCCACGGATCGGTGTGCACCCAGTCCGACGGGCCGCGCGAGTCGAGCAGGCGCTGGTCGGTCGTGGTGGGCTCGGCCAGCCTCGACCGGCGCAGGACCACCGGTCCGCGTTGCTTCTCCTGCGGGTGCTCGGCACCGTTCGGCGTGCCCCAGGGGCCCTCAATCGTCATGCGATCGAGAGTAAGCATCCGCGGCGAACGGCGGGTGAGCCATCAGTGTCACGGGCGTGCCGCGCCGGTCTCGCCGAGCCGACGATTCCGCTGTTCAAGAGCTTCGCGGCGGTGCGTGCGCGGCGTACGATACGAGGGGTAGATCGAGTGAATTCGGCGATCCGTCGCCGACACGGGCGATCATGGCGGTTCACGCGGGGACGGGACGGATCGCCGGGCACGACCGCGAATCGAGCCCGGGGAGCCTGCCATGATCATCGAGGGGTTGCTCGTAGCACTCGTGCTCGTCGTTGTCTACGTGGCGTCCGCGGTGAAGGTCGTCAAGCAGTACGAGCGCGGCGTGGTGTTCCGGTTCGGCCGGCTGCAGGAGCACACCCGCGGGCCGGGCCTTACCACGATCGTCCCGGCGGTGGACCGGCTCCGGAAGGTCAACCTCCAGATCGTCACCATGCCGGTCCCGGCGCAGGAGGGCATCACCCGCGACAACGTGACCGTGCGGGTCGACGCCGTCGTCTACTTCAAGGTGGAGGACGCCGCGCGCGCCATCGTCAACGTCGAGGACTACCTGTTCGCGGTCGGTCAGGTCGCGCAGACGTCGCTGCGCTCGATCATCGGCAAGAGCGACCTCGACGACCTGCTGTCCAACCGGGAGCGGCTCAACCAGGGGCTGGAGCTGATGATCGACAACCCGGCGCTGGGCTGGGGCGTGCACATCGACCGGGTGGAGATCAAGGACGTCTCGCTGCCGGAGTCGATGAAGCGCTCGATCGCCCGCCAGGCCGAGGCCGAGCGGGAACGGCGCTCCCGGGTCATCGCCGCCGACGGCGAGTACCAGGCGTCGCAGCGCCTCGCCGACGCCGCGACCGTCATGGCCGACACCCCGGCGGCGCTGCAACTCCGGCTGCTGGAAACGGTCGTCGAGGTGGCGGCGGAGAAGAACTCCACGCTCGTGCTGCCCTTCCCGGTCGAGCTGCTGCGGTTCGTCGAGAAGGTCAAGTCGGATCAGGGCGGTGGCGAGGCCGCGCAGCCTTCGGCGGCGCCGGAGCCGCGGCGCCCGGAGCCGGACCGGCCGGCGGAGCCGGCCTGGCCGACGGGCGCGGAGCGCCTGGCGGGCGCCGGGCCGGCCGACGCGGAGCGGCCGGCGGGCGCGGAGCGCCTGGAGGCCGGCGGGCGGCAGGAGGAGCTCGGGGCGGCAGCCCCGGCGCCCGGGGAGGCCCCGGCACGCGGGGAGCAACTGGCGCAGGAGGAGGCTCAGGAGCAGGACGAGGACCTGGTGCGGCAGGCCGACCCAGCGGATGACGAACCCGGGCGGCGTTCACGTATGGCCGGCGAACCCGGCAATGCCGAGACGCCTCAGCCCCGGCAGGTACCGGACGACGAAGAACCCGGCTTCTCGGACTTCAGGCCTGATTCGCACCGACCCCTCGGCCAGTCCTGGACCACGACCGGCGCCGACTGACCCGGCTCTCGCCCAGCGACCGACGCGGCGGCGGCGATACCGACACGCGCATCCGACCACGCTCGCCTCGGCGAGTCGGACAGCCCCAGCACCCTGACCAGGGCGCGAGTCGGTGTCCCCACACGCGCACGAACCGCACGCACATCGGACTACAAGCTTCTCGGCGTCTCGGTCCGCGACAACACCGCACCCGACCACGCTCGCCTCGGCATGTCGGCCGATCCCAACGACCGCCGCCCCACCGACACACGCACCCGACCACGCTCACCTCCGCGTGTCGGTAGCCACCGCCGCAACCGAAGCGCGCCCGCCCACCTCGTCCGGCGAGCGGGAGAGAACCCCGGGACCTCAGCCCTCCTGGCTGAGTCAGCCCTCCTGGCTGAGGAAGCGGCGCAGGGCCTGGGCGCAGTGGCGGATCTGCGACACAGGCACGTGTTCCTGCTGCGTGTGGGCCAGCGTCGGGGAGCCAGGGCCGAAGTTCACCGCGGGCAGCCCGCGCGCTGCGAACCGCGCGACGTCGGTCCACCCCAGCTTCGCCACCGGCGCCTGACCGGACGCCGCGACCAGTTCCGCCGCCGCGGGGGCCGTGAGCCCCGGCAGCGCGCCCTGCGACCCGTCGGTCAGGGTCACCTCGAAGCCGTCGAAGACCTCCCGCACGTGCGCCTCCGCCTCGGCCAGGGAGCGGTCCGGGGCGAAGCGGTGGTTCACCGTCACCACGCAGCTGTCCGGGACGACGTTGCCCGCGACGCCACCGGCGATCCGCACCGCCTGCAGCCCCTCGTGGAAGTGCAGGCCGTCGATCGTGGGCTGCCTCGGCGTGTAGTCGACGAGGCGCTTGAGGATCGGCTGCGCCGCGTGGATGGCGTTCTCGCCCATCCACGCCCGCGCCGTGTGCGCCCGCGCGCCCTCGGTGCGGACCTCGACCCGCAGCGTGCCCTGGCACCCGGCCTCGATCGCCGCGTTCGACGGCTCCAGGACCACCGCGAGGTCGCCGTCGAGCCATTCCGGCAGCTCCCGCTCGATGCGGTTCAGGCCGTTGCGCTCGGCCTCGACCTCCTCGCAGTCGTAGAACAGGAAGGTCAGGTCGTGGCGCGGGTCGGTGAGCCCGGCGGCGATGCCGAGCATCACCGCGTCGCCGCCCTTCATGTCGGTGGTGCCGCAGCCGTGGAGCAGCTCGTCGTCGCCCGAGCCGCTGCGGTGCGACGGCAGGTTGTCGTTGACCGGCACGGTGTCCAGGTGACCGGCGAGCACCACCCGGGAGCCGCGGCCGAGGTTCGTCCTGGCCAGCACGGCCTCGCCGTTGCGGATGACCTCCAGGTGCGGTGCCTGCTCGCGAAGCGCGTGCTCGACGGCGTCGGCGATGAGCTTCTCGTCGCCCGAGACGCTCGGGATGTCCACCAGGGCGGCGGTGAGCTCGACGGGATCTGCGGTGAGGTTCAGCTCGGCGGTCACGTCGGGCAGGCTACCCGTATTCACCGAATCGCCCCTCCCGAGCCACTTGATCGGGATAGCCTGCCCGCCGGAGGTGGGCAGTGAGCTACGAAGCCGCCACGCAGACCCTTCGCCAGGCCGCCGCGAAGGCGAAGTCCGCCGGTGACCAGGCCGCCGGGACCGACCTCGGCTCCGCCGCGACCGACCTGGCCGCCGCGCTGCCCGGCGGCCGGTCCGCGCAGGCCGCGGACCGCGTGTCGCGGAGCTGGAGCGAGACCATCCGGGCGTGGAGCCGCGGCGCGGGCGACCACGGCGCGGCCCTGGACTCGGCCGCCGCGGAGTACGGACGCAACGAGCAGGCCGGTGCCGACGCCTTCGGCCGCATCGCCGCGGACATGAAGGAGCAGGCCGGCTGATGGTGTCGCTTTCCGACGTCCGCAGGTGGGAGCCGGACGCGCTGGAGAAGGTCTTCGCCGCCCTCGGCAAGCACAAGGACCGGCTGGTCGGCCTCGACGACGAGCTCGAGGGCTCCGCGCGGCCCGAGGGGTGGCGCGGCCAGGCCGCCGACGCCGCGGCGCAGAGCCACGCGGGACTGACGCGGGTGATGCGTGAGCTGGTGGTCGAGGTGGCGGGGGTCCGCCGCGCGGTCGCGGAAACCACGGACGAGGTGGAGGCGATCCGCCGGTTGCTCCGCGAGTCCGACGACCTGGCCGAGGGCCACGGCTTCGAGATCACCGCCGAGGGCGGCGTCCGCGACGTCGCACCGCCCGACGACGTGCCCGAGGACCAGGTCGAACAGGTCAAGCAGGAGCGCATCCGCATCCGCGACCAGATCGTGGAGAACATCCGCACGGTCCTCCAACGCGCCAACCGGGCGGACGACGAGCTGGCGAAGGTCCTCGCCGACGCCGACAGGAACCTCATGGACCCCGGCCGCGGCGGCTCGCTCGCCGACGACGCCGCGACCGGCGACTCCCGCGGCCTGGCCGCGACCATCGACGCCCCGCGGAACGGCACTCCGGAGGAGAACGCCAAGTGGTGGAAGTCGTTGTCACCGGAGGAGCAGGAGGCCCTGCGCAAGGCCCCGCCCGCCTGGCTCGGCAACCGCGACGGCATCCCCGCCCAGGTCCGCGACGTGGCCAACCGCAACCGCATCGACGACGAGCGCGAAGCGCTCAACGCCGAGAAGGCCGAGATCGAACGGGGCGGTGTCTCCGACGACGAGCGCAAGCGGCTCGAGGAGGTCACGCACAAGATCGAGTCGATCGGCGCCGTCGAGAAGACCTTGGAACGGCAGCCGTCCAGGCAGCTGCTGGTGCTGGACTCCAGCGGAGAGCGCCTCAAGGCCGCGGTGGCGGTCGGCGACGTGGACACCGCCGACCACGTCTCGGTGTTCACGCCGGGGCTCAACAGCACGGTGAACGGCACCCTCGAGGGTCTCGACCACCAGATGAACCAGCTCCGCGCGCAGTCCCAGCACGAGAGCGACCGCCACGGCGAGGGCGGCCAGGTCGCCGCGATCAGCTGGATCGGCTACGAAACACCGCAGGACCACGAGCACGCGCCGTGGCACGAGAACTCGGTGACCCGGTCCGACGCCGCTGAGAACGGCGGCGCGAAGCTGAACGAGTTCTTCAAGGGCATCAACGCCTCCCGCGACACCGACCCGCACCTGACCGCGCTCGGGCACTCCTACGGTTCGACCACGACCGGATACGCGTTGCAGGGCGGCGGCCACGGCGTGGACGACGCGATCGTCTTCGGCTCGCCAGGTGTCGGCACCGACGACGTCGAGGACCTCCACGTGCCCGAGGGGCACACCTACCGGATCGAGGCGCGCAACGACCCGGTCGCCGACTTCGGCCGGTTCGGCGGAGACCCCACGCACATGGAGGGCGTCCAGGACCTCTCCGCCAAGGAGTCCACCGAACCCGATGGCCGGCAGAAGCTCAGCGAGTCCACGGGGCACAACGGTTACGTCGCCGACGACAGCACCAGCCAGCACAACATGGCCGCCGTGGTCGCCGGCCTGCCCGACCGCACTGTGCGCGGCGAGGGCCGAGGCGTCGGTGACTACATCTCGTGGGCACCCTCGAAGATCCGGGACCTGTTCTGATGAAGAAGCTAGTTCTGTTCACGCTTTGCGCCGTGCTCGCCGCGGGATGCGCGGGCCGGCCGGGCACGACCCCCGGGGGAGATGTGGAAGACCAGCGCGCGACCCTCCAGCAGCGGCCGAGCATCGAGGAGGCGAGCGCCCGCTACGACGAGATGCAGCGCGCGGTCCGGGAGCGGCTGTCCGCCGAGATCGGGTCGCTGAACTGGACCCCGCGCGAGCCGATGAGCAGCGCGGGCTGCGCGGACTTCCCCAACCTCGGCGGCGAGACCCGCGTGCTGGAGTCGTGGCGCTCGGCCGGCAATCTCCCCGACGCCGACTGGCCGCGGGCGGTCGAGATCGTCGCCGAGGTGACCGCCCAGTACGGCTTCGGTGCCGTGGAGGTCGTCGTCGACCGCGCCGGTGACCACGAGATCACCGCCACCGACCAGTACGGCGCCAGCTACCTGTTCGGCACCGCGAAGAACACCCTTCTGACCGTCAGCACCGGCTGCCACCTGCCACAGGGCGGATAAACCCCCTCGACGCGCGTTCGACGGCAGGCATTTCGGCAGCGCTGATCCTCACCGCACTGCTGGCCGCCGGGTGTGCGAGCGCGCCCGATGACGGTGCCGCGCTGCGGCAACGCCCCTCCATCGAGGAGGTCGGCGACCGCTACGACCGGATGCAGCAGGAGCTGCGCGACCGGCGGGCCGCGGAGCTCGGCGTGTCCTCGTGGGTGAACGACGGGGAGGCGAGCCGGGCCGGTTGCGCGGAGTCCCCGGCGTCACCGAGGCCGAGAGCCGGACCCTCGACCGGTGGACCCGCGAGGCGAACATCCCCGACGAGGCTGGCCGGAGGCAGTCCGGGTCGCTGCCGAGGTTCACCGCCGGTTACGGGTTCGGGGCGCCAGGCCGGTCGTGGACCGTCCCGGCGACCACGAGATCGAGGCCACCGACGGGTTCGGGGCGGTCTACCGGTTCAGGACGGCGAGCAACACCATCCTCAGCCTCAGCACCGGGTGCCACCTGCCGCAGGGCAGCCTGGGCCGACGCACCCGGCAGTCGGCCGCGGACCTGTGATGCCGCCTACACCGCTGCCGCCGACTGCCCGCCCCGGGGCCGCCGACCCACCCGGGACGCCACGGAAAACAGCAGGTGAGAGCCCCGGGTGAAGCCCCGACCGGAGGCTCGGCGAGGCGCCTGCGGCCGGTCTTCGCGCGACCCTTGCTAGCAGTGGTCACCAGCGCCGATTACGGTTTTCAGCCATGAGCAGTGCACTCACTCCCGACCCGCAGACCACCGGAGCCCACGGCGTCGGCCTGGCCACCATCACCGATGACGGCACCGTGCTGGACACCTGGTTCCCCACCGTCCGGCTCGGCGAGCCCGGGGAGTCGGGCACCCGGCGCCTGTCCGCCGAGGAGGCCGCGCAGTCGCTCGGCGAGGCCGGCGCTGCGCTGGTCGGTCGCGACGACGCCCGGGGCGTCGACGTCGTGGCGGTGCGCACCGAGATCTCCCGGCTGTCCGACGAGCCCGCCGACGCGCACGACCTCTACCTGCGCCTGCACCTGCTGTCGCACCGGCTGGTGCGCCCGCACGGCCAGAACCTCGACGGCATGTTCGGCCTGCTGTCCAACGTCGTGTGGACCAACCACGGCCCGTGCCCGGTGGAAGGCTTCGAGGCGACCCGCCTGCGGCTGCGCGCCCGCGGACCGGTCACCGTCTACAGCATCGACAAGTTCCCGCGCATGGTCGACTACGTGGCGCCGTCGGGCGTGCGCATCGGCGACGCCGACCGGGTGCGCCTCGGCGCCCACCTGGCCAGCGGCACGACCGTGATGCACGAGGGCTTCGTCAACTTCAACGCCGGCACGCTGGGCGCCTCCATGGTCGAGGGCCGCATCTCGGCCGGCGTGGTGATGGGCGACGGCTCCGACCTCGGCGGCGGCGCCTCGATCATGGGCACGCTGTCCGGTGGCGGCAAGGAGGTCATCTCCGTCGGCGAGCGCTGCCTGATCGGCGCCAACGGCGGCGCGGGCATCTCCCTCGGCGACGACTGCGTGGTGGAGGCCGGCCTCTACGTCACGGCGGGCACCAAGGTCACGCTGCCGGACGGCACGATCACCAAGGCCCGCGAGCTGTCGGGTTCGACCGGGCTGCTGTTCCGCCGCAACTCCAGCACCGGCGCGGTCGAGGTCGCGCCGCGCACCGGCGGCAAGGTCGAGCTGAACGCCGCCCTGCACGCCAACGACTGAGCGCCATAGCACCGCTGCGACGGCGGGCGGGTCGGCTTCGCCTGGAAGAACCAGGCGAACGACCCGCCCGCCGTTCCTATAATCGGGAATGGTTTCCGCCGGGCAGCAGGTGTGGCAGAGCAGGGACGTCGCGGGCGCGATCGGCCTCGACGAGCCCATCACCGCTGGTCGCGACGCACCCGTCAGAGAGCACGTCCGCGCCGGGCTGGACGTCCGGTTGCGCGCGATGGTCCGCCACGACCCCGGCACGAGGCTGGGCGAGGACCCCGAGGAGCTGCACCAGATGCGGGTCTCGGTGCGGCGGATGCGGGCGATGCTCAGGTCCGGCCGCCCCTTCCTGGACCAGGACTGGTCGGAGCCGCTGCGCGCGGAGCTGGGCTGGCTCGGCCGCGCGCTGGGACCGGTCCGCGACCTCGACGTGCTGATCGACCGGCTGCGCCAGGAGACCGCGGACCTCGACGCCGAGGAGCGCGCCGCGGCGGCCCGGCTGCTCTCCGGGCTGGAGGTCGAGCACGGCGAGGCCCGCTTCGAGCTGCTCGCGGCGCTGGACAGCGACCGGTACATGACGCTGGTGCAGTCGCTGGCCGCGGCGGTGCGCAGCGAACTCCCCGGGTCTGATCTGGACGGACCGGACGAGCTGCGGCGGCTGGTCGACAAGGAGTACCGGAAGCTGCGCAAGGCGGTGGGCAAGCTCGGCGACGACCCCTCCGACGAGGAGCTGCACGCGCTGCGCATCCGCGGCAAGCGCCTGCGCTACACCGCCGAGCTGGCCGAGTCCGCGCTCGACGTCAAACCGCTGCTGAAAGCCGCGAAGCGGTTCCAGGACGTGCTCGGCGAACACCAGGACGCGTGCGTCGCCGGTCAGCGGCTGCGCGACCTCCTGCGCGCGCTCGGCGACGGCGCGGACGGCACCGTCGCCTTCGTGGCCGGACGGCTCGTCGAGCGCGAGGAGGCCCGGCGCCGCGACCGCCGCGCCGAATGGCCGGCGGCATGGCAGGACCTCAGCAACGCCGCGTAGCGGCGGCACCGCCGCGCCAGCGACGGCGACCACGAAACGCCAGAGACATGTTGCCGCCGCTAAGCGGCGGACTCCGCAGCTTCGCAGCTCTCGGGTTTAAGCCGTGGGTGCGACTGTGACCACGAAAGGCCGGAGAGGTGTTGCCGCAGCTCCGCTGCTCTGGGTTTGGGACGTGGCTACGCCTGCGACTGCGAAAGGCCATGTTGCCGCCGCTACGCGGCGGCGGACCCCAGCCGCTACGCGGCGGCGGACCCCAGCCGCTACGCGGCGGCGGACCCCAGCCGCTTCGCGGCGGCGTCGATGCGCTCGTCGGATTCGGTGAGCGCGATCCGCACGTGCCGCTGACCGGAGGGTCCGTAGAACGTGCCCGGGGCGACCAGGATGCCCCGCTCGGCAAGCCAGTCCACGGTTTCCAACGCGGGCTCGCCGCGCGTGGCCCACAGGTACAGGCCCGCTTCGGAGTGCTCGACTGTGAAGCCCGCGGCCTCCAGCGCGGGTCGCAGCACCGCTCGCCGCGCCGCGTACAGCTCGCGCTGCACGCGCACGTGCTCGTCGTCGTCGAGGGCGGCGGTCACGGCCTCCTGCACCGGCCTCGGCACGATCATGCCCGCGTGCTTGCGCAGCTCCAGGAGCCGCTTGACCAGCGCCGGGTCACCGGTGACGAAGCCGGCCCGGTAGCCGGCGAGGTTCGACGACTTCGACAGCGAGTGCACCGCGAGCAACCCGGTGAAGTCCTCGGTCACCGAGGGGTGCAGCACCGACACGGGCTCGGCGTCCCAGCCCAGTGACAGGTAGCACTCGTCGGAGGCCACCACCGCGCCCAGCTCGCGCGCCGCGCGCACCGAGGCGCGCAGCCGGTCGGCGTCCAGCACCCGTCCGGTCGGGTTGGACGGCGAGTTCAGCCACAGCAGCGCCGTTCCCGGCGGCGGCGGGTCGTCGGGTCCGAGCCGCACGACGGTCGCGCCCGCCAGCTTCGCGCCGACCTCGTAGGTCGGGTACGCCAGCTCGGGGATCGCGACGACGTCGCCCTCACCGACGCCCAGCAGCATCGGCAGCCAGGCGACGAGCTCCTTCGAGCCGATGGTCGGCAGCACCGCTTCCGGGTCCACGCCGCGGATGCCGAACCGCCGCTCCAGCGACCCCACGGCGGCGGCGCGCAGCTCCGGCGTGCCGTGCGTGGCCGGGTACCCGGGACGGTCCGCGACCGACGCCAGCGCCTCGCGCAGGCGCGCGGGCACCGGGTCGACCGGTGTGCCGACCGAGAGGTTGACGATGCCGTCCGGGTGCGCCTGGGCCCGCGCCTTCTGGCCGGCGAGGGAGTCCCACGGGAAGTCCGGAAGGCTCGGACCGCGGTGCCCGGCCGACGGGCCGGCCGGGCCGGTCCCCGATGTCATTCGCCCTGCGGGGGAAGGCTGCTGACCGGCTCCACGTCGCGGTCGACCTTGCCCACCTTGGCCGCGCCGCCGGGCGAACCGAGCTCGTCGAAGAAGTCCACGTTCGCCTTGGTGTAGGCGGCCCACTCGTCCGGGACGTCGTCCTCGTAGTAGATGGCCTCCACCGGGCACACCGGCTCGCAGGCACCGCAGTCGACGCACTCATCGGGGTGGATGTAGAGCATCCGCCCACCCTCGTAGATGCAGTCGACAGGGCACTCCTCGATGCATGCCTTGTCGAGCACGTCGACGCAGGGCTCGGCGATCACGTAGGTCACGGTTGCTCTCCTGCTTGAAGCGTTTGTCCTACCCGCGCGAGGAATCTCCCGGCGCGGCTGCTGACAGTATCCCCCGAGCCGGGTTGCCCGGGGAACTGGTCCCACGACGTGGAGCGGGTTGCGGCACCGCACAACGCTGTTAACGGCGTGTACCGGGCAGGTCACTTGATCGTTCGACCAGGTGACCAGCATCGGAGCGACCGCGGAGTGTTGTTCGACACACCGTCAGGTCAGTGCGCCGTCCGCCCGGCCTCGACGGCGTTGCGGGCCAGCACGATGCCCAGCATCATCGCGCTCGGCAACGCGCCGGCGGCGATGAACAGCAGTGCACGCCAGTCGCCGACGAGCACCACGTCCCCGCCCGGGCCGAACAGCCCGAACACGAACACCGCGAGGAACCACACCACCAGCGGCGCGGCGGCGACACCTCGGTGCTGCGAGAGCCTGCCCGCCGCCGAGACCAGCAGCGGAGTGGTGACCGCGGCCACCGCGGCCATGATCGGGAACTGCACCGGGCCGATCCACAACGGCAGGAACAGCAGCTCGACGATGGCCAGGACCAGCGCGTCGAGCAGCAGGAAGCCGAACAGGACGCGGTCGGCAGCCGTCAACGGGCGCCCACCGGCTCGGTACCGCTCACCCCGAGTCCGCCGAACAGGTCCGTCTCGCATCCCTGCTGGTCACCGGTGGCCAGCACGTAGTGCTCGGTGTTCACGACCGGCTGCGCGACGCCGTTGGACAGCGCGTACGCGGCCACCCCGGCGCCGTTGTTCCACTGCTCCAGCCACATCTTGACCTGGGTGCCGTGCGCCCGGAGCGCGCTGATCTTGGCGGGCAGGTGCTCGCCGACGTCGACCACGGTCGTGATCCGCTCGTCGGGCACGCCGGGCAGCTCGTGCGGCTCGGGCAGCTCGAAGGGCATCCCCTCGGCCTCGGCCAGCGCCGCCAGACCTTCCTTCACCACGCCCTGCGAGGGTACGGCGTGGAAAACCCGCAGCACGTCCGGGACCTTCGCGGCGGCGGCCATCGTCACCTCGTGGGCGCGGATGTGGTCGGGGTGGCCGTAGCCGCCGTCGGCGGCGTAGGTCACCACCACCTGCGGCCGGAACTCCCGCAGCAGCTCCTCCAGGGCGTCCGCCTGCTCATCGGCGTCGCCGACGGCGAAGGCGCGCGGGTGCGCGTCCGGCAGCGCACTGGCCTGACCCGGCTTCTCCCAGAGCATGCCGGAGTCGCGCCAGCGGCCGACGCCGCCGAGGAACCGCTGGTCGGCGACGCGCAGCGCGGCGCACGCCGAGCGCAGCTCGCCGACCCGGTAGCCGCCGAGCTGGTCGGCCTGGTCGGCGGCGAGGCCGCGGAGGTTGTCCGGGATGACCTCGCCTTCCTCGCCGAGGGTGCAGGTCACCACGACCACCTGCACTCCGCGCGCGGCGTAGCGGGCGATCGTCCCGCCGGTCCAGAGGGTCTCGTCATCGGGGTGTGCGTGTACCAGCAGCAACCGCGGTGGGGCCGTCAGCGTCACCGGTCCAGCCTAGTTGGCGTGGTGCGGGCGTCGGCGGAAGGTAGCGGCATTGACCCGAACGTCCGTTTCACGAAGGCGCTGACAGGCGCATCGGCATGCGACCGAACGGCCCAGCAGGGCTGCGTCATCGGAGGGTGCCGGGTTGGTTCGCGGCATGCGAGGTCACCAGCGCGACCGCCCGGTCGCCCGGTTCCAGCAGCGAGTCGCGGCGCAGCGCGTCGATCCCGACCAGCCCGGCGGCCGAGCTGAGCTCCACCCCGACACCGGCTCTGCCCAGCCGCTCGGCCGCCTCGTGCAGGTCGGCGTCGGTGCACGCCACGGCGGTGCCGCCGGACTCGCGGATCACCCGCAGCGACATGACGGTGGCCTGCGGGTTGCTGATCGAGGTGGCCTCGACCGGCCCGGCGACGTCGCCGGCCGGGGGCGGTTCGGCACCCTCGCGCAGCGCGCGGCTCAGCGACGGGTAGCGCTCGACGGCGACCATCCTCGGGGTCCTCGACACCACGCCGAGCTCCCGCAGCTCCTGGAAGCCCAGCCACATCCCGGCGAAGCCGTCGCCGCGCGACACCGGCGCGAGCACCACCTCCGGCACGTCGCCGAGGTCGCGCACGATCTCGTAGGCGATCGTCTTGTAGCCCTCGATGCCGACCCACAGGCTGCTGACCGGGACCTCGGAGGTGTTGGTCAGCACCGTCCACTCGTCGGCGTGCTCGCGCAGGATCGCCCAGCGCTGCTCCGGGGTGTCGCCGAACAGCAGCCGCCCGCCGAACCTGCGGACCAGCCCGCTCGAGGTGCCGCTGATCTCACCGGTGGTGACCACCACCGACTCCAGCCCGGCAGCGGCGGCGTAGGCGGCGGCCGCGACACCTGCGTTGCCGCTGGAGGCGACCGCCACCGTGCTCGCGCCCGCCTCCCTGGCCCACGACACGGCGGTGGTGAAGAAGCGGTCCTTGAAGCTGCCGGTCGGGTTGCGGCGCTCGTCCTTGAGCAGCACGCCCTCGTCCAGTTCGAGCAGCGGCGTCGCGCCCTCGGCGAGGGTGACCGCCTTTGCCGCGTCGACCGGCAGCAGCTCGTGGTGCGACCACAGCCCCGGCCTGCGGCGCGACCACTCCGCCCACAGCGCCGGGCCGTCGACCCCGCTCAGGCCGTGGTCGGCGACCAGCGCTGACGGCACGCCCGCGGCCCGGCAGCCGGAGCATCCCGAGGTGTCGTACCGCAGCCCGGTCCGCTCGCCGCACCGGACACAACGCAAGCCCCGCAGCACCCGCCCACTCCTCACGTGTTCCGGTCGTGCCTGTTCACCGCTGGTGAGCTACCAGCCGTCGTTCTTGGCCGGTGTCCCCAGCCACTGGTCGGCGGTGGAGAAGGGCCCGGCGAAGCCGTGGCCGGGCTGCACCCCGCGCACGTCGCGGCCCAGGGCCAGCACCTGCGCCTGCTGGTACAGCGGCACCGCGACCGCCGCGTTCCACACCGCGGGCTCGACCCGCGCCGAGGCCGCCGCGAACGGCAGCCGCCCGGTGATCGCGGCGTCGACCGTCGGCTGGAGCAGCTCGTCGCAGAACCCGGCCGCGTTGTAGGGGAACGGCTGTTCGCTGTCGGGGGCGACGCCGGGGCAGCCGAAGGAGGCGGCCATCATCGCGGCCGGGTCGCCGCCGGCGGGCCGCGGGGCGATCGCCATGTCCACCGACACCGCCGAACCCGGGTCCTCGGTCTTCGGGTTGGCCGCGAGCATCTCGCCGAAGAGCTGGTCGCCGGTCGGGGTCGTCACGGTCGCCTGGATGCCCTGGTCGCGCAGCTGGCGCGCGGCGGTCTCGGCGATGCGCACGTACTGCTCGTGCTCGAAGGGCGCGGCGATCAGCAGGTTCAGCGGACGCCCGTCGCGCGACCACACGCCCCCGACGCGCTGGTAACCGGCCTCGCGCAGCAGCCGGTCGACCCGCGCCGGGTCGGGCCGCTCCGGGAAGGCGCCCGCGGGCTCGGTCGGGACGTAGCCGGGCTCGGACGGCGCGAGGACCTGCGCGTGCGCCTGCAACTGGTCGGCGGGACCGCCACCGGTGCCCGCGTCGATCAACGCGCCCCGGTCCAGCGCGGCGGCGACGGCGTTGCGGACCCGGACGTCGGAGAGCTGCCTGCTGCTCGGACGCAGCAGCAGCTGCATGGTCGCGGGCCTGGGCACCGTGATCAGCTGCACCCGGTCGCCCATCTCCCGCAGCGCGTTCATGGTCTCGGTGTCGGCGCCGAACACGGCCAGGTGCGTGTCACCGCTGCGCAGCGCCGCGAGCTGGCCCTGCTTGTCGGCGGCCCGGAACACGATCCGGTCCGAGACCGCGGGCGTGCCCCACCAGCGCTCGTTGCGCTCCAGGATGATCTCGCCGCGGTCCAGGTCCACCTGGCGGATGGCGAAGGGCCCGCCGGAGGCCGGGTAGCCCTCGTCCAGCGCGGTCGCCCAGCCGCGGGGCGCGTCGCGCAGCAGGTGCGCCGGGAGCAGGTTGTTGAAAAGCGTCTTCCAGCCGGGGAACGGCTTGGCGAAGGTGACCTCGACGGTCTTGCCCGCCTGCCGGGACGCGACGTCCTCGATGAGCTGGTATCCGCCCGGGTCGGCGACACCGGGCTGCGAGCGCAGCTGCTCCCACAGGTAGACGAAGTCCTCGGCGGCGATCGGCGCCCCGTCGGACCAGCCCGCCTCCTTGCGGATGCGGTAGCGGACGGTGAACTTGCCCGCCTCCGGCACCACCTCGGCGGACTCCATCAGCGTGGTGTCCAGCTGCAGGGAGCCGTCGGCGGCCGGGCGGAACACCGACGGCAGCATCAGGCTCGACAGCGCCGACGAGGTCGGTGAGAGGTCGGCCAGCGTGTGCGGGTTGAAGCCGCCTTCCAGGTGGTCGAGCCCCACCACGACCTCGGTCGGCATCGGCTGGCCCGAGGACGACGTCGTCTCCGGCGCCGAGGTCGTGGGCTCCACGAGGGGCGGCGGCGGTGCGTTCGTGCAGGCAGTCACCAAGCTCAGCAGCGCCACCAGCAGAACGGCCGCGGTGAACGGGCGGCGTCGACCGTGCGACACGACGTGCGAACCTCCCCTCACCGCACCACCGGCCGGAGGTGCGTCCGAGACAGCCAACCGCGCTCTCGCGGTAATGGACGTGCCGAAGTCCCCCATGGTTGCTTCCGCCTATCCGGTGGACGACACCGGGGGGGCCACCGCGCAGCGTTGACCAGCGCAGCATGTCAACCACCCGAAGGCGTGAAGGAGGACCGGTGACTCGCGGGCACCGCCGTGGCGGCCCGGCGCCGTCCACCCGCCGGGCGGGCCGAGCCGACCGGGCGGTCCGGCTCGGCCTCCCACATTACGCAGCGGCCGAGCCGGCCACCCGGCAAGCCGCCGCTACGCCTGGTTGTCGCGGGCCTTCTGGCGGGAGCGCTCGCGGCCGCGGGTGGTGCTGTCCAGGATCATCTTGCGCACCCGGATCGCCTCCGGCCCGACCTCGACGCACTCGTCACCGGAGCAGAACTCCAGGGCCTCCTCCAGTCCGAGCTTGCGCGGGCGGGCCAGCCGCTCCAGCTCGTCGCCGGTGGCCGAGCGCATGTTGGTGAGCTTCTTCTCCTTGGTCACGTTGATGTCGAGGTCCTCGGCGCGCGGGTTCTCCCCCACGACCATGCCCTCGTACACCTCCGCGCCGGGCTCGACGAAGAAGCTGCCGCGGTCGGCCAGCTGAAGCATCGCGTAGCTGGTGACCGAGCCGGACCGGTCGGCGACCAACGAGCCGCTGTGCCGGGTGCGCAGCTCACCCACCCACGGGAAGTAGCCCTCGAAGACGTGGTTGGCGATGCCGGTGCCGCGGGTCTCGGTGAGGAACTCGGTGCGGAAGCCGATCAGGCCGCGCGACGGGATGACGTACTCGAGCTTGATCCGCCCGGTGCCGTGGCCGTCCATCGTCTCCATCCGGCCCTTGCGCCCGGCCAGCAGCTGGGTGATCGCGCCGAGGTGCTCCTCCGGCGAGTCGATCGTCAGCCGCTCGAACGGCTCGCACAGCTTGCCGTCGATGGTCCTGGTCACCACCTGCGGCTTGCCGACGGTCAGCTCGAAGCCCTCCCGGCGCATCGTCTCCACCAGCACCGCCAGCGCCAGCTCGCCGCGGCCCTGGACCTCCCAGGTGTCCGGGCGGTCGGTCGGCACGACCTTGACGCTGACGTTGCCGATCAGCTCGGCGTCGAGCCGGTTCTTGACCAGCCGGGCGGTGACCTTGGTGCCGCCGTTGCGGCCGGTCAGCGGCGAGGTGTTGACGCCGATGGTCATCGAGATCGCCGGGTCGTCGACGGTGATCCGGGGCAGCGGCCGCGGGTCCTCGGGGTCGGCCAGGGTGTCGCCGATGGTGATGTCGGGGATGCCCGCGATGGCGACCAGGTCGCCCGCCGAGGCCTCGGCGGCGGGCACCCGGTCCAGGTTCTCGGTGATCAGCAGCTCGGTGAGCTTGACCTTCTCCACGGTGCCGTCGGCGCGGCACCAGCCGACGGTCTGGCCCTTGCGCATCGTGCCGGAGTGGATCCGGCACAGCGCAATCCGGCCGAGGAAGGAGGAGGCGTCGAGGTTGGTCACCAGGGCCTGCAGCGGCGCGTCGGCCTCGGCGACCGGCGCAGGCACCCGGTCCAGCAGCACGTCGAACAGCGAGGTCAGGTCCTCGTCGGCGGGCAGGTCGCCGTCGGCGGGAGCGGTCAGGCTCGCTCGGCCGGCGCGCGCGGAGGCGTAGATCACCGGCAGGTCGAGGATCTGCTCCATGTCGATGCCGCCGCCCTCGCCGTCGAGCTCGGAGGCCAGGTCCAGCAGCAGATCGTGGGCCTCGTCGACGACCTCGGCGATCCGGGCGTCGGGGCGGTCGACCTTGTTGACGACCAGGATCACCGGCAGGCCGGCGGCCAGCGTCTTGCGCAGCACGAACCGGGTCTGCGGCAGCGGGCCCTCGCTGGCGTCGACCAGCAGCACCACGCCGTCGACCATGGACAGGCCGCGCTCGACCTCGCCGCCGAAGTCGGCGTGGCCGGGGGTGTCCACCACGTTGATGGTCACCGGGCCGTCCGGGGTCATCCGGCGGATGGCCGTGTTCTTGGCCAGGATCGTGATGCCCTTCTCACGCTCCAGGTCATTGGAGTCCATCACGCGGTCGACCAGCTCGGCGCGTTCGGAGAAGGCGCCGGACTGCCGCAGCATGGCGTCGACCAGGGTCGTCTTGCCGTGGTCGACGTGCGCGACGATGGCGACGTTGCGCAGGTCACTGCGTACCTGCTGGGTGGGGGCGACGCTCGTGGCGGACACGCGGGTACTCCTGTCGGACTGAAGGTGGCGAACTGAGTCGATCCTGGCTGCGGCGGTTCTCGTCGACTCGGGTTCGGCCGCGGCTCCGCTGTGTTGGTCGCCGCTGCGGAGCGGATGACGGCACCTCCGGGGCCCGGCGGTGCGGCGCGATGTCGACGCGCGGCTCGCTCCAGCGTAGTGCAAGGTGATTGCGAGACCGCCGACACGTGCTCAGCGCAACATCCAACACCGCCCCCAACATCAAGTTCGCCCGAACGGGTTAGGTTCGCCTAGCCTGTCCGCGACGCACCCGAGGGACCGGAAAGACCAGAGCAGCGTGGGTAAGACGATCAAGGTCAAGAGCAAGTGCTGCCGTTCGCGGCCACCGTGCAAGAGCTGCCCGATCGTGGTCCTGCGGGAGGTCCTCCGCGAGGCGAAGGCCGAGGACCTGCGCAAGGAGCGCAAGAAGGCGCGCAAGCACGCGGACAAGGCCGCGAAGGCCCCCGCCGAGGACGCGGACCTGGCCGGCTGGGAAGCCGAGCCGGGCGGCGACAACGGCCTGGACACCGAGGCCGGCAACGGCGGCGGCCCGAAGAAGGACGGCAGGAAGAGCGACAAGAAGGCCGCGAAGAAGGCCGGGAAGAAGGCCGCCGCGAAGGACCGCGAGCAGAAGGAGTCCGGCAAGAAGAAGCCGGGCAAGAAGGGCGCGGGCGGGAAGTAGCCCCGGCCGGTACCGGAAGTCGGCTCCGGCGAGCCCGGTGCCGGCAAGATCACTTCGGGGTTCCGCCGCGATCGATTCGGCGAGATCGACTCCGGCGAGATCGATTCGGGTAGCTCACTTCGGCGAGATCAGTTCCGCCTTCGGCGATCAGTTCCGGCGCGGACGGATTCGACGAAAGATTCCGGCAATTCCAACAAAAAGCACGAACTCGCATGGCCCTCGGCGCCGGGGCCGGGGCGCGGGCTTCTCGCTGCGGTTATTCGCGCGCCGGAGCCAGGGGGTCGGCGTACCTGGCCAGCTCCGGCACCGTCCGCAGGGCCTGGAACTCGATCACCTCGTGCCGGGTCAGCTTGTGCAGGGCGAACGGGTCGGTCGCCAGGATCGCCTCCAGCCTGCCGCGGGGCATCGCCCTGGCGATGATGACCGCCCCTGCCATCGGCCTGCGGTGCCCGGTAGCGATGAAGTCGCCCGCGTCGTAGTGCTGGGTGACCCATTCGTAGTGATCCACCAGCCATGCGTCGATGTCTGCTTGCGGGGCCGTGTAATTCAGCAGAACCACGTACATATCTTCAAGGTAACTCCGGCACCGGCGCACCGCCGCCGACTCGGCCGCCGAATTCCCGCGGATCTTCGGCCGTCGATCACGCGACTTCCACCGATCTTCAGCGAGGGCGCTTTCGGTGACCGCGAACGCCTTTCGGCTCCTCCGGACATCGTTTCCGGCGCTGATACCCGTATCCGAGCCCTCGGTTGCCCGTCGCCGGCGCCGCGGATCTTCAGCCCGGGTCGAGGCGGTCCGCCACCGCACGCGGAAAAGCTTGACCGCCACCACTTGCCGAGCGGTAGGCTTCCGGACATGCGCGAGCACCTGAGCATGTGGTGGGCCGCCCACGGGCGGCCCGGACGCTTCGCGCACTGACCAACGCGAACCGGTCGCCATCAGGCGGCCGACGCGAATCGCGGTCATCCTGGTGGCGGCAAGGACCCCAGGAGATCATCATGACCCGTCTTTCCGGCATCACCCCCTCCGGCCACGTGCACCTCGGCAACCACCTCGGCGCGGTCCGCCGGTGGGCGGCCGAGCGGGAGCCGGAGGACCTGTTCTTCGTCTCCGACCTGCACGCGATGACCGCCCCGCACCGCCCGGAGCGGCTGCGCTCGCTGACCCGCGAGGTGTTCGCGGTGCTGCTCGGCGCGGGCATCGAACCGGACTCGGTGTTCGTGCAGTCCGACCTCGCCTACGAGCTGGGCGCCCTGAACTGGGTGCTGGAGTGCACCTGCACCTACGGCGAGGCGGCCCGGATGATCCAGTTCAAGGAGAAGGGCGCCGGGCAGGAGTCGGTCCGCGTCGGCCTGCTCACCTACCCGGTGCTCATGGCCGCCGACATCCTGATGCAGGGCGCGTCCGAGGTGCCGGTCGGCACCGACCAGGACCAGCACGTCGAACTGGCCCGGACCCTGGCCAGGAGGTTCAACTCCAACTACGGCGAGGTGTTCGTCGTCCCGCGCGCCGTGGTGCCCAAGACGGCGGCGCGGATCCGGGACCTCGGCGACCCGAGCCGCAAGATGGCCAAGTCCTCGCAGCAGTCCCCCGGCAGCGTGTTCGTACTCGACGAGCCCGACGCGATCCGCCGCAAGTTCCGCCGGGCCGTGACCGACGGCGGCGACGAAGTCCGCTACGACCCCGAGGCCAAGCCCGGGGTGGCGAACCTGCTGGAGATCCTCGCGGCGTGCGGCGGCACCAGCCCGTACGCCGCGGCCGACTCCGTCGGCTCGTACGCGGAGCTCAAGGACACCGTCGCGGAGGCGGTCGTCGAGGAGCTGCGGCCCGTGCGCGAACGCGCGCGGGAGCTGCTCGACGACTCCGCGGAGCTCGACCGCGTGCGGGCGCACGGCGCGAAGCGCGCGGCGGAGCGCGCGCGCCCGCGGCTGGAGGCCGCGCTGCGCGTCTCCGGGCTGCGCTGAAGGACCGCGAAGCGCCCTGAACTGCGGCGAAGTGGGTCAGGGCGCTTGCACCCGCGGGCATTCGTTCACCAGTTCGAGTGGATCACGATCGGATTCATGGCACTCCCCTGAGCGGTCCCGCCAACCTGGATGCATGGGTACTGTGGTGGACCAAGGGCAAACGAGGGTTTTCGAGAGGAGCGCTGTCATGGCCGCACCAGCGTTCGACCCGACTGCCAGGTTCGACCCGCTGGTCGATCTCGACGGTTTGTGGACCCCCCAGCTCGCCGACCGGTACCTGCCGATCCCGGGAATGCCTCCGGCGAAGTACGAGTGCCTGGACGGAAAGCTGCTCGTGAGCCCTTATGAAGGTACTGCCAACGCTTACGCGGCGGACGAGCTCCGCCACCTCCTGCGCGACCCCGCCCGGTCGAAAGGGGGCGCCGCCTACACCACGATCAACGTGCAGCTGGGCCAGCAGCGGTGGATCGAACCCGACTTCGTCGTGCTGGACCAACCCGGCCGCGGCAGGGTGTGGGTCCCGGCGGAGAACGTGCTGCTCGTCGGCGAATGCGTGTCACCGTCCAGCCGGAAGAACGACCGCATCGACAAGCCGGCGCTCTGCGCTCAGGCGGGCATCCCGTACTTCATGCGCGTAGAGGTTTCGTACGCGCGCCAGCGAGTCGAGGTCGAGCTGCTGCGGCTCGTGGACGGCGAATACCGCGATCAGGCCAAGGCCCTCGACGGGCAACGCTTCGAAACCGACCTGCCGTTCGAGCTGTCCTTCGACCCGGGCGAACTCCTCGAACCCTGAGGGCTGTTCGGGGTCCGGCGGCGGGCTGGGCGGTTCACGGCGGGGAACGGAGCGGGCCGGCGGTTGGGGTCGGGGGCCAGGCGTTTGGAAGCCCGGGGGACCCAACGGGGTCGGGCGGGCAAGCCGGGGCGGCGGTTCACGGCGAGGGACGGTCAGTGCGGCTTGGAAACCGAGGCACCCAACGGGCTCGGGCGAGCAAGCCGGGGCGGCGGTTCACGGCGAGGGACGGTCAGTGCGGCTTGGAAACCGAGGCACCCAACGGGCTCGGGCGGGCAACCCGAAGCGGCGGTTCACGGCGAGGGACGGAACAGGCAGTGCCGTTTGGGGTTGGGCAAGTCAGGCCGGGCGGTTCGGGAACCTGGGGACTTCGCCCCGGAGACCATTGCCGCACTAGCAGGCGCGCTCGTGGGCAATCGCTCCCAGCAATTCGGAGGCGGGTTGTCAGACTGACCTGGCATGCTCCGCGCTCATGACTGGCACCGGCACTCCGCGAACGATCCAGGCCGAGTTCGAGATCGATAGCTGGGAAGAGGTTCCCTATCACGAGCCGGACGAAGGCCCGAAGCTGACCAGGATCGTGATCCGCAAAACCTACCGAGGCGCTCTCGAAGGGACCGGGGTCGTAGAGGTACTTACCGCGCAGGGCACCAAAGGCAGTGGCTACGTGGCCTCGGAACACATCCACGCGTCCCTGGACGGCCGGCGCGGCACGTTCGTGATCCAACACGGCGGTCTGGCCGACGGCAAGACCAAAGCACTTTCGGCACTGTGATCCCGCACTCGGGTACGGCCGGCCTTGCCGGACTGTCTGGTGAGGCTACGGAGGCCACCATGGGCGTTCTGACTCTCACCTACACCCTCGAGAAGTAGCGTTGTGGAGCATCACGGGTGCTTTCTGGTCAGCAATCGGGGCTCTGCTTCAGCTCTTGTCGACCAGTTCCCGGAGTGAGTGGACGAGGACTCGGTCGGCGTCAAGCCAGTCCAGGGCGGGCAGGTCGGCCGCCTTCACCCAGCGGACGTCGTGGTGCTCGACGGCCTTCGGGACCGCGGCCGCTTCGACCAGTTCGGCGCTGTGGATTCGCAGGATCATTCCGTTCGACAGAGGCACGTCGGTGCCGACCCGGCCTGTGGGGCGCACTTCGACGTCGAGTTCTTCCTTGCACTCGCGGACGACCGCTTCGCGTTCTCCCTCCCCCGGCTCCACTCGGCCGCCCGGCAACTCCCAGCGGCCCGCGTGGTCGGCGGGATAGCGGCGCTGCTGCGCCAGTAGGAGTCCACTTCGGACGATCGCGGCGCCGACGACCACCTTCCGGCCAGCCCACGACTCCGCGAGCTCCCGCACGGCCCTGACCCGCTGGGCCTGCACCGCGAGCACCTTGCGGCGCAACAGCGCGACGTCCGCCAGGCGCCCGGGGCCGCCGAGCGGCGTCTTCCAGTGCACCGAGTCGGTGATCAGGGTGCGGTCACCGACGGCGGCGAGGACCGCTTCGTGTCGCAGCTCCCGCAGTGGCCCGGCGACCAGCACTGAAGTGAGGGCGTCCGCATCGGCCCGGACGATCCGCGTGCGCAGCGAGACCGGCACTCCGAGCACCGGCATCCGGAACGAAAGCTCGTCCCCCGGCACGAGCAGCGCCGACGCCTTGCCCACAACGCGGGCGCGCACCCCGAGCTCGGCCAGCCCGTGTTCGGCGAGCGGGATGTCGCGGAGCGCACCCCCAACGGTCGGCAGCGGCGCGTCGATCAGGGCCGTGGTTCGCAAGACTGGCACGTGATGACATCTTGCCCCACCGGGTCTCCGTCCAGTTGGTGAGATGGGCGATGACCACATCGCAACGGGGCACCTGGTCTGGCGGTGTGGACCACCAGCGACGACTCGGGCGTGGGCGGACGAAGGCCCACTCGACCAGGAACGACTCGGGCGTGGACGGACGGAAGGCCCACCCGACCAGGAACGACTGGGGGCGTGGACGGACGGAGGGGCCTCCGACTAGGACGCCAACAGCGCGAACGAAGAACGGGCCGCCCGACTGCTGACGGCTCTTGGCGTGCAGAGCTGAAGCCCGGGCGTGACCACCGACGACTCGTGCGCAGAACGGCGTGGGACGGCGCGCCTCCCTATGACCGCCGCTTCCGCGCGGCCCGCACTACCACCGCCGCCGTCTGCCAGCCCGCACGTCCGCCGCCGTCGTCCCACAGCGCGCCCCCTACCACCGCGGCCATCTCACAGCCCGCACTACCGTCACGGCCGTCCCACATCCCGCACGTCCGCCACCGCCGTCCCACATCCCGCACGTCCGCCACCGCCGTCCCACAGCACGTGCCCTGCCGCCGCCTCACAGCGCGCCCCTAGCGCCGCCGCCGACTCGCCGCCCGCCCCCGCGCCCCTACGGCCGCCCGCCCCGCCGCTACCGCCGCGCGTCGTCGCGGCGGACGGCGGGCAGGAGCGGGCCCGACAGGGGCCAGCGCGCCTCGATGCGGGCGCCGCCCTCCGGCGACTCGCCCGCGCGGACGGTGCCGCCGCGGCGGCGCACGGCCTCGGCCACGAGCGCGAGACCGAGGCCGCTGCCGCCGGTGCTGCGGGCCCGGTCGGCTTCGACGCGGTGGAAGCGGTCGAACACCTGCGCCCGGTGTTCGGCGGGGATGCCGGGGCCGTCGTCGTCGACCAGCAGCCGCACGGAGTCCGCCGCGGGCAGCAGCGACACCCGGACCAGCGCACGGGCGTAGCGCAGGGCGTTGGAGACCAGGTTGTCCAGGACGGTGGCCACCTCGGCAGGGCTGGCGGAGACCACCAGCGCCGCCGCCGAGGTCTCGACCTGGACCCGTGGCCGGGCTCCCCGCATGTTGGCCCGGTCGGCCGCCGCGCGCACCGCCGCGACCAGGTCCACCGGTCGCGGCGGCGGCTGGCTGCCGCGCTCCGCGCGGGCCAGCGCCAGCAGGCCGTCCACCAGGTCGGAGAGCCGCTTGGTCTCGTCGGCGATCTCCTGCAGCGCCTCCTGCGCCTGCTCCGGATCGGGGTGCACCACCGCGACCTCGGCCTGCACGCGGATCGCCGAGACGGGGTTGCGCAGCTCGTGCGCGGCGTCGCCGGTGAAGCGGCGCAGCCACTCGGTGTCGGCGTCGCGGCGGGCGAGCATGCTGTTGAGCGCTTCGGCCAGCGCCCGCAGCTCGTCGTCGGCCTCGGGCACCGGCAGCCGCTCGCCCTCCGGCAGCGTCCCGGCCGCCACCCGCAGCCGCTCGACCGGGCGCAGGGACCGGCGCACGACGATCCAGGTGGCCAGGCCGATCGCCGCCGCCGACAGGATCGAGCCGGAGACGAGGAAGCGCCCCGCGGTGCTGAGGGTGTCGCGGTACCCGACGAGCGGCGTGCCCGCCAGCACCAGGCGGGGCTCGCCCCGCGGGTCGGGGACGACCACGCCCACCCAGCGGCGCCACTCGGCGTGGTCGCGGTGCTCGATGACGCCCTCGCCCGCCTTCAGGTCGTCGATCTCGCGACCGCCGACCGCCGGTGCTGGCAGACCGTCGACGGGGGTACCCGCGACGTCGAGCACCCGCAGGTCGGGGCCGACCAGCGCCGCCGGGTCGGCGCCCGAGGCCAGTTGCGAGGTCGCCGCCGTGGCCCTGCGCTGGAGGTCGGTGTCGACCGAGTCCAGCAGCAGCCAGCCGACGAAGCCGGTGCTCGCGTGCGCGATGGCGCCCAGGGCGCAGAGCGCGACGACGGTGGCGACCGCGCTGGTCCGGAACTGGATCGTGCGGCGCGACCACCACGACCGCAGCGGACGGGGCAGCCTGATCATGACGGCTCGTCGCTGACCCGGTAGCCGTGGCCGCGCACGGTCTGCACCAGGTGCCCGGCCCCGGCGGCGGCCAGCTTGCGGCGCAGGTAGCCGACGTAGACCTCGACGACGTTGCGGGTGACGAACTGGTCCTCGCCCCACACGGTGCGCAGCAGGTCCTCCTTGGACACCACTGCCCCCGACCGGCCCGCGAGCGCGACGAGCAGCCCGTACTCCCGGGGTGAGAGCGACACCTCGGTGCCCGCCCAGCGCACCTCGCGGCTGCCGCGGTCGATCAGCAGCTCGCCGACGCGCAGCTCACCGCGCCCGGCCGCCTCGCCGCGCCGCAGCAGGGCGCGGACCTGGGCCACGAGCACCAGGAACGAGAACGGCTTGACCAGGTAGCCGTCGGCGCCCAGGTCGAGCCCGTCGGCCTGGTCGACCTCGCCGTCCTTGGCCGACAGCAGCAGGACGGGCGTCGCGACGTCGTCCGCGCGCAGCCGTTCGAGCACGCGGTAGCCGGAGAGCCCCGGCAGCATGATGTCGAGCACGACGACGTCGAACGCGCCGGTGCCCGCCAGGCGCAGTGCCTCCACCCCGTCGGACGCGACAGTGACGTCCATGCCCTCGGCCGACAGCCCCCGGCGCAGCGCCGAGCGGACTCCCGGTTCGTCGTCGACCACCAACACCCGCGCCGCCATGGTTCTCAGCATGCCGAGGGCGGGCTCCGTCGTGCACCGTCTCTAAGAGAGTTCTCAGCTGCGGAGGCAGGTCTCAGGCTCTTCTCAGCGTCGGCGGTTCACTCTGGCAGTCCGGGAGCCGCGGCTCCCGCAGGGGGAACGGACAGCGACAGGAGACAGTCCCATGAAACGAACCCACGTCACGCTCACCGCGACGGCAGGGGTGGTGGCCGGGGTCGCCGGGCTCACCGCGCTGGCCCTGCCGACCGGCGCGGGCGCCGACCCCGTGCTCCCGCCGGTCGCGCCGGAGGCGCTGGTGGAGTCGGTGATGACGGCCGCGCCGCCCGCCCTGTCCGGGACGGTGGAGGTGAACAACTCGCTGGGCCTGCCGATGATCCCCGGCCACGACGCGAGCACCTCCGTGCTCTCGCAGAGCAACAGCGCCTTCCAGGTGTGGGCCGACGGCCAGGGCAGGCACCGGGTGTCACTGCCGTCCCCGGCGGGCGAGAACACGATCGTCAACGACGGCGCCACCGTGTGGAACTGGAACTCGGCGGAGCGCACCGTCACCAGGGCCGCGCACGACAGCGCCCCGAAGCCCGAGCACCAGGCCCCCGCCGACCCGGCCGCCATGTCGCGGCAGCTCATCGACGCCGTCCGCCAGACCAGCGAGGTGTCGGTCGACGGCACGGCCAGCGTCGCCGGCCGCGACGCCTACGAGCTGGTGCTGAAGCCCAAGCCGACCGAGCGGACCGTGCTGCGCGAGGTCCGGATCGCCGTGGACGCCGAGAAGCGCATCCCGCTCGCGGTCACGGTCGGCACCAACGGCTCCGACAGCCCCGCGCTGCACGTCGGCTTCTCCAACCTGGACCTGGCGCAGCCGGACCCGGCGCTGTTCCGCTTCACCGCTCCCCCGGGCGCGCAGGTGCGCGAGGCGGAGGAGACCGGGCCGCACGGCAAGCCCGGCCCGGAGGCCGAGCACCCCGAGCCGACCGTCATCGGCGACGGCTGGGACATGGTCGTGCGCACCGAGCTGCCCAAGGGCGAGGGCGCCGAGGGCAACCCGATGGCCGTGGTCGAGCAGATCGGCAAGCCGGTCAGCGGCCCGTGGGGCCAGGGCTGGCTCATCGAGACCAAGGCCGGTTCGGCGCTGGTGACCTCCGACGGGCGCGCCGTCGCGGGCGCGGTGCCGGAGCAGGTGCTGACGGCCGCGCTCGGATGACCGGGGTCGTCGAGTCCGCCGGGGTGGCGGCCGCCGCCCCGGCGGGCGGTTTCGCCGCCCGCACGACGGGCCTGCGCAAGACCTACGGGGAGACCGTCGCCGTCGCAGGGGTGGACCTGGCCGTCCCGCGCGGCGCGGTCGTCGGCGTCCTGGGCCCCAACGGTTCCGGGAAGACGACCACCATCCGGATGCTGCTGGGGTTGACCCGGCCGACGGCGGGCACGGTCGAAGTGCTCGGCCACCCGATGCCCGACGGCGCGGCGCACGTGCTGCCCGGCGTCGGGGCGCTGGTCGAGGGTCCCGGTTTCCACCCCTTCCTGTCCGGGCGGGAGAACCTGACGCGCTGCGCGGCCGTGGAACCCGCGCTCGCCACCGGCCGGATTCGGGACGCCGTGGCGGACGCGCTGGAACGCGTCGGGCTCACCGCTGCCGCGCACCGCCGGTACAAGGGCTACTCGCTGGGCATGAAGCAGCGCCTGGGGCTGGCCGCCGCGCTGCTGGTGCCGCGCGAGCTGGTGGTGCTCGACGAGCCGACCAACGGCCTGGATCCCGCCGGGACGCGGGAGATCCGGCGCATCATCGCCGACCTGCACTCGGTGGGCACGACCGTGGTGGTGTCGTCGCACCTGCTGTCCGAGGTCGAGGCGACGTGCACGCACGTCGCGGTGATGACCCGGGGGTCGCTGGTCGCCCAGGGCGATCTCGGGGAGCTGCTGGAGTCGGGCCGGCCGCACCTGGTGGTGTCCACCGCCGACGTCGAAGGCGGCCTGCACGCGTTGCGCGACCACGGGATCGCGGCCCGGGAGGAGGACGGCCGGCTGCGCGTCGAGCTGACCGACGTCGACCCGCCGGAGGTCATCGCCGCCCTGGTGCACGCCGGGGTCGGGGTGCACGAGGCGCGCCGCGGCAGGGCGGGTCTGGAGGATCTGTTCGCCCAGCTCACCGAGGAGGCAACATGACCGCGGTCGCGGTGGAACGCACGTCGGCGCCGCTGGGCAGGGTGCTGCTCGCCGAGCTGAGATGGGTGCTGCGGCGCCCGCGCAACCTGCTCGCCCTGGTGTTGCTGGCGGCCCTGCCCGTCCTGATCGGCATCGGGATCGTCCTCACCGGCGGACCGGAGGGCGGTGACGGCCCGCCGGTGCTCGCCGCGGTCGCGGGCAACGGGCTGGTCCTGCCGGTGGCGACCCTCGTGCTGGCGCAGACGATGCTGCTGCCGCTGGTCGTCAGCATGACCGCGGCGGACGCGCTGGCAGGCGAGTCCGCGCACGGCACGCTGCGCGGACTGCTGCTCGCGCCGGTCGGGCGGGTCCGGCTGGTGGGGGTCAAGGCCGCCGGGGTGCTGGCGATGGTCCTGCTGTCGGTCGGCGTGATCGCCGTCAGCGGCGTGCTGACCGGGCTGGTCATCGTCGGCGGCGACGGCATGGTGTCGCTGTCGGGCACGACGCTGCCGCTGGGCAGCGCGCTCGGCCGGGTGGCGCTGGCCGCGGCGTGGTCGGCGACGCAGATGGCCGCGATCGGCGCGATCGCGCTGGCGATCTCGTCGCTGACCGACCACCCGCTGGTGGTCATGGCCGCCACGATGGGCACGCTGATCGTTTTCGGCGTGCTGGGCAGCCTGCCCGCGCTCGACTGGCTGCAGCCGCTGCTGATCACCACCGGCTGGACGTCGGTGGTCGACGTGCTGCGCGACCCGGTCGTCACCGGCGCGCTCGTCGACGGCCTGCTCCGCGCCGGGTGCTACCTGTTGATCGGCGTCTCGGCGACCGTGCTCCGCATCACGACGAAGGACGCCTGACACGGCGAACCCGACCGGACCGGGCACGCTCCGCAGTTCCCCGACCGCCGTCCGCAACCGCGGGCGGCGGTCGGTTCGTGATCGGGCCTCCCTTCCCAGCCGCCGCACCCCCTTGAAGCCGGTGGCACCGAAGCCGCCGACACGCCCCGGCGGACGGGGTCCCGGCCCGGCGAATCCGTTGCGCGACACCACTTTCCACCGCCCACCAGCGTTGCGAAAGTAGCAAGACAGCACAACGTCGTAACGACATCGCAACCCCTCCCTTGACATATACCCGCTGCATATGGCGTCTTGACAGCCGAGTTGAGGTCGGCAATGGTCGATGCGATCGATTGACTCATCAATCAGTCGCAGGCCGAGGACGCAACACGGGCGGGGCTTCCCGCCCCAGGGAGGTTTCGCCGGATGCCGAGCAGAGGGCGGCCGATCACCGGTCCGAGTCGTCGCGACTTCTTCCGTTACGTCGCGGCGGGAGCGACCGCGGCCGGGGCGGGAGCGGTCGCAACCGGATGCGCCGGGGGCGCGGTCCGCAAAGCACCGCTGCCGTCCGGGCCACCGCGCTACGGAGGCCGGCTGCGCGTCGGGATCGTCGGCGGCTCCAGCAAGGACACCCTCGACGCGCACGCTCCGGTGACCCACCCCGACCAGGCCCGGGTCTTCCAGCTCTACGACACGCTGCTGCGCTTCAACGACAACTACGAGATCGAGCCGTCGCTGGCCGAGTCGGTCGAGTCCGACCCGCAGGCGGTCACCTGGACGATCCGGCTGCGCGAAGGCGTGGAGTTCCACAACGGCAAGCCGCTGGACGCCGAGGACGTCATCTTCACGCTGCGGCGCATCAGCGACCCGGCCAACCCGCAGAGCGGCGCGGTCGGCCTGACCGCGCTGGACCGCGACTCGCTGCGGGCGCTCGACAGCCGCACGGTCCGGTTCACCATGCTGCGCCCGGACGTCACGCTGCCCGACCAGTTTGCCCAGTACGCCAACGGGATCGTGCCGGTCGGCTACGACCCCGACCGGCCGGTGGGCACCGGACCGTTCGCCTTCGACTCCTTCGAACCCGGCCAGCAGAGCGTGTTCACCAAGCACCGCAACTACTGGCGGGAGGGCGAGCCCTACCTCGACGAGCTGGTCATCAGCGACTTCCCCGACGACACCGCGCGGGTCAACGCGCTGCTCGGCGGCCAGGTCGACGCCATCGACCAGGTGCCGCTGGGCCTGCTGCGGGTGCTCGACGCCGACCCGAACCTGCGGCTGCTGGAGTCGCAGACCGGTGCGTGGCTGCCGTTCACGATGCGCGTCGACCGCCCGCCGTTCGACGACGTCCGGGTCCGCCAGGCGTTCCGGCTCGTCGTCGACCGGCAGCAGATGATCGACCAGGTGCTCGGCGGGCACGGCACGGTCGGCAACGACCTCTACTCGCCGCTGGACTCGATGTACAACTCGTCGCTGCCGCAACGAACCCGCGACGTGGCCAAGGCCCGTCGGCTGCTCAAGGAGGCGGGCAAGGAGAACCTGAGCGTGGAGCTGGTCACCTCGCCCGTGGCGGCCGGGACGGTCGAGGCGGCGCAGGTGTTCGCCCAGCAGGCGGCCGAAGCCGGCATCAGGGTCAGCATCCGGAGGCTGGACCCCGGTGAGTTCTTCGGTGACCAGTACCTGTCGTGGGACTTCGCGCAGGACTTCTGGTTCACCCGCAACTTCCTGTCGCAGGCGGGCAACGGCAGCCTGCCCGAATCCCCCTACAACGAAACGCACTGGGCGCACCCGGAGTTCACCGACCTGGTCCAGCGCGCGCGGGCCACGACCGACCCGGCCGCGCGGCGCGAACTCATCTGGCGCGCGCAGCAGATCGAATGGGAAAGCGGTGGTCACATCATCTGGGGCTTCCCCAACCAGCTCGACGCGCACAGCGTCCGCGTCGCCGGTCTCGGCGTCGACCGCAGCGGAATCCCGCTGAACTCCTACGGCTTCCGGCGCGCGTGGCTGGCGCGGTGAGGACGGTGCTTCGATGAATCGGTTGCTGCTCAAAAGAATCCTGCTCGGGGTCGTGATCCTCTGGGCCGTCTCGGTCGTGGTCTTCCTGGCCACCCAGGCGCTTCCCGGTGACGCGGCGCGGGCGATCCTGGGTCGCGAGGCCACGCCGGAGCGGCTGGCGGCGCTGCGCGAACAGCTCCAGCTCGGGGAGCCGCTGCACGTGCAGTACCTGTCGTGGCTGGGAAACCTGGTGCAGCTCGACCTCGGCACGTCGTTCTCAAACGGGATGCCGGTGTCGGAGCTGCTCGGCGAGCGGCTGAACAACTCGCTCGCGCTGATGCTGTGCGCGACCGCGATCAGCGTCCCGGTGGCGCTGCTGGCCGGCACCTACAGCGCGCTGCGCAGGGACAAGGCGTTCGACCACACGACCTCGGTGCTGACGCTGGTCCTGGCCGCGCTGCCGGAGTTCGTGGTCGGCATCGTGCTGGTGCTGGTCTTCTCGACCGGCGCGCTCAACCTTCTGCCCGCCGTCTACGTGATGACAGAGTCCGGCTCGGCGTGGAGCGATCCGGTGCAGTTGGTGCTGCCGACGATGACCATGGTCCTGGCCGTCTCGCCCTACATGGTGCGCATCATGCGCGCGACCATGATCGAGGTCCTGGAGAGCGAGTACGTGCAGCAGGCCCGGCTCAAGGGCCTGCCGGAACGCACCGTGATCCTGCGGCACGCGCTGCCCAACTCCATCGGCCCGGTCGCGCAGGTCGTCGCGCTGCAACTGGCCTGGCTGGCCGGCGGCGTGGTGATCGTGGAGTTCCTGTTCCGCTTCCCCGGCATCGGGTTCGCCCTGGTCGACGCGGTCAACAACCGCGACCTGCCGGTGGTGCAGACGCTGGCGCTGGCGATCGCCGCGGTCTACATCGTGGTGAACCTGCTGGCCGACCTGGTGAGCCTGGCCGCGAACCCGAAGGTGAGGTCCGCGCGATGACCGCGACGACGAACGCACCCACCGAACCCGCCGTCCAGCACGTGCCCCGCGCCGCCGGCGTGCTGCGCACCGCGCTCCGCCTGCCGCGCAGCAAGGTCGGGCTCGGGCTCGCCGCCCTGGTCCTGCTCGTCGCGGTGGCCGGTCCGTGGATCGCACCGCACAGCGCGACGGAGTTCGTCGACACCCCGTTCTCCGACCCGGCCGCCGGTTCCTGGTTCGGCACCGACAACCTCGGCCGCGACGTGCTGACCCGCTTCCTGCACGGCGGCCGCACGCTGCTGATGCTCGCCGCGGTGGCGACGCTGCTCGGCGTAGGCCTCGGCGCACTGCTGGGCATGTACGCCGGCTACCGGCGCGGGTGGCTGGACGAGTCGGTGATGCGCGTGGCCGACATCGTGCTGGCGTTCCCGCAGGTGGTGCTGGCGCTGCTGTTCGTCAGCGTGGTCGGCCCCGAGCTGTGGCTGCTGGTGCTGGTGGTCGCGGGCGGTCACCTGCCGCGCGTGATGCGGGTGGTCCGGGCCGCCACGCTGGCGGTCGCCGAGCGCGACTTCGTCAAGTCGGCGGAGGCGATCGGGATGTCGCGCACCCGCATCCTGCTCGGCGAGATCCTGCCCAACGTCACCGGCACCGTCCTGGTGGAGCTGGGGCTGCGGCTGAACTACTCCATCGGGATCGTCGCCGGACTGAGCTTCCTCGGCCTCGGACTGCAACCGCCGACCGCGGACTGGGGACTGATGATCAACGAGAACAGGATCGCGCTGACCGTGCAGCCGTGGGCGGTGGCGCTGCCGGTGCTGGCCATCGCGGTGCTGACCATCGGCACGAACCTGGTGGCCGACGGGCTGGCGCGGTCGGTGGCCGGCGTCGACCGCGGAATCGAGAAGGGAGGCCGGAGCTGATGACGACTGCGCTGAACGCCGCCGGCGTCGAGGTCCGCGGCGTGCCTTCGGAGGCCGCGATCGTCGCCGACATCGACCTCACCCTCGCTCCCGGCGAGATCCTGGGCCTGATCGGCGAGTCGGGTTCGGGCAAGACCACCCTCGGGCTGGCGATGCTGCGCTACTGCAAGCGCGGCACGCGCATCGCCGGTGGGCGCATCAAAATCGGCGGCACCGACCTGGTGGGGCTGTCTCCCGCGGAGGCCGCGGCGATGCGCGGCAGGCGGGTCGCCTACATCCCGCAGTCCCCGGCTTCGGCGCTGAACCCGGCGCTGCGGCTGCTGACGCAGCTCTCCGAATGCGTGCACGACGTGTCGGGACCGCAGGCGCGCGAGCGCATCCGCCAGGTGCTGGCAGAGGTCGCGCTGCCCGGCGACGACGAGTTCCTGCGCCGCTACCCGCACCAGCTCTCGGGCGGGCAGCAGCAGAGGATCGCGATCGCGATGGCCTTCGTCGGCCGCCCGGAGGTCGTGGTGCTCGACGAGCCGACCACTGGGCTCGACGTCACCACGCAGAAGCGGGTGCTGACCACCATCCGCGAGATGTGCGAACGGCACGGCACCGCGGGCGTCTACATCTCGCACGACATGGCCGTCGTCGCCGAGCTGGCCGACCGCATCGCGGTGATGTACTCGGGACGCATCGTCGAGACCGGGCCGACCGGGCAGGTGCTCGCGCACCCGCGCCACCACTACACCGCCGGGCTGGTGCTGGCCGTGCCGGACCTGGACGGCTCCCGCGCGATGCAGGCCATCGACGGCCACGCGCCGTCGCCGCTGGACCGGCCCGACGGATGTGCCTTCGCGCCGCGGTGCGCGGCGGCCACCACCGGATGCCGCGACGAGGTGCCGGAGCTGGTGGAGGTGTCGGCGGAGCACCTGATCCGCTGCCTGAACCCGCGTTCCGAGCAGTTGGAGGCGACGCCGCGCGACCCGGATCCGGCAGCCGGGGAAGCGAAACCGGTGCTGGAAGTCGAGGGAGTCGGTGCCTGGTACACGAAAACGCCCGTGCTGCGGGACGTGACGCTGTCGGTGCCCGCCGGGTCGTGCCTGGCGCTGCTCGGCGAGTCCGGCAGCGGCAAGACGACGCTGTCGCGCTGCCTGGCCGGGCTGCACCCGAAGCACCGGGGGTCGGTGCGCCTGCACGGGACGGAACTCGCGCGCAGCAGCGCCAAACGCACCCGCGAGCAACGGCGCCAGGTGCAGTACGTGTTCCAGAACCCGTACGAGTCGCTGAACCCCCGGCGGCGGGTGCGCGACCTGGTGGCGCAGCCGATCTCGGTGCTGGGCGACGGTTCCCCGGAAAGCGCCGGCGACCGCGTCATCGAGGCGCTGGAGCTGGCGGCGCTGCGGCCCGACATCGCCGAGCGCTACCCAGACCAGCTCAGCGGCGGCGAGCGGCAGCGCGTCGCGATCGCGCGGGCGCTGGTCACCAGGCCCGAGGTGCTGATCTGCGACGAGATCACCTCCGCGCTGGACGTCTCGGTGCAGTCGGCGATCGTGGACCTGCTGCGCGGACTCCAGGAGAAGATGGGGCTGTCGCTGGTCTTCGTCACGCACAACATCGCACTGGTGCGCAACATCGCCCAGCAGGTCGCGGTGCTGCAGGACGGCCGGATCGTCGAGCAGGCACCGGTGGAGGAGCTGTTCTCCGACGCGCAGCACGAGTACACGCGCTCGCTGCTGGCCGACGCGCCGAACTTCCAGGTCGAAGGGGCGCTCTGATGGCGGTGGCGCACGGGCGCTGCGACGAGGGGTTCGACCGCGTCGCGGCGGAGTTCGCGGCGGTCCTCGACGCCGACGGCGGCGCGGGCAGCGCCTTCGCGGTGTTCCGCGACGGTCGTCCGGTCGTGGAACTGCACGGCGGGCACCGCGACCCCGGCGGCGAGCAGGCGATGACGGCGGACACGCTGATGCCGGTCTTCTCCGGCACGAAAGGCGTCGTGTCGACCGCGATCGCGCTGCTCGTCGAGCGCGCGGCGATCGACCCGGATGCCCGGGTCGCCGAGTACTGGCCGGAGTTCGCGGCGGCGGGCAAGCAGGAAGTGCTGGTGCGGCAGGTGCTTTCGCATGCCGCCGGGCTGCCGTACCACGAGCAGCGGGTCAGTTTGGAGCAGTGCCTGGACAACCGGGGCATGGCCGCATTGCTCGCGCAGCAGAGTCCACTGTGGCCTGTCGGCGAACGGGTCGCGTACCACGCCCTCACCTTCGGCTGGCTGGCAGCCGAGCTCGTGCGCCGCACCGACGGCCGCGAGATCGGGCACTTCGTACGCGAGGAGATCACCGCCGCGCTCGGCGTCGACGTGTGGCTCGGCCTGCCGTCGTCCCAGTGGCGCCGCACCGGGCGGTGCTGGCGCTCCCCCGACTACCGGGTCGCGAACCGCCTGGACACCCCGGAAAGCCGCGCCCACACCGAAAGGGTCTACGGCAACCCGCCGTCGCTGGTGGGCGACGGCACGCCGTGGAACACCGAACGGTGGTGGACCGGCGGGGTGCCCGGCGGCGGAGCGATGGCCACCGCCGGAGGCATGGCGGGCGTGTACGCGGCGCTGGTGAGCGGCGGCCTCGTCAGCCCGTCGACGCTGGACCGCGCGCACCGGGAGGAGAGCCGCGGCGAGGACCCCGGCACGGGTCGCCCACTGTGCTTCGGCCTCGGCTTCGAGGTGCAGGACCCGCTGGGCACCTACGGCCCGGAACCGGTCGCCTTCGGCCACAGCGGTGCCGGCGGCTCCGTCCACGGCTGCTGGCCGCACCGCGGCGTCGCCTTCTCCTACGTGCCGTGCATGATGCGCCCGGAGGAGGACGACGGCCGAGCCCAACGCCTGCTCACCGCCCTGCACAGCTGCCTGGGCTGACGTTCTGTCCCGACCGAAAAGGGTGGACCGGCACGCCGTCCCGCGCCGTAGTCTTGGCCGATGGACTTCGAGTTGGACGACTCCCTCGACCGCGTCGACCGGGACGTCCTGTGGGACTTCCTGTCCAGCCAGGCGTACTGGAGCCGCTGGCGCTCCCGCGATGACCTGGAGCGCCAGCTCGCCGGCGCGTGGCGCGTCGTCGGCGCCTACGAGCGGCCCGGCGGCCGGATGGTCGGCTTCGCCCGGGCCTTCTCCGACGGTGTGGCGAGCGCGTACCTGGCCGACGTGTTCACCGTCCCGGAGGCCCGCGGCCACGGCGTCGGCAAGGCGCTGGTGCGGACGGTGATCGACGAGGGTCCGGGACGCGAGTTCCGCTGGATGCTGCACACCGACGACGCGCACGGCCTGTACCGCGGTTTCGGCTTCGCCGAAGCCGACCAGACCTACATGGAGCGCCGGCCGTCCGGCAGCCGTGCTCAGCCCACGGCCGGCGGTGTTGAGGGCTAGCTGTACTGGGTCGTCAGGCTGGTCTCATCCGGAGACGGGGGATGCCTTGGTGGGCGAACCAGGCGGCGGCGGGACGGAGGAATCCGGCGCAGGTGGTGGCTTTCTCGTCGGGCACTGCACCGGCTCGCCCGACCAGTGTCGGCCACCGAAGACCTCCAGGTATGGGGTGCAGACCGTCATCTCCACCGCACCTGCAGGTCCTTCCTCGTGATCAAGCAGACACACCCCCGGCCACGTACCCCAGGACCCAGTCCAGCCAGTCCGGCGCCGCCGGGAGTCAGCCCGCGAGCTGAGCGAGCTGCTCGTCGAGGTAGCGGACCATCTTCGGGATGTCGGCGGCGGCGAAGGTGTTCCACCGCTCGCCGGCCTGGTTGCGCCGGGTCGTCACGCTGTAGCGGCCGTCCTCGGTGTCGCGCCAGCCGATCGCGGGCAGCCGCATCCGCCGGCCCGCGCCGTCGTGGCCGCTGACGACGAAGTAGCCGACCCGCAGCAGCGGCAGGGCCATGATCGCCTGCGCCTTGCGCAGCTCGCTCCCGCTGCGCCCCGCGGCCGAGGCCTGCACCGCGCCGAGCCAGGACTGCTCCTCGGCGTCGGCACGGTGGTTCGCCGGTTCCGGTGTCCCGGCCGACACGGTGGCCGCCTCGAGGTGTCCCTCGGGATGGGCGGGCAGCAACTGCGCGCAGATCCGGGCCAGGCCGCGCACGTCGATGTACTCGAACCGCACGCCCCGCGGTTCCTGCCGCGCGAGCACGCCCGTGCGACCGGAAACCGCCACGCAGCCGCGGAACACCTCCTCGGACCCGACTTCGTAGGAGGTGATCGCGATCGACATGTCCGAGCGGTCGACGAGCTTCACCGCCGTCTCCACATCGGGTTCCGGACGGCCGTGGTCGGCCAGTCCGCGACTGCTCAGTTCGGCCCAGACCTCCCGGCGGATCCCCGCGCGTTGATCGAGTGTCGTGCCGAAATGGGGGACCTCGAACGGGAACCGCCGCAAGTTGACTCGCAGGTCTTCGCCCAGGATGTCGGCCGCCTCCAGCGACAACGTGAACGAATCGACCATCACTTCTCCCTTCGGGCACGACGTCTTTCCCCGGGAAGCCCAGCTCCCCGGGGAAAGACCCTGTTCGCAGTTCCTTCTTCGCGGCGGTCGCCACCACGACGGCGGGTTCCGGCGACTAGGTCGTCACCGGAATCGCCTTTCGCCGCTCAATTCCCTTTGGCGGTTCGGTTTTCGGCGAATTTCCCTCATTCACCGAACACCGGTGGCGCGACCTGGGGCAACCCGAGGTCGTCCCACGCCTCGTCCGTTTCCACCATGTATTTGTTCTGGTGCTCCTGGTCCTCTTCGGAGTCGCCCTGGCCGCCCCGACCGGCTGCGCCACCGCCCATCGCACCGCCGCCGCGGCCGCTTCCGGACCCGGAACCCGTCGCTGAGCCGCCGGCTCCGACACCTCCGAGCGCCCCGGCCCCGGCTCGGCCTCCGGCACCTAGCTGCCCGCCGGCTCCGACACCGCCGACCCGGCCACCGGCGCCCACGCCTCCGCCAGCGCCTCGGCCGCCGCCGCTCCCTGCGCCTCCACCTGCACCGCCACCACCGGCACGGCCACCGCCGGTCCCAGGCGCGCCCCGACCTGCTCCCGTCGGCGGACCGCCCCTACCTGGCTGCTGTCCTGGCGGAACTGGCGCCCACCGGCCGTTGTAAGGATTGCGCCGCTCCCACTGGCCCGTCTTCTCGTTCCACCTCATGTCCGAGTTGCCAGGCCGCGAGGTGTTCGTGTGCTGGAGCCACTCCGGAGTGGTGGTCGTCGGCCTTCCGGTCGTGTCACGCGTGAACGACGTCGGATCGTCCGTTCCCACCCGGGCCCACGAGGACTGCGTCGTGGCAGGCGTGCCCGTGGTGTTGTGCGTGCTGGTCGACGTCGTGGAGGTCGTCGAACTCGTAGTGCTGCTCGTCTCGTTCGGCTCTTTGAACGTCGAGGTCGGCTTGTACTCGCTCCGCAGCTCGCAATTGGTGGGCTCGATCGGCGGGGGCGGCGGCGGGGCGAAGGACGGCGTGCCCGCCGCGGCCTCCCCGAAGCTGCCTTCCATGGTCTGCATGACCTGGGCGGCTTCGGCATGCGCGGCCTGGCTCTTCTCGTGCTTCTCCACCATGTCGTTGACCCGGCTGATCATGGTGAACGGATCGCCGCTGGCGGCGACGCCGGCCATCTCCTTGCCGAGGTCGAACTCGACGACCTCCGGCATCGAGTACCTGGCCCGCTCGGCGGCCTCGGCCTGCATCCCCATCTGGTTCGCCGTCAGCTGCGCGGCCTGACCGGAGCTGCCCATCCGGTCGGCGACACCGGTGACGTGCGCACGCATCGCGTCACCGGCCTGGCCCTTCCAGGTCTCCTCGGTCTTCGTCGCGGCCTGGCGGATGCGGTTGGAGAAGTCGATCAGCGTCTGGCCGTGCCCGTGGTAGATCCTGCCCACGTCGTGCACCGCACCGGGGTCGAAGTTCTCCTTGACGAACCTGTCGAGTTCCTTGTGCTCGAACGACAGGTAGTGCGTTCCCCCGAGCGCCGCCGGGCGCTCCCGCAACTCCTGGTTCGCCGACAGCTCCGCGGCCTGCTGCCGGGCGTACTCGGAGGCCGCGTTCCGCGCCTCGGCCAGCGACTTCACCTCGGCGATCACGTTGCCGAGGCCGAAGAGCTTGCCATCCAGATCGCGGTTGTCTTCCCGCGCCTGCTCATACGCCGAGCGCTCGTGATCGGCGACGTACTCCGACCCCTCGTACGGCGACGTCATCCTCGCCCCTCCCCCTCCATCCCCTCGGCGGCTACCGGGGAAGCTTCGCTTCCACGAACGGCGCCGCCTTCTGCGCCAACTGGCAAGCCGTCTCGTTGTTCATGTCGTCGGTCGTTCCGCTGATACCGGCGGAGGTCGACGCCGTCACCTCGACGAGGAGTTCACAACTGCCGTCCTGCTCGTTCGGCCGCACCAGCTTGGCCTTCCGGCCGTTCAGCGACGTGTCCTCGACCTGCTCCCCCGACACGTTGAGCTTGTCGAGGGCACGGTCGGGGTGCAGGCTCACCGCCAGCAGTCCCTCGGGGGTGTCCCAACGGCATCCTTGGCTACCCGCGACATCCCTGCGCGTTCCAGGCCCCTCGGCTCCGAGTTGAGCTGCCTCACCGCTGCTCAGCGTTGTGCAGGGATCCAAGTCTCCGAGAGCGTTCGCCTGGGACGAGTTGGTGGTACCAGATCCCGTATCTCCGGAGGGCGCCTTCGCTGGGGCTGCCCCGCATGCCGACAGCGTCAATGCTGCGACCACCAAGCCGGCGGCGGACACGGAGCTCAAGAACGTACTGGTCAAGATGACAGTCCTCAATCTCATACCTGCACGCCGAAATTGGCGTTGCCTTCATCGACTTCCTGGTAGAGCTGGATGCCCCTGCGAATCGACTCGATCACGAGCGGTACGCGCTCGCGTATTTGTCTGAGCATCTCTTCGTAGGACCGTCCATCACCCCCGGCGGCCACCTGCTGGTTGAACTCGGAAATCGCCGTCCCCGCAGGGCTGTCGCCAAGTGGGGTCTTGCGCTTCAGATCCGCCATGTCCCGCCACATGTTCCGAAGCTGTTCCGCCAACTCTTCGAAGGTGCGGATGAGTTCGTCGCCTGCTTCGGGGGTGATCTGGAACTGGCCGCTGTTGGCGGCGCTGATGATGCCCTGCATGGCGCTGTCCGTGGCGGCCAGTCCCGCCGCGGCACCGACTGCTTCCGTCATCGCCGATGTCCCCCAGGAAATCCGGTATTCAGCTCTCAAGCCAGGAGCAAGCTACCACCAGGTGTGCACGGAAAGTGTTGGCATGCGGTGGATTCAGTGACTCGAGGTCAGGTCACACCCGAACGGAGCAGTGCCGGAACGGGAGGAGTGGAACCGAGGCCGTCTGCTACTACGGCCCCACTACGGCGATGCCGTCGGGGTCGATGGTCAACCGTACGGCTTCGCCGACGCCCGGCGCGTCGGCCGTTCCGGCGACGGCCTCCACACGGCCGGCCTCCGGTGCCTCCGGCACCGTGACGGTCAGGCGCACGTGGTCGTGGCGGTGCACGCGCTCCCGCACGGTGCCGACCACCGCATCCGTCGAGGTCACGGACCCGGTGCGCTGCCGCACCCGAACGGCGACGGGGTGACCACCATCGCCGTTCCCCAGGCTCGGCGATGCAGCGCCGCCGCCATCCGCGCCTCCCGCGGCGCCGCCCCCGACGCCCCCGGCGTCCACGCCGCCGCCGCCATCCGCGCCGACGCCCCCGGCGGCGGCGCCCGCGCCGACGCCGAGCCGCTCGGCCCGCACGCCTGCGGCGCGCAGGCCGAGGCGCGCCTCGCCGTCGGGCTCCGCCACGGCGACGGCGCCGAGGGCGCAGGTCGCGACTCCGTCGCGGACCTGCGCCGGCAGCAGCGTCGTGCAGCCCAGGAACTCGGCGACTTCGTCGCCTGCGGGGCGCTGCCAGAGGCGGGCCGGGGTGTCGAGCTGCAGGATCCGCCCCCGCGCCATGACGGCCACCCGGTCGGCCAGGGTGAACGCCTCGTCGTGGTCGTGGGTGACGACGATGGCGGTGGCGTCGTCGCGGGCGAGCAGCGCGGCGAGGTCGACGGCGAGCTGTTCGCGCAGCATGCGGTCGAGGGCCGACAGGGGTTCGTCGAGCAGCAGCAGCCGCGGGTCGGCGGCGAGGGCGCGGGCCAGCGCCACGCGCTGCGCCTCACCGCCGGACAGCTCGGTCACCCGGCGCCGCTCGTAGCCCGCGAGGCCGACGAGCTCGAGCAGTTCCGCCACCCGCGCGGCGCGCCGCGCGCGGCTCACCGAGCGCATGCGCAGGCCGAACTCGACGTTGCCCGCGACGTCGCGGTGCGGGAACAGCTGCCCGTCCTGGAACACCATGCCGAAGCCGCGGCGGTGCACCGGCACCCGCGCGAGGTCGGTGCCGTCCCAGTGCACGCTTCCCGCCGACGGACGTTCCAGTCCGGCGACGGCGCGCAGCAGGGTCGACTTGCCGCAGCCCGAAGGTCCGAGCAGCGCCAGCACCTCGCCGTCGGCCAGCTCCACGTCCACTTCGGACACCGCGGTCACCGGACCGTAGCGGACGGACAGATCACGGACGTCCAGCCCCATCAGAAGCACCCCAACGACAACTTCGAAGCACCGACCGCCAACGACACCACCGACCGCATCAGAACTCCCCAACCGACTCGGTGCGGCCCCGCACGCGCTCGATCGCGATCACCGCGACGATGGTGACGATCATCAGCAGCGCGCACGCCGCGTAGGCCATCTGGCTGTTGAGCTCCCCCGGCCGGGAGACGAGCCTGCCGATGGCGACCGGCAGCGTCGGCGTGTCCGGCCGGGCCAGGAAGCTGGTCGCGCCGAACTCGCCGAGTGCCACCACGAAGCCGAAGCCGGCCGCCGCGACCACCGCCCGCGCCGCGAGCGGCACGTCGATCTCCCACCGCACCCGCCAGGGGTTCGCGCCGAGGGTTGCCGCCGCCTGCCGCAGGCGGGTGTCGATGGACCGCAGCACCGGCAGCACCATGCGGATCACCAGCGGCGTCACGACCAGTGCCTGCGCGAAGGGCACCAGCAGCGGCGAGGTGCGCAGGTCGCCGGGCAGGGCGTCGAGCGTGACGAGGTAGCCGAAGCCGACGGTCACCGCCGACACGCCCAGCGGCAGCATCAGCACCGTGTCCAGCACCTCTGCCGTCGTCCTGCGCTGCACGCCGATCAGCACGAACGAGGCCAGCAACCCGATGAGCAGGGACAGCCAGGTCGCGTCCGCCGCGGTGCGCACCGAGTTCAGCGCCGCGTCGATGCCCGACACCTGGAGCGTGCCGCGCTCGCCGGTGCCCGCCAGGGCGCGGTAGCCGGCCAGGCTCCAGCCGTCCCGGGTGGACACCGACCGCAGCAGCAGGCTCACGACCGGTGTGGCCAGCGCTGCGACGACGACGCCCGCCGCGCCGACGACCCACCATTCGCCGCCCTGCGGCGGGCGCGCGGTCTCCTCGGCCTTGCGCAGCCGCAACGCCGTTTCCCGTCGCCGGCGCGCCAGCGCGGCGATCACCAGCGACGCGACGACGGCGGCGAGTTGCAGCAGCGACAGCGCCGCCGCGCCCCGCAGGTCGAGCAGTTGCACCGTCCGCAGGTAGATCTCGGTCTCCAGGGTCCGGTACTGGCCTCCGCCCAGCACCAGCACGACGCCGAAGCTGGTGGAGCAGAACAGGAAGACCACCGCCAGCGCCGATCCGAGAGCGGGCAGCAGGGCGGGCAGCGTCACCGACGTGAAGGCCCGCAGCCGCGAGGCTCCCAGCGACCTGGCGGTGTCCTCAACCCGGCGGTCGAGGTGCGTCCACAGGCCGCCGACGGTGCGGGCGACGACCGCGACGTTGAAGAAGCCGTTGGCGAGCATGATGCCCAGCACGCTGACGCCGTCGGCGCCGCCGAGCAGCGCCCGGAAGGCCATGCCGACGACCAGGGTCGGCAGCACGAACGGCACCATGATCATGGCCCGCAGCACGGCCTTGCCCGGGATCGCGACCCGTGCCAGGACGTAGGCGAGCGGCATCCCGGCCAGCAGCGCCAGCAGCGTCGAGCCCGCGGCCTGGCCGAGGGTGAACGCGACCAGCCGCCACGTCGCCGGATCGGCCAGGACACCGGTGACGCCGCCGCCGGCGCCGAGGCCCAGGATCGCCGCGACCGGCCACGCGAAGAACAGGCCGAGGAAGCCGAGCACCACCGCCGCGGCCACCCCGACCGCGGTCCGGTGGCCGCTTCCCGCCCGGGCGGGCGCGGTCAGCCCCGCACCACCGCGCGCCACTGCTCCACCCAACGGTCGCGGTTCTGCTCCACCTGCTGCGCGGGCAGCTCGGCGGGTTGCGGCGGCAGCGGGGCGCTGACCACCCAGCTCTGCGGCAACGGCACGTCGCGCACCGACGGGTAGACGTACATGGTGTCGGCGACCTGCGCCTGGAACTCCGGTGAGAGCAGGAAGTCGACGACCCGGCCCGCCGCCTCCGGGTCCTTCGCGCCGCGCAGCACGCCCGCGTACTCGACCTGGCGGTAGCAGGTGCCGGTCAGCGCCTTCGTGCGTGGCGAACCGTCCGGGTTCACCTCCGCCGCGGGCGAGGACGCGTAGGACAGCACGATCGGCCGCGGCCCCTTGCCCGCCGATCCGGAGAAGTCCTGGTTGTACGCCTCCTCCCAGCCCGACGACACCTTCGTGCCGTTGGCGGCGAGCTGGCGCCAGTAGTCCTGCCAGCCGTTCTCGCCGAAGGCGGCGACGGTGCTGAGCAGGAACGCCAGGCCGGGTGAGGACGTCGTCGGGTCCGGGACGGAGAACAGGTCGCGGTAGCGGGGATCGGCCAGGTCGCGCAGGTTCGCCGGCTCGGGCAGGCCGCGCTGGGCGAACCACCCGGTGTCGATGTTGACGCACACGTCGGCGACGTCCACGGCGCTGAGCCGGTTCTCCGGCTCCAGCGCGTAGCGCTGCGGCCCCTGGTCGGCGTTGGGCGCCCGGTGCGGTTCGAACACGCCCTCGCGCAGCGCGCGGGAGGCGAAGGTCGAGTCGACGCCGTAGGCGACGTCGCCGATCGGGCTCGCCTTGGACAGCACCAGCTTGTTTGTCAGCTCCCCGGCGTCACCGCTGTTGAGGACGTTGATGCGGATGCCGGTGGTCTCCTGGAACTTCGCCAGCAGCTTCTCGTCGGCGACGAACGAGTCGTGCGCGACCAGCGTGACGGTGCGCGCGGACTGGTCCTGGTTCTGCGTGCCGGCGAGCGAGCAGCTCGCGGTCAGCGCGGCCAGCGCTGCGGCCCCGGCGAGTCGCAGGAAACGGTTCAACGGTCCTCCCGATGTCGCGCCACGCGTCCGGCATCGAGGGCCTCCCTGCGCCGGCATGATCCGGTTCAGGTTCGTACGGTCGAGGGGCTCGCCCCTCCTCTCAGCCCAGCGCGCTGGACTCCCGTGGCGACCCCGGAGTCTACGTCAGGCCCCGCCGCCGTCGGGGACCGCGGGCCCGGACCGCCGATGGACCGAACGCGGTTTGCGCAGCTCCGACGGCTCGTCGTGGCGCGGGAAGGTCGCGAAGAGCGGCTTCGTCCACCATCATGGTCGACATGGCAGAGCTGCTGACCGACGACCAGATCTCCAGTGCCCTCGAACACCTGCCGGAGTGGCGGCACGAGGAGGGCGAGCTCACCCGCAGCGTCGAGCTGGCCAGCTTCCCGCAGGCCATCCAGGTGGTGAACCGGATCGCCGAGATCGCCGAGCAGGAGAACCACCACCCCGACATCGACGTCCGCTGGCGGAACCTGACCTTCCACTGCGTCACGCACTCCAAGGGCGGGATAACGCAGGCCGACGTGTCGATGGCCCAGGAGATCGACTCCGCCATCGACGCCTTCCAGCAGAGCTGAGCCCTGACACCGGCCGTCTGACGAGACGCCGGGCGCCCGCATTCGCGCGGGCGCCCGGCGCGCCGGCCGTCAGGCTCCGACGAGGTCGGCGACCTCGAAGGCGCAGCCCCAGGACAGGGCGACCCCGCACCCGGCGTGGCCGTAGTCGTGCACGATCCGCGAGCCCTCGAAGTGCTCGACCTCCAGCCGGACCTGCTCGCGCCCGGGGCGCAGTCCGACGATCTCGTCTCGGACCTCGGCGCCGTCGAGCTTCGGTTCGACCTCCGCGCAGCGGCGCAGGATGCCCTCGCTCACCGTGCGGGACGGCACCAGGTTCCAGTCGTGCTCCACCGCCACGCCGCCGAGCACCACCCGGTCGCCGTGCGGCATGTAGCCGGTGAACTCGGAGTCCGTGGTCAGCTCGATGAAGTACTCCTGCACGCCCGGGTTGGCCACCACCACGTGCTGGCCGCGCACCGGGTGCACGGCGGGGTCGCCGACCAGCTCGCGGGCCCCGACGCCGGTGCAGTTCACCACGACCCGCGCCTCGGCGACCGCCTCGCCCAGCGTCGGCACCGGGCTGACCACCAGTTCGCCGCCCGCGGCCCGGAAGCGGTCGACGAGGTGGTCCAGGTACTTCGGCATGTCGATGAGCGGCACGGTGGCGTGGTAGCCGCTGACGAAGCCCTCCGGTAGCTCGTCGGGCGTGCATTTGCGCAGGTCGTCGAGGAGATGCGCTTCCGGCGGGACGACGTCGCCCAGGTCGAAGCGGGCCGCCATCCGGCCCGGTGCCAGGTGCACGCCCGACGCGCTGTCGCGGCACAGCGCCGTGAACTCCGCATACGAGCGGGTGACCCATCGCAGGACGCGGTCGGCCGGCCGGAGCATCGCCGGTCCCCACATGGCGCCCGCGACGGCGGAGGTGGTGTCGCGGGGACGCTCGGCGGTGCGGATGCGGACCGGCACCCCGGCTTCGGCGAGGACGATTCCCGAGGTCAGACCCTGCACCCCGGCTCCGATGACGAGCACGGGCTCAGCGCTCACGCGTCCACGCTAACAGCACCGCACGGCGTCGCGACCCCTCGAACAGGGCATTCCGGCCGTTCGCGGCCACCGACCGGAGTCAGCGGCTCCACCGACCGCCGAGGGCCGGGGCGAGGCCCGCCCGCGCGATGTCGCCGAAAGCGGCCGGGTCGGCGGCGGCGCCTTCGGGCAGGACGCCGAGCAACGGAGCCCCCGTCACCTCCGGCAGGTCGTCGAGGTTGCACCGGCACGCCAGGTCCGGAGCCGAAGGCCAGCTCCCGACGACCACGCCCGCGCACTCGACACCGCGCGCCCGCAACGCCTCGGCGGTGAGCGCGGCGGCATTGAGCGTGCCCAGGCCCCCGTGGGCTACGACCAGCACCGGCGCCGATAACGCGACCGCGACGTCGGCGAGCGTGCCGCCGTCGTCGTACCGGACCAGCAGTCCGCCCGCGCCCTCGACGAGCACCAGGTCGTGTTCGCGGTCCAGCTCCCGGGCCGCCTCGGCGACCTGCGCCGGCCGGACCGGCGGCGCGCCCGCTCGGCGGGCGGCCGTGGCCGGGGCCAGCGGCTCCGGGTAGCGGGCCAGCTCGACCGCCGTCACCGGACCCGCCAGGCGCGCGACCTCGGCGACGTCGCCGTCCTCGCCCGCGGCGACACCGGTCTGCGCGGCCTTCAGCACCGCCACGCGACCGGGTGCGAGAGCGGCTATCGCCGCCGTGACGACGGTCTTGCCGACCTCGGTGCCGGTACCGGTGATGACGAGAACGGACATCCGTGGACTCCAGGAACCTTGTCGGGACGACGGCGTATCGGGCTCGATCGCCTCCTGCGGCAAGGAGGTCGACGGCATGCGCCGAGATGCCGCACGCAGCGGCCCGGGCACCACGCCGGCGCAGAAGAGATCCAGCCCAGCGCCATTGTGCACATCGGACACTGGATTCCCGGCGCGTGCCGTGCCAGAGTGCGGCATGCCACCGATCAGCCGGGAGTCGGCGTTCGCCTGGATCGACCGCGGTCTCGACGAGCGGGACCGCGCCGGGTTGACCCGCACGCTGCTGCCCCGCGACTCCGCGGACTCGCTGCTCGACCTGGCCGGCAACGACTACCTCGGCCTGTCCCGCCACCCCGCCGTGATCGGCGCCGCGGCCGAGGCCGCCGCCCGGTGGGGTGCCGGTTCGACCGGCTCGCGGCTGGTCACGGGTACCACGGAGCTGCACCACGAGCTCGAGGAAGAGCTCGCGGCGACCTACGGCACCGAGGCCGCGCTGGTGTTCTCCTCCGGCTACGCGGCGAACCTGGCCGTGCTCACCGCGCTGACCGAACCGGACTCGCTGATCGTCTCCGACCAGCACAACCACGCCTCGCTGGTCGACGGCTGCCGCCTCTCCCGCGCCCGGACCGAGGTGTTCCCCCACGCCGACGTCTGGCGGGCCGACGGACTGCTGCGCGCGCACGACGGGCCCGCGCTGGTGGTGACCGAATCGGTGTTCTCGGTCGACGGCGACGTCGCCGCGCTGCGCGAACTGCACGACGTCGTCGGTGCGCACGGTGCGGCGCTGTTCGTCGACGACGCGCACGGCTTCGGCATCATCGGGCCCGGCGGGGCCGGCGCGTTCAGCGAAGCCGGCCTGGTCACCCCGCCCGACGCCGTCGCCACCGCCACGCTGTCGGAGGCCCTCGGCACGCAGGGCGGTGCGGTGCTCGGGCCGCGCCGGGTGATCAGGCACCTGACCCAGACCGCACGCACGTTCGTCTTCGACGCCGGTCTGGCGCCCGCGTGCGCGGGCGCGGCGCTGGCGGCGCTGCGCGTGCTGAGCCGCGAACCCGGCCGCGGGAAGCGCGTCCGGCTGGTCGCCGAGCAGTTGCACGAGGGCCTCATCAACGCCGGACTGGTCGTCAACCCGCCAGGTGCGGCGGTGCTGTCGCTGCCCGCCGGGTCACCGTCCAACGCGGTGGAGTGGGCCGCGGCGTGCCGTGCCGGCGGTGTCGCCGTCGGATGCTTCCGCCCGCCCGCGGTGCCGGACTCGACGTCACGACTGCGCCTGACCGCCCGCGCCGACCTCACCGAGCAGCAGATCGCGCAGGCCGTGCGGGTCATCGCCGACGCCGCACCACACCACCTGCGCCTCTGAGGCCGGACCGGATCCGTCCCGGGTTGCAGAAGCGATTGCCGGGCAACGCCGCGCGGGCAACACATTTGGTTTCGACCCGATTCCGATCAGTGCCGAGAATTGCGCCCACGGAAAACGATCATTTTCCCCACGCACGGCCCGGACAACATCCAACAGATCGCGCTCCAAAATTGTTTTACGATCACGGTCCGGCCGGTTCTTTGATCGGTTTCGACTTCTTCGCGGAGGGGTAGGCCTCAAGCCAATGGGCCAGGTCGTCCCGTTACCTCAACGGAAAGTCAACAATGCGGAGCGAGTGTCGCCGCAGGTCCTGGGGGCAACTGGCGCGCCGGCGCCGGGGACCACGGGCCGCCGGTGAGGCGACTCCGGCAGGAGGTCGACATGAAATCAGGGCCTCAAATCGCCATGGCCGTGGCGGTGGGCTACATCCTCGGTCGCTCGCGCAAGATGAAACTGGCGATCACGGTCGGAGGAATGATGGCCGGAAGGCGGCTCGCGGGCAATCCCGCGAAGCTGCTCGAGCAGGGCGGCAAGTTGCTCGCCGAGTCGCCGGAGCTGAAGAAACTGACCGGTGACGCCAGGCAGCGGCTGCTGGAGGCGGCCAAGGGCGCCGCGCTGGCGGCCGCGAGCAACAAGATCGACTCGCTGGGAGCGAACCTCTCGAAGCGGGCCGAGGGCCTGCGCACGCCGCACCTCTCGGACGTGTCGGCGCCCAAGCAGGACACCGGGCAGGAAGAGCCGCAGGACGAGGCCGAGGACCGGGACGAGGAGCGGGAAGAGCGCCCGGCGCGGTCCTCGGCGCGCGGTGGGGAACGTCCCGCGCAACGCCAGGAGCCGGAACGCCGCAGCAGCGGCTCGGCGGGGCAACGCGCCCGGTCCGCCACCGCGAGCACCTCCAGCCGGTCGTCGGGGTCGAGCGGTGCGGGCCAGAGCCGGTCGGCAGGCCGGGCCAGGTCCGGCGGGGAGCGCCGGAGCACATCGACGCAGCGTTCGAGGCCCTCCGAGAGGAGGTCCACGGGGACTCGGGGTGATGACGATGGCTGAACCGGAGCACGGGCGCGCGGCGACGGGCGACGTGGGCAAGCTGCTGCAGGACCTGCCGCTCGACCCGTTGAAGAGCGGCCTGCAGGACCTGCTGGGCGCGATCGCCGAGCGTGCGGCGGGCGTGCTCACCGACAAGGTCGAGGGCATGACCGAGCGGCTGACCGAGTCCGCGGGCAACGGGGGCGCCGGACTGCTGGCCGCGGTGACCGGCGGCAAGGCGCTCGCGTCCGGGAAGTCCCCGGTGTCCGCCGCACTGAGCGCCGGACTGACCGGAGCCAAGGAGAAGGTCAAGGAGGCGGTCGGCTTGGGCGGTGGCGGCAAGGGCGGCAAGGGCGGCAAGAAGGGCAAGGCCAAGGTCGTCAACATCATCGAGACCAACGACTTCGGGCTGCCGCTGCGCGTGGTCTACGACAAGTGGACCCAGTTCGAGGACTTCCCCGACATGACCAAGAAGGTCGAGAGCGTCGACCAGCAGTCCGACGAGGCGGTCAACTGGCGCGCGCGGATCTTCTTCTCCCGGCGCAACTGGGAGGCCACGATCGTCGAGCAGGTCCCCGACTCCCACATCGTCTGGACTTCCAAGGGCGCCAAGGGAACCGTGGACGGCGCGATCTCATTCCACGAGCTCGCCCCGAACCTGACGCGCGTGCTGCTGGTCGTCGAGTACTACCCGGATGGTTTCTTCGAGAAGACCGCGAACCTCTGGCGGGCGCAGGGGCGCCGCGTGCGCGCGGATTTCAAGTACATCAAACGCCACATGATGACCCGCACGATCCTCGAGCAGGACGAGATCGAGGGCTGGCGGGGCGAGATCCGCGACCGCGAGGTCGTCAAGACCCACGACGACGCGCTCGCCGAGGAGCAGGAGCGGGAGCCCGGCCGCGAGGAGGAGGACCGCGAACGCGAGGAGGGCTACGCCGAGGACTACGGGGACGAGGAGGAATTCGGCGACGAAGAGGACGAGTACCGGGACGAGGACGAGGACCGGGAGTACGCGGACGAAGAGGAGGACCGCGACCACGACGCCGGCGAGCGCGACCGCTACGAGGAGGAGGAACACGCCGACGAGGAACCGGCCGAGGAGGAGGAAGACCGCAGCAGCCGCAGGCAGCAACCGACAACGTCAGGCAGGAGAGGGTGAGAGAGCATGACGCTCGCCAACACGCAGGCCGGAGGAGGCCAGGTCCAGCGCGGCGGAGCCGGTAGCAGCAGCCTGGCCGACGTCGTCGAGATGATCCTGGAGAAGGGCATCGTCATCGACGCCTTCGTCCGGGTCTCGCTGGTGGGGATCGAGCTGATCACGATCGACGCCCGCGTCGTCGTGGCCAGTGTGGACACCTACCTGAGGTTCGCCGAGGCCACCAACCGCCTGGACCTGCACGCCAAGGGCGGCAAGGACCTCCCCGAGCTCATGCAGGGCATGTCGCAGGGCGTGACCCAGGGCGGCGCGCACGGCAAGACCAAGGGAGTGCTCGACGCCGCCAAGGAGAAGATCGACGAGTTCCGCACCGAGGAGCCCGAGCGGGAGCGCCAGCCCGCGCGGCGCCGCGAGTCGCGCGGCCGGGAGCGTGGTGAGTCATGACCACGCAACCGCGGCACGACGCTCGCGAGCAGGGGGACGCGACCGCGGAGCGCGGCGTCTACGTCTACGGCATCATCCGGTCGCCGGACGACCTGCCCGCCGACCTCCCGTCGGTCGGCGACGACAAGGCGCCGGTCCGGCTGGCTTCGCACCGCGGGCTGAGCGCGCTGGTCAGCGAGGTGCCGCTGTCCCGGCCGCTCGGTACCCGCGAGGACCTGCTCGCGCACGAACGGGTGCTCGACACCCTCGCCGAGGAGACCACGGTGCTGCCGATGCGGTTCGGTTCCGTGGTGAGCACGGTCGACGCCGTCACCGACGAGCTGCTCGCACCGCACCACGAGCACTTCGAGTCGGTGCTGTCCGAACTGGACGGGCTCGTGCAGTTCACGGTGCGGGGCAAGTACGCCGAGGACGCGCACCTGCGCGAGGTCGTGACCGAGGAGCCGGAGATCATGCGGCTCCGCGAGTCGCTGCAGGACGTCGCGGAGGACGCCGGGTACGCCGAGCGGGTCCGCCTGGGCGAACTCGTGAACGAGGCCGTGGCGAAGAAGCGCCAGGCGGACGGCGAACAGCTCGTCCGGTCGCTGGGAGCGGCGGCGGTGGCCACCGCCTCGCACGAGGTCGGGGGCGTCGAGGACGCCGTCGACGCGGCGTTCCTCGTCGACCGCAGACGGGTGCAGGAGTTCGAGCTCGCCCTGGACGAGCTGGCCCAGCGCTGGACCGGACGGGTCTCGTTGCGGCTGCTCGGGCCGCTGGCGCCGTACGACTTCCTACCGGAGAGCTGACATGGGGCTTCTCAGCGCAATTCTCACGTTGCCGCTCGCGCCGGTGCGGGGCGTGGTGTGGATCGCCGAGCAGATGAAGAACCAGGCGGAACAGGAGTACTACGACCCCCGCGTGATCCAGCGGCAGCTCGCCGAGGTCGACGAGGCCCACGCCAACGGGGAACTGACCGACCAGGAGCGCGACGAGTTGCAGGACGGACTGCTCGCCCGGCTGTTCGAGGTGCAACGCCGACGCGGAGCAGGGGAGATGTGATCGTGTGGTCAAGGCTCGAGACGACGAGGCCGGGGACCGCGAGCGTCCGGCCGAGCGCACGAGGGCCCGGCGGACGAGCACGGACGCCGAAGGCCGTCGCAGGCGCACGCCGCGGGCCGAGGCGGAGGTCGGCCGGGAACGCCGCTCGCGCGGCGAACCCGACCAGGAACGCCGGTCACGCGGCGAGCCGGAACGGGAACGCCGGTCACGCGGGGAGCCCGATCGGGAACGCCGGTCACGCGGGGAGCCCGATCGGGAACGCCGGTCACGCGGGGAGCCCGATCGGGAACGCCGGTCACGCGGCGAAGCCGAGCGGAGGTCGGACCGCGAACGGGATCGGGAACGAGACGGCGACTCCCGGCCCCGGCGCAGGCCCAGGAGGTCGGAGCGCGAACCGGAGCCGCGGACCGGACGAGCCGACGAAGCCGAACGGGAACGCGAGCCCGAGCCGGAAACGGATGCCGAGCTGGAAGCCGAACCCGGCGTCGAGCCGGAAGTCGAGCCCGAGTCCGATGCGGAGCCGGAAGCCGAGCGCGAACGCGAACCAGAGCTCGAAACCGGAAGCGAACCGGAGCGCGAACCCGAACCGGAAGCCGAAAGCGAACCAGAGGCCGAACGCGAAACGGAGCCCGAACCTCGACGCGAGCCCGAGCCGCGCGCACCGGCGCGTCGCATCAAGGCCGCGCAGGCCGCGCAGCTCGCGCTCCAGCAGGTCTACGAGCTGACCGGCAGGGACACCGAGGGCGTCACCTCGCTCCAGCGCGGGGGCGAGGGCTGGATCGTCGGGGTCGAGGTGGTGGAGAGCCGCCGGATCCCCGACACCACCGACGTGCTCGCCGTCTACGAGGCGGAGCTGGACGAGGAGGGCGACCTCGTCTCCTACCGCCGCGTCGACCGATACGCGAGGGGGCGGGGCAACGAACGATGACCGGGTACGACGGAGAAGAGCGCAGGCCCGCCGCGGCCGGTGAGGCACGCGCGCCTGCCTGGTACGGGCAGCAGCAGCAGCGCGCAGCGCCGCCCGCGCGCCAGGAGGGCACGAACCTCGCCGACATCCTGGAACGGGTGCTGGACAAGGGGATCGTCATCGCCGGTGACATCCAGGTCAACCTGCTCGACATCGAGCTGCTCACCATCAAGCTGCGCCTGGTCGTGGCCTCGGTGGAGCGTGCGCGCGAGATGGGCATCGACTGGTGGGAGCACGACCCGACGCTGTCGTCGAAGCAACGGAACCTGGTCGAGGAGAACCGGCGGCTCCAGGACCAGGTGCGCGACCTGGAGTCCCAACGCGACGCGTTGCGGGGTGAGGCCGAAACCCCCGAGCTGGAGGACGACTTCGACGACCAGACCGAGTCGGCGAGCAGGTCCGGCCAGGAGCCCGAACCCGTGGACGCGGAGTACGAGGAGGACGAGGAGCGCGACCGTGGCTGACTCGGTGACCTACGTCTACGCGATCGCCCGCGGCCCGAGGGACGACATCGCCGCGGAGCTGGAAGGCATCGCGGGTTCCCCGGTGCGGCTGGTCCGCTCCGGGGAGCTGGCCGCGCTGGTCAGCACCGTGGACGCCGAGGAGTTCGGCGAGCAGGGGCTGCGCCGCAACCTGGAGGACATCCACTGGCTGGAGACGACGGTGCGCGGCCACAACCACGTGGTCAACGCCGCGGCGGCCGCCGCACCCGTCGCACCGCTCGGGCTGGCCACCGTGTACTTCAACGACGACCGGGTGCGGGCGGTCCTGGAGGAGCGCGCGGCGGTGTTCGGCGAGGTGCTGGACGAGATCACCGGACGCACCGAGTGGGGTGTGAAGGCCTACACCGACCCGGAAAGCGCACAGCCGGAGCGGGAAGGCGGCGGCGACACCGAGCGCCCCGGCGCGGCCTACCTCCGCAAGCTGCGCGAACGCCGTGAGAGCAAGGAGAGTTCGCGGCAGGAAGCCGTCGACCAGGCCGAACAGGTGCACGCGACGCTGAGCGAGCTGGCGCGGGCGAGCCGGGTGCATCCGCCGCAGAACCGGGAGCTGGCCGGCTACCGGGGCCAGATGGTGCTCAACGGCGCCTACCTCGTCGACGACTCCGCGACCGACGAGTTCACCTCGCTGGTCCGCGAGCTCGCCGACACGCACCCGGCGCTGCGCGTGGAGCTCACCGGGCCGTGGCCGCCGTACTCGTTCGCCGTGCTGCGGGACGGGACCTGACGATGTCGCAGCTCAGCACCCAACCCGCCGGCTCGACCGAACCCGCGCCCCGCCCGTCCGAACCCGTCCGCGCGTCCAACGAGATCGCGCTGGTCGACCTGCTCGACCGCCTGCTCGCGGGTGGGGTGGTGCTGACCGGGGACCTGACGATCTCGCTGGCCGGGGTGGACCTGGTGCGGGTGTCGTTGCGCGCCATCATCAGCTCCATCCGGGAGGGCGACACCGACCTGCGCGACTGGGAGCCCGACAGCCATGCCTGAACAACCCGGGACAGGTGGGCACGCCGGCCGGCTGCCGCACCGTATCGAGACCGACTCCGAGTCGGTGCAGCGCGACCTGGCCAAGCTTGTGCTGACCATCATCGAGTTGATCCGGCAGCTGATGGAACGCCAGGCGCTGCGCCGGGTCGACGAGGGCAACCTGCACGAGGACCAGGAAGAGGAGCTGGGGATGGCCCTGATGAAGCTCGAAGAGGCGATGGGCGAGCTGCGCGACCACTTCGGACTCACCACGGAGGACCTCAACATCGACCTGGGCCCGCTCGGCCCCCTGCTGCCGCGCGACTGAGGACGTGTCTCAGATGTGGCTTGCGTGATTGGTCGCCTGGTGGAACCTCAGCCGCCTTCTCGCTCCGGGATCTCCGACTGACGTATGTCCGCTAGGCCGCTCCCCTGGGCGCTGCGGCCACGCCGGACAGGAAGTCCCGCACCGCGGCCAGCCATTCGCCGGGGCGCTCGTCGGCGATGAGGTGCCCGGCGTCGATTTCGACCAACCGGGCGCCGGCGATGCCCTCCGCGATCCGCCGCGAGTTGTGGGGCGGCACGAGCGTGTCCCGCGCCGTGGCCACCACGAGCGTCGGGACGCCGATCCCGGGCAGGTCCGCGCGCACGTCGACGGTCCGCAGCAGCGCGAGGTGGTCGTCGGCCCCGGGAGCCTGCCCGTGCGCTGCCTGCGCGACGGTCTCCTCCCACGGCTCGACGGCGTCGAGGGACGCCGGGGTCAGGCCGTTGAGCAGCAGGAACCGCGACAGCGCGAAGTGGTCCCCCGTTTCGCGCAGCCGCTGCCAGAGGTCGAGCGTGAGCCGCAGGTGCCGGTCCGGATGCGTGAGCCCGGCCGTCAGGACGAGCGCGGACACCCGCCGCGGATGCCGGGTCGCGGCGCGGATCGCGACGGCCGTTCCCATCGAGTAGCCCAGGATCGCGAACGTCTCCACACCGGCGTCCACGGCGGTCGCGACCAGGTCGTCGGCGAGGTCGTCGAGCCGCAGCGGGCCGTCGGCCCTCGGGGTCGCTCCGGAACCGGGGTAGTCGGCCGCGACGACGGTGTGGTCGGCGGCCAGCTCGTCAAGGAACGGGAAGTTGCCCTCGACGTTCCCGGTGGCCCCGTGCGCGAGCAGCAGTCCCGGCCCGGACCCGACGATCTTGTGCGACAACGGCATCGCGGTTTCCCCTCACGGTCGTGCGGCGGGTGGTCGGCCCTTCCGCGGTCTGTGCCGTGAACGCTAAAGTCTTACATCGATGTCAGAGTCAACTCGCTATGCGCCGGATCTCATGAAGATCGGCGAACTGTCCCGCCAGACCGGCGTGAGCCAGCGCCTGCTGCGCTACTACGAGCAGCAGGGTTTGTTGTCGTCGCACCGCGCACCGAGCGGTTACCGGCACTACTCCCCCGAGGCGGTCACCGTCGTCCGCCAGATCCGGCGGTTGCTGGCCGCCGGGCTCACCACCGAGGTCATCCGCGACATCCTGCCCTGCGCACGCGGCGAGGTGCCGGTGCTCGACCCGTGCCCGGACCTCCTCGCGACCCTGCGCTCGCAGCTGAGCGGCATCGACGACCGCATCAGCTGCCTCCAGCAGACCCGGGGCGCGCTCGTCGACTTCCTGACCGCAGCGGAACGCGAGTCGGCCACCCGCTGAGCGGTTCGCAGTGCCGCAACGGGATCTGGTGGCCAGGTGGTACCCGAACGTCGCGACCGCGAGCGCGAGGCCCCACAGCAGGAACACGACTTCCGTTGCCGCGTAAGCCCAAACCCCACCCAGTTCCGCCCACGTCGTGGCGCCGACCGGCAGCGCCTCGGCGATGATGGCGATGCCGGGCAACCCGTAGGACACCAGCGCCACCGCCCCGGCGGGGACGACGGCGAGCGGCCTCGGGACCCGGCGTCCGCGCAGCAGCGGCACCGAGCGCGGGACGACCTGGCCCCAGCGGTGGGCGAGCCCCAGCTTCAGGAGCCCGCCGAACGCGCTGTGCGCATCCCCGGCCGCCGGACCCCGCCCTGTGCCGTCGTGGGGTCGGATGGGCGTACGCGGCGGCTGCGGCGCCGGTGGTCGTCGGGCTCAGCGTTCCGCATCTGCTGTGGGTGCTGGGCATCCCGTTCGGCATTCCCGCGGGTGGAACAGGGCCTCGGCAACGCCACCACCCGGTCGGCACCGTGACCGCTCGCGATCTCAGCAGCGCTCGACACCTCGGTCCGGTCGCACGCCGTGTAGCCCCACCGACCGCCCGCCGCCCAGTACAGGCGCAGCAGGCCGTACCCGACGGCGAAGGCCACCGCCGCACTCGCCCATCTGCGTGCCCACGCTGCGGTCCCACCTGGTGCAGCCGTCCTCGCCTCACCCGGTGCAGCCGTCCTCGCCTCACCCGGTGCGGTCGTCCTTTCCTCACCTTTGCCCATGCCACGAAGGTGCACCGGACCTCCCCCGCGAGAGGAAAGTTAACAATCCAGATTACCTAAACAATAGAGCAAGATTATTTCACTTGTTCTTACTCGTCCAGTCCGGCAATGTCCTTGCCAAGCGAACCGGCGAGGGAGGCCATCGTGGTCGGCAGTGGACGTGGACCGGCAGTGCGCATCGCGGTGCTCGCACTGCTGTGGGGGTCGGGTTTCCTCTGGATCAAGCTGGCGCTGAACAACGGCATGTCGCCGGCCCAGATCACCTTCGCCCGCTGCGCGCTGGGCGCGACCGCGCTCCTCGCGCTGGCGGCCCGGGCCCGTCAGCGCCTCCCGCGCGACCGGGCCACCTGGGGCCACCTGCTCGTCGCCGCCTTCTTCTGCAACGCGCTGCCGTTCTTCCTCTTCAGCATCGGTGAACAGACGCTCGACTCCGGTGTCGCCGGTGTCCTGAACGCGACGACCCCGCTGTGGTCGCTGCTGATCGGCATCGGACTCGGCACCGAGCGCGGGCTGCGCCCGGTCCGTTTGGGCGGTCTCCTGCTCGGCTTCGCGGGCACCCTGCTGATCTTCGCGCCGTGGCAGCAGACCGGCCTGCTCAGCTGGGCAGCGTTCGCACTCCTCGCGGCAGCGGTGAGCTATGCGGTCGCATTCGCCTACATGGCGCGGAAACTCGCCGGTCGGGGCACCCCACCGGTCGCGCTGTCGGCGGCCCAGCTCCTCACCGCGACGGGATGGAGCGCATTGGCGCTGCCCGTCAGCGGTGCGCCACCGGTCCACTTCGACCTGACGGCGTTGGCGGCCGTGGCGGCCCTCGGCATCTTCTCCACAGGCCTGACCTTCCACCTCAACTTCCGCCTCATCGAGGACGAAGGCCCCACCAACGCGGCGACCGTCGGCTACCTGCTCCCCGTGGTCTCGGTGGCCCTGGGCGCGGTCGTCCTCCACGAGGACCTCAGCGCCCGGGTCCTGACCGGCATGGCCGTCGTCCTCCTCGGCGTGGCCCTGACCCGCTGGCACAAGTCCACCCCGCAGCCGCGGTCGAGCCGGACGACGGCGCCGCCGGTGGCGTCTCAGTAGCTCAGCGTCGGGTACCAGTCGCCGCGGCCTCGCCGGGTGAGGTCGAGCAGGTGCCAAACCGGGGTGAGCAGATCGATGCCGCGCTCGTCGATGTCGTCGGCCATCCTCGGGTGCACCGAGTAGAAGTGGCGCACCGACCCGCCGTCGTCGCGGACGAACACCGACACCGTGGAGTCCTGGTTCCCCTCGGTGTCCTCGCTGCCCAGGTCCTGTTTGAACGTGCTGTCCTCGGCGCTGAGCAGGCGGACGTTCGTCCACCCCCGGTTCCTGGCGTGCGCGCGCAGCGAGGGCAGGTCGGCCGCGGCGACGACGGCGAAGTCGGCGTTCTGCCTGACGTGGTGGGCGATCCCGTTGAGCCCGTCGATCCACATCGTGCACATCGGGCAGGGCTCGGTCTGCTTCTTGCCGTACATCAGGTGGTAGACGAGCAGCTCACGCCCGGGGCCGGTGAACAGCTCGCTCAGCCGGACCGTGCGCGCCGGGGAGTCACCGGCGTCGAGGTCCTCGGGGCCTTCCTCGAACGCGTAGTCGTCGACGGCGGGCCCCAGCGGCAGCCGGCGGCGCAGCTCCGCGACCCGCTCGCGCCGGCGCATCAGGTCGATCTCGGCTCGACGCAGCTCCTCGCGGGCGTCGAGGTACTCGGCCGGCTCCCCGGTGAGGTTGGTCTGGCGCATCGCTGCCTCCGTGGACGGACGGCTACTGACCTGGTCACATGGTCTGATGGCACGCGGGGGCCCGCCAGACGGGCCGCCGCCGGGCCGATGCGGGACAGCTAGCGGGCGTAGCGGGCGGGCGGCGTTGCGGGTCGGCGGCATAGCGGGCGGGCCGATGCGGCATAGCGGGCGGGTCGGCGGCGTTCACCTTGCATGAGCGATCGGAAACCGCAGGCCCGGCTGGATGCGAAGACGGCGCGGAAGCTGCTGGCCGAGGAGCGCGCCGGCGCGACGGCCAGGATCAGCTCCCTGCAACGCCACCTGTCGTCCATCCGCGAGGTCTCGACGTGGACGGGCACCGACGACGAGCACGACCCCGAGGGCGCGACCATCGCCTACGAACGCGCCCAGGTGCAGGGCCTGCTCGCCGACGCCCGTCGCGACCTCGAAGCCCTGGACCGCGCCGCCGCCCGCCTCGACGACGGCACCTACGGCCTGTGCGAGCGGTGCGGGAGCCCCATCGCACCGGAGCGCCTGGAAGCCCTGCCCGCCACGACGACGTGCATCGCCTGCGCAACCCACCGCCGCTGAGCGCTGCGGCCGCCATCGCGGTTGTCAGAGCGGGGTTGACGGTCACCTGCTCCGCGCCCGGCGAGGACATCCCTTTGCATCAGAGTCCACTTCCAGCAGCTCGGGAACACCTGCCTTACCGCTTGGCCGCGCGCGGGTCGCCGAGATGGGCCACCAGGTCGCACGCCCGGCGTGCCCGCTTGCACTGGCAGGAGGACAGCACGCAGGTCCCGCTATAGCGTCCGGATCAGACGTTGAAGCGGAACTCGACCACGTCGCCGTCGGCCATGACGTAGTCCTTGCCCTCCATGCGGACCTTGCCCGCGGACTTGGCGGCGGCCATGGTGCCGGCCTCCAGGAGGTCGTCGTAGGACACCACCTCGGCCTTGATGAAGCCGCGCTCGAAGTCGGTGTGGATGACGCCCGCGGCCTGCGGGGCGGTCCAGCCCTGGCGGATCGTCCACGCCCGCGCTTCCTTCGGGCCCGCGGTCAGGTAGGTCTGCAGGCCGAGGGTGTGGAAACCGGCTCGGGCCAGCGCGTGCAGGCCCGGCTCCGGCTGGCCGATCGACTCCAGCAGTTCCCGGGCCGACTCCTCGTCCAGCTCGATCAGCTCGGACTCGACCTTGGCGTCGAGGAACACCGCGTCGGCGGGCGCGACCAGCTCGCGCAGCTCGCGCTGCTTGTCCTCGTCGGTCAGCACGCCCTCGTCGGCGTTGAAGACGTAGAGGAACGGCTTGGTGGTCAGCAGGTTCAGCTCCCGCAGCTCGACCGTGTCGGCGCCCTTGCCCGCCCCGAAGAGGGTCTGCCCCGAGTCGAGGATGTCCTTGGCCTCCTTGGCGGCCTCCAGCGCGGGACGCTTGTCCTTGTGCGTGCGGGCTTCCTTCTCCAGCCGCGGCAGCGCCTTCTCGAGGGTCTGGAGGTCGGCGAGGATCAGCTCGGTGTTGATCGTCTCGATGTCGCTTGACGGGTCGACCCGGCCGTCGACGTGCACCACGTCGGGGTCGTCGAAGACCCGGATGACCTGGCAGATCGCGTCCGCCTCGCGGATGTTGGCCAGGAACTTGTTGCCCAGGCCCTGCCCCTCGGACGCGCCCTTGACCAGGCCCGCGATGTCGACGAAGGACACCGTCGCGGGCACCGTCTTGGCGGACTCGAAGACCTCGGCGAGCTTGTCGAGCCGCTTGTCCGGCAGCGGCACCACACCGACGTTGGGCTCGATGGTGGCGAACGGGTAGTTCGCTTCGAGCACGTCGTTGCTGGTCAGCGCGTTGAACAGGGTGGACTTGCCGACGTTGGGCAGCCCGACGATTCCGAGGGTGAGACTCACGGGTGAAAAGTCTAGGCGCTGGGTCTGGACGATCATCGAGGCATGGGGGCCGGAGGCGCACGGCGGAGGCCCGCGGCCACGGCGGCAGCCGGGGGCGCGGCGGTCACGGCGGCAGCCGGGGACGGCGGTCAAAGCGGACGGCGGAGGCCGGAGGCGCGACGAACATGGCGGCAGCCGGGGCGCGCGACACTCGCGCCGGAACACGCCAGCAGCCGGACGAACAAGGCGGGGCCTGCGGACGGACCAAGCAGCGCGGGCCTTGCCGCTGACGGCGGCCCCGGCTGCCGGACCCCGCAGCGGGACGTGCGGCGCGACAGTTGCCCGCACGCACCCGCACGCCCCGCTCGACGGAGTCAGCGGTCAAGTCGAAGGAGTCAGCGACCGCTCGACCGGATCAGCGGTCAGTTGTCGTCCTGCTCGCCACCACCGTCCTGCTCGGGCTGCTGCTGTTGCGGGGGCTGCTGGGGCTGCTGCTGGTCGTCGCCGTCCTGCTGCTCCTGCTCCTGTTCCTGCTCCTGGTCGGCGGGCGGGGCGGTGTCGTTGCATCCCGCGGTGACCATCAGGGCGAACACGGCGGTCGCGACCGCCCCGACGACCTTCGAACCACGGGCGTTTCGGATCACGGATCGGGTCATGACACGACATTAGGGATGAATCGCCCGGTACGCACCCATCTTGATCGGATTCCCTCCCGGGCGGGAGGCGGACCCCTCCGGAGCGGGAGGTGACGGCCGCGGGTGCGGACGAGCATTCGTGGTGATCCCCTCCATACCCCCGGAGCCGCCATGGAAACCCCGCATCCCCGAACTCACGTCCACGCCGCCGCGGCGCTGGCCGCATCCGCGGTGACGCTGCTGGCCTTCCTGACAGCCAGCGTCCTCCCGCGCGGCGAGATCCTCTTCGTGATCCCCGCGTGGGTCACGCCCCTGGCCGCTGCCCTCGGCGTGACCGCGGCCGCGGCGATGATGTTCCGCCACCACAGCGTCACCACCGCCCTGACCGCCATCGCACTCGGCATGCTGCTGCTGGCCGCCGGTGGTGTGTTCTTCGACATCGCGATGCCGATCAACTACCTGTTCGTCGGCGAGCCGGTGCCCGACTGGCCGATGGCGCTCACCCGCGCACTCGCACTTGTCGCCGCGATCCTGCTGTTCAGAGCACTGGTCCGCTACCGGCGGCGAGCCCTCGCCCAGTGCCGCGACTGCGGCCGGAACTCCACTACTCCACCCGTCGAGCAGCGTCTCTGGCTCGGCTACGCGGGTTTCCTGTCCGGGCTGCCTTACCCGCTGCTCAAAACGCACTGGGCGCTGGGCGGCACGATCGGCCTCGACCACTCCGACCTCGCCCGCGACGGCTTCACCAGGGGATGGCTCGTGGTGCCCGCGGCGCTCGTCGGGCTCGTGCTGTCGCTGGCGCTCGTGCACCGCTGGGGCCGCGTCTGGCCCCGCTGGATCCCGGGCCTGGCCGGGAGACCGACACCGCGCGGCCTGCTGCTGTTCGGCGGATGGTTCGGCTCCGGGCTGCTGCTGACGATGGGGCTCCCGGCCGCCGTTCAGATGCTCGGGATTCCGGGGGCTCCGGCTCCCAGGCCGATCGAAGGCATGCACGCGTGGCCGCCGATGGTCTTCTACGGGAGCTGGCTGCTGTGGGGTCTGGTGCTGACCCCCGCCACGCGCTTCTACCAGCTGCGCACCCGCGGGCGGTGCGGACTTTGCGGGTTGGGGCCCGAACCGGCGTGAGCACCGAGGAGGATGCGGTGGTGCCCACGCTGTTGCGGCTCGTCCGGCCGTTCGCCGCCCGTTCCACCTACCTGCGATGGGCTCATCTGGTCCTCGGCTCGACGCTGGCGATCCCTTACCTCGCGCTGGCGATCACCGTGGTCGGTCCGCTGCTGGACCGAGGGCTGCTGATGCCCCCGCTGCCGGCGGGATTGGTGCTCGCCGTGCAGGTGGTCTTCGTGCTGGCGGCCTGCACGGCCACCGCGTTGGTCCCGGTCACGCGGCTGCTCGAAGGCTCGGTGTCGAAGGCCCTGATTGGCGGACCGGTCACCGGGCACGACATCGGACGCGCCGAGTCGTGGGCCGACCGCTGGCGCACCGCGGCCTGGTACCTCGTCCACCTGTCCGCCGGGACCCTGGTCGGCGCGCTGACGCTGGTGGTGCCGCCGTTCATCCTGGTCCTGCTCGTCTCGCCGGTGCTGGACAGCGCCGGACTCTTCCGCGCACACCCGCTCTACCAGTGGTTCGGCCTCGGTGAACCGTGGGCACCGCTGGCGGGACTCGGCCTGGTCGCCGCGGGTGTCCTACTGGTCGCCGGAATCGGGGAGCTGCTGAGCAGGCTCGCGCCGGTGCTGCTCGGGCCGTCGGCTCGGGAGCGGTTGCTGCACCGCGTCGAACAGCTCTCCGAACGGAATCGCATCGCCTCGGAGCTGCACGACTCGGTCGGCCACACGCTCAACGTCGTGACCCTGCAGGCGAGCGCGGCCGGTCGCGTGCTGGACACCGACCCGGAGTTCGCCCGGCAGGCGCTGCGGGCGATCGAGGAATCCACCCGCCGCGCGCTCGAAGACCTCGACCACGCACTCGGCGTGCTGCGCGCGGAGGCTCCGATCGACCGCAACACCGCGCCAAGCCTGCGCGACCTGGCAGGACTGGCCCGGTCGACCGACCTCGCGGGCCTGGAACTGCGGACCGACGTCCGAGGAGACGTGGACGCGGTCCCGCAACACATCAGCCGGGAGGCGTACCGGGTGGCGCGGGAGGGACTGACCAACGTGCTGCGGCACGCTGGGCCGGTCCCAGTCGACCTGCGCGTGGTCGTCGACGACGGCGAGCTGAGCCTCGACATGACCAACCCGGTCGGCTCCGCTCGCTCGAAGTGCCGGACGGGGCTGGGATCGAACCGCCGTTCGGGGCAGGGATCGAAACGCCGGATCGGGCTGGCTTCGAATCGCCGGTCCGGGCTCGGGCTGTCGGGTATCCGGCACCGCGTGCAGGCCCTCGGCGGCGAGATGAGCGCGGGCGCGGACGGTTCGAGGTGGCGGCTGCGGGTGCGCATCCCGCTACGGTCTTCGTCGTGAGCGTGACGGTGCTTCTGGTCGACGACGAGCCGCTGATCCGCACCGGCCTGCGGGCCGTCATCGAAGCGGAGGACGACCTGCGGATCGTCGGTGAAGCCGCCGACGGAGCGGAGGTCCTGCCGATGGTGCGGCGGCTTCGTCCCGACGTCGTGCTGATGGACGTGCGCATGCCCGCCGTCGACGGAATCCGCGCCACCACGGCGGTGCTCGACGCGGTCGCCGACCCACCGGCGATCATCGTCATCACGACCTTCGAGCACGACGACCACGTCTACGACGCGCTGCGCGCCGGCGCGAGCGGATTCCTGCTGAAGCGCACGCGCCCGGAGGAGATCGTGCAGGCGATCCGCATCGCGGCGCAGGGCGAGTCGCTTCTCTTCCCGGCGGCGATCCGGCGGCTCGTCGCACGGCGGGCACCTGCGGCGCGGCGCCCCGCGCCGACGCTGACCGAGCGGGAAGCGGAGGTGCTGCGGCTGATGGCCAAGGGGCTGTCGAACACCGAGATCGCAGGGGAGCTGTTCATCGGCATCCAGACTGTGAAGACCCACGTCGGCAACGTCCTCGCGAAGCTCGGCGCCCGCGACCGCACCCAGGCGGTGGTCTTCGCCTACGAGTCGGGCTTCGTGAGTCCGGCTTCGTAGCCGGGGCTGCGGCGCTGGGGTGGCCGATGCTGCGGTGTCTGACGCTGCGGTGTCGGGTTCGCTGCGGTGTCCGGCCCTGCGATCTGTGTCGCGGCGGTGTCGGGCTCTGCGACGCTCCGCTCGACGCTGCGGTGTCGGGTTCTGCGCGCGCAGCTGCGGCGGCCGGTTCTGGGGCGGCCCACGCTGGGGTGCCCGGCTCTGCGGTGTCCGATTTCCGCTAGTGGGGTGGGGCGGCCGCTGGGACGATTGGCGGCATGCTGGTCGCGGCGGAGCAAGCGTATCGGGCGGTCACCTCGCGGGACGCCCGCTTCGACGGTTGCTTCGTCCTCGCGGTGCGCACGACCGGGATCTACTGCCGGCCGTCCTGCCCGGCGCGGACGCCCAAGCCCGGCAACGCGGAGTTCTTCCCGACCACGGCCGCGGCGCAGGCCGCCGGCTACCGGGCATGCCGACGCTGCCTGCCCGACGCGGTCCCCGGCTCGCCGGAGTGGAACCTGCGCGCCGACCTGGCCGGACGCGCCATGCGGCTCATCAACGACGGTGTGGTGGAACGGTCGGGAGTCAGCGGCCTCGCGGCCCGGCTCGGCTACTCGGCGCGGCACCTGACCCGGGTGCTCACCGCCGAACTGGGCGCGGGCCCCCTTGGACTCGCCCGCGCGCACCGGGCGCACTCGGCACGCATCCTGATCGAGACCACGGACCTGAGTTTCACCGACATCGCGTTCGCTGCGGGGTTCTCCAGCCTCCGGCAGTTCAACGACACCGTCCGCGAGGTGTTCGGCGCGACGCCGACCCTCCTGCGCCGCCAGGCACCGAGGGCAAGCCGCCAAGCGCGGAAGGCTGGCAGTGGCGGGAGGTCCGTCGGTTCGGTACGGCGGACGCGTGCGGCGGATGTTGGGGGCATGGCGGGAACTGTGGGCGCGGCGGGAGCTATGCACGGGGCGGAGGCTGGAGCAGGAGCGGAAGCGCAAGGCGGAGCGGCAGCGGGAGCGCGAACTGGAGCGGGAGCGGGAGTGGCAGCGGGAGCTGGAGCGGCAGCTATGGGTCGGGCGCGAGAGGGCGCGGGGCCCGGAACGGGAGCGGCTGGTGCGGCAACTGGGGCGGTGACTGCGGGGACGGGGGTAACTGCGGCTGCGGGCGCAATTGCGAGTGCGGCGGCGGGGGCGAATGCGGTGATACCCGCGAATGCGGTGGCATCCGCGAGTGCGGAGGCATGTGCGAGCGTGGCGGCATCTGCGAGGACGGCGGGCGGGAATGGGGATGTCGCTGGGAATGCCGGAGTCTCGAGCGCTGCAGGGATTCTCAAGCTCCGGCTGCCATACCGCTCCCCCATCGACATCGAGGGACTGTTCGGGTTCATGGCCGCACGGGCGCTGAGCGGTGTGGAGGACGCCGGGCCAAGTCACTACACGCGGTCGTTGCGCCTGCCGCACGGCACGGGAATCGCGACGCTGCGCCCGGCGGACAAGCACGTCGCGGCCGCTCTGCGGCTGACCGACCTGCGCGATCTCGGCTCAGCGGTGTCGCGACTGCGCAGGCTCCTCGACCTCGACGCCGATCCCGTAGCGGTGGCGGACGTGCTCGGTGACGACCCCGCCCTCGCGCCGATCGTCCGCAGCGCGCCGGGCGTGCGAGTGCCAGGCAGCGTGGACGGCACGGAAATCGTGGTCCGCGCACTCGTCGGCCAGCAGATCTCGGTATCGGCGGCACGAACCACGCTCGGGCGCCTCGTCGCGGCCTTGGGAGAGCGGCTTTCTCACCCCGACGGAACCGTGACGACGCTGTTCCCCACCGCGGAGACCATCGCGAAAGCCTTGGCGGATAGAGCGGAGAACGTCCTACCCGGCCCCAAACGCCGCACCGAAACGGTGAGACGTGTCGCTGACAAACTCGCCACCGGCAACCTGCAGATCCATGCTGGCCGCGACGAGGCCGACCTCCGACGGGACCTGGAACGCATACCGGGAATCGGACCGTGGACAGCAGGCTACGTGTCCATGCGGGTACTCGGCGCCCCCGACGTGCTCCTCGACGGCGACCTGGTGCTGCGCAAGGGCGCAGCGGTCCTCGGCCTCCCGGCGGACGCGCGGAGCTTGCGAGCACACGCCGACCGGTGGAGCCCCTGGCGCTCGTACGCCGGGATGCTGCTTTGGCGCGCGGGGCGAAGCGGAGCGGTGTAGGGCGGCGGGTTTTCGGGGCAGCCGGCGGGGCATCGCGGGGCGCTTTCAGTGCGGGGGGCGTGGGTTTTCGAGGCAGCCGCCTTGGCATCGCGGGTCGCTTTCAGAGCGGGGCGCGTGGGCTTTCGAGGCAGCGGCTAATGCTGGCGGCTCACCTTGAGGGCGGGGGGGGGCGCGCGGGCTTTCGAGGCAGCCGCCTTGGCATGGCGGGTCGCTTTCAGAGTGGGGGCGCGTGAGACTTCGGCGCATCCAGCGGGGCTGGCGGGTCGCTTTGAGGGCGGGGGCGCGTGGGTTTTCGGGGGACTCACCCTGGCCTTGCGGGTCGCGTTGGGTACGGAGTTTCTGGGGCGCTCGCCGCCCCCAGGCCCCCGGCAGGTCTCCGGGATGAGTGGGTTTTCGAGGCATCCTGCGGTTTGGCGGGTGGCGGTTCTCATCCCGTCGACCTCCACGAGGGCTATCAGACCGCGTCAAGGGGGCCATTTCTCGAGGCAGCCTGCGGTGGGGACCGAGCGGGCCCCCTTGACACGGTCTGATCGGACTGGCGCCAGGTCGACGGGATGAGAACCACGGCACCGCAGTTGTTGTGCGGTTTCCCGTGGAACATGGGAAACCGCTGGTCGTCAGCGTTCCAGGACTAGGGTTGAGCCTGTTCGGGACTTGCGGACGCGCAGTCTGACGGCGATGCGCTGGCGCATCTCCTCGACGTGGGAGACCAGGCCCACGACCCTGCCGCCGGTGCGTAGGTCGTCGAGGGTGTCCATCACCAGGTCGAGGGTGTCGGCGTCGAGCGTGCCGAAGCCCTCGTCGATGAACAGGGTGTCCAGCAGGGCTCCGCCGGTCTCGGCTGCCACGACGTCGGCGAGGCCGAGGGCCAGGGAGAGGGAGGCGAGGAACGACTCCCCGCCGGACAGGGTCTTCGCCGGGCGGATCTTGCCGGAGTAGTCGTCGAGCACGTCGAGGCCGAGGCCGCCGCGGGTGCCGCGGGCGCCTGCGGCGTCGGAGTGGACGAAGGAGTAGCGGCCGTCGCTCATCCGCTGCAAGCGGCGGGTCGCGGCCTCGGCCACGTCCTCCAGCCGCGCCGCCAGCACGTAGGAGCGCAGCGACATCTTGCGCGCGTTCTGCCCGCGCCCGTTGACCACGTCCGCCAGGGCGGCGAGCTCCTCGTACTCCGCCTGCGCCGGACCGAGCTGCGCCCACGCCGCGCGCAGCCGCTCCGCGAGCTGCGCCACGTCGCGGTGCCGCTGCTCGGCGCGGTGCGCCATCGCGGCGGCCCGCTCCGCGGCCTCCCGCGCCACTGTCGCCTGCTCGGTGGCCTCTTCGAGGCCCACCTCGGCGTCCGGGTCGACGCCCGAGAGCTCCGCGCTCTCCAAGGTCGCGCGTGCGCCTGCGGCGCGCTGCTCCACCTCCGACAGTGCCCGGGACAGCTCGGTGAGGCGGTCGTCGCTGCGCTCGGCGGCGAATGCCGACTCGACGGTCTCGAAGCCCGCGGCCGTCGCCGCTTCGCGCAGGGCGTTGCGCTGGTCTTCGACCCGCGTTTCCGCGTCAGCGCACGCAACCCGGGCGTCGACGAGCCTTTCGAGCTTGCCCGCGAGGTCGAGCAGGTGCTCGCGACGGGCGCCGATACCGGGGAACTCGCCCCTGGCCTCTTCGAGCCGCGCCTCCCGTTCATCCACTGTGGACGACAGGGAGGAGTGCTCGGCGCGCGATGTCGCAAGCCGGGTGCGGACTTCCGCGACCTGCGTGGAAAGCCGCTCGGTCGAAGCTTCGAGGTCGGCGAGCCGTTGGGTGCGTTGCTCGCTGCGGCCCGCCTTGTCGCGGAGCGCGTCGCGCTCGGCGGTCAGGTCGGCGAGTTCGGTGGTGAGCTGCTCCTCCGTGTGCTCGCCGAGGCGTTCCCGCAGGCGCTCGCACGCCTGCTGCGCGCGTTGTGCTTCGGCGGCGGCCTTCTCGCGACGCGCCTGCGCCTGCTGCTCGACGGCCTGGGCGCGTTCCTCGTCGTCCGCGCTGACCTGGTCGTCGACCGGACGCCTTGGGTCCGGGTGCTCGGCCGAGCCGCAGACCGGGCAGGGCTCGCCCGTCGTCAGACCTCCGGCCAGCTCGGCGGCCATACCCGCGAGGCGGCGCTCCCGGAGGTCCTGCAACCGGTCGCGGGCCTGCTGGTGCTCGTCGACAGCCCGCTGGGCCGCTTGGGACGCGGTGGTGGATTCCCGTTCAGCTGCGGGGAGTTCGCGTGCGGCGGTGAGCTTGGCCGAGAGGTCGTCGAGCTTCGGGACGAGCGTCTCCAGGCGCAGTTCGCTCTGCTTGGACTCGTCGAGTTCTCTGCGCGCTTCGGCGATGCGCTCGGGTAGCGCCGCTTGCTGCGCCGTCAGCTCGGCCTCGCGCCGCGAGTCGGCCTCGATGCGGTCCGCGAGCTCGGCGAGTCGGCGGCGGTCCGCCTCCTGCTGCTCGGCCTGGGGAAGCAGCTGTGCGAGTGCGCCGGCCTGTTCCCGGTGGGCGCCCGCGAGGGTGCGCAGCCGGTCGATCGGCTCGTCATCGCCCACCTCGGAGCAGGCGGCAGCCGCTGCCGACAACTCGGACCGGGCCTGTTCGAGCGCGGCCGCGGAGCGATCGACCGACTGCCGTGCGGTGAGAACCGGAAGAACGCGCTGCGCGGCGTCCTGCTCGGCACGCCAGGCGTCGTGCTGTTCGCGGTTGCTCGCCAGCTCGGCCAGGTCGGCGTTGGCTTTGCGCACGCGCCGCACCTTGTCCGCGAACTCCCGTCGCTCGGCGAGCTTCGCCTCCGCCGCATCGCGTTGCCGACCGCGCTGCGCGTGCTCGGTGCGGGTGCTCTCCAGCTCGCGGATGCCGCGCTTCTCCAGCTCCTCCAGCCAGCTCGGGTGGTCCTCGTCCTCGGCGGGCTCGTTGCCCGAGACCTGGGAAAGCCGGGCGAGCAGCTCCCGCACCTGCTGCGTCTGCGACTCCAGTTCCCGGCCGCGCTCGCGCCTGCGGTCGACGAACCACTGCTCGACACCACCGAAGCGCTGCGTCGCGAACAGCTTCTCCAGCAGTTGCTCCCGTTCGGCGGTGTCGGCACGCAGGAACCGCGCGAACTCCCCCTGCGGCAGCATCACGACCTGGAAGAACTGCTCGACGCTCATCCCCAGCAGCCGCTGCATCGTGCGGGCGACCTCGTCGATCCTGGACAGCCCCTCCCGCGGCTGCCCGTCGGGCACCGCGTCCAGCCAGGTCAGCGACGCCTTCGCCTGCTGCGTGGTGAAACCCTCGCCGCGCTTCTTCGGCCGCTGGTACTCCGGGCTGCGTTCCAGCCGGAGCCGGTGGCCCTGGACCGTCAGCTCCAGGGCCACCTTGGTGGTGACCTCGGGATCGGCGGTGTCGCAGCGCAGCCGCTTGACCTCACCCCGCGCACCGGGAACCGCCCCGTAGATGGCGAAGGCGACCGCGTCGAGCAGCGTGGTCTTGCCCGCGCCGGTGTCGCCGTGGAGCAGGAACAGCCCGTCCGAGCCGAGGGTGTCGAAGTCGACCGACTGGGTGTCCCGGTAGGGCCCGAAAGCCGTCACTTCCAGGTGGTGCAGCCTCATCGTCGGACCTCCGCGATGTCCACGGCGCGAAGCGCCTCCTGCAGCAGCAGGCGCTCGGACTCGGTCGGATCGGACCCCCGGCAGTCGGCGACGAAACCCTTCGCGATCGTCTGGTCGTCGCGTCCGCGCACCGCCTCGGAGTAGCGCAGCGGCGCGGTCGCCCGACCGCCCTCCGGCTGCCACTCCAGGTGCACCGCGTGCGGGAACCGTTCTTGCAGCCGTCGCATCGGCTCCAGCGGGCGGACCTCGTCGGTGAGCGTCGCCGAGAGGTAGCAGTCCTCGTGCTCGGTGTGCTCGGCCGCCGTCAGCAGGTCTTCGAGTGTTCCCCGGACGGTCGCGAGGCGACGCGGCACCGGCAGCTCGCGACGCTCCACACCGGACAGTCCCCCCGCGTCGAGTTCCAGCAGCCACACCGACTTCCGGTGCGCGGCCTCGGAGAACGAGTACGCCAGCGGACTGCCCGAATAGCGCAGGTGCTCGTCGAGGCGCTGCGGACCGTGCAGGTGCCCCAGCGCCACGTAGTCGACGCCGCCGAAAACCGAGCCCGGCACGTCCTCGACGCCACCGACCGCGATCGAGCGCTCGGAGTCGCTGGAGTCGCCACCGGTGACGAACGCGTGCGCCAGCACGACGGAGCGGACCTGCTCCCCGCGCGGCGAAATGTCCGCGCGGATGCGGTTCATCGCCTCGGTGAGCACGGCCGCGTGGGTGCGCGCCTCGACGCGGGCCGCCGCGCCTGCGACATCGGCCGACGCCTCCAGCGCGTGCCGGGCCGGATCCGGTTCGAGGTAGGGAATTCCGTAGAACGCGACCGGCCCGTGCTCGTCGTCGATCAGCACCGGCTCGTGCAGGCGCGAGATCCTGGTCCGCAGGTGCAGGCCACCGGCGGAGGCGAAGTCGGCGAACGCGCCGACGCGGGCCGCCGAGTCGTGGTTGCCCGGTGTGACGACGATTTCGGCACCGGCGGCGCGGAGGCGCGACAGCACCCGGACGCAGGTCTCCACCGCCTCGCCCGACGGCACGGCGCGGTCGTAGAGATCACCGGAGACCACCACGACGTCGACGCGCTCGTCGGAGACCAGGTCGGCCAGTCCGCCGAGGACGGCCTCCTGGTCCCGGAGCAGGTCGCGACCGTGGAAGGTCCGGCCCACGTGCCAGTCGGAGGTATGCAGCACCCGCATGCGGCAAAGCTATCTACGTGGTCCGGAGAACGCGGCAACCCCCCAGGGCGCTTCGGCGTGTCGTGCACCGGTCACGGAGTGGGACGCCCGGATGGAGCAACCGCCACGCAACAGCCGTGCCAGGCCGGTCAGGCGGTGCGGGCCGCGGCGCTGTCGGTGGGGTTCGAGATGATGCGGTGCGGAGCACCGAGCGGCACAGGGAGCGGATGTGGGCACCGGCGTCCTGATCACCATCGTCATCGTGCTGACGCTGCTGTTCGCGGCGGCGCTCATGCTGGTCTGGCGCCTCTACACCGACAGCGCCCGGCGGGCCGACGAAGCGCTGCGCATGGTGGAGGCCGAACGGGCGCGGACGATGTCGCAGCAGGCGGCGCTGCGCCGGTACGAGGTCGCCTTCGCCTCCATCAGCGGACGCGGTGAGCTGGGCGAACAGGTCCTGCTGGAGACCGCGCGCTCGCTGGGACTGCGGGAGGACATCCACTTCACCCTGCAGACCGACCTCGCGGGCGGCGGCGCGGCCCGCCCGGACATGGTGCTCACCGTCGGCGGCGGCAGGCAGGTCCCCGTCGACGCCAAGGCCAGCCTCGCCGTCTGGGCGGAGGCGATGGAGACCGACGACCCCGAGGAACGCCGCGACGCGCTGCGGGTCCACGTGCGCAACATCCGCTCCCGGGCGGCGGAACTGGCGGGCAAGGGCTACCAGAAGTGGGCCGACGCGATCTACGGCTCGATCATGTTCGTGCCGTCCGACGCCGCCGTCATCGCCGCCATGGACACCGACCCGCAGCTGCTGTCCTGGCTGCTGGGCAAGCGCGTCTTCCTGTGCGGGCCGACCGGGTTCGCGGTCCTCGCCTCCGCCGCGATGTTCGCCGCGACCGAGCGCACCATCGCCTCCGACATCGAGCAGGTGCGGGCGCAGGCCGTGCGCGCCCAGCGAGCGGCGGCCGGCGCGGTCGAGGCGGTCAACCTCTCCAGCACGCACCTCCAGCGGTTCGTGTCCGCGCGGCGGCGGGAGCTCGACGCGCTGGAGGCGTTCCGCAGCGCGGCGCAGCCGCTGACCGACGCGGCCGGTGGCGCCACCCCCGTCGGCGAGGTGCGCAGGGACGAGGACGGGCTGGTCGGCAGCGCCGTCCCGGAGCTGGACGGCGGACGCGGCAACGGCGGGTACGCCAACGGCGGATAGGGGATCGGACCCGCCGAAGGCGGGGCAGGCAGCGGTGGGCCCGAAGTCGAGGTAGGCAGCGCGGCGAGCCGGTCGACGTGGTCAGGCAGCGGTGGACACGGCGGTGGTGGGCACGGCAACGGCGGACAGGTACCGCCCGACACGCCGGTTGGAGCGGGCGTGCCGACGGCAACGGCGGGTAGGACGACGTCCGACACGGCGGTGGTGACGGAGGCGAGACGAACCCTGTGCGCAAAGCGCCGCGCCTACCTGCCCCGGGAGCACGACCCCGGCTCGCGGCCACCGCCGATGGCGGCGCACGCGCCGCCGCCGGTGCTCAGCGCGCCAGGTGGGTGTCGACGAAGGCGACGGCGGTGTCGACGATGAGCGGCGTGCGCGGTCCGCGCCCGAAGCCGTGGTCGAACCCCTCGTACGGGTGCATGTCGACGGCGACGCCGAGGCCGCGCAGCTTCGCGGCGAAGTCGAGGCTCTGGTCGATCGGCACGATCGAGTCGCTGGTCCCCTGCTGGATCAGGAACGGCGGTTCGTCACCGGAGACGTTCTTGATCGGGCTCGACGCGTCGGCCGTCGCCGGGCACTCCAGCGGCACGCAGCCCAGCAGTTTGCGGACCGAGCGCTGCGAGTAGTCCCGCAGCTCCGGGTGCGAGACCTGGGCTTCGGCGCTCATGTCGGTCGGGCCGAACCAGTTCAGCACCCCGCGGATGCCGGTCAGCCCGCCTCCCGGCTTGCCCGGGTCGCCGGCGACAGCCGCGAGCTGCGACACGAGGTGCCCACCGGCGGAGGCGCCCCACAGCACGACCCGGTCGCCGTCCACGCCCCACTCACCGCCGCGCTGCTGGAGCCAGCGCACCGCGTCGGCCACGTCCACGACCTGGGCGGGAGCCTGCGCGACGCCGGTGAGCCGGTAGTCCACAGTGGCCACCGCGTAGCCGTGCCCGAGCAGCCGCTCGGCGGTCAGGGCCTCGGTGGTGGACAGGTCGGCGTCCAGCGTCCGCACCCCCGCGTCCCAGCCGCCGCCGTGGGCGTACACGACCAGCGGCACGGGTCCTGACCTGCGCTTCGGCAGGAAGAGGTCGAGCTGCAGGGCGCCGGAGTCGCGCTGCGCGTAGACCTCGCCGCGCAGCACGCGAGCGGCGCCGAGGTCGCGCCCGGCCGCGGGAGGGGCCTCGTCGGTGCTGGACGCCGCGGGGCGGGCGCATCCGGCGGCGGCCAGCGCGAGCAGGGCGACCGCCGCCGCCAGGACACGTCGTGCCACCGCCATCGGATCTGCCCTCCCCCTCCGCCGCACTGCACAGGGTGCGGAGACGGAGCGAGCCTAACAAGATCGCCCCTCAGTCCGCGGCGCGTTGCTCCTCGGCGAGGAAGTGGGCGATGCCGGTGGTGGCCTCGTAGAGGTCGCGGTAGTGGCGGTAGAAGGCGTCGTAGCGGTCGTGGTTGGCCGGGTTCGGCCGGACGGTGGTGGCGATCGGGTTCCACTCGTCGGGCGCGACGGCGGCCCCGGTGCCGACGCCGGCGAGCAGCGCGTCGCCGAAGGCGGCGCCGACCGTCTCGCCCGGCACCTGCTGCTCCTGCCCGGTGACGTCGGAGACGATCTGCGTCCACAGGCCGCCCTGCGTGCCGCCGCCGACCGCGACCAGCCTGCCCGCGGTGCCGCCGGCCTCGCTCATCGCTTCGAGGTTGTGCCGGACGCCGTATGCGATGCCCTCGAGCGCTGCCCGGTAGAGCTCGCCGCGCCCGTGGCTGGTCGTCAGGCCCGCGAGGATGCCCCTGGCGTCCGGGTCGAAGATCGGCGTGCGCTCGCCGGCGAAGTAGGGCAGCAGCAACAGACCTCGGCTGCCCGCGGGCGCCTGCGCCGCCTGCTCGACCAGATCGGCGAACTCGCCGTCCACCAGCTTGCGCAGCCAGTCGGTGACCGCGCCGGAGGTCGCCATCCCGGCCGCGAGGGTGTAGGTGTCCGGGAACGCCCCGCACGTGCCCCACAGCGCCGGATGCGGGTGCGGGTCGGTGAGGACCTGCACGAAGAACATCGTCGTGCCGTACATCAGCATCACGTCGCCGGGCTTGCGGACGCCGACGCTGGTCGCCTCCGCCCAGGCGTCGACGGTGCCCGCGGTGACCGGCAGGCCCTCGGGCAGCCCGGTCTCGGCCGCGGCCCGCGCGCCCACGTGGCCGACGACCTCGGTCGGCCAGGCCAGCTCCGGCAGCGGCAGGTCCGGGGCGACCCGCGCCGCCCATTGCGCCGACCAGTCCCGCGCGGCCAGGTCGTAGAGCGGGTCGCACTGGCTGGCCGAGTGGTGGTCGAGCACGTAGCGCCCGGTCAGCCGGTGCACCAGGTACGAGCTGCACATCAGCAGCATCTCGGTGCGCCGGTAGGTCTCGGGCTCGTGCTCGGCGAGCCAGCGGATCTTCGGCCCGACCGCCTGGCTGCTCAGCGCCGACCCGCCGCGCCGCAGGATCTCGTCGGCGCCCAGCTCCTCGGTCAGCGCGGCGATCTGCTCGGTGGCCCGGGTGTCGACGCCGTAGAGGATCGCCGGGCGCAGCGGGTTGCCGTCGCCGTCGGCGGGCAGCAGCACCGGCCCGATGCCGCTGACGCCAAGGCCGGCCAGCGTGCGGCCCTCGACCGCGGGCAGCAGCTCGGACACCAGCGCCCGGAAGTCGGCCCACCACACGTCCTCGGCGTCGTGCTCGACCCAGCCCGGGTGCGGGTAGGAGGTCTCGTGCGGCTTGGTCGCCCGGGCGACGACGCGCCCGTCGGCGGTGACCAGCACGCCCTTGGAGCTCGACGTGCCGATGTCGATGCCGAGCAGCACTGTTTCGGCCATCGCGAAGTCCTCTCCTGGTGGTGGCCGGTGGGTGAGCCGGTCCGGCTGGGACGCGTCGCGGCCGGACCGGTTCGGCTACGAGGATGCGTCAGCCGCGGGTCCACTCGTCGAGACGGATACCGAGCTGCTCGGTGACGGCGCGCAGCGCGGCGCGGTGGTCGCCCGGGATGGCGTGGATGTGGTTGGCGCCGAACTTCGACAGGAACACCTCGCCCGGCGCGTCGAGCCGTGCGAAGGCGTGCGGCCACTCCGGCGTCGACTGGTCCATCAGCACCTTGTTGGTGGCCTCGTCGTAGCTCTCGAACTCGCCGAGCATGAGCTGGAGCCGGTACTGGCCGTCCTCGCGCGTCAGCCTGCCGAGCGTCATCTGGCCGGGAGCGGCGATGTGCTGGACCGAGGCGCCGCCCGCCGGGAAGAAGAACACCTCCGGGTAGAAGTTGACCTTCGCCAGGTTCTCCGCCGGGTCGTCGCTGCGCGCGGCGAACCAGGTGGCGTGCTGGCCGGAGTTGCACAGGTCCCAGATGTCGCGGTCGGCGTGGTAGTGGCGGACGTCGGCGAACAGGACCGGGGTCTCGGCGATGCTCTTGAAGATCTGCATCGTCAGCGCCCCGTCCATGTCGGCCTCGGTGGCGCAGACGTGGGTCTTCTTCGGACCGTTCCAGTCGTAGGGGTCGTTGAGGAACGCCTCGGTGACGTCCATGGTGGCGAAGTGCTCGGTGAGCTCGGGCTGGCCCTTGATGCCGGAGAAGTCCAGGTTGCGCTCGGCGATGATGTCCCGGACCGCCATGTAGGAGCGGATCTGGCGCTCCAGCAGCTCCGGGGTGAGCTTCTTGCCGTCGTAGTGCACCCCGGCGGCGTGGCGCTCGATCCACTCGCGGGCGTGCTTGGCCTCGGCCTCGTCGGCCTTCTCCGCGCGCAGGACCAGCTCGTACTGGTCGATCTCCTCGACGTCGATGCCGAACTGGCGCTGCCACTGGTCGGTGTTGGCCACCGCGGTGTTCATGCCCATCGGACGGCCGCCGAAGCGGCCGAAGGTGGAGCCGTGCAGGGCCGAGACCGCGGCCGCCGCCCTGGCGTGCACGCTGATCTTCTCCGCCAGCTCGGTGTCGTCCGGAGCGCCCCACGCCCGGGTGTGCGAGCGGCCGATCTGGTCGAGCGCGCCGCCCGCCGCGAGCATGCCGACCAGGCCGGGCTCGGTGGGGTCGGTGCTGGCGACCAGCACCAGCGGGCTGCGGGTTGCGTCGGCTGCCAGCATCGTGAAGTGCGGGAAGGCCCAGACTGCGTAGTAGAAGACGGTGACGTCGACCTCGGAGGCGGCGACCTTGCGCGCCACCGAGGTGGCCAGGGTGTTGGTGGCGACCAGGTCGTCGCCCACGACGACCTCGTGCCCGGCCTGCTTCAGCGACCGGACGAGTTCGTCCTGCTTGGACTGGATGAACTCCGAGTTCCGCGCGTGCACATGGTCACGCCCGTCGGAGATGCTGATGACACCGATGCGAGCCACGGGTTCCTCCCAAGTTCTTCCAGACAGGCGGCGTTGACTGCTGAGAGCACGACGGCGGGGAGGGATCGCAGACGACCTGCGCCCCGGACGCCCGCGACTCCCCGGTGGCGGCCACTCGAACGGGAAGGTTTTTCACAATGCGCCGTACGAGCTATGAGCAATCGTTTTCTCGGACGCTATTCTCGTATAACACGGGCTGTCAAGGCTGACGCCCGGTGATCACGCGGGAAGAGGACAACGGGAGGAACGGTGGCGACGATCAGTGACGTGGCGACCCGCGCGGGGGTCTCCACCGCGACCGTGTCCCGGGCGCTCAACGGCAAGAGCACGGTCGATCCGGAACTGGCCGCCCGGGTGCTGGCGGCGGCCGACGAACTGGGCTACCGGCCCAACGGCCCGGCCCGCAACCTGCGCAAGCAGGAGACAGCGGTGCTGGCGCTGATCATCTCCGACGTGGAGAACCCCTTCTTCACCGCGATCTCGCGCGGTGTGGAGGACGTGGCGCACTCCGCGGGGTACTCGGTCGTGCTGTGCAACTCCGATGACGAACCGGACAAGGAGCGCGAGTACATCGACGTCGCGCTGCAGGAGCGGGTGGCCGGGGTGCTGCTGTCCCCGGCCGGCGCGGGCGACAGCGCCGACCTGCTCCGCACGCACGGGACGCCGGTGGTGGCGCTGGACCGGCCGCTGCCGAACTCCTTCGGCGACACGGTCCTGGTGGACAGCCGCGACGCGGCCCGGGATGCCGCGCTGCATCTCAGCGCGCAGGGCTACCGCGACATCGCCTGCATCACCGGCCCCACCGGTGTGCTCACCGCCGACGACCGCCTCGCCGGCTACCAGGACGGCCTGCGCGAGGCGGGCCGGACCGTCTCCGACGACCTGGTCCGGCGCTGCGAGTTCAAGGCCGCGGGCGCGAAGGAGGCGGCGCGGTCGCTGCTCACCCAGGACCCGCGGCCGGAAGCGGTGCTGGTGGCCAACAACGCCATGGCGGTCGGCGTGCTGGAGACGATGGCCGAGCTCGGCCTGCGAGCCGGCCGCGACGTCGGCGTGGTGGCCTTCGACGACGCTCCGTGGGCGACGCTGCTCGACCCGCCGCTGACCGTCGTCTCCCAGCCCGCCTACGACATGGGTGCCGTGGGGGCGCAGCTGCTGCTCAGCCGCATCGGCGGCGACCGCACCGACGCCTCGACCACCACCCTGTCGGCGCACCTAGTCACGCGGGGTAGCAGCTCCCGGAGCTGACGCCGTGGCGATGCGGGAGTGGCTCGACGGGCTCGACGAGGAGACGCGTGCCCAGGTGCGAGCGCTGGCGGCGCTCGTCCTGGGCACCGACTCGCGCGTGGAGCACGCGGTGAAGTGGGGCCGGCTGACCTTCGCCGTCGACGGCGACTGGCCCCACTGGGTGTGCGCGTCGCCGCGACGGCCGGGGGCGCGCGGCTGGTGTTCCACAAAGGTGTGCTGCTCGACGACCCCGAAGGGCTGCTGACCGGTTCCGGGCGCTACGTCCGCGAGGTCTCCCCCACCACCGCGGCGCTGCGCCCGGACGCGGTCAGCGCGCTGCTCCGCGACGCGTTCGCCCGCCGCACCGACCTGCTCTGACCAACTCGAAGGACCGCGCCCGCCGCAGCAGGGCGCACGTGCGGAAACGGGCCCGGTGGATGTGGACGAAGGGGCGCCCCCGGCGCCGGGGACGCCCCTTCAACGCGCTCATCCAGCCACCCCTAGCGCGAGTAGACCGAATACTTCGAGGCCGACCAGGCGGGTGCTCCCTGGACCGGGAACAGCTCCACCCGCACCGACTGCTTGCCGTCGGTCAGGCCAGGCGCCACGTCGAACTCGTCCTCGAGCCACCGGTGGTGCGGGTTGCCCAGCGGCTGCAGCCAGCGCCCGGCGGGCTGGCCGTCGATCCGCACGTCCACGGCCTGGTAGGCGTTCTGCTGGTCGCCGAGCCGCCGCAGCCGCACGCCCTCGCCGTTCGCGTCGACCGCCACGTCGAAGCTGATCGGGCCGGTCGCGGTCGTGGTTGCCCTGGTCATCGGCGACGGGTTGCGCCCGCCCTCGTAGGTTGCGTTCAGCGACGCGACAGCCTCGCCCTGCGCCCGGTAGCCGTGCCGGTCGCGGCTGGCCGGGTCTGCGAGGTCGACCTCGTCGGTGAGCCGCTGCTCGGCGGGGTGGCCGCCGTACCAGTAGGCCACCGAGCTGTAGTCGCCCGGCTCGTCGTTGAGCGGCCCGTGCTCGATGCCGGCCAGCAGCCCGTCGGCGAAGGGCACCGCGTCGGGCACCATCAGCCGGTAGGCGCCGGTGCAGTCGTAGCGGCAGCCGTCGGCGTTCAGCTCGTGCGACGGGTTGCCCGCCAGCGGCATCGAGAACGTCGTGCCGTCGCGGAAGTACCACCCGGCCTCGTAGTAGTCCTCGCTGCCGGTGCCGTGCCAGGCCGGGCTCGACGACCCGTTGACGTAGAAGCGCTCGTCGCCCTCCAGGTAGTTGCGCTGGTTGGCCGCTGCCTGGTTCTCCACCGAGAGCGGCCGCGCGGCGCTCCTCATCCCTGGCGGGATCAGCCCCCGCATGGTGTGCGTGACGCCGTAGAAGGTGCCCGCGCCCTTGGCGTCGACGAACGTCCAGTCCTGGCCCGGGGTCGTGGGGGCCCGCCGGTGCGTGGCGTGGAAGTAGCCGGTGTTGGTCCCGATCTCCATCGGCGCGCTGACCACCTCGGCGGTCGCGCCCCTGACCACGGCTCCTCCGGTGTTGACGATCTCGACGGTGGCGTTCCGGCTGAACGGCATCGGCCACCAGGCGGTGTACCAGCCGTCGAGGCCGGGGTCGACCGAGCTCATCATGGTCCGCACGTCGTGCTCGCCGAGACCGGTGCCGAAGAACTCGCCGATCGGGGCGTCCACAGTGGTCCTGCCGTCGAAGGTGATGCGCACCCGCGTCGTCTCCAGCATCGCGTCGGACGCCGCGACCTGGTCGGGCGGGAACCCGTAGCGGCCGACCAGCTTGGACCGCGCGAACACCGGGTTGTCGATGCGGTACCCGTGCGCGGCCTCCTCACCCGGGTGGGCCGGGCCGAGGTCGAGCACGTCGGTGCGCACCCACTCCCCGTTCACCTTGCTGTGGACGTCGTAGCGGAACTCGTTGACGTCCAGCGAGGAGGACAGGAACTGGTTGGCGATCTCGACCGAGGACTTGCCCGCGGTCAGCGCGGGCGGCACCTCGATGATCTGCACGCCCCAGGCGCCGGGCGCGGCCGCCCCGCTGCGCCACTCCCCCGCGGGCACGCCGTCGACGTTCATGCGCGCGACCTGGTAGGCGATCTGCGGGTCGTAGCGCCGGATCACCCGGATGCCCTGGTTGCCCGGGTGCACCGCCATCCGGAAGCGGCTGCCGCCGCCCTGGCCGTAGGCCATGCCGTCGTCGACGACCTGCGGGCTGGCCAGCACCTGCGGCAGGCGCACCCGGAGCTGGTTGATCTGCGCGGGCCCGCTGAGCTCGGCGACCCGCACCGACGCACCGGGCGCGAGTTCGAAGTCGCGGCGGGTGGGCCGCGCCCCCGGGGCCGACGGCTTCGGGTCGGCGACGCCGAAGCCGCGCAGCCTGCGCAGGACGTCAGATGCGCCGTCGGCGGGGTTGAACGTCTGCACACCGTTGCTGTCGGGGAAGGTGCGGGTGTTGACGTGGTAGAAGTACGGGTTGTTCTGCACGGTCACCCGCATCGACTCCCGGTAGGGCATCGGGACCTTGATGACCGCGCCGCCGGAGGCGTCGTCGGCGTTGCCGACCAGCGGCCACTGGAACGGTCCGCCGACCCGCCCGGTGACCACGTCGATCAGCGGCCGGTCGAGCACCACCCTGCCGTCGAGCTCGATGACGATGTTGCCGGTGCCGGTGACGTCGCCCCAGGGCTCCCGGGTGAACCAGATCGAGGAGATCTCGCCCGGCCCGGAGTGCTCGGCGATCACGCAACCGCGCTGCCAGGTGCGCAGGCAGGAGAAGGTGCCCTGGAATCCGTCGTTGTTGCTGCCGTCCCGGGCGAAGCTGGAGAACTGCCTGCTCTGCTCACCCCCGCGGAGCTGCGTCAGCCCGTTGACGTCGCGGTAGGTGTCCCAGCCGACAGCGCCCCGCGCGGCCGCGTTGCGCTGCGCGAACGCCGCTTCGGGGCTCAGGCCGGCGTCGGCCACGACGGTGGCCGCCGCCAGCGTCGCGACTCCCAGGTACACGCCGAACCTGCTCGGGCGACGGCGATACGCCGAATTCGCTTCCCTCGAGCCGTCTCTCATCCTGCTTGCCCTCCCCACACACGGCACCGTCCTCTGCGGACGGTGCCGTACCGGTTCCATCGGTCACGCGCGCGATTCGACTTCGCCTTCCCGGTTCGACTCGGGAACAAGACATCACTCGACTTTGTGCAAAAGGGTATGAGTGGGATCCGCCGCCGCAGTCCGAACACCTGTCGGTGCAACGGAAAACGGTGCGACGCATTCACCTGATAGAATGGTTGCCGGGCGGAGTAGCGCCGGACAACCCCCATCCAGGTGGCATTCGGCCATTCATTGCAAATCGGACTCACGGTCGGTCACGCGGTCGGCATCGTCAACCGACGCAAAGGAATTAGCTTCTCCACAATGGATGAAAACCGTAGTCCCAACGTGATCTGGGGGACGTGCTCAGGCGGACTCGCCGGTGCGTCCCGCGGGATTCTCCCCAGCGGGCCGCACCGGCGAGTGCCGGTTCCTGCTTCACGCGTCCGGGCGTTCTCGGCCCGGTTCAGCCAGGCGTGTCCGGGCGTCGACCGGGTGACCGTCCGGCAATCGGGTGACACTCAGCGGAGAAGAACTGGGATCCGCCACCTCGGCCGGACCGGTTCCCGATGCGGTCAGCCCTGGTTCAACCGCGTGTAGACCTGGGCCGCGTTCTCCCTGGTGACCAGTTCGGTCGGCAGCGTCTGCTCCTTCGGCACCGGCTGGCAGTCGATGAGCAGCTTGCGCGCCGCCTCGACGGCCTCCTCGCCGCCGGTCGGGTAGAGGTTGGTGGCCGACAGCCTGCCCTGCTCCACGGCCTTGATGCCGCCCGACTCGATGGGCAGGCCGTCGATGCCGACGAACTTCAGGTCCTTTCGCCCGGCGGCCTGGGCGGCCAGCCACGCGCCCTCGGCCATCGGGTCGTTCTGCGCGTACACCGCCTGGATGTCGGGGTGGGCCTTGAGCAGCGCGTCCATCTTCTGCTGCCCGACCGAGCGCTCCCACTCGCCGTCGGCGGTGTCGACGACCTCGATCTTCGACCCGGCTATGCCCTCCATGAAGCCCTTCTCGCGCTCGGCTGCGGGCGTGGAACCGGAGAGCCCCTTGAGCTGGACGATCTTGCCGCCCTGCGGCAGCAGCGTGTTCTTGAAGTACTCGCCGGCCTGCCTGCCGATCTGCACGTTGTCCGCGCCGATGTAGGTGGTGAAGGCCTCGCCCTCGACCTTGCGGTCGAGCACAACGACCGGGATGCCCTCGTTGTAGGCCTTCTTCACCACGTCGGTCAGCGGCGCCGCCTCGTTCGGCGAGATCATCAGCAGGTCGACCTTCTTGGTCATGAAGTTCTCGACGTCGCTGACCTGCTTGGAGTTGTCCTTGGCCGCGTCGGCGAACTGCACATCGAACTGCGGGACCTTCTCCGCGGCCTTGCGGATGTCCTCGTCCATCCGCACCCGGTAGGGTTCGGCGAGGTTGGCCTGGCTCATGCCGATCGTGTACTTGCTGTCCGGGCCCTTGCACGCCTTCGTCGGGTCCTGCTGCTGGACCTGGCCGGTGTTCTCACTCGTCGTACCGCAGCCGGCCGCGGCTATGGCCACCGCAGCGCACGTCATCGCGAACAAGGACCTCGTTGTCTTGCGCATCGTGCTTCCTCCCGGATGGTTCCCGCTGTGCGGCTACGACGTGGGGCGCAACCGTTGCAATGCCGCAGCCGCGACGATCACCAGACCCTTGATCAGCAACTGCATGTCGGTGTTGACGCTGTTGAGGCTCAGGATGTTGTTGAGGATGCCCAGCAGCAGCGCACCGGCGATCGTGCCGATCACCGACCCGCGGCCACCGGCGAGGCTGGTCCCGCCGACCACCACCGCCGCGATCCCGTCCAGCTCGTAGGCGATGCCGTCGTTGGGGCTGCCCGCGTTGAGCTGGCCCGCGTGCACGATGCCCGCCAGCGCCGCGCAGAACCCGGCGATGCCGAAGGCGATGATCTTGACCCGGTTCACCGGGACACCCGAGAGCCGCGCGGCCTTCTCGTTGCCGCCGATCGCGTACAGGTGGCGCGAGTAGGCGCTGGTGCGCAGGAACAGGATCGCCGCGACCGCGACCGCGGCGAAGATCAGCGCCGGGATCGGCACCACACCGCCGAAGGTGCGCTCGCCGAGCAGCGAGAACGCCATCGGTGCCTGGTCGGGTCCGTCGCCGTAGGAGATCTGCACCGTCTCGCCGCCAGACCACATGCGCGCGAGACCGCGGGCTATCTGCAGGCCGGCCAGCGTCACGATGAACGCCTGCACGCCGAGCAGGGAGACCGCGGTGCCCTGCAGGAGGCCGAACACGACACCCGCCAGCAGCACGATCGAGACCGTCGACAGCACCCCGAAGTCGCTGTTGATCATCAGCACGGCCGAGCCGACCGCGGCGAGCCCGAGCACCGAGCCCACCGACAGGTCGATGCCGCCGATCAGGATGACGAAGGTCAGCCCGATGCCGATGATCCCGATCTCCGAGACCGCGCGGATGATGTTGAACAGGTTGTCGCTGGACAGGAACAGGATCTCGCCGTCCTTGCGCGGCGAGAAGACCACCGCGGCCACGAACACCGCGAGCAGCCCGAAGAAGCTCTGGAATCGGAACAGCGTCTCGACGGTCCCCGCGCGCGAGGACCGCGGCGGCGCGGCGGGCGGCCCGCCGCCGGGTTGCGTGGCCGGAGTCGGGGCCCGCTCGTCGGTCCGGTCGGTCACCGCGCACCTCCCCCCGCGACGGGGCCGGTCCCCGCCGCGTCACCACCGCCGGCGGAAACCCTCTCGCCCATCGCGGCGGCCAACAATTCGGCTTCACCCGTCTCGGCGGTCCGGAACTCGGCCACACTGCGCCCGCCGCGCAGCACGACGACCCGGCTGCACACACCGACCAGCTCGGGCAGCTCGGACGAGGCCAGCAGCACCCCGATGCCCTGCGCGGCGATGTCGCTGAGCAGCTGGTAGATCTCGGCCTTCGCGCCGATGTCCACGCCGCGCGTCGGGTCGTCGAGCAGCAGCAGCCGCGGCTCGGTCAGCAGCATCCGGCCGAAGACGACCTTCTGCTGGTTGCCACCCGAAAGAGTGCCGACCGGGTCGAGGATCCTGCCGAGCTTGACCTTGAGCCTGCGGACGCTCTCCTGGGTCGTGCTCACCTCGGAGCGGCGGCGCACCAGCCCGCCGACGCCGAGCCGGTCCACCACCGAGAGCACGGTGTTGGCCATCACCGAGTGCCCGAGGACCAGCCCGGCCGCGCGGCGGTCCTCGGGGACGAAGGCGATGCCCTCGCGCAGCGCCTGGCGCGGCCCCCTCGGCCGCACCGTGCGTCCGCCCAGCGTCACCGTGCCTTCCCAGGTCCCCGGCGAACCCGCGCCGAACAGCGTCTCCAGCAGCTCGGTGCGCCCGGAGCCCAGCAGACCGCATAAACCGACGATCTCGCCGGCGCGCACGGTCAGGTCGATGCCGTCCGGCTCCCGCCTGCCCACGCGGGGCCTGCGCGGGCGGACCGCGAAGCCCGACAGCGTCAGCAGCTCGTCACCGATCTCGGTCTTCCCGGTGCGGAACATGGTCTGCACCTCGCGGCCGACCATCGCCTCGGCGGCCTGTTCGGCGGTGACCCGCCTGGCGTCGAACTCGGCGACCCACCGGCCGTTGCGCAGCACGGTCGCCCGGTCGGCGATCTGGCCGATCTCGTCCATGCGGTGCGAGATGTAGACGACGCCGGTGCCGCGGCGGCGCAGCTCGCCGATCACCGCGAACAGCCGCTCGACCTCGGTGTTGGACAGCGCCGACGTCGGCTCGTCCATGATCAGGACCTTGGCGTCGAGCAGCAGCGCCCTCGCGATGGTGACCAGCTGCTGCTCGCCGACCCGCAGCTCACCGACGGCGCGGGCGGGGTCGAGGTCGATGCCGGTGCGCTTGAGCAGTTCGCGGGTGCGGGCGGCCATCCGGCGCCGGTCGACACCGCCGAACCGGTTGCGCAGCTCCCGGCCGAGGTAGAGGTTCTCGGCCACCGAGAGCGCGGGCACCAGGTCGAGCTCCTGGTGGATCATCGCGATGCCGGCCTGCTGGGCATCGGCGGGCTTGCCGAAGCGCACCTGGCGGCCCTCGATCGCCACCGAACCCTCGTAGTCGGCGATGTCGCCGGAGAGCACCCGCATGAGCGTCGACTTGCCCGCCCCGTTCTCACCGAGCAGCGCGTGCACCTCCCCGGCGCGGACGGTGAGGTCCACGCCGTCGCAGGCCACCACGCCCCCGTAGCGCTTGGTGATCCCGGTCATCTCGACCAGCGCCGCTGCTGTGCTCATACGACCCCCAGTCGCGGTGGCATGCGCATGAGAAAACGATTGCCCGGACGCTAAGATGCAGGTGGGTCCTGTGTCAAGACTCACACGCTGGGCCTGGTGAACGGGCAGCCATTCGGCTGCACGGACATCACATACCGGTCACAACGGCAGGAACCGAACCGGTTCATGAGCAAGTTCGCCGACAGTGTCTCCGATCCCGGGTACTGGACCGTTACGGTTAGTACCTGTGACCGCCACCCGCGAGCGCCCGGACGCACCTGCCCCCGACAACGGCGCGCCTTCCTGGTCGGAACTCTCGGCTTTCGGCACCACCAGGGGCGTACCACTTTGGGGTGCATTGCTGCTGGCAGCAGTGCCCACCGCGGTGGGCACCCTGCTCGACATCCTGATCTGGTCGCAGCCGGGGCTGCTGTTCAAGGCATGCTTCTTCGTCGGCTCGATGCTGGCGGTCGCGTTCATCAAACGTGCCAACATGTTCGGCCCGATGGTGCAGCCGCCGCTGGTGCTGGCGATGGTCATGCCCGTGCTGGTGCTGCTCACCGGCAGCGGCACGCCCAAGGACGGCGGGCTGGCCGCCAAGGCGCTGGCCGTGGTCAACCCGCTGATCGGCAGCTTCCCGGTGATGGCCGCGACCACCGCGCTCGCGGTCGTGATCGGTCTGCTGCGGATGTACGTGCTACAGCGCTCGCCGCACGCCAACGCCGAAGCGGCCACCAAGCGGCGACCGCTGCCCAAGCTGCCGCCCGAGGACGGCGACACCCCGACCCGCAAGCAGGCCGCGGAAGGCCGCGCGAAGCGGTCCGCCGACCGCGACGCGCGCAGGGACGCCCGGCGCGACGCGAAGCTCGCGGCGGGCTCGGCGAAGATGGCCGAGCGCGAAGCCAAGCGCCCGCCGGAAGGCGGCGCGAAGCGCCCCCCGGAGCGAGACCCGCGCCGCGGCGCGGCGAAGCGCGGCGACGAGCGCGGGGCGGGACGCCCGGCGCGCGACGGCGACCCGCGGGCGCGCGGGCAGGCGCCCGGGCGCGGAGCGCGGGGCGCGGACCCGCGCGGACGCGCGGGCGACCCGCGGGCGGAGCGCGAGGGGCGCGCGGTGCCGCCTGGGCGGGGCGCGCAGCGGCCCGCGCCGGGGCGCGGGCGGCCGCCGGAGCCGAAGGCGGAGCCGCCGCGCCGGCCGCGCAGGCCGCGGCGCGACGACTCGTTCGAGTAGGCCGGGGCCGTCGGTCCCGCCGCGGGTGGCGGAGGGACTGACGGCGGCGTCCGGTCGCACAACACGCACGCAACAGGCCCGTGGCTCCGGTTGGAGCCACGGGCCTGTTCGTCATCGCGGGGTCACAGGACCCGTTCGGTGCCGACGCCTTCCGCCATGGCGTCGCCGTCGGCGTGCTTCGTCTCGGCGGTGCCTGCCGGAACGCCATGGCGTCGCCTGAGCGTGCGAGCGGGTCGACGCGGCGTCCACCGGCGGAAGCTTGACGGCAGAGGTTCCGCAGCCCTACCGGGCGCCGCGGCCCAGGCGGAGACGGGTCAGCGCACGCCCTTCGGGCCGTTCGGGTTGTCGCGCAGGTCCTTGCGCAGTTCCGGCGGCAGCGCGAAGGCGATCTTCTCGTTGGCCGTGGTGACCTCCTCGACATCGCCCCAGCCGCGCTCGGCCAGGAAGTCGAGGACCTGCATGACCAGCACGTCCGGCACCGAGGCACCGCTGGTGACGCCCACCGTGGTGACGCCGTCCAGCCAGGACTCGTCGATCTGCTCGGCGTAGTCGATCAGGTGCGAGTCGGTGGCGCCCGCCTGCAGGGCCACCTCGACCAGCCGCTTGGAGTTCGACGAGTTCTGCGAGCCGACCACCAGCACCAGGTCGCACTCGGAAGCCATCGCCTTGACCGCGACCTGGCGGTTGGAGGTGGCGTAGCAGATGTCGTCGCTCGGCGGCGCCTGCAGGTCGGGGAACCGGCCCTTGAGCTGGTCGACCCGCTCCATCGTCTCGTCCACGCTCAGCGTGGTCTGCGACAGCCACACCACCTTGGAGGGGTCGCGGACAGTGACCTTGTCGACGTCCTCCGGCTTGTCGACCAGCTGCACCCGGTCCGGGGCCTCACCGGAGGTTCCCTCGACCTCCTCGTGGCCCTCGTGGCCGATCAGCAGGATGTCGTAGTCCTCCCTGGCGAACCGGTTGACCTCCTTGTGGACCTTGGTCACCAGCGGGCAGGTCGCGTCGATGGTCCGCAGGCTGCGGCGCTCGGCCTCTTCGTGCACCGCGGGCGAGACGCCGTGCGCGGAGAACACCACGAGGGCGCCCTCGGGCACCTCGTCGGTCTCCTCGACGAAGATCACGCCACGTTCGCGGAGGGTCTCCACGACGTGCTTGTTGTGCACGATCTCCTTGCGCACGTACACCGGAGGGCCGTAGGTCTCCAGGGCCTTCTCGACGGTGATGACGGCGCGGTCGACGCCGGCGCAGTAACCGCGGGGCTTGGCAAGCAGCACCCGCTTGTTCGACGCCGCGCCGGGGCGGTCCTGGTCAGCGTGGTCGGCGGCCTGGGGCGAGGTCGTCATGCCATCCAGGGTACGGACCCTCCCGGATCGGGTCAGCCTCGCCGTCGGCGGGATCACCGGACGGTGTCCGCCGCGGTCCGCACCGTTCGCTCGTACGGACTAGTCGTGGCTTCCCGGGTGCGCATGCGGCAGGCTGTGGCCATGCGATCGTTCCCCCTGCCGGTGCGGGTCGCCGCCGGGCTCGCGGCCACCGCCGTCGAGCAGACCCGCCAGCTTCCGGCCACCCTGCTCGGGCTGCCGGTGACCGTCGTGAGCCAGGCGCTGCAGGTGTCGATGCGGGTCCAGCAGCAGATCACCGAGCTGGCCATCAAGGGTGACGAGGCTCTCGCGGGCCTGCGCACCTACGAGGAGCAGCCCGCCTGGGTGACCTTCGACGAGGACGAGGAGCCCGCCGCGCCGCAGCGTCCGTCGACGGCCGCGCCGGAGGAGGAGACGTCGCTGCTGGCCGACTACGACCGGATGAGCCTGCCGCAGCTGCGGGGGCGCCTGCGCTCCTACACCGAGGCGGAGCTGGCCGAGCTGCTGGAGCACGAGCAGGCCCACGAGAACCGCCCGGAGTTCGTGCGCATGCTCGCCAACCGGCTGGAGCGCGTGCGCAGCCAGTAGCCGGGCGAGCTGGGCACCAGGAGCGCAACCCGAGCGCTGGGCGGATGACGGGACTAGCAGCCCGGGGGTCGCGTGAGTCCGGCGGGCGGCCGGACCCGCCGGGCGTCAGCCGCGCGGGCTGTCGGCCAGGGCGAATACGCTCGGACGTCGCCGGCCCCGCAGCCGCCGGCGGGGCCCGAGCCCGGCGCCGCCAACGACCGCACGACCGAAGAGGAGCGGACCTGTCCTCCCCGACCAGCCCCGAAGAGCCGTGGCCCGTACGCACGGTGGCCCGCAAGATCGCCGACTGGATCAACCGGCTCGGCTCGATCTGGGTCGAGGGCCAGATCACCCAGATCTCCGCGCGCCCCGGTGCGGCCACGGCGTTCCTGACGCTGCGCGACCCGTCGGCCGACGTGTCGCTCACGCTGACGTGCTCGTCGGCGCTGCTGCGCAACATGGAGCCGCCGCTGACCGACGGCAGCCGGGTCGTGGTGCACGGCAAACCGACCTTCTTCGTCGGGCGCGGCACGCTGAGCCTGCGGGTCGACGAGATCCGCGCGGTCGGCATCGGTGAGCTGCTGGCCCGCATCGAGCGGCTGCGCCAGCTGCTGAAGGCCGAAGGGCTGTTCGACCCCGCGCGCAAGCGCCCGCTGCCGTTCCTGCCGAACAAGGTCGGCCTGATCACCGGGCGCGCCTCGGCCGCGGAGCACGACGTCCTGACCAACGCCCGGTTGCGCTGGCCGGCCGTCCGGTTCGAGATCCGCAACGTGGCGGTGCAGGGCTCCACGGCGGTGCCGCAGATCCTCGAGGCCCTCGGCGAGCTGGACCGGGTGCCGGAGGTCGACGTGATCGTGCTGGCCCGCGGCGGCGGCAGCGTCGAGGACCTCCTGCCGTTCTCCGACGAGGCGCTGTGCCGGGCGGTGTCGGCGTGCCGCACGCCGGTGGTCAGCGCGATCGGGCACGAGCCGGACTCGCCGCTGCTCGACCACGTCGCCGACGTCCGCTGCTCGACGCCCACCGGAGCGGGCAAACGGGTCGTACCGGACGTCGCCGAGGAGACCCAGCGCATCCACCAGCTTCGCGACCGGGCGCGTCGCGCGTTGCACGGATGGGTGGACCGCGAGCGCAGACTGCTCGACGCGCTGCGCAGCAGACCGGTCCTGGCCGATCCGATCGGGCCGCTCGACCGCAGGTCCGAGCAGGTAAGCGGGCTGCGCGACCGGGCGAGGCGGGCTATGACCTCGGTGCTGACCACCGAACAGCACCGGGTGGAGGGAGTTCGATCACGCTTGACGACCCTCGGACCTGCGGCCACTCTTGCTCGCGGGTACGCGATCGTGCAGCTCGTCGATCCGGACGGGGTGGACGGCGTGCTCAGGTCGGTCGACGAGGCAGGACCGGGAACCAGGCTCCGGGTCAGGGTCGTTGACGGGGCGGTGTACGCGGTCGTAGACGAATGACGGCGAGGACGGAGGAGCTGGTGCACCCGAAGCAGGAGCCCACGTTCCTCCCGTTGACCGTGGGCGTGGCCCGGTCGGCGGCCACCGAGCAGGCCGACCTCGGGCGGCGCGAGCCCGCCGGTGAGGTGTGGCGGCGGGCCGAGGAGGCCGACTCGGCGGCGGCGGGCTGCTGGGCGGCCCTGCTGGGCGGCTGCGACTCGGCCGAGCGCAAGTCGCTGCCCGCGCGGCTGAGCGCGCTGGCCGAGGCGACGACCGGCTACGTCGGTCAGCGGTGGTGGCTCGGGCACGGGTCGGCGCTGCGACGTAGGGTCGCGGAGGCGCAGTTGCGCATCAACGACGCGGTGCGCGAAGGCGACGGTGCCGAGTTCGCCGAGGCGTTCGTCGGCTACGACCAGGCGATCGCCACCGCGGTGGTGTCGGTGCAGAGCAGGCTGGAGAGTCCCACCCCGTGAGCGAGAACGACGCGAAGGACGAGCACTTCGACCCGGTGGCCGCGCACCCCGAGGTCGCCGAGATGGGCTACGAGGAGGCCAGGGACGCGCTGGCCGAGGTGGTCAAGCAGCTCGAGGCCGGTGGCCTCTCGCTGGAGGACTCGCTCGCGCTGTGGGAGCGCGGCGAGGCGCTGGCCGCGGTGTGCGAGCGCCACCTGGCGGGCGCGCGCGAGCGCGTGGAACGCGCCCTGGCGGCGGTCGAGGACGAGTAGCAGCGCGGCGCGGCCACGGCGGAAGCGCCGCGGGCCGGCGCACCTCGCGCCGGGCGGCGAAAGCGATGCGGGCTGAGAGCGGCGCGCCCGCGAGGCGGGGCATCAGTGACCGGGCACGCTGCCGTCGGCGGCTTTGAGTAGCACCCTGGAGATAGCCGACGCGGTCGGGCGCAGAGCCATCGCTTGCGCGCACGCGTCGTCGCGCCCGCAACACACGCACATCCGGTCACGCATGCTCTGCCAGATCCGTCCCGCCTCCAGCCGCCAGGCCCCGCGACCTGCTGCGACGCCGCGCGCGCTCGGGGACGCTCCTCACCGGGGGCGTAGTGGGCTGCCCCACGTGAGCCCGCTGGGGCCCCTCCGATCTGGGAAGATCTGTCGCAATGAGCCTGCGCGCGGCGCACGTCACACCGCGAACCGCGCCCGCGGGCCGTGGAACCTGAAGGAACCCGCTCACCACCGGGAGGCGCGATGAGCACGTCCACCACCGAAAGCCGCAACGAGGCCCCGGACCGCAACCTGGCGATGGAACTGGTACGGGTCACCGAGGCCGCTGCGATGGCCGCCGGTCGCTGGGTCGGCCGGGGCGACAAGAACTCCGGTGACGGCGCCGCCGTGGACGCCATGCGCAAGCTGATCGGCACCGTCTCGATGCGCGGCGTCGTCGTGATCGGCGAGGGCGAGAAGGACGAGGCCCCCATGCTGTTCAACGGCGAGGAGGTCGGCAACGGCGAGGGCCCGGACTGCGACGTCGCGGTCGACCCGATCGACGGCACCACCCTGCTGAGCAAGGGCATGCCCAACGCGCTGGCCGTGCTGGCGGTCTCCGAACGCGGCGCGATGTTCGACCCCTCCGCGGTGTTCTACATGGAGAAGCTGGCCGTCGGCCCCGAGGCCGCCGGCGTGATCGACCTCTCCGCCCCCACCGCCGAGAACATCCGCCGGGTCGCCAAGGCCAAGCACATCGACGTCTCCGACGTCACCGTCTGCATCCTGGACCGCCCCCGCCACGAGCAGCTGGTCAAGGAGGTCCGCGAGGCCGGCGCCCGCATCCAGTTCATCTCCGACGGCGACGTCGCGGGCGCCATCGCGGCCGCCCGCCCGGACAGCGGCGTCGACATGCTGATGGGCATCGGCGGCACACCCGAGGGCATCATCACCGCCTGCGCGCTCAAGTGCCTCGGCGGCGAGATCCAGACCCGCCTGTGGCCCAAGGACGACGACGAACGGCGCAAGGTCGCCGACGCCGGCCACGACGTCGAACGCGTGCTGAGCACCTCCGACCTGGTGCGCGGCGACAACGTGTTCTTCTGCGCCACCGGCATCACCGACGGCGCGCTGCTCAAGGGCGTGCACTACCGCGCCAACCGGTGCAGCACCCAGTCGATCGTCATGCGCTCCAAGTCCGGCACCGTCCGCATGATCGACGGCTCGCACCGCCTTTCCAAGCTCCGCGAGTACGCGAACGTGGACTTCGGCAAGGAGGGCGAGACCTCCCGGCACGGCCTGCTGCCCTGATTTCGCGGCCCGGCAGTTTTTCCCGCGTTTCACAGTTTCACCCGAAACCCGCCAATTCGGGTTTCGGGTGAAACCGCAGGAAATCGAGGGTTTTCCGGCCATCCGGAGTTCGTGGACGGCTAAGCACCCCGTTCCTTGGACGCGACGCACTTACTCCCTAAGTGGGTACACCTTTCGTGGAATGCCGCATACGGTCTGTGGCCATCCGGCGACCGGCGCCGGGGTTCACGGAAGGACTCCACGGATATGCGAAAGCGTTCCGTTCTTATCGGGGTGCTCGCTGCCGTCAGCAGCGCGATCAGCCTCCCAGCGGTTGCGTCCGCGGACGACGCGGGTGTGCGCATCATCGGTGGCCACGACGCCACCGAGGAGTACTCGTTCATGGCCTCGCTGCAGATCGGCGGCAGCCACGGCTGCGGCGCGTCGCTGATCAAGCCCGACTGGGCGGTCACCGCGGCCCACTGCGTGCAGGGCGGCAGCCCGTCGGACTTCAGCCTGCGCATCGGCAGCAACGACAACACCACCGGCGGCGAAGAGGCAGGCGTGACCAACGTCGTGACCCACGACTCCGGTGACATCGCGCTGCTGCAGCTCGACCACGCCGTGCAGGCCGCCCCGATCAAGATCGCCGCGGAGTCCGGCGCCCCGGGCACCGAGACCCGTATCATCGGCTGGGGCCAGACCTGCCCTGAGCAGGGCTGCGGCGAGGCCCCGACCATGCTGCAGGAGCTCGACACCTCCATCGTCGACGACGGCGACTGCACCAGCATCGACGGCCCGACCGAGATCTGCACCGCGAACCCGGGCGGCAACTCCGGCGCCTGCTACGGCGACTCCGGCGGCCCGCAGATCAAGGGCACCTCGGGCAACTGGGAGCTGATCGGCGCCACCAGCCGCGCGGGCAACAACAACCCGACCTGCGCCACCGGTCCGTCGATCTACACCGACGTGGTCGCCTTCACCGACTGGATCAACCAGAACACCGGCGGCTGATCCGGCCCACCGCCCGGGGTGAACCCCGAACAACCCGGGTCGCGGCGAATTCTCGCGGAACTCCCCAAACCCCACGCTTTCGCGAGCAATCGCCACCGGATCGGCTGACAGAGGCCGTGGGCGAATGCGCCGGAAACCCCGTCCGGCATTGCCGCCCGCGGCCTCACCCCATGTTCGAGGAATGCCCGGGGAACAGGTGGGCTTCGGGGTTGAGCGCGACCGCGATGTTGTTGACGGCGGTGGCCGCTTCCCCGAATCCGGTCGCTATCAGTTTCACCTTTCCCGGATAGGCGGCGACGTCGCCCGCGGCGTACACGCGTTCCCGACTCGTGCGCATCGTGCTGTCCACCCGAATCGTGCGCTTTTCGAGTTCGAGCCCCCAGGACTCGATGGGTCCCAGATCGGCGGTGAATCCCAGCGCGGCGACCACGGCCTGCGCGGGCAGCACCTGGCGCCGGTCGCCTGCCAGCGCGAGCTCGACCTCGTGCGGGCCCGCGTCGTCGCCCCTGATCTCGGCGACCTCGGCGTCGGTGATCAGCGGGACGCCCAGCCCCCTCACCTTGTCGACCAGGCCGGCGTGCGCGCGGAACCGCGCCCTGCGGTGCACCAGCGTCACGCTGCGCGCGACCGGGTGCAGGGCCAGCGCCCAGTCGAAGGCCGAGTCACCGCCGCCGACGACCACCACGTCCTGTCCACTGTGGGCGCCCAGCTCGGGGATGAAGTGCACGACGCCGCGGCCCAGCCAGTCGTCGGCGGCCGGCAGCGGGCGCGGGGTGAACTCGCCGATCCCCGCCGTGACCAGCACCGCCCCCGCCCTGACCGACTCGCGCTCGCCGACGTCGACCAGCAGGCCGCCCTCCACTTCGGACAGCTTCTCGGCGTGGCGTCCCAGCAGGTAGACGGGGTCGTACTGGGCCGCCTGCCGCACCAGCGCGTCGACCAGGTCGCGGCCGCGGACCTCCGGGAACCCGGCGACGTCGTAGATCATCTTCTCCGGGTACATCGCGGTCACCTGGCCGCCCGGCTCCGGCAGCGCGTCGACCACGGCCACCGACATCCCGCGGAAACCGGCGTAGTACGCCGCGAACAGTCCGGTCGGGCCGGCCCCGACCACGAGCAGATCGACTTCGCCTGGAACCGGGGTCATGCCCACCCCATTCGCTCGCCACCGTGCGGATGCTTCCCAGGCTAGACCCGGCAGACCCGCCCATAGCGCGCGAAATGCCGACGTTGCTCCGCCGTGTTGCGCAACTGCGCCCGGCAGTTGGCGGTACCTGGCCGGTAACCCCGCACCTAGCTTCGGCAGAACGGGTCTTTGAGCGGGAGAGGAGAGCCGTGAGCAAATCTTCACTGGTGCTCGGTGCTTTGGCGGCACTGGCAATGGGAATCGGGGCATTGCCGGCGACCGCCAACGCCGCACCCGCGCCGCAGGAGGGGCCGGGCACCCTGATCGTCGGTGGCCACGACGCCACCGAGCCCTACGGATGGATGGCCTCGCTGCAGCGCCAGGGGCAGCACAGCTGCGGCGCCTCGCTGATCGACGAGGAGTGGGTGCTGACCGCCGCGCACTGCGTCCAGGACGCCACTCCGGCGGACCTGGGCCTGCGCATCGGCAGCCCGGACCACACCGCCGGCGGTGAGCAGGCCGGTGTGACCGCGGTTGTGGTGCACCCCGACTACGAGACCAAGAACCCCAACGGTGACATCGCGCTGCTCAAGCTCGACCACGCGGTGTCGCAGGAGCCGGTCGAGATCGCCGAGGCGTCCGGCCCGGTCGGCACGGAGTCCCGGATCATCGGCTGGGGCGTGACCTGCCCGGTCCGCGGCTGCGGTGCGCCGCCCGTGCAGTTGCAGGAGCTCGACACCAAGGTCGTCGACGACGGCCAGTGCTCGCTGAGCGCGGTGGACGAGGGCACCGAGATCTGCACCGGCAGCTCGCGGCCGCTGACCAACGCCTGCTTCGGCGACTCCGGTGGCCCGCAGCTCGAGGGCACGCCGGGCAACTGGCGCCTGACCGGCGTCACCAGCAGGCTCGGCAGCCTGGTCCCGGTTTGCGGCACGGCGCCGTCGATCTACACCGACGCCACCGCCTACCGCGGCTGGATCAACGACGTCGCGGGAGTCTGACCTCTCGAGGCAAGCAGAAGACGCCGGTCCGGGGCGCGGGCCGGCGTCTTCTGCTTTCCGGGGGGTGCAGCCCGGACGCGAGCCCGAGAGATGCCGCACGTTGATCGCTCAAGAAGCCGGTCGCCGTGCCCCGAGTGGGGTCCCCCATACTGACCGGCCGGCCGGATCAGGGGCACACTTTCGCCATGGCTGAACAGGACTACCGGATCGAACACGACACCATGGGCGAGGTGCGGGTCCCCGCCGACGCCCTGTACCGGGCCCAGACCCAGCGCGCCGTCGAGAACTTCCCGATCTCCGGCCGGGGCCTGGAACGCTCCCAGATCCGCGCGCTCGGGCTGCTGAAGGCGGCCGCGGCGCGGGTCAACGGCAGGCTCGGCGTGCTCGACCCCGACCTGGCCGAGGCCATCGCCGCCGCCGCCGACGAGGTCGCCGAGGGCAGGCACGACGAGCACTTCCCGATCGACGTGTTCCAGACCGGTTCCGGCACGTCGTCGAACATGAACGCCAACGAGGTCATCGCGACCCTGGCCAGTCGCGGGCTCGGCCGCGACGTGCACCCCAACGACCACGTCAACGCCTCGCAGTCGTCCAACGACACGTTCCCGACCACGATCCACGTCGCCGCCACCGAGGCGGTGCTCACCGACGTGATCCCGGCGTTGGAGCACCTGGCCGCGGTGATCGAGCGCCGCGCGTCGGAGTGGACCGGCGTGGTCAAGTCGGGGCGGACGCACCTGATGGACGCGGTGCCGATCACGCTGGCCCAGGAGGCCGGCGCGTGGGCCTCGCAGGTGCGCTTCGGCGTCGAGCGGCTGCAGGCCGGGCTCGGCAGGCTCGGCGAGCTGCCCATCGGCGGCACCGCGGTCGGTTCCGGGCTCAACGCGCCCGACGGGTTCGGCGCCGAGGTGTCCCGGGAGCTGGCGAGGGTCACCGGCCTGCCGCTGACCGAGGCCCGCGACCACTTCGAGGCGCAGGCCAGCCAGGACTCGGTCGTGGAGACCTCCGGCAACCTGCGCGCGGTGGCCGTCAGCCTGAACAAGATCGCCAACGACCTGCGCTGGCTGGGATCGGGCCCGCGCACCGGGCTGGCCGAGCTGGCCCTGCCCGACCTGCAGCCTGGCTCGTCGATCATGCCCGGCAAGGTCAACCCGGTCATCCCGGAGGCGACGCTGCAGGTGGTGGCGCAGGTGATCGGCAACGACGCCGCGGTCGCCTTCGCGGGCGCGCAGGGCAACTTCCAGCTCAACGTCAACCTGCCGGTGATCGCGCGCAACGTGCTGGAGTCGGCCCGGCTGCTGGCGGCGGTTTCCCGGCTGCTGGCGAACAAGGTCTTCGAGGGGGTGCAGGCCAACGTCGAGCGCGCCCGCGAGTACGCGGAGGGCTCGCCCTCGATCGTCACCCCGCTCAACCGCTACATCGGCTACGAGGAGGCCGCCTCGATCGCCAAGCAGGCCCTCAAGGAGCGCAAGACCATCCGCGAGGTCGTGCTGGAACGCGGTCACGTCGACGCGGGCAAGCTGACGATGGAGGAGCTGGAGACCGCCCTCGACGTGCTCGGCATGGCCAAGGCGGACTGATCCGGCGACGGCCGTGGGTGCCCGCCGAGGCAAGGCGCCCACGGCCCAGCGCCAGCGGCGCGGGGTCGGCGGCGCGGGGTCGGCGGCGTGGAGACAGCGGCTCGTCCGGCGGCGCGGCAGCGACGACGCTCGGCGGCGGCCAGCGCCAACGGCGCGGAGACGGCGGCTTGGTCCAGCTCAGCAGCGATGGCTCGACTCGGCAGCGCGGGGCTGTCCGGCGGCGCGGCACCTTCGGCGATCGGCAGCGCGGCCCGGCGCCTCGGCACCTTCGGCGATCGGCAGCGACATCGCCCGGCTTGGAAGAGGCGGCCCGGCGCCAAGCGCCTCGGGTCCGACGGCCCCGGCCCGAGCCAGCAACGAGGGCTCGGCTCGGGAGCGCGCGGGACCTTCGATGATCGGCATCGCAGCTCGAAGACCCCCGCCGCCGGGCCGCGCTCCACTTGCGGCGTGGCCTGCCCGAACCACGCGCTCTCGCGACCTGCCGTATGGGAACGGCAGACCCCTAGCCCCCGTGCATCTGCTCCAGTGCCGCGCGGTGGCGCTGCCTGATCTCCTCCCCCGTCGCCGCGTCGGCGGCATCCGGCTCCGCCGCTGCCACGCCGTCCGGCTCCGCCGGCGCGCTGCCCCACCCGGACACCGATCCCGGCAGGTGCCACGCCGGTGGCTCCGCGCCGCCCGCCAGCGCCCACGCCGCCTGGCGCGCCGCGCCGACGGCGACGTACTCCGCGGGTTCGGGTACCACGACCGGCACGCCGAACACCGTCGGCGCCGCCACGCGCACCGCCTTCGACTGCGCAGCTCCGCCGATGAGCAGAACCCTGCGCACCTCGATGTCGGCCGCCCGCAGCGCGTCGAGTCCGGCGGCCAGCCCGCAGAGCATGCCCTCCACCGCCGCCCGCGCGAGGTTCTCCGGTGTCATGTTGTCGCGGCGCAGACCGACCAGGGTGCCGCTGGCGTCGGGCAGGTTGGGCGTGCGTTCGCCGTCGAGGTAGGGCAGCAGCGTCAGGCCGCCCGCGCCCGCGGGCGCCGCACCGGCCAGGCGGTCGAACTCGGCGGGGTCCGCGCCGAGCATGGCCGCGGTCGAGGTGATCACCCGTGCCGCGTTGAGCGTGCACACCAGCGGGAGGAACCCTCCGGTGGCATCGGCGAACCCGGCGATGGTGCCGGTCGGGTCGGCGCTGCCGCGCGGGGCGGCGGCGAAGACGGTCCCGCTGGTGCCCAGGGACACCACCACGTCGCCGGTGCGCAGGCCGAGTCCCAGCGCGGCGCCCATGTTGTCGCCGGTCCCGGCGGAGACCAGCGTGCCGTCCAGCGTCGTGCCCGCGGGTTCGGCGGGCCCGAGCACCCGTGGTGTGCGGGGAGTCCGGCCGCCGAACGCCATCGCCAGGATGTCCTCGCGGTAGCGGCCTTCGCGCGGCGACCAGTAGCCGGTGCCCGAAGCGTCCCCGCGGTCGGTCACCGGTTCCCCGCCGGTCAGCCGCGAGGTGAGCCAGTCGTGCGGCAGCAGGACGTCGCTGACCCGGTCGGCGAGCTCCGGCTCGTTCTCGGCCATCCACCGCAGCTTGGTGACGGTGAGGCTGGCGACCGGGACCGTGCCGACGGCTTCGGCCCACGCGCCGGGACCGCCCAGCTCCGAGATGAGGTCGGTCGCGGCGGGGGCCGAGCGGGTGTCGTTCCACAGCAGCGCGGGCCGCACGACCTGGCGGTCCTCGTCGAGCGCGACGAGCCCGTGCTGCTGCGCCGCGACGCCGACCGCCCCGACGTCGTCGAGCAGTCCGATCCGCGACAGCGCCGCCCACCACACCTCGGGGTCGGCGACGGTGCCCTCGGGGTGCGGCGCACGTCCCTGCCGCACCACCGCCCCGGTCTCGGCGTCGCACACGACGACCTTGGTGGACTGCGTCGACGAGTCGATGCCCGCCACCAGGCGGCTCATTCGGCACCTCCACGGCGGGCATAGACCGCGGTGGCCCATTCTTCGGACTCGGGTGTGATTCGCATGTGACCTACCGGGTCGTTCGGGGACACGACCTCGACGTCGGTGCCGAGGTCGCGGATCGCGTCGAGCTCGTGCTGCGGGGTGGCGTCGTCGGTGATCACCACGTCGAAGATCGCGGCGTCACCGTGGGCGTAGGTGGCGGTCTTGCCGAACTTGGAGTGGTCGGCCAGCAGGAACGTGCGCTCGGCTGACTCGTGCATCACGTGCTTGATCTCGGCGTAGTCCTGGATCGGGTGGTACATCCGGCCCCGCGCGATCGTGGTGACCGACATGAAGGCGATGTCGGTGCGCAACCGCGACAGCGAGCGCAGCACGTCCGGACCGGTGCACGAGTCGAACTCCGCGCGGTAGCGGCCTCCGGCGAGCACGACCTCCCGCCCGGCCAGGGACAGGATCCTGGCGATGGTCACCGAGTTGGTGACCGCCGTCAGCTCCTCGACCTCGCCGAGCATCCTGGCCAGCGGGAACAACGTGCTCGAGTCGTCGAGCAGCACCGAGGCCCCGGGCCGGACGCGGGCCGCCGCGGCGGCCGAGATCGCCTCCTTCTCGGCCGTGTGCAGACCTGCGCGGAAGCGGGTGGCGGTCTCCATCGTCTGCGGCGGGAAAGCCTCCACCAGCCCGCGCTTCTTGCGCAGCATCCGCCGTCCGGCGAGGTCGTCGAGGTCGCGGTGCATGGTCATCAGGCTGACCCCGAACACGCTCGCGAGGTCGCCGATGCGCGCCTCGCCGCGGTCGATGACGTAGTTCAGGACGTCCTGCCTGCGCTGCTCCACCACCGCCTCGGTCGGTCGCGCGTTGGACATCGCCGCTCCCCTCGTCATCCGCCGGCACCTACTCCTGCGGGCGCACGACGGTCTTCACCGCCGTCTCGTCCCGCGCGGACGCGGTGAGCGCCTGCTCTACCCCGGCCAGCCCGAACCGGTGCGTCACCAGCCGGTCGAGGTCGACGGCGCCCGACGCCGCCAGCGCGATCGCCGTCGGCCAGGTGTTGGCGTACCGGAACGTACCGGTCACCTCGATCTCGAAGTTCTGGACGTGCGAAAGCGGCAGCGGCAGCTCGTCACCGCCCATGCCCACCAGCACGACCCGGCCGGCCCGCGTGACGCGCCGGATGGCGTCCGCGGCGGCGCGGGGCGCGCCAGAACATTCCAGCAGCACCTCGGGTTCGAAGTCGATGGCCGACTCCCGCACGTCGACCGTTCCGGTCGCACCGAGCTCGGAGGCCAGCTCCAGGCGGCGCGGGTTGACGTCGGTGACCACGACCTCGCTCGCGCCGAAAGCGCGGGCGGTCTGGGTGGCGACCAGCCCGATCGGCCCCGCCCCGGTCACCAGCACCCGCGAACCCGGTCCGACCCCGCCCTTGCGGCAGGCCCACACCCCGACCGACAGCGGCTCGCACAGCGCTGCGGCCTCGTCGGTCATCGAGTCCGGGACGGCGTAGGCGAACTCCTCGTGCACCGCGACGTACTCGCAGAAGGCGCCGTCGACCGGCGGTGTCGCGAAGAACCGCACGTCCGGGCACAGGTTGTAGCGGCCCGCGCGGCACTGCGCGCACACGAAGCACGGCACGCCGGGCTCGATCGACACCCGCTGCCCCGGCTCGTGTCGCGACACCTCGGCACCGCGGGCCACCACCACCCCCGCGGCCTCGTGCCCCAGCACGAGCGGCTCGCGCACCACGAACGGCCCGATCCGGCCGTGCTCGTAGTAGTGGGTGTCCGAGCCGCAGGTCCCGACGGCGGTCACCCTGACCAGCACCTCGCGCGGCCCGGGCTCGGGCACCGGCCGCTCCTGCACCACCACGTCCCCGACACCGCGCAGGACCGAAGCGCGCATCTTCTCCGGGATCATTCCCCCGTCACCGCTCCCAGGGTCAGGCCGGTGACCAGCCACCGGCGTACGGCGAGTCCGGCGAGCACCATCGGCACCACCACGAACGTACCGATCGCGGTCAGCTGTCCCCAGTCGATCCCGGACTGGGTGACCAGCTGGCCGGCCGCGATCGGCAGCGTCTGGGAGTTCGGCCCGCTGAAGACCAGCGCGAAGGCGTGGTCGTTCCAGGCGAACACCAAGCAGAGCACGAAGGTGGTCACCAGACCCGATTTGGTCATCGGCAGCACGACGTGCCAGAACGCCTGCCACCGCGTGCAGCCCTCCACCTGCGCCGACTCCTCCAGCGCGGGCGGGAGCTCGGCGAAGAACGCGCTCATCAACCAGATCGCGAACGGCAGGTCGAAGGTCAGGTAGGCCAGCACCAGGCCAGGCACCGAATCGATCAGGCCCAGTCCCCGGAACATCAGGAACAGCGGCAGCACGACCGCGGCGATCGGGGCCATCCGGGTCGAGATGATCCAGAACGACAGGTGCTTCCTGCCGCGCATCCTGGTGCGCGCCAGGCCGTACCCGGCCGGCGCGCCGATCGCGACCGCGAGCACGGCGGAGATTCCCGCCGCCAGCACGCTGTGCAGGACGTACGGGCCGAGGTTGTTCGCGCCGGTGAACAGGTTCCGGTAGTTCTCCAGCGTCGGCGTGAACAGCACCTGCGGCGTGGCGGCGGTGACGTCCGCGCTCGACTTGAACGAGGAGAGCACCATCCAGCCCAGCGGGACGAGCGTCCACAGCAGACCGGCGCCGAGCACCAGCCACACCACCAGGCGCAGTCCCCGGCCGCCGCGTTCCAGCGGGCTTGCGGGAGTGGTCACCGGGTTTGTCCCTTCTTGTCCAGCAACCGCACGAAGGCGCGGGCGATCACGATGGAGACGGCGAGCATCACCAGGCCGAGCACGGCGGCGTAGCCGAGGTCGAAGAACCGGAACGCGGTCTCGTACAGCCGGACCGGCACGATCTTGGTGGCGTCGGCCGGGCCGCCGCCGGTGGTGACCCAGACGATGTCGAAGTAGCGGATCGCGTCCATGGACCGGATCAGCAGCGCGACCAGCAGCACGTTCGAGATCGACGGCAGCACGATGTGGCGCAGGCTCTGCCAGCCGTTCGCGCCGTCGAGCGCCGCCGCCTCGCGCAGGCTCGGCGGGACCGACGACAGCCCGGCCAGCGCGATCAGGGTGATCAGCGGCGTCCACTCCCAGACGTCCATCAGGACCACCGCCGCGAACGCCGAGTACTTGCCGCCGAGGATGTCGCCGGTGTAGCCGAGCGCGCCGAGCAGCCACGAGTAGAGGCCGAAGGTGGAGTCGGTCAGGAACCGGCCGAGCAGGCCGACGATCGCGGGCGCGACGAACATCGGCAGCAGGAACAGGCTGAGCACCGCGTTGCGGCCGCGCATCACCCGCCACACGCACAGCGCGAAGACCAGGCCCAGCAGCATCTCCAGGCCCAGCGTGAGGGCGAAGTAGACGCCGGTGCGCAGCCAGTTGGCGCCCAGGTCGGGATCGGTGAACAGCCGGGCCCAGTTGCGCAGCCCGGCCCATTCCACGCCCACCCCGCCGAGGAGCCGGACGGACGAGAAGCTCATCACGATCATCGTCAGGAACGGGATGACGCTCAGGGCCGCGAGCAGCAGCACGCCGGGCGTCAGCATCCGGGCCTCGAACCCGAACCGGATCCGGGACCGTCGCCGCGCCGGCTCGCTGGCGTGCTGGTCCGCAGGGCTGTCCACCGGGCGGTTCTCGATCTGCGCGGTCAGCTTCGTCGGCTCGGGCGGCTCGGCCGGCTGCGTCGGCCCGCTCGGCTGCGTCGGCTCGGTCCGGCTCATCGCGCGGCCACCCACCCTCGTGCCGTGATCTGGTCGAAGCGCCTGGCGGCCTCCCGCATCGACTCGGCCGGACCCGCGTCACCGGCGAGCATGCGGGAAAGCTGGGTGTAGATCGCCGTGTCGCACTCGTTCCACATCGGGATCTTCGGCCGCAGACCGGCGTTCTCCGGCTGCCACGCCTGCCGCACCGCGTCGGCGGCCAGCATGTTCGGCATCGCCGACGGCCGCCGCTCGGCAGCCTCGACCTCCGGCAGCGCGTACACCGACCCGCGCGTGGGCGTCCCGCCGCCCGCGGAGCTGCGCAGGTTGCGCAGCTGGACCTCCTTCGACGTCGCCCAGTTGACGAACAGCCAGGCCGCACCGCGCTCGTTCGGCAGCGTGTTCGCGCTGATGCCGATCCCGCAGCCGCCGTAGTGGTTGGCCGACCGCACCGGCCCCGCGGGCAACCGGGCGTAGCCGACCCGGCCGGGCAGCACGCTCTCGTTGTCGGCCGCGAACTCGTGCCAGTTCGGGCACATCGCGATGCGCCCGGCCCGGAACGCCGCGCCGAGGTCGTTCCACTCCCACGTGCGCGAGGCGGGGTCCGCCACCGCCAGGAGCTTGCGGTAGAACTCCGCCGCCTCCACCGCGCGTTCGTCGCCGAGCCGGCACGGGCCCGGGTCCACGGCGCCGATGCGGCCGATCTCGGTGCCGTTGCCGAAGTAGTCGCCACCGTGCGCCCACAGGACGTTGGAGAAGTCGCACATCAGCGAGTCGTGCTGCTTGGCCTGGTGCCCGGTGCCGTAGCGGACGTCCTCGGTGCGGTCGTTGAACCACCGCGCGATGGCGAGGTACTGCTCCCACGTCGTGGCGTCGGTCGGCATCGGGTCGAAACCGAGGTCGTCGGCCATCCGGGCGCGGTGCTTCTCGAACAGGTCCCGGCGGTAGTGCCAGATCATCGTCGGGCAGTCGTAGGGCAGCGCGAAGACCTTGCCGTCGTGCCCGAACCGCCCGGAGGCGTCGAGCTGCACCGGCACGAAGTCGGCGAAGTCGTCGGCGGAGCCGGGCAGCGCCGGGTCGTCGGCCAGCTCGCGCAGGTCGGCCAGCCCCTTCGAGTACGGCGCCAGCACCTGGTACGGGTCGGCGTAGATGACCTGGTACTGCGCCTGCCCGGATGCCAGGTCCAGGGCGACCTTCTGGACCAGCGCCGACAGCTCCAGCGTCACGATGTTGACCCGGATGCCGGTCAGCTCGGCGAACGGCCCGAGGTCGGCGGCGATCGCCGCGGTCGGGGCCGTGTTCTCCGAGATGAAGTTGAGCGTGGTGCCCGCGAACTGGCGCCACGGGTCGCCAGATGCCGTCCGCGGGGCGTCGCCGCGCGTCGAGCACCCTCCCAACACGGTCGCGGCACCCCCGGCGAGCACCCCGCCCAGCAGCCGCCGACGGCTCAGTCCCGGCTCCCTCACGTGCGCTCCTCGGGTGGATCGATGTGACCGATGCCATTTCTAGCACCGCTCCACGCATTTGTTAACACTTTTTGCGAGATCTATCGCTGGAAAATGTGAGAGATCAGCGGCCACGCCGACCGCGAACCGATCGATGCGACCGCCCGGCCGAAGTGGGAGGCTGTGGGCATGGCTCACCGGCTAGCGGACGCGACCAGCCCGTACCTGCTTCAGCACGCCGACAACCCGGTCGACTGGTGGCAGTGGTCGCCGGAGGCGTTCGAGGAGGCCCGCCGGCGCGACGTGCCGGTGCTGCTGTCGATCGGCTACGCGGCCTGCCACTGGTGCCACGTCATGGCGCACGAGTCCTTCGAGGACGAGGCGACGGCCGCGGTCATGAACGAGAACTTCGTCAACATCAAGGTCGACCGCGAGGAGCGGCCGGACGTCGACGCGGTCTACATGGAGGCCACCCAGGCCATGACCGGCCAGGGCGGCTGGCCGATGACCTGCTTCCTCACCCCGGACGCCGAGCCGTTCCACTGCGGCACCTACTACCCGTCGGCGCCGCTGCACGGCATGCCGTCGTTCCGGCAGCTCCTCGACGCGGTGGCCAGCGCCTGGCGCGAGCGCGGCGGCGAGGTCCGCCAAGCCGCTACCCGGGTGGTCGAACAGCTTTCCGCGCAGCGCACGGCACTGCCGGAGTCCTTTTTGGACGACGAGGTCATCGCCACCGCGGTCTCGCGCCTGCACGCCGAGTCCGACCCCGACCACGCCGGCTTCGGCGGCGCACCGAAGTTCCCGCCGTCGATGGTGCTGGAGTTCCTGCTGCGCCACCAGGAGCGCCAAAGCGCGCCGGGCAGCGGGCACACCGCGCTGGAGATGGCCGAGGCGACCTGCGAGGCGATGGCCAGGGGCGGCATCTACGACCAGCTCGCGGGCGGGTTCGCCCGCTACAGCGTCGACTCCGCGTGGGTGGTGCCGCACTTCGAGAAGATGCTCTACGACAACGCCTTGCTGCTCCGCGTCTACGCACATCTGGCCCGCCGCCGCGAGTCGCCGCTGGCAGAGCGCGTCGCCCGGGAGACCGCGGCGTTCCTGCTGCGTGATCTGCGCACGCCGGAGGGCGGTTTCGCGGCGTCGCTGGACGCCGACACCGAGGGCGTCGAGGGCCTGACCTACGTGTGGACGCCGGAGCAGCTCGCGGAGGTCCTCGGCGAAGCCGACGGCGCGTGGGCCGCGGAGCTGTTCGAGGTCACCGAGTCCGGCACCTTCGAGCAAGGGACGTCGACCCTCCAGCTCAAGCGCGACCCCGACGATCCCGCCCGCTGGCGACGCGTCCGCGACGCGCTCTACGAGGCCAGGAGCCGGCGCCCGCAGCCGGGGAAGGACGACAAGGTCGTCACCTCCTGGAACGGCATGGCCATCACGGCGCTCGTGGAGGCATCGACCGCGCTCGGCGAACCGGAATGGCTCGCCGCGGCGGAGCAGGCCGCGAAGCTGCTGGTGGAACGGCACCTGGTCGACCAGCGGCTGCGCCGCAGCTCCCGCGACGGTGTCGTCGGCGCCGCGGCCGGCGTGCTGGAGGACTACGGCTGCCTGGCCGACGGGCTGCTCTCGCTGCACCAGGCCACCGGCGAACCGCGCTGGCTCGACGTCGCGTGCTCGCTGCTGGACACCGCGCTGGAGCAATTCGCCGACAGCGACAACCCGGGCGCCTACTTCGACACCGCCGCGGATTCCGAGGAACTGGTGCGCCGCCCGTCGGACCCCACCGACAACGCGAGCCCGTCCGGTGCGTCGTCGCTGACCTCGGCCCTGCTGACCGCGTCCGCGCTCGCCGGCGGCTCCGCCGCGCAGCGCTACCGGCACGCCGCCGAGCAGGCGCTGTCGCGGGCCGGGCTGCTCGCGGAACGGGCGGCCCGCTTCGCGGGCCACTGGCTGAGCACCGCGGAGGCGCTGGCGCACGGCCCGCTCCAGGTCGCGGTTGCCGGCCCGGAGGACGACGGCGACCGCGCCGCCCTGCTCGAGGCCGCCTGGCGGCACTCTCCCGGCGGGGCGGTCGTGCTCGCCGGGGAGCCGGAGGCGACCGGCGTGCCGCTGCTGGCCGACCGGCCGCTGGTCGGCGGGTCCGCCGCGGCCTACGTCTGCCGGGGCTACCTCTGCGACCGGCCGGTGACCGGCGTCGACGACCTCGTGGAAACCCTGGGCCGCGTGCAGGTCCCGCAGAGCTGACCGCTGCCGCGCGGTCGGCAGCGAACTCCAACGCCGAGCACCACAGCCCCGCGGTCGGCGCCGGAAATCCGGTGGCGCCGCGGGGCGCCCGCTGCTGCACTGCGCGGCGTGGACGTCCGAACCGCCGAGCCCGGCGAACTCCCCCGCCTCCAGACCGTCGAGATCGCCTCGGGCGAGCCCTTCCGCGAGATCGGCATGCCCGAGATCGCCGACAGCCCGCCGCTGCCGCTCGACGCCCTCACCGCCTATCAGCGGGCGGGACGTGCGTGGGTCACCGTGGAGTGCGGTGAGCCGGTCGCCTTCGTCGTGGTCGAGCTCGTCGACGGCGCGGCGCACATCGCGCAGATCAGCGTGCATCCCGGCCACGCGAGGCGGGGCATCGGGCGCGTCTTGCTCGACCACGTCGCCGCTTGGGCGGTCGAGCGCGGCATCCGCGCGATGACCCTCACCACGTTCCGGACGGTGCCCTGGAACGCGCCGTACTATCGCCGTCTGGGGTTCCGGGAGCTCGGCACCGACGAGATCACCGCAGGGCTCGCCGCCGTCGTCGCCAACGAGACCGCGCACGGCCTGGACCCCGCCGCGCGGGTGTGCATGCGCCGCGAGCTGGCCTGATCGAGTTCTCCAGGAGCGCAATCCGGAGCCCTTCCACGGCACGTGCAAGCGTGTAATCGTGTAATTGGAAGGGGTGATGGCGATGAACGCGAGATTCATCCGCACCGCACGAGGCCGCCGGTGGGGCGGTCAACCCCCGTGGACCGGCGGCGGACGCGGTGGCCGCCGGCCGCCGGAAGCACCGTCTGCCGACGACGCCAAGGCGTGGTTCACCGGCCGCCTGCCCGAGGGCTGGTTCACCACGGCGCCCGAGGTCAGCGTCGACCGCGAGGAGATCCTCGTCGTCGGCGAGCTGCCCGCCCTCGACGAGGACTTCGCCGACGACGCCGCCCGCGCCGCGGCCGAGAGCGGCCGCATCGCCAGGTTCCGGGAGGAGACCCGGGAGGAGCGCATCGAGATCGCCCGGCAGGCCGAGCACCGCTACGGACGCAAGGTGTCGTGGGGAGCGCGGCTGGGCGGCGCTGAGGAGCTGTTCACCACGCTGTCGGCACCGGTCATGACCCGGTTGCGGCAGCCGGAGCGGATCGTGCTCGACACCCTGGTCGACGCGGGCATCGCCCGCTCCCGCTCGGAGGCGCTGGCGTGGGCGGTCCGGCTGGTGGGCGAGCACACCGAGGAATGGCTCGCCGAGCTGCGCGAAGCGCTGGCCAAGGTCGACGACCTGCGCGCCCAGGGCCCCGACCTGACCTGACGCATCGGGCCGGGAACCGCGCTCACGCGGTCCCCGGCCCGATGGGTCGAGTGGTCAGGAGTAGAGGGCCAGCCAGATCGCCACGTGGTGGCAGACGGCGGCGCTGGAGACCGCGGCGTGGAAGAACTCGTGGTAGCCGAAGGTCTTCGGCCACGGGTCCGGCCAGCGCGTGGCGTAGAAGATCGCGCCCGCCGTGTAGAGCACGCCGCCGGCCAGCAGCAGCACGAGCGCGGCGACGCCGGCGTTCTGCAGCAGGTCGGGCAGCACGAACACGGCCACCCAGCCCAGCGCGATGTAGACCGGCACGCCGACCCAGCGCGGCGCGTTCGGCCAGGCGAGCTTGAGCACCACGCCGCCCAGCGCGCCGCCCCAGACCACCGCGAGCACGACGGCACCGGTGGTCGGCTGCATCGCCAGCATCGCGAACGGCGTGTAGGTGCCCGCGATGAACAGGAAGATCATGGAGTGGTCGAGCCTGCGCATCCAGGTGCGGGCTCCGACCGACTTCCACGTCTTGCGGTGGTAAAGCGCACTGACACCGAACAGGCCGAGGACGGTCACGACGTAGATCGAGGTCCCCAGCGCGGCGGCGGCCGACACCGTCGACCCGGCCAGCGCGATCAGCGTCGTCCCGGCCGCGGCCGACACGACCAGGGACCAGAAGTGGATCCAGCCGCGCAGCCTCGGCTTGACGATCGCCGTCGGGCGGCGGGCGGTCATGGCGCTACTCACGCCACGAGGTTACGGGAGCGTAGGTCCGGCGGTCACCCGAGAGGCCGGTGACGTGCGTTTCACCGACTTGCCCAGGGACGCGGTCGCCGCCGGATGCGGCCCGCGTACTCTCGTCGGGCGTGGCGCTTAAGGTTCGGCTCCGAGAGTTCATCGTCGACATCTACGAACGGCGGCTGCGCCGGAAGCTCGACGTGTCGAAATCACCCCGGCACGTCGGCGTGATCCTCGACGGAAACCGCAGGTGGGCCAAGGAAGCCGGCTTCGACGTCAACCACGGTCACCGCGAGGGCGCGCGCAAGATCGCCGAGATGCTGGGCTGGTGCCAGGAAGCCGACGTCGAGGTCGTCACGCTGTGGCTGCTGTCCACCGACAACCTCAACCGCAGCAGCGACGAGCTGTCGGCGCTGCTGGAGATCATCGCCGGTGTGGTCGACGAGCTGACCGAGCCCGGAAAACCCTGGCGGGTGCGGATAGTCGGCGCGCTCGACCTGCTGCCCACCGAGACCGCGGCCCGGCTCTCGGCGGCGGCGTTGCGCACCAAGGGCCGCACGGGCATGCAGGTCAACGTCGCCGTCGGCTACGGCGGGCGGCAGGAGATCGCCGACGCCGTGCGCAAGCTGCTCCAGCAGCACGCCGAGGCGGGCACGACCATCGACGAACTGGCCGAGGTGCTCACCGTCGACCACATCGCCGAGCACCTCTACACGTCCGGGCAGCCGGACCCCGACCTGCTCATCCGCACTTCCGGTGAGCAGCGGCTGTCCGGTTTCATGCTGTGGCAGTCCGCGCACTCGGAGTTCTGGTTCTGCGAGGCGTACTGGCCCGCTTTCCGGCGGGTGGACTTCCTGCGCGCGCTGCGCGAGTACGCGGCGCGGCACCGCCGCTTCGGCGGCTAGCGCCGGCCCGGCGGTTCCCCAGCGCAGCAAAAGGCCAGGCCGTCATGGGACGACCTGGCCTTCTCCGTCAGCCGGTCCGCGCTCAGCTCTTCTGGCTCGGGTGGTCGACGATCGGGGCGTTGACGCACTGGGTGGTCTGAGTCGAGTCGACCTTGGCGATCACGCCGACGACGGCGATGTCGTTGCCGCAGAGCTGGATCGGCAGCGCGCTGATGTTGTTGTCGTTGAGGACGTTCACGCCGTCGTTGTCGGCGGAGTCGGCGTTGGCGACCGGGGCCAGCGCCAGCAGGCCGGCGGCGGCACCTGCGAGGATCGCAGCCTTCTTCAGCACTTCGTTCACTCTCCTTTGGTCCACGCGGGGAATTCGCACCAAGCGGTCCTCTTCGATGGGTCCGCGAGGTGGCACCGGAGTCTTGCGCACTTCCGCCGGTGAACAGATCCGGCAGGCCGTGCGCGACAACTCTTAACCCGATTGTGTGATCGGATCGCTTTTTCGCGCTATCCAGCCCGCTTATACCGGGAACTGGCTCGCGCGAAGCTTTTCAAAAGGAACGCAAAAAGGAGCGTCGGGCATCCCGACGCCCTCTCTGCTGGTGGCCGCCCGGGAAGAGCAGCCGAGATCGACCGACCGGCTCAGCGCTGGCTCGGGTGGTCGACGATCGGAGCGTTGACGCACTGGGTGCTCTGCGTCGAGAAGAGCTTGGCGATCACACCGACGACAGCGATGTCGTTGCCGCAGGCCTGGATCGGCAGCGCGCTGATGTTGTTGTCGTTGAGGACGTTCACGCCGTCGTTGTCCGCGGAGTCGGCGTTGGCCATCGGGGCCACGGCGAGCATGGTGGCGGCAGCGCCGGCGACAACCGCTGCTTTCTTAAGCACTTTTCTTGCTCCTTGACTGGATGGGGGGTAGGCGAGTGCGTATTCCTCGACCCGAGTACCCCAGTAGCTTGGCGAGGGGAAGCACCCGGCGAGAAACATAGCGATCAACGACTCCGAACAAAACCTCGTTAACACCATTGTGTGCTTTATTCGCCGCCCTCTAAAGCCGCGGCACGTCAGAATCCCAGGTAGACGCGTCGCGCAGTTCTGCGCGGTCGGCGAAATCGTGTGATCCGCGAGGTGCTTCCCCACGACGCGGCGCCACGCCGTAGTGTCGCCGCATGGCCCCCTCCGCTCTCGTGACCGAGTACGTGCGGCTCGGTCTGCGGTTCGACCGGCTGGTGCCGGGCTTCACCGACGCCTACACCGGCGACCCGGAGCTGCGCAGGAAGGTCCGCGACGAGACCCGCCCGGACCCGGCCGCGCTCGCAGCCCGCGCCCGCGGGCTGCTCGCCGAGCTGCCCGGCGCGGAGCTGGAACGGCGACGCGAGGCGTTCCTGCGCGCCCAGCTCACCGCGCTGGAGTGCGCCGGGCGGAAGCTGGCGGGCGAGCGGATGTCGTTCGCCGACGAGGCCGGGGCCTATTTCCAGGTGCGGATCACCCCCGGCGACCCCGACGACTACCGGCGCGCGCACCGCGAGCTCGACGAGGTGCTGCCCGGCCGCGGCGACCTCGGCGCGCGGATCACGTCGCTGCGCGAACGGAACCGCATCCCGCCGGAGCGGCTCCGGCACTGCGTGCTGGCGCTGTCGAGCGCCCTGCGGGACCGCGTGCGGGCCCGGTTTCGCCTGCCACCGCAGGAAACCGTCGACTACCGCATCGTGACCGGTGAGGTGTGGGGAGGCTTCAACCAGTACCTGGGCGACTTCCGCTCGCGTGTCGCCATCAACGCCGACGCCGGGCACAGCGCGGCCGAACTCCCGCACCTCGTCGCGCACGAGTCCTACCCCGGCCACCACACCGAGCACTGCCGCAAGGAAGCCGGGCTTGTCGACCGGCAGCGGCACCTGGAACACACGATCTTCCTGATCAACACGCCCCAGTGCCTGCTGGCCGAGGGACTCGCCGACCTCGGGCTGCACGCCGTCGTCGGCCGCGGCTGGGGCGCGTGGGCCGCCGAGATCCTCGCCGACCTGGGCGTCGCGTTCGACGGCGAGCTCGCCGAACGCGTCGAGGCCGCGATGGGCCGGCTGCTCGCGGTGCGCCAGGACGCCCTGGTGATGCTGCACGACGGGGGGAAGGACGAGACCGAGGTGGTGAACTTCCTGCGCCGGTGGCAGCTGCTGCCCGACGGCACCGCGCGGCGGCTCGTCCGGTTCATGGCCGACCCGCTGTGGCGGGCCTACACCACCACCTACGTGGAGGGATACAAGCTGCTGCGGACCTGGCTGGAGCTCGCGCCCGCCGGGACGGCGGGCTGCGAGCGCTACCGGCGGCTGCTCGACGAACCGCTGGTGCCGGAGACCATCCGCGAGGAAATCGCCGGACAGATCCCCATTTTCACCCGTTGAGAGCAGGGATTCCGGCTGGAGGGATTACCGGCGGTAGGCGCTTGTGCGTAAATGCCCTGGTACATGACGCGCAGTTGACGATTCGCTGAATCACCTGTGTGGCTGCCTGCCGAGTTCGGATCATGCAGGTAGCGTCCGCAGTGACGGGCCGTCCGTAGTGCAACGCCGTAAGCGGCCCGTCCGGGGAGGCCCTGACCGTGGCTGTAGGCAGGATCGGACGGTTCCCGTCCATCGTGGTCGCGCCAGGGCCGGTGCGTGGCCCTGCGGCCGCGGCGGACCGCCGAGCGGTCCTGCCCGGGGCACGGCAGGGGCAGGCCCGGCCCGCCGACGAGCGGGTGTGCGCGCCACGCCCGCGAGGGAGTAGCCGTGACCACACGACGTTCCCAGCCCCCAGCGGATCTCCCGGCCACGCCCGGTGATCCAGCGTGCCCGACCCGTCCGGAAGCCCCGGGCGAGGTCCGCACGTACGTCCTCGACACCTCCGTGCTGCTGTCCGACCCGTGGGCGATGTGCCGGTTCGCCGAGCACAGCGTGGTGCTGCCCCTGGTCGTGATCAGCGAGCTGGAGGGCAAGCGACACCACCCCGAGCTCGGCTGGTTCGCCAGGGAGTCCCTGCGCGTGCTCGACGACCTGCGTCTTCGGCACGGGAGGCTCGACGCCCCGGTCCCCGTCGGGGAGCAGGGCGGAAACCTGCACGTCGAGCTCAACCACTCGGACCCGGAGGTGCTGCCGCCGGGTTTCCGCACCGACTCCAACGACGCGAGAATCCTGGCCTGCGCGCTGAACCTGGCCGCCGAAGGACACCGCGTCACGCTGGTCACCAAGGACATGCCGATGCGGGTCAAGGCCGCGTCGGTGGCCCTGGAGGCCGAGGAGTACCGGGCGCAGGACGTGGTGTCGTCGGGCTGGACCGGCATGGCTGACCTCGACGTGCCGCCGGACACCGTCGACGTGCTGTTCAAGGAGGGCACGGCCGACCTCGACGAGGCGCGCGACCTGCCCGCCAACACCGGTCTGCGGCTGCTCGCCGGCTCGCAGAGCGCGCTGGGCAGGGTCACCGCGGACAAGCAGGTCAAGCTGGTGCGCGGCGACCGGGAGGCGTTCGGGCTGCACGGACGCTCCGCCGAGCAGCGGATCGCGCTCGATCTCCTGCTCGACCCCGACGTCGGGATCATCTCCCTCGGTGGCCGGGCGGGCACCGGCAAGTCGGCGCTCGCCCTGTGCGCGGGCCTGGAAGCGGTGATGGAACGCCAGCAGCACCGCAAGGTCGTGGTGTTCCGCCCGGTCTACGCCGTGGGCGGGCAGGAGCTCGGCTACCTGCCGGGCAGCGAGAACGAGAAGATGCAGCCGTGGGCGCAGGCCGTCTTCGACACCCTCGGGGCGCTGGCCAGCGGGGACGTGCTGGACGAGGTCATGGACCGGGGAATGCTCGAGGTCCTGCCCCTCACCCACATCCGCGGGCGGTCGCTGCACGACTCGTTCGTCATCGTCGACGAGGCGCAGTCGCTGGAGCGCAACGTCCTGCTGACGGTGCTCTCGCGGCTCGGCTCGAACTCGCGGGTGGTGCTCACCCACGACGTCGCCCAGCGCGACAACCTGCGGGTCGGCCGCCACGACGGGGTCGCCGCGGTGATAGAGAAGCTGAAGGGGCACCCGCTGTTCGCCCACGTCACGCTCACCCGGTCCGAGCGCTCGCCGGTGGCCGCGCTGGTGACCGAGATGCTGGAGGGCGACTTCACGCCGTGAGCTGAGCCCGCGATCGGGCGGCCGGTGCCCCGCTGGGAGGCACCGGCCGCTCGGCCCAGCGCGCCGGTCAGGTCGTCACCAGCGGGACCCGCAGTGGCCGGCGGCTCGTCGCCGGGGCTGACACCAGGAATGGCCGACCGGTCGGGCGTCAGGTCGACGCCCACCGGTCGGCCCTGGTCGTCACCAGCCGGACGGCAGCGGACGGCCCTCGGCGAAACCGGCCGCCGACTGGATGCCCACCAGCGCCCGCTCGTGGAACTCCTCCAGGCTCCGCGCGCCCGCGTACGTGCACGACGAACGCAGGCCGGAGCTGATCTCGTCGAGCAGGTCCTCCACGCCCGGCCGCTGCGGGTCCAGCCGCATCCGCGAGCTGGAGATGCCCTCCTCGAACAGCGCCTTGCGCGCCTGGTCGAAGGCGCCGTCGGACCGGGTCCGCGCGCTCACGGCCCGCTTCGATGCCATGCCGAAGGACTCCTTGTAGGCGCGGCCGTGCTCGTCGCGCTGGAGGTCGCCCGGCGACTCGTAGGTGCCCGCGAACCAGGACCCGACCATCACCGAGGCCGCGCCTGCGGCCAGGGCGAGGGCCACGTCGCGCGGGTGGCGCACGCCGCCGTCGGCCCACACGTGCTTGCCCAGCTCGCGGGCCGCGGTGGCGCACTCGGCGACCGCGGAGAACTGCGGACGGCCGACGCCGGTCATCATCCGGGTCGTGCACATCGCGCCAGGGCCGACACCGACCTTGATCACGTCGGCCCCGGCCTCGGCCAGGTCCCGCACGCCGTCGGCGGTGACCACGTTGCCCGCCACCACCGGCACCCGCGGGCTCACCGAGCGCACCGCGCCGAGCGCGGCGATCATCTTCTCCTGGTGGCCGTGCGCGGTGTCGACGACCAGCGCGTCCACACCCGCGCCCAGCAGTGCTTCGGACTTGGCGGCCACGTCGCCGTTCACCCCGACAGCCGCCGCGACGCGCAGCTTGCCGTCGGCGTCGAGCGCGGGGGTGTAGATCTCGGCCCGCAGCGCCGCCTTCGCGGTCATGACCCCCGCGAGCACACCGTCGGCGTCGACGGCGAGCGCGACGTTCCTGGCCTGCTTGTGGAGCTGCTCGAACACCTCGCGCGGCTTGGTCTCCAGCGGCAGCACCACCGGGCTGAGGTCGGCGACCTCGCCGACCCGGCTGAAGCGGTCGACACCACCGCAGGCGGCCTCGTCGACCACGCCCACCGGGCGGTTGCCGTCGTCGACGACCACCACGGCGCCGTGGGCGCGCTTGGGGAGGAGGTTCAGCGCGTCGGCGACCGCGTCGTCGGCGTGCAACACCAGCGGCGTGTCCCAGAGCGGATGGCGCTGCTTGACCCAGGAGACGATCTCGGCGACCGCGCTGGGGGCCACGTCCTGCGGCAGCACCACCAGTCCGCCGCGCCGGGCGATCGTCTCGGCCATCCGGCGGCCGGCGACCGCGGTCATGTTGGCGACCACGATCGGCAGGGTCGCGCCGGTGCCGTCGGCGGTGGCGAGATCGACGTCGAACCGGGACTCGACGCCCGAGCGCCGGGGCGCGAGGAAGACGTCGTCGTAGGTCAGGTCGGTAGTGGGCTGCTGCCCGTTCAAGAACTGCACGAGGTACCAGGATACGTGTTCGGAGGCGGTCTGTGACCGGGTCGGAGCCGCCTGGCTCGTCCCGCCGAGATCGCCGGATCGGCCGACGTGACCGATGTTGCCCGCGTGACCAGCGGTGTCGCTATACTGGCGGTGGCCGCGCACCGAGGTGCGTGGAAGTACGCCGGACCCCCCGCTGTATTGTGGGACCCCGGCCTCTACGTTTTCTGGGGCCGTTTCTCTTGCCCGTCAAGCGATCCAGATCGAGATCGTGGACGTCGCCGCGCCGAACTGGGCGATGTAGGCGGGTTCTCCACGCTGGTCCGCGCGCCGCACGCGACGTCAGCGACCCATAGCAGCGGTTCGCTGCCACCAGGAACGAAGCTGACCTGGATCCGCACCGACAGCAAGCGCTTGCGACGGCAGACCGCGACGAGCTCCTGGTCCTGCTTGTTGTTGCGGGGCTGCCTGCATTCGAACACGACCGGCCCCACGGCGTTCCTGTCCAGCTCCGGCAGCAGGGTTTCCATGCATTTGCGGCGTGCCCGTTCGGCACGCATCCGCTTCCCGCGGCCGATGACGGTGATGTGGCCGACCGGCAGCACACCCACCGCCTTGGCGGGGTGCAGCCGATGCGAGTGGTCGGATTCGTACCAGTGCAGCTTGCCGCCACCGGGGCGCAGGTCGCGCAGCGCGGAGCGGATCCGCTCGGCGTCGGCGAGGTCGACGATGCCGGCGGTGAGGACGTAGACGCCGAGGGTCAGGTCGTAGGACTCGTCGACGTAGGCGGCTTGGAACACGCGCAGCAGTGAATCGGGAACAGTTCGAGATCAAGCCGATGCACTCGGTGGTGTTTCCTGGTCGCAGGGGCTGCGCCCCCGCCTCAGAGCTCCTCGCCGCCGAGCAGGGGTTCGAAGGAGCGGTAGCCGTCGAAGTTGCGGAAGAACCGGCTGTAGAGCTCCGAGCCGTCGTCGAAGGTGGCGTCCTCGACCAGCCGGACGTCCACGACGTGGCGGAGCTTCCAGGTGATGTCCTGGTCGTTCTCGTTGCGGTAGCTGGTTTCCTGCTGCTTGCCGTACTCGGCGGCCTTCTCCCTGGCCTCCTCCTCCGACTCCGCCTTGAGCAGCACGAAGGACTCCTCGTAGAGGGGCTTGTCCGAACCCTCGGTGACGCCCTCGGTCACCAGCACGGCGACGTAGAAGTCCGGGTCCACGCTGCTCACCGGAGCCTGGAAGTCACGGGGGTCGATGGTGCCCGGGCCGATGTTGACCGACCCGACCTCTTCGGGAGTGCTCATGGCTCCAAGGGTCTCATCCGCCCTCCGCCGCACGCTGCGGCCCGCGCACCTCCCGCACCGCGTCGATGGTGTCGGCGGAGGCGGCGTCCTTGTCGGGGCGGTAGCGCAGCACCCGGGCGAACCGCAGCGCCACACCGCCCGGGTAGCGCGTGCTGGTCTGCACGCCGTCCAGCTCGATCTCCACCACCAGCTCCGGCACCAGGTGCACCGTCCAGTCGTCGCGGTGGGTCTCCCTGCGCTGGAACTCCTCGGTCTGCCAGGCCAGCAGCTCGTCCGTGAGCCCCTTGAAGGTCTTGCCGACCATGATCGGCGGCCCGCCGTCGGGGTCGCGCGCGCCGAGGTGGAGGTTGGACAAGTAGCCGCTGCGTCGTCCGTGCCCCCATTCCGCGGCCAGGACGACCAGGTCGAGGGTGTGCGACGGCTTGACCTTGCGCCAGGTGCGTCCGCGCCGCCCCGCCGCGTAGGCCGAGTCCAGCGACTTGACCATGACGCCCTCGTGACCGGCTTCCAGCGCGTCGTCGAAGATGCCCGAAGCGTGCTCGGCGTCGGCGGTCAGCACCGCCGGTATGCGGTGGTCGGCCGCGACCTCCTCCAGCGCGGTGAGGCGATCGCGCAGCGGGAGGTCGAGCAGGTCGCGTCCGTCGAGGTGCAGGCAGTCGAAGAAGTACGGGTGCAGCAGCAGGTCCCGCGGGCTCTGCGCGCCGAAGCGGCCCATCGTCTCCTGGAACGGCCTCGGCCGCCCCGAGTCGTCGAGCGCCAGCGTCTCGCCGTCGAGCACGATCGACCGGCAGTCCAGGCCCCGCACCAGCTCGACGAGCTCGGGGACGTGGCGGGTGATCTCGCGCAGCGTGCGGGTGTAGATGTGGACGTCGTCGCCGTCGCGGTGCACCTGGATCCGCGCACCGTCCATCTTGTACTCGACGCTGACCTCCCCCAGCTCGGTCATCGCCTCGTCCAGCGTCTCGGCCGGGGAGGCGAGCATCGGCCGCAGCGGGCGCCCCACCTCCAGGCGGAAACCGCCCAGTTCCTCCTCGCCGCCGCGCAGCGCGGCCTCGGCGGTCGCGGGCAGCCGGCCGGAGAGCATGAACGCGCGGCGCACCGCGTCGGGACGGACCCCGGCCGCGGCGGCGATCGCCTCCAGCATCACGCCCTCCAGCGCGCCCTGCCGCAGCTCACCGCCGAGCAGCCGCACCAGGAACTCCTGCTCCGCCGCCGTGGCCCGGGCCAGCAGGTCGGCGAGCAGTTCGGCTCGCCGCTGCCCGGAGCCGGCACCGCCGATCTCGCGCAGGGCGTCGATGGCGGCATCCACCTCCGCGACGGTCAGCGACGGCTCACCGGCTGCCGCCGGGTCGAGCGCCGACAGCGTCGCCCAGCCCACCCCGGCCCGCCCGCCGCGCAGCTCACCTGCGAGGAACGCCGTGCCGGGCCCGACCTCGGCTTCGCCGAGACGCGAGAGCAGCCCGGCGATCGCGGCGACCTTCGACTTGCGCGAGCGGGTCGCGGAGACCTCGGCGGACGTGCGCACGACATCGCTCAGAAGCACCATGTCCCCATGGTGCGTGCGATCACCGACAGCCGCCGGGGTTCGCGGGTGCGCACGCGAAGCGGCCCGCCCGACCTCGTGGGTCGAGCGGGCCGCTCGGGGTCGGATGCCGCTACTTCTCCTTGGCCTCGCCGGAGTCCTTCGCGACGGGCTCCGCCCGCTCCGCACCGGGTTCCGGCTCCGCCGCGCGCTCCTTCGCCGACGCCTTCTGCGCACGGGCGCGCACCTTGGCCGGCGCCGCCGCGGCGGCCTTCTCCTCGTCGAAGGTCGTCGGAAGCTTCTTCAGGTGCTTGGTCATCGACCGGATCAGGAACACGACCGCGATCGCGAACAGCACCAGCAGCAGCAGGCCGAGCGGGGAGGACTTGCCGAAGTCCTCGCCCTGGCCTCCGGGGTCCGGCGGCGGAGGCGCCTGTGCCAGGACGAAGGCGAGGGCCTCCTGGGCACTCATACCGCACACACCTTCTCTTCCACACCGGCGAACAGGTCGTCCTCCGGCAACGTCGTGTCCACCAGCGACCTGACCAGCTCGTAGTCCTCGGTGGGCCACAGCTCCCGCTGCAGGGAGGCCGGAACCGCGAACCACCGGCTGTTCGGGTCGATCTGGGTCGCGTGCGCGCGCAGCGCGTCGTCACGCACCTCGAAGTATGCACCGCAGTCGACCCGCGTCGTCACCCGCTCGTCGGGGTCCGGGCGGGAGGAGTCCCACTTGCCGAGCCACTCGCCGTAGGGCGACTCGATGCCGCGCTCGACCAGCGCGTCGTGGAAGAGCTGCATGCGCTTGCGGGAGAAACCGTGCGAGTAGTACAGCTTCAGCGGCTGCCAGGGGTCGCCCGCGTCGGTGTGGAGCTCCGGGTCGCCCGCGGCGTCGAAGGCCGCCATCGAGACCTCGTGGCAGCGGATGTGGTCGGGGTGCGGGTAGCCGCCGTTCTCGTCGTAGGTGATCAGCACGTGCGGGCGGAACTCGCGGATGACCTTGACCAGCTCGCGGGTGGAGGTCTCCAGCGGCACCAGCGCGAAGCAGCCCTCCGGCAGCGGCGGCAGCGGGTCGCCCTCTGGCAGCCCGGAGTCGACGAAGCCCAGCCACCGGTGCTGGACGCCGAGGATCCCGGCCGCCTTCGCCATCTCCTGCCTGCGGATCTCCGGCAGGTTCGCCACCACTTCCGGCCGGTCCATGGCCGGGTTGAGGATGCTGCCCGCCTCACCACCGGTGCAGGTGACGACCATCACCTCGTGGCCGTCGGCGACGTAGCGCGCTGTCGTCGCCGCCCCCTTGCTGGACTCGTCGTCCGGATGCGCGTGCACCGTCATCAGACGCAGCTTCTCGGCCATGGCCAGGCTGTCCCTCCTGCTTCAGCAACAACGTCGCAAGATCAGATCCGCGAACCGCCCCCGCCGGAGGCAGGGCGGACACCCCCGGGGATACTCAACGTGGGTGTCGGGCCCCATTGTTCCCAACGGGTCCGACGAAATCGGCGACAGGGCTCACCCTGAGCCCGCCGCAGGCACGAAAGGCTGACCCGGGTCGATGACAAGCCAGCGGTTACCGGAGGGCCGGTACGGCTCGCGTGCGCGCGGGCCCGCGCGCCCCGGAGTGCGCTGGCTGCTGACCGGGATCACCGTCGTCGTCCTCCTGGGGCTGTCCGTCCTCGGCTACGCCAATCTCGGAAGCGCCCCCATCGAGGGCAAGCAGACCGCCTTCACCATCGACGACGACAGCTCCGTGCGGATCACCCTGGAGGTCCGCCGCGACGACCCCCGGCGCCCCGCCGCGTGCGTGGTGCGCGCCCGCGCGGAGTCCGGCGACGAGGTGGGCCGCAAGGAAGTCCTGATCCAACCGGCGGACGACACGATCCGGCAGGAGACTGTGCTCCGTACCTCCGCCCGAGCCACCATCGGGGAGGTGTACGGCTGCACTTACAACGTTCCTGAATATTTGTCCACCTGGACACGGCCAACCGGGTGAAGCCACCGCCGCAACGCCGGATGCTGGGAAAATCCCGTCCACCGGCGTGGCGCTTCGTGCTATCGTCGGCACTAGGCACGGCCCCGCGAGGGCCGTGTTTTTCCGTTCCTGAGCATTCCGACAGACGGGGGCGGGAGTTGTCGGCTTCGCGGTAGGCGCGGAGTCGCCGTCGACGAGGAGTGGTGACCGTGAGCGAGACCCAGGTGACCTGGCTGACCCAGGATGCTTTCGACCGGCTCAAGTCCGAGCTGGACGAACTGGTCGGTAACCGCCCGGTGATCGCCGCGAAGATCAACGAGGCCCGCGAGGAGGGCGACCTCAAGGAGAACGGCGGTTACCACGCCGCCCGCGAGGAGCAGGGCCACCTCGAGTCCCGGATCCGCCAGCTCCAGGAACTGCTGCGCACCGCCAAGGTGGGCGACGTGCCGACCGAGGCCGGCGTCGCCAAGCCCGGCTCGGTGCTGACCGTCCGCTACGACGACGAGGACGAGACCGAGAAGTTCCTGCTGGCCACCCGCGAGGAAGGCGCGCACGGCGACCTGGAGGTCTACTCCCCGAGCTCCCCGCTCGGACAGGCGCTGCTGGACGCCAAGGAGGGCGAGACCCGGGAGTACGAGCTGCCCAACGGCGGCACCATGAAGGTGACCCTGGTGAAGGCGGAGCCCTTCACCGGCTGAGACCACCAGGCTCGACCCGCGCGGGCGCCCCGGTCACGACGACCGGGGCGCCCGCCGCTTTTCGTGCGCGGTCGTGCGCCGCAGGGCGTCGCGCCTGGTCGCACGCTCTGCGCCCAGTGACGCGACCGCCTCTGCGACGCGTCACTCCCCGTCGGAGGCCGCCAGGCGTTCCAGCAGCGGCCGGACCCGGGGCGGTACCGGCGTGGAGAGCGCGATCGACGTCGACGTCCGCCGCACCTCAGGCACCGCCACCACGTTGTCGATCACCCGTTGCAGGTCGGCGTTGGACCTGGCGACCATGCGCACGAACAGGTCGCCCTGCCCGGTGGTGGCGTGCACCTCGCACACCTCGTCGATGGCCGCCAGCCGAGCCGCCACCGCGGCCCGCTGCCCCTGGGCGATCTCCAGCACCGCGAACGCGGTGAGCCCGTAGCCCATGGCCGCCAGGTCGAGGTCGGGCGGGAAGCCCTGCAGGACGCCGCGCCGCAGCATGCGGTCCATGCGCGCCTGCACGGTTCCGCGCGCCACGCCCAGCCGCCGCGAGCACTCCAGCACGCCCAGCCTCGGCTCGTCGGACAGCAACAGCAGCAGCCTGGCGTCGAGCGCGTCGAGGGCCTCGTCCGCGCCGGTGTCGTTGGGAGCCACGTCACACCCCTTGCTCAGTCTGACCAGTTGGATCGGGAAATCGCCGCGAATGCTGAGCAATTTGTACAGCAGATCAAGGCTCTGTTGCTCACCGATCCCCTCCCGCCGCAGTCTGACGGTACAAATCTTGTGACTTGGAAATCGGGAGGGGCACCGTGACCGGCACCATCGACCAAGGCCAGAGCGGTCAGATCGACGACGTGACCTTCGACCAGATGCGCCAGCTCGTCGGCCTGGTGGACCACGACGCGTCCAAGGACCCGTTCCCGGTCCGCGCGATGGACGCGGTCGTGTTCGTCGTGGGCAACGCGACCCAGAGCGCGCTGTTCTACCAGGTCGCCTTCGGCATGGAGCTCGTCGCCTACTCCGGGCCCGAGCACGGCAACCGGGACCACAAGGCGTACGTGCTCAAGTCGGGTTCGGCCCGCTTCGTGCTCAAGGGCGCCGTCGACCCGGACAGCCCGCTGGCCGACCACCACCGCAGGCACGGCGACGGCGTCGTGGACCTCGCGCTGGAGGTCACCGACGTCGACAAGTGCGTCGAGCACGCCCGCGCGCAGGGCGCGACCGTGTTGGAGGAGCCGCACGAGGTCTCCGACGACAACGGCACCGTCCGCACCGCGGCCATCGCGACCTACGGCGAGACCCGCCACACGCTGGTCGACCGCAGCCGCTACCGCGGTCCGTACCTGCCGGGCTACGTCGAGCGCACCGGCAGCTACCGCAAGCCCGAGGGCGCGCCGAAGCGGCTGTTCCAGGCCGTCGATCACTGCGTCGGCAACGTCGAGCTCGGGAAGATGGACGAGTGGGTCGCCTTCTACAACCGCGTCATGGGCTTCGTGAACATGGCCGAGTTCGTCGGTGACGACATCGCCACCGAGTACTCGGCGCTGATGAGCAAGGTCGTCGCCAACGGCAACCACCGGGTGAAGTTCCCGCTCAACGAGCCGGCGGTCGGCAAGAGGAAGTCGCAGATCGACGAGTACCTGGAGTTCTACCGCGGCGCCGGCTGCCAGCACATCGCGCTGGCCACCGGCGACATCCTGACCACCATCAAGGCGATGCGCGAGGCCGGGGTGGAGTTCCTGGCCACGCCCGACTCCTACTACGACGACCCCGAGCTGCGGGCCCGCATCGGCGAGGTGCGGCTGCCGATCGAGACGCTCAAGGAGCACGGCATCCTCGTCGACCGCGACGAGGACGGCTACCTGCTGCAGATCTTCACCAAGCCGATCGGCGACCGGCCGACCGTCTTCTACGAGCTGATCGAGCGGCACGGTTCGCTGGGCTTCGGCAAGGGCAACTTCAAGGCGCTGTTCGAGGCGATCGAGCGCGAGCAGGAGCGCCGCGGCAACCTCTGACGGTCGCGGCACCGCTGACGGTGAGGGGCGGTCCGACCGCGCCGGGGCGCTCCTCACCTCCTGGCGACCACGACGAACCCCGCGGCCTCCAGTTCCGAGAAGACCTGTTCGCGGTGCTCGGGGCCGCGGGTCTCCAGGCTGATCTCGACGTCGACCTCGCCCAGCGCGAGGGCACCGGCGATCCGGGAGTGCTCGATGTCGATGACGTTGGCCGACAGCGCGCCGAGCCGGGCCAGCAGCCCGGCAAGCGAACCCGGCCGGTCCGGCAGCCGCACCCGCAGCGACAGGTAGCGGCCCGCCGAGGTCATGCCGTGCTGGATCAGCTGCAACATCAGCAGCGGGTCGATGTTGCCGCCGGAGAGGACCACGGCGGTGGGCGAGCCGAACTGCTCCGGGTGCTCCAGCAGTCCGGCGACCGCCGCGACGCCGGCGGGTTCGACCACCAGCTTCGCCCGTTCCAGGCACAGCAGCAGCGCGCGCGAGAGCGCCTCCTCCCCCACCGTGAGCACGTCGTCGACGAGCTCGCTGACGTGGGCGAAGGTCAGCTCGCTCGGCGCGGGGACCGCGATGCCGTCGGCCATCGTCCGCTGGGTGTCGAGCAGAGCAACCGGTTTTCCCGCCGCCAGCGACGGCGGCCAGGCGGCGGCCTGCTCCGCTTGGACGGCGAGCACCCGCACCTGCGGGTGCTCCGCCTTCACGGCCGCGGCGATGCCGCTGACCAGCCCGCCGCCGCCTGCGGGCACCACCACTGTCCGGACGTCCGGCAACTGCTCCAGGATCTCGGTGCCGACCGTGCCCTGACCGGCGATGATGTCGGGGTGGTCGAACGGGTGGATGAACTCGGCCCCCGTCGCGTCCGCGTGCGCACGCGCGGCCTCCAGCGCCTCCCCCAGCACGGCCCCGTGCAACCGCACCTCGGCCCCGTAAGCCTTGGTCGCCGCGACCTTCGGCAGCGGTGCGCGCTCGGGCATGAAGACCGTCGAGCGGATTCCGAGCAGCGAGGCGGCCAACGCGACGCCCTGGGCGTGGTTGCCCGCGCTGGCCGCGACGACTCCGGTGGCCCGGCGCCCGGCGTCCAGGCCGGCGAGCCGGACGTAGCCGCCGCGGAGTTTGAAGGACCCGGTGCGCTGGAGGTTCTCGCACTTGAGGTGGACCTCGCCCCGGCACGCTTCGCCGAGGACCCGGGAGTGCTCGAGCGGTGTCCGGCGCGCGATGCCCTCGAGCTTCTCACCGGCAGCGCGGATGCGGTCCAGGCCGACCAGGCGCATGCACCAATGCTGCCACCGGCGGCCCGAACCGACCGGGGTTCGCAGCCGTGGCACGCCGCGGGCATCGGCTGCCGGCGGGGCCGTTGTCTAGCAGGAATCTGTTGTACGCGGGGAAGTGCGGGGCCCGCGAACCGCCTGTCGGTGTAGCGGCTCTTCGGTACTCTCGAAGAACCGGTGTCGGCCGCCGATCAGCACGGCCGGGCCGTTCGCGCGGGGGCGAAGCGCGTGCGCACCGTCGGTCCTGGGAGGAAGCATGGCACGGCTGACCGCTACGACGGGCACGCTGCCGCTGATCTCCGGTCTCGCCGCGGCCACCGCGCTCTCCGGCCTCGCCATCTTCGCCGTCGTGCAGTCGGGCTGCGACGATCCCGGCAGCTACCGGACGCGCGACGGCGCGCTCGAACTCGTCGGCGGCTGCGTGCAGCCCGACGACCTGCCGGTCAACACCCGGCTTCCGACGCCGGCCCCGGGCTCGCTAGGCGGCACGCAACCCGCGCTGGCCCCCTGAACGCGCCGAGCCCCGGCCCTTCGCGGACCGGGGCTCGCGCGGCGTCAGTCCAGTGCGCTGAGCAGGTCCTCGACGAGGTCGCCTGCGTCCTCGATGCCGACCGACAGCCGGACGAGGTCGGAGGGCACCTGCAGCATCGAACCCGCCGTGCTGGCGTGGGTCATCCGGCCGGGGTGCTCGATCAGCGACTCCACCCCGCCCAGCGACTCGGCCAGGGTGAACAGCCTGGTGCGGGCGCAGACGTCTAGCGCGGCCTGCTCGCCGTCGGCGTGGATGAACGACACCATCCCGCCGAAGCTGCGCATCTGCTTCACCGCCACGTCGTGGCCGGGGTGCTCCTCCAGGCCCGGGTAGAGCACCCTGGCGACCTTGGGGTGGTTCTGCAGCGCGGCCACGACCCGCTCGGCGTTGGCGCTGTGGCGGTCCATCCGCACCGCGAGCGTCTTCAGCCCGCGCAGCGTCAGCCACGCGTCGAAAGGCCCGGGCACCGCGCCCGCGCTGTTCTGCAGGAACGCGACCTGCTGGGCGAGCTCGTCGTCGGAGGTCACCACGGCGCCGCCGACCACGTCGGAGTGCCCGCCCAGGTACTTGGTCGTCGAGTGCACGACGACGGCCGCCCCGAGCTCCAGCGGCTGCTGCAGGTACGGCGAGGCGAAGGTGTTGTCCACGACCAGCTTCGTGCCGGTGTCGTGCGCGAGCTGCGCCAGCGCGGCGATGTCGCCGATGTTGAGCAGCGGGTTGGTGGGGGTCTCGATCCAGATCAGCTTGGTGTTGGCCCGGATCGCCGCCCGCGCGGCATCCACATCGGACACCGGGACCGGCGTGTACTCCACACCCCAGCCCGACAGCACCTTGTCGATCAGGCGGAACGTGCCGCCGTAGGCGTCGTCGGGGATGATCAGGTGGTCGCCAGGACGCAACGTCGCGCGCAGCACCGCATCGGTGGCTGCCATGCCCGAGGCGAACGCCCTGGCGTGCCTGCCGCCTTCCAGCGCGGCAAGACACTCCTCCAGCGCCGTCCGGGTCGGGTTGCCGGTGCGCGAGTACTCGTAGCCCGAGCGCATCCCGCCCACGCCGTCCTGGGCGTAGGTCGAGGTCGCGTGGATCGGCACGATCACCGAGCCGGTCGTCGGGTCTGCATCCTGGCCCGCGTGGATCGCGCGGGTGGCGAAGCCGTCGGTCATACGCAGCAGCGTACGGGCCGGAGGCGGTCCCGCGCCCGGCGCCCTGCGCACGGTTGCTTTCGCTGAGCGGCAGCGATCGGCGCACTTCGAGCGGACGCGAAGCGGCCCCCGACCTCGGCCGGGGGTTCTAGCGGTCCTCGCAACACCTGCGACCTGTGGGAGTTGCGAGGACCGTGGCATGTGAGGGTGACAGTGCCGAGCTGAAGCAACGTTTCCTGGACCGGCTTGATGCGGTTGGGAGCGTCACTGTGGCGGCCCGTGAGCTGGGCCTGAACCGGAACACGGCCTTTGGTTGGGCCCGGCAGGCTGGGCGGCGGTCGATTCGGGCGTCGCGTCGACACCCACGGCGCGAGGAGTACGAGCGGTTGCGTTCCGAGGGTGTGGCCCGACGTCGGGCGGCCGAGCGGGTGGGCATCAACGAGCGCACGGCGAAGGACTGGGACTACGGGGTCCGCAAGAGCCGGAACGCGCGGACCTACCCGAACGGGGTTCGTGTCGATTACGCGGCGGGGACCAGCACGATTGTCGACGTGAACTCCGTGGCGCCCAAGCTGTCCGCACTGGACAAGCAGTTGCATCCTCGGCTGCTGACCTTGGTGGAGCGGGAGCGGATCCGGGACCTGCGGGCCGAGGGCCACTCACTGCGGGCGATCGGGAAGGCGTTGGGGCGGTCGGCCAGCACGATCTTGCGGGAGATCCGCGCGAACTCCACCCACGGCGCCTACCGGCCGTATGCGGCTCACCGAGCGGCGGCCGCTCGTCGACCGCGCCCGAAGCAACGCAAGCTGATCGCGCAGGGACCGTTGCGCCAGTTCGTGGTTGACGGGCTGCGCAAGCGCTGGTCACCGGAGCAGATCTGCCACGCTCTAGGCAAGGAGCATCCCGGCGACCAGAGGATGCGAGTGAGCGTGGAGACGATCTACCAGGCGCTGTACTTCCAGGCCCGCGGTGGTCTCAAACGCGAAGTACAGGCCGCGATCCGCACCGGCCGGACCCGCCGCAAGCCACGCCGCAACCCGAACCAGCGCACCGCGCGGTTCATCGACCCGATGGTGATGATCAGCGACCGCCCTGCCGAGGTCGAGGACCGGGCCGTGCCCGGCCACTGGGAGGGAGACTTGATCATTGGCGCTGGCAGCCAGTCCGCGATCGGCACTCTGGTGGAACGCACCACGCGGTACACCATGCTGGTCCACCTGCCGAACGGGCATGACGCTGAAGCGGTCCGGGACGGTCTCGTAGCGACTATCACAACGCTGCCGACTCACCTTCGTGGCTCGCTGACCTGGGACCAGGGAGCCGAGATGGCCCGCCACAAGCAGTTCACCATGGCCACCGACATGCCGGTCTACTTCTGCGACCCGGCCAGTCCCTGGCAGCGCGGCAGCAACGAAAACACCAACGGACTGCTGCGCCAGTACTTCCCCAAGGGCACCGACCTCGGCACTTACGGACCCGAGGACCTCGAGCACGTCGCCCAACAGCTCAACGGGCGACCACGCAAAACGCTCGGCTGGGACTCCCCAGCCGAGCGCCTCGCTATGCTCCTGACCGAAGCCAGTTGACCATCTGTGTTGCGACGACCCCTTGAATCCGCCGGCGAGGTCGGGGGCCGCCTGCGACTCGTTCAGCCGGACGTCACCACTGCGGCGGCTGACCCGGCTGCTGGTAGCCACCCGGCTGGCCGGGCTGGCCGTACGGCTGCTGCTGTCCGGGCTGGCCGAACTGCTGCGGCTGGCCGTACTGCTGCTGCGGCTGGCCGTAGGCACCCTGCTGGCCGTACTGCTGCTGCGGCTGGCCGAAGCCGGCCTGCTGGCCGTAGCCACCCGCGACGGCGGGCGCGGCACCCGCGCCGGCCACGTAGTCACGGGTACCCGGCAGCATCGCCAGGACGCCGAGCGCGATCGCGAAGATGATGCCCACGATCGCACCGAAGATCGCGTACGAACCCACGACGAAGATGTTGAGCAGCGACAGCACACCCCACACGCCCGCGGCGCCCACGACGAGCAGCGGGGCGATCTTGTTGCGCTTGAGGATCAGCACACCGCCGACCAGCAGCGCGACCGCCGCGAGCAGCGACACGATGTAGGAGAAGTACAGGTAGCCGATCGGCGGCAGCTCCGGCAGCGGGATGTCGGCGCCCATCTCGCCCAGCGACTCCTTCGCCCGCTCGGCCTGCTCGTACTGCGCGCTGAGCCCGCCGAGCATCAGCGTCGAGACCAGGTAGCCGATGGTGCCCAGACCACCGATGACGATCGCGATGATGCCGGCGGTCATCGCCAGCCCCTTGCTGCCCTGCCCCTGACCCTGCTGCTGCCCGTACGGCGACTGGCCGTAAGGAGCCTGGCCGTAGCCGGCCTGCGGCGCCGGGGCGCCGAAGCCGCTCTGCGGCGTCGCCTGCGGAGCCTGGAACCCGCCGCCGGGCGTGCCGGGCTGCGCCGGGAAGCCGCCGGGCTGGCTCTGCGGCGCGGCGGGCTGCTGCCCGAACGCGGGCTGCTGGGCCTGCTGCTGACCGGCCAGGCCGGGCTGCTCGTACATCGGCTGCGGCGGCTGCATCGACGGCGGAACGACCTGCGTCGAGTCCGACGGCGGCTGCTGAGCGGCCGGCTGCTGGGCCGGCCGGACGACCTGCGTCGCGTCCGCCCCGCTCTGCTCGCCCTGCTGCGGATCCATCCGCGACGAGATCATCTGGGTCGACTCCGGGTTCTGGTCAGCGCCGCCCGGCTGCTGGCCGGATCCCTGCGGCTGCTGGCCACCTTCCGGCGGCTGCGGAGAGGTCATCGGGCTTCCTAACTCCCTAAGGCATGGAAAAGCAAAGGTCGGGGGCGTGCGATCACACACGCTAGCCGATCGTTGAGCAGAGTAGTGCCGATACGTAACAACTCGTCATCTTCCGGCGATGAAACCGAGCACATCCTGGCGGGTCACCACACCGGCCGGCTTCCCGTCGATGAGCACCATGGCGCCGTCGGCGTTGGTTAGCGCGCCCATCGCGGAGCTGATCTCCTCCCCCGCGCCGATGGTCGGCAACGGCGGGGACATGTGCAGCTCGACCCGGTCGGCCAGATTCGCGCGGCCGGCGAACAGCGCGTCGAGGAGGTCGCGCTCGTTGACCGCGCCCGCGACCTCGGCCGCCATCACCGGGGGCTCGGCGTTGACGACCGGCATCTGCGAGACGCCGAACTCGCGCAGGATCGCCACCGCCTCGGCGACCGTCTCGTTCGGGTGCACGTGCACGAGCTCGGGGATCGTGCCGTCCTTGCGGCGCAGCACGTCGCCGACCGAGCCGCCGGCGTGGTCGGGCGAGAGGAAGCCGTAGGAGGCCATCCAGGAGTCGTTGAAGACCTTGGTGAGGTAGCCGCGGCCGCCGTCGGGCAGCAGCACGACGATGACGTCGTCGGGGCCGGTGGTCTCGGCGATCTTCAGCGCCGCCGCCACCGCCATCCCGCAGGAGCCGCCCACCAGCAGGGCCTCCTCGCGGGCCAGGTCGCGCGTGACGTGGAAGGAGTCGGCGTCGGAGACGGCCACGATCTGGTCGCAGATGTCGCGGTCGTAGGTGTCCGGCCAGAAGTCCTCGCCCACGCCCTCGACCAGGTACGGGCGGCCGACACCGCCGGAGTACACCGAACCCTCCGGGTCGGCGCCGATGATCTGCACCCGACCGTCGGAGACCTCCTTGAGGTAGCGGCCGGTGCCCGAGATCGTGCCACCGGTGCCGATGCCGGCGACGAAGTGGGTGACCCGGCCCTCGGTCTGGCGCCAGATCTCGGGGCCGGTGGAGTGGTAGTGCGACTCGGGGTTGGCCGGGTTCGCGTACTGGTTGGGCTTCCAGGCGCCGTCGATCTCGGTGACCAGGCGGTCGGAGACGCTGTAGTAGGAGTCCGGGTGCTCCGGCGGGACCGCCGTCGGGCAGACCACCACCTCGGCCCCGTACGCCGCGAGCACGTTGCGCTTGTCCTCGCTGACCTTGTCCGGGCAGACGAAGACGCACCGGTAGCCCTTGCGCTGGGCGACCATCGCAAGCCCCACGCCGGTGTTGCCGGAGGTGGGCTCGACGATCGTGCCGCCCGGCCGGAGCTCGCCGGAGGCCTCGGCCGCCTCCACCATCCGCAGCGCGATGCGGTCCTTCACGCTGCCGCCGGGGTTCATGTACTCGACCTTGGCCAAGACGGGGGTCGCCCCCTTGGCCAGCGAGTTCAGCCGTACCAACGGAGTGTTGCCCACCAGATCGGCGATGTGCTCGACGTAGTCCACGCGGGGATCCTCACCCTTCATCTCGCGTCCGTGCTGCGGAGCCTAATCGCACCTGGTTGTACCGCCGTTAACGCGCCCGCGACACCACGCGGTCGGGGAACGGTACGGCAGGAACCGGCTGCGCGCTGGGCCGCGGGGCGAGGATCGGGCGGGCAGCGGCGGGGCGATCGGGCGGTCGTCGGCGTCGGTCGGGGACTGCGTGGTGCGGCGCGCGCAACATCGTGCAGAACTGTCACGACACTTACTTCGGGAACGAATTTCGCACCTGCGGCGTCTTCCATGGTGAGCGCACCGAGCGGTGCGGGTGGTTCGCGTCCGGTGAAGGGGGAGGCATGATCGCGCTGAGAGCGCTTCGACTCGCCATGCTGGCCGCCGGGACCGCGGGCGGGCTTTCCGGGGCGGCGTGGGGACTGCTGAACGGCCAGTCCCGCTACGCCAGGCGGGTGATCGGCCCGCCGTCGAACATGCCGCTGCGCGCGGACGGCATCCACCTGCCCGAAGGCGTCGGCCCGGTGCCCCGCTCGGAACTGCCCGAAGGCGCGCAGCCGCTCGACCTCGCGGTCCTGGGCGACTCCGCGGCGGCCGGTCTGGGCGTGAACTTCCCGGACGAGCTGCTCAGCGTGCTGATCGCGCGCGGGCTGGCCGCCGAGCTGGACCGGCCGGTGTCCCTGCGCACACACGCGATCGTCGGCACGACGTCCCAGGAGCTGCACGCCCAGGTCGACGCGCTGCTGCCGCAACCGCCGCGGCTGGCGCTGGTGATCATCGGGGCCAACGACGTCACGTCCCGGCTGTCGGTCTCGACCTGCGCCGAGATGCTCGGCACCGAGGTCCGGCGGCTGACCGAGGCCGGGGTGGCGGTGGTCGTCGGCACCTGCCCCGATCTCGGTTCGATCCGTCCCATCCCGCAGCCGCTGCGGTCGCTCGCGAGCTCGTGGAGCCTCGCCCTGGGCCGCGCCCAGCGCCGGGAGGTCGAGGCCAACGGTGGGCACGCGGTGCCGTTGGCGGACCTGCTGTCGCCGGAGTTCCTCGCCAGGCCGGCCGAGTTCTTCAGCCCGGACCGCTTCCACCCGTCGGCCGCCGGCTACCAGGCGGCTGCCGAGATCCTGCTGCCCGCGGTGTGCGCGGCGCTCGGCGAGTGGGCGGGCGGGCCGCTGCCGACCGCGCCCACGCGGTCCGCGGCGGCGGAGGCCAGGCGGCCGACCAGCCGCATCGTCGCGCGGCTCAACCGCAGGTTGAGGAGCCGCACGGACACCGAGAGCTGAGCCGGGACGGCCGGCTGCGCGAGCCACCCGCGTCGGTCTCGCCGGTACGGCGCGCCTGTGTCCATACTTAACGGTCGGTCGGGGCATTGCCCGTGACGGGCATCACCGCGAATATGGTCGTCGCGGACATACAGTGACTCCACCGAGCCCAACGACACGCAGTGCCACTTCTCGGCGTACGAAGGAGTTCCCCATGACCGAAGCAGTGATCGTCGCCACCGCACGCTCCCCCATCGGCCGCGCGGGCAAGGGGTCGCTGGTGGACGTCCGACCGGACGACCTGACGGCGCAGATCGTCCGCGCGGCGCTGGACAAGGTTCCCGAGCTGGACCCGTCCGACATCGACGACCTGATGCTGGGCTGCGGTCTGCCCGGCGGCGAGCAGGGCTTCAACATGGCCAGGGTGGTGTCGGTGCTGCTCGGCTACGACCACCTGCCCGGCACCACCGTCACCCGGTACTGCTCCTCCAGCTTGCAGACCACGCGGATGGCGCTGCACGCGATCAAGGCCGGTGAGGGCGACGTGTTCATCAGCGCGGGCGTGGAGATGGTCTCGCGCTTCGCCAAGGGCAACTCCGACTCGCTGGAGGACACCCGCAACCCGCTGTTCGACGACGCCCAGGAGCGCACGCAGCGCACCGCCGAGCAGGGCGCGGACTCCTGGACCGACCCGCGCGAGTTCGACGCCCTCCCCGACGTCTACATCCCGATGGGCCAGACCGCCGAGAACCTGGCGCGGCTCAAGGGGATCAGCCGCGACGAGATGGACGACTTCGGCGTGCGGTCGCAGAACCTCGCGGAGAAGGCCATCGCCAACGGGTTCTGGGCGCGGGAGATCGTGCCGGTCACCACGCCGTCGGGCAAGGTCGTCGACGCCGACGACGGTCCGCGCGCCGGGGTGACCAAGGAGGGCGTCGCGGGCCTCAAGCCGGTGTTCCGCCCGGACGGCCGGATCACCGCGGCCAACTGCTGCCCGCTCAACGACGGCGCCGCAGCCGTGGTGATCATGAGCGACACCAAGGCCAGGCAGCTCGGCCTGACGCCGCTCGCGCGGATCGTCTCGACCGGTGTTTCGGGCCTCTCGCCGGAGATCATGGGGCTTGGCCCGGTGGAGGCGTCCAAGCAGGCCCTGGCGCGCGCGGGCCTGTCGGTCGGCGACATCGACCTGGTGGAGATCAACGAGGCGTTCGCCGCGCAGGTCATCCCGTCCTACCAGGACCTGGGCATCCCGCTGGAGAAGGTGAACGTCAACGGTGGCGCCATCGCCGTCGGCCACCCCTTCGGCATGACCGGTGCCCGCATCACGACGACGCTGCTGAACTCGCTGCAGTGGCACGACAAGCAGTTCGGCCTGGAGACCATGTGCGTCGGCGGCGGCCAGGGCATGGCCATGGTCGTCGAGCGCCTGAGCTGACGACCGGCCCGGTCACGCGCAGCGCCCGGTTCCCCGCAGGGGGCCGGGCGCTGCGGCGTGTGGGGGGCTTGGGTGCGCCTCGGCGGGACTCCAGCCGGGGCCTGCGGGCGGCCGTTCCACGTACTCGAGCGGACGCCTGCGGGGCCTGGGCCGACACGCGGACGGCGTGTCGGCGGCGCGCGGCACTCGCGCTCGTCGGCGGGTCCGACGCGCCGGGGCGCGTCGGGCAACGCTGCGCTCGGCCCTCACCGGCAGGTCGGACACGCCGGGGCGTGTCGGCGACACGGGGTGCTCGGTGCTCGGCTTCCTGACACGCGCCTGAGTGTCGGACCGCTGCGGTCGGACACTCAGGCGCGGATCGGCGGGTGGACACGCCGATGGCATGTCGAGGCGCGCGGCACCCCGCTCTTCGTCAGCAGCTCCAACACGCGGGCGCGAGTCGGCAACACGCAGCACTCGGCGCTTGCCAGCAGGCCCGACACGCAGGCGCGTGTCAGGGAGTCGCGGCACTCGGGATTCGTCGACAGGTCAGACACGCCCCGCCGTGTCGGGGGCGGGGCGTTCGCGCTTGGTCGGCGGGGCGGTCACTCCGGGGTGTGTCGGCGGCGCGCGGCACTCGCGCTCGTCGGCAGGCCGGACACGCCGGGGCGTGTCCGGGACACGCGGCACGCGCTCTCGGAACTACCACGGCCAGCCGCCGCCAAGCCGCAAGCTCCCATCCGGTCCGGCACAACGTTGCTCCTGGCCCCGAAACCAAGGTCCGCAAGACGAAGACTGGCCTCACGACGACAAGACAGACGCGGCAGTGTCTGAAAGGGCTCGCGCCACCAAGGAAAGCCTGCCTGATGAAGAAGAGTCCGCACGTGCGCACGCGCACCACCTCGCCCGCCCCGAACAAGGCCGGATAGAGAAAAACAAGGCCCGATATACACAAACGAGGCGCCGCCCTCCTTGCGGAGGACGGCGCCTCGAACCGCCTGGTTGCTACCGCCGGCACCAGCCAGCCGCAATCGCGACCACGCCGACCGCCGGCGGTCAGCCGGCCGCTAGTCGTTCTGGAAGTACGACAGCAGCCGCAGGATCTCCAGGTACAGCCACACCAGCGTGGTCATCAGGCCGAAGGCGATGTACCACGCGAACTTGGCGTCCACGCCGCCCTTGATGGCCTGGTCGGCGGCGTCGAAGTCCAGCAGGAAGCTGAACGCCGCGATGCCGATGCACAGCAGGCTGAAGCCGATCGCCAGAGCACCGCCGTCGCGCAGCCCCAGGCCACCTGACACGAAGAAGCTCGCGATCAGGTTGACCAGCATGAGCACCGCGACACCGGCGACCGCGCCGATGATCCACTTGGTCAGCTTCGGCGTGACACGGATCGCACCGGTCTTGTAGACCACCAGCATCGCCGCGAAGACACCCATGGTGCCCGCGATGGCCTGCATGACGATGCCGGGGTTGCCGACCAGCATCGCGAACAGGTAGCTGATACCGCCGAGGAACACACCCTCGACCGCCGAGTAGGCGATGATCAGCGCCGGGCTGACCTTCTTCTTGAAGATGACGACCATCGCCAGCACCAGCCCGATGATCGCCGCGGGCAGCGCGAGCCCGAGCGCGGCCGGACCCATCAGGTAGGTCGCCGCACCGGTGACCACCGCGAGCGCGAGGGTGATGGCGGTCTTGGTGACCACGTCGTCGATGGTCATCGGACGCGCGGTCTGCGGCGGCGCAGCCGGCGCCTGGCCGAAGGGGGTGCCGTAGCCGCCCTGTCCCTGGCCGTGGTTGAAGTTCGCGTACCCGCCGGTCGTCGGCAGGTTCTTGAACGCGGGGTTGCTCGTTGTGCGCAACTCATCCTCCTGGGCGTGTTTGCGCCGTCACCGGTACCAACGATCGGACCCACCGATCAGTTCCCGAGTCGGGTAAAGCAGACTTTACTCTCGATCGGCACGCGCGCCCCACCGCGTTGCAAAACTACCCCGTATCGGTTTGGACGCGCGTAACGATCACGTTGCGTCGCCAACCTCGGACTCCCGTTGCGGCATGTGACCGGAATCCGTCGGAACCAGCGCTCACCTGCGGCTGAACGGGCGACGACAGACGTCGATCCGCTGTTCGCTCCGCTGCTCTCCGTAGCTCCTTTCGATCAACCGAATGGACTCTTGTAGACACGTTCCGTAACCGGAAGTATCACGGCGGGTGTCCTTTGCTCACTGCCAGGGGTAAGCGCTTCGGGGAAAGCGAAGTATGCAGCGAGCACCGCGACGCCCCTTGTCTTCCGCGACCGAGACTGGAGCTCGCATGCGCACGTTCAGGAAGTTGGTCACGGCGGTACTGGGGTCCGCCGTGCTCGCAGGGGGGACGCTCCTGGCGACGCCAGGGGCTGCTCTGGCCGATCCGCAGGAAGGACTCGGCCACGAAACCAGCCCCGGTCAGCCCTACGTTGGAAACCCGCAGCCGGAGCGCGACTGGCTCGGCTCCTACGTCGTCAACGGCCGTCAGGTCTGGTGCGTGCAGTTCGCGCTGACCGCGCCCGGCAGCGGCGAGGAGTACAAGCCCGGCGACGAGCTGAAGACCAAGTGGGGCGAGCCGATCGCCGAGGACGTCGCGGCCGACATCTCCTACCTCCTCCTTCGCTACGGCACCACGCAGGACGCCGACAAGGCCGCGGCGCTGGCGCACCTGCTGCACTCGCGGACCTCGGCTCCGCGTGAAGGCCATGACGATCTGAACCCGGACCGCGGGTTCAAGGACATCGGCTACGACGTCGAGGGACACCTCGCCAAGCTCCCGCAGCAGGTCAAGGACGCGGTCACCGAGCTGCAAGACGAGGCGGTCGCCAACCGCGGTCCGTGGGAGGCCGGGCTCACCGCCCCCGAGCAGCCCCAGACCATCGGCCAGGCCGCCGAGTGGACGCTGACCGTGCAGCGCGCCGACGGCAAGGGCGTCGGCGATGTCCCGGTCAAGCTCACCGCGACCGACGCCGAGGTCGAGGGCCTGGCCGAGGACGGCACCGTCACCACACCCGCCGACGGCGGGCCGCTGGCGCTGAAGGTGACGCCGACCGGGCCGAACCCCAAGATCACCGGCGTACTCTCCGCCCCGGCCGACCGGCCGTACGTGCAGGAGGCGGTCAACCAGCCCGACAGCACCCAGCGCGTGGTCTCCACCGGCGGCGAGAAGCAGCTCACGATCGAGGACGCCACGACGGCGGTCACCGCGCCTGGCGCCGTGCACGTCGGCAAGGTCGACGCCGAGAGCCAGGCCGCCATCGCCGGCGTCGCGCTTCGCATCACCGCCGCCGACGGCAAGCCCGCGCTGCGCCAGGACGGCACCGAGCTGCTCGGGCCGGACGGGCAGCCCGCCGTGGTCACCACGGGCACCGACGGCACGGTCTCCGTACCGGACCTCAAGACGCCGCAGGACATCGTGATCACCGAGGTCGCACCGGCCAAGGGCTACGAGGACGCGTTCGACGCGGCCAACCCGCCTTCGGTCGCGGGCACCCTCCAGCCGGGCCAGACGCTCGAGCTGAGCCTGTCGAACCAGGCGAACACCCCCACCGTGCCCATCCGCATCCCGGCAGGCGACCCGGGCGCGCCCACCGGTGAGACCGTCGAGTTCGGCGAGATGAGCCTGCTCGCCGCCGGTGCGCTGGCGCTGGTCGCGACCGCCTTCGGCGGGTTCGCGCTGCGCCGCCGGGCGGGTTCGGCGAACGGGCGGAGGTGAGTCGTGCGACCCAGCAGGCGTCGCCTGGTCACGCTGCTCGCGGTGGGCGTGGTCGCGGTGGTGGCGGTCGTCGGCGTGGTCACCACCACCCTGCTCTCCGGAGGTACGCAGCCGCGGCCGCTGGCAGCCGGGCCTGCTCCCGCCGCTGAACGGCCCGCCCCGCCGCCCGTCGCGGAGGAAGCCCTCCCGCCGCAGCCGGTGCACGTCCCCGCCGGGCAACCGCCGGGCACCGTCCGCCTGCCGCGAGGAGGCACGGCGGAGCTGGTGCGCAAGGAGCTCGACCGCTCCGGGACCCTGCCGGTGCCCGACGGGGTCACCGAAGCGACCTGGTGGGGCGCGGGGCTGGACTCCCCGAAGGGCGCCACGGTCCTCGCCGGGCACGTGAACTGGAAGGGCACCACCGGCCCGTTCGCCGAGCTGTGGGACAGCTCGGCCGGGCAGGAGGTCACCGTCGCCGACGACGACGGCAGGAGCTGGCGCTACCGCGTGTCGGAGATCGTGACAGTGGACAAGGAGAGCCTGCCCCAGCGCGCGGCCGAGCTGTTCGGCCAGGGCGGGGCGCACCGGCTGGTGCTGGTCACCTGCGGCGGCCGCTACGTCGGCGGCGATACCGGCTACGACGAGAACCGCATAGTCGTCGCCACCCCGGTGGCCTGACGAGCGGAGACAGGCGGGGCCCGGCGTCCGCCGGGCCCCTTCGTCGTGTCGGCGGCCGGGTTCGGGTTGGCCGTGTGTTAAAGGGCGTCCTGTCGGCCCTCGCGTCGGCGGGGCGCTGTCAGCCCTCGCCTCGGGGCGCGCTGTCAGCCCGCGCGCGCCGAGCGCTGTCGGGCCTCGTTCGCCGGGCGCCCTGTCAGCCCTCTCGTCGGGGACGCTGTCGCGCCTCACGGGCGCCCTGTCAGCCCTGGCATCCGGCAGGCACGGCTGTCGCCCCTCACGCCCGCCGCGCGCCCTGTCGGGCCATGCGCCGCCACGAGGGCGGCCTGGTGAGCCCTCGTACTGTCCGGGCGCCCTCAGGCGCTTGGGCTCACCCGTGAACACACCAGTGAGCCCACGTCACCTCTTCCTGGCCGACATGCTCTGACAAGGCTCCCGCGTCGGTTCCGCACCGCGCCCGCCCGAGCGCCCGCACGCCCCACCCACCCGTACGCGAAAAGGCCCGCGATCCGTTCGGATCGCGGGCCCACGCACATCACTCGACGCGCCTAGCGTCGTTTCCGCTGCCCCTTCTTCGCCGAGGCGGCCTGCTTGCCGGGCCGGTTCTTCGACTGCGTCTTCTTGCCGCCGGGCCTGCCGCCCGCGCGCTGCCCGTTGGCGGACTTGCTCTGCGCACCGCCGCCGGTCTTCTCCGCGGTCGCCGTCTCGGTCCCGTTCGAGTCCGGCGACTGGACCACCGCCTGCGACTGCTTCGCGGTGGGCTTCTGCCCCGGCTTGGGCCGCGGGGCCTCCTTCTTCGCCGCGATCTCGGCCTCCTTGGCCTTCTGCTCCTCGCGGTCGATCTTGTTGGTCAGGAAGTGCGCCTGGCCCAGGGTCCAGAAGTTGTTGGCCATCCAGTACAGCAGCACCGCGATCGGCAGGAACGGGCCCGACACGATCGCGCCGACGGGCGCGATGTACATCATCAGCTTGCCCATCATGGCCGTCTGCGGGTTGGCCATGGCCGCTTCGGTCTGCCGCTTCATCGAGATGCGCATCGAGAAGAAGGTGGCGACCGAGGCGATGATCATCAGCGGCACGCCGACCATGATCATGTCGGTCCGCGTGGTGCCGAACAGCGCGAGCTCCTGGTCGGACTGGACGATCCAGTTCGACAGCTTGGCCCCGAAGATGTCGGCCTCGACGAACGAGCGGACGCCGTCGGCGTCGAAGATGTAGTTGCTGGGCGCGCCGGGCTTGAAGTCGCGCAGCACGGTGAACAGGCTCAGGAACACCGGGATCTGCAGGAGCGCGGGCAGGCAGCCGCCGAGCGGGTTCACCCCGTGCTCGGACTGCAGCTTCTGCATCTCCTGCGCCATGCGCTGGCGGTCGTTCTTGTGCTTCTCCCGCAGCTTCTGGATCTGCGGGGCGAACTTCTGCATCTTGCGGCCGGCGCGCATCTGGCTGATGGCGGGCTTGAGCAGCACCACGCGCAGCGAGAAGACCAGGAAGAACACCGACAGCGCCCAGGCGAAGCCGTTGTCCGGGCCGAGCACGAAGCCGAAGATCTTGTGCCAGAACCACAAGATGGCCGACACCGGATAGAGGATAAAGTCGAACACTCAACCACTCCTGGTCATCGCCCGGTCACGTCATCCCGGGGCGCACCTGCACAGCCGTACCCGCAGGGTCAGCTCTACCAGGGTGCCATGCCCCCGATCCGATCTCCGGCGCGGGCCACCGCGGCGGCCCCGAAGTGATCTCTTCGTGACCCCGGCGGCCTGATCGCACCCCTGGACGGGTGCTCGGGCTCAGGTGTCGCCCTTCGCCGCCCCGGCCGCCGACCACGAGCGCATCAGCAGCTCGACCGCGTCGACGACCACCTCGTCGGAGACCTCGTCCGGGGACAGCAGCCGCTGGACCAGCAGCCCGTCCTCCAGGGCGTGCACGATCAGCGCCAAGAAGGCCGGGTCGGCGGGCGGTTCGACGCCGAGGGAGGCGAAGGTGGCTTCGATGCTGCCCGCGTGCGCGTCCCGGGCGATGCGTTCCCGCTCCGCCATCTGCGGCCGGAAGGAGGGGGTGCGCAACGCGTAGAGGAGCAGTTCCGCCCGCAGCGAAAGCCAGCCGACCAGGTGTTCGGCCCGCTCCTTGTGCCACTCGCGCAACGCCGCGAACGGTTCCGGCTCCCGCGCGATGGCGGTGACCTCGTCCAGCTCCCGCAGCGTCCGTTGCCTGAGCAGCTCGACCACCAGTTCGTGCTTGTCGGCGAAGTTGCCGTAGAAGGCGCCGCGGCTGTAGCCGGCGCGCTCGGCGATCTGCTCGACCGACGCTCCGTTGACTCCGCGCTCGGCGAACAGCTCCGCCGCCGACTCGAGCAGCCGCGCCCGGGTCTCCTGCCTGCTCTCCTCGCGCGTAAGCCGCTTGCGGGCCACACCGGCCTCCAGGTCCGAATCCAGATGCGGAAGTGAATGTTAACAACGGCTGCATCGAACACCCCGTGTTCGATTGCCATCGCTCACCGCTCCCGAGTCTTCCCCACGGCCTCCAGGCAGCAGGCGACGAAGTCCTGGACCACCGGGTTCGTGTCGGCGGCCGGTGGCCAGACGATGCCGACGCGGCTGGGGCTGACACCGATGACCGGCCGGTAGACGACGCCGGGACGCGAGTAGAAGCGCGCGGCGGACTCGGGGGCGAGGGCGACGCCGTAGCCGTTGGCGATGGCCTGGAGCCAGTCGTCGGGCTGGTCGGTGGACGCGCCGATGCGCGGAGGGCGACCGTCGCGCTCGTCGGCGGCCAGCCAGTAGTCGCGGAACGCGCCGGTCTCGGGCGGCGCGGCGACGAACGGCTCGTCCCACAGCTCGCGGAAGGGGATCGCGTCGCGGGTCGCCAGCGGGTGGTTCGCGGGCAACGCGACGCAACGGGGCTCGGTGAGCAGGACTTCGACGCGCAGTGCTTCCTGCCCCGGGAACGGCAGCCGCAGCAGGGCGGCGTCGACCTCGCCTTCGGACAGCCCCGCGGTCGGCTCCGACCACGCCGCCTGCCGCATGTCCACCCGCCATCCCGGCCGCACGACGCCGAACCTGGCGATGATGTCCTGCGTCGGCTCGTTGGCGGCGCTGGCGAGGAAGCCGATCCGCAGCACCCGCGCCGCCCGGCGTGCCGCGCTCTTGGTGTCCCGCAACGCCTCGTCGCAGGTGGCGAGCAACGCGGGCGCCCGCTCCGCGAGGACCTGTCCCGCCTCGGTCGGCGCCATCCCGGTGCGTGACCGCGTGAACAGGCGCACCCCGAGCAGGGCCTCCAACTGCTTGATCTGCTTGGTCAACGCCGGCTGCGAGACGTAGAGGCGCTCGGCGGCGCGCGTGAGGCTGCCCTCCTCGGCGACCGCGGCGAAGTAGCGCACCAGCCGGGTGTCCACGTCCATTCCTACAGGTTATAGACACAGGTATTGGACGCCGATCCGGCAGCGCGTCACGGTTGAAGCGTCGATCGGCCAACATCCTCCGCCCGCACGGAAAGGAGCAGCGCGTGTTCACCGCCTACGTCACCGTGACGATCATGACCGCCCTGTGCAACCTCGCGGCCGCGGCCGTCGATTTCGCCCGCTCCAAGTGGGTTCTCGGAAACATGTCGAAGTACGGCCTGCCGCACTCGTGGATCTACCCGCTGGGCGCGGTGAAGACGGCGGGCGCCCTGGGTCTCATGGCCGGCATCGCCGTGCCGTGGATCGGAATCGCCGCGGCAGCCGGGCTCTTCCTGTACTTCATCGGCGCCGTCACCACCGTCATGCGCGCCCGTTGCCACTCCGACGTGCCCTACCCCGCGGCGTTCCTCCTGCTGGCAACCGCGTCGCTCGCACTCGGACTCACCACGACGTGAACCCGGAAACCGTTGCGGCGCAAGCATGAACCGCAGCCGGCCGCTGACGCCGGATTTCGGAAGGAAGTGGCCAAGGAGGCGAAAGGCCGTGAGTGCCCCCGGTGCGATTCGTACGACGTCTACACGATCCCGCGAGCACCGTGAGCTGCTGGTTTCCGCCACGCTGGAGGTAGTGCGTCGTCGCAGCAGCAGGGGCGATGGTGCTTGGTGACTGCGATACCCGTGAAGCACTGGCCGAATCCGCGCAGCGGCAGTCGCCAGCTAGGCCACACGATTCCGAACTGGCGTGGGGTGCAGCGCGTCTGGTCGCTTGGTCGATGGTCGTGGGGTGGTACTACCCTTTGCCCGATGGGCAGCGACGATCTTGTTGATGATCTTGCCGGGTCGGCGCGTGAGTGTCCGGCATTGCGGGACGCGGTTGTCCTGGCGGGTTGGGTCGACACGGGCCGGGCTGTGACGGCCAAAGGTGTGCTGCGCCGGGCGGACGTGCCGGCGGCGGGCCGTGCGCTGGGCATCGAGTTGCCGGAGCGGGTGCGCAGCGCGGCGGATGTGCCCGCGCTGCACTGGCCGTGGACGGCGGCACTCGGCGCGGGGCTGCTGTCCATCGATGGCGGTCGCGCCGTGCCGGCGTCGGCCCTGACGGGCTGGCGGTCCGCCAACGCCGACGAGGTACTCGACCTCTGGACCCGGGGTTTCGCGGCAGCCCTGACCGGCCTGTTCGACGACGATGAGGGGTCGGAGGGGCTGGAGATCGGCAGGCTCGCCCTGACCGTGTTGGCGAGCGACCCGGAGCCGACCCGCGCCGAGCTGGCGACTGCGATCAGTCACGCCATCCTCGATGCGGGGTACGAGTTGTACAGGACATTCGCTCGCGGGTTCGGCGTACGCGATCCGGCGGAGGTGACGTTGGAGCTGCTGGCGGCCTTCGGCACCGTCACCGGCACGCCGGGGCGGCGGATCACTCCTCTTGGCCGCTGGGCCCTGTCGGTGATCGGCACCCGAGGAGTGGCGTTGCTCGGCTCGTCCGACGACGCGGAAGAAGACGGGACGTACCAGCTCAAGATCGCTCTGCAGCATGTGCGGCCGGCGTGCTGGCGCCGCGTGCTCATGTCGGCATCCGCCACGTTGGGCGAGTTGCACGAGGTCATCCAGGTCGCCTTCGCCTGGGACGACGACCACCTCCACGGGTTCACTGTCGGACGGCGCCGGTACGGCGACCCGTACTTCGACTTCGAGTACGACGAACACGAGATCACCCTTGCCACCGCGTTCGCCCGCACCCGCAAACCCATCACCTACACCTACGACTTCGGGGACGACTGGCGGCACGAGATCACCCTGGAGAAAGTCGTCGAGCCGGCACCAGCCGCCACTGACCCGATCTGCGTGGACGGCCGTGGCGACGCACCGGTTGAGGACTGCGGCGACGACGAGGCTGCGTGGATCGCCTTCGACAAGGTCGGTATCAACACCCGCCTCGCCCGGCTGGGCGGTGGTGGGCAGGAGGCCCAAGCGCGACTGCGTGACGACATCGAGGTCATTCTCACCGACGCCTACGGCGAAGCCGAACAGATGACCGCGTTCCAGACCGTGCTGGACGAGGAGATCGACTTCCCGGTTCCCGCCACGTTGCTGGGTAACCCGGTCGTCGTGACCGGACTCGTCGAGGACGACGCCACGCTTGAGCTTCGCGCTCGCTGCAAGGGGAAGCACGCGAAGGGCCTGGTTTCCTTTGCCGATCTGGAGTTCCGGCCAGGTACCGTCGAGTCGTGGCTGCACGCCGCGTATGTCACCTACCTGGGCCGGTCACCGTCCGGGGTGACTCCGCCGTCCACCTGGGACGGCCTGACCCGCTGGTTGTCCTGAGCCATCGCTATCGGGTGGCGCGGAGAAGTTCAGCGAGACCTCGTCGTAGATCAGTGCGACGCTGCCGGACGCCGGCATTTCATCAGACAGTTGCGCCAGTTGCTCGGGTGCTGGACCGGTTTTCGCGGCTCGCTTGACAGTTCATTCATCGAGGTTGGCCAGCGCCCGCTGCCGTTGGCGGCGGTAGTGCTCGCGCAACGTCTCCTGCGCCTCGTCCGGTGGCAGCACGATCATGTCGGTGCCGACCTGGTCGATGAAGTCCGCGCGATGTTCGTTCTGAATCTCCCAGGCTCTCCGGAGCATGGCCGGGTTGCGGCAGAGCAGTTCCGGATAGGCGGTGAGCTGTTCCACGGCGGCCTGGGCGATCTGCCGCCGCGCCGACTTGGGGAAAATGGAGAAGTGCCCGGTCACCAGCCAGGCGTCGGTCCCGGGGTGCAGCGTACGATCCGTCCGACGAGGAACATGCCCGCACGGAGCTTGGTGAGCGCCTTTCGTCCCATGTTCGAGTAGACGCTGTAGACCACGTCGTCGACGAGGTTGTGCAGCACGACGGCGTCCCCGTCGAACCGTCGAACCACGCCTCGACGACGTCGTGCCACCCGAGCAGCATCTCCCGCTCAGCATCCGGCAGCGGCGGTCGCCGCTGCGCGACGAACCGTTCGAGCACGGTGCGGCCGTCGGACAGGCGGTGCTGCAACGCGAAGTAGTCGATGGCGAGGACGGCCGTGCTCTCGTCGAGATCGCCGTAGCGATCGGCCGCCTCGAAGCACGGCGTCCAATCGCCGCGCGAAGCGAGGGCTTTGGGCGAACGCCACGAGCTCGCCCTTGAGATCCCCGGCGCGGGCAATCAGATCTCCGACGGAGATATCACTGTCGGCGGAAGACGGTGTACGTGCGGTCATCGCGGTAACCCTATCGATTTGTCGCAACTCGACGGTGGGTCATGTGTACGACGATCTCCAGTCTGCGGAGGGGCTGGCCCGCCGGAGCCACCGGTGGGCCGTACGAGCCATTAGGGTTCGTCTCCGTCCGGCGCGAGGTCGTGGCCGTTCCAGGTGAAGCGGGCAGTGGTGACCGCGTCGCTGTCATCGCCGGTGATGAGCTGGTGGATGGCGATGCCGCTCAGCTCGGCGTATGTGCACCACTCATGGTCGGAGGTGAGCATGAGGTCGAGGTCGAGTGCGGACAACAGCGCGAACACCTGGCCGCGGTTGATGCTGTCCACGCCGACGAACACCTCGTCGAGCAGGATGAGACGGGGTGCCTCCGGCGCGGCTTCGTAGTGGGCGGCGACAGCCGCGAACAGGGGCAGATGCAGTGCGATGGCCTTCTCACCGCCGGACAGCGCGCCGTGCAGCTTCTTGGTCAGCAGCTGCCACCCCGCCCCGTTGGCGCGGTCGACCTTGACCACGAACCGGTGCCAGGAGGTGTAGTCGAAGACTTGCGCCAGCTGCTGTTCCCAGCTGGCAGCGGTGCCGTCGGCCTTGGCCTGTTCGATGCGGTCCCGGAAGAACTGGTGCAGCGACTCGCGGTCGGATTCGGTCAGCCGTACCGGGTCCTTGAGCAGCAGATCCCGCGCGGCCTTGGTGCCTGCCGGCAGATCGGGCGCCACCTGCCAGACGAGCTGGACAGCGACGTTCGACGCCGTGCGCACACGTTCCAGTCGCGCGTTCATGCCGTCGACGAGTTCGGTGGCCTGGCGGATCCGGTCGGCCAGATGACGACGGGTGCCGCCGGTGAGGGTCTTGTCGAACAGCTCGCGTTCCCGCTCGGTGATCTCATGGCGGCTGCGTTCCGCCTCGGCGCGCAGGATGGCGAGCAGCTCCGCCGCGCCGACCCGGACCCCGTCCACTACGGCGGTGAAGACTTGGACGTCCTCGTCGGTCTCCAGGTCGAGATCCGCCCTGGAACTCAGCGTGCTCCGGCACTCGTGGACCGACTCGGACAAGCGGTGCACGGCGTCGCCGAGGTTGTTCGGTGCGTGCGCCAGCGTCGGCCAGGCCGCGGCGGCCATGCGTGCGGCGTCGAGTGTCGCGCGGACCCCGTCGGAGGAGGTCAGAGTCGCCTTGAACCGCTCAAGATCATCCATACCGCTGTCGGCGGGAAAGACTCCGGTGGCCAGGTGGCGGAACCGGTGGGCCATGGTGTCGCGCTTCTCGACAGCCGCGTCCCGGTGTTCGGCGTCTGTGGTGCGGCGTGCGCCAAGTTCACCGAGACGTCCGGCGAGCCGGTTCAGTTCCTTGTGGGTGGAGGCGCGCTCGCCGCGCAGGTCTCCCAGCCGTCGCCGTAGGGCCTCGATCTCGGACTGAACCTGCCGAAAGTCAGCACCTACGGTGCCCTCGATCGCTTCGAGCTTCGCCACCAGCCGACGATGCTGCTTGTCGGCTTCGCCCGCCTCACTCTCACGCTGTTCCGCGATCGATCCGGAGCGGCGAGCCTGTTCGCCGAGCGCGCTCGCCTCACGTCGAGCCGACAGCAGTTCGGCGTAGCTGTCCAGCCAGTTTTCGGCCTGGTCTTGGAAGTTGCCGACAGCGTCGGACAGTTTCGCCACTGCCGCTCGATCGGCGGGTACGTTGTGCTGCGCCGCCAAGGCGGTCAAAGCGAGCAGGGCTTGCTTGACGTCCTTCTCGCGTTCGGTCACCACCCCAATCCACCGCCGAACCTGCGAATCCGCGGCATCCACATCGGCCCCGGCACGGTTGAGGTCCGTCGCAGACGCGTGAAGCTCACGATGGTCGGGCCGGGCTTTTCGTTCGCCGTCCAGAACATCGCGCCGAGTGCGTAGTGCCGCCAGCGCGGCTTCGTGCTTTGCGATCAGCCGGTCGTGTTCGTCGATGCGTTCGCGGAGTTCGTCGATCCGGCGCTGCCTGGCCCGCCGGCGTGCGAGAACACCGATGTGAGCAGGGTGCTCCTTGCTCCAGGTTCCGGTTACGTTGCCCAGCCGCCAACTGCCGTCGGCACCGATCGCGGCTGGATGCTCGGGTGGAAGCTCGTCGCCGAACGCGACGGTGGACAGCAACTTCCGCACCACATCGGCAGGCACTTCCGCGTCCTGCTCCGGAACCAGCACGTCAGCCAGCGACATCGGCACAGCGGCCAATACCGCGGGATCGGCGAAGACGTCGTGGCCCGCCACGGCTCCGTTGTGGCCGATCCAGGCGTCGAGCAGTCCCGACGCCTGTAGCGCCGCTTCGATCGGACCGTGCACGGTTTCACTCGTGGTGTCGGCGAAGTCGACGAGCCGCCACAGCGGTGCGCCCGTCATCGTGCTGCGGTCGGCAGTGCGCGACAGCGGCGGATCCGGCGGCAGGTCCTGTTCACCCGCGAGCCGGTCGACTTCGGTCGACAGCTGTTTCCGGTCCGCGCGAACGGCGTCCAGCCGGGCGCTGGTGCTCGTCTCGTCCCGGGTGATCGCCTCGAGCGCCGCGGCGGCGACGGAGTCGACGTGGGTGAGCAGGCCGGTCTCCGACTCGATCAACTCCAGCAGTGCATCCGGGTCGGGGAAGTGAAGTTCCCGGCAGCAGGATGCCCAGTCGCGAACCCGGGCACTCAACCGAGCGAGGGCGGCCTCGTGCTGGGCGGCTGCGGCTTCCCGTCGCTCCCTCGCCTGCGAAAGCACGGTCCTGGCCTGGTCGAGTTCGTCCTCGGCCTGCGTGCGGCGCTCCACGGCCCGGTCGTGGGTGCCGATCGCGGCACGGACCCCGTCCAGCTGTTCGTGCCTGCTCCGCACCGCGGCGCGGAGCAGTCTGCGCGGCTGCACGTCCGTGTCGAGTGACGCGGCGATCTCGTCGTGCAGACTCGTCATCCCGGCGCGCGTCGCGGCATGCGAGGTCTCGGTCTGCTGCGCTCGGGCCGTCTCGGCGCGCCTGTCGGTCTCCCGTGCGGCGTCGTGTGCGGCCTGCCGGTCCTTGTCGGCTTGCGAGCGCTTCTCGGCCGCGTCCTCGCCTACCGCGGTCGCTTGCAGTTCCGCGTCGGTCGTCTGCCGGCGGAGCCGGTCGTACTCCTCGCCCTTCTTGTACCTTTCGCTTTCGGTGAGCCCGGTGATCCTCGACTCGGTGCTCTCGATGTCGAGTTCCAGCGTTTCGGCACGCCACTCGGCCCTCGTCTTCGCCTCGGCGACCCCTTCGTACTCCTCGGCCGACTCCCGGGCGGTCCGCGTCAGCTTGTCGAGTTCGGTGGTCGAGGTGATCAGGTTGCCTGCCGCGGCGCGCAGCACCCGCTGTGCGTAGGACTTCTGGCGGGACGCAAGTGTCTTGGTGGCAGCCACCTCTTCGTCCAGGTTGGCGAGGCGTTCACGCTGCCGGTCGAGCCTCTCGAAACCTTCCGCGAGATCGGCGATCTCCTGTTGTCCCAGCGGAGGCAACGCGCGGGACAACAGGCTGGACAGCAGTTGCGGGTCGAGTCGCTGCGACAGCTTCGGTGTGCGCAGTTGGAGAAGCGCGGTGATCAGCGCGTCGTAGCGCTGCTCGTTGAGTGTCGGGAACAGAGTGGAGCGGACCGCGGCTCGGTAGTCGCCCGCGTTGCCGTGCAGAACACCGGAGTCACCGAGCCGTTCCTCCAATACCGCTTTGGTAAGGGGTTGACCGGAGTCGTTGACCAGCGTGACATCGGTGCCGATGCGCTGTCCGGTTGTGAAGTAGTCGGCGTGCGCAGTGGTGGTATTCTTGCTGGCCTGGAGCCTCGCACCGCAGGTGAACCACCGATCCGGACCGCCAGGCAGGCGGAACTCCAGCCAGACGTAGCCGACGCGGGTGGTGCCGGAGGCACCGTCGCCCATGAGGTTCCAGTGCATTGTCCGTTCGCTGGTGCCGAAGGTCGACAGCCGGTGGGCCCGCAGGCTCGCGTCGAACAGGAACGGCAGCAGCAGTTCGAGTGCCTTGGACTTGCCGCTGCCGTTCTGGCCGCGCAGCAGCAGACGTCCCTCGTGGAACTCGAACACCTCGTCGTAGTAGCGCCAGACATTGAGGATGCCCGCCCGGCTCGGTATCCATCTCGACGCGTTCACGATGCCTCCGTGTTCTGCGGGGCACCCGCACCCGGTCGGCTTACACGAGCGTGGAGCGAAAAAGTGTCGCTCATGACGCCTCCGTTGCGTCGGTGTCGCTTGTTCGGGCGGTGCCGAGCGCGTACCTCGCCGCGGCGGGCAGTAACTGCACGAGACCGCCGGAGACCTCTGCGAGACCGAAGTTCACCAGCACCTCAACCGCATCCTCCGCGAGTTGCCTGGGACCGTCCTCACCGCGATAGGTCTTGGCCCAGCGTGGAAACCTGCTGAGTATCCCCGCTACGACCAGTTCGAGCTGCTCGCTGGTCACAGGGCCGTCGATCTCGTCCAGCACCAGCAATGCGGCGACCTTGGCATTGCTGGTGTCGTCAGGAAAGCGGCTGTCGGTCGCCATCCCGTCCGGGTCGACGAACAGGATTCCTTCTGCACGTTCTTCGAGTACGAAACCGCCCTGCTCAGCGGCACGGCGCAACAGCTGTCTGCCGGTCGGAGATCCGAGGTAGGCGCGCTCGTCGTCGATGAGTTGATCGAAGTAGAGCACTGGGTCATCCACGAGCCTGCGGAAGATCGAATGCCGGAGCCAGAGGTTGCGCTGCACATCCGACGAGCCGCCGTCCCGATCCGCCGTGCCGTAGCGGCGCTCGCGGGAAAGCTCGGACACGAGCTCATCGAACCGCAGCGGCACCTCTTCGGCGGGCACCGCGAGTCGCGACGGTCCGGTTGGCGCCGCCAGCAGATGCAAGAGCAGCGTCGGATCGACCCGGTAGAGGACCTTGGCGTCATCAGAATCCACAAAGGACTCTGTGTGTCCGTCGACGACCTCAAGCACGCCGTAGGACTCAAGCAGCCGCAGAACGTCGACGAACGCCATCCGCTCACCTCGGCCGGCGGTGTCGAACGCGGCGACCACCTGATCGGTCGCGGTGGCACGGCTGACCCGGTCGGCGAGCAGACCGATCGTGGTCACCGGAGCCGCCAGCAGCTCGGCAGCCACGACGCACAACAGCACATACCGTCTGCGGTCGAACGGCGCACGCCCGGATCGCAGCCGCCTGGCGGGTCTGCTCGCGTCGGTGGCGGCCCGGACCTTGACCAGTCGTGCATAACCCAGCCGTGGTTCGACGACGAGCTTCCAGCCGCAGTAGTAGTCGAACCACTTGCCGATCGGCTCGTGCCGTCGACGGACCAGATCGAACGTCTCGGGGGAACCGCGTTCGGTGATCAGTGGACTGCCCAGCAGCGTCCGGATTCCGCGCGCGACCTCCTCGCGCTCGGCGATGACCAACTGGTTGGTGAGGTTGCTCATGCGTGCCCTCGGGCGCCAAGAGAGTTGATCTCGATCTCATAGTCCGGGCCGCTGAACACGCCGCGTGGTGTGGTCAGGTGGGCGACGGCTGAGTCCGACGGTGGCCGGAGCAGGATCTCGATCCGGCCGTCGGCAGTGCTGCCGCGTCGCGTCCCGGACTCGTCGGGCGCGCTCGAGAGCGCCCGCCCCAGCAGTTCGAGGAGTCGTTCGAAGATCCCGTGATCGAGTTCTCCGAACTCGGAAACCCGGACGGCACCACCGGTGTCGAGCAGGTTCCACGCCGCTTCGAGCTGCGCGCGTTCGGCTCGCGCGCGTTCGGCACGCTGTGCCCGCAGCGCCTTGACGTCACGCACCCGCCCGGTCCTGGCGAACCGTTCCGTCCTGCCAGCCGTGCGAAGCAATGGCGAGACCTCGACCGGAGGCGACTCCGACCAGGAAACCGACGGACTGACCAGCTCCGGGTCGTGATGGGCGAGATGTGCGTGCCGGGCGGAGCTGAGCCCGAAAACCGTCGACCACAGCCGGTGCAGATCCCGCTCGGGAACCACGGTGAACCATCGCGCCAGCTCACGGAAGTCGAGGACCGCGCTGCTCGCCCGCCTGCGAGACTCGGTGATCCGGTCAAGCACCTGAAGCAACGTGACGATCGCCCGGCGCGCCACCCGGTGAAGTTGCTCGACCCTCGGCGGCGTGCTGTCACAGGGAAGAAACCACGCGCGAAGACCTTCCCAACGGGCGCGCCGGTGTTCCAGCCACGCCGGTGCCGGGTCGGTACCGGAAAGCTGCGGTAGCTCCGCGCCTGCCAGCGCACGCTGATGCAGTTGCTCGACACCGTGGTCCTCGAGTCGGCCGATGCGGGTGGCGATGGCGTGCGTCCGATGCTCAAGGTTGGTCACGAACTCCTGGAGGTAAGCCACCGTCGACGCCTTGACCTCGTGGAAGGTCTCCAGGTCGGCGCCATCGGCCCGCAGCAGACGCTGGAGCTCGCCGTTGAACTGCTTTGTGTTGCCGCGCAGGGCGTCCAGGTGACTTTCCAGCTCGGTGAGGATGGCGAACACCTGCCGGTCGGAGCCGGTTTCGCCGTGCTCCAGCAGATCACCCAGCCGGTCCGAGATCGCATCGAGCACGGCAGTCTGCAACGCGCCACTCGATGCCAGCACGCTCATCGCGTGCACGACCCCGGCCAGCGCTGCCTCCCCTTGGCGGGTAAGGGAATACTGGAGGTTGCGTCGCTCGTACTCGGCTGCGGTCCGGTAGTTCTCGGAGTGGTTCTGGATGACGTCGACCAGGTTCCAGTCCCGCAGCTGCTCCAGCGCACTGGTCAGATCGCTGTCCTCCAGCGCGTCGAGCCAGCCGACCGAACGCAGGCGACCGCGGACGTCGTCGAGTCCCAGCGCGGTTTCGAGACGTTCGTTGGCCTCACCAAAGGCATGCAGCACCGAGACGTAGAGCTCGGCTCGGTCTCCGCTGGTGAATCGGAACATCTCCGGCGGGACGCGGACCGGTTCCAAGCGGCCTCCAGCAGGTGTCAGGCAGGGTGTCGCTGGGTGAGCTCGTCCAGCAGAGTAGTGGCCACCCGCTCTTCGGACACGGTCGTACCCATGCGGGTCAGGTGTTCGGCGAGTTCATCGTCCCAGGGTACTGGGGTGGTCCGGCCCACCGGCGGGCCGTCGGCGACCGCGGCCAGGTAGTCGCCGCTGCTCATCCGCCATGGCCGTGCTCCGGTCCTGGCGATGACGTGCGCGGCGATGCGCAGCCCCTCGCCGTCGAAGTCGCCGTGGTAGTGCAGTTCGCAACCTGCCGCCGCGAGTTTGCGCAGGAACAGGACTCCGGCGCTGCTGGGCCAACCCGAGGTGACCACGATGGGTGGGCAGGCAGCGCCGAACCTGTTGAGCGCGAGGGCGAGCATGCTCGGGTTCTCGAAGACCCAGACGCGCTCTGGAACACTGGTCAACTCGCTTGCCCGTATCTGGCGCAGGGTGAGCGAGCTCGGCTGGCCGGCGTCCGCGCAGAGTCGGAGGACCCTGCCAACGACGCTGTCGCCATCAACCCGCATGCCACCGGCGAGGACCACCGACGACAACTCGTCGTCGGTGATGCCCGCCTGCTCCCACAACGCCCGCCGCTCGGATGCGTCGACGGGGGACGGGCGGTCGTAGATCGCGGCCAGCGCGCGCAACACCAGGCCGGAACACCTGGTGCCGTCGTCAAGTGCGTGTGTGTCGAGCAGTGTCTGTTCGGCCAACACCGGCAGTGGGATGCCGGATGCGGGCAGCACCGCGAGAACCTTCAGCGCACGTTCGAGATCCTCCCTGGTCTGTGTGACCGAACCGCCGCTGAGTCCGGCCCGCCGCACCGCCGCGACCCAGTCGGACAGCGCTGGCTGCATGGCGACCACCGGATGGCCTTCCAGCCACGACCACAACTCGTCACGTTCGATCGCCGCGCGACGCCGGTCAGCGGCCTGATCGCCCACCGGGCCGACAAGCTCGGTCACGACCTCATGGACACCGACGCCAAGCGATTCCCGCAGAATCCGGTCGAGCACCTGCACTGAGACGGTGGTGTGTTCGCCGGGCAGCCGAGCCATGCCGAGCAGATCCGCCACGGCACTGCGTTGGTCGGCGTCCAGTGGCCCCACCCGAACCCGGCTGACCGGTCGCCCGGAGGACAGCCGGGCATGCACCACCCGCCACAGCGGCGCAAGCGTCGACGGCAGTCGCGAACGGAGATCCACAGTCCGTCCAAGATACCGGCCGCCCGCACAGCTCCTCGCGGCGCTCGGCCGGAACGCCAGCCATGCGCGCGGGGGGCATGTCATCGAAGAAGCTGCGGCAAACCGTGAAGATCCCCGACGCGAGGGGTGTCGGTCCAAACCCCTGTGAGCTGCTCATTTGAACTGTCTCTGCAGTTCAGGCGGGTCCCCGTGGCTGCCGTAAGTGCCCCCGGTCGGGTTCGAACCCCATCTACACGGGACCGCACCCGTCGCGAGCTGCTGGTTTCCGCCACCGTCGATGTAGCACGGCGTCGCCGAGGTTCGGGCGGTGATGCCCGATGACTGCCGAGAAGGTCATCGCCGGGTCCGTCACCATTGCAGGCTGACGGGCTGGCCTGTGAAGCCGTGCATGTTGGCATCGTCCGGGTGGCGGGCGCTGCGAAGGTGGCGCAAGCGCGGCTGAACCAGCCAGTTCCCGTGCGTCGGATGCACCCGTTCACCCGAGATGGTGTTCGTTGGTCTGCTTGCCTAGCCGATCTGCCGGTTCCGCACAAGTCGGGACCGTGGTTCTGCGATCATGCTCGCATGGTTGCCGTTATCAGGTGCGCTTCGGACGAACAAGAACACATCGAATTTTACGAACGGCTGTACGGGGAAAATTTTCCAGAGTGGTCATGGTTTACAAACCGCCGGAGAATTGAATGGAAGAAGGCTAATCTGGTGTTGATTTTGACCGGTTCCAACCGAGGGAATCCTGCGGTGAGCAGGTTAGGGTGGGCAAGAGTTGTCAAGAGAGTGGATGATCTAAATACGAAAATTGAAATAACTCGGATCTACAGGGTTGAACCCTCGCTTCCCTGGGGGCAGCTAATTGAAGCAATGGCTGCCGAGTATCGAGCTCGAGTCAGGCCCGAAGGTTGGCAGTCCGACAAGACTGGGAAGAATTTGGTCGCGGCTATGCTCAGGTTGCGTCCGAACTGGCGCGACCTCGCGAGTGCCATTGAAGGGATCAGAAGAACGCATTACCTTGGTGATTCAAATTCAGCTCAAACCTTGGCGCTGCAACGCGATGCATCCATCGGAATTAGCCGCATGGCTGGGATGGACATAACAAGCTTCTCTGAATGGAGTCCGCCTACCGATCCTCTCGCCGATAGCAGCATTCCTCCCAACTTTATTGACGGCTTACCGGGCACTAGCGCGCACGAAGATCAGTTGATCAATCGCGATATGGAAAACATGCTCGGCGTGATGAGTCAGGCAACTCGTCATGTGAACTGGCGGATATTCAGTCAGCGCCGCCAGAAACTGTTGGTCGTCAATGCCAACCGTGAACCTGCGGAAAGAATACTGGGAGTGGATATGATTTACTATAATATCACTCGTCAAAGTCTGGTGCTTGTTCAGTACAAGAAGCTCAATTCCGCAAAGAACGGATCTTATTATCCAAGTAAAGACGGCAACCTTGATCGAGAGTTAGAACGAATGCGTGAAGTCGACAAGAGGACGGAAGGGGGCCATCGGGAGGAGGGCGAGTTTCGGCTGTATTCCAAGCCTAGTTGGATCAAGATCTGCTACCCTAATCCTAATGTTCCAAGCAGTTGCGACATGGCCCACGGTATGTATCTCGCTCGCGAACATTTCGAGCAACTTCGTGTAGATGAAAGACTCAAAGGAAGTGGGGGAGGTGTTAGCTTCGGATACAAAAACGTTCCGAGCTACCTCGACAACACAATGTTCATTAGGCTGACCGAAACGGGGCTTATTGGCACCTCGGGGGCCTCCACTGATTTCTTGCATGAAGTGATTTGGCGCTCTTTTGACGAGGGCAAATCTCTGGCTGTCGGAATGTTGGACGGTGATGACCTCCCCCAGTCGGAGAGGAATAGTCTTCGGCGTAACAGCAAGTAGGTGACACTTGGTCGTTTTCAACTGGGAAATGTCGAGGCGCCGGCAGTTCGGATGAACGGATCACGATGCGTCTCGCTGCCATGTGCGGCTTTGCTGGGCACGCCCAGTTTCTTAGCAGAGGGCGGGGTCTATTTGAGTTGCCTCGTGGGGCCAATGCGGTTGGCGATTGAGGATCGCGTGGATCTGCCGCACGGGTGGAGTTTCCCATCGGCTTGCAGGCGGAATCGGCGCATTCGTAGTCGCCAGCACGCACAACATCTACGCGAAATCGCACTCGCCGTGAGCTGCTCGTTTCCGCCACCGTTGAGGTAGCTCGGCGGCGCCGACGTCCGGGCGCTGGCGCGTTGTGAGGACGCTCCAAGCGCCCGCCGTGCTTCGCGGAGGCGCTGGAGCGCGCACTCAGGTCAGGTGCTCGATCGCGACGTTGTCCCAGTGTTGCGCGAGGTACTCCGCGACTAACCGGCGGTGGCAGTGGTGCGGCTTGTCCTCGCTGCAGAGCAGTACCGCGTTGCCGAACTGTTCCCGCGGGACGGCATCCTCAATTCGCCGCTGTTCCATCAGCTCCAGGAATCGGTTTTCGTACATCGCCCAGCCGGTGCGCTGCTTCTTGTAATCGTCGAGCATGGGCTGCGTCGGGGCCAGATCGGGTCGATGGGTGTAGGACATACCGCAGAGTTCGCCGAGGAAGTACCTCAGGTCATCCCGCTTGGCGAAACCCGCCAGTTGCGAGACGTTGTTAAGCCGGATGTCGACCAGTGTCGTCGCTCCCGAAGCGCGCAACAGGCCGAAAAACTTCTCGGCGGACTTCTTCGTGAACCCGATGGTGTGAATCTTCATACCTCTGCTGTCCCCTCGCTGCGAAGCTCCTCGTCAATGTACGCGATCCGGTGTTCCTGACGGCTCAGCGCCTCTTCGAGACGCTCGACTGGCGTCCGGAACAGATCGGCCTCTGCCAGCCCGAACATCTCCATTAGACGCTCCATCGCCGAGGTATGGCTCTCGATCCGCCCGTCGCCGTGGATGTGCTCGATCGTGACGCCGCGCTCTGTGAGCACTCGCGCGATGAGCACCGTGCGATGGCAGTCCAACGGCTCGCCCTCAGTGCACATGACAGCGATCCGCTCGGTCTGTGCCCCCTTCATCAGGCGTTCAATGCCGCTGACGAACTCAGGCTTCTCAGCGAGGCGGCCATACTGCACCCGCCCGTTGACATAGCAGGTGGTGTCGTCTGTACGCGCTCCGAGTTCCTTGCCCAGGAAGGCGTACCTGATGCCGGCCTGGCGCAGACCGCGTTCCACCGAGCCCCGGTTGAACTGCGGCGTGAACCGGCTGACGGGGACCGAGCGCACATCGGCGACAGCCGTAACCTCGTGCTGTCGGAGCAGCCTTACAAAGCTCGGAAAACCATGTGTGGAGTGACCGATCATGAGTACTGTGCCTGACGTCATCGCCGGCCGCCCGGGTCAGCATCGGCGCGCTCGACGATGGCAGCCGCCAGCTTGTAGAAGTAGCCCTGGAACTCTTCTGCGAGGCTCACCGTCAGGAAGGATTCACCCAATCGGTATTCTCCAGGTCCCCTGTCGTGAAAATTCTTTTCATACACCGGGTCGGTCACTCGCAGTGCGTACGCATAGCGTGCATAGAGAAACTGAGCCCGCACATATGGCTTCTCGTTCGTTGACCACGGCATCACCTGAATTTTCACGCTGTCAACACGGATGAGCTTGAGTGAATCCTCCACTAGGCGCCCCTGCCCGGTCGGCACGCGGTCGTTCATCCCGGTGGACGAATGATGGCCGTTGATCCACAAACTTTCGGGGAGCTGCTCCAACGTGCACAGTTCACTCCACCCGATTCGACCGACCTTCTGCCACCGGACAGTGGAATCGAGGAGCCAGTTCTCCCGTTGGAAGCCGTCCGGCTGAGGCCCAAGCAGCGGCACGGAGATGTTGTCGAGCACCTGTGGTTCCGCCCCACCCTGATATTGCCGCTCGACAACGGACACTCCCTGACCTGGACGGTCGCTGACAGGACGAATCCACCTTTTCCACCCATTGACGACCTCGATACCTGCAACACAGCGCTCATTATTTTTGCGGGAATTCGCCAGACACACCAGTACCTTGGTTGCTGCCACCGCGCACCCTCCAAGCCCGTCACATTGAGCGTGCAACTCTAGCGAGAGCACGTCTCGGTTTGAGGGTGATCCCGCCCCGTTGTAATCAACCTGAGACCTTTTCCAGTGCGCGCCGACAAAGTGAGTCGAGCTCAACCCGATCAAGGTACGTCGATATCGGAGCACGTCCCTGATTACCGCTCGAAGGGACATCCGCCCCGCCCATCGAGCGAGCCTCGGTTCTCTCGCGCGACCAGCCGACTGCCACCGCAGTACTGCGCGGGTCCTCGACGCACCAGGGCACCACGAGGTATCAGGTTGTTACGTGCGCTGGGACGACGTAGCCGAGTTTGAGCAGGGCTTTGCCGACTTGAGCTTCTTGTAGGCGTAGACCGCGGGATGCCGGTCACCGATGAGCAGCCGGATGGGCTTACCGGTCGCCCGTCCCTCCTTACGGCGCTGGTCGGCGATCACCTTGGCGGCTGGTGCCGCGAGCAAGGGCTCTGCGGCGAGAGGCAAGCGAGGCAACGGCTGAAACGGTTTATCCAGAACTGCGCATCTTCTATGCTCCGCGCTACAGGCGCAGCGTACAAGGGGTCTACGTCAGTCAGCTTCCCCAAGGGATCAGTTGCGGTCAGGTTTACATGAAGTGCGGGGATCCCGGTCAAGGTCGTTGAAAGCGAGGACGCTGAGGTACAGGCCGTCCGGCTCAGCGCCTTCCCCGCTTGCGAGCCGGCCTGCGGACATGGGGGATGTTGGCGAACTCGAGCGTGGTGTTGTAGGAACGTAGGGTGCGGTCGAGCCGCAGCAGGCTCACCTGCGAGAGGGTGAACAACTGCTGCGGGTCCCATGAGCGTCCCGCGATGGCTAGCACCACCTTGGAGGGCTGGGCCTCGGGGCGACCCGGCGAGAGTTCCTGGATCTTCTCGTTGAGCTGACGAGCCGCGTCAGGTTCGTCCCGCAACGCCTCGGCTGACACTGCTGCCTGGGTGTAGAGATGGCTCGCAGCCGTTGCCGCCCCCAGCCACTTGATGTGTACGAGTTCGTCGTTCGGTCCCACGACGTCGCACAGCTCGAACTTCGGGTGGAACGGAGTATGGGCGAAGTTCCGGTCGAAGCACAGGTAGCCGTCGCGCTCGGCGACCTGATGGCAGTAGCTGTGCTCGTCAGCGTGTCCAGCCCGGCGGTTCCACACTGGGAACGTGAGCGTCGTGTTCTTCCGCGTGAGCAACTGTTCGACCTGGTCACGGATCCGCTCGACGTACTCTTCGCCGATGCGGAACCACTCCCCCTGAAAGTAGCAGTATCGGACGTGGTCGATGGTTGTTTCGAACACGATCCATCGCCGCAGCGACGTCGATGTGCCGATCTCCTCCGTTCCGGCGTCGTCGGCACAGGGCACGACCCGCGCGGTGCGGAGACGATGGAGTCGCACGTCGGCGGGCATGCCGCGGAATTGCTCGGAGAGCACATCGAGCTCCATGCTCGGTTCCAAGACCAGCGGACCGCTACCGCCGAGGCTTTTCACCTTGAACGACCACGCTTCCTCGGCTGCGCGGAGATCGTTGGCCGGCCACGCGATTCCGAGCGGGTGGTATTCGGCTCCGTTCGCGAGCGCCTCGGCCAAGCGTCCTTCGAGTCGAGATCGTTCGGGGTCACGGGATTTGACGCGCCGGACCAAGTGTGCGAACCGCAGCGAGGAGTCGTCGTCAGGCTCATCGACGATCTTGGTGATGGCGTTCAGATCGCTCAGCAGGGCAGTACCGAAGCGGGGAAGCGGCGCCTTGAGGTTGTCGCCGACCTCGATCTGAGGGTCCCTGCCGGTCTCCGTGCCGTAGGTGAGGTCGTTGAGATCGGCAGGGCCTTTGAAGCGGCTGACGAACTCGCCGTAAGGCTCCATTCCAAAGGAACCGACGTCGCCTCCGCCGGGGATCGATGTCTGGGTCGTCCGCGCGGTGATGTCCATCGCGGAGCGGGACACTGTGCGCAGGTGTGCCGGATCGAGTCGCCGGATGCCGAAGAGAAGCCCGAAGTTCTGCTCGATGACCTCGGCGTCGAGCAAACGATGGCCGTGACCCCAGATCAGCGCGTAGGTCCAGGGCGGCAACGGGACGAGCAGCACGCCGAAGGGCTGCGAACTCGGGAGGCGCACCGGCAGGCCGGTAAGCGAGTTGACGTGTGCGGCCCAGGACGGCTCGTCGGAGTGCATCCGCCCCATGACCAGTCGACACGTGACCTCGTCGAGCTGGACTTCGTGGTCTTCGAGGTCGTCCGCGGACGACGAATCGAGCAGACAGTCGGCAAGGTCCAGTTCCCCGTCGAGGCGGTAGAGCGAGACCGTGCTGCACGAGGTGCGTCGTGGCATGGGTTTTCCCTTCGGGTTGGAGGGGCGGCTGGGCGCCCGTGCTGGAGCCCCGGGCTGTGCGGGGCATGGAGAGCGGAGTGGAGCGGGAGACGTCGCGTGATCACGAACCAGTGAAAGCGTCGATATAACACCACAGCGTGAAAGCTCTGTCAAACATGCTTACGGGTCTGGGTCGTGGTGTAGCATCCGGCCTATGCGACGGATCTTGGGACGGGCGTCATGACGTCCACGCACGTCACCGCAGCCGACATCTCGCGTCTGGCCGGGGTTACTCGCGCCACCGTGAGCAACTGGCGTCGGAGGCACGCGGACTTTCCGGCGCCGGCCGGTGGTACTGACACCAGCCCGGCATATGACCTCGACGAGGTGCGGGAGTGGCTGTCGGCGCGCGGGCAGTTGCCCGGGTCGTCTCCGGCCGACGAGCTCCGTATCGTGTTGCGCGCGAGTCCAGATGCGGCGCTGGTACTGGCCGAGCTGGTGCCATCACTCGCGCGTGCCGATGCAAAGTGGCTCACCGAGCTGTACGAGATGCCGGAGGCGGCGCTCGTCGATGAGCTCGCGAGCCGTATCGGCGCGTCGGCGGCGCTCGACGCGGACGTCAAATCCCTGCGCGCACTGACGCACTGTGTGGCGGAGGACGGTGGCCGGGCGACGGTCGAAGTGTTTCGTGAGGTGCTGGTCCCAGACACCGCCGGTGCCTATGCGACGCCCCAGCCCGTCGCCGAACTGATGGCGAATCTCGCATCCGATTATCCGGAGTGCGTGTTCGATCCGGCGTGCGGCACGGGCGGGCTACTGTCCGCCGCTGTGGGCCGGGGCGCGAATCGCCTGTATGGCCAGGATGCCATCGACGTTCAGGCCACGTTGACCGACGTCAGGCTCAAGGTCGAGGCCGTTGCGAACGCTGCGGTCGCCTTCGGTGACAGCCTCCGTGCAGACGCGTTCCCCGATACCCGCGTCGACACGGTCCTCTGCAACCCGCCGTTCGGCGTGCGCGACTGGGGGCACGACGACCTCGCCTACGACCCGCGCTGGGTGTACGGGCTGCCGCCCAGGTCGGAGTCGGAGCTGGCATGGGTGCAGCACTGCCTCGCGCACCTCGAACCCGGTGGTCTGGCGGTCGTCTTGATGCCGCCGGGTGCGGCTGAGCGGCCGTCCGGTCGCCGGGTGCGGGCCGAGCTGATCCGCCAGGGCGCGCTGCGTGCGGTGATCGGGTTACCGCCGGGTGCCGCCCCGCCGTTGCACCTCAGCCTCCACATCTGGGTGCTGACCTGCCCGGATGAGGCTCTCGCGACCGGCAAGTCGGTGCTGTTCGTCGACGCCTCCTCCGGAAGCGTGTCCGATCAACGCATCGTGGAGCTGTGGCGGGACTTCGACGAGGCCGAGGATCGTTTCGAGGCAGTTCCCGATGTGGCACAACGCCTTTCGATCGTCGATCTGCTCGACGCCACCGTCGACGTCACTCCGGCTCGCCGGGTGCACATAAGGACCGCGATCTCTCCCAACGAGCAGGCAGAGCTGGCGGAAGAACTGCGGAAACGCCTAGGCCGCGCGTGCGACGAGCTGGCCCAGCTCGCGAGTACGCCAACGATTGACTCGAAGCAACCGTCCGACACACCGATGACGACGGTATGGTCGGTTTCCGAGGGCGAACCGATGACATGGCGCACCGCGACAGTGGCGGACCTGCTGCGTGGCGGTGCGCTCGCGCTGCACCGGGCTACGCCCACACATCGCACTGGATCCACACGAAATGCTGACGTCGCTTCCAATGATGTGGCAATCTTGACGCTAAGTGATCTTCGCGGCGAGCCGCGCCCGTCGGGATCGCTACGGGACAAGCCGGTCGAGCCCATCCGGATCGAGCGGGGGGACGTGATCATGCCCGAGACGCTGCAGGGCCTGAAGAGCGTTCCTGCGCGCGTGGCCGGCGAGGACGATACCGGGAAACTGCTGGGAGCCCACCTGTTCCTACTCCGGCCGGACCCCGAAAGGCTTGACTCATGGTTCCTGGCCGGATTCCTGTCGGCCGACGAGAACACGCATCGCGCCACGACTGGCTCGTCGATCGTGCGGCTCGACGTCAAACGACTCCGGGTTCCGCTTATGCCACCCGAACGGCAGCTCGACTACGGCAGAGCCTTTCGGCACCTGCACGCGATCTGGAGGGCGGCTGCACTCGCCAACGAACTCGCTGCCGAGACCGCCCGACAGTGGACCACCGGCCTGACCAGCGGAGCCCTGTTGCCGCCAGAAGACCAGCCCTGAGTACTGCACACCACAGAACCACCCTGATCGCGTGCGGGCGGTCCGCCCGCAATTAGGCAACATTGTCGATCTTCGATGACGACCGAGGGACAACGTTGAACACGAACAAGCACACCGAGTTGGCGAACCACGCCTGGTCGGTCGCCGATCTGCTGCGCGGTGACTACAAACAGTCCGACTACGGCAAGGTGATCCTGCCGTTCACGGTGCTGCGACGACTCGAATGCGTGCTGAAGCCGACCCGGGGGAAGGTCCTGGAGACAGTCGAGAAGTACCGTAATCGGGACCTCGACCCGGACACGTTCCTCCGCAAGGCGTCGGGCCACCGCTTTTACAACACCACGCCCCTCACGTTGAAATCGATCGTGGCTGACTCGTCGCATGTGGCGCGGAACCTCACACAGTACATCGGTGGTTTCTCCCCGAACGCCTACGAGGTCCTGGAGCGCTACGACTTCGCACAGCAGATCAAGAAACTTGACGGCGCTAACCTGCTCTACAAGGTGACCAGCACGTTCGCCGATCTGGATCTGCGGCCGGAGGTCGTCGACAACCACCAGATGGGTTACATCTTCGAGGAACTGATCCGGCGGTTCGCCGAGCAGTCCAACGAGACCGCAGGTGAGCACTTCACACCGCGTGAGGTCATCGAGCTGATGGTGAACCTGCTGATCGCCCCAGACGACGAGGCGTTGAGCAAGCCAGGCGTGATTCGCCGAGTGCTGGATCCGGCGTGCGGGACGGGCGGGATGCTCAGCGCCGCCTACGAGCACATCACCACGATGAATGCGGACGCGACCGTCGAGGTCTACGGGCAGGAGCTCAACCCGGAGTCGTGGGCAATCTGTCGGTCTGACCTCATGATCAAGGACCAGGACCCGGACAACATCAAGTTCGGCAACTCTTTCAGCGACGACGGCCACTACCGTCGGACGTTCCACTATCTGCTGGCCAATCCGCCGTTCGGCGTCGAGTGGAAGAAGGTCAAGGAGGACGTCGAAGGCGATCTTGAACAGCTCGGCGAGAACAGCCGGTTCTGGCCGGCGCTGCCGCGCATCAACGACGGGTCCCTGCTGTTCCTGCAGCACATGCTGTCGAAGATGAACTCCGTCGAGGACGGCGGCGGCCGGGTCGCGATCGTGTTCAACGGCTCCCCGCTGTTCACCGGAGCCGCCGGATCGGGCGAGTCGCAGATCCGCCAGCACATCCTTGAAAACGACTGGCTCGAAGCTGTCGTCGCGCTGCCGGACCAGCTGTTCTACAACACCGGTATCTCCACCTATTTCTGGATTCTCACCAACCGCAAGAGCCCCGACTACAAGGGCAAAGTGGTGCTGCTCGACGCCCGCGAGTACTGGCAGAAAATGCGGAAGTCGTTGGGTGATAAGCGAAAGTACGTCGCGTCGGATCAGATCGCCGAGATCACCCGCCTCTACGCAGAGGCACTGCAGGTGGCGAAGGACGAGAACCACCCGCTGCACGGCAAGGTCAAGGTTTTCGAAAACGACGACTTCGGCTACCGCAGGATCACCGTCGAACGCCCTCTGAAGCTGCGGTTCGAGTTCACCGAGGAGATCCTCGCCTCACTCGGCGAGGCCAAGCAGATCCAGAAACTCGACGACCCCGAGCAGTTCGTGGCCGCGCTGCGACCACTGCTCGGCCAAACCTGGTGGAAGAAGACCGAAGCCTGGCTGGCACTCAAGGACGCCATCGTCGCCGCCGGGCTCACTTGGCCCACCGGTGCCGCTTTCAACAAGGCTCTGCGCGACGCCATCGGCGTCCGCGACCCCGAGGGCGAAGTCCAGATCGCCAAGGGCGAGACCGAACCCGACCCCGAACTCCGCGACTACGAAAACGTGCCCCTCGACCAGGACGTTGAGGACTACCTCGAACGCGAGGTACTGCCGCACGTCCCCGACGCCTGGATCGACCACACCAAGACCAAGATCGGGTACGAGATTCCGTTCACCCGCCACTTCTACGTGTACGAACCGCCGAGACCGCTGGCGGAGATCGACGCCGAGCTGAAGGCGCTGGAGGCCGAGATCCAGGAACTGTTGGGGGAGGTGACGGAGTGAGCGTCGTTCCGTTGAAGTACGTTGCCTATATCAGGCCAGGACAAGCACCACCTTCCACTGAAGTTTCGGACTTGATTGATGGTCTTCCGTTTCTGCAAGGAAATGCGGAGTTTCAGGCGGCCCATCCGGTTCCTCGGTTGCAATGCGATACCGCATCGAAGATCGCGAAATGCGGTGATGTCCTGCTCTCAGTGCGAGCACCTGTCGGGGCGTTGAATATTGCCGATCGGGAATATGGAATTGGTCGTGGCCTTTGTTCCGTATCGGCTACTGGGTGCGACGCGAGGTTCCTCTGGTGGTGGCTTCACTCGGCGGGAGAACGCCTTGACGCTGTCTCGACCGGCACGACTTACCGTGCTGTTACTGGTGAAGATGTCGGCATGCTGCCGTTTCCTAGAGTCTCGTTGGAGGAGCAGCGGCGCATCGCCGACTTCCTCGACGCCGAGACCACTCGCATCGACAAGCTCAGCGCACTCCGCGAGCGGCAACTCGATATTCTGGAAGAAAAGGCTATGCGACGCGTGTACGACACGGTTCGTGGAACGGGTGTCGTCGGTGCTCGGCGCCCCAGTGGACTGAGTTGGCTCGGCTCGGTTCCCGTGCACTGGCGAGTCGCAGCCGTTTCGCACTATTTCGAAGTCGAGCTCGGGAAAATGCTTAACCAGGAGCGAGCGCGTGGCGATCATTTGCGGCCCTACCTGCGTGTCGCGAACGTGCAATGGGGCGTGGTCGACACGACTGAGCTAGCGATGATGGATTTCCCGCCCGAAGAGCAAAAGCGGTACCGCCTCCAACCTGGTGATCTTCTGGTCAACGAGGGCGGCAGTTGGCCCGGTCGAGCCGCGGTATGGAGCGGCGAGATCGAAGAGATCTACTATCAGAAGGCACTCCACCGGATCCGTCCGCGCGGGATGGAGTCGACATGGTGGCTTTACTTCTGCTTGGTCGCAGCTGAGCGCATGAAGGTGTTCCAAGTCCAGGGAAATTCGAGCACGATGACGCACCTGACTCGTGAGCAGCTTCGCCCCCAGCGCTTCCCGTTTCCAGATCTGGCTGAACAGGAACAGGCGGTCGAACGTCTGAAAGACGCCGAGGCCAAGGATCGTCAGATTCGACGCGTGTTGTCGCGTCAGCAAGCGACTCTCGCTGAACGCCGCCAGGCGCTCATCACTGCCGCCGTCACCGGCGAGTTTGACGTGTCCACCGCCAGCGGGCGAGGAATCGAGGAGTAGACCGATGAGCCCGATCCATCACGAGGCCGTGTTCGGGACGGCGATCGTCGACGCGATGCTGGAGCGTGGGTGGGAGGAAGGCGCCGGAAGCGATTACGACGCCGAACTTGGCCTGGACACCGCGCAGCTGTTCACGTTCATCGGGGCGACACAGCAGGCTGAGTGGGACGAGCTGCTCAGCTACTACGGCGATGATGCGGACGCGGCGCAGCGCGGGTTCGCGCAGCGGGTCGCGAAGGCGATCGACAACGACGGGGTCCTGGAAGTGCTTCGCAAGGGCGTGAAGGACCGCAGTGTCCGCATCCGCCTCGCCTACTTCAAACCTTCGCTGGTGGTCTCTGACAGTGCGCTCGACGACTACCGTGCCAACCGGCTTACCATCGTCCGCGAGCTGAAATACGCGGCCAAGCAGGCAGATCGGGACAACCGACTCGACCTCACATTGTTCGTCAACGGGGTCCCCGTCGCCACGGCCGAGCTGAAGAACCCGTTGACCGGGCAGGGCGTCGAGCACGCGAAGCGGCAGTACCGCGAGGAGCGCGACCCGACTGAACTGATCTTCCGGAACCGCGTAGTCGCGAACTTTGCCGTCGACCCCGACCTCGTGTTCGTCGCGACTGAACTGCGCGGCGAACGCACCCGGTTCCTGCCGTTCAACACCGGCTCCGACGGCCCTGGCAAGCCCGGCGGTGCGGGCAATCCGCCGACGACTCAGTTCGGGAAATACGCCACCTCGTATCTCTGGGAACAGGTGTGGCAGCCGGACAACTGGCTTGACCTGCTCGAACGGTTCGTCCACGAGTACCGTGAGAAGAGCGCGAACGGGCGGATCAAGAAGTCGTTGATCTTCCCGCGCTATCACCAGTGGGACGTCGTCAAGAAGATCACCGCCCACACCGCCCGCCACGGCACTGGCCACGACTATCTCGTGATGGCGTCCGCCGGATCCGGGAAGTCGAACACGATCGCGTGGCTCGCGTACCGGCTGTCCTCGTTGCACACGCCGGCCGATCCGGCGGAGCTGGACGCGGACGCACGTGCGAAGGGACTCAAGCCAGGTTCGCCGGTGTTCGACAAGGTCCTCATCATCACTGACCGCCGCAACCTCGACTCGCAGCTTCGCGCCACGGTGGGCAGTTTCGAGCAGACCGCGGGTACAGTCGTTGCGATCGACGAGAAAAACGGGTCGAAGTCCGAGCAGCTCGCGAAGCGGCTGTCGAGTTCGCAGGGCAAGATCATCACGGTTACCCTGCAGACGTTCCCCGCACTGCTGGACTTTCTGCGGAAGAACCCGACCGAGATCAAGGGCTCTCGGTTCGCGATCGTCGTGGACGAGGCGCACTCGTCGCAGTCCGGCGACGCGGCCGGCGATGTGCGCAAGGCGCTGCGCAACCTCGCGTTGGACGCCGACGACGACAGCAACGAGCCGGGCGCGACCGAGGCGAAGGTTCCCGCGGACGATCTTGAGGCCAAGCTCAAGCGACGCGTCGCCGAGCGCGCGAAGAACCCGAACCTGTCGTACTTCGCGTTCACCGCCACGCCGAAGTCGAAGACCCTGGAGTATTTCGGCACGCTCGGCGAGCGCGACGGCAAGGCCGCGTTCGTCCCGTTTCACACCTACTCGATGCGGCAGGCAATCGAGGAGGGGTTCATCCTCGATCCGTTGCGGAACTACGTCACCTACAACACCTACTGGAAGCTGATCAGCAACAACCCTGACGACCGAGAGGTCGACGCCGCGAAGGCGAACCCGCAACTCGCACGGGCCGCGGTGATGCACCCGTCGACGGTCTCGCAGCACGCGCAGGTGATCGTCGACCACTTTCGCGCCCACACCCTCGGGCGGCTCGGCGGTCGGGCGAAGGCGATGGTGGTGACCGCGTCGCGGCAGAGCGCAGTGCAGATGTCGCGGGCCATCAAGAACTACATCGCGGACCTGCAGAAGAAGGGCAAGCTCAGGGACGACATCGGGGTGCTCGTCGCGTTCTCGGGGACGCTGACCTACGAGAACGAGGAGGTCACCGAGTCCAAAGAGAACGGCGGCTTGCCGGAAACCGCGCTGACGAAGGCGTTCGCCTACACCCGCGCTGACGACCTCACCACGAAGACCGGCGGGGCCGGGCAGCCAGAGTACCGGATTCTGGTCGTCGCGGAGAAGTACCAGACCGGGTTCGACCAGCCGCTGCTGACGACGATGTATGTCAACAAGAAGCTAGGCGGGATTTCGGCCGTTCAGACGCTGTCGCGGCTCAATCGGACCGCCGATCGCAAGACCCAGGCCGACCTCGCGGTGCTGGACTTCGTCAACGAGGCCGGGGAGATCCAGGAGTCGTTCCGCCCGTATTTCGAGGACGCCGCGACGCTGCCGTCCGACCCGAACCTGCTCTATAACGCGCAGGGACGCGTGATGTCCCCGCCGATCCTGGTGGACACCGAGATGATCGCGTTCGTCGAAGCGTTCCTGGCCGCTGAACAGGCTTCGGGCGGCAGCGAGGCGAAATGGGCGAAGCTGCACGCCGAGCTGTATCGGCACATCGCCCCCGCTGTGCAGCGTTACGAAGAGCTTCTGAGGGACGAGACGCTGCAGGAACTCGCGGAACAGTTCCGTTTCGACCTGGGGGACTTCATCCGGAAGTACGGGTTCCTGTCGCAGATCGTGCCATATCAGGATGCCGAACTGGAGCGGCTGTACCTGTTCGGGCGGCACCTGCTCAACCGACTACCACACGGAAATAACGGCGGCGTCGACATCGGCGAGGTCGACCTCAGCCACCTGCGTGTCGAGAAGACCGGAGAACACGACCTCGGACTTGCACCGGACGGCACGGCGGAGCTCAGGGGCTTCGGCGACGGGTCTGGCACGAGCAAAAATCACGACAAGTCGCTGCTATCAGAGCTGATCGAGCGGTTCAACGATCGGCACGCCACCACGTTCACCGAAGACGACGTCGCGCGACCGTTCCGGGAAACCGTCCAGGACGAGAAGGTGCGCCAGGCCGCGATCGTCAACAACGAGGAGAACTTCGGGGCAGTCTTCGATGATGTCTTCGAAGACAAGATGGCTGACCACATCGACACCATCTCCGGCCTCGGCGACCAGTACTTCGCCCGCAGCGACGACACGTTCAAGAAGTCCCTGAATCGCAGTGCCCGCTCTGCGGCGTGGCGGCTCATCCGCAAGCAGGAGGGAATCGCCGACGACGTGGCGTAAGGCCCGACTTTCGTCGAATCGGTGGACGGACGATCATCCGGGCGGGATCATGTGTCACTGACGGTGACGATCGAGCCATGGAGGGTATGTCGTGGCTGACTCAGTCGGCGGCCGGTACGAGCTGCGCGACGAGATCGGCTCGGGCGGGATGGGCAGCGTCTGGCGCGCGTTTGACGGCGTGCTCGATCGCGAGGTCGCCGTCAAGCGGATCAGCCCGGAGACGATCGCTGCCAGTACGGCGATCGACGTGCTCGCGCAGCGATTCCAGCGCGAAGCGCGGGTGACCGCCCGGATCCAGCACCACGGCGTGCCCCAGGTCTACGACGCCGGCCTGGACGAGAACGCCGACGAGCTGTTTCTGGTGATGGAACTCGTGCGCGGCGTTTCGCTGCGCGCGTTCATCAGTCCCGGCGAACCGTTGCCGGTGAGCTGGGCTGCAGCGTTCGCCGCTCAGATCTGCACCGTGCTATCCCATGCGCACGCTGTACCGGTCGTGCACCGCGACCTCAAGCCGGGCAACGTACTGGTCACCACGGACGGAGCGATCAAGGTCCTCGACTTCGGGATCGCGGCGATCCTCCGCTCCGATGTCACACCGCTGACTGCGACCGGCGAGCGGTTAGGCACGAGTCAATACATGTCACCGGAACAGGTGCGGGGCGACCGCGTGACCCCGCACAGCGATCTCTATTCACTCGGGTGCGTGCTGTACGAGCTGCTGAGCGGGTATCCGGTGTTCGAGGGCGAATACGGCGCGCAGCAAATGTATCGGCACGTCGAGGTGGCGCCGTGCCCGTTGCGCGACGTGCGGACGGAGGTGCCAGCCGAACTGGATCGGCTCGTGCTCGACTTGTTGGCGAAATCGCCGGACCAGCGGCCTGTCGACGCCTATGAGGTGTATGAACAGCTGCTGCCGTTCCTTCCGGCACCAGGAAGCGTGCCGGAGACGACTGGCTCGATCCCGGGCGATATGCCGGATCCGACGCTGGTATTTCGTCGCCCCAACGCGCCCCGCAGCAGGCATGAATCGGGACCTGTGCTGGGCGGGGTCACGAGTGTGGAAGCGGAGTCGTCGGCATCGCGCGCACCGCGAACGGAGCTCCGGAACGCCATCAGCGAGGCGTTCCAGCAATCGGGCATCCTGTTGCGTGAGGATCGGCATGCCCAGGCCGCAGACGTACTCGAAGCTGCGATTCGGCCCGCCGGCGAGGCGCTTGGCGCAGAGAACCCCGAGGTGTTGGAGCTGCGCCTACGCAGAGCGATAATCATGGTCTTCGGCGGCGAGCACCGCGCGGCGCTTCCGGAATTCGACGCTCTCGAAGCCGCATACACCCGGACTGCGGGACCGACGAGCGAAAAAGCAGTCGAATGCCTGCGTCAAGCTGCAGACTGCCGAGCTGAACTGGGCCAGGTGACCCTGGCTCTGCGGCAGTTCCACGACGCGCTCTCCCGCATCAGAGCCACAGGCGGCGACGTATCCGAGATGGCCATTGAGGTACGCCTCGACATCGGCAAGCTCCACTTGTTGGAGAACAACCTGACCGAGGCCCGCGAGACACTACAGGCGCTCCACGATGATGTGTCGCTTGTTCATGGTCCCGACCACGCGGCTGCGCGGGAGACCGCGGAACTGCTGGAACGGACCCATGTGTGAGCTCAGCTTGAGTCGTACTAAGCGGTTCAACGATCTCATCGCTGCGGAAGCGTGGAACGGTCGTCGCAGCGTTCACTGGCTGGGGAAATCGCCGTAGCGGCACCGCTTGATCGCCAAGCCCCTCACCGGACTCAAGCCCCACCAGCTACGCGCCGATCCTGATGTCGGCCGGGTTGTTACCAAATCCAGCAGGGCGGTGTTGCAGCATGCGGCGATGGGATCCCCTCAACGAACAGCAGCTCGATGTGTTGAAGCGCGTCGATGCTTCTGAAGACCTTAGCGGCTCTGAGTATGGCCGGTTACGGCATTCTGCCAACGCTGTTCGCGATCGTGGGCTGATCACGATCAGTAAGCGTGGTGGTGTCTGGCGGGCCAAGATAACCGAGGCCGGACGGTTCTATCTCGATCATGGGCACCATCCTGACAACCCTCGTTACCGCGATCAGTCTGCTGAACCCGCGGGTCCGACAGTCGCTGGCACGAAGCCCAAGGGTTCCAAACCGACGCTGCCGGACGGGCAGGACGCCGACGGTGCCAGCACGCTCAAGAGGGAGGCGAACCGTCCAGCGCCGCATGCGACGGTACTTACCGCGCAGCGGCGGCGTGCGGCGGCGCTGAAGTTGGTAGAGCAGCTGGTGGCGAACAACCGCGTGGTGATCGAGGCGCCTGATGAGGATGAGGTTGCGCGCTGGCGCAAGGTGGTGGACTTCGCCAAGCGCCACGGTCTCGTTCCTGAGGGACATCATGTCGAGAAGACCCGGCAGTGGAACAGGACTCGGGACCTGCATATCAAGTTACTCAAGGGTAGCCACGCCAACACGAAGGGCGACACCCTCAATCTGTCGCGCGTGCCGGTGCCCGAATCGCTTCGGTCCCCACACCCCGTGGTGGCTGAGCTGCGCGATGACCAGGGTCGGTTGGTCATGCCAAAGGATCTGCGTCGGCGATGCCTGCTCATCCTTCAAGGGCTTGCCGCGGAGGCGACCAGACGCGGCCACAAGGTCATGAATAAGCCTGTCGCCGAGCGACATCACCATCACTACTACGGCTACGGAACTCGCCCAGCCGAGCCGCAGTACTCGCGTCGCGACGGCGAACTGAACGTCGTCGTCAATGACTTCAGCTACACGGTTACCATCCAGCAGGCGACCCCACAGTCCGCAGATCCGGCCAAGACGCAGCGCCTGCTCATCGAGCTCAACGGCTACAACCCACAGGGACGACAGGGCCGGTGGTCAGACGGAAAACGGCGCACTGTGGAAGATGGGCTCGCTGCCCTCTTACATGAGGCCGAGACCAGGGCAGTCGAAGACCGTCAGCGACAGATCGACGAGGAACGCGCCAAGGCCGAACGGAAGGTTCGGTGGGAACAGGCCATGGAGGTCGCCCGGCAGAAGGCGATCGAGGCCCATTACGCAAAGCTCCTCGAAAACCAGGTCGAACGCTGGCGCAGAGCCAACGAACTCCGAGCGTTCAGCGAAGTGCTCGAGCAGAGACTTGCCAATCCACGATCAGGAGATGGAGATCTAACCTCCGCTCGCAAGTGGCTCGACTGGATCACCGAGCACATCGGCAGGGAGGACCCCATTGAGCATCCGCCGGCCATGCCGAGCTCGCCCAAGCTCAGCAACGATGACCTCAAGCCTTACCTGAACGGTTGGAGCCCGTACGGCCCGGAATCGCACATCAACACCTGGCAACGTCGGTGGTAGAGCGGACACCGGGCTGTGGGCAGTGACTCCACTGTCTTTGGCATCATCGGCGGACACACGCGTCCGACGGCGATCACAGCCGGCCGAGAAGTGGCATCGCAACGGCCGGGCTTGGGACCTGTTGTGCGTCTCAGCTCTGCGGTGCGTCGAATCGCTCGGCTTTGACGCCCATCAGGAAGTGTTCCCAGACCGCGCGGTTGAAGACCAGCGTGTCACCGTTCCGGTCCTTGGTGTCCCGCACCCCCGCCAGTCCGGGAGCGCCCCCTACCTCCACACACGCCCCTTGCTGGGCAGAGCGGGTTGATGTGCGCCACCCAGTTAAGTTTTCGGTCACGCGTCGATCCCTTCCAGTTCTGCGGCTCGTTTCGTGATCATCTGGAGTGATTCGGTCGGGTCCATTGCCAGCTCTCTCAAGGTTGTCACCGCGCGCTGGTACGCGGCGATGTCTCGCGGGCCTTTGAGGAACGCGACGCCGCTGTAGTGCTCGAGCTGCACGATGGGCGTCGCCTTGGCGAACTCGAACAGGATGAACTGTCCGACATGCGCAGGGTGGAGCGTCCGCGCTCCGGACTTGATCACACGGACCGTCACGCGGTCGTTCTCGTCGACGACCTTCGCGACGTGTCGTAGCTGTTCGGCCATCACGCGAGGTCCGCCGAGGACTTCGTACAGTGCGCTCTCGCCAAGGATGACGTCGAAGTGCGGTGCGTCCGGCCGTGCCAGCAGGTTCTTGCGCTCCATGCGCATGAGAATCCTTGGGCCGGTTTCCTTCTCCGACATGTCGGACATGATCGCGTGCATGTACTCGGGGATCTGGAGCAGTCCAGGGACCAGGAAGGGTGCGACCTCTGTCATCGCGACGGCTGTCTTCTCGAACTCGATCAGCGTTGCGAGTTCTTGCTGGATTCCGGGGATGCCCGACGTGATCCAGTTTGGTGATTCGGTGTTGCGGGCGAGATCGACGATCCGCTCGTGTTCCTCGCCGGTCACGCCCAGGGCGGTCAGGTAGCTCGCGACGTCTTCGGGCTTGGGCACGGCTGCGCCGCTCTCGTACCGCGCGAGGCGCGTCTTCGGAATGTCCAGCAATTGGGCCAAACCGCGGATGCTGACGTTGGCCAGTTCGCGCCGTTCCCGCAGTTCAGCGCCCAGAGCGCGGGCTTGCGGGCTGCCTGAGCGTGTACCGGGCATGGGCCAAATCCTAAGGCAGGCGATCGATCAACGGATCACGCGATTGGATGTATTGACCTATGTCCCATGGGACACACTACTGTCGTCGGGACAAATGTGGTCCCGTGGGACATAGCGATGTAGAGCGAGGTGCGTAGCCGTGATCAGCCGAAACACCGTTGTTTCTGATCCCGACCCGCTTACGTGGCTCAGCACTTTCGGGCCGGCCGGACTGATCGTGCTGGGCTGCGGGCCGTCATGATCTCGGCGCGACAAGCGCGATCGATCGCGCGTGACTTGTCGGACTGGTGGGCGATCCTTCGTGGCATCGCCCGTGGTCGGCGGGCCAGGTTGCGACGGCTCCTGCACCGGGGCGGTGTTGGTCGTGGCTGAGTTGGTGCTGTGGCTGGTACCGCTGTCGTTCCTCGTCGTGATGTGGGTCCCAACGGCGCTCGACCTCGCTGGAGAACTCACCGAACTGTTTCTCGCGCACGAGCGGCAGCGCAGCACGACGCGCAGCGCTGACCGTGCGGTCCGGGCTCGTAGAGCCCGACACCCCGAGCCCGCACGAGTGCGCGGGACCTCGCCGAGCACCATCCCCCCTCGCGCTCGGCGAGCCATGCCAGCAGCGGGCACGTGTCCCGTCCCCGTGCCTGCTGCTGGCACCCACCGCGGCGGACGCCACCGGCTCAGGAGGCGACCGGTATGACGGTGATCCTCGCCCGGAACCGACACGCGACCGGCATCGCGCAGGCCGAGGTGCACGCCTACCTGCTCGACTTCGACGGCGACCCGCCGACAACGCTTCACGCCATATGCGGGCACGAACTTGTAGCAGCCGATGCCGAACAGGTCGACCGGTTCACGGGCATGCCGTGCATGATGTGCGTGCTGGCGGCGTTCGGCCGCGTCAACTGCGCTGCAGAACCACCGCCGGACCAAACCGATCCCCTCGCGTCGAAGCCGCGCGCGCCTCTATCCACGGTCGGAGCAGGCGGACTATCCGCAGCCAAACCTGGCCGCTTTGTCTACGGGGTCGCGTTGCGCGGTGATCGAGCCTCGCACCTCGTCGCACCGGAAGCGGTCAGCGGCAGGCTGGACAACCGCAGTGTCGTGCAAACACTCTGCTGCCACCTCGCGTGGGGGCCGTCGATGAAACCAGTCGACGGGTGGCCGATATGCGGCGAGTGCACGAAGATCGCACAAGGGACCGGCTAACGATGCCCACGTCACGAGAGCGCGCCGGAGTTCTTGCCGCCGGATACAGCGTGTCCTGGTCGGGACACCTCGGTGGTGACTGCACCGCCACACAGCCCGACTACGAACTGTCGTTGGCCGATCGCACGTCAGGCCGAGCGGGCAACTGCGCTGGAAGTCGCATTCAGCCGGACGCCCGTCACACCCGAGGTGCTCATGAAGCTCCTTGATGGCCTGCGGGGAATGTAGCCACCCAGGCAGAAGCACCAAGTCAAGTTAAGCCAGCAAGGGACGTACCGCATGCCCGACGAGAGCCCGCCGCCTTCCGGCTACCAGGAGGCGTTTAGCCAGAACCACCTCATAGCTGCCCACGCCACTGAACAGGAAGGTCCGGAAGCTAGCTGGGCTGCGCGGGGTCTGACCCCACCGCAAGAACTGCATTGCGGTCCTCGTGATGAGCAGTGCTGACATGCCCAGGTACCTGACACCACGGGAGGAACGCGAGCTGGCCGAGCAGCTGGCGACTGACTACACGGTCCACGGAGCGTCGATCCGCATCCTGATGTTCGATGTCGGCATGTCTTACGGCGCGGTGCACCTCCTGCTGACCGAAGTCGCCGGGATTGCTCTCCGCAAGCGAGGCGGGGCCAGCGACCACGCTCTTGCCCGCCGCGAGTTCGACGACCTCGACGCCCCCCATGACCTGGCTGCCCCCTTCTCGTGGAACTTCGCTAAGGGGGCGCGCATCACCGAACTGGCACAGCAGCACCAGCTCTACCCCTATACGGTCTGGCGTCTCCTGCTGCTTACCGACGTCCGCCGCCCGCGACGGCTCAACCGCGCCCCCTACGGAAGCCGACGTCGCGACCGCCTCTGAGCACATCTCCACGCCCCGAAGATGAGCGGCGCCCGAGGATCTCATTCCTCGGCGCGCCGCTCTGCGCTGTTCGGGTGATCACGACGGGACCTGAGTAGAAACCCACGTCTGGCTTCGTGGCCGCTTCGATACAGTCCCGATCACCACATCGATCACCACATTGATCACCAGGGGGAGGGACCTCGTGACCTTGCGTGTCGACCCCGCCACCATCGGCGGGTTGGCCAGCGATGTGCAGCGCTCGACCGACCAACTCGGATCCACGCCACCCGCACCCGGTATTGACGCTGGGCCGTCGAGCCCGGCGGTACTGGCGAGTGCGGCCGAGCTGATGCGCGCCGCAGCGGGGATGACCGAGGTCGCGTCGAGGTCGGCGGCCGATCTGGACGCGAACAGGGCGACCTACGCCGGCACTGAAGACAGCAACGAAGGCATGTTCAGACAACTGGGGCGCTGACGGACCGATGACACTGAATACCTGGGTAGCCGGAAACCCTGGCTCGGCGCGGGCAATGGCCGACTCCATGAAGAGGCATGGCGCAGGTGTCGAAGAGGTCGCCTCCGGCTGGCATCGGGTCAAGGGTAAAGCCGAGGGTGGCTGGGAAGGCCGCGCCTCCGCCGCTTTTCAGGGGTTTGCTGCCCAGCAGGGTGGTGATGGTGACGCGCTCGCTGGGTTGTTTCCCCGGTTTGGACAGGCGTGCACGGTGTGGGCCGACGAGATCGACACGGTCAAAGCCCGGATGGAACAGGCCAAGCAGGTTGCTACTGAAGGCCAGCTGATGGTGTTCGGCGACTCGATCTACCCGCCAAAGCCGTTCACCGGCGCACCGCCCGGCCCGGTCGACCCACGGGTTCCCGGGGCCGAGGATCGGGCGAATCAGCAGTCGGCGCAGTACGAAGCAGCGAAAGCCTTGCACGCCAAGCAAGAAGCCGCCTTCGCCGAAGCTCAAGCCACCGTCGCGCAGGCCCGTGGAATGGAGAAGGTCGCGCACGAAACCCTCTCCCGTTCGATGGACGCGGTCACGGGAGCCCTCAAGGACATCGGCCAAGCCGCCGAGTGGGGAAAGGCCGCCGCGGCGCCAACCAGCGCGGTGACTGCTGCGTTAGCTGGCGCGGCGATGGACATGGAGGCCCACGCGGCCAACGCCACACGTGCGGGATTCGAGACTGCGTTGCAGCAGGGCCCGGCGGCGGTACGTGGCTGCTGGGCCTCGTTGACGACTGCTCAACGGACGGACCTGATGGACCGCTTCCCGCAGATGGTTGGTGGTGCCGATGGAGTGCCGGTCGTTGACCGGGATCAAGCAAATCGGTCCGTGCTCGCGGCCCAGCGACAGGGTCTCGTCAACAAGCTCGATGAAGAACGTCGTCGTCTGAGAGAGGATCCCTACCATCGCCGTGGGATCAGCGACTCGGACTCGCAATATCGAATCTGGCAGTTGGAGGAATCACTCAAAGGAATTGATAGACTCCAAGAGAAGCTCGGCCCTTCCGCCGAACAAAGTGATTACTACCTTCTTGGTGTCGATGGAACGGTAAACTCTCGCGGCCAGGCGATCATCGCCTCAGGAAACCCGGATAACGCCGACAATGTGTTGACATCCGTTCCGGGCACGTTCTCGGACCTGGGCGACGCAATGGACTATGTAGACAGGAACGATCGCCTAGCCGAGCGCGCCGAGCAGCTCAACCCCGGCACGAAAACCGCCGCGATCACCTGGTCGGATTACAACTCGCCATCTGACCTTCTTAACGCGTCGGACGAAAGGTTTGCGAACGAGGCCAAGGGCGACCTTGCTCGATTCCAAGAAGGACTGCGCGCCACCCACAATGGGCCACCGAGCCACAACACCGTACTTGGGCACTCGTACGGATCGACGGTCGTGGGCTATGCCGCACGTGACCACGGCCTCTCATCTGATGAGATCGCCTTCATCGGATCGCCTGGTGTTGGAGTGGATCGCGCCGAGGATCTTGGTGTTCCTCCTGACCATGTGTGGTCTGGCACCTCCGGCCACGACATAATCGACACATGGACACCATCGCTGAGCCCGGGAGACATCGGCAATGGCTCAGATGACCATTGGTATGGTATGAACCCATCCGACCCGCACTTCGGCGGACAGATCTTGGAGACTGACCCCACCGCAGGGCACTCTGATTATTGGGATCGCGAGCAATCGATTGACTCAATATCCCGGGTAGTCGCAGGCAACAATAGAGAGATGCCGAGCAACCATGGATAACGGAAACTCCCATACGTCACCTCGACCTGTTGGCCGAACTGTAGGCAAGATCATTGCCCAAGTTGCCGCCTGGGTGTTCATAGCATTGGGTCTTGTCGTGTGGTACTCCATACTCACCACCACATTGAGCGGCTACGAAGGATTCGGCGTAGAGCAACAGATCGTCGTCTTCGCGATCGGTCTTTACGGAGTTTTGGCCGGAGTAGGTGTCGTAATATTGTTCGGTGTTTTCGGCACCAAGCGGGTTCTGCCGAAGGCAGCTCTCGCTGTGTATGTCTTGCTTCTTGTAGGTGTTCTCATCAGTGCCACGGTGAATGCCGAGCCGCCACCATCGTGACGCGCTGAACGCAGTGGGAACCACCGTCGGTGCAGTCATCGGCTGCATCTTCTATGCGCTGAGCGTCGTTGCTTGGCTGATCTCTGTGCCCATCTCGGCGGCGAGCCGCCTGGTCGGTATCTTCCGCGGAGACTCGCCGACCATGCAGATCGAGCACGAGCTCCTCGGCCTGTGAATCATCATCTACGTGATCCTGGCAGCGATGTGAACGATCGTGCTGCACAGCAGTCTGGGAGACGTCGACAGGCTGGCTCGCATCGCCCGCAACTTCTTCGCCGTGCTGTTCCTCGTCGCTGGGCTGGTCTGGCTCCTACCGTAGGAGCACATGACCCACAACACGTTTTGTTGATCGTTTGTCCCGTCCCGCCCGTCTTTTCGGAGTTCAGTGGTGCACACGGTCCGAAGGGCAGTGGATGGTGACCATGACTGACCGCAGACATGACAACGAGCACGGCCAACCGGTTGGTCCGGCAGACGTGGGTGCGGATGCGGCTGCGCGTGCCGTGCGTCCCAGGTCCGCAGGGGCATCCGCTGGGGCTGTTAGTCCGAAAACAGCAGGTCGACGGGATGGTAAGGCTGGCCGCAGGAGTCTCCGACTGAATGGTGATGCTCGGTTTCATTCCGCATCTGGCGCGGGGCGGCGGGGCCGGCCGCGTTCAGGCGAGCCTGACGGGGTGTTGTGGGCGCAGCTGACGCCTCGGGATCGCATGGTGTTGGAGCTTGTCGCCGAGCACCAGGTACTGACTACCGAACAGCTTCGGGCATTAATGTTTCCGTCGATCTCCCGGGCCCAGCATCGGTTGCTGGACCTCACCGATGCGGGCGTGTTGTGGCGGACGCAGCCGTACCGCGCCGAAGGCGGGTCGAAGCCCTTTCACTACCTGCTCGGCTATCGAGGTGCGGAGCTACGTGCCGCGCGGCAGGGAGTACAGCCACCACGTCCGATCACACATGCCGACAGACTCCGCCGCATACTTGAGTCACCGACGTTGGCGCACCTGCTCGGCGTGAACCAGTTCTTCGCGGATCTTGCCGACTACTGCCGCCGGAGCGGCCTCGGCTCGCCGTTTTCCGGCGCTGGGCGGCTGGAAGGCGAGGGGTTGCATTCGTGGCGCTCGGAGAAGTCGATCACGGAGTTCTACGAGCGCAAGGTCACCCCGGATGGCTACGGCTGCTGGTATCAAGGCGGCCAGTGGCTGGGGTTCTTTCTCGAACACGACATGGGCACCGAACCGCTGGGCAGGGTCGCAGACAAGCTCGACCGCTACACCACCTCGGGTGATCGCGCCTTCGATCGTTTCGACACGGCACGGCAGCTGGGCGGCATGGTGTTGATCTGGGTGGCCAGCAGGCGTCGCGAACAGGGTGTACGGAAAGTGTTGCAGGCCAAGCACTCTCCGGTGCCAGTGGCGACCGCAGCCCGTGACTGCGGCGATCCTGATGGCCCAGCGGGCGAGGTGTGGTCCGTGGTGACCGCTGAGCCAGCCCGCTCGCGCCGCGTCCGACTGGGCGAGCTGCCGAACATGATCGGCGGCACCACCGAGACCGGTGCCCCGATCGTTCTCAGCGAGCTGCCGGCGAGCTCTGCTGCGCCGTCCTTCGGCAGTGACCGGTTCCGCGACGGGCTCACCGACGAGATGGGTCAGGCCAACCGGCAGGAACTCGTTCTGGACGAAGTCCATACCACCGAACCTGATACCGTGGACGACACACCATATCCCGCACCTGGGCGCACAACGCAGCCTTGGTGGAAACCCCTGGGCTGAATTCACGTCTGCGTCATCGTTCTGGTTCTTACGTCGGCCGCCTGTTTGCTCATCAACGCTCGCGATCTTGACAGCCTGCTATCAAGATCGCGGACATCCGAGGTACACATGCACGTCCACAGCACCCCCGATGGGCCGCACAAGGATCGCATCGGCAGCGATTCTGAACCAACCCTGCATATTCCGTCTCCCCGTCCAGCGCCGGATGACAATGTCGCAAAACTCCCCCAAATAAGCTGCGACCAGGCGGTTTGGTGGTATGATCAGGAACTGCAACGCGGTGACACGCGCAGATTCTCCGGTTACGTCAATGCTATTGGCGGCACTGAAGGTGATCGGTTGCGCGAGGAGTTAGTCGCCGTTATTCGTGATCTTCTCGAGTGGGCGACCTGTCGTCGCGGCTCCAGTGAGAATCCCAGTGAGGACGGTAAAAATTGAATGACTCCATCTGATGAGGAACCCATCAATCCACCCTCCCCGGCGGTAGCGCGGCATTCGATGGAGCTGTCCGGGTCGGTTCCCGTTTCTGGGCCTTCGGGCTTGTCGGATTACGCGGTGTCGCCGCTGGGGATGTCCACAGCTGCACTGCTGCGGGACGAGGTGCGAGTGGCGTTCCTCGGACGGACCTCCACCGAGGACCAGCAAGACCCGCGCCAGTCGCTGCTGCGTCAGCTCGGCAACTGCAAAACGCCGATCCCGGACTCCTGGGTCATCGTTGCGCACTTCTACGACGTCGAGTCCGGGCGGATGGAACTCGACCAACGCGGCCGCGGTGAGAACTACGAACGGTTCGACATCCCCATTGCCCGCGACGGCGGCATCGCCAACCTCCTCGAAGAGGCCCAGCACCCGGGTCGCCGGTTCGATGTCGTGATCTGCGAAAGCATCTCCCGCGTCGCGCGCCGAGCCTTCGAAGGCATCTCGGTCGAGCGGGAACTGGAACGGGCCGACGTGCCGCTGTTCGCGGCCAATGAGCCGATCACGCTGTCGGGCAGCCGGGCCCAGCGGGTGTTGCAGCGGCGGATCAACCAGTCGATCGCCGAGTACGAGGTGATCAACACACTGGAGCAATCTTGGGGTGGGCTGTGCACACACGTGCGCGAGGGCTGGAACATCGGCAAACCGCCCTACGGCTACAAGGCCAAGACCTACCGCCACCCCAACCCCTCCAAGGCCGACAAAGGCCTGACCAAGACCCGGTTGGAGCCCGACGGGCAGCAAGCCGAAACCGTCGCGCAGATTGCGAAGTGGCGCTACCACGAGCAGCTCGGCTACGACACCATCGCCGAACGCCTCAACACAGACCACACCCGCTACCCGCCGCCGGTCCCGCCGGGCAAGCAGCGGGCACGGGGCGCATGGGGCAAGACCAGCGTCTACGAGATCCTGCGCAACCCCAAATACACCGGCTACCAAGTGTTCAACCGCCGCGCGTCGCGATCCAGGCGGGGCAAGGTCAACGACCCGGTCAAGTGGGTGTGGTCGCCCGAGCCGACCCACGAGCCCTTGATCCCGAAGTGGATGTTCGACGAGATGGCTGCCCGCCGCCAAGCCAAGCGCGGCTCCCGAGCGGGCAACCAGCACAACACCCACCCTCAGACACGGCGCACGTATCTGTTCCGCGGAATGATGTTCTGCGCCTGCGAACGACGGATGTTCGGAGGTGAACGGCACAGCAAGCCCTACTACCTGTGCTGGCCCCGCAACAACAACCGCGGGCGACCCGACAAGTACGAAGGCCACCCCAAGACCGTGTACCTGCGCGAAGACCACGTGCTCGACGCGGTGTCACGATTCTTCGCCGAGCGAGTCTTCGGCCCTAATCGGCGCGAGCTCCTGGCCGCCGACCTTGAGCGCACCGACGACCGCGCATCGCGTCAACGGCATGCTGAGCGCGAACGGTGTCAACGCCAGCTCACGGACATCGCACGTCGGCAGCACTCGATCCTGCAGCAAGCCCAGAACGGAGACCCCGACGACCCCTTCACCAAGGCACTGCGGGGTAGCTACAACGAGCTCGAGACCCAGAAACAAACCACGCTCGCCACCGTCGCCGAGCTGGATGCCGTGGAGGAGACCGAACCGAGCAGGCCCAGCGAAGACGACGTCGCCCTCCTGGACGCACTGCCCTACCTGGCGATCAATCTCGCCCACGCACCCGAAGCGCCACTCCGGCGGCTGTTCGAGATCACCCAGCTCTCAGTCAGCCTGCGCGACGGCAGCAACGAAGCCGCCATCACGATCAAGCTGCCAGCCGATTACCTACCCGCCATTGCCCCAAGCAGCGGAAACAATCAACGAAACAATGCCATCCACACACGCCAACCAGGCCCCCGGTGGTTGTGTAGATGCTGTAAGTGCCCCCGGTCGGGTTCGAACCGACACTTGGACGATTTTAAGTCGTCTGCCTCTGCCGATTGGGCTACGGGGGCTCGGTGGCGGGCGGTACCCCGTCCTTACCGGCGTACCGCGTGCACCACTGCTAACGGGTGGGACGTATCGACTCTGCACCTGGTTCCCCGTGAACGGAAAGCCCCGATCAGAGCATTGACGCCCTGCTGCGTCCCCATCTCGGCACCTCCCCTCACCACCGGTCCCGGCTCGCCGCCGCCACGGACGCGAGCTCGCCGAACCGGGTGCGCACCCAGCTGTGGACCTCGTCGCTGACCTCGGTGCACTCGGCGCGGTTCTCGAACCAGCGCCAGTCGCAGTTGACGTTGACCTCGAGGAAGACGGGCTCGCCGCGGGTCACCAGCAGGTCGAACGCGGCGACCTGGAGCTTCCAGTGGCGGCACAGCGCCAGCAGCTTGTCCGCGAGCGCGCGGTCGACCTCCACCCGCCGCACCACGACCGCCTCGGGGTCGACCCACAGCTGCGCCGGGTCGAGCTTCTCCACCCGGAAGGAGATCACCCGCTCGCCGACGACGAAGACGCGGAGTTCGAACTCGGCGTCGAGGTACTGCTGCACGAGCACCGGCGCCGGCTCCAGCGCCTCGTGCGTGCGGCGGATGTCCAGCGGGCGCGGGAAAAGTCCCCGCAGCGCGCCCGGCTCGGGTTCCAGCAGGTGGTGGCCCGCGGTCTTGACGATGCAGCGCCCGCCGCCCGGACGGGTGCGACCCGGCATCGTGGTGACCGCGGTGCGCGGCACCCGCAGCCCGAACGCCGCCGCGTCGTGCAGCTGGGTCAGCCGGTCCAGGTGCTCGCTGGAGCGCACCGGGTTGACCTGCTCCCAGTCCGAACGGCAGGCCAGCCAGTTCGCGACCGCCTGCCACTGCTCGCGCACGTAGGCGCCGTGCACGGTCGTCGGGTCGACCGGCACGGCGGTGATGTCGAAGTGCCTGCGCCACACCAGCACCGGACGCAGCAGCCAGCGCTGGAACTCGATCAGCGGCGCGTCGGTGTAGACCGTCAGCGCGAGGTCCAGGCAGCGGTCGGCGTCCACCCGCACCATCCGGATGTTGTGCTCGGCCAGCGCCAGGGAAAGCTCGTTCATCTCCATGTCCGCGGCGCGGGCCAGCACCAGGACGCACGGGACCGGGTCGACCGACCCGTCGCTGACCAGGTCCGCGCGGAACATGCGGTCCTGGAAGTCCAGGTCGGTGTCCGGTGACCGGAAGAAGTAGTCCTGGCCCTGCAGCAGCAGCGGCGTGGGGCGCACCGCACCCCCCCGGGCCGGAAGGGCGGAGCCGGGACCGAACGGTCGCGCGAGGTCCTCCTGCCGCCCTTCGGCCTCGGTCATCGTCAGTCGTCCTTCTTGCGGAAGATCCGCGCGGCTTCGTGGTAGTCGGCGGCGAAGTCCGCGACCGGGCCATCCTCGATCTCTCCGCTGCGCACCAGCGCAGCGAGTTCTTCAAGCGTCAAGGGATTCACCCCTTCCCACGCGAATCAGCCATCCTTTCAGGTGAAGACAAGGTCAAGTCTTCGATTACCCACTACGGATTGTCAAGGATAACCGGCCTCTCCGGTCCCCTGCACGGAGCAATAACGAGCCTGGGCCGGACATGAAAACGCCGCGTGCCCGGGCGGACACGCGGCGTGTCGGCGGATGCGCCGGCCTGCCCGGGACTCAGCTCGCGGCAGCCCGCTCGAAGTCGGCCTTCGGGTCCTGGATCTGGCCCATCGAAACCGCCTCGCGCTTGAACATGAACGCCAGCGTCCAGTCGATGATGATGCGCAGCTTGCGGTTGAACGTGGGCATCCGGCTCACGTGGTACGAGCGGTGCATGAACCACGCGATGAAGCCCTTGGCCTTGAAGCCGTAGACGTCGGCGACACCCTTGTACAGGCCCAGACCGGCGACCGAGCCGGCGTAGGCGTGCTTGTACTCCTTGGTCGCCTTGCCCCGCATGCTGGCCAGCACGTTCTTGGCGAGCTGGTCGGCCTGGCGGACCGCGTGCTGCGCCGACGGGGCGCAGGTGGCCGTCGGGTCGTCCTCGGTCTTGGACAGGTCCGGGACCGCCGAGCAGTCACCGGCCGCCCACACGTTGGACACGCCCTCGACCTGCAGGTGCGCGGTGGCGCGGATGCGGCCGCGCTCGTCCAGCGGCAGGTCGCTGTTCTTGAGCACCGGGTTGGCCTTCACGCCCGCGTTCCACACCAGCGTGTCGGTGTCGAACTCGGTGCCGTCGGAGAGCACCGCGTGGCCGCCCTCGACCGACTTCAGGAAGGTGTTGAGGTAGACCTTGATGCCGCGTTCCTCGAGCGCCTTGACGACGTAGACGCCCATCTTCTCGCTGACCTCGGGCATGACGCGCCCGGCGGCCTCGACGAGGACCCAGCTCATGTCCTCGGGCGTGATGTTCGAGTAGTAGCGGGTGGCGTACCGGGCCATGTCCTCGAGCTCGGCGAGGGCCTCACCGCCTGCGAACCCGCCACCGACGAAGGTGAAGGTGAGCAGCCGCTTGCGCAGCTCCTCGTCGTCGGTGTTGGCGGCGGCGTCCATCTTCGCCAGCACGTGGTTGCGCAGGTAGATCGCCTCGCCGACGGTCTTGAGGCTGATGCCCTGTTCGGCGAGCCCGGGGATCGGCAGGAGACGGGAGACGGACCCGAGCGCCACGACCAGCAGGTCGTACTCCAGGGTCTCGGAACCGGTCTGGGGGTTGTTGACCGTGACGACCTTGTCACTGTTGTTGATCTCAGTGACCGCGGCGGTGATCACATGGCACCGCTTGAGCACTCGTCGCAGTGGCGCTACCACGTGCCGGGGTTCGACCGAACCCGCGGCAGCCTCCGGCAGGAAGGGCTGGTAGGTCATGTGCGGCTGAGGGTCGACGACCGTCACGGAGGCTTCACGGCGCCCGAGCTTCTTCTGAAGGTGGAGCGCCGTGTACATGCCGACGTAACCGCCGCCGAGGATGAGAATCCGGGTGGGATCGGATTGACCAGCCATGCCGCAATGTTCGCACCACAGACCGGCGCAGCGCTGCGGAGACCCCCCTTAATGTGACGCCAGTCGCGAGTGTCGTCGATCACGATCGACGCTGGGTAGGCGCTCGGGAGCGGTGCGTACCCGGAAAGCGGATGCGAGGGGGCAAATCGACCGGCGTCCGTGACGGTGCCGCCACCCTACCGGACTTCGCGACGCGGCGCCGTGATCGACGAAACACCGCGGCACGCGCACCAGAGGCGAAGGTCCCGTTTCCTGGGCCCTTTGTGCACGTATGAGCCGGTGCACGGCGGATCCGACGGAAGTCGGGGCGGTGGGAAATCGTTCGACGGTCGCGCCGCGACGTCGGCTGTTCAGCGGAAATTTCCTTGCCGGGCATGGGAATCGTGCGATATACGCGCCGCCCCCAGTGCCTCTTCGCCCGTTGGGGCGCCTTGACACGCAGCCAGTTGGCTGCCTATTTTTCATGCAGCCAACAGGCTGCCTTTCTCGGTGATGCGCAGGGAGCTATGGACGAGGTCTTCAGGGCGTTGGCCGACCCGAACCGGCGCCGGCTTCTCGACAGCCTCAACGCCCGCAACGGGCAGCCGCTGCGCGAGCTGTGCGACTGCCTGGCCATGGCCCGGCAGTCGGTCAGCAAGCACCTCGCGGTGCTCGAGCAGGCCAACCTGGTCACCACGGTCCGTCGCGGCCGGGAGAAGTTCCACTACCTGAACGCCGCGCCGATCAACGCGATCGCCGAACGCTGGATGGACCAGTACGGCCGGCGGCGCGCGGAGGCACTTGCCGATCTCAAGCGAGCATTGGAGCCAGCACCGATGAGCGATTCCGCTTTCGCGTACACCACGTTCATCAGGACCACGCCGGAGAAGTTGTGGCAGGCCCTCACCGATCCGGCTTTCACCCGCCGGTACTGGGGCGTCGCCTTCGAAACCGACTGGCGCCCGGGATCGCCGATGATCTGGGAGGAGAACGGGCAACGCACCGCTGATCCGGAGCAGGTCGTGCTGGAGTCCGAGCCGTACCGCCGGCTCTCCTACACCTGGCACACGCCGACTCCGGAATGGGCTGCCGCCGCGGGCATCGACGACCTGCTCGCGACGCTCGCCGCAGAGAGCCGGTCGAAGGTCACGTTCGAGATCGAACCGCTCGGGCAGACGGTCAAGCTCACCGTCATCCACGACGACTTCCCCGACGGCAGCACGATGCGGCAGATGGTCAGCACCGGCTGGCCGCACCTGCTCTCCGACCTCAAGACGCTGCTGGAGACCGGCGAAACGCTGCCGTCGGTGCCGGACGAGGCGTGGCAGAGCTGAGCGAGCGGACTGGCAGGGCCAAGTGCCAGGCTGCCGAGGGAACGTCCGCACCGGGAAAGGCACGTCGATGTACGGCTACATCGCCTCGATGAAGACCAAGCCGGGCCACCGCGACGAGGCCGTGTCCCTGCTTCTCAGCGGCGTCGAGAACCTGCGCCACCACGGATGCGAGCTCTACGTCGTGAGCACGTCGGATTCCGACGAGGACACGACTGGGTCACCGAGGTATGGAAGAGCAAGGAACACCACACCGCCTCGCTCGAACTCCCTGAGGTCAAGGAAGCGATCGGCAAAGCCATGCCGCTGCTCACGGGCGAATTCACCGGTCAGTAAACATCGATCGCCGGAGGCCTGGGCGTCTGATCACACGGACAGCGGTTGGATCCGGTCCAACGTGTCAGCGAGGGCGTCCCTCTCACGTTCCAAGTCGTAGCGCGACTGAAGATTGAGCCAGAACCTCTCGGAGGTGCCGAAGAAGCGCGCGAGCCGCAGCGCCGTGTCGGCCGAGATCCCACGCTTGCCGTGCACGATCTCGTTGATCCGGCGCGGCGGAACGCCGATCGCCACGGCCAACCGGTGCTGTGTGACGCCGAGCGGCTCCAAGTACTCCTCGGCCAGGACTTCCCCGGGATGAACCGGAGGCATGACGCACTCGTCAGACATCGTCAGCTCCCTTCAGTGGTAGTCCACGATCTCGACGTTCTCGGGCCCGGCTGATGTCCACTCAAAGCGGATCCGCCACTGCTGGTTGATCCGGATGCTGTACTGGCCGACCCGATCTCCGTTCAGCTTCTCCAGTTGGTTTCCAGGTGGGACTCGCAGGTCTTCCACGGTCTCCGCCGCATCAAGGATGGCGAGCTTACGCAGAGCCGCCCGCTGAACCTTCGGATCGAGCATCCGCGAACGTCGTCGTTGCCATACACGCTCGGTCTCCTTGTCAGCGAAAGATCGCAGCATCATCTTAACGTAGCACGTTAATAACGGCAAGCGTTATGCACGGGGGTTGAGCCTCACCCGATCCCGGCAAGGTCCTTCGCCTGCTCAAGCACGGCGCGCAGCATCTCCGGGGTCAGCTTGCCGGTCTGGGTGTTGCGCTGGCTGACGTGGTAGCAGCCCAGCAGGTGCAGGGGCGGGCCGCCGTCGGCCGCGGGCAGCTCGGCGTGGGCGCCGTGGCCGAACTTCGGCCGCGGTGACGGGATCCGCCACGCGGCGGCGCCGAGGATCGGCAGCAGCGCCTGCCAGCCGAAGGCGCCGAGCACGACGACCGCGCGCAGCGTCGGCCGCAGCAGTTCCAGCTCGCGGGCCAGCCACGGGGCGCACGTGTCGCGCTCGCCCGGCGTGGGCTTGTTCGCCGGAGGCGCGCAGCGGACCGGCGAGACGATGCGCGCTCCGCGCAGCACCAGCCCGTCGTCGAGGCCGTGCGCTTCTGGCTGCGATGCGAGGCCTACGTCGTACATCGCGCGGTAGAGCACGTCACCGGACCGGTCGCCGGTGAACATCCGGCCGGTCCGGTTGGCCCCGTGCGCGGCCGGCGCGAGCCCCACGATCCCCAGCGCCGCGTCCGCCGGCCCGAAGCCGGGGACGGGCCTGCCCCAGTAGGGCTGGTCGCGGAACGCCGCCCGCTTGACCATCGCGACCTCCTCGCGCCACGCGACCAGCCGCGGGCAGGCGGTGCAGCGCGTGATGGCCTCGTCCAGCTCGCCGAGGTCGGCGGCGCCGCCCGCGGCCGCCGACGGGTCCTCGACCGGGTCGTCGATGAGTCGGGATGGTCCGGGGATCACCCCAGCCACCTTCCCAGAAACGGGAACGGTCCGCGTCTCGCGGCACGTAAAGTGCGGGGTATGGCAGCCAGCGAAGCGAACAACGACGAGGCCACCAAGGAAGCGACCGCTCCGGCCGAGCCCGTCGACGATCTGGTCAGCACGCACCACTCGATCACCGTGGACGGCGGCGAACTGCCCTACACGGCCACGACCGGGCGGATCGTGCTGCGGGAGGAGACCTTCAAGGACGGCAGGTTCGAGGGCTTCAAGCCCAAGGCCGAGGTCTTCCTCACCGCCTACGTCGCCGACGTCGAGCCCGGCACCAGCCGACCGGTCACCTTCGCCTTCAACGGCGGCCCCGGCTCGTCGAGCGTCTGGCTGCACCTGGGCGTGCTCGGCCCCCGCCGCGTGCTCTCCGGCGACGCCGGCGACCTCGCCGCCCCGCCCTACGGCCTGGCCGACAACGCCGAAACCCTGCTGGCGCACAGCGACCTGGTGTTCATCGACCCGGTGTCGACCGGCTACTCGCGCGCCGTCGAGGGCGGGGAGGCCACCGACTTCCACGGCTACGCGCGCGACATCGAGTCGATCGCCGAGGTCATCCGGCTGTGGACCTCGCGCAACAACCGCTGGCTGTCGCCGAAGTACCTGGCGGGCGAGTCCTACGGCACGCTGCGCGCGGCGGCGCTGGCCGAGCACCTGCAGAACCGCCACGGTCTCTACCCCAACGGCCTGCTGCTGATCTCGTCGGTGCTCGACATGGGCACCATCCGCTTCACCGAAGGCAACGACCAGCCCTACGCGCTGTTCCTGCCGACCTACGCCGCGATCGCGCACTACCACGGCAAGCACGGCGACCGCCCGCTGCACGAGGTGGTCGCCGAGGCCGAGGAGTTCGCCTCCGGCGACTACCCGCTCGCCCTCGCGCGCGGCGCGCGGCTGAGCGAGCAGGAGCGCGCCGACATCGTGCGCCGCACCGCGCGGCTGACCGGTCTGTCGGAGGACTACGTCGACCGTGCCAACCTGCGCATCGAGCACATCCGGTTCTTCACCGAGCTGCTGCGGGACCAGCGGCGCACCGTCGGCCGGATGGACGGGCGGTTCACCGGCTGGGAGCCGGACGCGGCGGGCGAGCACTTCTCCGACGACCCGAGCATCTCCGGCATCCGCGGCGCCTACGCGGCGGGCATCAACCACTACCTGCGCGCCGAGCTCGACTACGTCAACGACCTGCCCTACGAGACCCTGAGCAGCCGGGTGCAGCCCTGGTCGTACAAGGAGTTCGAGGGTGCGTCGGTGTCGGTGGTGGAGAAGCTGAGCGCGGCCATGCGCGCCAACCCGCACCTGCGCGTCCACGTCGCCTGCGGCTACACCGACGGCGCCACGCCGCACTTCGCCGCCGAGCACGTGCTGGCCCGGCTGACGATCCCGCCGCAGCTGCGGGAGAACATCGAGGTCCGCTACTACGACGCGGGGCACATGATGTACGTGCACGAGCCGTCGCGGATCCAGCAGTCGGCGGACCTGGCGGCCTTCGTGTCGGGCGAACGTCCTTAGTGGACGGACGACGCGCTCGGCGTTGACCGCGGCCCTGCTCCGGAGACGGAGCGGGGCCGCGTTCGTTTCTCGCCCCCATCCATAGTCGGCATTGTCCCCGGATTGTCCTTCCACGCCAGTGCGACTTCTGGCTCCAGATCGGTGCCTCGGGCCGTCGCGGCTGCAACGCGATGCTGAAAGCCGAGCAATGAGCCCCGAAAGCACGACGCCCGCCCTCCGGGTGGAGGGCGGGCGTCGCAGATGCGCGCGGATCAGGCCACGACGTGCGGGCGTTCCTCGGCGAAGTGGCACGCCGAGGGGTGCTCGCCCATCCGGACGGTGAGCTCCGGCTGCTTCTCGGCGCAGATCTCCTGCGCCTTCCAGCAGCGGGTGCGGAACCGGCAGCCCGAGGGCGGGTTGGCCGGGCTCGGCACGTCGCCGGTGAGCCGGATGACCTCCCGCCTGCCCCGCAGCGTCGGGTCCGGCACCGGGACCGACGACAGCAGCGCCTGCGTGTAGGGGTGCTGCGGGTGCTCGTAGATCTGCTCGTCGGTGCCGATCTCGACGACCTTGCCGAGGTACATCACCGCCACCCGGTCCGACAGGTGGCGCACCACGCCGAGGTCGTGGGCGATGAAGACGTACGACAGCCCGAACTCCTGCTGCAGCTCGCCGAGCAGGTTCATCACCTGCGCCTGGATCGAGACGTCCAGCGCCGACACCGGCTCGTCGCAGACGATCACCTTCGGCCGCAGCGCCAGCGCGCGGGCGATGCCGATGCGCTGCCGCTGACCACCGGAGAACTGGTGCGGGTAGCGCTGGATGTGCTCGGGGTTGAGCCCCACGACCTCCAGCAGCTCCTGCACCTTCTGCCTGCGCTGCCCCTTCGGCGCCACCTCGGGGTGGATCTCGAACGGCTCGCCGACGATGTCGCCGACGGTGCGCCTGGGGTTCAGCGAGGTGTAGGGGTCCTGCAGCACGATCTGCATGTCCCGGCGCAGCTTGCGCAGCTCCGAGCCGCGCATCCGGAACATGTCCCGCCCCTCGAACAGCGCGCTTCCGCTGGTCGGCTTCTCCAGCCGCATCAGCACCTGCGCGAGGGTCGACTTGCCGCACCCGGACTCGCCGACGACACCGAGCGTCTCGCCCTTGTGCAGGTCGAACGACACGCCGTCGACCGCCCGGACGTGCCCGATGGTGCGCCGGAACAGCACGCCCTGGGTCACCGGGAAGTGCTTGACCAGATCCCGGACCTGGAGGATCGGCTCAGTCACGGGTCATCAGCTCCTCCGCGAAGTGGCATGCGCTGGCCCGGCCCAGCCCGAGCTGGTGGAAGGCGGGCACCTCCCGGCTGCACCGATCCTCGGCCCGCGGACACCGCGGGTGGAACGGGCAGCCCGGCGGGACGTTGAGCAGGTTCGGCGGCAGGCCCTTGATGGTGTCCAGCTCCTGGCCCTTGAGGTCCAGACGCGGGATGGACCGCATCAGGCCCTCGGTGTAGGGGTGGCCCGGCTTGCGGTACAGCGAGTACGCGTCGGCGGACTCCACGATCCGCCCCGCGTACATCACCACGATCCGGTCGGCCACCTCGGCGACCACACCGAGGTCGTGGGTGATCAGGATCAGCCCCATGCCGCGCTCGCGGCGCAGATCGTCGAGCAGGTCCATGATCTGGGCCTGCACGGTGACGTCGAGCGCCGTGGTCGGCTCGTCGGCGATCAGCAGCTCCGGGTCCAGCGCCAGCGACATCGCGATCATCGCGCGCTGCCGCATGCCGCCGGAGAACTGGTGCGGGAACTCCTTCACGCGCTGCTTGGCGTTGGGGATCTTCACCTGGTCCAGCAGCTCGACGGCGCGGTTCATCGCGTCCTTGCGGGACATCCCGCGCCGCATCCGCAGCTGCTCGGCGATCTGGAACCCGACGGTGTAGACCGGGTTCAGCGCCGACAGCGCGTCCTGGAAGATCATCGCCGTCGACTCGCCGCGCAGCTCCCTGCGCCGCGCCTCGTTGGCCTTGAGCAGCTCCTCGCCCTTGTAGCGGATGGAGCCGCCGGTGATCACGCCCGGCGGGATGTCCAGGATTCCCATGATCGTCTGGGCGGTGACGCTCTTGCCCGAGCCCGACTCACCGAGCACGGCCAGCGTCTCGCCCTTGTCGACGTGGTAGCTCACGCCGTTGAGGACCTTGGCCACGCCGTCCCTGGTGCGGAACTCCACGTGCAGGTCCTCGACCTCCAGCAGCGGCCCCTGGGGCTTGTCGGAGGAGTGCTGGGAGGACTTCTCGTCCACAGCGGTCATGCCGGATCCTCCTACTTCTGCTTCGGGTCGAGCGCGTCGCGGACGGCGTCACCGAGCATCACGAACGCCAGGACTGTGACGACCAGGAACAGGGCGGGGAACAGCAGCAGGTGCGGCGCGCCCTGGATGTAGTTTCGGGAGTCCGCGATCATCACGCCCCACGAGACCACCGGGTAGCGCAGGCCGATGCCGAGGAACGACAGCGTGGCCTCCGCGCCGATGAACGCGCCGAGCGCGATGGTGGCGTAGACCATCACCGGCGCCAGGCAGTTCGGCAGCATGTGCCGCAGGATGATCCGCGGCGCGCCGGCCCCCAGCGCCCTGGCGGCCTTGACGTAGTCCTGCTGCTTGGCCGCGATCGCCGCCGACCGCATGATCCGCATCGCCATCGGCCACGACAGGATCGCGATCGACAGCACCACCTGGGTGACCACCCGGGTGCCGCTGGGCACCGCGACCTCGGCGTTGAAGGTGGTCAGGATGACGATGGCACCGAGCACGAAGGGCAGGCCGAGGAAGATCTCGGAGAACCGGGACAGCAGGTTGTCCGCCCAGCCGCCGTAGTAGCCGGCCAGCAGCCCGACGGTGGCACCGAGCAGCACCGTCAGCAGCGTGGCCATGATGCCCACGATGATCGAGGCCCTGGTCCCGTGGATCGCCCTGGCCCACAGGTCGCGCCCGAGGTTGTCGTAGCCGAACCACGCCTCGGCCGACGGCAGGTCGCGGGCCTTGGACAGGTCCTGGAAGTTCGGGTCCACCGACGTGAACACGCCGGGGAAGGCCGCGATGAACAGCAGGACGGCGATGATCGACGTCGCGATGATGAACAGCGGGCGCCTGCGCAGGTCGTGCCAGGCGTCGCCCCAGAGCCCGCGCGGCTTCTTCGCCTTCTGGCCGAGGGGCGCGGCGAGCGCGTCCCCGCCCGATCCGTCGCGCACGGCGGCGACGGCGACGTGGTGGGTGGATTCGGCAGGCTCAGTCATATCGGATCCTCGGGTCGAGAGCCGCGTAGAGGAGGTCCACGATCAGGTTCATCAGCAGGTAGACGATCACCAGCAGGGTGACGATCCCGGTGACGGTGGTCCCTTCCTTGGTGAGGATGGACCGGAAGATCAGTCCGCCGATGCCCCTGATGTTGAACACGCCCTCTGTGACGATCGCACCGCCCATGAGGGCGCCGAGGTCGGTGCCCAGGAACGTGATCACCGGGATCACGGAGTTGCGCAGCAGGTGCACCCCCACCACCCGCTTGGGTTCGAGTCCCTTGGCGACCGCGGTGCGCACGTAGTCCGCCCGGCGGTTCTCCATCAGGCTCGTCCTGGTCAGCCGGGCCACGTAGGCCATCGACAGGGACCCGAGGACGAAGCCCGGCGCGATCAGCTCGCCGATCGAGGGGTCGGAGCTGACGGTGGGCCGGATGATGCCGAGCTCGGTGCCGAGCGAGATCTGGATCACGAAACCGGTGACGAACACCGGCAGCGAGATCAGGAACAGCGTGGACACCAGCACCAGGTTGTCCAGGAAGCTGCGGCCCCGCAGGCCGGTCACGATGCCGGCGAGCAGGCCGATGACCGCCTCGATGATCAGCGCGACGAGCGCGAGCTTGATCGTGACCGGATAGGCGTTCTCGATCAGCTGGCTGACCTGGATGCCGGCGTAGGTCTCGCCGAAGTCACCCGTAAAGAGCTTCCCAAGGTACTTGAAATACTGGATGATCAGCGGATCGTCCAGGTTGTACTTCGCGTGCATCTCCGCGATGTACTCCGGCGGGCAGCCGCGGTCGCCGCACTTGCCGGCGAACGGGTCGCCGGGGATCGCCCAGACGAGCAAGTAGATGATCAGCGTGGTGCCGATGAACACCGGGATCAGCTGCAACAGCCGTCGCAGCAGGTAACGACCCATCAGGGCCTCCTCAAACAAGCCAGCGCGGGGCCCGGCCCGCCGGGTCTCGACGGGCCGGGCGCGCGTGCGGATCGTTACGGGTTGAGACGCACAGTGGTCAGGTCAAGCTCACGGTAAGCCTTGACCTCGCCCGCTGCGATCCGTTCCGAGAACCCGTACTGGACCGGCTGCGTCCACAGCGGGACGATCGGCAGGTCCTGACCCAGCAGCTTCTCCGCCTCGGCGTAACCCTTGTTCGCCTCCTCGATCGTGGGAGCCGCGTTCGCCCGGTCGAGTGCCGCGTCGAAGGCCGGGTTGGAGTAGCCGTAGTCGTTCGACGACGCCCCGGTGCGGTACAGCTGGGTCAGGAAGGTCTCCAGGTTCGGGTAGTCGGCCTTCCACCCGGTGCGGAACAGGCCGTCGAACTGGAAGGCGTTCGCCGTCTGCCGGAACTCGCCGAAGGTCGGGACCGGGGTGAAGACGACGTTGATGCCCAGGTTCTGGCGGATGCTGGCCGCGACGGCCTCGCTCCACTCGTTGTGGCCGCCGTCGCCGTTGGTCTTGACGGTCAGCGTGCCCTGGAAGCCACCGGCCTGGGCCAGGTACTGCTTGGCCTTCTCCGGGTTGAACTCGCAGGCCTCACCGCACTGGTTGGGCACGTAGCCCTCGACGGCGGGGGTGGCGAAGCCGTCCGCCGGGTCGCGGCCACCGGCGAAGACCGTCTCGGTGATGGTCTTGCGGTCGATGGACATCGAGATCGCCTTGCGCAGCAGCGGGTTCTTGAACCGCTCGTCGTAGATCGGGAAGCCCATGTTCTGGGTCAGCAGACCCGGCTTCTCCTTGGCGCGCTCACCGAGGTCCTGCTTCCACTTGTCGCCGACCAGGGCCGAGACCGGGATCGCGCGCAGGAAGTCGAGGTTGCCCGACACCAGGTCCTGGTAGGCACCGTCGAGCTGCTCGTAGACCTTGAACTTGGCGCCCTTGATCTGCGGCTTGTCCGCGCCGGCGTAGTTCTCGTAGGTGGCGACGTTGAGCTCGACGTTCGGCGTGCGGTCGACGAACTTGAACGGACCGTTGCCGATGGGGTGGTCCTCGAACTTCTTCGGGTCGGCGAAGAACGAGTCGGGAAGCGGCTTGTAGGCCGAGTAGCCCAGGACGACGGGGAAGATCGTGAAGGGGCTCTTGAGCTTGACCGTGAAGGTGTTGTCGTCGACGACCTTGAGGCCCGACATCTCCTTCGTCGGCGGCGTCGGCGGGGACGCGGGGCCGGCCTCGCCGTCGGGGTCCTTCGGGTGGACCACGTCGTAGCCGTCGACCTGCTCGAAGAAGCTCGCACCCTGGAAGCCGTTGGGGCCGTAGGCGGTGTAGTTCCAGGCGTCCACGAAGTTCTTGGCCTTGACCGGGGTGCCGTCGTGGAACGTCCAGCCCGGCTTCAGCTTGATGGTGAAGTTCGTGTTGTCGGTCGTGGTGATCGACTCCGCGACCGCGTTCTCGACCTTCAGGTCGCTCGCCCGGTACTCGACCAGGCCGGTGAACAGGGCGTCGATGATGAAGCCGCCGTTCTCCTCGGTCGTGTTGCCAGGAACCAGTGGGTTCTCCGGCTCGCCCCAGTCGAGGGTGACGATGCCGTCCTCACCCGAGGCGCTGCCGCCTCCGCCGCAGGCACTGGCGAGCATCGCCACCGCCATTGGGACCGCGACCAGAGCGGCCAAGCGTCCCTTTCGCATGTACGTCCTCCCGCTTCCACGTGTGCCCCGTCGGGGATTTTCGGGGGTCACCACGCACGGCGGCGTTCACCGCCGCGTCAGACGAGCGTAAACATAAGTGAGAACGGGCTCACAGCAATCCGCTGTCACAAAGCCGTCACCTTCTGGCTCGATCCAGAAACCCCGTCACTCAGAAGGTGGAATAGGACGACCACACTCCGGGAACTAGCTGATAGACAGGGCGATGCCGTCCAGGATGTCGTGTTCACTGACGGTGATCGAGTCGATTCCGGCGCGTTCCGACAGCTCCTCTGCCAGCACCTTCACCACCAGCGCGCCGCCGACGATCACGTCCACCCGGCCGGCGTGCAGGGAGCCGATCCCGGCGCGCTCGTCGTGGGTCATCGACAACAACTGCTCGGTTGTCCGTTCGAGTCCATTCCGGGATATCTGTGAAAGGTGAATGGCGGCGGGATCGTACTCCGGCAGATTCTGCGCGATGGCCGAAAGCGTCGTGACCGTTCCGGCGACCCCCACCCAGGTCCGGGCATCCGAGGAATCGACGGCGGCGAACGCGTCGTCCAGAATGCCGCGCGCGACCTTGACGGCCTCGCGGACCTCGTCCTCGGCCGGCGGGTCGCCGTGCAGGCTGCGCTCGGTCAGCCGGACGCAGCCGATGTCGGCGGAGTACGCGGCGGTGATGTCGGCGCGCACGCCGTCCCAGGTGCCGACCACCAGCTCCGTCGAGCCGCCGCCGACGTCGGTGACCACGAACGGCCCGTCCTGCGGGTCCAGGTCGCCGACCGCGCCGATGAACGACAGCCGCGCCTCCTCGTCACCGGTGATCACCTCCGCGTCGATGCCGAGGGTCTCGCGCACCATGGCGAAGAACTCCTCGCGGTTGGAGGCGTCCCGCGTGGCCGAGGTCGCCACCATGCGGATGCGCTCCACACCCTTGCGGCGCGCGATGTTGGCGTAGTCGACAAGCGCGGCCCGCGTGCGCTCGAGCGCCTCGTCGGCGAGCCTGCCGGTGGCGTCGACGCCCTGGCCGAGCCGCACGATTCGCATTTCGCGGTGGATGTCGCGCAGGTGCCGCGTCCCGCCGTCGGGATCCGAATCCGGCCCCGGGGAGACCGTCACGTCGGCGACGAGCAGCCGGATGGAGTTCGTTCCGCAGTCGATCGCCGCGACACGTGACATCGCTGGTCCTCCTCGATACGTGCGCCGGCCGGCCGCCGCAGGCCCGCCGCGCGCTGCGCGCTTGTCGGCCCCCACGCTAGTTGCGCGCCCGGCGGACGCACGCGCGTGGTACCGCAACGCCGTGTCACACGAAAGTGGAGCGCGCGGACTCCTTCGGACGGGTGACCCGTGGTAACTCAGCGCGCCCGGGGCGAGGGCGCGAACCGCCGGGCGAAAACGGGTGATCCAGGAGAGATTCACCCGCCTGCCAAGCCAACTCCAACCAGTCGAGCGACCTCGACCGGTGGTATCGCGGGCCCGGGCAGCGGCAGGCGGCGTCCCTCGCACCAGGAACACCGCCTGCCGGGCCGGCCGGTTTCACCCCCCGGACATCACCGCTGCGCGGGCGCGTAGTCGTCCGGCACGACGCAGGGCACCAGCGACCCTCCGTCGCCCGGCTCCACGTAGACGGTCGCGCCGGCGGTCGCCGCGGCGGGATCGGTGCGGCCCGGCGGGAGGTCGTTCCCGGCCGTCGGCCTGTCCTGCTCGGTCACGAACTCGCCGTTGTGCAGCACCGGCACCTGGCACGACGACGGCGGCCCCGGCTCCTCCGGCGGCGTGCTGCTGCCGGGCGGAGGCGTGCTGCTGTCCGGAGGCGGCGTCGTGCTGTCCGGGGGCGGCGTGCTGCTGTCCGGCGGAGGAGTCGTGCTCTCCGGCGGTGTGCTGCTCTCCGGAGGCGGTGTCGTGCTGTCCGGAGGCGGCGTGCTGCTGTCCGGCGGAGGAGTCGTGCTCTCCGGCGGTGTGCTGCTCTCCGGCGGGGGCTGGCTGCTTCCCGGCGGCGGCGTGGTGCTTTCCGGAGGCTTGCTGCTCTCCGGCGGGGGCTGGCTGCTTCCCGGCGGCGGCGAACTGCCCGGCGGGGTACTGCCCGGCGGGTTGCTCGACGGCGGAGTGCTCGACGGGGCGGGCGGTGGGGTGCCGTTCGGCGGGTGCGCCGTCGGCGTCGGAGAAGGCCCCGGAGCCGGCGCGGGCGCCGGCGCACCGGCCGGGGGCGGCGTCTGCGGCATCGCCAGGACCGCCGGGCCGTCGGGCAGGCGGTTGCCCTCGAGCACGTCGTCGACCTCCGGCGCCAGCTCCGACGGCGTCGGCGTCACGCCCTTGGCGTAGGCGGCGGCCCAGACCAGGACGGTTCGCACGTACTCGTCGGAATGGTTGTAGCGGAACACCGCGGCGGCCAGGTTCGCCGGCTCGCGCAGGTTCGTCCCCCCGGAGCACAGGTAGTCGGCCGCCGCGACGGTCGCGTCGTGCACGTTGTGCGGGCTGCTGACGCCGTCCCGGTTGCCGTCCGTCGCGTACTTGCGCCAGGTCGACGGGATGAACTGCATCGAGCCGACGGCCCGGTCCCAGGTCGGGTCGCCGTCGTACTGGCCGCCGTCGGTGTCCGGGATCGCCGCGATCCCCGGACCGCCGGAGAGCCGCGGGCCGAGGATGGCCTGCACGGTGGTGCCCACGACGTCGATCTCGCCGCCGCGGGCGTGCCCGGACTCGATGCGGCCGATGGAGGCGAGCACCGACCAGTGCACCCCGCACGACGGGGTCGACTCCGACGCGCGCTCCGCCGCCGCGACGTAGGCCGACAGCATCGGCTCCGGGATTCCCAGCGGTCCGCTGGGCACCTCGACCGCGGGCCCCGCACCGGTCGCGAGCCCGTCCGGGTCGCCTGCCCGGTCGAGCACATCCGGGCTGAGCTGGTCGGCCTGCGGAATCCGCCCGCCCGCGCCGAGCTCCCGCGGATCGGCATCCGTGCGCAACGCGCCGCCCGCCGTCGGGGCCGACGCGTAGAAGCCGCTGGAGGCACCGATCAGCGCGGCGGGCACGAGCAGGACGGGCGTGAGCGCGGTGACCGCCACCCAGCGCGATCTGCGCCTGCGTTGCCGGAAAAGCGGATTCCCCCTGCGCGGATGCTTCCTGCGAGCTGCCACTGCTCCTCCTGGTCGCCGGCGGAGTGACTCCTACGACCGACGCGCCACCCGGTACCCCAACCGGGACGCGGCCTCCTGGATACACCACCGCGGCAAGCAGCGCTCGGCGGCGACTCCGGTGTCACCCCTGTGCCGGGAAGACGGAACGGGACGGCGATGGCGTTGCCCCGATGGCGAGAAACCGCCGAGGAATCCTGTTCGCTCAGCTCCGGTGGCTGGAGACGAGATCGGCCGGACGCAGCCGCACCGGGAACGGTTCGTTGAGCTCCAGCCACTGCTGTCCCGCCACCGAAGCGGTCTCGGTGTAGCCGTCCAGCGGCTCCGCGGCGGAGGTGGGCGCGTCGAGGTCGACCGCGCCCCGGGGACCGAGGCGCCAGCACCGGATGCGCGGCTCGTCGGGGTCGATGACCCAGTAGTGCGGACAACCGGCCTCGGCGAACTTGGCCCGCTTGAGGTGCAGGTCGAAATGCCTGGTGCGGGGCGAGAGCACCTCGACGGCCAGCACCGGCGGACCGATCAGCGCCTGCTCGGTGAACGCGTCCCGCCTGCCGACCACCACGTCGGGGATGAGCACGGTGTCCTCGGCGAGGACGACGTCGACCGGCGCGGGCAGCACCTCGTGGGTCGCCGGGCACGCCGGTTCCAGCGCGACGATCAACCGCAGGATCGCGCGCTGGTGCAGCGGCCGCGGCGACGGGCTCACGACGAGGACCCCGTCCAGCAGCTCGTATCGGTGCCCGTCATGAGGCATCGACTCCAGGTCTGCCCGCGTCAAGGACCTGCCGGGAGGAAAACCGCGGACGTAGCCCATGGTGCGCTCCGCCTCTTAACTGTCAGTGACCGCAGGATGACTTCATGCGACGCTGCTGGAGTGGGCAGTGTATCGGCCCGCGCGTGGCACCGTTCGGCGAACCCGGCGAGCGGCCGGGCGCTGCTCCGAAGGCCGGGCACCGCCACGACCGGTCGGGCGAACGCGCGAAGTGCGGCTCAGCTCTCCGGCCAGCGCTCGGCGATCAGCTCCAGCGCCTGGTCGCCGAAGGGGTTCACGCCCGGCCCCTTGGCCAGGGCGTGCGCGACGTGCACGTGCAGGCACTTGACCCGGTCGGGCATGCCTCCCGCGCTGACGTCGGTGCCCAGCGACTCGATCGCGTCGCGCTCGGCGAGGTAGGACTCGTGGGCCCGGCGGTACTGCTCGGCGAGCTCGGCGTCCTGCTCGAGGTGGTCGGTCATCTCCCGCATCAGCCCCTCGGCCTCCAGCGTCGAGACTGCCGACACCAGCCGGGGCGAGGTCAGGTAGTACAGCGTGGGGAAGGGCGTGCCGTCCTCCAGCCGCGGGTTCGTCTGCACCACGGTCGGCTCGCCGGCCGCGTCGCGCGCCGCGACCGCGCGCAGCCCGCGCGGCGGCCTGCCGATCTGCCGCGCGATGACCTCGCGGTCGGCCTCGCTGATCGAGGACGTCCCGCCCGGCTCCGCGGCGTCCGCGCCCGGAGTCGATGTGCCCGCCAACGTCACTGTTCCTTTCCCGTCACCGAGTCCCACAGGCGTTCGTACCACGGCCTGCCGTCGCCACGCGGTTCGGCCGCGGGCGCGGGTGCCTGCGGTGCCGCGGGGACCTCCACGACGTAGGGCGTCTCGCCCGGCCGCACGTAGCCGAGCCGCGCCCTGGCCTCGGCCTCGATGCGGGCCGGGTCGGACAGCTCGGTCCGCCGCTGTTCGAGCTCCTGCACCTGCTGCACCAGCTCGACCTTGCGCTGCTCCTGCTGGGCCAGCTCCGCGCGCTGGCTGAGGTAGGTGCGCAGCGGCACCGACACGCTCAGCGCCATCGCGCACACCACGATCGCCAGGACCGCCGCGTGCCGGGTGGAGGAGAGCTTGAAGGCGCCGCCGCTGCTGCTGGACCTCGGGCGCGACCGGGCAGGCGGCTGCCCGCCCGGTCGCCCGCCCGAGGACCTGGGGGTGTTCCGGCGGACGCGCTCGGATCGCCGCGCCGCCGGGCTCTCGCCCCGGCGGCGGCGCTGGCCGCGGTCGCGTCCGCTCATGATCACGCCTCCGGTGTGAACCGCGGGAAGGCGAGCTCGCCCGCGTAGCGCGCCGCGTCACCGAGGGTCTCCTCGATGCGCAGCAGCTGGTTGTACTTGGCGACCCGCTCGCTGCGCGCCGGGGCACCGGTCTTGATCTGGCCGCAGCCGGTGGCCACCGCCAGGTCGGCGATCGTGGTGTCCTCGGTCTCGCCCGAGCGGTGGCTCATCATGCTCTTGTAGCCGCAGGACGTGGCCAGGTGCACCGCGTCCAGGGTCTCCGACAGGGTGCCGATCTGGTTGACCTTCACCAGCAGCGCGTTGCCCGCCCGGCGGCTGATGCCCTCCTCCAGCCGCTCCGGGTTGGTGACGAACAGGTCGTCGCCGACCAGCTGCACGCGCTCGCCGATCTCGCTGGTCAGCCGCACCCAGCCGTCCCAGTCGTCCTCCGACAGCGGGTCCTCGATCGAGACCAGCGGGTAGGCGTCGAGCAGCTCGCCGTAGTAGCCGGCCATCTGCTCGGCGCTGCGCTTGGAGCCCTCGAAGTGGTAGGCGCCGTCGCGGTAGAACTCGGTCGCGGCGACGTCCAGCGCCAGCACGATGTCGCGGCCCAGCTTGTAGCCGGCCTTCTCGATCGCCGAGGCGATCAGGTCCAGCGCCTCCCGGTTGCTGGGCAGATCGGGGGCGAAGCCGCCCTCGTCACCCAGACCGGTGGCCAGGCCCTTGGCCTTGAGCACCGACTTCAGGCTGTGGTAGGTCTCCGCGCCCCAGCGCACGGCCTCGGAGAAGGAGTCCGCGCCGATCGGGGCGATCATGAACTCCTGCACGTCGACGCCGGTGTCGGCGTGGGCGCCGCCGTTGAGGATGTTCATCATCGGCACCGGCAGCACGTGCGCGTTCGGTCCGCCGACGTAGCGGAACAGCTCCAGGCCGACCGACTCGGCCGCGGCCTTGGCCACCGCCAGCGAGACGCCCAGGATCGCGTTGGCACCCAGCCGGGACTTGTCCGGCGTGCCGTCGAGGTCGACCAGCTTCTGGTCCACCACCCGCTGCTCGATCGCGTCGACGCCGGCCAGCTCCGGACCGATCTCGTCCAGCACCGCCTCGACGGCCTTCTCGACACCCTTGCCGCCGTAGCGCTCGGCGTCCCCGTCACGCAGCTCAACGGCCTCGTGCTCGCCGGTCGAGGCACCCGAGGGAACCGCGGCGCGGGTGAGCGTGCCGTCCTCCAGTGCGACTTCGACCTCGACGGTGGGGTTCCCGCGGGAGTCCAGGATCTCGCGGGCACCGACCTGCTCGATGATCGCCACGTGTGCTCCTAATCAGCGTTTGAACTACGGACGTGTCGAGCCGCCCCGGCGTTGCGCACGCGCCGGTGGTGCGGGCCGAACGCCCGACGACCGGCTACGAGCCTAACCGGGGGCCGATCGGCCCCGCCGCAGACTCGCTCGGATCCGCCTGCGTGGCCGTCGTCATGCCGGGTACCCCTTGCGCGGCCTGCGAGAAGCATCGTGATCAGCGGTTTCGCGCCGACCGGGGACCGGTGCCCGTCCCGCCGGCGGGATGGTGCCGGTCACGCGAGCGCACCAGTGGGAGAACGGTCGTTCGGACGTGTACCACCATCCGGTCGGACGTCGAGGAACGGGCCGGTAGAACGTACCGTTGTTCACCTATGACCACCGAAGGCACCGTGGAAGCTTTCCGCCGGGCCGAGAGCCTGGTCGCGCAGCGGCGCCCGCTGGAGGCGATCCGCGTTCTGGAACCCGTCCTCGACATCGCCTCGGACAAGAAGAGCGTTCAGCTCCTGCTGGGTCGCGCCTACCTGTTCTCCGCCCAGTTCCGGCGGGCCGAGCTGGCGTTCCTGCGGGTCCTGGAGCTGGACCCCTCCGACCACTACGCCCGGCTGGTCCTCGGCCGCACGCTGCAACGCCAGGGGCGTCTCATCGAGGCCCGCACGCAGCTCCGGCTGGCCGCGACCATGAACCCCGCCCCCGCCTACCAGGAGGCGCTGGGCGAGATCAACGCCCGGATCGCCATCGACACCGGAGCGCGGTGACCCGCCCGCGGGTGGCCTTCAGCTGCGGCGCGACCCGGCCGCGGCGTAGCGCTCGGCCAGCGCGAACACCTTCTGCCCGTACTCCTGCGAGTTGTTGTAGGACATGACCGCGGCCCACCAGCCACCGCCGGTGGTCATGTTCCGGCCGCCGCCGCACAGGTAGCGCGCCGCGGCCATCGCCGCGTCGTCGAGGTTCTGCGGGTCGCCGAGCCCGTCGCCGTTGCCGTCGGTGGCCCAGTTGCGCCAGGTCGACGGGATGAACTGCATCGGTCCCACGGCCCGGTCGTAGAGCCGGTCGCCGTCCAGCGCCCCGCCGTCGGTGTCGCCGATGACCCGCACCCCGGGTGTTCCGTTGAGCGCGACGCCGATGATCGGCCGGGACGGCCGGGCGTCCTCGCGCAGCAGCGCGCCGCCGTAGCGGCCGTGGTCGGACTCGATGCGCCCGATCCCGGCGAGCGTGGACCACGAGATCCGGCATCCGGGCTGGTACTGCCGCATGGCCAGGTCTGCGTTGACGTAGGCGACCAGGGCGCGGGCGGGGATGTCGACGTCGGCGGAGACCCGGTCGGCCCACTGCCGCACCGGGTCGGTGCCCGGCGCGGACTGCGGGATCGGCGCCTGCTCCGGCGGAGCGACCGATCCCGGCGAGACGTGCGCGGGTTCCAGCTCCTGAACCGGTTGCGGACCGGCGACGGGCGCGGTCGGCGGCGTGCTCAGCACCGCGGTCAGCCCGACCCCGCCTACCAGCGCGGCCAGCAGGGCGAGGGCCACGCCGAGCCGTCCGAGCGCGGCGAGCACCCCCGCGACGCGTCGCCGGCGGGAGGTGGTCTCGATCACCCGACCCAGGCTACTCATCAGTAGCCGTCAGGACCACCACCGGCGGTGGCGGTCTCACGTCGCGGGCGGCGCCCTACCGCGCGACGGGGAGCGCCCTGCTCCGGCGGCCGTAGTCGTCGGCGCGGTCCAGGACGTCCTGGCCGTACTCGCGGCTGGCGTTGTAGTCGAGCAGAGCGGTCCAGAAGCGGTCCGGAATGCGCATGTCCCCCGCCACGTGGCACAGGTACTCGGCGGCGGCCAGCGCGGCGTCGTCGAGGTCGTTGGGGTCGGCGGCACCGTCGCCGTCGGCGTCGACGGCCCACTCCCGCCAGGTCTGCGGGATGAACTGCAGCGGGCCCACCGCCCGGTCCCAGACCTGGTCGCCGTCGAGCTCGCCGCGGTCGGTGTCGTCGATGCGCTTGACCCCCGGGCTGCCGTCCAGCGGCGGTCCGACGACCGGGATGCTGGGCCTGCCGGTGCGGTCGAGCTTCGCGCCGCCGAAGCGGCCGTGGCTGGACTCCACCGCCCCGATGCCGGCCAGCACCGTCCAGCTCAGCCCGCACTCCGGCGCACTCTGGGCGACGGCGGTGCTGGCGTAGCCGTAGGCCTGCAACGCCGCGCGCGGGATGTTGAGCGCGTCGGCCATCGATTCGGACCAGGGCACGAGCTGGTTCTGCGGCCTGGTCTCCGGGGTCAGCGGCGGCGAGCCCGCGGCCAGCAGCCGCAACGGAGGCGGATCGACACCCGGGTCGGGCGGAGCCGTGGCGGTCGGCAGCTCGGTCTCGGTCACCGGGCTCTCCCGCGTCGGCTGCGCGACGGGGACGGCGCACGAGACCGCCAGCGTCATCACCGGCGTCAGCCCCAACAGCACCCACTGCCTGCTCGGTCGCTGCCGCAAGGAGGTCCTCCTGCCGCGCACGCGGCGCGTGCGCTCGTAGTCGCATCGGGTTCGGGGCACGACCGCCCCAGCAGGCCCCGTGTGGAATGTCGCCGGACGGCCCGGTTTCGTGACCTGTGGAGCCGGCGGCGGCCATCACAGCGGGCCGCCGGGCACGGCCGGGGGAAGCTCACGCCCGGTCGGCCGAGGCCGACCGCCAGAAGTCGAGCCACTCCGGACCGGACAGCTCCGCGGGCTCCCGGCCGGACTCGCGGGCCTTGGACTCGGCGGCCCGCACCTGCCCCGCGAAGGCCAGCGCGACCGCGCGCAGCTCGTCCTCCGGGTCGGCGCCCGCGAGCCGGGCCCTGGCCGCCACCGAGAACAGCAGCTCGCCCGCGGAGTCACCGCTCGGGAGCACGTCGGCGGGCACTCCCGCGCGCTCGGCGCGCTGCACGAGCTTGGCCGCCAGCGCCACCGCCGGCTGACCCAGCGCGACACCATCCACAATGGACTCGCGCTTCTTCTCGGCCTGCTTGAGCTCCTCCCAGCGCACCTGCTGGGACTCGGAGTCGTGCACGTGCTCGGCACCGGAGAAGACGTGCGGGTGCCGCGAGACCAGCTTGCTCACCAGTTCGGCCGCGACCTCGTCGACGCCGAACGGGTCCGCGTCGTGCTCGGCGGCGATCCTGGCGTGGAAGAGCACCTGGAGCAGCACGTCGCCGAGCTCCTCGCGCAGCGCGTCGCGGTCGCGCTGCTCGATGGCGTCGAGGAGCTCGTAGGTCTCCTCGACGAGGTACTTGCGCAGGGTGTCGTGGTCCTGCTCGGCGTCCCACGGGCAGCCGCCGGGCGAGCGGAGGCGGTCCATCACGGTGACCGCGTCCAGCAGCTCCACCCCGGCGGGCCTGGGCGCTTCGACGAGGCGGGCGCCCGCGGCGTGCAGCGCGTCGGCCTCGGCGGAGCCGAGCTCGGGCACGACCAGGACGACGGGTTCCCGCGCGGCCCGCGCCAGCAGCTCGTCGACCGCCGGCGGCTGCGGCGCCTCCAGCGCCGCGCGGGTGGTGTCGGCCAGCCCCGCCTCGGCGTAGACGGCGGCGGCCCGCCGCAGCAGCGGCGCCGCCGCGGCCGGGAGCACTTCGCCGAGCCGGTCGTCGACCAGGACGACCGCGCAGCCGTCCGAAACCCGAAGCTCGCTCATGCAGCCATTGTCCCAGTCCGCCCGTGGCGAACCCCGCGGCGTGCGCCGAGGCTCACCGCCGGAGCCCGTGACCCGTCGAGGCGGTCCTGTCAGGTCGCGGCGGGCTGGTCGCCCCGCAGCCAGAAGCCGGTCGTCTCGCCCGCGTTCGGCGCGGCACCGAGCGCGACCCGGTCCCAGACGCCGTAGCGGGGACTGAGCCGCACGCCGACCCGGTCGGCGGTGATCCCGACGAGGTTCGTGCCGATCTTCTGCAGGCTCGCCTCGTCGAGCTGCGCGGCGATCGGCGTGGGCGCGGGGGTCGCGGTGTCGCGCTGCCGGACCAGCGCGACCAGCCACTGCCCGGACTGCGGTTCGAGCTCGAAGGCGACCACCGAGCCCGGCTGCACGCCGAACAGCGGCGTCGCGCCCGCCATCTGCCCGCCCTGGTCGGCGGCCCAGACCCGCTCGCCGGAGACCGCGCTCAGCCCCGCCTGGCGGTCGGCCTGCAGCAGCGCGGCGGCCTCCTGCGGGCCGCGCGCGAGCCGGCGCGCCTTGGTCTCGGCCTCGGCGCGGGTGCTGGCCTGTGTGTAGTCGATGGTGACCGACAGCCGGTCGACGTACTTGCGGGCGAGCTCGGCGGCCAGCAGCCGCGACCGGGTCATGTCCCGGATGTTGCCCTCGGTGAAGATCGTGCCCTGGGTCGCGGCGCGCGGTCCGCCCATCTGGTCGATCGCCGCGGTGACCCGCTGCTCGTCGACGCGCAGGCCCTCCTCACCGGCGGCCTGGCGGATCAGCTCCTGCTGGACGGTGAAGGACGCGAGCCTGCGGCCGAGCTCGTCCATCGTCCCCTGCTGCTGGAGCTGCGGACGCAGACCGGGCTCCTTGTTCAGGACCTCGGTGAACCAGGACTGCACCTGGCCGACCGGGATGCGGGTGTCGCCGACGATGGCGGCGGCGCCGGGTTGGCCGGTTCCGCAACCGGCGAGCAGGATTCCGGCGGTGGCGATCGACGCGAGCAGGCGCCCGTGGCGCGGCATGACGAACCTCACAACGATCACCCTCTCATGAAGTCACGCAACGAAGGAACCTCGCCACAGTCCGAAATCGTCCGACCTCAGCGAGTGTGATCCATCGCATACCGCGCCGGTCGGCCCGGAGCGGGTCTTTGATCTTCAAGCGGCGCAGCCGCTCGGCCCACCTCCGAAGAAAGGCCCTCAGGAGCGGGTCATGTTGATGACGACCTTCTCGCCCTGGACCTCGACGTCGTACTCGACCGCGGCGTCGAGTCCGACGGTCAGCTCCACCGTGCCGCCCTCGTTGTCGTTGACGACACCGCTCTTGGCGGTCGGCAGGTCGAAGGCCTCCGGGCCGGCTGTCACCCACGGCGAGCCGTTGGTCTGCAGCAGCACGTGCAGGAACTGCGAACCCTTCATGCCGTCGACGGGCTCACCCGAACCGCCCCACACCGGCTTCTGCTTGTCGACCTCGTGCTTCATGAGCTTGACCTCGGAAAGCTCCGGGAGAGCGCTGAAGTCGAAGACGACCCGCTCCTGGTTCCCGTGCTTGCCGCCGCGGATGTCGATCTCCCCCTTCTTCGGCGCGGCGAAGTTCACCGGGGCCGGGGCGGCGGGCGCGGCGGCCGGCGCGGGCGGCTGCTCCTGCGCACCGGCCGAGCACCCGGTGAGCGCGAGCGCGGACAAGGCCACCGAACCGAGGACGACTGCGAGCGTGTTGCGGACGGACATGGAGTGCGAATCCCCCTGTGCTTCGTTGATCATTTGCGTCTTCGCAAGCTCAGACGCACCGCGCGCGGAATGGTTCCCCTGAAGTCACAAAGTTCGGAGCTCGCGGCGGAAAGCGCTCCGGGTGGCGGGGATCAGGTGCAGTCGCGGCTCCGCCTCCGGGCCGCTGCGCTTGTGCACGGTCAGCACCGCCCCGTGCGCGCTCGCGTAGTAGTGCAGCGGGAAGTCGGCCACCTCCTCCCTGCCCCTGGAGTTCTTGCGCGAGGTGAAGACCTGCATCGCGAAAAGCAGTTTCGCGCCGTAGGTCAGGGCCTGCACCCTGGCGTGCTCGCGGTCGACCGGATCGTCGTCGTCCTCCTCGTAGACCGGCTCCAGCCAGTCCCCGCCCTGCTCCTCGCGCGCCGCCCCGCGGCTCAGGGGCACCACGGCCGCGCCGCCGCTGACCGGCCCCACGTCGGGCAGCAGCTCGAAAGCCCTGGTGTAGAGGGAACTCCAGCCGATCGGCTCGATGGTCACCACGCCTCCCTGCAACCTGGCGAACACCACGTACTCGTCGGAACCCGCGATGTGGAAGCTGCCGGGGACCTGGCCGTGGCCGTCGCGGGCGACGTACCAGCCGTAGATCCTGCGTTGCGGGTCACACAGCAACCGCATGGTGGTCAGCAGCGGACGCACCGGGTTGTCGACCACGGCGAGCCCGCGCTCGCGCAAGCCGGCCAGCACCCGGCCGACCAGCCGGACCCGTTCGCGGTAGGTCGCGCCGGGCGAGGTGCCCTCCAGACCCGCGGGCTTCGGCGCGTCCTCGCCGCACTCGCCCGCGTAGAGGACGTCGAAGGCCGGGTAGTCGAGCGTGACGGTGCGGTCGATGATGCTGTCAATCCTCGTCACCACCGGGCTCGCCCTCCTTCCGCTTCCAGTCGCCGAACACCGGCGGCGCCACCTTCTCGTCGCGAGCGAAGACCGCTTCCGGGTCGGTCTCCACCAGGTAGTCGGGACGCTTGCGCCGCTTCTCGTCGTCCTCCTGGCGGCCCCGTCCCGGCACGGTGCCGGATGCGGCGGCACCGCCCGCCCGGGTCGATCCGGTGGCGCCGGACCGGTTCGCGCCGGTACCTCCGGTCCGGCCCGTCCCGGCGCCGGGCTGTCGCGGGACGACGGCCCCACCCGCCGGATTTCCTCTGCCACCGCGGAAACCGCCTAGGCCGCGCAGCCCGGACAGGCCACCCGTGCCTGCGCCGCGCCCGTTCCCCTTGCCGCCGAACCGTCCGCCGAACAACCCTCTGCGCCCGGTGTCGCGGTCCACGCTCCGGCCCCCGGCCGCGGCGGCGCCGAACGCCGCACCGGCCGCCGCGCCACCGGCGGCCGCACCCGCCCCGCCGGTGACGTCGTCGGCCGTGCCCGGCGGATTCGCGCGCCGCCAGGCCGACTGCGTTCGCGCCGGAGGCTCTCCGGGCTCGGCATCCTCTGTGGACACTCGACCCGAGTCCCGGAAGTCCGCCCGGACATCACCGACTCGCTCGCGGTCGAACGCAGGCAGCCGCGCTCCCAGGTCGGCGGTCAGCCTGCCGTAGCCCTGCAGCGCCCGCTGGTTCCCCTCCTGCGCGGCGAAGTAGCGGGTCGCTTCGACGGCGTAGTCGATGGGCGCGAAGGGGTTGATCGGAGCGGTGATGCTCATCGTCGGCGGCTCGGGCGGCACGTAGACGACATGGCGCTTCGCGTTGTTGAAACCCTCGCTCTGCGCTTGGAGCGCGGCGCGCAGGGAGCCGGCCTGCTCCGCGAAGTGCTCCGACGCCCGGCTCAGCGGAGCGGTACCGGCGCCGGCGGCGGTTGCGGCCTCCCCCTGCCATGACGTCCGCATCCTGGCCAGCGCCGAGTTGATGGCATCGGCCGCTTCCCGGTGGTTCTCGGCGACCCCGCCCCAGCCCTGGGCCGCGTCGTCCATGCTTCCGGTGCCGGGACCGCCGTGGAACATGTTGTAGATCTCGTGGCCACCGAGCCCCTCGGCTCGGATGTCCGGGGTCATCTGCCGCTCGGCCCAGTCCACGACCTGGTCGAACTCCTCGGCGGTGGACGCGGCGGCCCGCTTCAGCCCTTCGACCGCGCCCCCTCCCGCCTGCCACGCTTTCTCGGCCATGTCCCGGACGTAGTCCAGTCCCCACCCCATGTCAGCTCACCCCAGCCCGGTCAGTGCACTCCCGATGCCGCCTTGATCGTCTTCATCACCTCGGTCGCGACCTGGCCCGCCCGGCCGCACGGCTCCCCCGTGGAGGGCGACCCGTTGCCCAGGTGGACCTGGGTGAGCACGACCAGGTCGTCGGTGACACCGACGGCCAGCTCGCAGGTGCCTTCCTCCTCCGGCGTGCCACCCGGCGTCGACCCCGCGGCAATGGCGGGGTATCCCTCGACCCTGGGAAGTTCGCGGAAGTAGGAGTACGCGTCGCGCCGCGCGTAGGAAAGCTTCAACCCGTCACCTCCGACCACGAAGGTCACGCGGAGCGAGTCCACGGTGTAGTGCGGTGGTCCGCCGATGTCGTCCCACTCGCACGAGGGACCGGACACGTCGGAATCCGCCTGCGGTGCACCGGCGATCCCGAGCGCGACGAGCTGTTCCGGGCTCAGCACGCGGCACGGATCCTGGTGGAGGCTCCCCGTCTCCAACGGTTTGTCCACACTCGGAGCGCCGTGCAGGTCCGGAGGAGGAGCCGGCGGCGGGGAGACCGCCGCCGGTGCACCGCAACCCGTGATCAGAACGCTCGTCAGCAGCGGAGCGAGCACCAGTGCGGACTTCTTGATCACGGCTATCCTCACCTAAAGAGCGAGTTCGCTATCTCGTCTTCTTGGGCGTCGTACGCACGCATGGAGGCCAACAGCTCCGCTATGAGGGCCTGGATGCCGTCGATGCGGGGCTCCGCCGCCCGTAGGTACGAACTGGCGGCCTTCGGCCCGAGCCGCTCGGCCGCTTCGGCGCTGTGGGGGTCCAGGCCGGGTGGGCGCACGTAGTCGCCGAGGAGTTGGGCCTTCTGCATCGCGTCGACCAGCGCCGCCTCGGCGTGCTGGAGGTCGGCGATCACGTGGGGGATCTCGGCGCGGTCCACCTCGAAGCCGACGCTGGTGGCCGCTCCGGCGCTCAGCGCCTGGTCGGCCGCGGCCGGGCGCTGGCTCGCACCGTCCGGCGACACGGCCAAGGACGCCTTCACGATTCCCATGGGACCTCCCGGGCTCCCCAAGGCAATTCGCCACAAGGACCGGCCCGAGTTTGACAGAGAGTCACCGAAGGAATCAGTGACCGTTGCGGTATTGATGGCCGTAGCTACCGGATTTCATGCTTATGCCGCAACTTCGGCAACTCCGCCGAGGAGCGATTTCCTCCGAGCAGTGGATACCTCGCTCGGTCACCCCGGGTTATCGTCCGCGCGCATCGGCGTCCAGCGGCCAAGCCCTGCCGAGGACACTACCGTCGCGCGGGCCGCGCGCAATGAGCCAGTTGGCATATTCCAGACGGGATCAGGACTGCCGACCGCCGCCCTGCGAACCCTCCTCGCCGGAATCCATTGGGCCGACCTCCAGCCGGAAGTCCTTGCCGTGGCGCTCGGTGCCCGCGATGACGGCCTGCTCCAGGACCTCGGCGCCCTTCTGGCCGCGCCGCATCAACGGGTCGTCGCGCAGGTCCTTGGTCAGCGCCACGCACAGCAGCACCATGACGATCGCGAACGGCGCCGAGGCGATGAAGGTCAGGTTCTGGATCCCGCTCAGCGCGTCCTCACCGCCGATGACCAGCATGATCGCGGCCACCGCCCCGGTCGCGGCACCCCAGAAGATCACCATCCACCGGGTCGGTTCGATCGTGCCGCGCTGGGCCAGCGTGCCCATGACCACCGACGCCGCGTCCGCGCCCGACACGAAGAAGATCGCAACCAGGACCATCACCAGCACTGTCGTGATCAGCGAAAGCGGCAGCGTCTCCAGCACCGCGAAGGTCTGTGCCTCCTCGCCACCGCTGCGGTAGACGTCGATGCCGCGGTCCTGGATGCTGATCGCGCTGCCGCCGAGGATGCAGAACCACACCAGGCTGACCGCGCTCGGTACCAGGATCACGCCGCCGACGAACTGCCGGATCGTGCGGCCCCGGCTGATGCGGGCGATGAACATGCCCACGAAGGGCGTCCACGAGATCCACCACGCCCAGTAGAAGATCGTCCAGCTCGACAGCCAGGTGTTCATCTCGGTACCGCCGGTCGCGCCGGACCTGGCGATCATGGTCGCGAAGTCGCGCAGGTAGACGCCGACCGACGTCGGCAGCAGGTCCAGGATGAACACCGTCGGCCCGACCACGAACACGAACAGCGCGAGCAGGGCGGCCAGCACCATGTTGATGTTGGACAGCCACTGGATGCCGCGGGCGATGCCCGAGACCGCCGACAGGATGAAGCAGATGGTCAGAACCAAGATGATCAGGACCAGCACGGTGCTGCCGACCCCGCCGATCCAGCCCGCCGCCTGCATACCGCCCTGGATCTGCAGGGTGCCCAGGCCCAGCGACGCCGCCGAGCCGAACAGGGTGGCGAACAGCGCGAGGATGTCGATCAGCTTGCCGATGGGCCCGTCGCAGCGGCGCCGTCCGATCAGCGGTGCGAACACCGCACTGATCAGCTGCTTGCGGCCGCGGCGGAAGCTGCTGTAGGCGATGGCCATCCCGACCACCGCGTAGATCGACCAAGGGTGCAGGGTCCAGTGGAACAGGGTGGTCGCCATCGAGACCTCGACGGCCTCGTCGGAGAAAGGCGGCACGGTCCCCGGCGGCGGGTTGACGAAGTGCGCCAGGGGTTCGCTGACGCCGAAGAACATCAGGCCGATGCCCATGCCGGCGCTGAACATCATCGCGATCCAGGAGACGGTGCGGAACTCCGGCTGCTCGTCGTCGGCGCCGAGCGGGATCGTGCCGTAGCGGCTGAAGGCCAGCCACAGGGCGAACACGACGAACGCGGTGGACGCCAGCACGAAACCCCAGCCGATGTTGGTCACCAGCCAGGACAGCGCGCTGCTCGCGGCCTTGCCCAGCGTCCTGGTCGACAGCGCGCCCCACAGGACGAAGAACACCGTGATGGCGGAGGTGACCCCGAAGACGACGAAGTCGGTGCGCGCCCGGTGCTCGTTCGCGCCCGCACCGGGCACCTGAACGAGATCTCTCTGCTCCGTCATGACGTCGCGCCTCCTCGTGACCATGGGAGTCGCGTCAACCGTCACTCGAAGGCGCGTTCCCGGCAACTCAGGAGTGCCCCCCGCCACGCGCGCCACTCCCGTGGTCTGACCTGCGAGGGTGACACCGGGCGGCGGACGCCCCCGGCAGGCGACCCCGGCGGGCGACCCCGGCAGGCGGTGCCGCGGAACGCGGCCCGACGACGGCGCCGGTGAGTCGGGCTTGTTTCACGATGCGGCGGTGTGAGCGCCGGACCGCTCCGCCACCGGCGCCCCTACGCGAACGACGTCTGCGTTCCCTAGCCCACCGGCGCCGGGCGCCCGGCCAGCGACTCGAGCAGCTTCGCGCACCAGTCCAGCAGCGCTTCGTCGCGCAGCGGCGGCGCGCCGATCCGGCCGCCCGCGGCGCCCTCGGTCGGCCGCGGCACCGAGACGGTGCGCACCGCGGCCTTGTACACCGCCTTGGGATACAGCCGCTTGAGCCGGACGAGCTGCGAGTCGGCCAGTTCCAGCGGCGCCGCCCGCAGCGACGTGCCCTGCTGGGTCACCTCCGTGACCCCGTGCGCGCGGCACAGCTGGCGGAACGCCGCGACCTTGAGCAGGCGCTCGACCGGCTCGGGCAGGGAACCGTAGCGGTCGGTGAGCTCGGCCCGCACCGCGTCGAGGGCCTCGGTGTCGCCCGCCGCGGCGATCTTGCGGTAGGCCTCCAGCCGCAGCCGCTCCCCCGGCACGTAGTCGTGCGGGATGTGGGCGTCCACCGGCAGGTCGACCCGCACCTCCGGCAGCTCCTCCTCGCCCGCCCCGGGCTCGGCCCCGGCGTGCCTGCGGAACGCCTCGACGGCCTCGCCGACCAGCCGCACGTAGAGGTCGAAGCCGACGCCCGCGATGTGGCCGGACTGCTCCGCGCCGAGGATGTTGCCCGCGCCCCGGATCTCCAGGTCCTTCATCGCCACCGCCATGCCCGCGCCCAGCTCGGAGTTCTGCGCGATGGTGGCCAGCCGGTCGTGCGCGGTGTCGGTCAGCGGCTTCTCCTCCGGGTACAGGAAGTAGGCGTAGCCGCGCTCGCGGGCGCGTCCGACCCGGCCGCGCAGCTGGTGCAGCTGCGAGAGGCCCAGCACGTCGGAGCGTTCCACGATCAGGGTGTTGGCGTTGGAGATGTCCAGGCCGGTCTCCACGATCGTGGTGCACACGAGCACGTCGTGCTCGCGCTCCCAGAAGCCCTGGATGATCTTCTCCAGCCGGTCCTCGTTCATCTGCCCGTGCGCGGTGACGATCCGCGCCTCCGGAACGAGCTCGCGCAGGTGCCGCGCGGCCTTCTCGATGGTCTGCACCCGGTTGTGCACGAAGAAGACCTGGCCGTCGCGCAGCAGCTCGCGCCGGATCGCCGCCGCGACCTGCTTCTCGTCGTAGGCGCCGACGTAGGTCAGCACCGGGTGGCGCTCCTCGGGCGGGGTGAGGATGGTCGACATCTCGCGGATGCCGGCCATGCTCATCTCCAGCGTCCGCGGGATCGGCGTCGCCGACATGGTCAGCACGTCGACGTGCGTGCGCAGGGCCTTGATGTGCTCCTTGTGCTCGACGCCGAAGCGCTGCTCCTCGTCGACGATGACCAGCCCGAGGTCCTTGTAGCGGACGCCGGTCTGCAGCAGCCGGTGGGTGCCGATGACGACGTCGACGGTCCCCTCGGCCAGGCCGGTGGTGGTCTGCTCGGACTCCAGCGGGTCGGTGAAGCGCGACAGGCCCTTGACCGTCACCGGGAACGAGCGCATCCGGTCGGTGAAGGTGTTGAGGTGCTGCTGGGCGAGCAGGGTCGTGGGCACCAGCACCGCGACCTGCTTGCCGTCCTGCACCGCCTTGAACGCCGCGCGCACGGCGATCTCGGTCTTGCCGTAGCCGACGTCGCCGCAGATCACCCGGTCCATGGGCACCGCGCGCTGCATGTCGGCCTTGACCTCGTCGATGGCGGCGAGCTGGTCGCCGGTCTCGGTGTAGGGGAAGGCGTCCTCCAGCTCCCGCTGCCACGGGGTGTCGGCGCCGAAGGCGTGGCCGGGGGCCGACTGGCGGGCGGCGTAGAGCTGCACCAGCTCGGCGGCGATCTCCTTGACCGCCTTGCGCGCCTTGGCCTTGGTGTTCTTCCAGTCCGAGCCGCCGAGCTTGTTCAGCGTGGGCAGCTCGCCGCCGACGTAGCGGGAGACCTCGTCGAGCTGGTCGGTGGGCACGAACAGCCGGTCGCCGGGCTGGCCGCGCTTGCTGCTGGCGTACTCCAGCACCAGGTACTCGCGGGTGGCGCCGCCGACGGTGCGCTGCACCATCTCGACGTACTTGCCGATGCCGTGCTGCTCGTGGACGACGAAGTCGCCGGCCTTCAGCGCGAGCGGGTCGACGGCGTTGCGGCGCCGCGACGGCATCCGGCGCATGTCCTTGGTGGAGGTGCCGCCGCGCCCGCCGGTCAGGTCGGCCTCGGTGAGCACCACGAGCGCGACCTCGGGCGCGGCGAAGCCGTCCTCCAGGCCGCCGCGGGCGACCGTGACCACGCCGGGCTCGGGTTCTGCGGTGAGCCCGTCCTCGGCCAGCCGGGCGGGCAGCTCGCCCTCGCGGAGCTGCTGCACCGCGCGCTGCGCGGTGCCCGCGCCCGCCACGACCAGCACCGCCGCGCCGCCGGCGGTGGTGTGCGCGCGCAGGTCGGCGAAGGCCCGTTCCACCTCGCCGCGGTAGGCGTCGACCTGCTTGAGGGCGAGCCGGACGACTCCGTCGTCGTCCTCGGTGTCCTCGCTGCTGAGCTGCGTCAGCGTCCACCACGGCAAGCCGGTCGACTCGGTGTGCGCGGCGACCTCGGCCAGGCCGCGGTAGGCCGAGGCGCCGAGGTCGATGGGCGCCCTGCCGCCGTCGGCGGCGACCATCCACGACGCCTCCAGGAACTCCTGGCCGGTGCGCACCAGGTCCGCCGCCCGCGCCCGCACCTTCTCCGGGTCGGCGACCACGACGTGCGTGCCGCCCGGGACCAGGTCGGTCAGCAGCCGCATCTCCCCCTCGCACAGCGCGGGGATCAGCGCCTCCATGCCCTCAACCGGGGCACCGCCGGCGATCTTGCCCAGCATCTCGTTGAGGTGCGCGTCGGCCTCGTGCTGCTCGGCGAGCTTGGCCGCGCGCTCCTGCACCTGCTCGGTGATCAGCAGCTCGCGGCAGGCGGGGGCGAACAGGGTGGTGTCCTGCGCTTCGGGCAGCGACCGCTGGTCGGCGACGGAGAACGGGCGGACCTCGGTGACCTCGTCGCCCCAGAACTCCACCCGCAGCGGGTGCTCCTCGGTGGGCGGGAAGACGTCGACGATGCCGCCGCGCACCGCGAACTCGCCGCGCTTCTCGACCATGTCGACCCGGTTGTAGGCCAGCGCCGCCAGCTTCTCGACCAGTTCCTCGAAGTCGTGCTCGTCGCCGACGCGCAGCCGCACCGGCGCCAGCTCGCCCAGCCCGGGCGCGATCGGCTGGATGAGGCTGCGCACCGTCGTGACGAGCACCCTGATCCGGCCGTGATCGTGCTCCTCGGGGTGGGCGAGCCTGCGCAGCACGGCGAGCCTGCGGCCGACGGTGTCGGCGCGCGGGGAGAGCCGCTCGTGCGGCAGCGTCTCCCACGACGGGAAGACCTCCACGCCGTCGGAGCCGATGAGGTCCGACACCGCGGCGGCGACCTCCTCGGCCTCCCGGCCGGTCGCGGTCACCAGCAGCACCGGGCGGTCGGCGGCGGCCAGCGCGGCGGCGGCCAGCGGGCGGGCGGCCGCCGGACCCTCCAGCACCAGGCGCGGCCGGTCCACGGCCTCGACGACCTGCCGGACGGCGCTGTCGCGCAGCATGGTTTCGAGCAGTCCGCGCAGGGGACCGGCCTGGCTCATGGCATCTACCTCGCACCGAACGTCTGAGAACGCGGACACACCCCTGCCCGGGACTTCGCCCGATGCGCCAGGGCTGCCGGTGGACATGGCTGCACGCACCAGTCGGGCGGCCGCTGCCGGGGGGTCGCCGGTCCAGCGTACGACTCCGCCCCGACGGCCTGCGCCCGGACCGAACGACAGCCGTTCGCCTATGACCGGTGTCACACTGGGCGGCATGCTTCGGTCCGCCGCATCCGCCCTGGTCTGCCTGGTTGTTCTCGCGGGTTGCGCCACCGCCGGCCCTCCCGTGCCCGCGCCGCAGGTACCGCAGGCGCCGAAGCCGGTGGCCGGCGGCGAACTGCGCGTCGAGGTCGCCGCCTCCGGGCTCCAGCACGGCTGGGACATCGGCTTCCTGCCGGACGGCAGCGCCCTGGTCACCCAGCGCCCGGCGCGGCTCGCGCTGCTGACGGGCGGGCAGGTCCGGCCGGTGGCCGCCGACCTCGGCGACGTCCTCGTCGAGGGCGAGGGCGGTTCCATGGGGCTGCTGATCCATCCCCGGTTCGCCGAGAACCGGCACTTCATCACCTGCCAGACCCACCAGGCCGGCGGCCGGGCCGTCGACGTCCGGCTGGTCACCTGGCGGCTGGCCGACGACGGCGCGAGCGCGCAGAGGGTCGGCGAGCCGCTGGTGACCGGGCTGCCGGTCAACCCCAGCGGCAGGCACTCCGGGTGCAGGCCCGGTCTCGCCGCGGACGGCGCGCTGCTGGTCAGCACGGGCGACGCCGCCCGTCCCGCGACGTCGCAGGACCGGTTCGGGCTCGGCGGCAAGGTGCTGCGGATGAACGTCGACACCGGCGACCCGCTGCCGGACAACCCGTTCGCCTCGTCGCCGAACCCCAACGAGCGGCTGCTGCTGACCTACGGCCACCGCAACCCGCAGGGCGTCGCGCTCCGGCCGGGCGGCCAGGTGTTCGTCTCCGAGCACGGGCCCGACCGCGACGACGAGGTCAACCTGCTCCGGCCGGGCGGCAACTACGGCTGGGACCCGTCCCGGGGCGGAACCGAGGACAGCTACGACGAGTCCGTGCCGATGACCGACCTGCGGCGCTTCCCGGACGCGGTGCCCGCGGTGTGGTCGTCGGGGCGCGCGCGGGAGGCCCCCTGCGGGGCGGCTTTCCTGACCGGACCGCAGTGGGGCCGGTTCGACGACATGCTCGCCGTGACCGCGTTGCGGGGCACCAAGTTGTCGCTGTACGCGGTGAATCCCGACGGGAGCGTGCGCGGCACCGAGGTGCCCGCGGCGCTCGACGGCACGTACGGCAGGCTGCGCGCTGCCCGTCAGGGCCCGGACGGCGCGCTCTACGTGACCACGTCGAACGGCGACGACGACAAGATCCTGCGCATCACCGCCGGCTGACACGGCAAGGCCGCGGCAGCAACCGGAGGTTCTGCCGGCCGCACCGCTACGCGAGCCTTTCCGACGCGGTGGCGGTCGGCTCCTCCACCACCTCCGCACGGGCGGCGGGCCGCGCGGCGACCGCGATCGCCACGGCACCCAGCGCGCTGATCGCGCCGAAGACGTAGAAGCCCCACGGGTACGCGATGCCCGCGGTCAGCAGCGCCCCGCCGAGCAGCGGGCCGGTGATCGCACCGATCCGGCCCACACCGGTGGTCCAGCCGAGCCCGGTGGCGCGGGCGGCGACCGGGTAGGCGCGGCCTACGAAGGCGTAGACCAGCACCTGGGCGCTGAACACGAAGAACCCGGCCATCAGCACCGCGCCGTAGAGACCGACCGCGGGCAGCCGCACGCTCAGCAGCGCGAGCATAACTGCCGCCGCGGCGAACCACACCACCGTCGAGCGCTTCACGCCCGCGCGGTCCGCGACCCCGCCGGCCACGACCAGCCCGAGCACCGCGCCGACGTTCAGCGTCAGCAGCAGGCCGAGCGAGGCGCCGAGCGGGTAGCCCGCGGCCCGCATGATCTCCGGCAGCCAGGTGTTGAGCCCGTAGACCAGGATCAGCCCGAGGAACGAGGCCACCCAGAACGCGACCGTGGACACCGCCATCCCGCCGCGGAACAGGGTCGCGATGTTCTCGCGCACCGAGGCCGGCTTCGCCGCGGAGTCCGCGGTGGCCCGGAAGACCCGCGACTCCGGCAGGTAGCGCCACATCAGCGGCACCAGCACCAGCGCTGGCAGCGCACCGGCGACGAACATCATCCGCCAGCCCACGACCGGGATCAGCAGCAGACCGAGCAGCGCGGTGAGCACCGCTCCCACGTGGTAGCCGGTCATGATCGTCGTTGTGGCGCTGCTGCTTCGGCCGCCCCTGGCGAACTCGGTCACCAGCGTGATCGCGGTGGGCAGGCAGCCGCCGAGGCCGAGCCCGGCCAGGAAGCGCAGCAGGCCGAACACCACGATCGACGGCGCCAGCGCGCACAACGCGGTGAACAGCGAGAAACAGGTGACCGACAGCAGCAGCACCCGCCGCCTGCCGACGAGGTCGGTGACGGTGCCGATCACCAGCGCGCCGACCATCATGCCGAGCAGGCCGACCGTCGAGACCAGCGAGGCCGAGGCCGGGGTCAGGCCCCACACCCGCTCGTCGAGCATCACCGGCAGCACCGTGCCGAGCACGACGAGGTCGAACCCGTCGAGCAGGACCGCCGTCCAGCACAGCGGCAGCACCCAGCGGGCGTTCCCGCGGTCGATCTTCCCATCACCCGGCACGGCAGTCCCCTCGTCGAGTCGCACGTGAGAAGGAGACTGACGTCACTCGGGTCATATGTCCAATACCACCAGGTAGCGTGCTCCATATCCGGGAGGTATGGCACGGCGGGAGGATGCGTGGAACTGCGGCACCTGCGCTACTTCGTGGCGATCGCCGAGGAGCAGAGCCTCACCCGTGCCGCCGCGCGGCTGCACATCGCCCAGCCGCCGCTGAGCGCGCAGCTCCGCAAGCTGGAGACCGAGCTGGGCGCCGTACTGGTGCACCGCACCGCACGCGGTACCCAGCTCACCGACGCCGGACGGGTGCTGCTGGAAGAGGCGCGGCGCATCCTGCACGAGGTCGACCACGCGGCGCAGATGACGCGCGAAGCGGGCAGCGGCCGCGTCGGGCGGCTCTCGCTCGGCTTCATCCCGTCGGCGTCCAACGTGGTGCTGCCGCCGATCCTGCGGCAGTTCAAGGCCCGCTACCCCGAGGTGCGGCTGCGCCTGCGGGAGATGCGCCCGGACGAGATCGTGGAGCGGCTGCACGACCGCCGGATCGACGCGGGCTTCTTCTACCTGCCCATCGACGACCCGTCGCTGCACGTGCGCAGCGTGGCCGACGACTCGCTGGTGCTCGCGCTGCCCTCCACGCACCCGCTGGCGGACTCCCCCGAGGTCGACCTGCGCGCGGTGGCCGGCGAGCCGTTCATCCTCCCGCCCCGCTACGACATGCCCGGCCTCTACACGAGCGTCACGCAGGCGTGCGAGCGAGCCGGGTTCACCCCGCGCGTCGTCCAGCCCGACGTGTGGCTCATGCAGACCATCGTCGGGCTGGTCGCGGGCGGGATGGGGATCGCGGTCGTCCCGTCGTCGGTGCAGCAGATCCCGCGCGCGGGAGCGACCTTCGTGCCGCTGACCGACGTCTCGGCCACCGCGCGGATGGCCATGGCCTGGCGGCGCGAGATCGGGACGCCGGTGCTGCGTTCGTTCCTGGACATCGCCGCGGCGGCACCGGAGCAGCCAGGCGCGGCCGGCGGGGTCCGGCCGAGTGCGTCTGACGCGCCCCGACCGGGCGCGGCCGGTCCCGCCCTGCCAGGCGGGACCGGACCGTCTCAGTCGAGCGGGGTGCCGACGTAGTTCTCTGCGAGCAGCGTCCGGCCCGCGCGGGAACGGGTGACGAAGTCGAGCTCGGCGCGCTGGCGGTTGAGGTCGAACCCGCTGGCCTCCGGCATGCGGTGCAGCATCGAGGTCATCCACCACGAGAAGTGCTGCGCGCGCCAGACCCGCGGCAGGACGGTCGCGGTGTAGGCGTCGAGCGCGCCCGTCTCGCCGCCCGCGAAGTACTCGGCCATGGCGCGGGAGAGCACGTAGACGTCGGCGATGGCCAGGTTCATGCCCTTCGCACCGGTCGGCGGCACGGTGTGCGCGGCGTCGCCGGCCAGGAACAGCCTGCCGTACTGCATCGGCTCGCACACGAAGCTGCGGAAGTGCAGGACCGACTTCTGGAAGATCGGCCCCTCCAGGATCCGCGCTCCCTCTCCGGAGACCCGGGTGTGCAGCTCCTGCCAGATGCGGTCGTCGGGCCAGTCGGTGGGGGTGTCGTTCGGGTCGACCTGCAGGTAGAGCCGCTGCACCGTGGGCGAACGGGTGCTGACCAGCGCGAAACCGTTCTCGTGGTGGGCGTAGATCAGCTCGTCCGACGACGGCGGAGCCTCGGCGAGGATGCCGAACCAGGCGAACGGGTACTGCCGGAAGTGGTCCTGGCGCGGCTTCGGGGCCGGGACCAGGAAGCGCGTCGTGGAGCGCGAACCGTCGCAGCCGGCGACGAGCACGGGGTGCAGCACCTGCTCGGTGCCGCCCTCGGTGAAGCGGATCGTCGGCGAGTCGCCGCCGACGCCCTCGACCCGGACGTCGGACACGCCGAACCGGATGTCGCCACCGTCGGCGAGCCGCTTGGCGATGAGGTCCTTGAGCACCTCGTGCTGCGGGTAGATCGTGACGCCGCGACCACCGGTGAGGTCGGCGAAGTCGATGCGGTGCCCCTGCCCGCCGAAGCGCAGCTCGATGCCGTGGTGCACCTGTCCCTGCTGCTTCACGCGGTCGCCGATCCCGGTGGCCGTCATCAGGTCGACCGAAGTCTGCTCCAGCACACCGGCCCGGATGGTGCCCTCGATCTCGTCCCTGGTGCGCGTGTCGACCACCACGGACTCGATCCCGTGCTGGTGCAGCAGGTGCGCGAGCATGAGCCCGGCTGGCCCGGCGCCGACGATCCCGACCTGGATCCGCATGGAGGTGGGTCCCTTCCGATGTCACCCCTGGCCTGCCCGCGGCGTCGGCCGCGGACCCGGCGGTGTGTGACCGCCGCTACAGGGTCTGGAAGACACCACCCTGCGCCCGGCGGTCGACCCGGCGGTACCGCTCTTTCCGGTGAACAGAAGACCCTCAAGGCCCCGGACGGGGCGTTGAGCAGCGCGCAGCGCTGTCCGGTCGAAGACCGGATGCGGCTTCCGGAGGCGAGGCCGTCCCGATGAGGGCATGGGGGTCGGCGCTTTCCCGGCTCCGCACACCCCTCATCCGGTCTTCGGGTTCCGCCCTGCCAGGGGCGTCGCCGAACCCAGCGCCCGTGAAATTCCGCGGGCCGCGGCCCGCACGGCCGGGACCAGCGTCATCGGATCGACCTCCGCCGCGGGCACGACGATCGACAGAGACGCGACGACTGTGTCGGTGTGGTCGCGCACGGGCGCGGCCACCGAGAGCGTCGACAGCTCGATCTGGCGGTCGCTGATGACGTAGCCGTCCCTGCGCACGTCGGCCAGCACTCGGCGCAGCCGGTCGGCGCTACTGATCGTGCGGTCGGTGAACCGCTTCAGCGGTGCGCGCAGAACCTCCTCCTGGAAATCGCCGTCCGCGTGCGCGAGGAGCACCAGCCCGACACCGGTGGCGTGCAGCGGCAGCCGCCCGCCCGGCCGCGAGGCGACCGGCACGGCGCCGCGACCGGAGAGCCGTTCGACGTAGACGACCTCGGTTCCGTCGAGTACCCCGAGCTGGACGTTCTGGTGCGTCGCCTCGTACAGGTCGCCGAGGAAGGGCATCGCGATCTCGCGCAGGAACATCCCGCGCGGCGCGAGCGCGGCCAGCTCGTGCAGCCGCAGTCCGATCCGGTAGTGCCCGGCCGCGTCGCGCTCCAGCGCGCCCCAGCGAGCGAGCTCGCCGACCAGCCTGTGCGTGGTCGTCAGCGCCAGCCCGCTGTGCCGGCTGATCGACGACAGGGTCATGGCCGGTCGCTGCGCGGAGAAGGCGTCGAGGATCCGGAACAGGCGGCTCGCCACCGTGGGAGCGGCGGTCCCGCGTTCCCGCGGGGCGTCCGGATCGTGCGCGGCCATGAGGCGAAACTACAGCTCACAGCCCGGCGCGGCGCGATCCAGGCGGACGGGCGGCGCGCGGCCCGGCCGGCGACGGCGGCTCGGCCACGACGACGAACCCGTGTCGCCACGGCTGCGCGGTCGCGGCGGCGGACGCGTCGTCGGTACCGCCGGCGGGAACGACGGCCGACCGGCTACTTCGGCCTGCGCAGGGTCGGCTTGTGCTCCAGGTGCGAGAGGCCGTTCCAGGCGAGGTTCACCAGGTGCGCGGCGACCTCCTCCTTCTTCGGCTTGCGCACCTCCAGCCACCACTGCCCGGTCAGCGCGACCATGCCGACCAGGGCCTGGCTGTAGAGCGGCGCCAGCTTCTTGTCGTAGCCCTTGGCGCTGAACTGCAGCCCGAAGATGTGCTCGACCTGGCTGGCGATGTCGTTGAGCAGGCTGGAGAAGGTGCCGCTGGTGCTGGCCACCGGCGAGTCGCGCACCAGGATGCGGAAGCCGTCGGTGGAGTTGTCGATGTACTCCAGCAGCGCGTGCGCCGCCTGCTCCAGCAGCTCGCGGGGATGCCCCGCCGACAGCGCGGAGACGATCAGGTCGAGCAGGTGGCGCATCTCGCGGTCGACGACCACCGCGTAGATGCCCTCCTTGCCGCCGAAGTGCTCGTAGACGACCGGCTTGGAGACCCCGGCGCGGTGGGCGATCTCCTCGATGGAGGCGCCGTCGAAGCCCTTCTCGGCGAAGAGCTCGCGCGCGACGTCCAGGAGTTGCTGCCGCCGTTCCTTGCCCGTCATCCGCACCCGCGCCGTCCGGGCGGACGTCCGTCCGCCCGCGGCCTCGGGCGCGCTGCGCCGTCGCCTCGCCACCACTCGCATCACCCTAGGTCGTGCTCGGTGGCACCACGTGCGCACCTGATGAAAAAGCCGCCCCCGCCGCGTCTCGCGGCGGGGGCGGCTGGGGCCCGCGGTCAGCCCTTGTAGTCGGTCACCGCGATCCGCGCGAGCCGCTTGTCGTTCGGCCAGCGCACCTTCCAGGCCCAGCCGACCTTCTCGAAGAACCAGATGATCCGCGCCGAGATGTCGAGCTGGCCGCGCAGCACGCCGTGGCGCGCGCAGGTCGGGTCGGCGTGGTGGGAGTTGTGCCAGGACTCGCCGAACGACAGGATCGCCAGCGGCCAGAAGTTCGCCGCGCGGTCGCGGCTCTTGAACGGCCGCTCGCCGATCATGTGGCAGATCGAGTTCACCGACCACGTGATGTGGTGCAGGAACGACACTCGCACCAGGCCCGCCCAGAAGAAGGCGGTGAACGCGCCCCACGGCGACCAGGTGACCAGGCCGCCGATGACGGCGGGCAGCACGAGGCTGGCGACGGTCCACAGCGGGAACAGCCGGTTGATGCGGACCAGTTCCCCGTCCTTGAGCAGGTCCGGGGCGAAGCGGTCCTCGTTGGTCAGGTCCCGCTCGAACAGCCAGCCCATGTGGGCGTGCCAGAAGCCCTTGGCCAGCGCGGCGGGCGAGCTGCCGAAGCGCCACGGCGAGTGCGGGTCGCCGTCGCGGTCGGAGTAGGCGTGGTGCCTGCGGTGGTCGGCGACCCAGGTGATCGCCGGCCCCTGGACGGCCATCATGCCCGAGATCGCGAGTGCGATCTTGACGCCGCGGTTGGTCTTGAAGGAGCCGTGCGTGAAGTACCGGTGGAAGCCGACGGTGACTCCCAGGCCGCTGATCGCGTAGAACACCAGCGCCAGCGAGACGTCCACCCATCCCAGTCCCCAGCCCCAGGCGAAGGGGATCGCCGCGATCAGCGCGGCGAAGGGAACCAGGACGAACAGGTACACCGACAACTGCCCGATCCAGGGGCGGCTTCCCGCTGTGAGCGGTTTCGGTCCGGACTCGGCGCTGGGCGCCTCTTGGGCAACGCTCTCGGTTGCTGCGGTCATGCTCTCTACCTCAACGGGGTCGGGAGGTGGGAAAACTGCTGTCATCGCCGGGAGAAACGGCCCTGAACACCTCCAGGCTACGGGACCGTAACCTACGCAAGCGTAAGTTGTTCGATGCCAAATCGTCACCCCCGGGGGCCGAAATGCCCGCGTGTCGCGGGTACCCGGGCGTGTCCGGCTCGTCCGTTTCTTCACCCGAAAGAGGGCTGACGAGCCGAAACCGGACCCGGGGCCACCGCGTCCCAGCAGGGTGCGAGCAGGACTGACGCCGTCCCCACCACTACCCGGCGCCGGGCCGAGGTCAACATCACTGGACAGGCATGTCACGATGTCGGCTGGACAACACCGGCCGCGTCGCCGGGCCGGTAGGCTCTGGCGGCGTTGCCGGGGGCGGGCCGACGGTGCGACGTGCCGGCCGTGCTCGCCGAGTCGGCAGGGCACGACGCACCTGCAGTGCCCGACCTGCCGGACGTTCCGGGGCCTCCCGGTATGCCGGCAGGGTCCGATCCGCCGTGGTGTAAAGGCAGCACCTCGGATTTTGGTTCCGATGGTCCAGGTTCGAATCCTGGCGGCGGAGCGACCGGCCCTCCTGGAGCACCCGTGACGACCGCCGGCGGCGGTCCAGCGGGGCCGGGAGGAATTGTTGACAGGGGGTGTGCGCCGCTGCACGACGAGACGACGGCCGTGCGCGAAGAAGCGGCAACCACGCTGAGCGAGGTCTCGGACGCGTGGTTGGTCGGACGCGCACGCGAGCTGAACGCCGTCGGTCAGCACAGCGACGCACTCGGCCAGCGCAGCACCGTCCGCGAGGCCGACAACCTGCTCAACGAGGCGCAGCGCCGTGGCGAGCCCCGGATCGTCGCCCAGCTCCTGCGCCACTGCGCGGCCATCCGGCTCTCGGTCCCCGACCTGCTCGACAGCGCCGACGCGCTGCTCGACGAGCTGCTCACCCACTCCCGCCGCCACGGCCTGCAGGTGCTGGAGGCCGACGCCCACGCCCTGCGCGGCAGGCGCGCGCTGCTGGCGGGCAGCGAGGACAGCGCGCTCACCGAGATCGCCAACGGCATGAGCATGCTCGACAACGAGCTGGCGCCCGACGCCACGCTCGGCCGCCGCTCGTGGGAACGCCTGCTGGCGCAGGCCCTGATCGACATCGGGCTGGTGCTGACCCAGCTCGGCGTGTACGAGATGTCCGACCAGGTGATGGCCCGCGCCCACCAGCGCATCCGGGAGAGCGGCGGGCCGCACGAGATCGCCGTGCACATGATCAACCGCTGCCGGATGCTGCTCGGCTGGGGCCTGCGCCTGGAGCGGGTCGGGCAGGTCGCCGAGGCCACCGACCGCTTCGCCACGGCATCCGCTATTGCGGTCGCCGTCGAGGGCCCGTGGCGGGAGTCGCTGTTCCCGCGGGTCGCCGACCGGCCGGCCTCGGAGCAGATGCCGGTGCTCGGCGCGGCGCACGCGCTGGCCCAGCCGCACGTCGAGCACATCGTGCGGCTGGAGGCGCTGCGGGACCTGGACCGCTCGATGCACCCGCGCGAGCAGATCATCATCGCGATCGCGCTGTCGCGGTGCCTCAGCGGCGCCGGGCGGGGCGAGGAGGCTGTGCGGCTGCTGTCGGAGACCCGCACCGAGCTCAAGGACGACACCTCCGAGCCGACCCTGCGGATCTCGCTGGCCCGCGAGTACGCCCAGCTCTCCGAGCTCGACGCCGACAGCACCAGCGAGGCGCTGCGCGACTACGCCCTGGAGCTGGAGACCGAGCTGTGGACCATGCGCGAGGTGCGGCTGTCCACCCTGGCCACCCGGCTGGACAACTACCGGCTCAACCACCGCCACGACGCGATCACCCGGCAGGCGCTGCAGGACCCGCTGACCGGGCTGTCCAACCGCCGCGCGCTGGACGAACGCCTCGACAAGCTGCAGGACCGGCACGACTCCCAGCCGCTGTCGGTGGCGCTGGTCGACCTCGACGGCTTCAAGGAGGTCAACGACCGCTGCTCGCACGCCGAGGGCGACGACGTGCTGCGGGTGGTGGCCAGCACGCTGCGGGACACGCTGCGCACCGACGACTTCGTCGCCCGCTACGGCGGTGACGAGTTCGTCGTCCTGCTGCCGGGCGTGACGCTCACCGCCGCCGAGGCGGCGCTGCAACGCACCGTGGAGGCCGTCGACCGGCTGCCCTACCAGCTCTCGCGGGGTGTGACGCTGTCGATCGGCGTGGTCGCGATGCGGCCGCAGGAGTCCGGCGGCCAGGTCCTGGCCCGCGCCGACGCGGCGATGTACCAGGCCAAGCGCGGCGGCGGCAACCAGGTCTCGGCGTTCCCCGGCAGCAGCGGTGCGCCGGAGGGCGCGCGGCACGCGGTCTGGACCCCGCCGGACGCGCGGTGAGCCCGGCCGGGCCCGCTGTGACCAGGGCCTCGATACCCGCTGCGTAGTGGGAAAACGCGCTGCTCGGAGCACACCGGCGGGCCGAGGAGCACCCGATGGGCGGTACCATCGCAGCGCCGAGCAAGCGGGCAGGGGCACCGGCCGCGGGTCCGAGGTCCCCCGGTTACCCTTCACCCGCTTGGACGCCACAAGCACGCGCCAGCCGGTGCGTCGGTCCCCGCAGCGAAGCCGACCCGCGGCCCGCCGCCAGGCGGCGGCTCTGCCACGGGCAGCTTCCAGAGACAAGGGAGAGCGCTGATGCTCATGGGCGAGAACGCCCGCCCCTCTGCCCCCAGTGCGTCCGGCGAGCCTTCGGCGAGCGTCAGCACGGTGGTGCTGGCCGCGGGCGAGGGCACGCGGATGCGTTCGGCCACGCCCAAGGTGCTGCACCGGCTCGCGGGCCGGCCGCTGGTCGAGCACGCGGTGCGGGCCGCCGCGGGCATCGGTCCCGACGAGCTGGTCGTCGTCCTCGGGCACGGCCGCGACGCCGTCGGCGAGCACCTCAAGGGCGTCGCCGACTCGCTGGACCGCGACGTCCGCACGGTGGTCCAGGAGGAGCAGCTCGGCACCGGCCACGCGGTCGCCTGCGGGCTCGAGCCGCTGGCGGGCCGGCTGACCGGCACCGTGATCGTCAGCTACGGCGACGTGCCGCTGCTCGACTCCGACACCCTGCGCGCCCTGCTGGCCGAGCACCGCGACGCTGGCAACGCGGTCACAGTGCTCTCCGCCGTCGTCGAGGACCCCACCGGCTACGGGCGGCTGGTCCGCGACGCCGCGGGCCAGGTCACCGGCATCGTCGAGCAGAAGGACACCAGCCCGGAGCAGGCGGAGATCACCGAGATCAACTCCGGTGTCTACGCCTTCGACGCCGAGGTGCTCTCCGACGCGCTGAGCAGGATCTCCACCGACAACGCGCAGGGCGAGCTCTACCTCACCGACGTGCTGTCCATCGCGCGTTCCGACGGCAGGCCGGTCGGCGCGCTGGTCTGCTCCGACCCGTGGCTGGTCGAGGGCGTCAACGACCGGGTGCAGCTGGCCCGGCTCGGCGCCGAGCTCAACCAGCGGCTGCTGCGGCACTGGATGCGCCAGGGCGTCACGGTCGTCGACCCGGCGTCGGTGTGGCTGGACTGCGACGTCGAGCTCGACCGCGACGTGGTGCTGGAGCCCGGCGTGCAGCTGCGCGGCGGCACCACGGTCGCGGAGGGCGCGACCATCGGCCCGGAGACGACGCTGACCGGCTGCACGGTGCACCACGGCGCGAAGGTCGTGCGCACCCACGGCGAAGGCGCCGAGATCGGCCCGGGCGCGGCGGTGGGTCCCTTCGCCTACGTGCGCCCCGGCACCCGGCTGGCGGCCAGGGGCAAGATCGGCACGTTCGTCGAGGTCAAGAACTCCCGGATCGGCGAAGGCACGAAGGTCCCGCACCTGACCTACGTCGGGGATGCGACCATCGGCGCGTACAGCAACATCGGTGCCGCGACGATCTTCGTCAACTACGACGGCGTGGCCAAGCACCCCACGGTGATCGGTTCGCACGCCCGCACCGGCGCGGACAACACGTTCGTCGCCCCGGTCGAGATCGGCGACGGCGCCTACACCGCCGCCGGTTCGACCATCACCCAGGACGTCCCCCCCGGCGCGATGGCGGTCGCGCGGGGGAGGCAACGCAACATCGAGGGCTGGGTGGCCAGGCGCCGCCCGGGTACCGCCGCCGACGAGGCCGCACAGCGGGCGCAAGCCGACCAGCGGTCGGAAACCGAAGTAACAACCACCAATCCGACAGAGTGACGCCCAACGCCGGGAGTCAACGGGGAGGGACGATGACCGTGAGTGCCATGTCTGCGACCCCGAAGAAGAGCCTCAAGCTCTTCTCCGGGAGCAGTCACCCGGAACTTGCCGAGGAGGTGGCCAAGCAGCTCGACGTAACGGTCACGCCCCAGGCCGCGTACAAGTTCGCCAACGGCGAGATCTTCGTCCGTTACGACGAGTCGGTGCGCGGCTGTGACGCGTTCGTCATCCAGTCGCACTGCAACCCGCTCAACGACGCCATCATGGAGCAGCTGATCATGGTGGACGCGCTCAAGCGCGCCAGCGCCAAGCGCATCACCGTGGTCATGCCGTTCTACGGCTACGCCCGCCAGGACAAGAAGCACAAGGGCCGCGAGCCGATCTCGGCGCGGCTGATGGCCGACCTGTTCAAGACCGCGGGCGCGGACCGGATCATGGCGGTGGACCTGCACACCGACCAGATCCAGGGCTTCTTCGACGGGCCGGTGGACCACCTGTTCGCGCAGAAGATGCTGGCCAGCTACGTGCGCGACACCTACCACGACCAGAACATCACCGTGGTCTCGCCGGACTCCGGCCGGGTTCGGGTCGCCGAGAAGTGGGCCGACGACCTCGGCGGCACGCCGCTGGCGTTCATCCACAAGACCCGCGACCCCAGCAAGCCCAACCAGGTCGTGGCCAACCGCGTCGTGGGTGACGTCGAGGGCAGGCTGTGCGTGCTGGTCGACGACATGATCGACACCGGCGGCACCATCACCAAGGCCACCGAGCAGCTGCTCGCGGCGGGCGCGCAGGACGTCATCATCGCCTCCACCCACGCGGTGCTGTCGGGCCCGGCGGTCGAGCGGCTGTCCTCGTGCGGCGCCAAGGAGGTCGTGCTGACCAACACGCTCCCCATCCCCGAGGAGCGGCGCTTCGACACGCTGACGGTGCTCTCGATCGCCCCGCTGGTCGCCGAGGCGATCCACCAGGTCTTCGAGGACGGCTCGGTCACCAGCCTCTTCGACGGCAAGGCCTGATCAGGCGCAACCGCAGCGAAAGGCCCCGGTCCACTCGGACCGGGGCCTTTCGCACTTGCGGTGCGTCCCCGCTCGGAGACTGTCTTTCGTCTTCGAAGCGGCGCAGCCGCTCGGCTCATCCTCGCGACCCGCACCGCCGCAAGATGAGTTCGAAGGCAGACCTCAGACGGTCGTGACGACCTCGTCGTAGTCCAGGCGCGGGAGCCGCTCGAACCAGGCGTCGGGCCCCGGCTTGCCGAGGTTGACCGCGACCAGGGCCTGCTGGCCCTCGGGGAAGAACTCCTTGGTCACCGCGTCGGCGTCGAACCCGGTCATCGGGCCCGCGGCCAGCCCGGCGGCGCGCACGCCGACGATGAAGTAGCCGATCTGCAGGCTCGCGTTCAGCAGCGCGTGCCTGGTGCGGAAGTCGTCGTCGGTCCAGACGTCCCGGGCCCCCGGGAAGTGCGGGAAAAGCCGGGGCAGCTTCTCGTGGAACTCGGTGTCGGTGCCCAGCAGCGCGACCAGCGGCGCCTTGCCGGTCTTGTCGCGGTTGCCCTCGCCCATCAGCGGCAGCAGCCGCTGCTTGGCCTCGTCCGAGCGAACCAGCACGACCCGCAACGGCTGCTGGTTCATCGAGGTCGGGCCCCACTTGACCAGGTCGTAGATGGCGCGGACCTGCTCGTCGGTGACGGGCTCGTCGCTGAAGGTGTTGGCGGTGCGGGCCTCGCGGAACAGCAGGTCCTGGACGTGCTGCTCGATCTCCAGGGCGGGGGCCTGATCGGTTGCCGTCATGGGCGTCCTCCTCGGGGGGGTGACAACGGGAGTCCCCGGGCGCAACGCTTTCTTGAGGCTTCAAATTTCTTGGCGGACCCTGGAGTGTCCCAACTCTCACTCGAACATGCCGATCATCTCGTTCGCCGCCACGCCGACGAACAGCCCCAGGCACAGCACGAGCATCGTGTTGGACAGCCACCGCGACCGGTGCGGCGCGGGCATGTGCGACTTCGAGTTGAGCAGGAAGAGCAGGGTGCCCGCCAGGAACGGCATGAACAGCGCGCCGAGCACACCGTAGATGATCGTGAGCTGGAACGGCTTGCCGAGGAACAGCAGCAGCATCGGCGGGAAGGTCAGCCACAGCAGGTAGATCCGGTACGGCGTGCTGTGCATGCCGGCCTTGTGGTCGTAGGTCTCGGCGGTCTCCTCCGGCGCCTCCTTCGGCATCCGCCAGGTCCGCCACCAGTCGGCGAACAGCAGGCTGACGCCGTTCCACACCCCGATCACCGAGGTGAACGCGACGGCGAAGAAGCCGACCAGGAACGGGATCCGAGCCCACTGGCCGTAGTCCACCGCCAGCCGCTCGCCGAGCGTGAGCAGTCCCTTGTCGCTCTCGGTCAGCTCCTGGCCGAGCAGGATCTCGGACCCGACCACCAGCATCGCGACCACGAAGATCCCGGTGGTGATGTAGCCGACCGCGTTGTCGGTGCGCATGAACGGGATCCACTTCGGCGACCGCCAGCCCTTGGCGAAGGTCCAGTAGCCGTAGGCGGCCAGCGTGATGGTGCCGCCCACGCCGCCCATCAGGCCGAGCACGTAGGCCACCGAGCCCTCCGGCAGCGTCGGAGCGAGGCCCTTGGTCAGTTCGAGCAGGTTCGGGCCCACCATCAGCGCGGTACCCACGACGGTCACGAACATGACGCCGACCAGCACCGTCATGACCTTCTCGAGCAGGGCGTAGCGGCCGAACCAGACCAGGCCGAGCCCGGCCAGCCCGCACACCACCGCCCAGCCGCCGACCGGCAGGACCGGGAACATCGCGTTCAGCGGCAGCGCCGACGCCGACATCGCGGTCGCGCCGTAGATGAAGCCCCAGACCACGATGTAGACGCCGAAGTAGCCGGTCGCCCACCGGCCGAGCGTGCGCCAGCCCGAGAGCATCGTGCGGTTGGAGCCGAGGTGCCAGCGCCCGACGGCCTCGCCCAGCGCGAGCTTGAACGCGGTGCCCAGCACCACCGCCCAGAACAGCGCGTAGCCGTAGCGGGCACCCGCGACCATGGTCGCGACCAGGTCGCCCGCGCCGACGCCGGTCGCCGCGGCCATCACACCCGGCCCCACCTGCTTGAGGCGCGCCTTCCAGGTCGGTTCCGGGACGCCGTTGCCGGCTTCCGGGACCGCGTTGTCACCAGAGCTCGCGTTGGCAGCCATGCGGGTCAACTTAACCCCGGCGAAGCGCCCATATGCCCCTCGGCGATCAAACCGTGACGAGACCGCGCGTTCGGATGACGCCCGGCCACCTCAGGGCGGGCGGGGCCGTGGGCGGCACCGGGCGAGGTCCTGCTGCCATCGCGCCCCGGCACCGCCCGCAACCCGCAGGCTCAGTACGCCACCGTGAACCGGGAGCGCGAGTGCGCCGCCGACTCCACCTCGTCGACGAAGGCGATCGCGTAGTCGTCACCGCCGATCGCCGAGACGCCTTCCTCGTCGGTCAGCAGCACGTCCCCGCCCGTCCGGTAGCGGCCGGTGCGCTCGCCTGGCGCGTACGAGCCGAAGACCGCCGCGGGACTGAGGTAGAACCAGTCGATCTCCGCGGGCGCCCGGCGGAAGGCTTCCAGCACCTCGGCGTGCGAGCCCGCCTCGTCCTTGAACTCCGCGGGGAACTCCGGGGTGTCGATCAGCCGAGGCCCGTCCTCCGACACGCGCAGGCTGCCCGCACCGCCCACGACACCGATCCGCGCGCCGTGCTTGCTCGCCGCCGCGAACAGCCCCGGCACCGCGTCGAGCAGCTTGCGGCCATCCTCCATCGGGCGGCCGGGGATCGCCACGGCGATCACGTCGGCACCGCTGGTCACATCGAGCACGAAAGCCTCGTCGTGCAGCGAACCGGCGCGAGCGCCGGGCAGCGAACCCACGTTGCGCGCCACCGGGACGACCTCGTGGCCGCGCGCGGTGGCCTCCCGCATGATCCGGCCGCCCGCGAAACCCGTCGCGCCGAACAACACCAGTCGCATCGCTTACCTCCTCCTACCGGGTACGACGCGACGGTATCGATTGGTAACCAGTGACTTCAAAGTGCTATAAGTACCGTGTGGTTACCAAAGACGGGACCGACGGCGCGCCACTGGTCGCCGACGTGATGGATCCGCGCTGCCCGACGCGCGTCGTGCTCGACCGCATCGGCGACCGCTGGACCACGCTGGTCGTGCTCTTCCTGGAGTCCGGGCCGCTGCGGTTCACCGCGCTGCGCAACGCGATCGGCGGCGTCGCGCCCAAGGTCCTCACCCAGACCCTGCGCGCGATGGAGCGCGACGGGTTGCTGACCCGCACCGTCCACGCGCAGGTGCCGCCGCGGGTCGACTACGAGCTCACCGCCCTCGGCAGGTCCCTGCTGGAGCCCATCCACGCCGTCACGGCGTGGGCCGAGCGCCACGTCACCGAAGTCCTCGACGCCCGGGACCGCTACGACGAAACCGCCGCGGCACAGCCCTGATCCGCCGCAGCCCGTTCCGCGACGCGGGTGCGTTCGGACGCTCCCGGGGCATCCGAACGCACCCGGAACCGCTGCGCCGCAGGAAGTTCCCGCGCGGTTACCGTCCGCGTCGCGCAACCCGATGCAGCGCGCTTTCCAAGCGCCTCTTAGACTGTTCGGGTTGCCTCGGCGAGGTCGGGCCGTTCGCCCGGCGTGATCGACGCGGCGGCATGGTGGCCGCCGACCCTTCTGGTCGGCACACCGGTGCCGTTCGCACACCGGGTGCCGCATCCGGCACCGCGTCGTCCCACGCCGCGTAGCGCGCCCCGCCGCCGCAGGCCAGCGACCCATCCACGTCCCGCCCGACGTAACGAGGAGTGCACCACCGTGTCCGAGGTCCGTCTCACCGTCGAACCGCGCACCGAGTTCGGAAAGGGTGCCGCCCGCCGCACCCGCCGCGCCGGCAAGGTCCCCGCCGTCCTGTACGGCCACGGCTCCGACCCCAAGCACCTGTCCCTGCCCGCCGTCGAGTTCGCGCGTGCCATCCGTGAGAACGGGCACAACGCGGTCCTCACCCTCGACGTGGCAGGCTCCAACAGCGAGCTCGCGCTCACCAAGACCATCACCACCCACCCGATCAAGAACTACATCGAGCACGTCGACCTGCTGCTCGTCCAGCGCGGCGAGAAGGTCACCGTGAACGTGCCGGTCGTGCTCACCGGCGAGGCCGGCCCGGGCACCCTGGTCACCCACGAGGTCACCGAGCTCTCGGTCGAGGCCGAGGCCCTGCACATCCCGGAGCAGTTCGAGATCTCGATCGAGGGCGCCGAGGTCGGCACCCAGATCACCGCCTCGGAGATCGTGCTGCCGCGCGGTGTCGTGCTGCAGACCGACGAGGAACTGCTGATCGTCAACGTCACCGAGGCCCCCTCCGAGGCGGAGATGGCCCCGGAGCTGGCTGAGGAGGAGGCCGCCGAGGGCGAGACCACCGAAGCCGCGTCCGAAGAGGGCTGACCCCCTGACGCCGGGCGGGCGGCGCGCCGCACCAGCGGCGCGCCGTGCCCCTTCCGGCCGAACCTCCCCAGGAGAGACGTCGTCTCGTGAGCACACCCGAACCGCTTGCGCTGATCGTCGGGCTCGGCAACCCCGGCCCCCGCTACGAGGGCAACCGGCACAACATCGGCTTCCTCGTCGCCGATGAGCTCGCCGCGCGTGTCGGCGGCAAGTTCAAGGCGCACAAGAGCGGCGCCGAGATCGTCGAGGGACGGCTCGGCGGTGTCCGCGCCGTGCTCGCGAAACCGCGCTCGTTCATGAACCTCTCCGGCGGCCCGGTCGCCGGTGCGGCGAAGTTCTACAAGGTCCAGCCCGGGTCGCTGATCGTGATCCACGACGAGCTCGACCTGCCCTACGGCACGGTGCGGCTCAAGCGCGGTGGTGGCGAGAACGGCCACAACGGGCTGCGCTCGATCAGCAAGTCCCTCGGCACCAAGGACTACCTGCGGGTGCGGTTCGGCATCGACCGCCCGCCGGGCCGGATGGATCCGGCCGACTACGTCCTCAAGGACTTCTCCGGCGCCGAGCGCAAGGAGCTCGCGTACTTCGTCGACCTCTGCGCCGACGCCGTCGAGTCCCTCGCCAAGGAGGGGCTGGAAGCCGCGCAGAACCGCTTCCACTGAGGCCGGTCGCTTCCGAGAGCGTGGTTTCCCGGCCGCCGCCAGGCCGCCGGTGCCGCTTTCAGTGCCTGGCTTTGGTCTTTGAAGCGGCGTAGCCGCTTGGCTCACCCTCACAACCGGCACCGCCGCGGGTTCTCAGGCGTCCTCTGGCGAGGACAGCTTTTTCGCGGCGTATGGCTCTATACGTGAGAAAAAGATTCCGGAGCCAGAGGACGCCTGGGTTCCGCCACCGGCACCACCAAAGCAAGGTGAGTCGAAGACAGGACTCAGTCCGCGGGCACCAGTTCCGCGGTGGCGGCCCGCCTGAGCTTGCCCGACGGGGTCTTGGGCAGGGTCCCCGGCCTGAGCACCACCACCGCCGACGGCCGCACGCCCACGGCGTCCACGACCCGCGCCGCGACCTCCTTGCGCAGCGCCTTCACCGCCGCTTCGTCGTCGGCGAGCTTGGACTCCAGGACGACCGCGAACCGCTCCCGCCTGGTCCCGGCCTCCTGCCGGACCGCGGCGGCGTTGCCCGGGCGGACCCCGTCGACCTCGCAGGCCGCGCGCTCGATGTCCACCGGGTAGATGTTGCGCCCGCCCATGATGATCACGTCCTTGCGGCGGCCGCAGATCACCACCTGCCCGTCGACCAGGTAGCCCTCGTCCCCGGTGTCCAGCCAGCCCTGCTCGTCCTGGGTCGCCAGCGGCCCGTCCACGGTCAGGTAGCCGGGGGTCACCGCATCGCCGCGGATGCGCAGCCTGCCGACCTCGCGTTCGCCGAGCCGCTTCCCGGCGTCGTCGACGACGTCGACCTCCAGTCCCGGCAGCGGCCTGCCCAGCAGGGCGAACCGCCGCGCCCGCTCCTCCCCGGCGTCCACCGGCACCGCGCGGCGCTGCTCCTCCAGGGCGCCTGCGTCGATCGTGTCGACCTCGATGCCGCACCCGAGCGGCGCGAACGACACCGCCAGCGTCGACTCCGCCATCCCGAACGCGCACACCATGCAGTCGGGGTCGAGCCCGAACCGGGCACCCGCGTCGGTGAACGCGCGGGCGGCGGCCGGGTCGATCGGCTCCGCGCCGTTGAGCGTGAAGCGCAGCGTGGACAGGTCGAACTGGCCCTCGTCGGCGCGTTCCATCCGGCGGCCGACCACGGCGTAGGCGAAGTTCGGCGCGGCCGTCACCGTCCCGCGGTGGCGGCTGATCAGCTCCGGCCACAGCAGCGGGCGGGCCAGGAAGTCGGCCGGGGTGACCTTGACGGCCTCCATGCCGATCGCCATCGGCACGGTCAGGCAGCCGACCATCCCCATGTCGTGGAACAGCGGCAGCCACGACACCGCGACGTCGCGCTCGGCGTCGAGCTCGGCGGCGGTGACCATGCCCCGCATGTTGGAGTGGAGGTTGCCGTGGGTGATCCGCACGGCCTTCGGGTCGGCGGTCGACCCGCTGGTGAGCTGGAGCAGCGCGGTCGCATCCTCGCCGACCTCCACCGGGCCGGCCGGCGGCTCGCCGTCGAGCTCGGCGAGCAGGCGGTGCTCGATGGCGTTCTCGCTCAACAGCCCGGAAAGCTGGTCGAAGGGAGGACCGAGCAGGACCAGCCGCGCCCCGATCATGCTCAGCACGCGCAGCGTGTCCTGGGCCCAGTGCCCGAGGTCGGTGCGCGGAGTCGGCTGGTGCAGCATCGTCACGCTGCCCCCGCTGAGCCAGACACCCTGCACGGCGGGCGCGATCAGGCCCGGGTCGGCGGCCAGGATCGCCACCGCGTCCCCCGGGCGGACGTCGTCGCGCAACGCTCCGGCCATCCGCAGGGCGACCGAGTGCACCTCGGCCCACGTCCGGCGCCTGGGGGCGTCCGGCTCTCCCGTCGTGAGCCCGCGAGCACCGTCTCCGGCGTTGGCGCGGGCGGACGCGACCACTTCGTCAACGAACCGACTCACGCTGGCAGCTTACGTCGGTGGTTGATCTGCGGACAGTCTCGATCGGGTCGCAGTCGGTTGTGGACGGTGCGGGCGGCCGAAGGCGCACCGGCCGGCCGGTGGTTCAGCCGAGCTGGTCGGCCAGCTCCATCCAGCGCGTCTCGATGTCGTCCTTCTCCTGCTCCAGGGCACGCAGGTCGGCGTTGAGCGACTGCAGCCGGTCCGGCTCGGTCGCGGCCTCGGCGAGCTTCTCGTGCAGCTCCGACTCGCGCTTGCCCAGCTTGTCGAGCTGCCGCTCCAGCCTGCCGAGCTCCTTGCGCGCCGCGCGCTCCTCCGCGCCGGTGAGCCCGGCGGCCCTGGTGGCCTCCGCGGCGTCCCCGGCCTGCTTGCCGACGCTCTCCTCGGCCGACGCCAGCAGCGACCGCCTGCGCTCCAGGTACTCCTCGATGCCGCCGGGCAGGTGCGTCAGCCGCCCGTCGCCGAACAGCGCGTGGACGCTGTCGCAGACCCGCTCGACCAGGTACCGGTCGTGGGAGACCACGACGAGCGTGCCGGGCCAGGTGTCGAGCAGGTCCTCCAGCTGCTGCAGGGTGTCGATGTCGAGGTCGTTGGTGGGCTCGTCCAGCACCAGGACGTTGGGCTCGGCCATGAGCAACCGGGCGAGCTGGAGCCTGCGGCGCTCACCGCCGGAGAGGTCCGAAACCGGCGTCCACTGCCTGCCCTTGCCGAACCCGAAGCGCTCCCCGAGCTGCGAGGCCGTCAGCTCGTACTTGCCCAGCGTCACCCGCTCGGCGACGTCCTCGATCGCCTCCAGCACGCGCCAGTCCCCCGGCAGGTCGTGCAGCTCCTGCGTCAGGTGCGCCAGCCGGACCGTCTTGCCCTCGATCCGCCTGCCCGCGTCCGGCTCGCGCTCACCGGCGAGCAGCCGCAGGAGCGTGGTCTTGCCGGAGCCGTTCACCCCGACCAGCCCGATCCGGTCGCCGGGGCCGATCAGCCAGGTCAGGTCCTCCAGCAGCACCCGGTCGGCGATCCGCAGGTCGACGTTCTCCAGCTCCAGCACCGTCTTGCCGAGCCGGCGCTTGGCGAAGGACACCAGCTCCACCGTGTCGCGCGGCGGCGGCACGTCGGCGATCAGCGCCTCGGCCGCCTCGACGCGGAAGCGCGGCTTGGAGGTGCGGGCCTTCGCGCCGCGCTGCAGCCACGCGAGCTCCTTGCGGGCGAGGTTCTGGCGCTTCTCCTCGGCCTGCTGCGCCAGCCGGGCGCGCTCGGCGCGGGCGAAGACCCAGTCGGCGTAGCCGCCCTCGTACTGCTCCACCCGGCCCTGCACGACCTCCCAGGTCCGGTTGCAGACGGTGTCGAGGAACCAGCGGTCGTGGGTGACGATCACCAGCGCGCAACGCCGCTGCAGGAGGTGGTCGGCCAGCCAGCGCACGCCCTCGACGTCGAGGTGGTTGGTCGGCTCGTCCAGCACCAGCAGGTCCAGTTCGCGCACCAGCGCGGCCGCCAGCGCGACCCGGCGGCGCTCCCCACCCGAGAAGTCGGCGACCGGCGTGTCCAGGCCCAGGCTCGTCATGCCCAGCCCCGTGAGCACGGACCGCACCTTGGCGTCGGCGGCCCACTCGTGCTCGGCGGTGAAGCCGTGCGGGTCGAGCACGGCGTTGCGGACCGTGGAACCCTCCGGCAGCTCGGTGCGCTGGGTGACCACGGCCATCCGCAGGTCGCGGGAGTGGCTGACCCGGCCCGAGTCGGGCTCCACGCTGCCCGAGAGGACCTCCAGCAGCGTCGTCTTGCCACCGCCGTTGAGCCCGACGACCCCGATGCGGTCGGAGGCCCCGACCCCCAGCGACACCTCGTCCAGCAGCGGACGCACGCCGTAGCTCTTGCTCACCGATTCGAGGTTGATCAGGTTCACCATCGGGTGTTCGTTACTCCATTGGCGGTCGTGTTGCCGGGCACGGGACATACCCATCCTCGCGTCAGCAGGGTGGAACGGTGCGGCTGGGGTGTGTCCTACGGCTGGAGGTTCCTGATGGGCACGGTTTTCGGCTGCGGGCTTTGTCCGGCCTGGGTCACTCCCGCTGTTGCGATCCGGGAACTGTCATCCGTCCTCTGGACGGATGGCGCTTCGCGCCTTCGAAGGCCCCATCAGGGGCCTTCGACCCATCGGGGGCCTTCAGGCATGTACCTGAGGCGGGGTCGGGCGGTCGGCTCGGTCGTCGGTGACCAGGCGGGCGCCGGGGACCGGGCCCTGGGCGACGCGGACCGTGCGGCAGACGCCCGCGCCGGAGAGCTCCGCCGCCACGCGCACCGCCGCGTCCGCGTCGGTGCACAGGAAGGCGCAGGTGGGCCCCGAGCCGGACACGATGCCCGCGAGGGCGCCCGCCTGCACACCCGCGCGCAGGGTCCGGCGCAGGCCCGGCCGCAGCGATACCGCCGCCGCCTGCAGGTCGTTGCCGAGCAGCAGCGCGAGCTGCCTGGGATCGCCGGAGGCCAGCGCCTCCAGCACCGGCTCCACCTCGCCCACCCGGTTGGGCCGGGACTCCTCGCGCAGCCGGTCCAGCTCGCTGAACACCCCGGGCGTCTCCAGGCCGCGCCGGTCCAGCGCGATCACCCAGTGGAAGGTGTGCCGGGCCAGCACCGGGATGAGCTGCTCACCGCGCCCGGTGCCCAGCGCGGTACCGCCCTGGAGGGCGAACGGGACGTCGCTGCCGATGTCCGCGGCGATCCCGGCGAGCTCGTCGCGCCCCATCTCCAGCCGCCACAGGTGGTTCAGCGCCAGCAGCGCCGCCGCCGCGTCCGCGCTGCCACCGGCCATGCCGCCGGCGACCGGGATGCCCTTGTTGATCGAGACCCGCACCCCCGGTTCGTCAGGGTCGCGGCCGCAGCGCTCGGCAAGTGCCCGCACGGCCTTCCACGCGAGGTTGCTGGGGCCGGTGGGCACCGAGTCGGCGCCCTCGCCGCGCACCTCGATGCCGGGCTCGTCGGCGATGTGCACGGTGACCTCGTCGGTCATCGACAGCGCCTGGAAGACCGTGACCAGCTCGTGGTAGCCGTCCTCGCGGGTGTCGCCGACCGACAGGTGCAGGTTCACCTTGGCCGGGACTCGGACGGTGATGGGTGTGGGTACCACGGAGAGCACCCTTAAAGCGTACGTGCCCGCGCGAGTCCGCCGCCGGGTTGTCCACGAGCGAAACGCCGACGCCCCGCAGGACGTGCCTGCGGGGCGTCGGGAACCACCGGATCCGGCGGTCGAAGTGCCGCGATCAGGAGGCGGGGACCACGCCCACGCCGCCGTAGGTGCGGTTGATGTGGTCCTTGACCTCGGGCGAGCGCAGGATCTCCGCCAGCTTCTTGATCCGCGGGTCCTGCACCAGCTTCGAGCTGGTCACCAGGCCGTTGGCGTACGGGTTGTCCTGCGCGCTCTCGACCGCGATCGGGTTCTGCAGGTTGGCCTTGAGCGCGTAGTTGCCGTTGACCACCGCGGCCGCGGCGTCGTCGACCGAGCGCGGGAGCTGGTCCGGCGAGAGGTCCTTGAACTGGATGTTCTTCGGGTTCTCCGCGATGGCCGCGTCCAGCCGGGTGCCCACGGCCGCCTCCGGCTTGAGCTTGACCAGGCCGTTGGTCTCCAGCAGCTTCAGGCCGCGGAACTGGTTGGCCGGGTCGTTGGACAGCGTGACGGTGGCGCCGGCGGGCAGCTCCTGCACCGACTTGAACTGCTTGGAGTAGACCGCCAGCGGCTCCAGGTGCACCGGCCCCACCCACACCAGGTCACCGCCGCGCTCGGACTTGTACTGGTCCAGGTACGGGATGTGCTGGAAGTAGTTGGCGTCGATCTCGCCGTTGGCAACCGCCTCGTTCGGGCGGTTGTAGTCGTCGAACTTCTCGATCTCCAGGTCGATCCCGGCCTTGGGGGCCAGCTCCCGGTCGACGTACTCCAGGATCTCCCCGTGCGGCTGCGGGCTCACCGCGACCGAGATCGGGGCGTTCGGGTCCTCCGCGGCGTTGGATCCCCCGCACGCGGCCAGCGCGAAGGCGGACACCGCCACCACGGCGGCAAGACGAACACGCATCGGTTGGTGTCCTTTCTGGACTTTCAGCTCGGGCGGCGGCCCGGTGGTCGACCGGGCCGCCCGCTCACGAGAGGTTCGCGGAACGGCGCCGGTCGACGACCTTCGCCGCGATGTCGGTGATCAGCTGCATCGCGAAGGCGAGCACGCCGAGGACGACCACGGAGCCGTACAGGATCCGGTCGTCGTAGCCCTGATAGCCGTCCTGGATGGCGGTGGTGCCCAGGCCGCCGCCGCCGATGGCGCCTGCCATCGCCGCGTAGCCGATCAGCGCCACCGCCGTGACGCCGACCGCGCCGACCAGCGCCGCCCGCGCCTCGCCGAGCAGCACCGTCCACACGATGCGCAGCCTGCTCGACCCGGTGGTGATCGCGGCCTCCACGACGGTGAAGCTCACCTCGCGGATCGCGTTCTGGGTCAGCCGGGCGAAGAACGGCACGGCGCCGATCGTCAGCGGGACGATCACCGCGGTGCTGCCGATCGAGGTGCCGATCAGCAGCCGGGTGAACGAGGCGAGCACGACCAGCAGCACCACGAACGGCACCGAGCGAACCACGTCCACGACCACGCCCAGCACGCGGTAGAGCACGGGTCTCGGGCTCAGCCCGGTGGGCGATGCCAGGTGCAGCAGCACTCCGAGCGGCAGTCCTCCGACCACCGCGAGCAGGGTGGAGACCAGCACCATGTAGAGGGTTTCGCCAGTCGCCTCCCCGAGTAGTTCCAGGACCTCCGGCCAGGGGGTCGCATCACTCACGCAGCAGCTCCGTCAACACAAACCGGCGCACGACGCACGTGCGCATCACGCTCGACCATCCACTTCAGCGCCGACTCCGCGCGCTCACCGCTGAGGCCGACCTTGAACTTGGCCACCGGCGTCTCACCGAGCCTGGTCAGGCCGCCGCCCAGGATGGACAGCTCGACGCCGAACCGGCTGGAGGCCTCGGGCAGCAGGGCGCCCACGGCGGCGAACCCGACCAGGACCACCTCGGCGACCACGTCGTGGCCGTTCTTCGACGGCTTGAGCAGGTCGGCCTGGCCGGTCTCGGGCAGCAGCGTCTCGCCGATCCGGCTGCCGGGCTCGGCGACCAGGTCGAGCACCTTGCCGTGCTCGACCACGCGGCCCTGCTCCAGCACGGCGACGTCGTCGGCGATCCGGCGCACCACGGCCATGTCGTGGGTGACCACCAGGACGGTGACGCCCAGCTCGGAGCGGGCGCGGTCCAGGACCGTCAGCACCGAGTCGGTGGTGCCCGGGTCCAGCGCGGAGGTCGGCTCGTCGGCCAGCAGCACGGAGGGCTTGGCGGCCAGCGCGCGGGCGACCGCGATGCGCTGGCGCTGCCCGCCGGAGAGCTGGTCGGGGTACACCGACGCCTTGTCGGTCAGCCCGACCAGGTCCAGCAGCTCGCCGACGCGGCTGCGGCGCTGCGGCCCGGCCATGCCAGCCGCCTCCAGCGGCAGCGCGACGTTGCCCGCGGCGGTGCGCTGCCGCAGCAGCGAGTCGCCTTGCGGCACAACGCCGATCTGGCGGCGCGCGGCGCGCAGGGCCTTGCCGTCCAGGGCGACCAGGTCGGTGCCGTCGACCCTGATCGCGCCGCTGTCGGGCTTCTCCAGCAGGGCGATGCAACGGGCCAGGGTGGACTTGCCGGCGCCGCTGGGTCCGACCACGCCGCACACGGCGCCCGCCGGCACCTCCATCGACACCCCGTCCAGGGCGACGACGTTGCTCTTGTTGTGCTGGAACGACTTTGTGAGGTTCTCGACTGTGATCACGATCGGCTCCGCATCAGCTCACACCGGCTCCGCGGACCTGCCCCGCGCAGCGCGCGGCGCGGCCTGGCGGCCGGAAGGAAAGAGGGGGTCGGGGAGAGGGACTACGAAGTCACGCCTCGCGACGACAGCCAGTCGTCGTCCGTCGCCCGTGATCGATGACGCGGCGCTGCGTCAAAAGCAACTTGGGGTATCCGCGGCCGGACCGTCCCCGCCCAGCGGGGAGCGCACGAGCGTGCGGGCTGCGTACCAGAGTCTTGGACACCACAACTCCATCGGTCCTGGCGTTAGCACCTGCCCGTCGGGTGGTTGCTGCGGCGTCGCGGAGCCAGGTCTCTCGGCCGCTCGGGATGGATTTCCCGAATAGTAGACCCCACTGGCCGGACCGGACGCAAGTTGATAGTGGTCACTTACCGAAATCGTTCTATACATCACACCCTCGGACGAGCGGGAATTTCCAGTCCCGCCAAGGTGTTTACGTGACCCTGCGTAGCTGAACGCTGACTGCTGACAAGCCGCCGATCGGGTGGTCTCAACCCGAACGCGGACCCCGGCCCGGCAACCCCGCCCGGATCTTCGGTTCCATCGCCTGAGAGCGCGACCTTCCCAGCTCAGCCACCCGCGACCCCTGAGCCTTTTCGCTGCCACGCCGCCCAAAACAGCGCTGGTACGCCCTACTCGGGGTCGGCTTCGGCGGCTTCCGCGATCCGGGCGAAGTCCGCGATCTCGAGCTGCTCCCCGCGCGCGGCCGGGTCGACGCCCGCCGCGCGCAGCAGCCGCTCCGCCCGCGCCGCCGAGCCGGCCCATCCCGACAGCGCCGCGCGAAGGGTCTTGCGCCGCTGGGCGAAAGCCGCGTCGACCACGCGGAACACGTCCGCCCGCGCCACCTCCGACGGCGGCTCCACGCGGGTGAACGACACCAGCCCGGAGTCCACATTGGGCACCGGCCAGAAGACGTTGCGCGGCACCGGGCCCGCGCGCCGCACGTCGGCGAACCACGCCGCCTTCGCGCTCGGGACGCCGTAGGTCCGGTTGCCCGGCCTGGCCGCCATCCGGTCGGCGACCTCCGACTGCACCATGACCAGGCCGTGCCGCAGGGTCGGCAGCTCGGCGAGCAGGTGCAGGACCACGGGTACCGCGACGTTGTAGGGCAGGTTCGCCACCAGTGCGGTGGGCCTGCGGTCGCCGAGGTCATCGGCCCGCACGCGCAGCGCGTCGGCCTCCACCACGCGCAGCCGGCCGGCCAGCGCCGGGGAGTACTCGCTCGCGGTGCGCTCCAGCCTCGCGGCCAGCACGGGGTCGATCTCCACCGCCGTCACCGCCCCGGCGACGGGCAGCAGGGCCAGCGTCAGCGATCCGAGGCCCGGTCCCACCTCGAGGACGACGTCCTCGGCGGTCAGCGACGCCGCAGCGACGATGCGGCGCACCGTGTTCGGGTCGTGCACGAAGTTCTGGCCGAGCTTCTTGGTCGGCCGGATGCCCAGCTCACCGGCGAGCCGCCGAACGTCGGCGGGCCCGAGCAACCGGGCACCGGCCGTCCCGGCACCCGGATGCGGTTCCGCAGTCCCCGGTTCCGCGGCGGCACGATCACCGGAAGCCGCGAGCTCCTGCTCGTCGGCCCCCTGCCCGGGTGTCCACCCTTCGGGTCTGCGCTGGTCATCCACACCGAAAAAGTACCCGGACCGCGCACCCGCGCTCATGGCGACCCGGCGCACCCGCCCTGGAACCGGAAAACGCGTGTCCCGTTCCCAGCAGCGCAGGGAACGGGACACGCGTTCAGCACGGGCATGCCCGCGTCGAGATCAGTCCAGGCCGAGCTTGGACGAACAGGACGGCCAGGCGCCGTAGCCGCCGCGGGAGTCGCGGACCTTGGTCGCGACCGCGATCTGCTGCTCCCGGCTCGCCTGGTGCGGGTAAGCGGCGTACTGCGAACCGCCGTTGGCGTCCCAGGTCTTCTTGTCGAACTGCAGGCCGCCGTAGTAGCCGTTGCCCGAGTTCATCGCCCAGTTGCCGGTGGCCTCGCACTGCACCAGCTTGTCCCACACGGCGCTGTCCGGCGGCTCCTTGCCGCCGACGCGCACGACGCGCGGCTCCGGCTCCCGCAGGATCCGCTCCCCGACCGCCTCGCGGTCGGTCTCCTCGCCGTTCTTGGTGGTGACGCGGGTGAAGACGATCTTCTCGCCCGGCTTGCCCGGCTTCTCGACCCGCTCCTCGCCCTTGAACATCGTCTTGTCGACGATCTCCTGCACCGGCGGCGGGATCGGCGTGGTGACGTTGACGACCGAGCTGCCGGTCCGGTCGATGCGGACCTCGGCGCCGTCGGTGATCTTCTGGTCCCCGCCGGGGGTGATGTGGTCGTCCGGGCCGATGTCGAGCTTCTGCTCGGCGATCAGCTCGTTGACGTCGACAGCGGTGGTGTCGAGCTGGCGGGGCTGGTTGGCGCCGTCGAAGACGGTGATCGACTTCTTGGTCTTGACGACCAGGTCCATGCCCTGCTCGGGCACAGCCGTCGCGCGGTTGGCCGACAGCCACGCCCCGTCGGAGCGCACGCCGAGCTGGCGCAGCGCCTGGTCGACGGTGACCGAGCGGACCCACTCCTCGCGCTGCTCGCCGTCGACGGTCAGCTTGAGCAGCCTGCCGCGGTCGAGCGTGATGGTGTCGCCGTGGTCGATCTTGGAGGTCGGCGACGGGCTGAGCGCGTCGTGCTCGCCGATCTTGATGCCCTCGTCGGCGAGGACCTCGCCGACGGTGCCCTCCCAGGTGTTGACGGTCCGCTCCTGGCCGTCGACCTCGACCGTGACGGACTTGTCCATCGCGGCGGCGGCGCCACCGGTGCCGGTCATCGTCAGGATGACCGCGGTGACCGCGCCCTTGAGGAAGGTGCGCTTCCAGGAGCTGATCGCCTCGACGACCTCCGGCGGCGGGCCGTCGGCACCGTCGGTCTCCGGGACGGTGTCCGGGATGACCAGCGGCGGCAGGACCGTGGTCTCGGCGTTTATGAGGCGGATGACCTCGTCGACGTCGATCTCGGCCGTGGCGAGCATGTCCTCGGCCTGCGGCCCGAGCGCGTCGAAGATGTCCTGCGGGGTGATCTCCAGCGCCCCGGGCGGGAAGCTCGGGTGGTCCTCGGCCGGGTAGGCCGGGTGCGGCCGGGAGTCCGGCCGGTCGAGCACACCGACGGCGCTGTGGCGGGCTGTCATCTCGGTCGCCCAGGCGTCGCGCTGAGCCGGGTGTCCGGGCTCCTGCACCTGCCCGCCGACCGGGGTGAACCAGTCCGTCGATGCGTCGAAGGAATCGGCCCAGTAGGCCTCGTCATATCCGGGATATCCGGTATGCGAACCGGGCGTGCCGCGTCCGTTCACAGGGTCGTTACCTCCCGAAGGCGGAAGTAGCGCTCCGGACGGGGACGTGTTCGGCGACCGCGTTCATCCGCGGTACCGGACACCGTTCATCCCCCGCAAGGGTGCGCATAACCTTCGTGCTTCGTTTTGCGTCCGACTCCCGTAGCCAAGCGCCGTCCTAGCCTGCCCCGAACGTGGCTGGTTCGCGGCTCCGGCTTCCCCGACGGACACCGGCGGCGACTAGCGGGTGTTCCCGACGACTGCTTTGTCATCGGTTACGAGGCCGAGACTCTAGCGTGATCAGGAGGTGGTGCCAAGAACCCGGATTCCCGCTGTGAGCTCCATTACCCCGATTTGCCGCGCAACTCCGTACCGTGCGTCACAACTGATCTTCGCCTTGGGCCGAAAAGCTGTCACCCCATTGCGCCGAACGGCGCAGAGATCAGGCACGTATCGGGCAAGTTCCGTAGCTATGAGTGACTCTTTGCGCTATGTCACAACGAGCCGGTACCGCCCGCTCCGACCTGGTTCGACCGGTTCTGCGCCACTTCGCCGAGCCGGAAGGTCCGTTCGGCGGTCTCGGTGGTCGCTACAACCAGTTCCTCGACGCTCACCCCACGGAGTTCAGCGAGCGCCCGAAGGGTGTAATTCGCGCAATACGGCTCGTTGGGCCTGCCGCGGTACGGGTGCGGGGTGAGGAACGGCGCGTCGGTCTCCACGAGCATCTGCCCGGCCGGGACCAGCCGGGCCGCCTCGTGCAGCGCCCGGGCGTTGCGGAAGGTCGCGGTGCCGGCGAAGGACAGAACGTAGCCCGCGTCGACGCACCGGCGCGCGAAGTCGGCATCGCCGGAGAAGCAGTGGAAGACCACCGTGGAAGGGGCGCCTTCCTCTTCCAGGATGCGCAGGATGTCCTCGTGGGCCTCGCGGTCGTGGATCATCAGCGGCTTGCCGACCCGCTTGGCGAGGTCGATGTGCCAGCGGAAGGCCTCCTGCTGCGGCTCCGGCGGCGAGTAGTCCCAGTAGTAGTCCAGGCCGGTCTCACCGACGGCGACCACACGCGGGTGCCGCGAGAGCTCCTCCAGCGCCTCGCGGTCGGCGTCGTCGAAGTCCTTGGTGCGGGTGGGGTGCAGCGCCACCGCGGCGAACACGCGGTCGTCCCAAGTGGACGCCTCTGCCGCCCAGCGGGCGGAACCGATGTCGTCGGCGACCGTGACGACCCGGCCGACGCCCGCGGCCTGCGCGCGGTCCACGATGGCCCGCACGTCCTCGGCCGTCGACGCGCCGCAGGCGTCGAGGTGGGTGTGCGCGTCCACCGCGGACGCCGGCAGCGCCTCCGGCACCGGCGGCAGCTCGCGCCTGCTGTCCCGCTTGCTCATCGAACCCTCCACAAGTAGCAGGGCACTCCCGGGAGGTACCCGGGAGTGCCCAGTCGTCACGGCAGCGGCGCGCTGCGCCTCACGACTTCTCGATCGGCGCCCACTCCGGCCCCGTCTCGCCCAGCGCCGCGTCGAGCTTGGCGAACAGCGGCGTGGGCTTGTGCAACGGACGTCCGACCTCGATCTCCGTGGACTCCCAGCTCGCCTGCTCGGCGGCGTAGTCGCCCATCAGCACCGGGTACTCGCGCTCGGGGACGTCCAGGTCGGACACCTCGCGCAGCTCCGGCTGAGCCGACCAGACGCCGGTGCCGCCGAGCAGCTCGTGCACCTTCTGCGCGGAGTGCGGCAGGAACGGCGTGAGCAGCGTGTTGGCGTCGGAGACCACCTGCAGCGCGGTGTGCAGCACCGCGTCGCGGCGGTCCGGGTCTTCCTTGAGCTTCCACGGCTCCTGGTCGGACAGGTACTTGTTGGCCGCCGAGACGACCCGCATGGCCTCCTGCGCGGCCGCCTTGAAGCGGGAGCGCTGGAGGTGGCCGCCGACGGTCTCGAAGGCGTTGCGCGACAGGGTCTTCAGCTCCTCGTCGGCGGCCCGCGGGGAGGTCGGCGCCGGTACCGCGCCGTTGTTCTTCGCGGCCATCGACACCGAGCGGTTGACCAGGTTGCCCCACTCGTTGGCCAGCTCGAAGTTGACGCGCCGGACGAACTCGTCCCAGGTGAAGTCGGTGTCCTGGTTCTCGGGGCCCGCCACCGAGATGAAGTAGCGCAGCGTGTCCGGGCCGAACTCGCGCAGGAAGTCGCGCACGTAGATCACGGTGCCGCGCGAGGTGGAGAACTTCGAGCCGCTCATGGTGAGGAACTCGCTGGAGACGATCTCGTCGGGCAGGTTGAGCTGCCCGTAGGGGCCGACCTCGCCGCCCTTGTCGCCCTGGCCGTTGTGGCCCATCAGCAGCGCGGGCCAGATCTGGGCGTGGAAGGTGATGTTGTCCTTGCCCATGAAGTAGTAGCCCTGGGCCGAGGGGTCGGTCCAGAACTGCTTCCAGGCGTCGGGGTCGCCGGTGCGGCGGGCCCACTCCACGCTGGCCGAGAAGTAGCCGATGACGGCGTCGAACCAGACGTATAGGCGCTTCATCGACTGGTCGCGCCAGCCGTCCAGCGGGATCGGCACGCCCCAGTCCAGGTCGCGGCTGATCGCCCGGGGCCGCATGTCCTCGACCAGGTTCTGGGTGAACTTCAGGACGTTGGACCGCCAGCCGGTGCGGGTGGAGAGCCACTTGCCCAGCGACTCGGTGAACGCCGAGAGGTCGAGGAACAGGTGCTCGGTCTCGACGAAGTCGGGCTTCTCGCCGTTGATCCGGGAGACCGGGTTGATCAGCTCGGCCGGGTCGAGCTGGTTGCCGCAGTTGTCGCACTGGTCGCCGCGCGCGCCGTCGTAGCCGCAGATCGGGCAGGTGCCCTCGATGTAGCGGTCCGGCAGCGTGCGGCCGGTGCTCGGGCTGATCGCGCCGGTGGTCGTCTTCGGGATGATGTAGCCGTTGCGGTGCAGCGCGAGGAAGATCTGCTGCACGACCTCGTAGTGGTTGCCGGTCGTGGTGCGGGTGAACAGGTCGTAGGACAGCCCGAGCCCCTGGAGGTCCTCGGTGATCACCCGGTTGTACTTGTCGGCGAGCTCGCGGGTGCTCAGGCCCTCCTTGTCGGCCTGGACCGAGATCGGGGTGCCGTGCTCGTCGGTGCCGGACACCATGAGCACCCGGTTGCCCGCCATTCGCTGGTAGCGCGAGAAGACGTCGGAGGGCACACCGAAGCCGGAGACGTGGCCGATGTGCCGCGGACCGTTGGCGTAGGGCCAGGCCACAGCGGTCAACACAGAGGCACTCATGTTCCATAGCCTACGTTCGGGGGGCGGTGCGCCTCGAACGGGTTCTGGTTTGCGCGGAGGTCGGATGTCGGCGACGAAACTGCTGGTACTCGGCGTGCTGCGGATGCACGGCCGGGCGCACGGCTACCAGGTGCGCAGGGAGCTGCTGTCCTGGTCGGCCGACCGGTGGGCCAACGTCCGGCAGGGCTCGATCTACAACGCGCTGCGCAGGCTGGCCAAGGACGGGCTGCTCGCGCAGGAGGAGGCCGAACCCGGCGAGGCCGGCCCCGAACGCACCGCCTACCGGCTGACCGAAGACGGCGAGGCCGAGTTCGACCTGCTGCTGCGGCGCACCCTGGTGGACCCGGACTCCGGTATCGCGATCAGCGCCGCGATCCCCTTCCTGCCCTTCGTAGGGCGCAAGGAGCTGATCGACCTGCTCTCCCACCGCAGAGTGAAGACCGAGTCGGCGCTTGCCACGACCCGCCACCTGCTGGAGGGCAACGACGAGATGGGCAAGCCCGCCCACGTCAGGGAGCTCTTCCGGCTGTGGGCGATCGGCGTGGAGGGCGACCTGCGCTGGATCGACGAGCTGGTCGGGCGGCTGGAGGCGGGCGAGTACCGGCTCGCGGGCGAAGCCGACTAGTCAAAGTTGACCAAACACTCGCCGGTGGCCCATGCTTACCGAGTAGTCAAACTTGACCAAAGGAGCCGCATGATCCACGCAAGCGGGCTGAGCCACCGCTTCCGGACGAAGCAGGGGCCTGTCGACGCCGTTCGCGGGGTGGACATCGACATCGCGGAGAGCGAACTCGTCGGTTTCCTCGGCCCCAACGGCGCGGGCAAGACCACCACCATGCGGATGCTGACGACCCTGCTGCCGCCGACGGCGGGCGAGGCGACCGTGGCGGGCCGCGACCTGCGCACCGACCCGTTCGGCGTCCGCCGCCGCATCGGCTACGTGCCGCAGAGCGGGTCGGCGGGCATGGACCGCAGGGTCGGCGACGAACTGCGCACGCAGGGCCGCTTCCACGGCCAGTCCAGAGCCGAGGCACGCCGGAAATGCGCCGAACTGCTCGACCGTTTCGACCTGTCCGACCTCGACCAGCGCCCGGTGGCGGCCCTCTCCGGCGGCCAGCGCCGGCGGCTCGACATCGCGCTCGGCCTCATCCACGACCCGCGCCTGCTGTTCCTCGACGAGCCGAGCACCGGCCTCGACCCGCACAGCCGCGCCAACCTGTGGGAGCACGTCCGCGCGCTGCGCGCCGGGCACGGCACGACCGTCCTGATCAGCACGCACTACCTGGACGAGGCAGACGCGCTGTGCGACCGGCTGCTGGTGATCGACCACGGCCGGATCGTCGCCACCGGCACCCCGGAGGAACTCAAGCAGCGGGTATCCGGCGACCTGGTGGTGTTCACCTGCGCCGACCCGGCCACGGCCGCCACCGCCGTGCGGGCCATGCCGGAGGCGACCGACGTCCGCACCGAAGGCGGCGAGGTCCGCCTCCGGACAGCGCGGGGCGACACCGCGCTCACCGCCCTGCTCCGCAGGCTCGACTCGGCGGGAATCACCCCGCTGTCCCTGCGCGTCGAGCGCCCCAGCCTCGACGACGTGTTCCTCGAACTGACCGGCCACAGCCTGCGGGAGGCATCCGTTGCGGCGTAACTCCTGGCCCACCGACACCTGGCTGGTCTTCCGGCACGCGCTGGACCCCACGCTGCGCAACCCGTTCGTCCTGGCGATCGGCCTGGTCCAGCCGCTGCTCTACCTGCTGCTGTTCGGCCCGCTGCTCGTGACCGGTCTGCCCGGGGCGTCGTGGGAGGGCTTCCTGCCCGGAATCCTGGTGATGCTGGCGATGTTCGGAGCCGGCTTCGCCGGTTTCTCCCTCATCCCCGACCAGCGCGCCGGGGTGCTCGATCGAATGCGGGTGAGCCCGCTGAGCAGGACGGCGTTGCTGCTCGGCAGGGTCCTGCGCGACACAACCCTCGTCGTCGTGCAGGCCGTGCTGATCACCGCGCTGGCAGCCCTGCTGTTCGGACTCACCGTCCCGCTCACCGCCATCCTGCTCGGACTCGGCGTGCTGGCGCTGCTGAGCATCACGCTGGCCAGCGCCTCGTACCTGCTCGCCCTCCGGCTGACCAACGAGTACGAGTTCGCCCCCGTGGTCCAGAGCCTGTCGATGCCCCTGCTCCTGCTGTCGGGCTTCCTGATCCCGATGGAAGCCGGCCCCGACTGGCTCCGACTGCTCTCGCGGCTCAACCCCATGACCTACGTGGTCGACGCCGAACGCAGCCTCTTCGTAGGCGAGGGAATGTCACCAACGACCCTCACCGGCATCGGCGCATCGGCAGCGCTGGCCACCCTGGCACTGCTACTGGGCACCCGCGCCTTCCGCACAGCGCACTAGCCAACACAGGCGGAGCCCGGTTCTCATCCCGTCGACCTGGCGCCAGCCCGATCAGACCGGGTCAAGGGGGCCCGCTCGCTCCCACCGCAGGCTGCCTCGAAAACCGGCCCCCTTGACGCGGTCTGATAGCCCTCGTGGAGGTCGACGGGATAAGAACCGCCACCGCACCACCGCAAGATGCCTCGAAAACCCACTCATCCCGGAGACCTGCCGGGGGCCTGGGGGCGGCGAGCGCCCCAGAAACCACCCACCCACCGCAAGCCGCAAGGCCGGGGTGAGTCCCCCGAAAACCCACGTGCCCCCGCTCCTCCCCCTCACTCCGTTCCGGGGAGGCACTGCACAGGTTCGGCGTTCGCCGGGTCGAGGGCGTTCAGCACCATCTGCCCGACGTTCGGGTCGAAAGCCACCGCGACGTGTTCGGCGAAGTCCCTCGTGCACACGTCCTGCAGCACGATGTTCGTCGCGTCCGGCGAGTCGAGGTGGCCGCTGGTGTACGGGGTGACCAGCTGGTCGTACTTCGTCATGACCGTCGTGTACTCGATTCCCGGCACCGCCGCGCCGCCCTCGTTGAGCTTCTTCATGAAGTCGGAGTCGTGGAAGAACTGCGTGCACGAGGCGCACAGGCCGTCGGCGACGTTGCCCAGGCCGGGGATCTCGGTGGTCAGCCGGTCGATGATCTCCGACGTGCTGTTGAGCGTCGTGCCGTCGTAGAGCGGGGTGAGCGCGACGTAGCGGCGCACGTTGGGGGCGCCGTCCAGGAACTTCAGGTAGTACTGCGGCATCACCGTCCCCTCGGAATGCCCCACGAAATCCACCTGCTCGCTCCCGTCACCTCCAGCACCAGGTCGACGAAGTCCGCGAGTTCTTCGGCGCTCTGCTCCATCGGCGCGAAACCGCCGGTGACCGGAGGCATCCCGGGCGGTCGTCCGTAGGTCAGGGCGAAGACGCAGTAGCCCTCGTCGGCCAGCAGTGGAGCGATGTAGGCCCAGTTGGTGGCGGCCGCTCCGCCCAGACCGTGCACGAGCACCACCGGCACCGGGTGCTCGTCGGACGGCTCGCAGCTCCAGTCGTTGGCTCCCGCCGGCGCCTCCTCAGCCGCCCCCGCCTCCGCAGTTCCGCCAGCTGCCGCCGCGTCCGCAGTTCCGCCAGCCGCACCGGCCTCCGCGATTCCGCCAACCGACCCGCCCACCGCGGTTTCGTCCGCCGCCACCGGCGGCTGGGCGCCCGCAGCAGGCGAGACTCCGCCGATCACGGTCACCGCGGCAGCCACGGCCACAACCGCGTTCCGAATCCGCATTCCGCTCACCTCGTCGTGATCGAAGCCGGCGCATTCCGGAACGCTGGCCTTTCGGAACACAACGGGGCGACACCCGGAAGGTGATGCTGATCACTGCGCCGCCACCCGTTCAGCCCAGCGCAGTCCCGATGCGGAAGTCTTCGCCGGTTGGTCGAGCCGGCCTCGTCAGGAGTCGTCTTCTCACTGGCCGGGCCGCCGCGACCGGTGCGGACTACCCGGTGTTCATACTGGCGGAGTGCAGGTTTTCACCCGATCGATCGTCGGCGGTGCGAGCGCCGAAGCCGTGTTGCGGCGGCTCTCGGACCGCGCCCGGCAACGCGGGCTGCCGCCGCCCGCCGCGCTGACCGGCGACTGGTTCGGGGGCGGCGCCGTGCTGGTCCCGTCGGTGTCCATCGGTCCCCAGGACGACCCGTTCGCCGTCCTGGACGCCTTCGACTCCGAGGATGCCGCGTCCACCGCCGATGTGCCGGAGGGCGCGGTCGGGGGCGGCTGGATCGGATACCTCGGCTACGGCCTGACCGACCCGGGAAGGCACGCCCAGCCCCGCAGGCTGCCGTTGTCGGCTTGGGGCTGGACCGACCACGTCCTGCGCCGCGACCGCGAGGGCCAGTGGTGGTTCGAGTCGCTCGGTCCCGCCGACCCCGCCCTCGTCGACGAGTTGACCGCCCTCGTCTCCGACGCCGACCTCGGTTCCCCTTCCGCCCCCGGTTCGTCGACCGATCTCGCTTCCCCCCAGCATTCCCAGTGGCAGGTGGGGCCCGTACGCCAGCCGGACGCCGACCTGCACCGCAAGGCCGTGCGGGGCTGCGTCGAGCAGATCGCGGCCGGCGAGATCTTCCAGGCCAACATCTGCAGCCGTTTCGCCGTGCCGTTCACCGGCGATCCGCTGGAGGTGTTCGCGGCGGGCAGCGAGCGGTTCCGCCCGGCGCGGGCCGCCTACGTGGCCGGCGACTGGGGTGCGGTGGCGTCGCTCTCGCCCGAACTCTTCCTGGCACGCAGTGGCGACGTCGTGCACTCCAGCCCGATCAAGGGCACGCTGCCGCGTCGTGGACCGCAGGACGACGCCAACGCGGAGCTGTTGCGGGCTTCGGCGAAGGATGTCGCGGAGAACGTGATGATCGTCGACATGGCCCGCAACGACCTTGGCCGCGTCGCGTCGACCGGTCGCGTCACCGTCCCGAAGCTGCTCGATGTGCAGCCGCACCCGGGTGTCTGGCACCTGGTCTCCGACGTGCGCGCCGAGGTCCCAGCCGGGCTGTCGAACTCGCGACTGCTGGAGGCGACCTTCCCGCCGGCGTCGGTGACCGGCGCTCCCAAGGTCCGGGCGCTTGAGGTCATCGGCGAACTGGAGGACGTGGCGCGCGACGTCTACTGCGGTGCGGTGGGCATGGTCTCCCCCGCGGCCGGCCTGGAGCTGAACGTCGCGATCCGCACCCTGGAGTACTCCAACGGCATGCTTCACCTGGGTGTCGGCGGCGGCATCACCGCCGACTCCGACCCGGAGCGCGAGTGGCAGGAGTGCCTGACCAAGGCCGCCCCTCTGCTGTCGCTGCTGCGCAGCGGCACCTCACAACAGTCGACCGACACGGCCACCGCCTCAACCTGCTGAAAGCCGCGCCTTTCCGCACGACGTCGCCGCAACGGCCCGCTGCCCACTTCGCCGCCCGACTCGGCACGCCACCACCGCCGGGCTACGCCCGCCGCCGAATCGCCGCCGCGCCGCCCTCCGGCCGCCTCAACGACGCGCGGCAAGCACGGCGTCGTAAAGCTCCTTCTTCCGCACGCCCGCCATCTCGGCGACCTCTGCGACGGCGTCCTTGAGCCGGACGCCGTCTGCGGCGCGCTCCTCGACCTGCGACACCAGCTCCGCCGGGTCCGACGTCTCCGCCGGTGCCGCTCCGCCGAGGACGACGGTGATCTCGCCGCGCACGCCGTCGGCCGCCCACTGCGCGAGCTCGGCGAGGCTGCCGCGGCGGATCTCCTCGTAGGTCTTGGTCAGCTCCCGGCAGACCGCCGCCGGCCGCCGGCCGCCGAGCACCTCCACGGCGTCGGCGAGGGCGTCGGCGAGCCGGTGCGGCGCCTCGAAGAACACGCACGTCCGCTGCTCGGCCTGCAACCGGGCGAACCACCGGCGCCGCTCGCCCTGCTTGCGCGGCGGGAAGCCCTCGAAGCAGAACCGGTCGGACGGCAGGCCCGACACCGCCAGCGCCGTGGTCACCGCCGACGGCCCCGGCAGGCAGGTGACCGCCAGGCCCTCCTCGACGCAGGCCGACACGAGCCGGTAGCCGGGGTCCGACACGCTCGGCATGCCGGCGTCGGTGACCAAAAGCACGCTGCGGCCGGCGCGCAGCTCGTCGAGCAGCATCGGGGTCCGGGTCGCCTCGACCGCCTCGTAGTAGCTGACGACCTTCCCGCCCGGCGTGACGCCCAGCGCAGTGGCCAGGGCCCGCACCCGGCGGGTGTCCTCGGCGGCCACCACGTCGGCGGATCCGAGCGCGTCGACCAGCCGGGCCGACGCGTCCCTGGCGTCGCCGAGCGGCGTGGCGGCGAGGAGCAAGGTGCCCGATCCGGCGACGAGGTCCATGACCCCAACCCTACGATCTGGGTGTGAGTGTCCTCGTACCGAACTCCGGTGGCCGTACCGCCGACGAGCCGGTCCAGGTCGGCCAGACGCCCCCCGTGCGGACGCCGGGCGAGGGCGATCCCCGGCACCTGCTCGACGTGGCGATGCCCGCCGACCGGCTCCGCGCCTGGGTGATCACGGTGGTCATCGCGCTGGCCGCGGGCGTGGTCCGGTTCTGGAACCTGGGCCACGCCACCGACGAGGGCACGCCGGTCTTCGACGAGAAGCACTACGTGCCGCAGGCGTGGCAGATGCTGCGCAACGGCGGCTACGAGGACAACCCCGGCTACGAGCTGGTGGCGCACCCGCCCGTGGGCAAGCAGCTCATCGCGATCGGCGAGTGGCTGTTCGGCTACACGCCGTGGGGATGGCGGGTGGCGGCCGCGCTGGCCGGGACGGTCATGGTGCTGCTGATCGTGCGCATCGCCCGCAGGCTCACCCGCTCGACGCTGCTCGGCGCGCTCGCGGGGCTGCTGCTGATCTGCGACGGGCTGAGCCACGTGCAGTCGCGGGTGGGGATGCTCGACATCTTCCAGGCGATGTTCCTGCTGGCGGCGTTCGCGTGCCTGCTGGCCGATCGCGACCAGGTGCGGCAGCGAATGTCGCTGGTCTTCGCCGACGGCCGCATCGGTGACTCGGTGTGGGGTCCGCGGCTCGGGTTCCGGTGGTGGCGCTTCGGCGCCGGGATCCTGCTGGGCCTGACCTGCGGGGTCAAGTGGAACGGCATCTACTACATCATGGCGTTCGGGCTGCTCTGCGTGTTCTGGGACGTCATGGCCCGGCGGGCGGCCGGGGTGCGCAGGCCGTGGTCGGGCACGCTGGTGCGCGACACGCTGCCCGCGCTGCGGTCGATGGTGGCGATCCCGCTGCTGGTGTACTTCGCGACCTGGGCGAACTGGTTCGCCAGCGAGACCGCGACCGACCGGCACGCGACGCTGGTCGCCGACGACGTGGGGATGGCGTTCCTGCCGGACCCGCTGCGGTCGCTGCTGTACTACCAGCTCAACGTGCTGGACTTCCACACGCACCTGTCCACGCCCGCCAACGACCCGCATCCCTGGGAGTCCAAGCCCTGGGCGTGGCCGATGGGCATGCGGCCGATGCTCTACTACTACGAGAACAACGTGCCGGGCTGCGGCCGCGCGAGCTGCGTCGAGGCGACGATGCTCATCGGGACGCCCGCGCTGTGGTGGATCGCGCTGCCGGTGGCCGCGTGGGCGGTGTGGCGGGCGACCAGCGCGCTGGACTGGCGCTACGGCGCGGTGCTGGTCGGCTACGGCGCGGGCTACCTGCCGTGGTTCCTCAACCTCGACCGGCAGATGTACTACTTCTACGCGACGCCGCTGGCGCCGTTCCTGGTGCTGGGGATCGTGCTGGTGCTCGGCGAGATCCTCGGCGGCGCCCGCGACCACCTGGAGCGGCGCAAGACCGGGCTGCTGGTCGTCGCGCTCTACACGGGACTGGTGGTGGCCAACTTCGTGTGGCTGTGGCCGGTGCTCAACGGCGACGCGATCACCCCGGAGCGCTGGCAGGCCGAGCTGTGGCTGCCGTCCTGGCGCTGAGCCACCACGGCGCGGCACGCCCGCTGATCAGCCGCAACACGGCACCGCAAGCCACTACAGATCGGTACCGCGAGCCGCTGCGTCCCCGTCAGCCCCTCTGAGCCCCCGCCACCCAGCCGAGCCGCGCCCCCCGCGCGTCGGCGCGCCGGGACCCCCAGCCGGACCCGGCGCGCCGCTGCGCCACTATGCCCGCGGGTCCCAGCGGAACCACCCGCGAGCGGCCACACCGCAGAGCAGCACCCACCCGAGCAGTGCCAGCACCGCCGGAAGGGCCGCGTTGACCTGGGCTGTCCAGTCCTGCGGCGTCATGGACAGCCGCACCAGCTCGGCCACGGCCGCGCCCGGCAGCAGCAGCGCCGCCCACGTTCCGCCCGCGCTGACCGACGCCCAGAGCGCCCCGCCGAACATGGCGAAGAAGAACGGCAGGGTGGTGATCTGCGCCTGCTCCGCCGTCGAGGTGCGACCGCTGGTCGCGACGCCCGCGAGAAGGCACATGACCAGGCCCCCGGCCACCGCGACGACCAGCAGCAGCGGGTTGCCGCCGAGCGGAGCGCCGAACGCCGCCGAGAGCCCGAGCACGACGGCGGACTGCACGACGCCCAGCACGGCCGTCGGGACCAGCATCCCGGCCAGCACCACGACCGGCGCGGGTTCGGCGCTGCACAGCCGCTTGAGGTAGAGGTCCTCGCGACGGCTGGTCAGCGCGGTGCTGGTGGTGAAGTAGACCGTGAAGCCCAGCACCGCCAGCAGCTGCAAGGCGACGGTCATGGCCCAGCCACCTTCGGCGGGCCGCGAGTAGGCGAGGAAGACGCCCATCACCAGCGGCAGGGCGGTCGCGCTGAAGGCGACGGTCCGGTTGCGGATCAGCAGCTTCCACTCGGTGGCGCCGATCGCGAGCAGTGCGTTGCCCATCAGACCGCGACCTCCCCTTCCCGCACGTCGTCCTCTTCCCGCACGCCGTGGAACACGTCCTCCAGCGAGGCGTTGCGGGCGCGCAGTCCGCCCAGGCGCAGACCGTGCTCGTCCGCCCAGCTCAGCAGCGCGTGCAGATCGCGCTGCAGGTCGCGAGTGGTGATCCGGTAGCTCCCGGCATCGTCCGCGCTCACCGATCCGCGCAGCCGCGGCAGCACCGCGGGCCGGGGCAGGACGAAGTCGATCCGGGCCTGGCGGCTGGCCAGCACGTCGACCAGCGACCCGGAGACCGCGATCCGGCCCCGGTGCATGATCGCCAACCGGTGCGCCAGCCGCTCGGCCTCCTCCAGGTAGTGCGTGGTCAGCAGCACCGTGGTGCCCTCGGCGAGCAGCCCGCGCACGACCTCCCAGGTCGCCCGCCGCGACTCGGGGTCGAGCCCGGTGGTGGGCTCGTCGAGGAACAGCAGCCGCGGCCTGCCCAGCATCGCCAGCACCAGGTCGAGCCTGCGGCGTTCACCGCCGGAGAGCCGCTTGACCGCGACGTCCCGGCGGTGGCCGAGGGAAAGCGCGTCCAGCGCGGTGTCCACATCGGATGCACGGCTGACCATCGAGCGCCACAGCCGGACGGTCTCGCCGACCGTGAGGTCTCCCGCGAAACCGCTGTCCTGCAACATGATCCCGACCTGCCTTCGCACTTCGGCCCGGTTCTGCCAGGGGTCCATCCCGAACACCCGAACCGTTCCCGCGGCCGGAGGCCGGTGGCCCTCGACGGTTTCCATCGTGGTCGTCTTGCCCGCGCCGTTGGTGCCCAGCAACGCGAACAGCTCGCCCTGCGCCACTTCGAAGTCGACGCCGCGAACGGCTTCGAAGTCCCCGTAGGAACACCGCAGCCCGTTCACCGCGATCACTGGTCCTGTCATGCCCCGAAGCCTCGCCGCGGGCCGCGCCCGCCGGTAGGGCGATCAGTCAGCGGCTCGGTCCGGCGTTGTCACCAGGACCGATGACAGATGTCACGGACTGCCGTGACGGCCGTCGGCAGACACCCCGCCGCGGATCGACGATGCTGTAGCGGTGCCCGACCCGACCGACGTCCGCCGACCCCGGCCGACCGGCAGCGACCCGACCGGCGTCCACCCGACCCCGCCGACCGGAAGCCGCCGAGCCGCCCAGCCCCACGTCCCCGCGCGGGAGGGCGAGAGCACCGCGCCAGGGGAACCGGAGTTCAACACCCGGCGCATCCTGCGCCTGCGCAGGCTCACCTGGTGGGCGATCGTCCCGACGGTTCCGGTGTTCGCTTGCGTCGCCGGCGTCTTCGCGGTGGTCGCCCCGGCCGAGACCGGGATCAGCACGATCCAGATCGCGGCGCTGGTAGCGATCCTGGTCGTGGTCGCGGTGGAGGGCACCCGGTTCTCCCTCGGCATGATGGGCGGGCTGGGCAAGCCGCGCCAGCACCCGCTGGAGCAGGCGGGCGCGTTCGCGCTGGCGGTGGCGGGCATGTGCTACGCGATCTGGCTCAGCCCGCCGAACGTGCTGACATGGACCCTGCTGCCGTCCGCGCTGGCGGGCGCGCTCGCCGCGGCGGCGCCCAGGCGCTTCCGGCTGCGGCTGGCCACCGGCCTGATCGTGCTGGTCGTCGCGGTGGGTCCGGTCTCCATGGTCCTGGCGGGCAAGCCCGAGCTGTCCGGATCGGTGCTGTCCTACAGCGCTTTCGTCTCCGGGGCCACGGTCTTCGCCATGATCTTCCAGGCGTGGGTCTGGGACATCGTGCTCGAACTGGACCGCGCACGCTGGGTCTCCGCCGAGCTGGCGGTGGCCAGGGAGCGCCTGCGCTTCGCCGCGGACCTGCACGACGTGCAGGGCCACCACCTGCAGGCCATCGCGCTGAAGGGCGAGCTGGCCGAGCGGCTGGTCGGGGTCGACGACGACGCGGCCCGCGCGCAGGCCGCGGAGGTCGCCGAGCTCGCCAGGACCGCGCTGCGCGACACCCGCGAGGTCGTGCACGGCTACCGGCGCACCAGCCTGGCCACCGAAATCGACAACGCCGTGGCGATCCTGCGCTCCGCCGACATCGACACCACGGTGGACGGTGATCCGGCGCTGGTGCCGCCCCCGCTGGAACCGCTGTTCGGCGCGCTGGTCCGGGAGGGCGCGACCAACGTCCTGCGGCACAGCCGGGCGCGGCGCTGCGAGCTGAAGATCCGCTCCGACGACGGGCGCGTGCGTGTCGTCCTGCGCAACGACGGCATCATCGGGGGCGGCGACTCCGCGGGCTCGGGCATCGACGGACTGCGCGAGCGCTTCGCGACGCTGGGCGGCCAGGTGCGGGCCGCCGGCCGCGACGGCTGGTTCGAGCTGACCGGCCTCGCCGACGAACCAGGGAGGCCGCGCTCGTGATCCGGGTGGTGCTCGCCGACGACGAAGACCTGATCCGCGGGGCCCTGGCGGCCCTGCTCGACCTGGAGCCGGACATCAGCGTGCTCGCGCAGGTCGGCGACGGCAGGGCGGCGGTGCGGGCGGTGACCGAGCACCGGCCCGACGTCGCCGTGTTCGACCTGGAGATGCCCGAGCTGGACGGCGTGCAGGCGGCCACAGAGGTCCGCCGGGTCGCCGAGCTGCCGATCGTGCTGGTCACCAGGCATGCCCGGCCGGGCGTGCTGCGGCGGGCGCTGGCGGCGGGTGTGCGCGGGTTCGTGCCCAAGACCACGCCCGCGACCCGGCTGGCCGCGATCCTGCGCGACGTGCACGGCGGCGGCCGCTACGTCGACCCGGAGATCGCGGCCAGCGCGCTCACCGAGGGCGCGTGCCCGCTGACGGCGCGGGAGCTGGAGCTGCTGCGCCACACCGTGCGCGGCGGGACCATCGCGGCGATCGCCGACGAGGTGCACCTGGCGCAGGGCACGGTGCGCAACTACCTGTCCGCCGCGATGGCGAAGCTCTCGGTCAGCACCCGCCACGAGGCGGCCCGCCGGGCCTGGGAAGAAGGCTGGATCTAGGGCAGCCGCCGAGACCGCGCCACCCCGGTGGGTGCGGCCCGCCGAAGCCCTACTCCCCGCGCGCCTCGGCCACCTGCTCCAGCAGGCGGTCGAAGACGCGGCGCAGCAGTTCCGGATCCGGGTTCGGCAGCCCCGACAACGCGCTCAGGTAGAGGCCGTCGCCGACCAGGCGCACCGTCTCGGCCAGCACCGGGTCGCCGATGTGGTCGGTCAGCAGCTCCGACCAGCGGCCGAAGACGCGGGCCAGCACCTCGGTGCCGTCCTCGCTCAGGCCCTCCGCGCTGCGCAGCGCCGCGATGACCGACCAGTACAGCGCCATCTCCTCGTCGGAGGCGGGCAGCGAGGTCTCCAGGAAGTACCGCACGACGTCGGCGCCGGCCCGCTCGGCCTGCGCGAACTCGGCTTCGGCGTCCTCGCTGAGCCGCAGCGTGAGCCCCTGCAGCATCGCCTGCTTCGAGCGGAAGTGGTAGAGCAGCCCGCCCTTGGAGACCCCGGCCTCGGCGGCCACCGACTCCAGCGTGACCGCCGCCGTTCCCTTGCGGACGAGGATGCGCTGGAGCGCGTCGAGGATGCGGTCGCGGGTGTCCCTGGCTGCCACGGTGGCACTCTACCGTCCGGACGGGCTACTATACCGTCTGGACGGTATAGAAAATGACTGAACAGAACTCCTCCCGCAACCACGACCAGACCGCGACCTCCAGCCAGGTCGCGAACGCCGACCCCGCCACCAACAGCGCCGCCGACGCCGGTCGGGAACCGCGTCCGGTGACGACCCGCAAGCAGTGGGCCGCACTCGGCGCGCTCCTGCTCCCGGTGCTGCTGATCTCGGTCGACAACACCGTGCTGAGCTTCGCGGTGCCGCACCTCAGCGAGCAGTTGCGCCCCAGCGGCAGCCGACTGCTGTGGATCGTCGACATCTACTCGCTGATGCTGGCCGGGCTGCTCGTCACGATGGGCACCCTCGGCGACCGGATCGGCAGGCGCCGCCTGCTGCTGACCGGTGCGGCCGGGTTCGGCGCCGCCTCGGCGCTGGCCGCCTTCGCGCCCAACGCCGAGCTGCTGATCGCCGCTCGCGCGCTGCTCGGCGTGGCAGGCGCGACCCTGATGCCCTCGACGCTGTCGCTGATCCGCAACACCTTCACCGACCCGCGCGCCCGCACCACCGCGATCGCGACGTGGACCGCGACCTTCGCGGGTGGCTCCGCATTCGGACCGCTGCTCGGCGGCCTGCTGCTGGAGCACTTCTGGTGGGGGTCGGTGTTCCTGATCAACCTGCCGGTCATGGTGGTCCTGCTGGCCGTCGGACCGGCGCTGATCCCCGAGTCGCGCAACCCGCGGCCCGGCCGCTACGACCTGCTCGGCGCGGGCCTGTCGCTGGCCGCGATGCTGGCGCTGGTCCTCGGCATCAAGGAACTGGCGGGCGAGGGCCTCACCCCGCTCGCCGCCGGCTCGGTCGTGCTCGCGGTCGTCGTCGGCGCGGTGTTCGTGCGCAGGCAGCGCAGGCTCGACAACCCGATGCTCGACCTGCGGCTGTTCGCGGACAGGCGCTTCAGCGTCGCGGTCTCCAGCAACCTGCTCGCGGTGTTCGTGATGGTCGGCGCGCTGTTCTTCATGACGCAGTACCTGCAACTGGTGCTCGGCATGTCACCGCTGCGCGCGGGCATCGCGCTGCTGCCCGGCATCGGCCTGTCGGTCGTCGGGTCGCTGCTGGCGGCTCGCCTGATCAGGCGGGTGCGGCTGGCCGAGCTGCTGGGTGCGGCGATCCTGGCGACCGCGCTCGGCTACCTGCTGCTGGTGCTGCTGCCGGTGCGCGACGGCGGCTGGATCGTGGTGCTCGCGTTCATGGTGGTCGGCCTCGGGGCGGGCGTAACCGAGACGGCGACCAACGACGCGATCCTCGGCAGCGTGCCGCAGGCGAACGCGGGCGCGGCGTCGGCGATCTCGGAGACCGGCTACGAGCTGGGCGCCGCGCTGGGCACGGCGATCCTCGGCAGCACGCTCACCGCGGCCTACCGTGGCGGACTCGACCTCACCGGCATCCCGCGGTCCATGGCGGAGGCCGCCGAGGACACCCTCGGCGGGGCACTGGCCGCGGCGGCCGAACTGCCCGCGGCGCAGGCCGAGCTCGTGCGGGAGTCGGCGTTCGCGGCGTTCACCTCCGGTGTGCACGTGACGAGCGTGCTCGGCGCCGTGGTCCTCGCCTACGCCGCGGTCCAGGCGTGGTGGATCCTCCGCCGATCCTGATCACGCAACGCCCGCGAGCCCTTCGGGTGGCCGTGGCGCCCGAAGGACTCGCGGGTTCCTGGACGGCGGTCAGGCCAGTTCGACGAGGGTCTTGCGCAGCGCCGAGACGGCGTCGACGACCTCCTCCGGCCGCACCGAGAGCGGCGGACGGCACCGCAGCGAGTCGGTCCCGGACGGCAGGAACAGCGTGCGGTGGTGGTCGCGGGCCACGGCGAGCGCGCGGTTGCGCTTGTCCGGGTCGGCGAAGCTGATCGCGCACATCAGGCCGCGTCCGCGCGCGTCGCGGACCACCGACGGGAACTCCGCGACCAGGGCGCGCAGCTCGCCGAGCAGCAGCTCGCCCATCTGGCGGCTGTGCTCGAAGAGGTCCTCGCTCTCGATCACCTCCAGGATCCGGGTCGCGCGCACCATGTCGGTGAGCGAGCCGCCCCAGGTGGAGCTGATCCGGCTGGCCTCGCGGAACGCGTTCTCCTCGACCTCCAGCACGCGCCTGCCGCCCATCACGCCGCAGACCTGCATGCGCTTGCCGAACGCGACGAGGTCAGGTTCGAGCCCCAGCGCCTGGTAGGCCCACGCCCGGCCGGTCAGGGCGCCGGTCTGCACCTCGTCGGCGACGGTGAGCACGTCGTGCTCCCGGCACAGCTCCTGCACCGCGCGCAGGAAGCGGGGCCGCAGGTGCCGGTCGCCGCCCTCGCCCTGGATCGGCTCGTAGACGAAGCAGGCGATCTCGCGACCGTAGCGGCGCAGCGCGGCTTCGGCGGCCTCCACCGCGACCCGCTCGTGCGGCAGCAGCTCGGGGTCGTCCCAGTCGTCGCCGGGGACGACGGCAGGACTGGGGATGCGCGGCCAGTCGAACATCGGGTAGTCGCGGATCTTCGACGGGTCGGTGTTGGTGAGCGAGAGCGTGTAGCCGCTGCGGCCGTGGAAGGCCTTCTCCAGGTGCAGCACGCGGCTGCCGCGGATCGCGACACCCTTGCGGGCGTTCACCTTGGTCTTCCAGTCGAAAGCGACCTTCAGCGCGTTCTCCACCGCGAGCGTTCCGCCGTCGATGAAGAACAGCAGCGGCAGTTGCGGGTCACCGGCCACCCGCCGGAAGGTCTCGGCGAAGCGGGCCTGCTCGACGGTGGCGAAATCGGGGTTCGACGGCTTGACGCGTCCCGCCCGCACCAGCGCCGCCTCGAATTCCGGGGTGCGCAGGCCCGGGTGCCCGTGCCCGAGCGTGGCCGAGCTGAAGAACATCGTCATGTCGAGGTATTCGGTGCCGTCGCGCAGGTCGCGCAAACGGCAGCCGTCACCGGCGTCGAGGTCGACCACGATGTCCATCAGGTCGCCGGTCACCTGGGCCTTGAGGGACGTGACCGCGTCGGCGGCGTCACCGCGCTGGGCGGGGATGTCGGTTCCGGTCGATTCCACAACTACGTCCTGCTGGGTCGTCACGATCGGCCTCCCGGCGTCGTCGCTTGGTCACGGTGGCGCCCGTCACTGTCAAGGAACTATTACATCAGCATCCCGCAAAAATGCAACGTTCTTCCGTTGAACGTGCGTCCTGACGAAAGATTTTCTTTCGCTCCGGCCGGGTCTACGGAAGATCGTCACGCTGCGTTACACACCCGCGGGCGCCCGGTCGCACGCCGCGGCCCCACGCACGCGCATTCCAAGATTGAATTCCCGGGAATGTGATCGCGGACGCCGACGCACGCGCGAGTCCGCTCGAAACTGCCGCTTCCGGAAGTGCCGCCGAATGGTCCAGGCCGCATTCGGTGCTACTTTTTTCAGCGCCACCGCGATTCTCCTGCGTGAATTCGCCCCCATGGCGGATTCGAGCGGCTGTCACCTCTCCCCGCAGGAGAATCCGCGGTGGCCCAGAACTCCGGTCCTGCTCGCACCTGTTCACACCCCGGTCCACCGGGATGACACCGCCACACAAACGGGTGAAACCGCCCCGAGCGCGGCGCGCCAGGCCAATTCAGGACGGCCGGGGAAAACGCGCGGATTCCGGCCGGGCGGCCAGTAGACGTCCCGGGTGAAAAGGGTGGTATTCGCACCACCGGGCAGCGACGATCGAACCAGGCAGCGGCGTGGGGAGATCACATGACGCTGGATCAGTTCGCACACCAGACGCGCTGGGTCGAGCACCTGGCCGACGAGGAGGCGGTGCGCACGCGCATCCACCGCCTCGCCTGCACCGCCGAGTTCGTGCGCACCTCGCTGACCGGCCCCGACGCCGCACCCGAGCTCCAGTCGGGCTGCCGCCGAGGTCAGGTACTGGTCGGGCCCCGGCTGGCCGCGCTGCCCGGCGTCCTGGAGGAGCTGGTGCTCTCCTCCACCCCGGACGTCGAGGTGCGCATCAGCACCGCGCCGCTGCACCGGGTCGTCGTCTTCGACGACCGGTTCGCGCTGCTGCCGTTCGACCTGACCCACCTCGGCCGGGGGGCTTACCTGTTCGAGAACGCCCCGGCGGCCCCGCACCGCAGCCTGTTCGACCTGCACTGGGACAACGCCCGGGAACCGGAGACGCCGGCCCAGCCCGGCCTGTCCGGACGCGAGCTGGAGGTCGCCCGCCTGCTCATCGACGGCGCGACCGACGCCGAGGTCGCCGACCGCCTGCACGTCAGCGCGCGGACCGTGCGCACCGCGGTGGCCAGGCTCCAGCAGCGCTACGGCACCAGCTCCCGGATGGCGCTGGGTTTCCACCTGGCCCGCGACGAGCGGATGACCAACGTGCTCATCCCCGCCCCGCGAGGCCGTCCGGAGGGCTCCGGCGGCCGGACTCGAACGCCGAGCTGAAGTCCTCGCCGAGCGCCTGCCGCACCGCGCGTTCGACACGGTCGATGTCACCCCGCTCGGCCGCGGGCAGCGGCGCCGGCACCGACGTCCTCGCCTCGGCCGCCGCCCCGAGCAACCGCGCCGCGAGCTCGTGCTCCCCGGCCGCCGACCGCACCGCGGCCAGCCCCTCCAGCGCGAGCGCCACGGCGCGGGCGTCACCGGTCCGGCCGGCCACGTCGAAGCCCTCCCGGTGCAGCGCCAGCGCCGAGTCCAGGTCACCGCGCTGCTCGGCGACGAACCCCAGCTCCGCCAGCGAAAGCGCGATCCCGGGCTCGTAGCCTGCGCGCCGGTTCCACTCCAGGGCGTGCCGGTGGTGCTCCTCGGACTCCTCCAGCCGCCCGCGCCACCGCGCCGCGATGCCGAGGCCCGTCTCGGCGTAGACAGCGGACGGCTCGTATGACTGCTCCCGCGCCAGCCGCAGCGCGCGCCGGTGCAGCTCGTCGGCCCGCGCGTAGTCTCCGCGCAGCATGGAGACCCTCCCGAGCTGCGCGAGGTGCCCGGACACCACCGACCACAGACCGAGCTCCTCGGCCGTGCGCAGACCCTCGCAGTGCAGGCGGGCGGCCAGGTCGTAGTCACCGGCGTCCATGGCCACGCCGCCGAGCACCCGGGCACTCCACGCCTGGCCCCACCGGTCACCCAGCTCGGTGAACAGCTCCCTGGCGCGCGCCCCGTCGCGGCCGGCGTCGCGGTCGTCGGACACGGCCGTCTGCTGCGCCCGGACCGTCAGCGCCGCCGCGACACCCCACCGGTCGTCGCGCTCGCGGAAGCGGCGGAGCGCCTCGTCGGCGAGCACGCGGGCGGCGGCCACCCGGCCGCTGCCGGACATGCTGAAGCTGAGCAGCCACTTCGCGTGGGCCTGCTCGTCGAGCGCGCCCAGCCGGTCGTAGAGCGTGAGCGCTTCCCGCGCCTGCGCTTCCGGGTCGTCGCTGGCCCGCACGAGGTAGTCCAGGCCGGAACGCCAGGTCATCGCCTTCGCCCGGTCCAGGGAGGCGGTGTCGTCGAGGTCGAGGGCCGCGGTGAGCGCCCGGTGGCCCTCCTGGTGCCTGCCGCGCAGGAACCAGTACCAGGCCAATGCGTTGACCAGCCGCAACGCCAAGTCCGACCGCCGCTGCCGCACCGCCCAGTCCAGCGCGGCCCGCAGGTTTCCGCTCTCGGCGTCCAGCCGCTCCAGCCACCGGCGCTGGTCGTGCCCGCGCAACCGCCGCTCGGCCTGCTCGGCCAGGTCGACGTGGAACTCGGCGTGCGCGAGCCGGACCTGGTCGGTCTCACCGGCCTCGGCCAGCCGCTCGAGGCTGTAGGCGGCGACGGTCTCCAGCAACCGGTACCGGAGTCCGGCCGCGCCCTCCGCGACGACGACCAGGGAGTGGTCGACGAGCTGCGCCAGCGCGCCGACGACATCTTCACCGCCCCGCCCGCACACCGCTTCGGCGGCGTCGAGCGTGCAGCCGTCGTTGTGCACGGCCAGCCTGCGGAGCACGGCCCGCTCCGGTTCGGCCAGCAGCTCCCAGCTCCAGTCGATCACTGCCCGCAACGTCTGCTGCCGTGCGGGGGCGGCGCGCGAGCCCGCCGCCAGCAGGCGGAACCGGTCCTCGAGCCGCCGCGCCAGCTCCTCGACGCCCAGCGCGCGCACGCGCGTGGCGGCCAGCTCCAGCGCCAGCGGCAGCCCGTCCAGCCTGCGGCAGATCGCGGCGACGGCCTCGGCGTTGTGCTCGTCGAGCGCGAAGCCGGGCGCCGCGGTGACCGCGCGTTCGACGAACAGATCCACCGCGCTCGACCCGGTGGCCGCACGGCCGGACTCGGGCACGTCCAGCGGCGGCACCGGGTGCAGCGCCTCACCGGGTACGCCCAGCGACGTGCGGCTGGTCGCGAGCACGCACAGCCCCGGCAGAGCCCGCAACAGAGCCTGGACCAGCGCGGCCACCGGTTCGACGACGTGCTCGCAGTTGTCGAGCACGAGCAGGATCTCCTTGTCCCGCAACGCGTTCACCAGACGCCGGACGGCGTCCGGCCGCTGCCCGGCGCCGAACGGCGTGACGAGGACGTGGTCCCGGACGTCGAGCACCTCTGCGACCAGCTCCGCCACGCGCCCGACGTCGTCGGCGCGCTCCAGCGCCCCCAGCTCGACCAGCCACGCGTCTTCACCGCGTTCACCGGCCACTTCCAGTGCGAGCCGCGTCTTGCCCACACCGCCCGGGCCGGTCAGCGTCACGAGCCGGTTGGCCCGCAACGACTCCCGCACTTCGGCGACCGCGCCGCCGCGGCCCACCAGCCCGGTGAGCGGGGTCGGCAGGTTCGAGCGCATCGCGGTCAACCCCGCGTCCTGCTCCAGGATCCGCTGGTGCAGAGCCATGATCTCCGGGCCCGGATCGACGCCCAGCTCCTCGCCCAGCCTCCCGCGCAGCGCCGCGAACGCCTCCAGCGCCTCGGCCTGCCTGCCGCTGCGGTAGAGCGCACGCATGTACGCCGCGCACAGCCGCTCCCGCAGCGGGTGCTCGGCCACCAGCGCCCCCAGCTCCGCGACCAGCGAGCCGTGCTCGCCCTCCGCCAGCCGCGCCTGCGCGTGGTCCTCCACAGCGGACAGCCGCTGCTCCTCCAGGCCCTCGACGACCGGGCGCGCGAAGTCGGAGTCGGCGAAGCCGGCGAAGGCCGGTCCCCGCCACAGCTCCAGCGCCTCGGCCAGCCCCCGCGCGTCGCGCGCGCCGGCGACCAGCGCCGTGAAGCGCAGCGAGTCGACGGCGTCGGTGCCCACGTCCAACGCGTATCCGGCCGGCCCGGACACCACCAGCTCGCGACCGCCGGGCTCGGCGTCGGCCAGCGCCTTGCGCAGTTGCGACACCTTGGCCTGCAGCGCGCCCAGCGGGTTGGCCGGCACCCGCTCGCCGCCCCACAGCTCCTCTACCAGCCGGTCCGCCGAGACCGCGGTCCCAGGGCGCACCAGCAGGCACGCCAGCAACGCGCGGACCTTGACCCCGGGCACCGCGACCGGGTCGCCCGCGTCGGTGCGCACCACGAGCGGACCCAGCACGCCGAACCACATGGGCCGACGATAGCCACATGGCAGGCCGCAAGCGGGTGGTAAGCGAACCGAAAGTCCCGCGCCGCATCGTGTCCCCACACGAACGAGGAGGACAGATGGGCACCACCACGGCATGCGTTCTCGGGATCTCGGGAAGCCTGCGCTCGGCTTCCACCAACACCGCGCTCCTGCGCGCGGCGGGCGCCCTGGTCGACCCGGCCATCGGCTTCCGGCTGTGGGACGAGCTGGCGACGATCCCACCCTTCGACGAGGACCACGAAGCCGAGCCGCCCGACCCGGTGCTGCGGATGCGCGAGGCCATCGACGGCGCGGCCGCGCTGGTGATCGCGACCCCGGAGTACAACGGCTCGATCCCGGGCCAGCTCAAGAACGCGCTGGACTGGGCCTCGCGCCCCTACGGCGACAGCGCGCTCACCGGCAAGACGACCGCCGTGATCGGCGCCAGCCCCAGCGACTACGGCGCCACGTGGGCGCAGGACGCCCTGCGGCGCTCGCTCGAGGCCGCCGGCGCGCACGTGCTCGACACCGGTGTCGCCGTCCCGCGCTCCGACGAGGCGTTCGACGCCGACGGGCGGCTCGCCGACGCGGCGCTGCACATCGAGCTCGGCGAGGCCGTCTGGACGCTGACCACCGCGATGACCGAGAAGGAAGGGCTGTGCGATGTCCGTTGACCTCAACCACACCATCGTCCACTGCAAGGACCGGCACGCCTCGGCGAAGTTCCTCGCCGACCTCCTCGACCTGGAGGTGCTGCCCGACCTCGGGCCGTTCACCCCGGTGGAGACGGCGAACGGGGTGACGCTGGACTTCGCCGACTCCGACGAGATCCGCCCCAACCACTACGCGTTCCTGGTCACCGACGAGGAGTTCGACCGGATCTTCGGCCGCATCCGCGAGGCTGGCATCGACTACTGGGCGGACCCGCACCACACCAAGCCGGGCGAGATCAACCACGAACACGGCGGCCGCGGCGTCTACTTCGACGACCCCAACGGCCACGTCCTGGAAGCCATCACCGCGCCGTACCAGTACCCGGACGCCTGACCTCCACAGTGGAGGGCCCTGCCTGCGCCAGGCGGATTCAAGGGGTCGTCGCAACACAGATGGTCAACTGGCTTCGGTCAGGAGCATAGCGAGGCGCTCGGCTGGGGAGTCCCAGCCGAGCGTTTTGCGTGGTCGCCCGTTGAGCTGTTGGGCGACGTGCTCGAGGTCCTCGGGTCCGTAAGTGCCGAGGTCGGTGCCCTTGGGGAAGTACTGGCGCAGCAGTCCGTTGGTGTTTTCGTTGCTGCCGCGCTGCCAGGGACTGGCCGGGTCGCAGAAGTAGACCGGCATGTCGGTGGCCATGGTGAACTGCTTGTGGCGGGCCATCTCGGCTCCCTGGTCCCAGGTCAGCGAGCCACGAAGGTGAGTCGGCAGCGTTGTGATAGTCGCTACGAGACCGTCCCGGACCGCTTCAGCGTCATGCCCGTTCGGCAGGTGGACCAGCATGGTGTACCGCGTGGTGCGTTCCACCAGAGTGCCGATCGCGGACTGGCTGCCAGCGCCAATGATCAAGTCTCCCTCCCAGTGGCCGGGCACGGCCCGGTCCTCGACCTCGGCAGGGCGGTCGCTGATCATCACCATCGGGTCGATGAACCGCGCGGTGCGCTGGTTCGGGTTGCGGCGTGGCTTGCGGCGGGTCCGGCCGGTGCGGATCGCGGCCTGTACTTCGCGTTTGAGACCACCGCGGGCCTGGAAGTACAGCGCCTGGTAGATCGTCTCCACGCTCACTCGCATCCTCTGGTCGCCGGGATGCTCCTTGCCTAGAGCGTGGCAGATCTGCTCCGGTGACCAGCGCTTGCGCAGCCCGTCAACCACGAACTGGCGCAACGGTCCCTGCGCGATCAGCTTGCGTTGCTTCGGGCGCGGTCGACGAGCGGCCGCCGCTCGGTGAGCCGCATACGGCCGGTAGGCGCCGTGGGCGGAGTTCGCGCGGATCTCCCGCAAGATCGTGCTGGCCGACCGCCCCAATGCCTTCCCGATCGCCCGCAGTGAGTGGCCCTCGGCCCGCAGGTCCCGGATCCGCTCCCGCTCCACCAAGGTCAGCAGCCGGGGATGCAACTGCTTGTCCAGTGCGGACAGCTTGGGCGCCACGGAGTTCACGTCGACGATCGTGCTGGTGCCCGCCGCGTAGTCGACACGAACCCCGTTCGGGTAGGTCCGGGCGTTCCGGCTCTTGCGGACCCCGTAGTCCCAGTCCTTCGCCGTGCGCTCGTTGATGCCCACCCGCTCGGCCGCCCGACGTCGGGCCACACCCTCGGAACGCAACCGCTCGTACTCCTCGCGCCGTGGGTGTCGACGCGACGCCCGAATCGACCGCCGCCCAGCCTGCCGGGCCCAACCAAAGGCCGTGTTCCGGTTCAGGCCCAGCTCACGGGCCGCCACAGTGACGCTCCCAACCGCATCAAGCCGGTCCAGGAAGCGTTGCTTCAGCTCGGCACTGTCACCCTCACATGCCACGGTCCTCGCAACTCCCACAGGTCGCAGGTGTTGCGAGGACCGCTAGAACCCCCGCCAGGCAGGGCCCTCACCCTTGCACGTCAGGAAGTGCGCGCTCGGTGAGCACCAGGAGCGCCACGGGGGATCGCGACGGCCGCGCCCAACGCCACCAGCAGCCACACCGCTTTGGACATCAGGTGCGCGTTGTACGGCATCCGCATCCCGACCCACGGAATGTCGAAGAGCGAGCGCGGAGCCACATTCCCCACATGCCCGGCCCTCCCCACCGCGGGGAAGCTCCAGCCACATCCCTAGGACCGGACGCCACCACCACTCGTGCCCCCCCGCACCCAACGCGAGCCAGTCCGTGTTCTGCCCGGTGGAGTTTCGCCAACGGAAGGCTGGTCCAAGACCAGGCCGGGAACGCTCCGGACCGCAAAGAGCTGTGAAAAGGTGACCACCGCACCGTGGGGCCCGCGGGGGCTCGGCCCCCGCGACAAACACGCGAAACGGAAAAAGGCTCGTGCTCTCCGCGAGCACGAGCCTGCCATTCCGTGGAGCTGAGGGGAATCGAACCCCTGACCTTCTCGATGCGAACGAGACGCGCTACCAACTGCGCTACAGCCCCCTTGTTCAATTGCCGTTGTAGCTTAGCAAGCCCCCTGAGAGCCCCTCGCACCACCCCCCGGAAAGCGGAAAGGGCCTGGTCCACCAGGCCCTTTCCGGATCGACCGCGGCTACTCGCCGACCGCTCTGCGGTACGGCTCCCAGGTGCGCTCGTCGAGCTCGTCGAACATCGGGTCCTCGTCGTCGATCTCCACCGCGACCGCGCCGGTGTGCGTCGACGTCGCCGCCGCGCGCCTGCGCGGGCGGTCATCGACCTCCTCCGGCTCTTCGCGCTCTGGGACGTCGTCGTAGTCGTCGACCTGGTCGTACTCGCCGTCCTCGTACTCGACGTACTCGCCGTCCTCGTCGGCCTCGCGGGCGCCGGAGATGCGCGCGAGCCTGCGGCTGCGGACATCCTCCTCGATGCGCACCTGCCTGCGCAGGTAGGCCAGGTAGCCCACCAGCGCCAGGTCGACGGCCCCGTGCAGCCACCACAGCATCGGCCACGCGAGCGCTGCGACCAGCGCGGTGCCGACCGCGGTGAGCAGGATCACCAGCACGATCCGCTGCCTGCGGGCGTACTTGGCCTTCGCCGCCAGCGCCGCGGCCTCGGGGTCGAAGCCACCGCGCCCAGGCCGGTAGCGCCGGCCCGCGCGGACGTCGTCGCTGTGCACCCGCCGCCAGCCGCCGTCGTCCTGGTACTCGTCGACGTCCACGTCGTCCTGGCCGGTGTCAGGCATCCCGTACGCCTCCTCCACCCCGTAGGTCCTCTGTGCAGCGGACGCTGCCGGGCGTCGACCGCTGCCGCGCCGGACCACCCTGGCCGCCAGCGCCGAGTCGGTGGTCTTGGACACTTCCTGGCGGCGACGGGCGAACATCGGCACGAGAACGACCAACCATGCGGCCGCCAGCGCAGCGAAGATCAACGAACTGAGCATGCCTCGCCACCTCCCCCTGGCTACCGGCAGCACACCTCTGCGGTCGCCACGCTAGCCACATCAGTCACATCTGTCTCGGAGCCACGCCGAACCGGCAGGTGTTGCACCCCGGTCCAGAAAAACTCACGTCCGGGGCGACCAGCCGCAACATCGACGCGGGCGTGTCGGTTTCCACACCGCTGAACAGCGCTGATCATGCCGCCGAACAGCTCGTTCGCCAGACGTCCGAGATCACCGGCAGGTTGCGCCAACCCACCGATCGGGTGAGCAAGATCTCGCCCTCGGAGCGGGTCTTCGACCTTGAACCGGCGCGGCCGAACCGGCAGCAAGGGGAGTTCAAGGCCCTCAGCCTCCGGACTCTCACCTAATGACCACCCAGGCGGCTCACGGACGCCGGGCGCGCCCCTCCCGCACCAGCGCCTCGACGGCGCCCTCCGGCACCTCTTCCACCGTCAGGCCGTAGACGTAGTGGTCCCGCCAGTCGCCCGCGACGTCGAGGTAGCGCTCGAACATGCCCTCCCGGCGGAACCCCGACTTCTCCAGCACCCGCAGGCTGGGCCGGTTCTCCGGGCGCACCGTCGCCTCCAGCCGGTGCAGGCCGACCGGGCCGAAGCAGTGGTCCACGGCCAGCGCGACCGCGGCGGTGGCGACGCCGCCGCCGGCGCGGCGCTCGGTGACCCAATACCCGATCCACCCCGACCGCAGGGCGCCGCGGACGATGTTGCCGACGGTGAGCTGACCGGCCAGCTCGCCCTCCACGGTGATCGTGAACGGCAGCGCCAGGCCCCGGCGCCCGAGGCTGCGCAGCGCGCTCCACTGCGCTGGCCAGGCCATGGTCGAGTTGCGCTCCTGCCAGCTCCCGATCGACGTCGGCTCCCACTTCTGCAGGTAGACGCGGTCACGCAGCCGGGTCCTGCTCCACGCCGCGCCGTCGCGCAGCTTCGGCGGGCGCAGCGCGACCGCGCCGGCACCGGTCAGCAGCGGTCCGAGCTTCGCCGGCCACCCCGGGTGGCGGCCGAAGCCCTGGAACGCGTCGGCATCGGGTGGATGGGCCATCGGCGCTCACGCACGCTGCGACAGGAAGCTGACCCGCACATCCTCGCCCACCGCGACCTCCGTGACGTCGTCGTCGACCAGCAGCAGGCAGTTCGCCTCGGCAAGGGAGGCCAGCAGGTGCGAACCCGAGGTCCCGAGCGGCTGCACCAGGTAGGAGCCGTTGTCCGGGTCGCGCAGCAGCTGCGCGCGCAGGAACCCGCGACGGCCCTTCACCGAGGTCACCGGCGAAAGCAGGCTCGCGGTGACGGTGCGCCGGTGCGGGTTGTGCTTGCCCAGCGCCGCCCGGATCAGCGGACGCACCAGCACCTCGAACACCACCAGCGCGCTGACCGGGTTGCCCGGCAGCACGAACGTCGGCACCTGGTCCGGTCCGAGCCGGCCGAAGCCCTGCACCGAACCGGGGTGCATGGCGATCCTGGTGACGTCGAGGACGCCGAGGTCGGCCAGGCTCCTGCGGACCTCCTCGCCGGCGCTGCCGCCAGCCCCGCCCGCGATGACCACGATCTCCGAAAGCAGCAGCCGCCCCTCGACGACCTCCCGCAGCCTGCGCGGATCGCTGCTGACGATGCCGACGCGGGTCACCTCGGCGCCCGCGTCGCGCGCGGCGGCGGCCAGCGCGTAGGAGTTGACGTCGTAGACCTGTCCCTGGCCTGGGGTGCGGTCGACGTCGACCAGCTCCTCGCCGACCGAGATCAGCGAGACCCTGGGGCGCGGGTGCACGAGCACCTTGTTGCGTCCGACCGCCGCCAGCAGCCCGACCTGCGCGGACCCGATCGGCGCACCGCGACGCACCGCGACGTCACCGGTCTGCACGTCCTCGCCGGTCCGGCGCACGAAGGCCGCCGACGGCACGGGCTGCCGCACCGTCACCTTCGCCGGGTTGTCGTCGGTGTACTCCAGCGGCACGACCGCGTCGGCGAGCGTCGGCAGCGGCGCACCGGTGACCACCCGGACCGCCTGGCCCGGCTGGAGCCGTCGCGGCTGGCGCGAACCTGCGGGGATCTCACCGACCACCGGCAGCGCGACCGGCGACTCGGCGGCGGCCTGCACGTCGACGCTGCGCACCGCGTAGCCGTCAACGGCGGCCTGGTCGAACCCCGGCAACGCGCGTTCGGCGACGACCTCCTCCGCGCAGAGCAGGCCCTGTGCCTCCGAGATCGCGACCCGCACCGGCGCCGGTCGAACGGCTGCGGAGAGAACCCGCGCTAGCTGCTCGTCTACTGACCTCATGGCTGTCGACCTCTCCCGGGGCGTGCCGGAAAGCCGTGGCCCTGCGAGCGGCGGCGTTCGGCGCTACTCCCTGTTCAACCTCTCGACGAGCCAGTTCCGCAGCCCCGGCCCGTACTCGTGATCCTGCAGCGCGAAGTCCACCGCAGCCCTTAGGAAACCGCCAGGATTTCCCAGGTCGTGTCGCCCGCCTCGATGCAGCACGACGTGGACCGGGTGACCTTCGGAGATCAGCAACGCTACGGCATCGGTCAGCTGCAGTTCACCTCCGGCGCCGGGTTCGATGCGCTGCAACGCGTCGAACACCGCCCGGTCGAGCAGGTAGCGCCCGGCGGCGGCGAAGGTCGAAGGCGCATCCTCGGGAGCGGGCTTCTCGACCATGCCCAGGACCCTGTGCACGTCCTCCTCGCCGGTGTCGGCCACCTCGAAGATGCCGTAGGCCGAGATCTGCTCCCTCGGCACGTCGAATGCGCACAGCACGCTGCCGCCGTAGCGGGCGCGGGTCTCGGCCATCCGGGTGAGCACGCCCGTGGGCAGCACCAGGTCGTCGGGCAGCAGGACCGCGACGGCGTCGTCCTGCTCGGTCAGCTTCGACTCGGCGCAGGACACGGCGTGCCCGAGACCGAGCGCCTTCTCCTGGATCGCGGTCTCCGCCTCGATCAGGCCCGGCGCTCGCCGGACCTTGGCGAGCAGGTCCGCCTTGCCCCGCTCGGACAGGGTCTGCTCCAGCTCCGGGTTCGGGCGGAAGTACTCGGTGACGGACTCCTTCTCCGGTGAGGTGACGATGACCAGCCTGCTCGCGCCGGCCTCGGCGGCCTCGGCGGCGACCAGTTCGATGGCGGGGGTGTCGACCACCGGCAGGAGTTCCTTCGGAACCGCCTTCGTCGTGGGCAGGAATCTGGTTCCGAGTCCGGCGGCGGGAACGATGGCGGTCCGGAACGCTGCGGCCGCGGTGAGCGTCGGGCTGTCCATGGCCGCAGAGCCTATCGGGCCAACTTACAGTGGGGTTGTGACCTCGATCGGAGATCTGTGTGAACAGAAGGCGCAATGGCGGCGCAAGCTGCTGGACCGCCGCGGAGCCACGAACGGAACCACACGTTCGGCCGAGGCGGCGGCGCTGGGCGAAGCCGTGCTGCGCTGGCTCGACGACCGTCCAGGGGCGACCGTCTGCGCGTACGTGCCGGTAGGCGGCGAGCCCGGCTCGCCCGAGCTGCTCGACGAACTGCGCGCGAAGGGCCACCGGGTGCTGCTGCCGGTCGTCGTCCGCTCGTCGCCGCTGGACTGGGCCGCCTACACCGGCCCGGACTCGCTGGAGCCCGCCGGCTACGGCCTGCTCGAGCCCAGCGGAGCCCGGCTGGGCCCCGAAGCGATCGGTGAGGCCGACGCGGTGCTCGTGCCCGCGCTGGCCGTCGACCGGCGCGGGGTGCGCCTCGGCCGCGGGGCGGGCTACTACGACCGCTCGCTGCCGATGGCGGCACCGGCGGCGGCGCTGGTGGCGGTGGTCCGCGACGAGGAGTTCGTCGAGGAGCTGCCCGGCGAGGACCACGACGTGCGGGTCGGCGCGGTGCTGACCCCTGGACACGGCGTCAGGGCGCTGTCGGCCTGACCTCAGGCCGGTGCGGCCTGAGAGGCGGTGGGCGCGACCTGCGGGTCTCGGGTGTGACCTAGGAGTAATTGCGCTACGCACCTGTTTTGAAGCATCATCGTGTTGGCACTCTGCCCGTAGGAGTGCCAACCTGATGATGTCGGAGGTTTCGGCCGTGCCCACGTACCAGTACGCCTGCACTGAGTGCGACCACCGCTTCGAGGCGGTGCAGTCCTTCAAGGAGGACTCGCTGACCACGTGCCCTGAGTGCACCGGCCGTCTCCGCAAGCTGTTCAACGCCGTCGGCATCGTGTTCAAGGGCAGCGGTTTCTACCGCACCGACAACCGGTCGAGCAGCAGCAACTCCGGGTCGGGCAACAACGGATCGGGCAGCTCCGGCTCCACCGGCTCGTCGACGTCCAGCGACTCGTCGTCCTCGTCGAGCAGCTCCTCGTCGTCGTCGAGCTCGGGCTCCAGCAGCACCCCGGCGGCTGCCGCTTCCTGACCCGCAGGGGCGCCACGCGGTGCCCCCGCGTACGCGATCCCGGCTCCGGCGCTTCGGCGCCGGAGCTTCGGCGATCTCGAGCGACCGCGCTCCCGGAAAGTCCGCTCGCCCGCTTCCACGCCTCGGCCCGCTTCCACGCCTCGGCCCGCTTCCACGCCTCGGCCCGCTTCCACGCCTGGGTCCACTTCCGCGCCTGGGTCCACTTCCACGTCTGAGGCCTGGCTCGACGCTTCCCCGGTCGGGCTGGACGTTCCGGGCGGCCGTTTCACGCTGCGGCACTCAGCTGTCCGTTCCGGCGTCCCCGGCACCGCGCTGCGGCACCCCGCTGTCCGCCCCAGCGGCCTCCGACTCCGCACCGTGCCACTCCGCTGTCCATTCCAGCGCCCACGACTCCGCGCTGCGGCACCCCGCAGGCCGCACCAGCGCCCACGGCTCCACGCTGTGCCACTCCCCTGGCCAATCGAGCGCCCCCGACTCCGCGCTGTGCCGCGCCGCTCTCCGCCCCAGCGCCCCCAGCTCCGCGCGTCCCCACTGACCTCTCATCCCCGGCCTCGCCACGGCCTGACGGACCGTCCCTCCACCTTTGCGACTTGGCGACCCGCCCGTACTCGCCTCCGCATCGCGTTCGCCCCGCCTCTCACCCGCTTTCCCTCCCCCAACGGCATTGCCGAGAGACGCAATCCCATCTCTCAAATTCACTCGTTCGTACCGCTGAATAACGCTTCCGGACTGCAACGACGACCATGCGGGTGCCGAGTTATCCACACCCACTTTGTTTATCCACAGATTCCAAATTTGCCTCTCCCCTGCCCGCCCGAATCTCCCTAGTGTCGAACTCGCCCCTTCCAAACACGCGAACGACAGGAGCGACCAATGGGCAAGAGGGAAACAGGGCTGGGTTCGAGAATGCGAACTCTCCTCCCGCCTGGCCGTCACGCGCGAACAGTCCTCCTACGCCGAGTCGGCGCGATATTGCTCGCCACGCTCGCCGCGGTCATGGCACTGCAGCCGAGGCCGGGGCCCGCGAGCGACGGAGTGCCGGTGCTGGTCGCGGCCCGGGACCTCGCGCCCGGCCACGTCCTCGAACCCGACGACGTGGCGCGGCGGACCATGCCTGCCGAACTCGCGCCCGGTGGCGTGCTGTCCGAGGTCGATGAGGCGACGGGTCGAGTGCTCGGCACCGCGTCACGCAGTGGCGAACCTCTGACCGACGTGCGGCTGGCCGGTCCAGCGCAGACGGCGTTGACCACCGGCGACCCGCGGCACGCCGCGGTGCCCATCCGGTTGGCCGACCCTGACGTGGCTGATCTCCTCCATCCCGGACGGCGGGTGGACATAGTCACAACTGCCACCCGATCGGGTAATAGTTCGGTGTTGGCCGAGCAGGCGCCCGTCATCGCCGTGCGCCCCACAGGTGATCGACATGACCAGGGCAGACTCATCGTCGTGGGCTTACCTGAAGGGCTGGCACCGGCCGTCGCCGCAGCCTCCCTCACCCAATCGGTGACCGTTACGCTCCGCTGAGCAGCCGTCATGGAGCCAACTCCCGTCGGTCACAACATCATCCGTCCGAGTACACCCGGACGGGGCACATGAATTGCGGAAAGGACAACCTGTGCTCAAGGGATTCAAAGACTTCCTGATGCGCGGCAACGTGGTCGACCTCGCGGTCGCCGTGGTGGTCGGCAGCGCGTTCACTGCTTTGGTCACCGCATTCACGACCAGCATCATCAAGCCGGTAATCGCGGCGACCGGAGGCGGCAACGTAACCGGCCTCTCCATTCAACTGGTCGCAGGCAACCAGCAGTCGATCATCGACTTCGCACAGGTCATCAACGCCGTGATCACGTTCTTCATCACCGCGGCGGTTGTCTACTTCATTTTCGTGCTGCCGATGAAAACGCTGAAGGAACGCCGCGAACGGGGCAAGGAAACCGAGGTCGCACCCACCGACGTCGAACTGCTCCTGGAAATCCGCGACCTGCTCCGCCGCGAACAGGGCCTGCCCGCGGTGAAGGGCCTTGCCCTCGAGGAGGCGTCCACCACGTCCACCCAGTCGAACGGCGACGGGCAGACATCGAGCAAGTCCTGACCACACTCCCGACCCCAACGCAGGTCCCCGCGTCCCACAGCCGCGACGGACACGGGGCTCGCCATGCCGGAGCGTCGCACGGTCGCACCCTGCGCCCGGGCATGGACGGCGCGGCGCCCTCGGCCGCGGACGCCCTTGGTCCTCGGCGGGCCGCCGACGTCGTTCGGCCCCAGCCGGCCGCGACGTGGTTCGCCGCCCGGTTCCCCTCAGCGGTGGTCGTCGTGGTGGGGAGGGCGGTTCTCGCGGTACCAGCGCTCGGTCTCGGTCTGCGCGGGACCGCGCTGCGACCGTTCGTCCGAGGTGGTGTCGGGGAGGACGTCACCGAAGACCTCGGCGAGCCGGCGCTTCCTGTCCGCTTCGGACGACCGGTTTCGGGACTGCTCTGTCACGACACCATCGTCCCTCATCGCAGGTAGGCGCGGAGAGGCGATGGGCAGGTCGCGTGTGCGCCGGACGGCGTAGGGCTTTCACCCAAAGGATCACGGTGACACCATGACGGCAGAGGGCATACGCTCGGTAATTGGAACTTAACGGGCAAAAGCCCGCTGGCGGTGGGGTCGTGCCGACGACGGACCCGTTCCTCGTCGGAGCGCTCCCGACCGCGGTCGCGCCGTTCAAGCCACGGGAGGCAGAGGATGGGATTCCTGGACAAAGCCAAGGAACTGGCCCAGCAGGCCAAGTCCAAGGCCGAGGATCTCGCGGAGAAGGCAGGCCCGAGCGCCACCAAGGGCCTCGACGCCGCAAAGTCGAGCTTGGACAAGGCCACCGGCGGCAAGTACCACGACAAGATCGAGAGCGTCAGCAGCAAGGTCGAGGAGACGATCAAGCGCACCCAGCACCGCGACAGCGCCTCCGGCTCGGACACCGACGCCGGCACCTCGCAGGCCAAGGCGCCGGAGGACACCCAGGACACGCAGTCGAAGTCGCAGGACACCTCGCAGGCGAGCCCTCAGGACACGACCCAGACCGGCCAGCAGGCAGCACCGCAGGACAAGCCGACCGACAAGCCCACCGACAAGCCGCAGGGAGGCTCCGGTCCCACCGGTTCCGCGAGCTGACCGGCCAACGGGCTTCGGCCGAGGTCCGGCGCAACAGACGGACCGGCTGACGGCTTGAGCGGAGCGGCCCGGTTTGAGCGGAGCGGCCCGACCTGGGCGAAGTGGACCGGCTGGGCAAGAAGGGCCTGCCTGAGCGAAGCGGACCAGCGCGCGAAACGGTCCGACCTGAGAAACGGACCGGCTGCGCAAAAAGGGCTGGTCTGGGCGAAACGGGGCGGCTGACCGCCTGCGCGACGACGAACCTGCCGGTTGGTCTCGCCAGCCTCCCCCAACCGAAAAGCGAGTGGAAACAGTGGTGGCGGCACCCATGGTTCGGGCGCCGCCACCGCGTTGTGTGCTTCCGGCCGATGCGACCGGGGCGAAACGTGCCGGGCAGAGCGGCCCGTGCCGGGTCAGGCCGTCTCGAGGCCGGAGAGCTGCTCGATCACGTGGGTGACCAGCGGTGTCAGCGTCGCCATGCCGTCGCGGACCGCCGACCGCGAGCCCGCCAGGTTCACCACCAGCGTGCTCCCGGACACCCCGACCAGACCCCGCGAGACCCCCGCGTCGACCGCGCCCGCCGCCAGGCCGGAGGCCCGCAGGGCCTCCGCGATGCCCGGGATGGGCCGGTCGAGCACACCCGCGGTCGCGTCCGGGGTGACGTCCCGCGGCGACACGCCGGTGCCGCCGACGGTGATCACCACGTCGACCCCGCCGATCACCGCGGTGTTGAGCGCGTTGCGGATGTCCACCGTCTCACCGGCCACCGCGACACTCCCGTCGACGATGAAACCGGCCTCCTCCAGCAGCTCGGTCACCAGCGGACCGATGCTGTCGTCCTGCTCGCCCTGCGCGACCCGGTCGTCGACGATGACGACCAGGGCCCGCCCCAACCGCTGCGCGCTGCGTTCCATATCGGTCACCGTAGTGGCAAGGACCGCCTCGGTCAGATCCAGTGAGTCGGATCGCTCGTCGAGATCACGGACCCGGTGCGGAATGACACTGCCTGTGTAATCGGACATCCTGCCGAAACTCCCCTTGTCGCTGCGAAACGCCGGCTCAGCGCGAAGCCCTGCAACCGTGGAAACCCCTGCCAGGTGTGGAAATTCCGGTTCTCCGGAATCCGCACCTCATCGAACGCCCTCCCCCAACGCCGTCCGCTCGAACACGTCCATCACGAACGCTGCCCCCGAGTCCTTGGCACGCCTCACGTGGCGCACTTCCCGCTCATCGCCACTCGAACGCCACCGCGGCGCGCCTCGAACGGACTTCCGACGTCGGCCGCGCCGGGAGGCACGGAGGGGGCACGCCTCCCGGCGCGGTCGGCGTGGCCACGGACCGGTCGCCGCGACCGCCGTCCCGGTCGTCGCGACCGCCGTGGTCACGGCCGCCCCGCCGGCCGTGAGTCCCGTCGAATCAACCCTTCTCGCCGACCAGGGTGACCGTGACCGTGCGTTCGCCACCGCCGGCTCGGTCGGTCGTCGTCAGCTGCACCTGCTCACCGGGTGCGCGCGAGCGGACCGCGGCGATCAGCTCGTCCGGGTCCTGGATCGCCCGGTCGCCGAGCTTGGTGATCACCTCGCCGGGCCGGATGCCCGCCGCCTCGGCGGCACCGCCGGGCACGACCTCGACGACCAGGGCACCGGGCCGCTCAGCGGGGGTGATCCGCACCCCGAGCGTGGTCTGGGTCGCCGACCCGGTGTCCACCAGCTCCTTGGCCGTGCGCTGGGCCTGGTCGATCGGGATGGCGAAGCCGAGCCCGACCGAACCGGCCTGCTCCTGGCCGGAGCCGGGGCTGTAGATCGCCGAGTTGATGCCGACCACGTTGCCGTCCATGTCGACCAGCGGCCCCCCGGAGTTGCCGGGGTTGATCGCGGCGTCGGTCTGCAGCGCGTTGAGCACGCTCGACTGGCTGCCCGACTCGCCGCCCGCTCGCACCGGCCGGTCCTTGGCGCTGATGATCCCGCTGGTCACCGTGCCGGAAAGCCCGAACGGCGAGCCGATCGCGACCACCGGAGCGCCGACCGGGAGATCGTCGGAACGTCCCATCGACGCCGGGGTGAGGCCCTGGATGTCGGCCTTGACGACCGCGAGGTCGGAGTTCGGGTCGGTGCCGACGACGGTGACCGACGCGGTGCGGTTGTCGTGGAACAGCGCGGTCATGCGCCCGCTGCGCGCGCCTTCGGCGACGTGGTTGTTGGTCAGGATGTAGCCGTCCTGGCTGAGCACGATGCCCGAGCCCTCGCCGGAACCCTGCGAGCTCTGCAACTGCAGCTGGACGACGCTGGGCAGCACCCGCTCGGCGACCTGCTGCACCGAACCGGCGGGCGCGGTGCTCGCGCTGCGCGCCGGGCGCGGCTGGTCCAGAGCGGTGGGGCCGGGACGGTTGCCGCCGCCGAGCTGGAACCCGACGACGCCGCCGACCCCGCCACCGACCAGTCCGGCCACCAGCGCCAGCGCGACGACGCCGACGAGGGCCCGGTTGCGGCTGGAGCGTTCATTGCTGCGGTGGGTGTCGACCGGGTTCATCGGGTGGAAGCCGCTGGGCTGCTGCCAGGCGGCACCTGGCGGGTACTGGCCGGGGAACTGCGCGGTGTGGTCCCCCTGCCCTGGCTGGTGGCTCTGGCCCGGCTGGTGGCTCTCGCCCGGCTGGTGGCTCTGGCCGGGGTGATGGCTTTGTCCCGGCTGGTGGCCCTGGCCCGGGTAGCCCTGACCGGGGTGGCTGCCCTGCCCGGGGCTCCCCTGGCCTTGGGACTGCGCGTGAGGCTGCTGCCCCGGGTACTGCTGCGCGTGGGCTCCCTGGGTGCCGTAGGGCTGTCCCGCCTGCGACCACTGCTCGGCCTGCGCGGACTGGCCCGGCGCGGATGGCTGCCAGGGCGACTGGGCGGCGGCTTGCATGGTCTGGCCGGCGGACTGGCCCACCTGGTCGGTCGGCTGCCCGGTGTGCGCGCCATGCTCTCCGGACTGCGGCTGCGGCTGCTGCGCGGGCTGCGACTGTGGCTGCCCGGGCGACGGCTGCTCCCCGGATTGCGGCTGCGGCTGTCCGTACGACGGCTGCGACTGCCCGGGCTGCGGCTGTCCGGGCTGCGACTGTCCGGGCTGCGACTGCCCGGACGCCCGCGGCGCCTGGTCGCCCGGCTGCGACGCGGCGCCACCCGGCTGCGAAGTGTGACTCGGCTGAGAAGCGCCATCCGGCTGCGACGGCTGCTCCGGCGACTGCTGGGGCTGCTGACCCGGCTGCGGCGGCGCTCCGGCGTGCGACGTCCCCTCCGGGACGTGCGGCGCTTCGCCGGGCGTGCCCTCGGCCGGGGCTCCTGCCTGCGATTGCGGCTCCTCCGGTGGCTCGCCGGAGGAACGCGGGGCCTGGTCGGTCATGTCCCCACTCTCCTGCACGGAGCTGAGAAGTGCCTGAGATCAAGCTGTGGAGCACCCCGGGAATGCGCCGACGTGCGCTACGTCATATCGCCATACCGCCGCCGCCCCACGGCGATCACTGCCACCCCACGGCGATCACCGCTGCCCCAGGGATGCCCCAGGCGATCAACGCTGCCCACGGCGATCATCACTGACCCACGGCAGCCACGCGCCGGGGCACGGCCAACCCTAGAGGGCGCGGAGACGGTCGGCGATCTGTTCCGGGGTCACGTCGTTGATCCACACCGCCATGCCCGACTCCGAACCCGCCAGGAACTTCAGCTTGTCCGCCGAGCGCAGCACCGAGAAGACCTGGAGGTGCAGCCACGAAAGGTCGCGCCCGGTGCGCACCGGCGCCTGGTGCCACGCCGCGATGTAGGGCAGCGGGCGGTCGTAGAGCCCGTCCATCCGCCGCAGCAGCTCCAGGTACGTCGCGGCGAAGTCGTCGCGCTCGTCGTCGGTGAGGGCGGCCAGGTCGGGGACCTGCCGGTGCGGCACCACGTGCGCCTCGACGGGCCAGCGGGCGGCCGCCGGCACGAACGCCGTCCAGTGCGACGACTCGACGACCACCCGCCTGCCGCTCGCGCGCTCGGCCGCCAGCACGTCGCCGAGCACGTGGCTGCCGTGCTCGGCGCGGTACTCCTCGGCGACCCGCAGCATCTTCTCCGTCCTGGGCGTGACGAACGGGTAGCCGTAGATCTGGCCGTGCGGGTGGTGCAGGGTGACGCCGATCTCCTCACCGCGGTTCTCGAAGCAGAAGACCTGCTCGACGCCGGGAGTCGCGCCCAGCGCCTCGGTGCGGTCGGCCCAGACGTCGACGACCGCGCGCACCTGCTGCCGGCTCAGCTCGCCGAACGACGAGTTGTGGTCGGAGGTGAAGCAGACGACCTCGCAGCGCCCCGTCGCTGGTTCCGACGCGACCATCGGCATACCGTCCACAGTGTCCGATCCGGCCGTGATTCCCTGTGCGAACGAGGGGAACTGGTTCTCGAAGACCACGACGTCGTAGTCGGGCTCGGGGATCTCGGTCGGCCTGCCGGGGCCGCTCGGGCACAACGGGCACAGCTCGGCCGGCGGCTTGTAGGTGCGGGTCTGGCGGTGGGCGGCGAGCGCGACCCATTCGCCGGTGAGCGGGTCGCGCCGCATCTCCGACGCCGGCGACCGCGCGGGCAGGTCGCGGGTGTCCTCGACGTCGCGCACCTTCGCCGGATCGGAGTCGAAGTAGATGATCTCGCGGCCGTCGGCCAGCTTGCGCGCGGTTCGCTTCATCGGGGCACCTCCGCCAGCACCAGCTCGGGAACGTTCTCCGACAGCACCTGCCGCGCCTCCTGCGGCAGCCCGTCGTCGCTGATCAGCAGGTCGACCTCGTGCAGGTCGACGATGGTTGAGATGCCGACGGTCGACCACTTGGAGTGGTCGGCCACGACCACCAGCCGGTTCGCGGCCTCGGCCAGCGCCCGGTTCGTCTCGCTCTCGTTGAGGTTGGGCGTGGTGAACCCGGCGCGGGCGGCGATGCCGTGCACGCCCAGGAACACCAGGTCCAGGTGCAGGGAGCGCAGCGACTGCACCGCGACCGGCCCGACCAGTGCGTCCGACGGGGTCCGCACCCCACCGGTGAGCACCACCGTCCGGTCGGTGCGGCCGCGCTGCTGGAGCGCGTCTGCCACCCGGATCGAGTTGGTGACCACGGTCAGGTCGGCCACGTCGTCGAGGTGGCGGGCCAGGGTCCAGGTGGTCGTCCCGGCGGAGAGGCCGATCGCGGTGCCCGGGCGCACCTGCTCGGCGGCCAGCATCGCGATCGCCTCCTTCTCCGCGAGCTGGCGCACCGACTTCGCCTCGAACCCCGGCTCGTCGGTGCTGCGGCCGACCATCGACGTCGCGCCGCCGTAGACCTTCTCCACCAGCCCGCGCCTGGCCAGCGCGTCGAGGTCGCGCCGGATGGTCATGTCGGAGACCCCGAGCTGCAGCACCAGGGCGCTGACCTGCACCGCGCCGGTTCTGCGGACCTCGTTGAGGATCACTTCCTGGCGTTGCCGTGCGAGCACTGAACCGTCCCGTCCGAAGGGCTCGCGGCCCCTCCGTCGACTCCCCGCGAACTTGACACATCAAGTCAACACGAACCAACACTACCTCTACGCGCAGTGGCGCGGACTCCGGCCTGTAATTGGTAAGATCCATCCATCTGTGTTCAATGCTGTTGGTTTCGCGGCAGCGGGGCGCCGGTCACACGTCGGCGGGCGTGCCTCCGGGAAGCCGCATGCTCAGCAGCGCGCCGCCCTCCGGGGCCTCGCCAGCCCACACCGTGCCGCCGTGCCGCTCCGCGACCTGCTTGACGATCGAGAGCCCAAGGCCCGACCCGGGGAGCTGACGCGCGTCCGACGAACGGTAGAAGCGCTCGAACACGTGTGGGCGGTCCCCCGGGGCGATTCCCGGCCCGGCGTCGGCGACCTCCAGAACCGCATGGCCGTGCGCCGGATATCCCGGCTGGGCCGGGTGTCCCTGCGGCGCGGAGTACCCGCGCTGATCGGCGTAGCCGCGCTCCGGGTGCAGGTCGACGCGGACCGTCTCGCCGTCCGGGCTCCACTTCGCCGCGTTGTCGAGCAGGTTGAGCACCGCCCGCTCCAGCGCGGTCGCGTCGCCCATCATCAGCCACGGCTCCAGCCGCACCTGGAACCGCACGCCCGCGGCCCGGCGCCGGGCGCGGTTGAGGGCGCGCTCGACGACCTCCAGCAGGTCGACCGGCTCGTGGACCGCCTGCGGCGTGTCCTCCCTCGCCAGCTCGACCAGGTCGCCGACCAGCGACGACAGCTCGGTGATCTGGGCGCGGACGTCGGCGAACATCTCCTCCCGGTCCTCCGCCGACAGCGCCGGCGCACCCGGCTCGGCCGAGGCCATGAGCAGTTCGAGGTTCGTCCGCAACGACGTCAGCGGCGTGCGCAGCTCGTGCCCGGCGTCGGCCACCAGCCGCCGCTGCCGCTCCTGGGACTCCGCCAGCGCGCCCAGCATCCGGTTGAAGCTCGTGGTCAGCCGCGCCAGCTCGTCGTCGCCCGAGACCGGGATGGGACGCAGGTCGCCGGTGAGCGCGACCCGTTCGGTCGCGGCGGTCAGCCGTTGCACGGGCCGCAACCCGGCCCTGGCGACCGCCGTCCCGGCCGCCGCGGCGAGCAGGATGCCCGCGCCGCCCATCACGACCAGGACCACGCTGAGCTGGGCCAGCGTCGCCTGCGTCGGGCGCAGCGACTGCGACATCACCAGCGCCACGCCCGGACCGCCGGGCACCGCGACGACGCGGCTGTTGGTGGGCTGGTCAGTGCGCAGGGACAGCGGTAACTGGCCCTTGGCCACCGCGAGCTCCAGGCCGCTCGACGGCGGCCGGTCGCCCGGGTTCGGCGTCATCTCGGCGCCGTTGGCCGACAGCACGCTGATCTTCAGGTTGGCCGCCGCGTAGAAGGCGACCGGCACCTGCTGCAGGTCCGGGGTCCGCACCAGCGGGCCTTCGGCCGCCTCCACCGCGCGCTGCGTCAGGTTCTCGTCGAGCTGCGAGTAGAGGCTGTCGTGCACCGTGACGAACGCGGCGATCGAGACCAGAGCGACCGCGCCCGCCACGCACACCGCCGCCAGCCAGGTGACCCGGTTGCGCAGCGAGACCCGCTGGAACCGGCCGCCCTCGGTGCTCGGACCGACGTCCACGAGGTCGGGGGGTGGTGGAGCGGGAACCGTCACGGCGGCGTCTCCCGCAGGACGTAGCCGACACCGCGCACGGTGTGGATCAGCCGCGGCTCGCCCTCCGCCTCGGTCTTGCGCCGCAGGTAACCGATGTAGACCTCCAGGGCGTTGCCGGAGGTCGGGAAGTCGTAGCCCCAGACGTCCTCCAGGAGCCTGCTGCGGGTCAGCACCTGCTTGGGGTGCGCCATCAGCAGTTCCAGCAGTGCGAACTCGGTCCGGGTGAGGCTGATCGGGCGCTCGCCGCGGCGGACCTCCCTGGTGCCAGGGTCCAGCTCCAGGTCGGAGAACCGCAACGGCTCCGGCCGGTCCTCGCGGTCGACGTCCGACGGCGCCGCGCGGCGCAGGAGCGCGCGCAGGCGGGCGAGGAGTTCCTCCAGGGCGAACGGCTTGGGCAGGTAGTCGTCGGCACCGGCATCGAGCCCGGCGACCCGGTCGGACACCGCGTCGCGGGCGGTGAGCACGAGTATCGGCAGGTCGTCGCCGGTGCTGCGGAGCCGGCGCGCGACCTCCAGCCCGTCCACCCTGGGCATCATGACGTCGAGAACCATGGCGTCGGGCCGCTGGGCCGCGAGCCAGTCGAGTGCCTGCTGACCGTCCGCGGCGAGCTCGACCTGGTAACCGTTGAACTGCAACGACCGCCTGAGAGACTCGCGCACGGCGCGGTCGTCGTCGACGACGAGGATGCGCATGAGCACAGTGTTACCCGACGCCCTGAGAAGGACCTGAGAAGCCGCCCCGGTCGCGGGCCCCGCGATCTGCGCGTGTGACAACCGTCTCCACCTGCGCGAAGCGGTCCGCCGGACACCCGTGGCGCCCGGCGGACCTGGTTCGATGCCGGGCGCTGCCCCCGGCGGGCGATCGGCTAGTCGTCGCTGACGGGACCCGATCCCTCGATGACGTCGCTGCCGGTGTCCCCGGAACCCTGGTTGAAGTTCAGCGACCTGTCGACCTCGAAGATGCTGTCCTCGACCCGGAGGACGGTGAGACCTCCGGAGGTGTAGCCCTCGCTGGCGTTGCCGGCCTGCGCCGACAGCGCGGCGAACGTCCCGGCCAGGGCCAGCGCGGTCGTGATCCTGCGCGTGATGCGCATCAGCGCTCCGTCCTTCCTCGTGTGGTCAAGCCCGGAGTTGCTTCGGCTGCGGTACCTCGGTGCGCTCCCGTTCGGCGAACCTCCTGGCCAGCCAGGCGCAGGTGATCAGCTGCATCTGGTGGTAGAGCATCAGCGGCAGCACGCCGAGTCCGACGCCCTGCCCGGCCAGCAGGACCGTGGCCATCGGCAGTCCGGTGGCCAGGCTCTTCTGCGACCCGCAGAACACGATCGGCACCTGGTCCGCGCGTCCGAACCCCATCGATCGCGCGAGCAGCGACGACAGCGCCAGCACGCTCGCGAGCAGGGCTGCGTCGACCAGCAGCAGCATCCCGATGCGCGAGAGCGTGAGCTGGTGCCAGATTCCCGAGACGGTGCCCGTGCTGAACGCCGCGTAGACGGCCATCAGGATCACGCCGCGTTCGAGCAGGCCGAGGCCGCGCTTGTGCAGCCGCACCCACTTGCCCACCCACCTGCGGGAGAGCTGTCCGAGCACGAACGGCACCAGCAGGAGCAGGACGATGTCGCGGACGGCGTCGGTCGACAGCGCGCCGCCACTGGTCGTGACCAGCATGCTGACCAGCAGCGGCGCCAGCAACACGCCCAGCACGTTGGAGAACGTCGACGCGCAGATCGCGGCCGCGACGTTGCCCCTGGCCAGCGAGGTGAACGTGATCGAGGACTGCACCGTCGAGGGCAGCGCGCACAGGAACGCCATGCCCACGTAGAGCTCGGGCGTCAGCACGGTCGGCACCAGCAGCCCGCAGAGCAGCCCGAACAGCGGGAACAGCACGAACGTGATCCCCAGGATCAGCAGGTGCAGCCGCCAGTTGCGCGCTCCGTCGAGCGCCTCCTTCGCCGACAGCCGGGCGCCGTAGACGAAGAAGAGCAGTGCGATCGCCACGGTGATCGCGCGGTCCAGTCCGGCCGCGGCGATTCCGTGCACGGGCAGGAACGCGGCCGTCCCCGCGGCCGCCAGAATGGCCAGCACGTAGGGGTCGACGCGAATTCGCGCGAACAGGGCCGGAATGTTGCCCAAAGGATTTCCTTTCCGGGTCCGAGCCGAATTCATCCGGGCTGCCCAAAATTGATGTGGCCGCGCGCGGCGGCCACATCTCAGACGCTCATTCGCACCGGCTTCTCGTGGTGCCTGCTGATGTTCTTCGACAGCAGTTCCAGCGACGAGGCGACACCGACAGCGCCACCCGTCGTTTCCGGCAGCCTTCCGTCGTTGGCGCGCAGTTCCGCCAGCGCGGTGTCGATCGCGGCCTGCGCCGCGAAAAGGCACGGCGTGCTGTAGATGGCGACGTCGACGCCGAGATCGCTGAGCTCGGGCAGCGACAGCCGCGGCGACTTGCCGCCCGCGATCTGGTTGAACAGCAGCGGCTTGTCCCCGATCACGCGGCGGACCTTGCGGATCCACTCGACGCTGCGCACGCCGTCGACCAGCAGCACGTCGGCGTCGGTCTCGGCCAGCGCCGCCGCGCGGCGCAGGATCTCGTCCTCCTCCACGGCGTCGGTGCGCGCGACCACGACCATCTCGTCGCGGGTCGCCAGCACCATCTCCAGCTTCTCGAGGTAGTCCTCCAGCGGCAGGATCTGCTTGCCGTCGACGTGGCCGCAGCGGCGCGGCCTGCGCTGGTCCTCCAGGATCACGCCGGAGGCGCCGATGCGCTCCAGGTGCTCGACGACGTGGCAGGCGACCTCCGGGTCGACGTAGCCGTCGTCGATGTCGACCAGCAGGTGGGTGCGGGGGAACGCCAGCCGCAGCCGCTGCACGAACGCGACGATGTCGGACCAGGCGATGAAACCGATGTCGGGCAGCCCGTAGTGGGAGGCGGCGAAGCCGAAGCCCGAAACGAACAGGCCGTTGTAGTGCTGGGCGGCGACCGACGCCGAATGCATGTCGTAGATGCCGATGAGCGGCGTGATCCCGTCGGAGCGGATTTCATTCCGCAGCGCGGTTCCGTAGTTCATTGCTTTCCTCACATTTGAGCACGACGAACAGCGGATGGCCTGGGATGCCAGTCCGGTGAGAAAACCCCCGAACGGGGGCGAGCATTCGATCCGGAGAGAACCCCTCCGGTACCGCAATCATATTGGGGTCAGAACACCTGTACCAAGTCGCGATCGAGTGGAATGCGCGCCACGATTCGTCAACACCCTCGGTGATCATGACCGCCTTCGGCGAGCCGGGGAGAAGCCGGGGGACGTTTCGGGTTCCGGCGCCGGAATCATCCGCCGGAACGGCGCGCCGATGCGAACCGGTTACGGGAACGGCTTCCGACCAGCGCGGAGCGCTGAGCGGGCGCGCGGCCCGCGGGCACCGGGCCGGGATCGCGGCGGGGTATCGCGTGACACCTGGTTCCCGCAGCCGCTTACTCGATCAAGCGACGCGTGCACACATACTGTTAGAAACAGCGCTTTCGCGACAAAAACCCCGAGTGGGACAAGTCACACGGCGCTTCCGCCATCCGTGAGCGCAAAAGCAGCACCGGGCCCGGCCCGGTCGCGGATCTGGCGGATCGCACGACCGGGCCGGGCCCGCTGGATCTCAACCTTGCTGGAAGTAGCGGACGAGCGGGCGCGGCACCAGCCTGCGCTCGCCGTCGACCACGATCGGCACCAGATCGGGCGCGGCGGCCTTCCACTGCGAACGCCGGTGCCGGGTGTTGCTGCGCGACTTCCTGCGCTTCGGAACGGCCATCACTGCCCTCCCCTGGCCCGGTCGCCGTAGCGGCGGCGGAACTTCTCCACGCGGCCCTGGGTGTCCAGCACCTGGCGGCCACCAGTCCAGAACGGGTGCGACGCCGACGTCACGTCGACGACGATCAACGGGTACGAGTTGCCGTCGGACCACTCGACGCGCTCCTCCGAGGTCGCGGTCGACCTCGTGAGGAACTGCGTGCCGGTGGAGCGGTCGCGGAACACGACCGGCCCGTACTCGGGGTGGATTCCCGGCTTCACGGTTTACCTCCTCGCTCTTCGGATCTCACTGCTTGCCGCCGTCGCGGGCGGCGTCGGCGGAACCGGTGGCCGGTTCCGAGCCCGTGCCCGCGCCCATGTCGGGGCACGGGTCGGTGTGCCATTCGCCGAACGGGTCCTCGTAGCCGGCCCACACCGCCTCGCCCTCGGCGATCTCGGCGTCGGTGAGCAGTGCCGAGCGCAGTGCGCGGGTGATCTCGCGCGGGTCGGCCTCGTGGGCGATGACGACCAGTTCCTGCATCCGGTCGCCGTAGTAGTCGTCCCAGTTCAGCGAGGCTCTGACCTGGCGCTCGGCCGAGACCTCGTCCCACTGCGCGGTGTCGAGCGCGGCCAGCCAAGGTCCCGCGTGGCCGACGTTGAGGCCGCCGCCCGCCGACTCCAGCCAGAGCGCCGCGCCGGGCTGGCTGGCCACCCACGCCCGCCCGCGCGTGCGCACGACGCCGTCGAGCAGGACGTCCAGCACCTCGTGCAGCCGCTGCGGGTGGAACGGCCTGCGCTCCTCGAACAGCACCACGCAGACCCCGGCCTCGGACTCCAGCGACGGCTGGCCGCGCAGCAGCGGACCGTGCGGCCAGTCGATACGTCCCCGCCGCGCCTCCGCGGGAACCCGGGCGAGCAGGTCCGCCGGGTCGAGGCCGTCGAGGTGGCCGCGCGGCGCGGTCGGGGTGAGCCTGCTGATCACCGCCTCGGTGCGGACCTCCTGCCAGCGGTCCTCCGCCTCGCCCGCCAGCACGACCGCGTCGGCGAACTCGACCTGTCCCACCACGACCTGCGCGACGGTCCGCTCGTCGTCGGGGCTGCCCGCCAGGCCCCGCTCGGCCAGCTCGTCCTCGCCCGACGCGTCGGACAGCCACGAGGGCCGGTCGACCACCGCGATCACGGCCTCGACGGCGACGTCGGTGTCGAGCGTGCCGCCGTCGACCACCACGTGCTGCAACGCCCAGCAGATCGCCTCCGGCTCCAGCGCCGGGTCGAGCCGCACCACGATGCGCTCGACGTCGGGCGCGGCGCACAGGCGGCGCAGCAGCGGCAGGAAGTCCTCGCGCAGCGTGCAGGACACGCAGCCGTGCACCAGTTCCAGCACCGCGAGCTGCTCGTGGTCGCCGTGTCGGACGTGCCTGCGGACGACGCCCTGGGAGATCTCGCGCAGGTCGTGCTGCACGACGACGGTGCGCGCGGCATCCCGTGCGCGGACCGCCTCGGCTGCCCGCGCCACCTGCTCCTCGTGGATTCCGGACACCACGACCAGCGGGACCCGCCGGTCGGTGCCCGCCGCACCGGACGGCTCGGTGTGCATCCCAACCCCAAACTCAGTCGGCAACGGTTTTCATTTTCTCTACGGCCACGCTACCCTGTCGCCCAGCGTTAATGAAAACGGATGTCGTTATCGAGAGGTGGGTCATGTCCGTCCGCTGCCAGGTGACCGGGAAGAAGCCCGGCTACGGCAAGCAGGTCTCGCACTCCCACGTGCGGACCAACCGCCGCTGGATGCCCAACGTCCAGCGGCGGCGGTACTGGCTGCCGTCGGAAGGGCGGTGGGTGCGGCTGCGGCTGTCGGCCAAGGCCATGAAGACCATCGACCGGCGGGGCATCGAGTCGGTCGTCGCCGAGATGCGCGCGAGGGGAGAACGGGTCTGATGGCGAGCAACGACGTCCGGCCGGTGATCAAGCTCCGCTCCACCGCAGGCACCGGCCACACCTACGTGACCAGGAAGAACCGCCGCAACGACCCGGACCGGATGCGGCTGCGCAAGTACGACCCGGTCATCCGGGCCCACGTCGAGTACCGGGAAGAGCGCTGAGGAGGAGGGCCGGATGGCCAAGAAGTCCAAGATCGCCCGCGACGCCCAGCGGCGCGCTGTGGTGGCCCGCTACGCGCAGCGGCGGGCCGAGCTGAAGCGGATCATCGCCGCGCCGGGCAGCAGCCCCGAGGAGCGCGCCGCGGCGCAGCAGGAACTGCGCAGGCAGCCGCGCGACGCGAGCGCGACGCGCCTGCGCAACCGCGACGCCGTCGACGGGCGGCCGCGCGGGTACTTCCGCAAGTTCGGGCTCTCCCGGGTGCGGCTGCGCCAGCTCGCGCACTCCGGCGAGCTGCCCGGTGTCACGAAGTCGAGCTGGTGAGGTCGCGATGCGCAACGAGCAACGGCGCGGCGGGCAGCGCCGCGGCAAGCCCAACCTCCTGCAGCGCGCGGGGGTGGTCCAGGTCGACTGGAAGGACACCGATCTGCTCCGCAGGTTCATCTCGGACCGGGGCAAGATCCGCTCCCGCCGCGTGACCGGCCTGACCATGCAGGAACAGCGCGAGGTCGCGACAGCCATCAAGAACGCACGGGAGATGGCCCTGCTGCCCTACCCCGCGGCGGCGAAGCGCTGAGGCCGCTCGGGGCGCCCCTGTCCCGGGCACCCGTCTGGGACAGGGGCGCCTCAACGGTCCCGCATGGCTCAGCGGCCCCTCGAATCCCGCTCCGCCGCCGTTGAATCCAGTTTTGGATCTTTGAAGCGGCGCCAGCCGCTTGGCCCACCCCCACAACCGGCACCGCCGCGGTTCCCGCCATCGGCACCGACACGCAAGGCGAGGTCGAAGACAGCCTCGCTAGGCCGGCCGGGTGGGTGTTTGCACCATGCGCACCACCGCACGGCAGGATGGTCGGCGATGACGACCGCCCGACGTGTACCGCAGTTCCCCGCTTCCACCCCCGCCGCCGACCTCTACGACGTGATCCAGCGCCGCCGCGACGTGCGCTCGGAGTTCACCGGCGGCGAGATCCCCGACGACGTCCTGGACCGCGTCCTCACCGCCGCGCACAGCGCCCCCAGCGTGGGCCTGTCCCAGCCGTGGGACTTCGTCCTCGTGCGCGACGAGTCGACGCGCCGCTCCTTCCGCGAGCACGTGCTCGCCGAGCGCAGCGTCTTCGCAGCCCAGCTCAGGGGTGAGCGGGCGCAGACCTTCTCCAAGATCAAGGTGGAGGGCATCGTCGAGTCGTCGATGGGCGTGGTCGTCACCTACGACCCCGACCGCGGCGCCCCCGAGGTGCTCGGCAGGCACGCCATCGCCGACGCCGGGCTGTACTCGGTGTGCCTGGCGATCCAGAACCTGTGGCTGACCGCCACCGCCGAGGGCCTCGGCGTGGGCTGGGTGAGCTTCTACCGCGAGGAGTTCCTGCGCAGGCTGCTCGACATTCCCACAGGTGTGCGCCCGGTGGCATGGTTGTGCGTGGGGCCCGTCCGCGCGCTGGCCGACACGCCCGACCTCGAACGCCACGGCTGGCGCCGTCGGCTACCGCTGGAGAAGGTGGTGCACTACGAGAAGTACCGGCACGGGCTGGCCAGGTAGCCTGGGCGATCGGCCAGGCGCTGACGACAGGTAGGCATTCGACTACCCGAGGAGTGACTGCGGGGGACGCAGTGCGGCAGGACTTTCCGCTGATGGCGGGCCAGTTGCCCGCGCAGGACCGCGAGATCCGGTCCCTGCTGGACTCCGGGCGCTTCGAGGAGGCCGACGTCGCCTTCGACGAGCTCACCTCCATCCGGCCCAACCTCGTCGGCGACCAGTGGAACCGTGCGACGGTGCTGGTTCACCGCGCCTCGCTGGCCTGGCGGCTTGACCGCATCCCGCTCGCGCTGGAGCTGGCCGCCGAGGGCTGGACCGAGCTCGACGTCGACCACCCGAGCGGCGTGTCGGCGGCCCACACCATCAGCATGCTCGGCTACCTGCTGGAGACGATCGGGCACCGGGCTCCGGCGCTGGAGCTGATGGCGCTGTCGGTGCAGGTCGCGCGCAAGTCCGGGGAGAAGTCGACGCTCGCGCACTGCCTGACCAGGGAGGCCAACTCGCTGGTGTTCCGGGCGGTCGGCAGGCGCAACGAGTCGGCGGCCGAGCAGTTCGAGCAGGCCCGCGCCCTGTTCGAGGAGGCGCGCACGCTGGCGAGTCCGGGGCAGGTGCAGCGCTCGGCGCTGGCCGGCGGCTCGCGGGCGCACGCCGGGGTCGGCGACCTCGACGCCGCCGAGCGGCTGGCCCACGAGGCGCTGCGGCTGAGCGGACCGGTGCGGGACCTCTTCAGCTCCTCGGTGGCGAACTGGACGCTGGCCGTCGTGCGGCGCGCGCAGGACCGCCTCACCGACGCCAGGACGTTCGCCAGCCGGGCGCTCGACGGCGCCGAGTCGATCCGCGACACGATGCTGATGATGCGGTTCTCGCTCGACCTGGCGTCGATCTGCGGACAGCTCTCCGACCCCGTCGGCGAGTCGGAGGCCCTGCGGCGCACGGTCGACGCCTCCAGCCTGGCGGTCGAGACGCTGCAGGAAGGGCTCGGCCAGGCCCTCGAGCAGCGCCGGGTCGCCGTCCAGGCGCAGCGGATGGCCATGGCGGCCCAGGAGGCGGCGCTGCGCGACCCGCTGACCGGCCTGACCAACCGGCTCGGCCTGGAGCGCCGCGCACCGGTGCTGCTGGAGCAGACGGCGGCGAAGGGGCGCGTCCCCTGGCTGATGCTGGTCGACGTCGACTGGTTCAAGGACGTCAACGACGACGCGGGGCACGCGGCGGGCGACGCCGCGCTCCAGGAGGTCGCGCACCTGCTGCGCCGCGAGTGCCGGGTGGACGACCTGATCTGCCGCTGGGCGGGCGACGAGTTCGTGGTCCTGCTCGTCGACGCGTCCGAGGAGTCCGGCCCGGCGGTGGCCGAGCGGATACGCGCAGCCGTCGACGCCCACGACTGGCGGCTGGTCGTGGGGCGGATGAAGCAGCCCCCGACCGTCAGCATCGGCGTGGCGGCAGGCCCCGCGGAGCTCGAACACCTCTTCGCCGCGGCCGACATCGCCCTGTACCGGGCCAAGCGCGCCGGCCGCAACCGCGTCGAGATCGACGACGAGAGCAGCACCCAGGACGAATCCGAAATGCCGACCATCAGCCCGACGGACTCGCGGTGACCCGCAGCCGTCCCGGGCCGCGTTCGGTGGCTGCCCCTTTGCGCGTCCCGTTCGCATCATCCGCGGAAGGCAGCTCCGCTAGGATCCACCGTTCCCTCGGAACCTCGGAACCTCGGAACCTCGGAACCTCGGAACCTCGGAACCGCTGGCGCGCCGCTCCGCTGCTCCGGCGCCGACCGCCGGGCCGCCGCATCCGCTGAACCCGTAGGCGACCGCCGGCTCCGCCCCTCCGACCACACCGAGACCTACGTCCCCGCTGGTCGCGCGAGCCTCTGGGACACCGTTCCCGTCCAGCGCCGCATCCTCGCCGTCGTTCGGACCTTCACCGCCCTGGACCGCCTGCACGACGTCTTCCCGGTGCTGGCCGACGACCTCCGTCTCGAAATCCGCTTCGCCGTCGCCGCGGGTTCGCGGTTCACCGGCGAGCTCGCCGACCACCTGCGCCGCTCGCACATGCGCGTCGTCGACTGGGCGGCGATCTCCGCCGGCGCCTTCGACCTCGCGATCTCCCCGAGCAGCAACGGCGCCCTGCACGAGTTGCCGATGCCCGTCATGACGCTGCCGCACGGCGCGGGCTACCACAAGAAGCCCGCCACGGACGCCGGCTTCACCGATGGCGTCTCGGGTCTCTCGCCGGAACAGCTCGTCCACGACGGAACCACCCCGGCCTGCATCAGGTTCCGCACCTCACCGCGGTTCTCGTTGCGGTGACCCTCGTTGCCCATACCGCCCCCAGGACGCGGTGCGTAACGATCACCCGACCATACGCGCCCCCCGCCGACCACCGCCCATCGCGCCCCTGACCACGTCTCGGCACCACGTGTCGGCCAAGCCACCGCCACCCGGTACCCTCCAGGATGGGTCGCACACGACCCAAGCCCTCGTAGCTCAGGGGATAGAGCACCGCTCTCCTAAAGCGGGTGTCGCAGGTTCGAATCCTGCCGGGGGCGCAAAACCGCAGGGCACAGACGTGGGGGACTGATCTAGTTCAAGATCAACCCCCACTTTATCCCCACAATTGCCTCACGCCGTCGGATCGAGGTTGACCAGGGCATCGGCCACCGAGCTTCCGCCGTGTGCCGGTCCATGTACTCGTCCTGCGTCATGCTGATCTTCTCGTGGCCGAGGTAGTCGGCGATCTCCCGAGGAGGGAGGCCGGCCCGGTCCAGCACCGTCGCGACCAGGTGCCGGAAGGCGTGCGGGTGCAGGCCCTCCCACTCCGTCTCGAACACCGCGTCCCGAATATTGGCCCTGGTGTTGTCCGTATCCCGCAGCGTGCCGGAGGACGACGGGTACACCCACTCCGAGGCCGACACCACGTGGCGCTGCTCGAGCTGCTCCAGGTATCAGGCCGGAGGCCTGACCGTCCGCATCCCTGCCATGGACTTCGTGTGGGGGTGGACGAACAGCGGGGTCCCTGATGACGGTGCCCTCGATCTCGACCGTGCCCGCGTGAAAATCCACTTTCGACCAGTCCAACGCCAGGAGTTCAGCGATCCGGCGGCCCAACGCAGCAAGCCCATCAACGAGGTCCGGCAGATCCCAGCGAATCCACTTCTTCTGACCGCGCACATGCTTGCGCAGGCCGGGAAGCTCTTTCGGATACAGCTTCATCCGATCACGCTTCCTTTCGGCCTTCGCCTTCTTGCTGACCTTGGGCAAGACGACCTGGCGCACCGGGTTCGTCTCCAGGATGTCGAACCGGACCGCGTGTCAACGGCGGCCGAATGTGGACCCGGCTGCGGCGGCTGAAAATGGACCCACCCTGGTTGTTGATGTTTAGTCGTTGGTGTTGGTGGCCGCGGGCACGCGGCCGAGGTCTTGGCGGTCTTTGAGGCGGTAGCTGTCTCCTTTCAGTGAGATGACTTCGGCGTGGTGCACGAGGCGGTCGATCATGGCGGCGGCGACGACGTCGTCGCCGAAGACCTCGCCCCAGCGGCCGAAGGGTTTGTTGCTGGTGACGATCAGGCTGGCTCTCTCGTAGCGGGCGGAGACCAGCTGGAAGAACAGGTTCGCGGCTTCGGCTTCGAACGGGATGTAGCCGACCTCGTCGATGATCAGTAGCGGGATCCGGCCGAGTTTGACCAGTTCCTGCTGGAGTCGTCCGGCGTGGCTGGCCTCGGCGAGCCGGGCTACCCACCCGGCGGCGGTGGCAAACGAGACGCGGTGTCCGGCCTGGCAGGCCCGGATCCCGAGTCCGATCGACAGGTGGGTCTTGCCGGTGCCGGGAGGCCCGAGGAAGACCACGTTTTCCTTGCCCGCGATGAAGTCCAGTGTTCCGAGATGTGTGATCGTGTCGCGTTTGAGGGAGCGTTGGTGATCGAAATCGAACTCCTCCAGCGACTTCCTGCTCGGGAACCGGGCGGTGCGGATGCGGCCCTCGCCGCCGTGGGACTCGCGGGCGGCGACCTCGCGTTGCAGGCAGGCGGCCAGGAACTCCTCGTGGGACCAGTCCTCGGCCCGGGCCCGTTCGGCCAGCCGCTCGACCGCCCCGGCCAGCGACGGTGCCTTCAACGCCCGGGCGAGGTAGGCGATCTCGGCAGCCACGTTGCGACTACTGGTGGTGGGTTTGCCGGGCATCACGCCACCCCCTGGTCATCGGTGGTGTCGGTGTCGAGGCCGAGTGCGCGGTCGTAGTCGGCGAGCTCGCGGTGCTCGACGGGTGTGTCGACCGGGCGCAGGCTGGCCCGGCGGGCTTGCTGGCGCAGCCTGGCTGCGGCGGTGGCGTGGTCGGGGTCGGTGATGCTCTGGTGCGCCGCCCAACACCGCTGATGCCGGGCGACCAGGCCGCCACCTTGGCAGGACCTTCCACGTGCTCTAGATCGCCGGTGATCTCGACGCGGTGACCGATCGCCGACGGGTGCACCGAGTAGTCGTTGGCGCCCAACCGCACGTAGTGATCACGCGGCAGCCGGATACTCGCGCGCCATCCGGTCACTGGGGCCACCGGCGGCAAGGCCAGCATGGCTTGCCGTCGTGCTCCCACCGGTCGGCCGGCCGACACCCGAGGATGCGGTGGTGACGTTGGTTGGCCCGAACCAGCCAGTCGGCCAGCTGGGTGTTGAAATCAGCCGGTGAGGTGAACCGGCGGCCGGGCAGAAACGAGGTCTCCAGATAGCCGTTGGCCCGTTCCACCAGCCCTTTGGCCTCCGGGTCACCGAGGCGGCATTGGATCACCGCGATCCCGAGCGTCCCGCGAAAAGCGTTCATCGCCTCGGTCAGCACCGGCCGACCGGCCTTGCGGAACCCGACCGCGGACTCGTTGTCCCACACCAGCGTCTTGGGCACCCGCCCCCACCCCGACAACAGCGCCCAGTGCCCGGCCAGCAGATCCGGGCCCTGCCGCGACGGGATCAACCTCGCGGCGATCACCCGCGAATAGCCCGACACCATCACCAGCACCGGCGGCCGCCCCACCTGCCCGAACCCCAGCGGGATATCGACCGGCGGGAACCACAGGTCGCATTGGGCCAGCTCACCGGGCTGATACACCGTCCGCGACACCGGATCCGGCGGCAGGAACAACGGGCGCAACTCCCGCACCCGGTCCTTGAGCACCGTCAGGCCCCGCTGCCAGCCGATCCTCTCGGCGATCACCGGCACCGGCATCGTCGGCCACTCCGCCAGCAACGCCCGGATCTGCGGCTCCACCGCATCCACGACCGAGCCCTTCGACGGCCGCTGATACCGCGGCGGCCCCTCCGAAGCCAACGCCCGCCGCACCGTGTTCCGCCCGACACCCAGCTTCCGGACGATCGCCCGAATCGGCATGCCCTCACACCGATGCAACCGACGGATCTCTGCCCAGTCCTCCACGCTGATCACTCCCTACTTGTCAGGGAGTGGGTCCGATTTCGCCCGCCCACACCGGGTCAGGATTCACCCGTCCGCGACACCGCGATGGCCGGGATCGCACCCATGACCACCTTGGCGTGTTGCGCGCTTCCTGGTCCTGCCGAGTCGTGCACCCTGCGGAGGACCTTCGTCAGCAACGACACCTTGCACTCCGAGACCCGTAGACCCCCACCGCCTTCTCCAGGTCGCGTGCCCAGCTATCGCGGTAGGTGTTCTTCGTCCGCAGTGCCTTGTCCGACTCGTCAAGGGCGGCCCCTGCGGGGCCGCAGTGCTGAAACCGAACTTCCGGACGCGACGAGGTCCAGGAGGACGAGGACCAGGAGCACGAGCTGGAGCAAGAGGGAGGCGAACCGCGGTTCCGGTCGCGATGCCTACCGCCGGTCAAGGTGCCTTCCGGACAGGTTCAAAAGGACGGTGCTGGGCACGCGGAGAGCCGTACCCGGCTTGCCAGTTCCTACGGGCATGCCAACGTGCCGGGACGTAGGGGTTGCCTGGCTGTGGTCCTGTTCTTCGAGGTCGAGCAAGTGTCCTAAGGGCTCTGCCGTGACTGGGTTCTGAGTGATTCATTCGCTTGACTGGGGCCGTCAGCTGGCACACTTGCGTGGCTGCGGCTTGTGAGGCGCTGGGACGGGGATCGTAGTGCCATGAAGAAGCAGCGGTTTGACGTGTGGGCGGTCGGGTCCGCGTACGAGCGGTACATGGGTCGGTGGAGTCGGGCTGTCGCGGAGGAGTTCGCGGCGTGGCTCAACTGCGCAGACAAGCTGCGGTGGGTGGACGTGGGATGCGGTACTGGCGTGCTGTCGGCTGCGGTGGCGGCCCGGTGCCGGCCTCGATTGACGGTGGGAATCGACCGGTCCGAGGGGTTCGTGGTCTCAGCCCGAACCACGGCTCCAGTCTCGACGTACTTCATCGTGGCAGACGCGATGTCGCTTCCAGTACGCGACGACGCGTGCGATGTGGCCGTCAGCGGACTTGCCCTGAACTTCCTTCCTGCACCCACTGCGGCGGTAGCGGAAATGGCCCGGGCGGTCCGGCCGGGCGGCCTGATCGCGGCGTATGTGTGGGACTACGCCGGCGGCATGGAGTTCATTCGCCGGTTTTGGGACGCCGCCATCGAGGTGGATCCGTCCGCAGCCGCAATGGACGAAGGTCGCCGGTTCCCTGTATGCCATCCGGAACGGCTGCGCGCGGTATGGGCTGACGCGGGGCTTGTCGATGTGTCAACCGCCTCGATCGAGGTGGCCACCGTCTTCACCGACTTCGCCGACCTGTGGAACCCCTTCCTAGCGGGGCAGGGACCTGCACCAGGGTACGTAGCCGCCCTCCCACCAGCCGACCGGGAGCGAGTGCGTGACGCGCTCAGCGCGGCTGTGCCCAGGAGGCTGGACGGTTCCATCGCGCTCACAGCCCGGGCTTGGGCGGTGCGCGGCCGGAGGGTGGTCCACACCGAGGCGAGTTGAGGGCTGTCCCGTCAGGTCTATGGGCCAATCAGCATCATCCCGATACAAGCCCAGGCGTGCGCCCAACGACTGAATGCGCCCACACCTGGCGGGTGTGGGCGCATCTGCCTTTCCACTACACCCGTAGGGCACGCGGCTTGCACGACGCCCGCACCGCCGCACTGGGCGGGCGCGTCGCCGCACGCCTTCCGGGCCGTCGCCTACCAAGCGCTCCATTGGAGCCTCGCACCAGTGGTCTCCGGAATGCCCGCAGGAGACGGTGTTCGAAGCGGTGACGTCTGCACTGGCTTCAACCGCAGCAGTCTTGGTCGGGGCGACCTCACGCACCAGTAGCACCCCTATGACAGCCCAGAAAAAGCACTGGCGAGGCCATCAGAGTCGTCTAGTACTACGCCAGTGGGACGTTGCGGATCCCCTGAGGTGACAGCGACCAGCGCCTCGCGTACCCGACTGTGCCCGTGCCTATCGACGAGCTGATGAAACCGATCGATCGCGATGTCGTCCCGCACGCCGGCGAACTTCATCAGACGCAAGATCTCGACTGCAACTCCGGCGTCCGGATCATCTTCCATAGAGTGCACCTCAGTCACGAAGAGAAAGGCTCAGTACTGCCAGTGATCTGAACCACAAGATCCATGGAACAGGAGTCCCCTGCGCACTGCGGTGGTGTCTTAGATGTCGAACACGGCGCCCGTCTGCACACTGAGGACGCAGCTGTTGGAATAAGTCTGCTCGAAGCTGACCACGGAGCCGTGCCAGCGGCCGACCGCGGTCACGGTGACCGGGTCGAGCTCCATCGTGCACGGCGCGTTCACCTGCTGCGCCTGCACTGAGGCGAGGTTTCCGTCGGCGGCTTCGAGTTGCACGCACGCTTCCTTTGCGTGCCGGTGCGATCCGCCTGCAGGCTGACACCTCAAAACCGCGTTGCGAGTTTCATTGGAACGGTCACTGGTGACCGAGATCCGGATTTTGGACTGTTTGACCACATCGACACCAGAGGGCACTGCAGTCGCGTTCGCGAACGCGGGCGCGAGCGTCGTACCGGCAGTGATGGTCAACACGAGGAGAATGCGGCGGAACGTTCTGTTCAACCTTGTTTTCTTTCTCTGGTTGGACATTACGCAGGCGATCATATGGGCTAGAGCGAATGCACCAAATAGCCGTTACGGAAGCGTTGTGAACAGCTACTCCACGTTCCCGTCGAAAGTAAAGTTAGCCTTCCTTGTTCACCACGTGAATCATATTCGTCTTTGTCGTGATCTACACTCTGCCCTGCCACGGCCCCCCTTCCGTGGCGCGTGAACGCCTCGGCTCGGACCCCCAGCGAGCCGAGGCGTCACCACGAAAGGCGCCCCGCGTGCCCACGGGGCGACGCGCGGGGCCCTGTCGTATGAGTGGAGCTGGACCACGGATCCGTTCCGGCATGGCAGAGCTGTTAGCAGCTCGAGCCAGACCGCCCGAACCAGGAGTCGCACCGAGTTTTCCCGGCGGCCCGAGATGCACACTCCGGCGCTGTTGCCATGCGATCCGCGGAGAAGTTCTTCCACACCCACGGTGGCGTGGACTTCGGACTGCTCGTCTGTGACCCGCCGCTGCTGGAGTACTACTCCCGGCTCGGCTGGCGGAAGTTCACCGGACGACTACTCATCACCCAATTCGGCGAGAACGCCGAATTCACCTACTCTCGAGTCATGACCCTGCCGGTTCTCGGCGCTGCACCGGCCGACGGCGCAATAGACCTAGGGGACTCCATGGTGAAGCAGGAATTCTCGACCCTGGCCGAACTTCTGGAATTCCGCGCGACGACGGCTGCGACCAGATCGCCTACACGTTCCTCCGCATTCAGACCGGCCGCGAGATCATCCACAATTTTCCCCACTTTGCCCCACAAATTGACCGCCGAACGACCATGCGTACCCACTGACCACCAACGTTTGCAATCGCGATTCAGGCAGGCCATAGAGCATAACCGAGAGCACCCAAAGCCAAAAGCAAGATCGCCTAAAGCGGTGTCGCAGGTTCGAATACTGCCGGAGGCGCCGATCGCTACCTGGGCAGATCGCTCCTGACCTGCGAGAAGAGGCGCAGGGAGCGACCCGGGCCGCTGTCTGGTTGTGTCCGGTTGTGCTGTCCAGGAGCCGTGCCAAGTACCTGCCCACAAAATGGTGGGCAGGTTCAGCACGCGCGCCGTGGCTCCGCGGTCAATCGATCCAGTACCGGCGCCTCGAAGGAGCTCCCGGCTCGGCGGGAACGAGCGAGTCCAGCTGCCCACCGCAGGCTTCGATGACCGCTATCGAAGCGATGTTGTCGTCGCACGTGACGAGGACTCGTTTCACTCCATGGGCTCTCGCGACGACAAGGCTCTGCCTGAGGATTTCGGTCGCATACCCGCGTCGGCGATGCTGCGGGAGGACGGCGTAGCCGATGTGTCCTCCTACACTGGCCAGGAAGTCGTTGATAACGTGCCGGATGGACGTCCGGCCGACGATCTCCCCACCGACGTCGGCTACCAGGAAGGGCGCGGGAACCATGCCTTTCGGCAGGTTGATGCCCGCTCGCCCCTCCTCCAGCGCCTCGAGATAGCGACCCCACGACATGTCGTTCTGGAGGCCGAGGCCGAAGTTGAATCCCTCCGCTGCCATCGTCCTGTGAGCAGCGAGAAACGCATCTTGGTCCTCGACACGCAACGGCCTGAGCCGAAGTCCCGCGGCCGTCGAGGCCCTGCAGTCACCCCTCGCGTCATGACGGCTGCTCATCGAATGACCGTAACCAGATGAGGGAGACGGATCCAGCGATTTGCCCACCGGTGGGCAGGCCGATGAACCCGAGACCGGAACGGTGACGCGGAGACCTGATCGGGACTCGGCGTAGGTGGTGCAACCAGTGGCCCGCGGTTGTCACTATTACTCGCTGCTATCCGAGTCCTGTGTTCGGCCTCGGGACTTCGATCCCCGTAGCCCTGCTGCGGCGACCTCGGGGTACGTGCCTCTGGCGGGGCGGTTGACCTCGGCGCCGTTGGCGGCGGAGTGGCGCATGCCGAGGTACACCAGGTCCCACAGCCTGCGGTTCGCCTGGAACAAGTACGGCTTGGCTCCGACCGCACGGCCGTCGCGGTCCTCGAGCACGAGGTCGTGACCGTTCGCTCCGCGCGCGACCAGCCGGATGCTGGTGAGTTCATAGGTGCACACCCAGTGGCGCCGGAATCTCACCCAGTCGGCCCCGGCAGTGACGACCTCGGAGCGCCAAGCGTAGACGTTGAAGGCGTACAGGCCGCCGACGAAGAGCCAGGTTGGCCAGAAGGTGAGCGTCCACATCACGCCGCTGTGCAGCATGCCGGCGACCAGCAGCACTGCTGAGGGAACCAGGCTCGTGAGCCATGCACTGAGCCTCGAGCCCCGGTAGTACTCCAGCACAGGGCTCTGCCCCTTGGGCGGCCGCGGTACACGAGAAGGTTTGCGTTCGTTGTAGCCCTCCGCGTGCTGCGTGGGCGCGGTCGGCGGTCTTGGCTCGCCGGATTGGGGATCCGGTCGGGTTGGCAGCTGGTCGGTGATGTCATCACCAGCCATGGCGGGCCTTTCGGTGCTCGTCGGTCTGGTCGGCGGGGCTGTTGCCCCCGTCGCCGCCCATGTCACGGTAGAGGTCGCGGAGATCGTGGTCCTGGAAGTAGGTCCACGTGGCACTGTCGGCGAACCCGACGCCAGGACCGAGTGCCGTGATGGGCGCTGTCGTCGCAGCGCCGACTGCACCACCAGAACCCGCGACGGCCGCGCTGGACACCGCGGTGCTGAAGCCCAGACCGCCGAAGTTCGCCCAGATGTCCTTGGCCACCGGCTTGCCCTGTGCGATGTCCTGCACTGTGAAGAACCCCGTACCGACAACGCCCACGAGGTTGAAGAGCTTCGCCATGCCGGTGGCCGGCTTCTTCGAGTCCGCCCAATCGCCCGTGATCCGCGCGAGTTGCTTGAGAACCGCTTCCCCGGCTTTGGTCTGGCCGCCGCCGAGCAGGAGCTTGGCGTTGCCTTCGGCCGCGCGGCGGTCCACACCGACGTTGGCCATGAGGGTGGCGAGCCTGGCCTCCCGCGCGGACGCTGACATCGTCGAGTCTGCGGACAGGCGCTCGAAGTTCCTGGCGAAGTCCTCCATCTTCGCGGCGTTCTCGGCCAGGGTGGCGTGCGTTCCGTGCGCGGTGCCGGCCGCGACCAGTCCGCGCAGGAGCCAGGTCTTCGGATCAGCCAGCAGGGCGTCGATGATGCCGTTGATGGCTTTCAGCAGAGTTCGGTGCGCGGTCCGTTCACGGTCGCGCTCGTCGTCGGCGATCGCTTGGATCTCGCGATAAGCGTCGCGTTTGGCCTCGAGTTCCTCGTGCGCCCGGGCGAGTGGGTCCAAACCGGGCATGTCCCCGCCTGCACCATCCGGTGCGGTGTCGGCCGCGCTGCCCGGTGGCTAGTGGATCATGGGGCCGGTCACCGTCAGGCCCGCCTCATGGGCGATCTGAAGGCACTGGTCCATGCGTGCCTTGACGGTGTCGATGTCGTCGGCGAAGAGGTTCAACCCCCACACCAGCCAGTCGATCGCCTCTGCCGTCCGGTCGGTGTCGGCGCCGCAGTGCGCCAGCCTGTCCCGGCAGGCATCGCCTGCCTGACCCTGCCAGATCGCCTCCGACGCCGATCGGACCCGATTGACCGCGGCCCCGGCATCCTGGTCGGCAGCGGAAAGCTGCTCGAGCCAGTCCACCAGCCGCCGGCACGAAGCCGGGTCGGACTTCACGTGCGTTTCAACGCTGCCCATCGATTTCCCCCTCAGCCGATCAGGGCGGCTTGGGCATGCCGTTCGCGCCCGACTCGTCGACGCGCCGGTACTCGTCCCTCGACGCGCGGATCTCACCGGCCACCATGCGCAGCTCGCCGCTGATCCCCGCGCTCGTCTTCGCCACCCGGGCCACCGCATCGGCCAGCAGCGCGATGGACTCCCCGGCGTTCGCCAGCGGTGGCGCGCCCATCGCGTCCAGCGTTCGAGTCCCGCTCTCGGTCTCGTCGGCGAGCCCACCCATCTCGTCCATGCGAGTGCGGAAGTCAGCCATCCTCGCCCCTCGTGCCACCGGGGAGCGGGACGTCCTCGCGGATCACCTGGGCTCCCACCTGCTCGACGACGGCCGGGAGCTCCTTCGTAGGCACCTTCATCCAGGGCTGGTGCTCGCCGCAGCACTCCACGAGTCGTTCCAGGCTCGTGTAGAGCACCAGCGCGAGCGCGCCCCCGGTCGTCTGGCGCAGCTCCAACTGGGCCTGCCTGCCGTCCGCACCCGCTTGAGCCGGGATGAACACCTCCGCGACCGGTTCACCACCGGTCTCCGCGACCGGGTGCCTGCCACCGCCGTCGTCTCCGCCCGGCGACGTCATCGAACCCTCCCCACGTGTCGATCTCCGCGGGACCGTATCGAGCGGACACGGCCCACCTGCCCGGGAAGTGCAACCACTACGGGGAGAGCTTCGATGAGTGGGGCGAAATCCACGACGAACCCAACGCTTGGGAGCGGATCAAGACCGGGGAAGCGATCCCGGTGAACGCGGGAGCGGACCGGGCGCGGATTGCGCGGCGGGTGTGCTTCCACTGCGCGTGAGCCGAACGCAGATCAAGCCCCAGCCTTGAGGGTCGCGATGACGTGGTCTGCCGCCTCCCTGGAGAGGTGGGGGCCGATGGGGAGGCTGAGGACCTCCCCCGCCAGAGACTCCGCAACGGGGAAGGAGCCTGGGGGCAGGCCGAGGTCGGCGTAGGCGGGTGAGAGGTGGACCGGGGTCGGGTAGTGGATGAGGGTCTGGACGCCCGCGTCGGTCAGGTGGCGTTGGAGGTGGTCGCGGTTCTCGCAGCGGAGGACGAAGAGGTGCCAGGCTGAGTCGGCCCAGGGGTGGGTTTCCGGGAGCGTGATGCCGGGGACGTCCTTCAGTTCCGTCTGGTAGTGCTGCGCCAGCGTTGTGCGGCGGGCGTTCCAGTCGTCGAGGTGGCGGAGCTTGACGCGCAGGACCGCCGCCTGGAGTTCGTCGAGGCGGGCGTTGGTGCCGCGGACCTCGTGCACGTACTTCTGCTTCGAGCCGTAGTTGCGCAGCAGGCGGATGCGCTCGGCCAGGGCCGGGTCGGTGGTGACGACCGCGCCGCCGTCGCCCAGCGCTCCGAGGTTCTTGCCCGGGTAGAAGCTGAAGGCCGCGGCGTTCGAGCCGGCGCCGACGCGGTGGCCGCGGTGGCGGGCGCCGACCGCCTGTGCGACGTCCTCCACCAGTGCCAGGCCGTGGCGGTCGGCGATCGCTCGCAGCGCGTCGAGGTCCGCAGGGTGGCCGTAGAGGTGCACCGGCAGGATGGCGGCCGTCCGCGGCGTGATGGCCTGTTCCACCAGGGCCGGATCGAGCGTGTGGCTCACGCCTTCCGGTTCGACTGGCACCGGCACCGCGCCCACGCGGGACACCGCGAGCCACGTCGCGATGAAGGTGTGGGACGGCACGATCACCTCGTCGCCCTGACCGACGCCCAGCGCCAGCAGGCTCAGCTCCAGCGCGTCGCATCCGCTGCCGACCGTCACGCAGTGCGCGTTCTCGCAGTAGGCGGCGAACTCCGCCTCGAACGCCTCGTTCTCCGGCCCGTGCAGGTACCAGCCCGACCCGAGCACGCGCCGGCACGCCTGGTCGATGTCGGACCGGAGTTCGAGGTACGCGGCTTGCAGGTCCAGGAAGGGGACGTCCATGCGAGTGTCCGTTCGAGTGGCGGCTTGCGCCCGATGCTAGTCGCGGTTGATCGGCGATCGCAGGTGCACGCGGTCGATCTTGACGGCTGGCGAGAGGTGCGGGGAGGATCTGACCGACGCGGTCCACACGTGGCACCGCGATGCTGTTGTGGGCTGGACAATCGTGCCGGTTGGTAGGATCCAGCGGTGAGCAGTTCGGACGAGCAGCCGCGCCCGCGTCGCCGCAACCAGGATCGGCAGCACCCCAACCAGAACCGGCCGGTGCTGGGCCGTACCGAGCGGGACCGCAACCGGCGCCAGTTCGGGCAGAACTTCCTCCGCGACCGCAAGACCATCGCGCGCATCGCCGAGACAGCCGAGCTGCGGCCCGATCTGCCGGTGCTGGAAGCCGGCCCCGGCGAAGGGCTGCTCACCAGGGAACTCGCCGACCGCGCGCGTCAGGTGACGTCGTACGAGATCGACCCCCGGCTGGCGAAGTCGTTGCGGGAGAAGCTTTCCGGCCACCCGAACATCGAAGTCGTCAACGCCGACTTCCTCACCGCCGAACCGCCGCCCGAGCCGTTCGCCTTCGTCGGCGCGATCCCCTACGGCATCACCTCGGCGATCGTGGACTGGTGCCTGGAGGCGCCGACGATCGAGACGGCGACGATGGTCACGCAGCTGGAGTTCGCCCGGAAGCGGACCGGCGATTACGGCCGCTGGAGCCGCCTCACGGTGATGACCTGGCCGCTGTTCGAGTGGGAGTTCGTCGAGAAGGTCGACCGCCGGCTGTTCAAGCCGGTGCCCAAGGTCGACTCGGCGATCATGCGGCTGCGCAGGCGCGCCGAACCGCTGCTGGAAGGCGCGGCGCTCGAACGCTACGAGTCGATGGTCGAGCTGTGCTTCACCGGCGTCGGCGGCAACATCCAGGCGTCGCTTCTGCGCAAGTACCCGAGGCGCCGCGTCGAGGCGGCGCTCGACCACGCGGGGGTCGGGGGCGGCGCCGTGGTCGCCTACGTCCGGCCGGAGCAGTGGCTCCGGCTGTTCGAGCGGCTGGATCAGAAGAACGAACCGAGGGGTGGGCAGCCCCAGCGGGGCAGGCGAACCGGCGGACGGGACCACGGGGACCGGCGAACCGGCGGGCAGGATCGCGGCGATCGGCGAACCGGCGGCCGCGACCACAGGGACCGGCAAGCCAGCGGCCACGGCGATCGTCGCAGCAGCGGACGCAATCGCGACGACGGACGAACCGGCGAGCGCGAGCAGGGGGACCAAGGCGGGCGGCGGGGGCCGTCCGGGGGTGGACGGACCGGCGGACGTCCAGGGCGACGCGGCGGACCCGGGCAGCGGTAGTCCCCGGCACGCGGAACGGGGCAGGCCGTCGAGCGGCCTGTTGGTCGAGAGGAATCAGAGGTTGATGTCGGCCCGGAGGTCGATGTCGCGCGACGACGAGCCGATCTCCACCGCTCGCTTGCCGCCCCCGAGCTTCCAGCCGCCCGCGGCTTCGTCCCAGTGCTGGAGGGCCCGCTCCGCGACGTGCACCCGGACGCGCTTGGTCTCGCCCGGTGCGAGTTCGACCTTCTGGTACCCGGCGAGCTGCCGCGGTGCCTGGTCCAGCGGAACCTGCGGGCTGGGGCCGAGGTAGACCTGCACGACGTCGCTGCCGCGCCGCTGACCGGTGTTGCGCACGGTCACCGTCACGTCGAGGCCGTCGCGGGTGCGCTCGACGACCGGGTCGGTGCGCTCGAACGTGGTGTAGGAAAGCCCGTGCCCGAACGGGAAAAGCGGGTCCACACCCTCCCGGTCGTACCAGCGGTAGCCCGAGAAGATGCCCTCCGAGTAGTGCACCTTCCCGTCCACGCCGGGGAAGCGCGCCGGGTCGCCGCCGACGGGCGTGCGTTCCTGCGACACCGGGAAGGTCTGGGTGAGCCGGCCGCCGGGCTCGGCGTCGCCGAACAGCAGCGCCGTGGTGGCCTCCGCCCCGGCCTGTCCCGGGTACCACATGTCGAGCACCGCGCGGGTCTTGTCCAGCCACGGCATCGTGACCGACGAGCCGGTGTTGAGCACCACGACGGTGTTCGGGTTGACCGAGGCGACGGCGTCGATCAGCTTGTCCTGGGTGCCGGGCAGGCTCAGCGACGTGCGGTCGGCGGTCTCCGCGCCGTCGTCGTAGGCGAAAACCACCGCGACGTCGGAGTCGCGCGCCCGCTCCACCGCCGCGTCGAACTCGCGCTGGGCGTGCCCCGGGGTGACCCAGGTCAGGTCGACGTCGAGCGAACCGCCGCCCACCGGCGCCGCTCCGGTCATCTGGATGGTGTGCTCGCCCTTGGTGAGCCAGACCGGCACGCTGGTGAGCGGGCCGAAGACGTCGCCGACGCCGATCGGGGCGCCGCCGTCGATCTGCAGGCTCCCGTTGCCTCCGTCGATCCTGGCCGCGATGCGGTAGAGCCCGTCGGCGTCCACCTTCAGCCTGCCGTCGTAGATCACGCCGCCTGATGGGGGCGGCGTGACCTCGCCGGGCACGAACGCCGGTTGCAGCGCGGTTTCCGGGATCGGAGCGCCCTTCAGCTCCTCGCCGACGGAGTACCCGACGCGACCGCCGCTGCCGACGCGCTGGGTGATGGTGTCCAGCGGCGCGTTGGCGAAGTCGGGCTCGACGTAGGAGCTGCCCAGCCCGGTGACCTTCGGCTGTTGGGCCGACGGCCCGATGACCGCGATGTCCTGGCCCGCCGCGGGATCCAGCGGCAGCACGCCGCCCTCGTTGCGCAGCAGCACCGCGCCCGACTCGGCGACCTCCTGGGCGATGCGGGTGCCGCCCGCGACGTCGCGCTCCGGCCGCGGCGGCTTGGTCTCGTCGAGCAGGCCGAACCGCTCGAACTGGGTGAGGATGCGGCGCACCGACGCGTCGAGCGCGGACTCGGGAATGCGGCCCTCCCGGATGGCCTTCTTCAGCGCCTCGCCCAGGTACTTGCCCCTGAACAGGCTGCCGTCCTCGCGGACCTCGACGCCCATCTCCTGGTCGAGCCCGGCGACGAGGTCCTCGGTGGCGTGGGTGGCGGTCCAGTCCGACATCACCCAGCCCTTGAAACCCCACTGCTCCTTGAGGATCTCGGTGAGCAGCTGCCGGTGGCCGCAGGCGTGCGTGCCGTTGACCTTGGGGTAGGCGCACATCACCGATGTCGCGCCGGCGGCGACCGCGGCCTCGAAGCCGGGCAGCTCCAGCTCCCGCAGGGTGCGCTGGTCCACGTCGACGTCGATGGTGAACCGGTCGGTCTCCTGGGTGTTGGCCGCGTAGTGCTTGGCGCTGGTCATCAGCCCCTGGCTGTGGATGCCGCGGATCTGGGCGGCCGCGGTGCGGGCGGTGACCAGCGGGTCCTCGCTGAAGGTCTCGAAGTTGCGTCCCGCCTGCGGGACGCGGATGTTGTTGACCATCGGGCCCAGGATGATGTCCTGCTCGAACGCGCGGCCCTCCCTGCCGAGCACCGTGCCGTACTCGTGGGCCAGCCGGTCGTCGAACGCCGACGCCAGCGCGACCGGCGCGGGCATGGCGATCGCCGGCTGGTGGATGGTGACCCCGGCGGGCCCGTCGGTGCCGCGGATCTGCGGGATGCCCAGGCGCGGTACTCCGGGCAGCCAGAGCTTCGCCAGCGGGTCCTTCTCGTTGTAGTCCCAGTAGACGAAGGAGAGCTTCTCGTCCAGGGTCAGCTGTCCGATCAGCTCATCCACCCGCTGCGAATGGCGTACCGGCGATACGGCCGCCACGAGCAGCGGAACTACCAACAACAGCGGCGCGATGCGGATGACCAGCCGTTTCACGCGCTCACCCCCAGTCATGCAAACAATTTTCAGCTTGATCAACCTAACACCGGCGCGCGGTGCCGACACGGACTTTTCGGACGCCGCTCCTCGGCCGGACATCGCAGCGGAAAGCGCGATCCACAATGGACGCAACGGGAGTCGTAAACCGGCTGATGTGATCCAGGACACAAAGCTCGACGGGTTGGCCGCGGCGCCGCGCTCGTTATGATCTTCCTTGTGGGACTAGGCAAATGCCGCATATGCGGGAACCATGACCTCGAGTCCGTGCTGCACCTGGGAGATCAGGCCCTCACCGGAGTGTTCCCCCGGAACCGCGACGAAATCGTGCCCTCGGTCCCGCTCGAACTGGTCAAGTGCGCGCCGCCCGGCTGCGGACTGGTCCAGCTGCGCGAGAGCGCCGATTTCGGGCTGATGTACAACGAGGGATACGGCTACCGGTCCGGCATCCGCCCGTTCATGATCAACCACCTGCACGGCAAGGTGGCCAAGCTGCGGGGCATGGTGCCGGTGGGCCCGGACGACCTGGTGGTCGACATCGGCAGCAACGACTCCACGCTGCTGCGCGGATACCTGCCCGACGCCCCGAAGCTGGCCGGCTTCGACCTGGTGGGCGAGAAGTTCCGCGACCTCTACCCGCCGGAGGCCGACCTGGTCACCGGGTTCTTCTCGGCCGACGCCTTCGAGGAGCGCTACGGCGAGCGCCGCGCAAAGGTCGTCACCTCCATCGCGATGTTCTACGACCTGCCCGAGCCGATGCGGTTCATGCGGGACGTGCACGACATCCTGGCCGACGACGGGCTCTGGCTGATGGAGCAGAGCTACCTGCCCTCCATGCTCGACGCCGGCGCCTACGACGTCGTGTGCCACGAGCACCTCGAGTACTACGCGCTCGCGCAGATCGAGTGGATGGCGCAGCGGGTCGGGCTGAAGGTCGTCGACGCCGAGATCACCGACGTCTACGGCGGCAGCCTGTGCGCCGTGCTGGCCAAGCAAGGCAGCGGCCACCCGGTCGACGAGGCGGGCCTGGAGCGCATCCGCGCCCGCGAGGCCGCCGCGAAGCTCGACACCATGGCCCCCTACGAGGCGTTCGCGCGCGAAACCGAGCGCCAGCGCGACCAACTGCTGGAGTTCCTGGCCAAGTCCCGCGCCGAGGGCAAGCTGACGCTCGGCTACGGCGCCTCGACCAAGGGCAACGTCATCCTCCAGTACTGCGGGCTCACCGAGCAGGACCTGCCCTGCATCGGCGAGGTCAGCCCGGAGAAGTCCGGTTGCTACACCCCGGGCACCGGGATCCCGATCGTGTCGGAGGAAGAGGCCAAGTCGCGCCGCCCCGACCAGCTGCTGGTGCTGCCCTGGATCTACCGCGACGGGTTCGTCGAACGCGAGCAGGAGTTCCTCGCTGGCGGCGGAAAGCTGATCTTCCCCCTACCCCGACTGGAAGTCGTATGACGACCGTTCCCGATCTCGAAAGCGACTCCTTCCACGTCGACTGGTACCGCACCTACGCCGAGCTGCGCGAGACCGCGCCGGTGACGCCGGTGCGCTTCCTCGGCCAGGACGCGTGGCTGGTCACCGGCTACGACGAGGCGAAGGCCGCGCTGAGCGACCTGCGCCTGAGCAGCGACCCGAAGAAGAAGTACCCGGGCGTGGAGGTCGAGTTCCCGGCATACCTCGGTTTCCCCGAGGACGTGCGGAACTACTTCGCCACCAACATGGGCACCAGCGACCCGCCGACCCACACCCGGCTGCGCAAGCTGGTGTCGCAGGAGTTCACCGTCCGCCGCGTGGAGGCGATGCGGCCCCGCGTCGAGCAGATCACCGCGGAGCTGCTCGACGAGGTGGGCGACTCCGGCGTGGTCGACATCGTCGACCGCTTCGCCCACCCGCTGCCCATCAAGGTCATCTGCGAGCTGCTCGGCGTCGACGAGAAGTACCGCGGGGAGTTCGGGCGGTGGAGCTCGGAGATCCTGGTCATGGACCCGGAGCGGGCCGAACAGCGCGGGCAGGCGGCCAGGGAGGTCGTCAACTTCATCCTCGACCTGGTCGAGCGCCGCCGCACCGAGCCCGGCGACGACCTGCTGTCCGCGCTGATCAGGGTCCAGGACGACGATGACGGTCGGCTCAGCGCCGACGAGCTGACCTCCATCGCGCTGGTGCTGCTGCTGGCCGGTTTCGAGGCGTCGGTGAGCCTCATCGGGATCGGCACCTACCTGCTGCTCACCCACCCGGACCAGCTCGCGCTGGTGCGGCGGGACCCGTCGGCGCTGCCCAACGCCGTCGAGGAGATCCTGCGCTACATCGCTCCGCCGGAGACCACCACGCGCTTCGCCGCGGAGGAGGTGGAGATCGGCGGTGTCGCGATCCCCCAGTACAGCACGGTGCTGGTCGCGAACGGCGCGGCCAACCGCGACCCGAAGCAGTTCCCGGACCCCCACCGCTTCGACGTCACCCGCGACACCCGCGGCCACCTGTCGTTCGGGCAGGGCATCCACTTCTGCATGGGCCGGCCGCTGGCCAAGCTGGAGGGCGAGGTGGCGCTGCGGGCGCTGTTCGGCCGCTTCCCCGCTCTGTCGCTGGGAATCGACGCCGACGACGTGGTGTGGCGGCGTTCGCTGCTGCTGCGGGGCATCGACCACCTACCGGTGCGGCTCGACGGATGAGCACCTGGCTGCGGCGGTTCGGTCCTCCCGTCGAGCACCGGGCGCGGCTGGTGTGCTTCCCGCACGCGGGAGCCGCGGCCGACTCCTACCTCGACCTCGCGCGCGCCTTGGCGCCCGAGATCGACGTGCACGCCGTGCAGTACCCGGGGCGCCAGGACCGCCGCGACGAGGAGCCCCTGGGCACCGCCGGCGAGATCGCCGACGAGGTGGCCGCCGTGCTGCGCGCGTCGGGCGGCGACGGCCCGTTCGCCCTGTTCGGGCACAGCATGGGCGCGTTGATCGCCTACGAGACGGCGCGCAGGCTCGAACGCGAGCCCGGCGGCGGGCCGCTGCGGCTGTTCGTGTCCGGGCAGACCGCCCCGCGCGTGCACGAGCGCCGCACCGACCTGCCCGGCGACGACGGTCTGGTGGACGAGCTGCGCCGGCTCGGCACCAGCGAGGCGGCGCTGGCCGACGAGGCCCTGCTCGCCATGTCGCTGCCGGTGCTGCGCGCCGACTACCGCGTGCTGCGCTCCTACGCCTGGGCGGACGGACCACCGCTGCGGGCCGGCATCACCGCGCTGTGCGGCGACGCCGACCCGCTGACCGCGACCGGGGACGCCGAGCGCTGGTTGCAGCACTCGGTCATCCCCGGCCGGACCAGGACCTTCCCCGGCGGGCACTTCTACCTGGGTGAACAGGTCACCGAGGTGGCCGGTGCCGTGCGCCGGGACCTGCTACGCGCCGGGCTTGCGGGCTGAGGCGATCACGAAGTCGAGCGCGGGCAGCTCGCCCTTCATGCCCGAGTCGCTGGTCAGCGACCGCTTGACCTGGCTGTAGAAGAGCCTGCTCACGCTCTTCTTGAACGACTCGTCCTGCAGCTTGCGCAGCCAGTAGTCCAGCCAGGGCTCCATCACGTTGTCGCGGACCGACTTCACCTCGACGTCGACGAAGCCCGCTTCGCGGAGCTGCTTGGCGTAGGTCTCGCGGGGCACCCAGTTCTCCACCGGGATGCCGCCGGACAGCGATCCCGACCGCTGCGGCGCCAGCTTCGGCGGTCCGTCGGAACCGGGCTCGCGCAGGTCGAGCGGGATGATGTCGCCGATGGCCAGCACGCCTCCGGGCTTGAGCACCTCGAACGCGCCCTTGAAGAAGTCGGTCCGCGGCTCGTAGTGCAGGGCCGACTCCAGGGAGGTGACGCGGTCGAAGGTCTCCGCGCCGAAGGGCAGGTCGGTCGCCGAGCCCTCCTTGAACTGCAGGCGGTCCTGCACGTTCTCGCGCTCCGCGCGCTCGGAGGCGATGCGGACGTGGCTCGGGGTCAGGTCGACGCCGACGATCCTGGCCGGCTTGCGCGTCTCGAGCCAGAAGAAGTCCTGCGCGCCGAGCCCGAACCCGACGTCGAGCACCTCGTCGCCCTCGCTGATCCCCGCGGCCTCGGCGAGCTGGTTCGCCAGCTCCTGGTTGGCCTCCTCCAGGCCGGCGCACCCGGGCTTCCAGTAGCCGAGGTTGATGTAGGCGCCCTCGGTCGTGGCCTCGTGGTCGTCGGCGAACAGCTCGTAGGCCAGGCGCGCACGGCTGGACGGCCGCACCCTGGTCCACACGTGCCACTTGGCGAAGTCGACCAGGTCCTGCAACGCTGACTTCTGCTTCACGCTCACCAGCCGTATCCTTTCTCGGTTCCTCTTGTGCTCACTGCAACCAGGCTTCCGGCGCCGCGCCGCCGGAGGCCACCGCGGGGAAGATCTCGTCCAGTTCGGACAGCGCCTGCTCGTCCAGGGTCATCGCGGACGCCTTCAGCGCGGAGTCGAGCTGCTCGGGGGTTCGCGGGCCGATGACGGCGCCGGCGATGCCGGGCCGGGACAGCACCCATGCGAGCCCCACCTCGGCCGGGTCTTCGCCGAGGTTGCGGCAGAACTTCTCGTAGGCCTCGATCGCCGGGCGCAGGGACGGCAACAGCACCTGCGCACGGCCCTGCGCCGACTTCACCGCGGTGCCCGCGGCCAGCTTCTCCAGCGCTCCGCTGAGCAGGCCGCCGTGCAGCGGCGACCAGGCGAAGACGCCGAGCCCGTAGGCCTGCGCGGCGGGCAGCACCTCCAGCTCGGCGTGCCGGACCGCCAGGTTGTACAGGCACTGGTGGGAGACCATGCCCAGGGAGTGGCGGCGGGCGGCGTTCTCCTGCGCGGCGGCGATGTGCCAGCCCGCGAAGTTCGACGAGCCGACGTAGGAGACCTTGCCGCTGGCGACGAGGCTGTCCATGGCCTGCCACACCTCGTCCCACGGCGCGGACCGGTCGATGTGGTGCATCTGGTAGACGTCGATGTGGTCGACGCCCAGCCTGCGCAGCGATCCCTCGCAGGAGGCGATGATGTGCCGCGCCGACAGCCCGCTGTCGTTGACGCGCTCGCTCATCTCGCCGCCGACCTTGGTCGCCAGCACGGTGTCCTCGCGCCGTCCGCCGCCCTGGGCCAGCCACCTGCCCACCAGCTCCTCGGTGTGGCCCTTGTAGAGCCGCCAGCCGTACATGTCGGCGGTGTCGAGGCAGTTGATGCCGCGGTCCCGGGCGTGGTCCATCAGGCGCAGCGCGTCGTCGTCCTCGACGCGTCCGCTGAAGTTCACCGTGCCGAGCCAGAGCCTGCTGGTGAGCAGCGCGGAACGCCCGAGCCGCACGTGCGTCGCGGCGTCGGTGGTCATCGTGGTTCTCTCCTTCCTGCGGCCAGTTCCTCGCAGATGCCGACGACCTCGGCCGGTGACGGCTCCGCGAGCATGTCGTCGCGCATCCGCGCCGCGCCGGCGCGGTGGGCCGGGTCGTCGAGGACCCGCTTCACCGACTCCCGGAGCTGGTCGGGGGTCAGCTCGGGCACGGGCAGCGCGATCCCCGCCCCGAATTCCTGCGTGCGCTGCGCGCGCACGCCGGTGTCCCAGCCGTCGGGCAGGATCACCTGCGGCACGCCGTGGATCGCCGCGGTGTGCCAGCTCCCGGGTCCGCCGTGGTGCACCGTCGCCGCGCAGGTCGGCAGCAGCGCGTGCATCGGGACGAAGCCGACCGTGCGGACGTTGTCCGGGATGTTCGCGACGCCTTCTAGCTGCTGCGCGTCGAAGGTCGCGATGATCTCGGCGTCGACGTCGCCGACGGCACCCAGCAGCTCCTCGATGGAGACCTGCCCGATGCTGTTCTCGCGGCTGGAGATCCCGAGCGTGAGGCACACGCGGCGGCGCTCGGGCTCGTCGTGCAGCCATTCCGGCACCACGGACGGCCCGTTGTAGTCGACGTAGCGCATCCCGACGGTCTTCAGGCCGGTGTCGAGCCTGATCGCGGCCGGGGCGGGGTCGATCGTCCACTGCCCGACGACCACCTCCTCGTCGAAGGCCGGGCCGCCGTACTTCTCCAGCGTCCAGGTGAGCCACTCGGCGAGCGGGTCCTCCCGGTGCTCCTCCGGCTGGTCGGGCAGCAGGCCGAGGAAGTTCTGCCGCGCCCGGGTGGTGATGTCGGGTCCCCACAGCAGCCGCGCGTGCGGCGTTCCGGTCACCGCCGCCGCGATGGGCGCGGCGAAGGTGAGCGGCTCCCAGATGACCAGGTCGGGCCGCCACTTCCGGCAGAACGAGACCATGCCTTCGATGAGCGTGTCCGGGCTCATCAGGGCGTAGAAGGTCGGGGTGAGCACGGTCTGCATGCCCAGCAGGTGCTCCCAGGTCAAGGTGGCGGGGTCCCGCTCGCTGAAGTCCAGGCTCCGGACGTAGTCGATGATGTCGTGGCCCGCGTGGGTCATGAAGTCCACGAGGTCGACGTCGGTGCCGACCGGGACGGCGGTCAGCCCGGCCGCGGTGATGTCCTCGGTGAGCGCCGGGGACGCGACCACGCGGACCTCGTGCCCCGCCGCGCGGAACGCCCATGCGAGGGGGACGAGGCCGAAGAGGTGGCTCTTGCTGGCCATGGAGGAGAAGACGACGCGCATCGCGGTTACCTCAGAGCTCGACGGGGCAGCGGTTGGTTCCCCGCAGGACGGGTGATCGGCGGCGCCGGACGACCGGGCCGCTGGGCGTGAGTCCGGGCAGCGCCTTGGCCGCGGCCCGCAGTGCGGCGGTGGCGAGCGCGGTGACCAGCTCCTCCAGCCTGCCGGGGTGGCCGCGATGTGCCGACAGCGCGCGGTCGGCGTCGGGGCGGTCCACGTCGAGGCGGTCGGGCTCGGCGAAGACCTCCGGGTCGCGGTTGGCCGCCGCGACGACGACCACGACCTCCTCGCCTTCGCCGATCACGTGCTCGCCGAGCCGCACCTCTGCGGTGGCCGTGCGCCGCTCCAGGTGCAATGCCGGGTGCAGGCGCAGCACCTCGGCGACGGTTCGCTGCGCGGCGGCGGGGTCGTCGGCGATCCGTTCGGCCAGCCCCGGTTCGGCCGAGACGGCCAGGACCGCGTCGACCACGGTGTTCGCGGTCATCTCGGCCCCGGCGAACAGGGCGCGCAGTGCGGGGTCGGCGGGCAGTGCCGCGACCGCTGCTTCGGTCACCGCGAGCTGCTGCGGGCTGAGCTGGGCGTCCAGGCTGACGCGGGCGTCCCACGCGGCGCCGCGCAGCACTCCGGCTGCGCCGAGCACGGCGGTCATGCCCTGCACCGGTACCTGCCAGGCGAAGTCGCCGACCAGGTCCAGCCGCGCGCCCGCGCCGGGGAGCAGACCGGCGAAGCTCTCCGCCAGTTCCCCGACGTCGGGGACCTCGCCTTCCCAGGACGCGGCGTGCACGTCCCGGAACGGCTGGGCCCACTCGGCGGGTGGCGCGCCCGCGGCCCGCATCCATTCCGGTGTGCGTCCGGTGGCGCGGGTGAACGCGGGGTCGTCGAGCACCTGCCGGGCGGTGGCGTGGTCGGCCACCACCCACGTCTCGGTGCGGCTGCGCCGCACACCGGACTCGCGCATCGAGCGGTACCGGCGCTGCGGGTCGTCGTCGTGTCCGCACAGCAGCATCGGGTAAGGGTCGCCGTTGCTGCCGTAACCCCAGTGCAGGCCGCGGATCATCTGGAGCTGCCTGCCCAGCCCGGCGCGATCGGTCGTGGTCATGAATTCCCTCCGCCCAGCCAGGCGTCGATGTGCCGCGCGATCGCGTCGGCGTGTTCCTGCACCATCGTGAAGTGGTCGCCGGGGACGGCGACGGTGTCGTGCTCGAAGGGCCACGTCGGCTTCCAGCTGTCGTCGGGCCACGGACCCATCGGCTCGCCGGCGCTGACCAGCAGCGTCGGCAGCCCGGTTTCCCGGGGTCGCCACTGACCGGTGAGGCGGTCGTAGGCGCCCAGGGCGGTGAGCCTGGTGTCGTCCATCCGCACCGTCTCGCGGTCGAACAGCGTGGCGGTCAGCTCCTCCAGCCAGGCGTTCATCGCGTCCTGGTGACCGGGCGGGTAGACGTCGATCAGGACGACACCGCGTGGCGGGTGCCCGCGATCGAGCAGTTCGGTCGCCAGCGCGTAGGCCATCAGTGCCCCCGCGGAGTGACCGGCCACCACGAACGGCTTGTCCCCCTGTGTCCTGATGACCGCATCGGCCTGCACCGCCGCCACCGCCGCCATCGACGACGGCAGAGGTTCGCCCTCCTCGTAGCCGGGCTGGGGCACGGCCCGAACCGGAGCGATTCCGCGCAGCGCCCCGGCGAGCCGGGTGAACTCGTGCGGACCGGAGATCGCCGCCGTTCCCGCGCAGCAGATCACCGTGACCTCTCCGGGACCGTCGGCCATGTCCACGAGATCGAGGGAGAACCCGTCGGAGCCGTCGAAGTGCTCGCGGAAGTCCGACAGCCCCGCCAGCAGGTCGAGGTAGGACCGGACCCTGCCCGACACGCCCGCCTGCCGGTAGCCGTCGCGAAGAGCGCTGCTCGCTTCCCGGGCGGGAGTCCCGCTGTCGAGCTGCTGTCCTATGTGGTCGGCCAACCTGCGGACCGTGGGGTGCTCGAACACCAGGGTCGCGGGCAGCGCGAGCCCGGTGGCCTGCTGGAGCTGGTTGCGCAGCCCGACCGCGGTCAGCGAGTCGAAGCCGAGCTCGGTGAACGGCTGGTCCTGCCCGACCGCGTCCGGGCTGGAATGCCCGAGGATCGCCGCGACGTGCGAGTGCGTGAACTCCAGCAACTCCTGCGACGTCATCTCCCGCGCCGGGGCCGCCTGCACCGCGGGGACGGCCCCCACCGCCGGCGTGACGAGCTCGTCCAGCAGCGGACGCGGCCGGGCGGCGGTGAAGCCGACCGCGAAGCGCTCCCAGTCGACGTCGGCGATCGAAACGCACGTGTCGCCGTTGTCCAGCGCCTGGTGCAGCGCGCGGATCGCGCGCTCGGGCGCCATCGGGCGCAGGCCGCGCCGGGTGAGCCCCTCGAGGTCGCCGGTGGCCATGCCCTCGCCCGCCCAGGCGCCCCACGCGACGGACGTCGCCGCACGGCCTTCCGCACGGCGGCGGTGGGCCAGCGCGTCGAGGTAGGCGTTGGCCGCGGAGTAGGCGCCGAGGTTCGCACTGCCCCACACCCCCGCTCCGGACGAGAACAGGACGAAGGTCTCGGCGTCCGGGCACAGCTCGTCGAGCAGCCGGGCCCCGGTCACCTTCGCCGCGCAGACCGACTCCAGCTCGCCGATCTCGTGCAGCGGCCTCGATTCGGGCACCCCGGCGGTGTGCACGACGGTCCGCACCGGACGTCCCTGCCCGCGCAGTTCTTCCAGCAGCTTGGAGAGCTGCTCGCGGTCGGCCACGTCGCAGGCGGTGATGGTCGTCTTCGCGCCGAGGGCGACCAGTTCGGCTTCCAGCTCGGCCGCGCCGGGAGCGTCGACGCCGCGCCTGCTGACCAGCACCAGGTCCTCCACCCCGCACCTGGCGAGGTGGCGGGCGACGTGGCCGCCGAGCGCACCGGTGCCGCCGGTGACCAGCGCCGTGCCCGCCGGCTCCCAGCTCGACTCGCGGGTGCCCAGCGGGGCGCGGACGAGGCGGCGGCCGTAGCGGGCGTGGTCACGGATCGCGACCTGGTCCTCGTGGCCGTCCGCGCCGAGGCAGGCGACGAACGCCTCGCCGTCCCCCGGCGCGGGTTCGGCGGGCAGGTCCACCAGACCGCCCCACCGTTCCGGGGTCTCCAGGCCCATGACGCGCCCGAGACCCCACACCATCGCCTGCTCGGGATCGACCGGCTCGGACTCCCCGAGCGCGACCGCTCGGCTGGTGACCAGCCAGAGCGGGGCCCGCACGCCGGCCTCACCCAGCGACTGGTGCAGGGCGAGGTGCGTTGCGGCGCCGGTGTGGACCGAGAGCACGCCGGCGACCTCGCCCGGCACCTCCCGCAGGGCCGCCGCGAGCGCTTCGCGGTCGGCCGAGGCGACCGGCACGACGCGGCCTCCGGCCTTCTCGACTGCGCTGGTCAGCGACTCCGGTGCGGACCCGTGGACCAGGAAGCCGCCTTCCAGGTCCACCGGCGTGGTGGCCAGCGGTCGCCAGTCGACGCGGTAGCGGCTGTCGGCGAGCTGGTCGGACACCTCCGGCGCGAGCCAGTACCGCTGGGGCTCGAACGGGTAGTTGGGCAGCGCCACCGGAGGTGCCGCCGGGAAGACGTTCCGCCAGTCCACGGCCACGCCGTGCACGTGCGCCCGGGCGAGCTCGGCGATCAGGTGCTCCTCCGCGGTGTCGCGGTGCAGCGACCCGATGGCCACGGCGTCCGCGGCGATCTCCTGCACCGCCGCGGTGAGCACCGGGTGCGGGCTCATCTCGACGAAGGTGGCGTGACCGTCGGCGACGGCGGCCGAGACCGCCTCGTCGAAGCGCACCTGGGAGCGCAGGTTGTCGTACCAGTACCGCGGACCCATGTCGGCGCCGTCGCGCCGTTCGCCGTGCAGCGTGGAGTAGAGCGGGATGGCGGCACGCCGCGCGGAGATGCCGTCGAGGTCGGCGAGGATCGTCTCGCGGATCTCCTCGACGTGGCGGGAGTGCGAGGCGTAGTCCACCGGGAGCGTCTTGGCGCGCACGCCCTCGTCCTCGCAACGTGCGACGAGTTCGGCCAGCGCCTCCGGATCGCCGGAGACCACGACCGAGGACGGGGAGTTGACCGCCGCGACGGAGATCCGGTCCTCCCACGGTGCGATCAGCGCGCGGGCGCGTTCACCGGGAGCCGCCAACGAGACCATGCCGCCCTTGCCCGCCAGCGCACGCAACGCCTTCGCGCGCAGGGCCACGACGCGCACGCCGTCCTCCAGCGACAACACCCCGGCCACCACCGCGGCGGCGATCTCGCCCTGCGAATGGCCGATGACGGCCGAGGGGCTGACTCCGCAAGCGCCCCACAGCCGCGCCAGCGACACCATCACGGAGAACAACACCGGCTGTACGACGTCGACCCGCTCCAGCGACGGCGCGTCCGGACGCTGCTCCAGCACTTCGGAGGCCGAGAACCCGGCCACCTCCGACAACACCGCATCGCACTCGGCGATCGACTCGGCGAAGACGGGGACCGAGAGCAAGCCCCGGGCCATGCCCTCCCACTGAGCACCCTGACCTGGGAAGACGAAAACCACGCCGCCGGCGGAGGCGGTTCCGGTGGTGGCACCGGGAGCCGCAACGCCCTCGGCGACCGCTCGCAACTGCCCGCGGAGCTGTTCGTGGTCGCCTGCCAGCAACGCCGCACGACGCGGCAGGTGGGCGCGTCCGGTGGCCAGCGCGGAAGCCAATGCCGTCAACGGAACCGAGTCGTCCACTGCGGACTCCAGGAGCCGCGCCTGCGCTGCCAACGCGGTCTCGGTCCTGGCCGACAGCAGTACGGGCACCGAGTTCGCAGCGGCCAGCACGCCCACCGGTCCGGGTTCCGGCAGCGGCTCGGGCTCCGGGGGCTCGGCGATGATCACGTGCGCGTTCGTCCCGCTCACCCCGAACGCCGACACACCGGCCCGGCGCACCCCGTCCGCGGCCGGAGGCCACGGGCTCACGGCCTCGGCAAGTTCCACACCACCCGAGGACCATTCGATCAGCGGCGACCGCTCGCCGCGGCAGAGCATCGGCGGCACCAGGCCGCGGTTCAACCCCAGGACCACCTTGATCACGCCCGCGACACCCGCGGCCGCCTGCGCGTGACCGATGTTCGACTTCACCGAACCCAGCAGCACCGGGCCCGACGACCCGCGCGACTTGCCGTAAGTAGCCAGCAACGCCGACGCCTCCACCGGATCGCCCAGCCGCGTACCGGTCCCATGCGCCTCCACCACGGCCACATCCGCGCCCGTGATCCCCGCACGCGCCCACGCCTTGCGGATCACGCGCTGCTGGGCGACGCCGCTCGGCGCCGCGAGACCGTTGCTCGCGCCGTCCTGGTTGATCGCCGAGCCCGCGACCACGCCGAGCACCTGGCGACCCGCCCTGCGGGCGTCGGACAACCGCTGGAGCAGGACCACCGCGACGCCCTCGGCGAAACCGAAGCCGTCGGCCTCCGCGGAGAACGCCTTGCAGCGCCCGTCCACGGCCAAGCCGCCCTGGCGGGAGAACTCGGTGAACACCTCCGGGCCCGCCATCACCGACACACCACCGGCCACCGCAAGACCGCAGTCACCGTCACGCAACGACCCACACGCCGAATGCAAGGCCACCAACGACGACGAACACGCCGTGTCCACCGTGACCGCGGGGCCTTCCAGCCCCAGCACGTAGGCGACCCGGCCGGACACCACGGCGGAGGAGTTGCCGGTGAGCAGGTAGCCCTCGCTGTCCTCGGGCACCACCGCGTCCTGGCCGTAGCCCTGGTACGCGGCGCCGAGGAAGACGCCGGTGTCGCTGCCCCGCAGCGAGTGCGGGTCGATGCCGGCGTTCTCGAACAGCTCCCACGTCGTTTCCAGGACCTGGCGCTGCTGCGGGTCCATCGCCAGCGCCTCGCGCGGCGAGATCCCGAAGAACGCCGCGTCGAAGTCGGCGGCCCCGTCGAGGAACGCGCCGTGTCGCGAGTAGCTGGTTCCGTGGCGCTGCGGGTCGGGGTCGAACAGCGCGTCGAGGTCCCAGCCGCGGTCGGTGGGCATCTCCGTCACGGCGTCTCCGCCGCCGACGATGAACTCCCACAGCTCACCGGGGTTGTGCACGCCGCCGGGGAAGCGGCAGGCCATGCCGACGATCGCGATCGGGTCGTCGGCATCCTTCGGCACCTCGCGCACGAGCGCCGGGGCTTGCTCCGCCTCTGCTGCGCCGACGAGCCGCTCCAGGTAGTGGTCGGCGAGCCGGGTGATGGTCGGGTGGTCGAAGACCACCGTCGCGGCTTCCCGCACCCCGGTCACCGCGGCGAGCCGGTTCCGCAGGTCGACGGCGGTCATGGAGTCGAAGCCGAGGTCGCGGAAGGCGCGGTCGCGGTCGATCGCCGCGTCGTCGCCGTGGCCGAGCACCGCGGCGACCTCGGCGCGGATCAGGTGGGCGAGGTGCTCGCGCCTCTCGGCCGTCGACAGCGCCGCGAGCCGCTGGGCGAGCGCCGGGCCCTCCTCGCTCTGCCGGGCTTCCGCCCGGGCACCGGCGATCTCGTCGAACAGCGGCCGGTGCCGGGCCGCGGTGAACAGCTCGACGAACCGCCTGCGATCCATGTCCACGACCGACACGGACGTCTGACCGTGGTCGAGGGTGATGTGCAGTTCCTCGACGGCCCGATCCGGGTCCATGGCCCGCAGGCCCTGGCTGCGCAGGTACTCGCCGCCCTCGTCCCCGGCCATGTTCTGCCCGGCCCAGAGCCCCCAGGCGATGGACGTCACCGGCGCGCCCTCGCTCCGGCGCCGCCGCGCGAAGCCGTCGAGGAAGGCGTTGGCCGCCGCGTAGGAGGCGAGCCCCGGACTGCCCCACACGCCCGCGTTGGAGGAGAACAACACGAACGCGTCGAGGTCCGGGCAGAGCTCGTCCAGGTTGACGGTGCCGCGCACCTTCACGTCGGCGATCTCGGTGAACTCGGCTTCGGTGAGGTCGTCGAGGGGCGTGGACGTGGAAACCCCCGCCGCGTGCATCACGGCGCTGACCGTGCGTCCCTCGGCGCGCTCCGCGGCGAGCACCGCTTCGAGCCGCGCCCGGTCGGCGACGTCGCAGGCGGCGATGGTCACGCCCGTGCCGAGCGCGGTCAGCTCCTCCCTCAGCTCGGACGCGCCGGGTGCGTCGGCACCGCGCCTGCCCAGCAGCACCAGGTGCTCGGCGCCCGAGCGGGCCAGCCAGCGGGCGACGTGCGCGCCGATCCCTCCGGTGCCGCCGGTGACCAGCACGGTGCCGCGAGGGCTCCAGCGGGTGCGTGCGGCGCGGGCGGGGGCGGGCACGAGCCTCGCCACCTTGATCCCGTCCGCCCGGATCGCGACCTGCTCCTCGCCGCGCGGGTCCGCCAGCACCGCGGCCAGCGACCGGATCGACGCGGCATCGGCGTCGACCAGGTCCACCAGACCGCCCCAGCGCCCCGGCTGCTCGATGCCGACCACGCGGCCGAGACCGCCCACCATGGCCTGCGCCGGATCGACCAGTTCGCCGTCGGCCACCTGCACGGCGTTGCGGGTCAGCACCCACAGCGGTGCTTCGACCCCGGCCGCTCCGAGGGCCTGGACCAGGGCGAGCGCGTCCAGCGACGGATCGACGGCCTCGCCGTCGCGGGACAGCAGCGACACCACAGTGGACAGAGCGTCGGTGTCGGCGGCCTCCAGTGCGGTGCCGATGGTCGAACGGGATTCCACGTCGCAGGTCAGGACCGTCGCACCGCTCTGCTCCAGTCCACTTCGGATGGCGTCCGACAACTCGGACGGCACGCCCGGTCCGGTCACCAGCAGCACGCGTCCGGCCAGCGAAGCGCTCTCCCACTCGGCTTCCCGCCATACGACCTGGTAGCGCCAGTCGTCGTCCTCGTCCCGTGCGCGCCCGCCGGTGGGGATGGGCAGCCAGTACCGCTGCCGCTGGAACGGGTAGACGGGCAGCTCGACCGGCCGCGCGTCGGCGAAGGCGGGGCTCCAGTCGACCTCCACGCCCTGCGCGTACGCCTCGCCGAGCGCGGTGTGGAAGTCGGCCAGGCCGCCGCGGTCCCGCCGCAGGGTGCCCACGACGCAGGCGCCGGCGTCGGCCGGGAGCGCGGAGTCCAGCGTGGCCTCGATGCCGACGGTCAGCACCGGATGCGGGCTGACCTCGACGAACGCGTCGAACCCCGCCTCGGCGAGCTGCCGCGTCGCGTCCTGGAAGCGGACCTGCTCGCGCAGGTTCGCGTACCAGTAGGCGGTGTCCATCGTGGCGGTGTCGATGGGCTGCCCGGTCGTGGTCGAGTAGAGCGCCACGTCCGCCGACACCGGGGAGATGCCCGCCAGCTCGGTCAGCAGCTCCTCGCGCAGCGACTCCACCTGCGGTGAGTGGGAGGCGTAGTCGACGGGGATGCGGCGCGCCGTTATGCCTTCGGCCTCGCACTCGGCGATCAGCTCGTCCAGCGGCCCGCTCTCCCCCGCGACGACGACCGACCGGGGGCCGTTGACCGAGGCGATGGAGAGCGCGCCCGCGAAGCGCCCGATCCGTTCGGCCGCCTGCTCGGTGCCCAGCCCGAACGACGCCATGCCGCCCTGGCCGCCGAGCCGGCGCAGGACCCGGCTCCGGACCGCGACGAGCTTGGCGGCGTCCTCCAGGGTGAGCGCGCCGGCGACGTGCGCGGCGGCGATCTCGCCCTGCGAGTGGCCGACGACCGCGGCGGGCTCGACGCCGTGGGAGCGCCACAGCGCCGCCAGCGACACCATGACGGCGAAGAGCGCGGGCTGGACGACGTCGACCCGGTCCAGCGGTCGCGCGCCGCTGAGCAGGTCGGTCAGCGACCAGTCGACGTGCGGGGCCAGCGCCCGCTCGCAGTCGCGGATCGAGTCGGCGAATACCTGCGACTCCCGCAGCAGGTCGCGGGCCATCCCCTGCCACTGCGCGCCCTGGCCGGGGAACACCATCGCGACGCCGCGGCGAGTTCGGGCCTGCCCGGTGGCCGTCCGGTCGGCGATGCGGCCGTCGGCCACCGCGCGCAGCCCGGCGAGGGCGTCGTCGCGGTCGCCGACCACCACCGCGCGGTGCTCCCACGCGCTGCGGCGGGTGGCCAGCGTGAAACCGGTGTCGCGCAACGAGTTCCGCGGCTCGCGGGCGAGGTGGTCTGCCAGCCGTCCCGCCTGCGCCCGCATCGCCTGCTCGTCGCGGCCGGACAACACCAGCGGGACCGGACCCGAGTCGGGTGCCGGCTCGGGCTCGTCGGCCTCGGGCGCCTCTTCGACGATGACGTGCGCGTTGGTGCCGCTGATGCCGAACGAGGAGACGCCCGCCCTGCGGGGCCTCTCGCCGGCGGGCCACGACCGCGCCTGCGACACCACCGACACCGCGCCCAGGTCCCACTCGATCTGCGGCGAGGGCTCGTCGAAGTGCAGCGTGCGCGGCATCTCGCCGTGCCGCAGCGCCAGCACCGCCTTCATCACCCCGGCGACGCCGGCGGCGGCCTGGGTGTGGCCGATGTTGGACTTGACCGAACCGATCCACAGTGGATCGTCCGGGTCGCGTTCCGCGCCGTAGGTCGAGAGCAGCGCGTGCACCTCGATGGGGTCGCCCAGCCTGGTGCCGGTGCCGTGGGCCTCCACGTAGTCGACGTCGCCCGCCCGGACACCGGCGTTCTCCAGCGCCCGGCGGATGACCCGCTGCTGCGCGGGTCCGCTCGGCGCGGTCAGCCCGTTGCTGGCGCCGTCCTGGTTGACCGCCGAGCCCCGCAGCACGGCCAGCACCGGTCTGCCCTCCCGCCGCGCGGCCGACAGCCGTTGCAGCACCAGGACCCCGGCACCCTCGGCCAGGCCGAACCCGTCGGCGGCCTTCGAGAACGGCTTGCAGCGGCCGTCGGCGGCGAGCCCGCCCTGGCTGCGGAACTCGGTGAACGCCCCGGGACTGCTCATCACCGTCACGCCGCCGGCCAGCGCCAGGCCGCACTCGTCCCGGCGCAGCGACTCCATCGCCAGGTGCAGGGCGGTGAGCCCGGAGGAACAGGCGGTGTCGACGGTCATCGCCGGGCCTTCCAGGCCCAGGCAGTAGGCGACCCGGCCGGAGGCGACGCTGGAGGCGGTGCCGGTGCCGACGTAGCCCAGGACCTCGTCCGGGGCCTCGTCGGGTCGCGGGCCGTAGTCCACGGTGCCGACACCGGTGAACACCCCGGTCGCGCTGCCGCGCAGGGACACCGGATCGTGGCCGGCGCGCTCCAGCGCCTCCCACGAGATCTCCAGCATGATCCGCTGCTGCGGGTCCATCGCCAGCGCCTCGCGCGGCGAGATCCCGAAGAAGCCCGCGTCGAAGTCGCCCGCGGCCGCGAGCATCCCGCCCAGCCGCGCGTCGGGGTCCGGCTCCCAGCCGCGGTCGGCGGGGGCCTCCGCGATGGCGTCCCCGCCGCCGGACACGAACTCCCAGAACGACTCCGGCGAGTCCACGTCGCCGGGGAACCGGCACGCCATGCCGACGATCGCGATCGGCTCACCGGCCCGGTGCTCGACTTCACGCAGGCGCGCGGTCACCGAGTCGAGCTCGGTGACGGTGCGCTTGAGGTAGCGCCGGAGCTTTTCCTCGGTCATGCCGTTGTCACCGCTCATCTACAGGTCCTCTCCCCCGCCGAACCGCTGGTCGAGCATCGAGAACAGCTCGTCGTCACTGGCGTCCTCGCTGATCGCGGACGTGCTCGGGGCGTCCGCCCGCCTGCTGTTCCACCGGCGCAGCAGCGACTCCAGGCGCTGGCCCACGTCGTCGTGCCCGTCCTCGGCGGACAGGGCTTCGAGCGCCTTCTCCAGCTCGTCCAGCCGGTCGCCGATGTCCACCGCCGGTGAGGCCGCGAACAGCCTGTCCCGCAGGTGTTCGGCCACCGCCAGCGGAGTCGGGTGGTCGAACACCAACGTGCTGGGCAGCCGCACGCCGGTCGCGGTACCGAGGCGGTTGCGCAGCTCCACCGCGGCCAGCGAGTCGAAACCGAGGTCCTTGAACGCCTTGCGCTCGGGGAGCTGGTCGGCCGAGCCGTACCCGGAGACCGCCGCCGCGTGTGAACGCACCAGTTCGGCCAGCCCGGCGACCTGGTCGGACTCGGACCGACCGGCGAGCCGGTCGACCACGTTCGGCCCTGCCGCCTCGGCCTGCCCGGCGGCGCGCAGCTTCGCCCTGACCATGCCGCGCAGGACCTCCGGCACGAACTCGGCCCTGCGCAGCGCGGAACGGTTGATGGACAGCGGGAACACGACCTCACCGCCGCGGCGCAGGGCGCTGTCGAACAGTGCGAGCGCCCGCTCGGTCGGCAGCGCGGCGACCCCGGTCCGGGCGATGCGGTCGCCGAGTCCGCTGGTCATCTCGCTGGCCTGCGCCCACAGTCCCCATCCGAGCGCCTTCGCGGGAAGGCCGCGCGTCCTCCGGAGGGCAGCCAGCGCGTTGAGCGACTCGTTCGCGGCCGCGTACACGCCCTGCCCCGGGCCGGCTAGCACCGACGCCGCGGACGAGAACAGCACGAAGAAGCTCAGACCGGTGTTCGCGGTCAGCTCGTGCAGGTTCCACGCCGCGTCGACCTTGGCGCGCAGCACCTGCTCCACCGCCGGCTCGTCGATGGAGGTGACCAGCCCGTCGGCCAGCACACCCGCCGCGTGCACGACACCGGTCAGCGGCCGGGGCAGCCCGTCCAGCAGCGCCGAAAGCGCGTCGCGGTCGGCGGTGTCGCAAGCCGCGATCTCCGCGGACGCGCCCAAGTCCTCGATCTCCGCGCGCAGCTCGTCGGAACCCGGCGCGTCCGCGCCGCGCCTGCTGACCAGCAGCAGGTGCCGCACGCCGTGCTCGGTGACGAGGTGGCGCGCGAGCAGCCGTCCGAGCGTGCCGGTGCCACCCGTGATCAGCACCGTGCCGTCCGGGTCCACCGGCGCGGGCTGGGTCAGCACGAGCTTGCCGACGTGCCTGCCCCGGCTCATGTGCTGCAACGCCGCGGGCGCGGATCCCAGCTCCCACGCCGATACCGGGAGCCGGTCGAGCTCCCCGGCGCCCAGCAGGCCGACGACCTCGCGCAGGATCTCCCCGAGCCGGTCGTCACCCGCCTCGCCGAGGTCGAACGGGGCGTATCGGCCCCGGAAGTCCCCGGCGTCCCGCAGGTCGGTCTTGCCCATCTCGACGAAGACGCCGTCCTCGGCGAGCAGATCCGCGGACTCGTCGAGCAGTTCCCCGGTGAGCGAGTTGAGCACCACGTCCACGCCGCGGCCTCCGGTGCGCTCCCGGAACTTCCGGGCGAAACCGGTCTCCCGGGAGGAAGCGATGTGCTCGTCGTCGAGACCGAGCGCCCGCAGCGTCCCGTGCTTGGCCGGGCCGGCGGTGGCCAACACCTCCGCCCCCGCTCGGCGGGCCAGCGCGACGGCCGCCATGCCGACACCGCCTGCCGCTGCGTGGATGAGCACCGACTGACCCGCGCGCAGCCCCGCGAGATCGTGCAGCGCGTAATGCGCCGTGGTGTAGGCGATGGGCACGGCCGCGGCGTCGGCGTCGCTCCAGCCGTCCGGCACTCGTGCGAGGAGCCGGTGATCGGTGACCGCGATCGGCGCGAAGGCTCCCTGGAACAGGCCGAGCACCCGGTCTCCCGGCGCGAAGGCGTCCACGTCCGGTCCGACCGCCGTGACGACACCGGCGGCCTCGGTGCCCATGTCCGCCTTCTGCGGATACATGCCGAGTGCGAGGAGGACGTCGCGGAAGTTGACTCCGGTGGCGCGCACGTCCACCCGGACCTCGCCCGCCCGGAGCGGCTGCTCGACGTCGGGTGCGGGCTCGAAGGCCACGGAGTCGATCGCCCCGTCACCCGGCACGAGACGTTGGGTGCCTGCCGGAAGCGTCAGCGCGGAAGGTGCGAGCGGCGAGAGGCGCGGCACGAAGACGTCGTCGCCGCGCAACGCGAGCTGCGGGTTGTCCGGAACCGCAGGCAGCATCCCAGGTTCCGCGTCGGTGTCGAGGAGCACGAACCGGTCCGGCGACTCGGCCTGCGCACAGCGGATCACGCCCCACATCGCGGCGGCGCCGGGTTCGGGAACGCTGTCGTCGTCGGACACGGTGACCGCGCCGGACGTGGCGATGACCAGCGTCGCGCCCGGCAGCTCCTCCTGTTCGAGCCAGCGGCGCACGAGCGCGGCGGCCCAGAGGACGCCGTGGCGGGCCGCGGCGCGGGGGTCGTCGCCTTCGGGTTCGTAGCGGACCAGGACCGCGTCGGGTTCGGGTTCACCGGACCGCAGGACGGCGTCGAGGTCCGAGGCATCGGCCGCGACCACACGACCGGTCGAGCCGGGCTCGGCTAGCCGTACCCAGTCCAGAGCGTGCAGCTCGCCCTCGCCACCGCGCGGTTCGGGCTGCTCCCACTTCTCCCCGGTGCTGCGGACGACCAGCGAGTCGACCGTGGCGACCAGGTGGCCTGCCGGGTCGGTGACCCGCAGGGCCATCGCGTCCGCCCCGGCGGGCGTCGCCACGACCCGCACCGAGGTCGCCCCGGAGGCGTGCAGGGTCACGGTGTTCCACGCGAACGGCAGCTTTCCCCCGCCCGGCTCGCCGAGGGCGCCCAGGCTGAGCGTCTGCGCCACGGCGTCGAGCAGCACCGGGTGGAACGCGTAACCTTCCTCGTCCGCCGCGATGGACACCTCGGCGTAGACCGAGTCGTCCTTGCGCCACGCGGCTCGCAGGGCCTGGAACGACGGTCCGTACTCGTAGCCCTGCTCGGCGAGGCCGTCGTAGTGGTCGTCGAGCGGGATGCGGACGGCGTCCTCCGGCGGCCACTGCTCGGTATCCCTCGGACCCGCGGCGACGCCCTGCGCGAGCGTCCCGGTGGCGTGCTGCGACCACTGCGCGTCGGCGAGGTCGGCCACGTCTTCGGCGGCGTGGACGTCGATCGTCCGCCGCCCCGACTCGTCGGGCGCGCCGACCGACATGCGCAGCAGCGCCCCCGCCCCGGCCAGCACCAGCGGCCGTTGCAACACCAGTTCCTCCAGGACCGGCAGCCCGACGTCCTCACCCGCGGCGAGCGCGAGATCGACCAGGACGCTGCCCGGCACCAGCGTCCGGCCGCCCACGACGTGTTCGGCCAGCCACGGCTGCTCGTCGGTGGAAAGCCTTCCGGTGAACACCGCACCGCCGTGGCCCGGCACGTCGACCGCGGCGAGCAGCAGCGGGTGCTCCGCGCCGCGCACGCCCAGCGCCGAGACGTCGGCGGGCCGGTGCGGCCGCGGCCAGAAGCGCTGGTGTTCGAACGGGTAGGTGGGCAGCTCGGCCGGCCGTCCCCCGGCCACCGCCGGACGCAGGTCGGCGCCGACGCCGTGCACGTGAGCCCGCAGCAGGTTGCGCAGGAACTCGTGCGGTCCGCTCTGCTCGCGGCGCAGCGTCGGCACGCAGGTGACTTCCGCGCCCGCGTGCTCGGCGGTCTCCTCGACCGCCATCAGCAGCACCGGGTGCGGGCTCACCTCGACGAAGGTGTCGAAGCCCTGCTCGACCAGACCGCGCACCGCCTGCTCGAAGAGCACTGGTCGGCGCAGGTTGCGGTACCAGTAGGAGGCGTCCATCGCGGAGGTGTCGATGACCTCGCCGGTCACCGTGGAGTGCAGCGGCACCGAGCCCCGCACGGCGGTGATGGTGCCCAGCTCGGCCGCGAGCCGGTCCTCGATGCGCGCCACCTCCGGGGAGTGGGAGGCGTAGCGCACGGCGATCCGGCGCGGCTTCATCTCCCGCGCCTCGGCCTCGGCGAAGAACTCGTCCAGCTCCGCGGTCGGCCCGGCAACGACGCTGGTGCCAGGCCCGTTCACGGCGGCCACCGCGACACGGCCGTCCCAGCGCGCGAGCACGGTCTCCAGCTCGTCGCGGGACGCGCCGACCGACACCATGCCGCCCTGGTCGTCGAGCTCGCGCAACACCTGGCTGCGCAGGGCCACCACCTTCGCGGCGGCTTCCAGCGACAGCGCGCCCGCCACGTGCGCCGCGGCGATCTCGCCCTGCGAGTGGCCGACGACGGCGGCCGGGGTCACGCCGTGCGCGCGCCACAGCTCGGCCAGCGAGACCATGATCGAGAAGAGCACCGGCTGGAGCACGTCGACGCGCTCGTGCGGGTCGGGACCGCCGTCGCCGCGGACGACGTCGAGCAACTTCCAGTCGGTGTGCGGCGAGAGCGCCTCGGCGCACCGGCTCATCGACTCGGCGAACACCTCGGAGGATTCCAGCAGATCGCGTGCCATGCCGACCCACTGCGCGCCCTGGCCGGGGAAGACCAGGACCGGCTTGCGCGGCGCGGAGGTCACCGGCGCGACGGCGTCGGCCGACGGGCGGCCCTCGGCCAGCGCGTCCAGCTCCGCGCACACGCCCGCGCGGTCGTCGCCGAGCACGGCGGCTCGCACGTCGAACCGCGCCCTGCCGGTCGCGAGCGTCCACGCCGCGTCGGTCAGGCCGAGCTCCGGGGTGTCGCGCAGGTGCTCGGCGAGCGCGCGGGCCTGGGCCGCGACCACGGCTTCGCTGCGGCCGGACAGCACGAACGGCAGCGGACCGCGCTCGGTGCGGGCGGCCTCCTGCTCTGCTGGTGCCTCTTCGACGATCACGTGCGCGTTGGTTCCGCTGACGCCGAAGGACGACACCCCCGCCCGCCGGGGGCGCTCACCCGCCGGCCACGGCACCTCCTCGCGCAGCACCTCCACGGCCCCCGACTCCCAGTCGATGTGCGGGGACAGCTCGTCGGCGTGCAACGACCGGGGCAGCATCCCGTGCCGCATCGCCAGCACGACCTTGATCACGCCCGCGGCGCCCGCCGCGGCCTGGGTGTGGCCGATGTTGGTCTTCACCGAGCCGAGCCGCAGCGGCCGGTCGCGGTCCTGGCCGTAGGTCGCGATGAGCGCGCCGGCCTCGATCGGGTCGCCGAGCTCGGTGCCCGTCCCGTGCGCCTCCACGACGTCGACGTCCGCGGCCGGCACGCCCGAAGCGGCGAGCGCCTGCCGGATCACCCGCTCCTGCGACGGGCCGTTGGGAGCGGCGAGACCGTTGCTGGCACCGTCCTGGTTGACCGCGCTGCCGCGCAGCACGGCCAGCACCTGGTGCCCGTTGGCGCGCGCCCGGGAAAGCGGCTCCAGCACCAGCGCGGCGACGCCTTCCGACAGCGCGAAGCCGTCGGCCCGCGCGGAGAACGCCTTGCAGCGACCGTCGGAGGCGAGCCCGCGCTGCGTGCTGAAGTCGACGAAGGTGTACGGGTCGGACATGACCGTGACGCCGCCGGCCAGCGCCAGGGAGCACTCACCGCGCCGCAGCGCCTGCATCGCGAGGTGGATGCCGACCAGCGAGGACGAGCACGCGGTGTCCACCGTCAGCGCCGGGCCCTCCCAGCCGAAGGTGTAGGCGATGCGCCCGGAGAGCACGCTCGCGGAGTTTCCGAGGCCCTGGTAGCCGTCGACGCGTTCGGCCTCACCGGCCAGCAGCTGCATGTAGGACTGGCCGTTCATGCCGACGAAGACGCCGGTGTCGGTGCCTCGCAGGGCGTCGGGGTCGATGCCCGCGCGTTCCACTGCCTCCCACGCCGTCTCCAGCATGAGGCGCTGCTGCGGGTCCATCGCCAGCGCTTCGCGGGGCGTGATGCCGAAGAAGCCCGGGTCGAAATCCGCCGCGTCGGTGAGGAACCCGCCCTTGTCCACGTAGCTGGTGCCGGGGTTGTCCGGGTCCGGGTGGTAGAGCCGCCCGATGTCCCAGCCCCGGTCGGCCGGGAAGCCGGTGGTGAGGTTCGCGCCCTCGGCCAGCACCCGCCACAACTGCTCGGGCGAGCCGATGCCGCCGGGGAAACGGCAGCCGATGCCGACGATGGCGATGGGCTCGGACTCGTCGGCCGCGCCGACGACGCGCACCGCGGCCTGGTCGGCGTCACCGACGAGCCGGGCGCGCAGGTGCTGCGCGAGCGCGGTGACGGTGGGGTGGTCGAACACCAGCGACGCGGGCAGCCGCAGGCCGGTGCTCGCCGACAGGCGCTTGCGCAGGGCCATCGCGTTGAGCGAGTCGAGTCCGAGCTCGCTGAACGCGCGGCGCACGTTGATCTCGGCGGCGGACTCGTGGCCAAGCACCTCGGCAACCGCGTTCGCGACGAGTTCGAGCAGGTTTTCCTGCTGCTCGTCCGGGGAAAGCCCCGCGAGCCGTTGTGCCGGCTCGCCGGTCGGTCCGCTGTCCGGCTCGGCCTCCGCCTGTCCGCCGCGGCCGGCGAGTTCGGCGAACAGCGCGGTCGGCCGGGTGGCGGCGAAGCCTTCGCTGAGCACCGGCCAGTCCACGTCGGCCACCGCGACCGACACCGGCCCGGCGGCCAGCACCCGCTCCCAGGTGCGCATCGCCCTGTCGGCGGAGAGGCTGCGCAGTCCGCGTTCCCGCAGGTAGCCGTCGTCCACCGCCCCGCCCGGCAGCGCCCACGGCGTCCAGGCGACCGAGGTGCACGAGCGGCCCCGCGCGCGGTGGTGCTCGGCCAGCGCGTCGAGGTAGGCGCTGCCTGCCGCGTAGGCGGCCATCCCGGCGCCGCCCCAGATCCCGGCGACCGACGAGCAGTAGACCTCCCGCTCGACGGCCCGGTCGCCGAGGACTTCGTCCAGCACGGCGAGCAACGCGGTCTTGGCCGCGATCGTCTCGGCGAACTCCTCCGGTGCGACTTCGCTGATGCTGCCGAAGTTCGTCAGGGTTCCGGCGTGCACGAGCGCGGTCACCGGCTCGTCGCCGAGCGCCTCGCGCAGCGCCGCCGCGTCCTGGGCGCACACGACGGCCGATGCGCCCGCTTCCTCGACCGCGGCCAGCAGGTCGTCGCCCGGACAGGCTCCGGCCAGCACCAGCCGCTCGGCTCCCCGGTCGGCGAGCCACCGCACCAGTTGGTCGCCGACGGGGCTCGCCGCGCCGGTGACCAGCACGGTCCCGTGCGGGGTCCAGCTCCGCGAGCCGGACTGCGGCAGGCTTGCGCGGACGACGCGACGGCCGTGGAGGCGGCCGTCCCGGACCGCGAGGTGGTCCTCGGCACGGCCGCCGCCGCGCAGGACTGCCACGAGCAGACGCAGCGCCGCGTCGTCGACCGATTCGGGCAGGTCGACCACACCGCCCCAGCGGCCCGGCAGCTCCAGCCCGGCGACCTGCGCGAAGCCGTGCGCGGTGGTCTGCGCAGGCCGGGCGAGGTCGTCGTCGGCGGGAGTGCGGACCGCACCCTGGGTCAGGCACCACACCGGTGCGTCGACCCCGGCATCGCCCAGCGCCTGGACCAGGGTGAGCAGGCCGACCGCACCGGCAGGAACCCCCGGACGGCAGGCGGATTCGTCCGACGACAGCAACGAGAGCACGCCCCGGAATCCCGTTCCGGCCTGTGCGACGGCCTGGGCCATCTCAGTGCGCGAAGCGGACGTGTCCACCTCGCAGCGCAACGCCCTGCCACCGTTGGCGTTGATGGCCTCGCACAGCATTTCCGTCCACTCCGGACTGATGAGGGGTGTGACAACCAACCAGTCGCCGTCCAGGTTTCCCGACTCCGGCTTTTCGATCGGAGTCCAGGAAACGCGGTAGGCCAGCTCGTCGGAGGCGGCGGCGGGTGCGGCGGGCTGGAGCCAGTAGCGCTTGCGCTGGAACGGATACGTCGGCAGCGCGAAGGGCGCGGCGCCGGGCAGAGCGACGTCCCACCTGATGTCCACACCGGACACGTGCGCGGTGGCCATCGACCGCAGGAAGGCCGAGAGGTCACCGCCGTCGCGGTGCAGCGAGCCGACTACGACCGCGTCTTCGGCACCGTCAGCCTCTTCGACCGCCTCCTCGACGGCCTGGACCACGACCGGATGCGGGCTGACCTCGATGAACGCGTCGTATCCCGACTCCGCCAGCCGCGTCACGGCGTCGGCGAAGCGCACCGTCTCGCGCAGGTTGCGGTACCAGTACCGGGCATCCAGCTCGGTGCCGTCCATAGACCGCGACTCCACAGTGGAGTGGAACGTCACCCGCGCCGGGCGCGGCGCGATGTCGCCGGTCGTTTCGAGGAGTTCCTCGCGGACCCGCTCGATCTGCGGCGAGTGCGAGGCGTAGTCCACGTCGATGTCGCGGACGCGGATGCCCTCGGCCGCGCAGTCCTCGGAAAACGCCCGCAGCGCGCCGGGCTCGCCGGAGACCACGACCGACCGGGGACCGTTGACCGCGGCCACCGAGAGCCGGTCCTGCCACGGCCGCAGGCGCTCGCGCACCGCGGCCTCGCCCAGCGCGACGGCGGCCATGCCGCCCTCCCCGGAGAGCGACCGCATCAGGCGGCTGCGGCCCACGACGAGCTTCGCCGCGTCCTCCAACGTGAGCGCCCCGGCGACGTGCGCGGCGGCGATCTCGCCCTGCGAGTGCCCCACGACCGCCGCGGGCTCCACGCCGTACGAGCGCCACAGCTCCGCCAGCGACACCATCACCGCGAACAACACCGGCTGCACCACGTCGACCCGGTCCAGGCCCGGCGCCCCCGGCGCCTGACGCAGCACGTCGGAGACCTTCCAGTCCTGCATCGGGGCCATCGACTCGTCGCAGGCCCGGATCTTCCCGGCGAACACCGGCGACGACGACAGCAGCTCGGCACCCATGCCGGCCCATTGCGAACCCTGCCCCGGGAACAGGAAGACGACGTTGCGCCCGTCCACCTCGGTGACGCCCTCGACCACGGCGTCGGCCGTCGCGGCACCGGCGGCGATCTCCCGCAGTCCGCGCACCGCTTCCTCGCGGGTCGATGCCACCACGGCGGCGCGGTGCTCGTGGCGGGCGCGGGTCGTGGCCAGGCCCAGCCCGACCCCGGCGAGGTCGGCGTCCGGGCGTTCGAGCAGCTCGGCGATCTGGGCGGCCTGCGCCCGCAACGCCGCCGTGCTGCGCGCGGACACCACCAGCGGAACCGGTCGGCCGTCGTGCGCGGTGGTCTCCCGGTGCTCGCGCTCAGGAGCTTCCTCGACGATCACGTGCGCATTCGTCCCGCTGATCCCGAACGCGGAAACAGCGGCGCGCCGAGTCCGCTCGCCGCGCCGCCACGGCTGGTTGCCCGCCAGCAGCGCCACGCCGCCGGACGACCAGTCGACGTGCGGCGTGGGCTCCTCGACGTGCAGGGTCGCGGGCAGTTCCCCGTTGCGCAGCGCCAGGACCACCTTCAGCAGGCCGGTGACGCCCGCTGCCGCCTGGGTGTGGCCGATGTTGGACTTCACCGAGCCCAGCCAGAGCGGCCGGTCGGCGTCGCGGTCGCGGCCGTAGGTGTCCAGCAGCGCGTTCGCCTCGATCGGGTCGCCGAGCGCCGTACCGGTGCCGTGCGCCTCCACCGCGTCGACGTCGCCGGGCTCCAGACCGCAGCTCTCGAGGGCCTGCCGGATGACCCTGCGCTGCGCGGGCCCGCTCGGCGCGGAAAGCCCGTTGCTGGCCCCGTCCTGGTTGAGCGCCGAGCCGCGAACCACCGCCAGCACCTCGTGCCCGTTTCGCCGCGCCTCCGACAGCCGCTCGAGCAGGACCAGGGTGACGCCTTCGGAGAAGCCGAACCCGTCGGCGCCGGCACCGAACGCCTTCGACCGCCCGTCGGCGGCGAGCGCGCGCTGCCGGCTGAAGTCGACGAACACCCCCGGGGTCGCCATCACCGCGGCACCGCCGACGACCGCCATCGACGACTCGCCCTTGCGCAGCGACTCGACCGCCAGGTGCAGCGCCACCAGCGACGACGAGCACGCGGTGTCGACGCTGATCGACGGCCCCTCCAGGCCCATGGTGTAGGAGATGCGGCCGGAGGCGACCGCGGGCGCCACACCGGTGACCGAGTAGCCCTCGACGTCCTCCGCCGCGGCGGTGTCCTCGCCGTAGCCGAACTTCGCCACTCCGAGGAAGACGCCGGTCGCGGTACCGCGCAGCGAGTGCGGGTCGATGCCGGCGTTCTCCACCAGCTCCCAGCTCGTCTCCAGCAGCAGCCGCTGCTGCGGGTCCATGGCCGCGGCCTCGCGCGGCGAGACGCCGAAGAACTCCGCGTCGAAGCCCGCCGCGTCGTCGAGGAACCCGCCCTTGTCGACGTAGCTGGTACCGGGGTTGTCCGGGTCGGGGTGGTGCAGCCGCGCCAGGTCCCAGCCCCGGTCGGTGGGGAAGCCCGACAGCGTCTCACCGCCCTCGCGCAGCAGCTCCCACAGCCGCTGCGGGGTGTTCACCCCGCCCGGCAGGCGGCAGGCCATGCTGACGATGGCGATCGGGTCGGATTCCAGCTCGCGGATGCGCTGCCGGGCGGCACGCAGGTCGAGCGTCGCCCGACGGAGGTACTCCGCCACCTTCTCGCTGTCAGTCACCTTTTCTCCAATCGGCGGAAGCGCCGGCGTTCACGCAGGGAAGGAGCCGATCCCGAGCGCTCCTCAGTGACCACGTACCCGCGCTTACTCGTGATCGGCAATCGGGTTGAATGATCTTTGTGAGGACGGCGTACAGGGTTCGGGCTTACCCGGCCCCCGAACAGGCGGCCCAGTTGGGCCGCACCTTCGGGTGCGTGCGCCTGGTGTGGAACAAGACCCTCGCCGAGCGGCACCGCGCCTACCACGCGCACGGCAGAAAGACCTCCTGTAGGGAGGCCGATGCCGCGCTGACGGCATGGAAGAAGACCGACGAGCCGGCGTTCCTGTCTGAGGTGTCGAGCGTGCCGTTGCAGCAGACACTTCGGCACCAGCACACCGCGTATGCGAACTTCTTCGCCGGGCGTGCGCGCTACCCGCGTTTCAAGCCCCGCAACGGCCGCCAGTCGGCGCACTACACGCGCAGCGCTTTCCGCCTGCGCGGCGGCAAGCTGACTCTGGCGAAGCACACCGCGCCGCTTGAGTTCGTGTGGTCCTGGGACGACGAAACCCTCGCAACGCTGAATCCGACGATGGTGATCGTGTCCCGCGAGCCGGATGGCCGCTGGTATGTGACCTTGGCCGTGGACACCGACGACCCCGAACCGCAGCCCGAGACCGGCAGCGCGGTCGGGGTGGACCTGGGTGTGAAGGACTTTGCTGTCCTGTCGACAGGCGAGAAGATCGCCAACCCGAAGCATCTGGACCGCAAGGCCCGCAACCTCGCCCGCTACCAGCGGCAAATGGCCCGCAAGCAGAAGGGCTCGAACAACCGCCGCAAAGCCAAGACCAAGGTCGCACGGGCACACCGCGAAATCCGGTGTGCCCGCACCGACTTCCTGCACCGCACCACCACGAACCTGGTGCGCGAGCACGACGCCATCGCGATCGAAGACCTCAACATCGCCGGAATGGCCCGCTCCGCGAAGGGCACCGTGGCCAAGCCTGGCCGTAACGTGCGCGCCAAATCCGGATTGAACCGTGCCGTGATGGACGCGGCGTTGGGCGAGTTCCGGCGGCAACTGGAGTACAAGACCACCCGCGCGGGCAAGACGCTGGTCGTCATCGACCGCTGGTACCCGTCCAGCAAGACGTGCTCGGCCTGCGGGCACCTGCTGGAGAAGTTGAGCCTTTCCACCCGGGCATGGACGTGCCCGGGATGCCGCACCCGGCACGACCGGGACATCAACGCGGCGAAGAACATCCTTGCCGCTGGTCGAGCGGTAGCCGGGAAGACCCCCGGCGATGCCTGTGGAGCTGACGTGAGTCCGCAAGGGTCCTCCCTTCGGCAGTCGGCGGTGAAGCAGGAACCATCGGGCGCCAGCCCGATGGCAATCCCCGCCCTTTAGGGCAGGGAAGAAGTCAAAGTTCCTCGGTCCCTTCTGCGGCTGCGGGGTAGGGGTCCTCAATCGCCGTCGAGCTCCCGGCCGAGTGCTTCGAGCAGTTCGTCCACGCCCGCCTCGCCCAGGTCGTCGCCGGACGGGTTGGCGCCGGTCCCGGAGGCGTCGGCGGCCTGGGCGACCGGGCGTAGCGCGGCGAGCATCCGTTCCAAGCGCTGTACCAGCTCTTCCCGCTCGGTTGCGGGCACCTCGGGCAGGGCCGCTTCCAGCGCGTCCAGCCCGGCGAGGGCCGACGGCGCCTCCCCCCGGACCTCGGTGCCGAGCTCGGCGTCGAGGAAACCGGCGACCGCGGAGGCGTTCGGGTGGTCGAAGACCAGCGTCGACGGCAGGCGGAGCCCGGTGGCCGCGTTGAGCAGGTTGCGCAGCCGGACGGCCGCCAGCGAGTCGAACCCGAGCTCCTTGAACGGCGTGGTCGCGCGCACCGCCTTCGGGTCGTCGTGGCCCAGCACGGTCGCGGTGCTGGTGCGGACCAGGCGCACCAGCTCCGCCGTCCGCTCGGCACGCGGCAGACCCGCCAGCCGGTCGCGCAGGCTCTCCGTCTCCGGTTCTCCGGCCCGCTCGCTCGGCGCGGTCGTGACGATGCGGTCGAGCAACGGCCGGGGCCGGGCGGCGGTGTAGGACTCGGCGAAGGCGGGCCAGTCCACGTCCGTCACGACCACCGCCGTCTCCCCGGAGGCCAGCACCCTGTCCAGGGCGGCGAGGGCGCGCGGTACGGGCATCGCCCGCACACCGCGCTCGCGCAGGAACGACACGGCCTCCTCGTCGCCGGTCATGCCGCCCGCCGCCCACAGCCCCCACGCCACCGACGTGGCGGGCAGGCCGCGGCCCCGGCGGTGCCGGGCGAAGGCGTCCAGGAACGCGTTGCCCGCGGCGTAGGCGCCCTGGCGGGCGCTTCCCCACACCCCGGCCCCGGAGGAGAACAGCAGGAACAGCTCGGCGTCCGAGCACAGCTCGTCCAGGTGCACCGCGCCCCCGGCCTTGGCCGCGACCACCTCGTCGAAGGCGGCCTCGTCCATGTCGTTGATCGCGACCTGCTGCGGCAGTCCCGCCGCGTGCACCACACCGCGGACGACGTCGCCCTGCTCGATCAGGCCGTGCACGAGTTCCCTCACCGGTTCGCGGCTGCTGACGTCGCACGCGTGCACCGACACCCGCGCGCCGAGCCGGGTCAGCTCGGCGGTCAGGTCGCCGACGCCCTCGGTGTCCGGGCCTCGCCTGCTGACCAGCGCGAGGTGTTCGGCGCCGCGACCGGCGAGCCACCGGGCCACCTCCGCGCCCAGGCCGGCGGTGCCACCGGTGACCAGGATTGTGCCGCCCGGCACCGCGTACTCCGAGGTGGCGGTGACGTGGGCGGGGGAAAGCCGCCGCGCACGCACGGCGTCGGCGCGCACCGCGACCTGGTCCTCCGAGCCGGCCAGCACCGCGGTGAGACGGCCTCGCAGTTCCGGGTCCGGCATGTGCGGCAGGTCGACGAGGCCGGTCCAGCGGGGCCCGCGTTCCAGGGACGCGACCTGGCCCAGCCCCCACAGCTTCGCCTGGTCCGGGCGGGCCACCGGACTGCCCGCGTCGACCGCGCCGAAGGTGACCGTCCACAGTGGCGCGTCGATGCCCTCGGCGTCGAGTTCCCGCACCAGCACAAGGGTTTGCACCGCACCATCGCCCTCGAGGGCGAGCAACGACACCACGCCCGCGCAGTCACCGACCAGCCCGCCGACGCCGCGCGTGACCTCCGGTTCGGCGCCGGCCTCGGCGAGCGCGGACCGCACCTCGACGGTCCAGCCGTCCTCCTCGTGCCCCTCGGGCACCACCACGAGCCAACGGCCGCGCAGCGCGGCAGGTTCGGAGCGCGGCACCTCGGTCCAGTCGACCCGGTAGAACCAGCCGTCGAGCTCGTCACGAGGGGTGGTGCGGTCCGGCAGCAGCCAGAACCGCTTGCCCTGGAAAGGATAACCCGGCAGGTCGACCAGTCCGGCCCGGCCGAGCACCGCTTCCCAGTCGACCGCGACACCGCGCGTGTGCGCGTCGGCGAGTGCCGTGAGGAAGCGGTCGGCGTCGCCCGCGTCGCGTTCCAGCGTCCCGAGCACCGCCGCGTCCGACTCGGCGTCGTCGAGGGTCTCCTGGACGCTCGACGCCAGCACCGGGTGCGGGCTGACCTCGATGAACGTCGCGTATCCCTGGTCGGTCAGCGCCTGCACGGCGGAGTGGAACTCCACCGGGTGACGCAGGTTGCGGTACCAGTAGCCCGCGTCCAGCTCGGTGCCGTCGAGGAAGTCGCCGGTCAGGGTGGAGAAGAACGGCACCTCGGCCCGTCGCGGGGTGATCCCGGCCAGCGCCTGGACCAGTTCGTCGCGCACGGGCTCGACGTGCGCGGTGTGCGAGGCGTAGTCCACCGGGATCGCGCGGGCGCGGATGCCCACGCCCTCGCAGTACTCCAGGAACTCGCGCGCCGCCTGGGCGTCACCGGCCACCACCACGGCGTCGGGGCCGTTGACCGCGGCGACCTCCAGCCTGCCGGTCCAGCTGTCGTCGGCGAGCAGCTTCTCGACGTCGGAGCGGCCGCCGCGCACCGAGAGCATGCTCCCCCGGCCCGCGACCGCACGCACCGCCCTCGACCGGCGGGCGACGACGCGCATGCCGTCCTCCAGCGACAACGCTCCCGCCACCACCGCGGCGGCGATCTCACCCTGCGAGTGCCCTATGACGGCCGAAGGAACGGCACCGCAGGCACGCCACAACCGCGCCAGCGACACCATCACCGCGAACAGCACCGGCTGCACCACGTCGACCCGCTCCAGCGACGGCGCGTCCGGACGTGGCTCCAGCACCTCGGACACCGAGAATCCGGCCACCTCCGACAACACCGCATCGCACTCGGCGATCGACTCGGCGAAGACGGGAACCGGCAACAACTCCCGCGCCATGCCTTCCCACTGGGCACCCTGCCCAGGGAAGACGAACACTGAACCACCGTCGGAGGCACTGCCGGTGACAACACCGGGAACCACCGCGCCGTCGGCCACCGCCCGCAACCGGTGCACGGCCTCGGCGGTGTCGGCGGCGAGCACCGCGGCCCGCTCCTCGAAGTGCTGGCGGGCCCGCGCCATCGTCCAGCTCACGTCGGCCGGTGCGATCCCGGGATGCGCGGCGAGGTGGTCGGCGAGCCTGCCGGCCTGCGCCCGCAACGCCGCCCCGGTCCTGGCCGACAGCACGACCGGCACCACCCCGGTCGCGGGCAGCATGCGTCGCGGTTGCGGCACGGGCTCCGGTTCCGGCGGCTCGGCGATGATCACGTGCGCGTTCGTCCCGCTCACCCCGAACGCCGACACACCTGCCCGGCGCACCCCGTCCGCGGCGGGCGACCACTCCCGCACGCCGTCTGCGAGCTCGATCTCGCCGGAGGACCAGTCGATGAGGCCCGACCTCTCGCCCCGGCACAGCATCGGGGGCACCACACCGCGTTCCAGGCCGAGCAGCACCTTGATCACGCCCGCGACACCCGCGGCCGCCTGCGCGTGACCGATGTTCGACTTCACCGAACCCAGCAGCACCGGGCCCGACGACCCGCGCGACTTGCCGTAAGTAGCCAGCAACGCCGACGCCTCCACCGGATCGCCCAGCCGCGTACCGGTCCCATGCGCCTCCACCACGGCCACATCCGCGCCCGTGATCCCCGCACGCGCCCACGCCCGGCGGATGACCCGCTGCTGCGCGACGCCGCTCGGAGCGGAGAGCCCGTTGCTCGCGCCGTCCTGGTTCACCGCGGACCCGGCCACCACGCCGAGCACGCGGCGGCCCTCCCGCCTGGCGTCGGACAACCGCTGGAGCACGACGAACGCCGAACCCTCCCCGAGACCGAATCCGTCGGCCTCGTCCGAGAAGGGCTTGCACCGGCCGTCCGGCGAGAGCGCGCCCTGGCGGGAGAACTCGGTGAACACCTCCGGACCCGCCATCACCGACACACCACCGGCCACCGCAAGACCGCAGTCACCGTCACGCAACGACCCACACGCCGTGTGCAACGCCACCAACGACGACGAACACGCCGTGTCCACCGTCAGCGCGGGACCTTCCAGCCCCAGCACGTAGGCGATGCGTCCCGACGCGACGCTCGCGGTGTTGCCGGTGAGCAGGTACCCGTCGACGCCGTCCTCCGGGCGCGGACGCCCGGTCGCGTAGCCCTGGTGGGACATGCCGACGAACACGCCGGTGTCGCTGCCGCGCAACGTCTCCGGTGGGATGCCCGCGCTTTCCAGCGCCTCCCACGTCGTCTCCAGCGCCTGGCGCTGCTGCGGGTCCATCGCCAGCGCCTCGCGCGGCGAGATCCCGAAGAACGCCGCGTCGAAGTCACCGGCGCCCGCCATGAAGTTGCCGTGGGCGCGGCGGGTTCCCGCCGCGTCGGAGGCCATCAGCTCGTCGGGGACCCAGCCCCGGTCATCGGGGACCTCCGCCGCGGAGTCGCGTCCCGAGGTGATCAGCTCCCACAGCCGCTCCGGGGAGTCGACCTCCCCGGGCAGCCGGCACGCCATGCCGACGATCGCGATCGGCTCGTCGACGGGGGCCGTGGTCGCCGGTGCCGCCTGCTCGGCTCCGGTCGCACCGCCGAGTTCGGCGGCCAGGTGCGCCGCCAGCGTCCGCACGTCGGGGTGGTCGAAGACGGTCGTCGTCGGCAGGCGGACACCGGTCGCGGCGCCGAGCCGGTTGCGCAGCTCAAGCGCCGACAGCGAGTCGACGCCGAGTTCCGCGAAGGCCTGGTCGGCGGGCACCCGCTCGGCCGAGGCGTGGCCGAGGACGGCGGCCGCGTGCGAGCGCACGAGCTCGAACAGCGCTTTCTCGCGCTCCGGCGCGGGCAGCGACGCCAGCGCGCCCACCCGCGGTTCGGCCGCCGCCTGCGGCGCAGCCCGCCGCGCGTCGTCGATCTCGTCGAAGAGCCTGGTCGGCCGCTGCGCGGTGTAGGCGAGCAGGAACCGGTCCCACCTGACGTCGATGACGATCGGGCAGACCTCGGCGCGGTCCAGCGCGTTCTGCAACGCCCGGCAGGCCGTCTCGGGAGGCATCTCGATGACGCCGTGCCTGCGGAAGCGGTCGGCCACCGGGCCTTCGGCCATCCCGCTGCCCGCCCACGTCCCCCACGCCACGGCGGTCGCGGGGAGTCCGTCGCTCCGCCGCTGCTGGGCGAGGCCGTCGAGGTAGGCGTTGCCGGGCGCGTAGCCGCCGAGCCCGGGGGCGCCGAAGGCCGAGGCGAAGGACGAGAACAGCACGAAGGCGGTCAGGTCCAGCTCGCGCGTCAGCTCGTGCAGGTTGCGCGCGCCGAGCACCTTGGCGCGACTTGCCCGCTCGATGCGCTCGCCGGTGAGGGTGTCCACGGTGCCGTCGTCGAGCGTGGCGGCGGCGTGGAACACCGCCGAGAGCGGGACGTCGTCACCGATGCCGCCGAGCAGCTCGCGAACCGACTCGCGGTCGGTCACGTCGCAGGCCGCGACGGTCGTCCGGGCGCCCAGCGCCTCGAGCTCGGCGACCAGTTCGCCGGCGCCGTCCGCGTCCGGCCCGCTGCGGCTCACCAGCAGCAGGTGGGGCGCGCCCCGCCGGGCGAGCCAGCGCGCGATCTGCCCGCCGACACCGCCCGTGCCACCGGTGACCAGCACGGTTCCGGTGGGTTTCCACTCGTCATCGGTCGCCGGGGCCGCCGCGCGCACCCACCGGCGTCCGTACACCCCGTCGGCGCGCAGCGCGAGCTGGTCCTCACCGGCGCCGCCGGACACGACCGCCGCGAGGTGCCGGGCCAGCTCGGCGACCGACCCCGCGGGCACGTCGACCAGGCCGCCCCACACGGCGGGGTTCTCCAGCGCGATGACCCGCCCGACGCCCCACAGGGCGCCGTGGGCGGCGTTGCGGACGCGTTCGAACGGCCCCGTCGCGACGGCGCTTTCCGTCACCGTCCACAGCGGACATCCGAGTTCGGCCGACACCATCGCCTGCACGAGGCTGAGCGTGTCCGCCAGCGAAGCCAGCGCGAGCGGCGCCTCCTCCGGCTCCGCTTCGTCCACCGCGAGCAGGGACAGCACTCCTGCCACCTCGCCGACCGAACGAAGCCGCTCCGCGAGTTCGTCGCGACCGCAGCGGGCGTCCACGACCAGTTCGCGGACCCGCGCCCCGGCCGACTCCAGGGCCTCCCGAGCCGCGGTGCTCGTCTCGTCCGCGGTTCCGGCGTACTTCGCCACCAGCCAGGTGCCGTCGAGCCGGGCGGGTTCACCGGCACCGGTGGGCCGCCACTCGATGCGGTAGCGCAGCGCGGAAACCTCGTCGACCTCGGTGGACCGGCGCGCCACCGGCTTCGGTTCGAGCCAGACGCGCTCGCGCTGGAACGGGTAGGTGGGCAAGGGCACCCGGCGTGCTCCGGTGCCCAGGTGCACCGACTCCCAGTCCACCGCGACACCGGCGGCGAACGCGCGGGAGAGCGCTTCGCCGAAGTCCGCGAGGCTGCCGTCACCGCGGCGCAGCGAATGGATGGCGGAGAGGTCGGCGCCCGATCCGTCGCCGATCTCCTCGATCGCGGCGGTGAGGATCGGGTGCGCGCTGACCTCCAGGAACGTGCGATATCCCTGCTCGGCGAGCGCACGGACGGCGTCCGCGAACCGCACGGTGCGGCGCAGGTTCCGGTACCAGTACCCGGCGTCGAGCTCGTCCGGCTGCGTCCAGCGCCCGGTGACGGTGGAGAAGAAGGGCACGAACCCCGGCAGCGGGTGGAAGTCCTCTCCCAGCTCGGCGTGCAGTGCGTCTCGGATCGTCTCGACGTGCGAGGAGTGCGACGCGTAGTCCACGGCCAGCCGCTTGGCGCGGATGCACTCGGTGGTGCAGGAAGCGACCAGCCGGTCCAGTTCGTCGCTGTCGCCGGCGACCACCACCGAGCGCGGACCGTTGACGGCGGCGATCTCGACGCGGTCACCGATTCGCGCGCGGACTTCGCCGGCCGGAGCGGCGATCGAGGCCATGCCCTTGTTCCCGGGCATGGTGGCGATGACGCGGCTGCGCAGCGCGACCACGCGCGCGGCGTCGTCCAGCGAGAGCGCGCCCGCGACGCACGCGGCGGCGATCTCGCCCTGGGAGTGCCCGATGACCGCGGCCGGCTCGACGCCGTGGGCTCGCCACATCGACGCCAGCGAGACCATGACCGCGAACATCACGGGCTGCACCACGTCCACGCGCTCGGTCGACAGCGCCGCGTCCTGCTCCCGCCTCGCGGCTTCCGCGCGCAGGAACGGGATCACCTCGAAGTCCAGATGCGGTTCGAGCGCGTCGGCGCACTCGCGCAACGCGGCTGCGAAAACCGGGGAGGTGTCGAGCAGGTCGACGGCCATGCCCGCCCACTGCCAACCCTGCCCGGGGAAGACGAAGACGGCGCGCTGCTGCGCCCGGCTCGTTCCAACGGCGGCACCGTCGGCGTTTCCCGTCGCGAGACCGTCGAGCACGCGCAGCGCGGCGGACTCGTCGACGGGGGCGAAGGCGGCGCGGTGGGGCAGCGCGGCCCGTCCCGTCGCGAGCGAGTACGCGATGTCGCGCGGGTCCTGACCGGGGTGCTCGCGCAGGTGCGCGGCCAGCCGCGCCGCCTGGGCGCGCAGACCTTCCGCGCTGCTCGCCGAAAGCACCCAGGGCGCCACGACGTCGCCGGCCTCGACCCGCTCGCCTTCGACGACCTGCGGAGCTTCCTCGATGATGGCGTGCGCGTTGGTGCCGCTGATGCCGAACGACGAGACCCCCGCCCGGCGCGGTCGCGCGCCGGCGGGCCACGGCTCCGGCTCGTCGAGCAGGCTGATCGCACCGGATGACCAGTCGATCTCCTTCGACCGCTCCGATGCGTGCAGAGTGCGGGGAAGGGTGCCCGCGCGCATCGCCAGCACCATCTTGATCACGCCGGCAACACCGGCGGCCGCCTGGGTGTGGCCGAGGTTGGACTTGACCGAGCCCAGGTGCAGCGGCTGCTCGCGGTCGCGCCCGTACGCCTCGAACAGCGCCCGCGCCTCGATCGGGTCGCCGAGTCGGGTACCGGTGCCGTGCGCCTCGACGGCGTCGATGTCGGCGGGCCCGAGACCGGACTCTGCCAGCGCCTGCTGGATGACCCGCACCTGCGCCCGCCCGTTGGGCGCCGACAGCCCGTTGCTCGCGCCGTCGGAGTTGACCGCCGTCCCCCTGAGCACGGCGAGCACCGGGTGGCCGTTGCGGCGGGCGTCCGAAAGCCGCTCCAGCAGGAGCATCCCGGCGCCCTCGGCCATGCCGAAACCGTTGGCGCCGGCGGAGAAAGCCTTGCACCGGCCGTCCGGCGCCAGCGAGTTCATCCGGCTGAAGTCCACCAGCATGCCGGGCGTCGGCATCACCGTGACACCGCCTGCCATCGCCAGCGACGACTCGCCGCGCCGCAGCGACTGGCACGCCAGGTGCACCGCGACCAGCGAGGACGAGCACGCGGTGTCCACGCTGATCGCCGGGCCCTCCAGGCCGAGCGTGTAGGCGATGCGGCCGGAGGCGACGCTCGTGGTCGTACCGGTCATCAGGTAGCCCTCGACGCCTTCGCCGCCCTCGGCCAGCCGCGGGCCGTACTCCTGCGGGATCAGGCCGACGAACACGCCAGTGGGCGAGGCCTGCAACGAGGTCGGCGGGATTCCCGCCCGTTCCAGCACTTCCCAGGAGAGCTCGAGCATGAGCCGCTGCTGCGGGTCGACGGCCAGCGCCTCGCGCGGGGACATGCCGAAGAAGGCCGGGTCGAACGCGGTCGCCTCGGTCAGGAAACCGCCGCCGCGCTGGTGCGCGGTGCCCGAGCGCGTGGGGTCGGGGTGGAACAGCGAGTCCAGGTCCCAGCCGCGGTCGGTCGGCAGTCCCGCGACCGCGTCGCGGCCCTCCGACAGCAGCTCCCAGAACTCCTCCGGGGTGCTCACACCGCCGGGCAGCCGGCAGGCCATCGCGACGACCGCGACCGGTTCGCCGGGCGCCGCTTCGTTGGTCCGCGCGCGGGTTTCCCGTTGTGCGACCTCGGTTCCCGCCGCGAGTGCTTCCGCGAGCGCACGCGGAGTCGGGTGGTCGTAGAGCAGGGCGATGTTGACCTCGCGCCCGATCGCGGCGCTCACCTTGGCGCGCAGCTGCGCGGCCAGCACCGAGTCCAGCCCCAGCTCGCGGAACGTGGCCTCGGCGTCGGCTTCGCGGCCCGCCAACGCGGCGGTCTCGCCGTTGACGACCGCGAGCAGCCGCTCGCGCAGCACGTGCGGTGGCGCGTTCCAGTCGACGCCGGACTCGGCCGGCTCGTCTTCCTCCTCGGCCGGCGCGAACTCCGGCAGAGAGCCGGGTTCGGCCCCCACGTCGTCGTAGGCGGCGGTCCAGTCGACGGCCACGCCGCCGGTGAACGCCTGGGCCGCGGCCAGCAGGAACCGCCGCATGCCGCCCTGCCCGCGTTGCAGCGTCGGGACCACCGCGGCCGAGGAGCCCTCGGCGTCGAGCGTCTGCTGGAGCGCGGCGGCCAGCACCGGGTGCGGGCTCGCTTCGACGAACGTGCCGGGACCGACCTCCAGGGCGGACCGGATCGCCTCGTCGAAGCGCACCGGCAGCCGGAAGCTGCGGCGCCAGTAGTCGGCCACCAGCTCCCGCGTGTCGACCGCACCTCCGGTGAGGCTGGCGTAGAAGGGCACCTCCGAGCCACCGGGCGCGAACCACGCCAGGGCCGAGCGCATCCCCTCGGCGATGTCGTCGACCTGCGCCGAGTGCGCCGCCATCGACACATTGATGACCTGTGCGCGGACCCCCTCGGCCGAGAGCTCCTGGACCCGGCGCGCGACCGGTTCCGGCGACCCGGTCAGCAGAACCGAGCGCGGACCGTTGACCCCGGCCAGCACCACGTCGTCGTCCCACCGGGCGATGCGCGGCTCGATCTCGTCGGCGGAGAGCGCGACGGCTGCCATGTCGCCGTTGCCCACCAACGGAATCATCTCGCGGCTCCACAGCGCGGCGGCGCGCGCGGCGTCGGCGGCACCGGCCGCACCGCACACGTGCGCGGCGGCCAGCTCGCCGATGCTGTGGCCCACCACGGCGTCGGGGGTCACGCCGAAGGAGCGCCAGAGCGCGGCCAGCGACGTCTGCACCGCGAACAGGGCGGGCTGGACGACCTCGACGCGGCGCGACTGCTCGGGAGAGTCCAGGACCTGCGCCAGCGTCCAGTCGGTCACGGGCTCGAACGCCCGCGCGCACGCGTCCATCGCGGCGGCGAAAACCCTTGACTCGCCGAGGAGTTCGCCCGCCATCCCGGCCCATTGCGCGCCCTGGCCCGGGAAGACGAACACCACCGGCGCGGACGGCCGGGCCACGCCGCGGACCACCGAGGCGTGCGGCCGGCCGTCGGCGACGGCGGCCAGGCCGTCGAGCAGCTCGGAGGTCGAGGAGGCGACGACGACCGCGCGATGCGGACCGGCGTCCGCCTGCTCGTCGTGCGCGAGCGCGGCCCCGACACCTTCGACACCGGCATCGGGAAATCGATCGAGATGTGCACGCAATTGGCGCGCACGGGCCCGCAAGGCGGATTCATTGCACCCCGACAGGGGCCACGGACGAACGATCCTCCCAGGTTGTGCAGTCCGACTGTCGGAGAGCTTTGACAGGTCCGCCACGCGTCCCCCTACTCGACGACCACGCAATGGGCGAACAATATAGGAAGGATCAAGAGGTTGACATCGCCTCGTCGAGCCAACGAACCTGTGAACATCTGCATGTTGACAAGATCAACGGCGGCTACCTACTGTGGTGGCCCAGTGACGGGTTGCCGCACATCGCGCTGGGGAGATTCTTTGAATTTCGCCCGTAGCACCGACCTGGAAAGCGAGCAAATGCTCCGGTGAATGGGATCAGTGATTCCCCGCGTCAATTGATCACCCTTCTGGGCGCTTCCGGCTTCGTCGGGAGCGCGGTTCTGCGCGAGCTGCGCGACCACCCGGTCCGGCTGCGCGCGGTGTCCCGCGGCGGAGCGCCCGCGGTTCCGCCCGGCGCCGCGGAGGTCGAGGACCTGCGCGCCGACCTGCTGGAACCGGGCCGGGCCGCCGCCGCGATCGAGGACGCCGACGTGATCGTGCACCTGGTGGCGCACGCAGCGGGCGGTTCCACCTGGCGCAGCGCCACCTCCGACCCGGAAGCCGAGCGGGTCAACGTCGGCCTGATGCACGACCTCGTCGGCGCGCTGCACGATCGCCGCAGGTCGACGCCGCCCGTGTTGCTCTACGCGAGCACCGCACAGGCCGCGAACCCGTCGGCGGCCAGCAGGTACGCGCAGCAGAAGACCGAGGCCGAGCGCATCCTGCGCAAAGCCACCGACGAGGGCCGGGTGCGCGGCGTGATCCTGCGGCTGCCCGCCGTCTACGGCCAGAGCGGCCCGTCCGGCCCCATGGGGCGGGGCGTGGTCGCAGCGATGATCCGGCGTGCCCTCGCCGGCGAGCCGCTCACCATGTGGCACGACGGCGGCGTGCGCCGCGACCTGCTGCACGTCGAGGACGTGGCCACCGCGTTCGCCGCCGCGCTGGAGCACCACGACGCGCTGGCCGGCGGCACGTGGGCGCTGGGCGCCGACCGATCCGAGCCGCTCGGCGACATCTTCCGGGCCGTCTCCGGCAGCGTCGCCCGGCAGACCGGCAGCCCCGCCGTCGACGTGGTCACCGTGCCCGCGCCCGAGCACGCCGAGGCCAACGACTTCCGCAGCGACGACATCGACTCCACCGAGTTCCGCAGCCGGACCGGCTGGCGCCCCCGGGTTTCCCTCACCGACGGCATCGACCGGACGGTGGCCGCCCTGACCCCCACCGAGGAGCACTAGTGCGGGTACTGCTGACGTCCTTCGCGCACCGCACGCACTTCCAGGGACTGGTCCCGCTGGCGTGGGCGCTGCGCACCGCGGGTCACGACGTGCGCGTGGCCGCCCAGCCCGCGCTCACCGACGCGGTCATCGGCGCCGGTCTCACCGCGGTACCCGTCGGCTCCGACCACCGGCTGTTCGACATCGTCCCGGAAGTCGCCGCTCAGGTGCACCGCTACTCCTTCTACCTGGACTTCTACCACCGCGAGCAGGAGCTGCACTCGTGGGAGTTCCTGCTCGGCATGCAGGAGGCCACCTCGCGGTGGGTATACCCGGTGGTCAACAACGACTCCTTCGTCGCCGAGCTGGTCGACTTCGCCCGGGACTGGCGTCCTGACCTGGTGCTCTGGGAGCCGTTCACCTTCGCCGGCGCCGTCGCGGCCCGGGCCTGCGGAGCCGCGCACGCCCGGCTGCTGTGGGGCAGCGACCTCACCGGCTACTTCCGCGGCCGGTTCCAGGCGCAACGCCTGCGACGGCCGCCGGAGGACCGGCCGGACCCGCTGGGCACGTGGCTGACCGAGGTCGCGGGGCGCTTCGGCGTCGAATTCGGCGAGGACCTCGCGGTCGGGCAGTGGTCGGTCGACCAGTTGCCGCCGAGTTTCCGGCTGGACACCGGAATGGAAACCGTTGTCGCGCGGACCCTGCCCTACAACGGCGCGTCGGTGGTTCCGGACTGGCTCAAGAAGGGCAGTGCGACTCGACGCATCTGCATTACCGGAGGGTTCTCCGGACTCGGGCTCGCCGCCGATGCCGATCAGTTCGCGCGGACGCTCGCGCAGCTCGCGCGATTCGATGGCGAAATCGTGGTTACGGGTTCCGGTCCGGATACCTCCGCGGTACCGGACAACATTCGTTTGGTGGATTTCGTTCCGATGGGCGTTCTGCTCCAGAACTGCGCGGCGATCATCCACCACGGCGGGGCCGGAACCTGGGCCACGGCACTGCACCACGGAATTCCGCAAATATCAGTTGCACATGAATGGGATTGCATGCTACGCGGCCAGCAGACCGCGGAACTGGGCGCGGGAATCTACCTCCGGCCGGACGAGGTCGATGCCGACTCATTGGCGAGCGCCCTCACCCAGGTGGTCGAGGACCCCACCTACACCGAGAACGCGGTGAAGCTTCGCGAGGAGGCGCTGTCCGACCCGACGCCGCAGGAGATCGTCCCGCGACTGGAGGAACTCACGCGCCGCCACGCCGGCTAGCGGTTTCCGACCGACAAGTCCGTCCGACAGCACACCTCCGGAGGGAGCAGGGATGTACGAGGGCGGGTTCGCCGAGCTTTACGACCGGTTCTACCGCGGCCGGGGCAAGGACTACGCGGCCGAGGCCGCGCAGGTCGCGCGGCTGGTCAGAGACCGCCTGCCCTCGGCTTCCTCGCTGCTCGACGTGGCCTGCGGGACCGGCACCCACCTGCGCCGGTTCGCCGACCTCTTCGACGACGTGACCGGGCTGGAGCTGTCGGCGGCGATGATCGAGGTCGCCCGGCCGCAGCTCGGCGGCATCCCGGTGCTGCAGGGCGACATGCGCGACTTCGCGCTGGATCGCGAGTTCGACGCCGTCACCTGCATGTTCAGCTCCATCGGGCACATGCGCGACGGCGCCGAGCTGGACCAGGCGCTGGCGTCCTTCGCCCGCCACCTCGCCCCCGGCGGCGTCGTGGTGGTCGAACCGTGGTGGTTCCCGGAGGACTTCCTCGACGGCTACGTGGCCGGTGACGTGGTGCGCGACGGCGACCTGACGATCTCGCGCGTCTCGCACTCCGTGCGCGCCGGCGGCGCGACCCGGATGGAGATCCACTGGGTCGTGGCCGACGCGGTGAACGGTCCGCGGCACCACGTGGAGCACTACGAGATCACGCTCTTCGAGCGGCAGCAGTACGAGAAGGCCTTCACCGCGGCCGGTTGCGCTGTGCAGTACCTGGAGGGCGGACCCTCCGGACGCGGGTTGTTCGTCGGTGTGCGCGGATGACCCGTGCGTTCGCGTTTTCCGTTCCTGGCACAGGTGATCCGCTCCACGGGCCCTTTCCCCGCCGTGACCGGACCCTTACAGTGAGTGCGGGTCTTGATCGACAACGCCCGGCGGCAGCAAGCGGAGCCGTCGACGACACCGCAGGGAGAGTCGATGGGTGATCGGACCGGCGACCGGACGATTCCGGAATCCTCGCAGACCGCAACGCGTTTCCTGCTCGGCGACGGCGGAATCCCCACCGCCACGGCGGAAACCCACGACTGGCTGACCCGCAACGGCGCCGAGCAGCGGCTCGAGGTGGCGCGCGTGCCGTTCAGCGCCATGGACCGCTGGTCGTTCCAGCCCGAGGACGGCAGGCTCGCCCACGAGTCCGGGCGCTTCTTCTCCATCGAGGGCCTGCACGTGCGGACGAACTTCGGCTGGCGGCGGGACTGGATCCAGCCCATCATCGTGCAGCCCGAGATCGGCTTCCTCGGCCTCATCGTCAAGGAGTTCGACGGTGTGCTGCACGTGCTGGCGCAGGCCAAGGCCGAGCCGGGCAACATCAACGCCGTCCAGCTCTCCCCGACCCTGCAGGCGACCCGCAGCAACTACACCGGCGTCCACCGCGGCTCGAAGGTCCGGTTCATCGAGTACTTCAACGGCACGCGCCCGAGCCGGATCCTCGTCGACGTGCTCCAGTCCGAGCAGGGCGCGTGGTTCCTGCGCAAGCGCAACCGGAACATGGTCGTCGAGGTGTTCGACGACCTGCCCGAGCACCCGAACTTCCGGTGGCTGACCGTCGCGCAGCTGCGGGCGATGCTGCACCACGACAACGTGGTGAACATGGACCTGCGCACCGTGCTGGCCTGCGTCCCGACCGCCGTGGAGCGGGACCGGGCCGACGACGTGCTCGCGCGCCTGCCCGAGGGCTCGTTCCAGGCCCGGCTGCTGCACTCGTTCATCGGCGCGGGCACCCCGGCCAACAACATGAACAGCCTGCTGAGCTGGATCTCCGACGTGCGCGCCAGGCGCGAGTTCGTGCAGCGCGGCCGCCCGCTGCCCGACATCGAGCGCAGCGGGTGGATCCGCCGCGACGACGGCATCGAGCACGAGGAGAAGAAGTACTTCGACGTCTTCGGCGTCACGGTGGCGACCAGCGACCGCGAGGTCAACTCGTGGATGCAGCCGCTGCTCTCGCCCGCCAACAACGGCCTGCTCGCCCTGCTGGTCAAGGACATCGGCGGCACGTTGCACGCGCTCGTGCAGCTGCGCACCGAGGCGGGCGGGATGGACGTCGCCGAGCTGGCGCCTACGGTGCACTGCCAGCCCGACAACTACGCCGACGCGCCCGAGGAGTTCCGACCGGCCTATGTGGACTACGTGTTGAACGTGCCGCGCTCGCAGGTCCGCTACGACGCATGGCACTCCGAGGAGGGCGGCCGGTTCTACCGCAACGAGAACCGGTACATGCTGATCGAGGTGCCCGCCGACTTCGACGCCAGTGCCGCTCCCGACCACCGGTGGATGACCTTCGACCAGATCACCTACCTGCTCGGGCACAGCCACTACGTCAACATCCAGCTGCGCAGCATCATCGCGTGCGCCTCGGCCGTCTACACCAGGACCGCCGGATGAAACGCGCGCTGACCGACCTGGCGATCTTCGGCGGCCCCGAGGCATTCCTGCACACCCTCTACGTGGGCAGGCCGACCGTCGGGGACCGGGAGCGGTTCTTCGCCCGCCTGGAGTGGGCGCTGAACAACAACTGGCTGACCAACGGCGGACCACTGGTGCGCGAGTTCGAGGGCCGGGTCGCCGACCTGGCGGGTGTCCGCCACTGCGTGGCCACCTGCAACGCGACGGTCGCGCTGCAACTGGTGCTGCGCGCGAGCGACGTGTCCGGCGAGGTCGTCATGCCTTCGATGACGTTCGCGGCCACCGCGCACGCGGCGAGCTGGCTGGGGCTGGAACCGGTGTTCTGCGACGTGGACCCCGAGACCGGCCTGCTCGACCCCGAGCACGTCGCGTCGCTGGTGACACCGCGGACGGGCGCGATCATCGGCGTGCACCTGTGGGGCAGGCCCGCTCCGGTCGAGGCGCTGGAGAAGATCGCCGCCGAGCACCAGGTCAAACTCTTCTTCGACGCCGCGCACGCGCTGGGCTGCACCGCCGGCGGGCGGCCGGTCGGCGCCTTCGGCAACGCCGAGGTGTTCAGCTTCCACGCCACGAAGGCGGTCACCTCGTTCGAGGGCGGCGCCATCGTCACCGACGACGGGCTGCTGGCCGACCGCATCCGCGCCATGCACAACTTCGGGATCGCACCGGACAAGCTGGTGACCGATGTCGGCACCAACGGCAAGATGAGCGAGTGCGCCGCGGCGATGGGCCTCACCTCGCTCGACGCCTTCGCCGAGACCAGGGTGCACAACCGCCTCAACCACGCGCTCTACTCCGACGAGCTCCGCGACGTGCGCGGCATATCCGTGCACGCGTTCGATCCTGGCGAGCAGAACAACTACCAGTACGTGATCATCTCGGTGGACTCCGCGGCCACCGGCATCGACCGCGACCAGTTGCAGGCGATCCTGCGAGCGGAGAAGGTTGTGGCACAACCCTACTTCTCCCCCGGGTGCCACCAGATGCAGCCGTACCGGACCGAGCCGCCGCTGCGGCTGGAGAACACCGAACAGCTCTCCGACCGGGTGCTCGCGCTGCCCACCGGCCCCGCGGTGTCCAGCGAGGACATCCGGCGGGTGTGCGACATCATCCGGCTCGCCGCCACCAGCGGCGAGCTGATCAACGCGCAATGGGACCAGAGGACGCGCAACGGTTCGTGACGACCTGCGCCACAAGTGCCAGGAGGTTCGCTCCCCGATGAACACAACTCGTACGGCAACCGCCCAGGAAGCGGGGGTCGCCGACGCGGCGCGCCCGGACGTCGACCGGCGGGCGGTCGTGCGGGCGCTGAGCTCGGAGGTCTCCCGCGTCACCGGCGCCGGTGACGGTGACGCCGACGTGCAGGCCGCCCGGCTCGCCGACCTCGCCGCGCACTACGGGGCGCACCCGTTCACGCCGCTGGAGCAGACGCGTGCGCGGCTCGGCCTGGACCGCGCGGAGTTCGCCCACCTGCTCGACCTGTTCGGCCGCATCCCGGACCTGGGCACCGCGGTGGAGCACGGTCCGGCGGGCAAGTACTGGTCCAACACGATCAAGCCGCTGGACGCCGCAGGCGCACTGGACGCGGCGGTCTACCGCAAGCCTGCCTTCCCCTACAGCGTCGGCCTGTACCCCGGGCCGACGTGCATGTTCCGCTGCCACTTCTGCGTGCGGGTGACCGGTGCCCGCTACGAGGCCGCATCGGTCCCGGCGGGCAACGAGACGCTGGCCGCGATCATCGACGAGGTGCCCACGGACAACCCGAAGGCGATGTACATGTCGGGCGGGCTCGAGCCGCTGACCAACCCCGGTCTCGGCGAGCTGGTGTCGCACGCCGCCGGGCGCGGTTTCGACCTCACCGTCTACACCAACGCCTTCGCCCTCACCGAGCAGACGCTGAACCGCCAGCCCGGCCTGTGGGAGCTGGGCGCGATCCGCACGTCCCTCTACGGGCTGAACAACGACGAGTACGAGACGACCACCGGCAAGCGCGGCGCTTTCGAACGCGTCAAGAAGAACCTGCAGGGCTTCCTGCGGATGCGCGCCGAGCGGGACGCGCCGATCCGGCTCGGCTTCAACCACATCATCCTGCCGGGACGGGCCGACCGGCTCACCGACCTCGTCGACTTCATCGCCGAGCTCAACGAGTCCAGCCCGCAACGGCCGCTGGACTTCGTGACGGTGCGCGAGGACTACAGCGGCCGCGACGACGGCCGGCTGTCGGACTCCGAGCGCAACGAGCTGCGCGAGGGCCTGGTGCGGTTCGTCGACTACGCCGCCGAGCGGACCCCGGGCATGCACATCGACCTGGGCTACGCCCTGGAGAGCCTGCGGCGGGGTGTGGACGCCGAGCTGCTGCGCATCCGGCCGGAGACGATGCGTCCCACCGCGCACCCCCAGGTCGCGGTGCAGATCGACCTGCTCGGCGACGTCTACCTCTACCGCGAGGCGGGCTTCCCGGAGCTGGAGGGCGCCACCCGCTACATCGCGGGCCGGGTCACCCCGTCGACCAGCCTGCGCGAGGTGGTGGAGAACTTCGTGCTGGAGAACGAGGGCGTGCAGCCCCGCCCCGGCGACGAGTACTTCCTCGACGGCTTCGACCAGTCGGTGACCGCACGGCTCAACCAGCTCGAACGAGACATCGCCGACGGGTGGGAGGACCACCGCGGCTTCCTGCGCGGAAGGTGAACCGGAGTTGCGAGTACGTGAGCTGGCGGTGGCGGGCGGTTTCGAGTTCACCCCCGACCCGAAGCAGGACCGGCGGGGCCTGTTCGTGTCTCCGCTGCAGGACGAGGCGTTCGTGGGCGCGGTGGGCCATCGGTTCCCCGTCGCCCAGATGAACCACATCGTCTCCGCCCGGGGCGTGCTGCGCGGGCTGCACTTCACCACCACCCCGCCGGGGCAGTGCAAGTACGTCTACTGCGCGCGCGGCCGGGCGCTCGACGTCATCGTCGACATCCGGGTCGGCTCGCCGACGTTCGGGAAGTGGGACGCGGTGGAGATGGACACCGAGCACTTCCGGGCGGTCTACTTCCCCAGGGGCACCGCGCACGCCTTCCTCGCGCTTGAGGACGACACCCTGATGTCGTACCTGGTCAGCACGCCGTACGTGGCCGAGTACGAGCAGGCGATCGACCCGTTCGACCCCGCGCTGGGTCTGCCGTGGCCCGCGGACCTGGAGGTCGTGCTCTCCGACCGCGACACGGTGGCCGTGGACCTGGAGACCGCCAGGCGGCGAGGGATGCTGCCCGACTACGCCGACTGCCTCGGCGAGGAGCCCGCCAGCACCGGCAGGTGACGGGTCCCGAGCACGATCTGTTCGAAGTGGCGCAGGCGCTCGTCGTCGCGGTCGACGGTGAGCCGCCCGAACCGGGCGATGATCTCCTCCAGCGCCACGCGGTTCTCCAGCCGGGCCAGGGGCGCGCCGAGGCAGAAGTGCACGCCGTGGCCGAAGGAGAGCTGCGCGGCGCCGCCGGACTTGCGCGACGGGTCGAACCGGTCGGGGTCGTCGTGGGCGTCGGAGTCGCGGTTGGCCGAGAGCACCCAGGTGTTGACCATGACGTCGGCCGGGATGGGCACGCCCGCGACCTCGGTGGCCTTGGTCGTCGTGCGCTGCATCTGCGGGAACGGCGGCCGGTAGCGCAGGACCTCCTCGACGATCGCCGGGATCCGGCCGGGGTCCTCGGCGGCGGCGTCCCAGTGGGCCGGGTGCTCGTCGAGGGTGCGCACGATGTTGCCGAGCAGGACGGTCGTGGTGATGTGGCCGGCCAGCAGCAGCGCGGTGGAGAAGTTGGCCGCCTCCTCGTCGTCGAGCGCGCGCCCGTCGACCTCGGCCAGGACAAGGCGGGAGATCAGGTCGTCGCCGGGATCGGCGCGGCGCTCGGCGCAGCGGGCCTTCAGGTACGCGGTGAGCGGGTTGAGCACATCCGCGATCCGTTCGGCCAGCGCCGGGTCGGTCGGGTCGTCCATCTGGATGTCGACCAGGGCACCCGACCAGTCGCCGAACTGCTCGTGGTCCATCGGCGGCAGGCCCAGCAGCTCCGCGACGATCGTGACCGGCAGCGGGAACGCGAGCACGTCGACGAGGTCGAAGCTCTCGCCGGCATCGGCCAGCAGCGAGCGGGTGACGTCGCGGATGCGGGGTTCGAGGTCGGAGATGGTGCGCGGGGTGAAGGCGCTGCTGACGACCTTGCGCAGGGCGCGGTGCTCCGGCGGGTCGATCTCGTGGATCATGCCCGGCGTCGGGCTCGCGCCCTCGATGACGCGGGTCGGGTCGGAGGAGAACGTGGCGGTGTCGCGCAACACCGTCTGGACGTCGGCGTGGCGGAAGACGTGCCACACGCCGTACCGGTCCTGCCACACCGGCTGCTTCTCGCGCATCGTGCCCAGCCAGTCGAGGAGTGCGGTTTCGTCGGCCATGCCGGGAACTTCGTCGATGGTGGTCAACGTTCTCCTCGCGCAGCAGGTCGTTTCCACGTCGGCGAACACGCGTCGCGATCTTGAGCTTAGTCGCGCGCCGGACGGGGTGTCGAGACTTCCGCGGTGGCGGTGGGAACAGTGAGCACGGCGTCGAACGCGTCGCGCAGCGGCGTCCGCATCCACGTGCTCTGGGAGCGGATCCGGTCCAGGCCGGGAGCTTGCGCGCGCAGGTCGACGAGGCCCGTTCCGATGCGCGCCGCGACGGCCGCGGCCTCGATGCTTCCGTCCTCCGGTGCGGGCAGATCCACCTCCCGAACGGCGAAGCCGCTGTCGCTGCTGTCGTCGAGCTCTATCTCGGGGGCGCTGGTGCCGGTGTGCGTGGCGGCGAGGGCGACGTAGTCGCCGCCGAGGGCGCGGTGCAGGTACTGCCCCATGGGCAGCAGCGTCAGCTCCCCGTCGAAGACCACCGGTGTCTTCTGGATTTGACATCCTCCCTCGCCTGGAGGCGGGGGATTCCAACTCACCGGAGGGCGAGTTGAGGTTCACGGACACGTGAACGACCAGGGGTCGTTGTTGTCCCTCCGGCATGTCCTGCCGCGACGTTGATCGAGGCGTTCAGGTCAGCGTTGCAGGTGAAACCGCAGGACACGCAGACGAACTCAGCTTGGCTCTTGCGTGAGTTCTTCTCGATCCATCCGCAGTCGCTGCAACGCAGACTGGTGTAGGGCGCCGGGACGTCTTCGACCCGGCCTGGTGCTTTGTGTTCGGCGCGGGATCGCAGCATGCCCCAGCCCTGCGCAAGGATGCTGCGGTTCAGACCGGCCTTGACGCGGACGTTGCGGCCGGGCTCAGCCACGGTTCCGCGCGCGGTGCGGGTCATGTTGCGGATGTTGAGTTTTTCGAACCGGATGACATCGAATTCGCTGGCCAGCATGGTGCTGGTCTTCTCCGCCCAGTCTTTGCGCCGGTTCGCTTCCCGCGCTCTGAGCTGGGCGACCTTGGCGTACTCGGCTTGCTTGGCGGGGCTGTTCTTGGCTGCGCGGGCGGCACGGCGCTGGTGTTTACGAACCCGAGCGCGTTCCTTGGCGGTGAGCTGCGGGCAGTTCAGCACTCGACCGTCGGAGAGGTGCGCAGTGATCGTCACGCCCCGGTCGATACCCACGGTCTCACCGTTGCCAGGTGCCTCGATCGGCTCGGGGATCACGGCGAACGCAACGTGCCACTGACCGTTGTGGCAGGTCACCCGGAACGTTTTCGCGTCCGGCGGTTGGCGGCGGGAGAGCCGGAACCGTACCCATCCGCAGCCTGGGACTGTGACTTGTGCCCAGTTTTTGTTGAGTTTCCGCACCACCACCGAGCGGGACATCACCTGCTTGCCCTTGCCGTTGAGCAGCGGTGTTCCGTCGTCTCGGCAGGCTGGTACCCGGTCGGTTCCGATCACCCGGAAGCCTTCGTGCTTGTGCTTCTTTCGCCAAGTCGGCTCACCGAAACCAGGGGTGAACCGAGCTTGCTTGGCGTAGGCGAAGTCCTTGAGCGCTTGCTGCTGCACATCCACGTTCCCAGCGCGCAACCACTCGCTGGCAGCGCGGGCTTCAGTGAGCTGCTTGCATTGCTCGGCAAACCCGGGAGCGGACCTGCGGCCCTTCTGCCAGTGCGAATGCTGCTCCACGGCGAGGTTCCATACGTACCTCGCGTGCGCGCAGTGCAACAGCATCTGCTGCTCCTGCACTGCGGTGGGGTACATGCGGAACCTTGCCATGATCACAATCTGTCATGCTTGACCATGACAGATTTGGAAGGGTTGATCTCCGCGCCGCAAGCCGCCGCGTACTCAACGGCGACGTGATCCGGCTGGACGGGGCGCTGCGGCTGACCTGAACCGACCGAGCGGGCGGGCGGGCATCGCTGGGGCGGACGGAACGCGGTGCCCAACCCGCAGGGTCTTCCGCTGACGCGAGCACGCGGCGAGTCAGCGGCGGACCTTCACGTCCCGGATCTCCACGGGCAGCCTCGGTTCCCCGTCCTGCTCGCCGCCCTCGCCGGGGACGATGCCGCCCGCGACGATCGCGTCCAGCACCTCCATGCCCTCCACGACCCGGCCGAGCACGGTGTAGGCGGGCTTGATGTTGGCGTGCGAATGCACGACGAAGAACTGGCTGCCGTTGGTGTCCGGCCCCTGGTTGCCCATGGCGACCGTCCCGCGCGGGTAGGTCTCGGCGCCGGTGACCTCGTCGGCGAAGCGGTAGCCGGGGCCGCCCTTCTCCACCGAGAAGATGTCGCCGCACTGGAGCACGCCGAGCCGTTGCGAGTTCGTAAGCCGCAAGCAGCGGGAGGAGTCGTAGAAGTCCTGACGGGCCAGGTGCACCAGGTTGTGCACCGCGCACGGGGCGTTCGCGCGGTCGAGCTCGGCCACGACGTCACCGTGGTTGGTGCGGATGGTCACCTCGACCGGTTCTCCGGCGTCGGGATGAACTCGCACGTCACATGCCGGGGCGGGTCCTGCGGCTCCGCCTGCCGCGTCGGCTGCGAATGGGCGACGCCCACCGTCGTGGCGGTGAGCAGGGCGGCGAGCAGTCCGGCGAACCAGCGCAGTCTCATCGGGTCAACCCAGCCGCCCGGACGCCCGCGCCACACCGGCGAACGCATCAGGCCGTGCCCGCGGACGGCGCAAGCCGTCGCAGCACCGCGAAAGACTCGCGGCTGTCGGGCCAGTGGCGCTCGACGGCGTCGAACCCGACGCGGCGCAGCGTCGTGCTCATCGCGACCGCCACTATCACCGCGTCGTCGGCGAGACCGAGCGCGGGGGCGAAGTCCGGCTCCAGGTCGAAGGGCATGGCCAGGTAGGCCAGCAGCAGCCACAGCCGCAGCCGGACCAGCCGCGGCACGCCGCCGTCCCGCGCCAGCCCGGTCAGCAGGCCCGCGACGCCCGGTGCCAGGCGCGCGGCCTCGCGCAACAGCAGCCCTTCCGGGCGCACCAACAGCAGCGTGACGACCGGCGCCAGCCCCAGGACGAGCAGGCCGGCCCCGAAGCCGGCGAACACCTCCGCCACCTTTTCCGACCCTTTCGTCCCTGACGGATCGGCTGGACGCCGATCGCACGCCGCTGCTCCCGTGATGCGTCAGCCCGCGGGCGGGCCGGACCGGCCGGCCCGCCCGCGGCCCCCGATCAGAAGTCGAAGACGACTCCCAGCTGGGAACGCATCACGCAGTCGTTGGCGAAGGTCTTCGCGTACTCGATCGGCTTGCCGTTCCACAGCCCGGTGGCGGTGACGCCGACGGGACGCCAGATCAGCGGGCACAGCGCTTGCGGGTTCTGGGCGGGCATCTCCTCGATCATGCCGCCGGTGGCCGACATTACGGCGCACGCGTCCTCGGCGCGCGGGTGCGTACCGCCGCTGGGCTCGCAGGTGAGCACGGCGACGCTGAGCGGCGCGCCGAGCTGCTGGGCGGTGAGAGTCACCTTCGTGGGGCCGGTCTCGGCGTTCGCGCCGAGCGGGATCAGCGCCGCGACGGCGAACACGATGCTTGCGACGGCCAGGCGGCCGGTGAGCCGGATTGCAGCCCTCAACGTACTTCCTCCTCTTGTCAGGAAAACGGGCCCTCTTCAGGGGTGGGAACGAGGACCCGAACGACAGATCGCCGGGAAGTGCGCCGGTGTTGCGGCCGGGGCGGGGAATCACCGTAATGACTCGCAGCCATCCTGGTGTGCGCGCGTTCACATGAGATGTGCACAACTTCGTTTCAAACAAAGGAAAATCGACAAAGCTGGCAACTCAAGTCCACTTTAGACGATGTTTTAACCGTTAATATTCCGCCGAATTCGTCTCGCGGCGAGACAACTGCGCGTCACGCACCATCGCTTCGAACTCCTCGTAACCTGCGACGGCGCCCTGCGGTGCCCGCCCGCCGAGGGTCCCGCGCGCGGTGTTCACCGCGGTGTGCACGGCAGTCCGGTAAAGAAGTGAACCCGTGCTGATCCGGCGCACGCCGAGATCGGCGAGGTTCCCGGTGCCCGCCGGCGGGCACAGGACGTTCACGGGGAGCGCCACGGAGGCCACCAGCGTCCGGATGTCGTCGGGATCGGTGAGCCCGGGCACGAAGACACCGTCGGCTCCGGCGTCCTCGTAACGCCGGGCGCGCTCCAGCATCGCGGGCACGCCCGGCTCGCGCAGCCAGTGCGTGTCGATCCGGGCGTTGAGGAACAGCTCCGGGGCGTGGTGCTTCACCTCGCGCAGCATCGCGGCCTGCTCGGCGGGATCGGCCATGCCGCCGGGCCGCCCGTCCTCCAGGTTCATGCCCGCGACACCGGCCTCCGCCAGCTCGACCGCGACCGCCACCGGGTCGCCGAAGCCCGCTTCGGCGTCGACCGTGACCAGGCACGGCAGCCGGACCAGGCGCCGGGCGAGCGCGAGGGTCTCGGACTTCGCCGCGCCTTCGGCGTCGGGGAGCCCGTGGGCGGCGGCGACCCCCAGGCTCGTCGTCCCCACGGCGGGGAAGCCCGCGGCGGCCAGCGCGGCGGCGGAGGCGAGGTCCCAGGCGTTGGGCAGCAGCAGCGGGTCGCCGGCGCGGTGCAGCGCCCGGAAGCGTTCGGCGGCGGTGCTCATGCCCCGACCGTAGGCCCGCGTCGCTTCGGCGCACGCCGAAGCATCGCAAAAGCTGGAGCGGAAGCCGTTCGGCCTCCGCTCCAGCTCAGAATTCGTCGATCAGCCCTTGACGAACTTCTCCAGCTCGGCGGTACCGCCGTTGAAGCGGTTGACGTCGACCGCGCCGTCGACGCCGTCCACCTTCCCGGAGTTGCTGTACTGCCAGAAGGTGTGCGCGGGCCAGCCGCCGACCTTGCTCGGCTTGTCCACGTCCCACTCGGCGGTCCACAGCGGGTTGCTGGTGAACGCCTCGCTGTTGCCGGTGCACTCCTTCCAGAAGCTCGGGCTGGTGTAGATGACGGCCTCGCGCCCGGTCTTCTCCTTGACCCGGCCGACGAAGGACTTGATCCACTCCTCCATCTGCGCGTCGTCGAGGCCGTAGCAGGTCGCGCCGTTGGGGTTGGCCTCCATGTCCAGCACGGGCGGCATCGTCCTGCCGTCGTTGGTGTAGCCGACGGTCTTGAGGAACCGGTCGGCCTGCTTGGTGGCCGAACCGTCCGGCCGGGCGAAGTGGTAGCCGGCCCGGTAGAGCCCGGCCTCGCCCGCGCCGGAGTACTGGCTGTCGAACAGGTCGCTGGTGAAGGACTCGCCGTCGGTGGCCAGCACGAACGCGAAGTCGCGCCCGTCGGCCCCCACCTTGGCGAAGTCGACCTCGCCGTTGTGGTTGGAGACGTCGATGCCCAGCGCGTCGGCAGCCGCGGAGTCGGCGTTCGCGGCACCCGGGACGGAGGCGAGCAGGGCGGCGGAGGAGGCGAGGACGACCAGCAGCTTTCTGCGGATGTTCATGTCAGCCCTTCCGGGTCAGGAGTTCCAGGCGCAGTGGATGTGGGTGTCGTGTCCGGCGTCGCCGGGCCCGAGGATCTCGACCGCACCGGCCGACTTGCACGCGGACTTGATCTTCGCCACCTTCGGGTTGCTCCCGTTGACGGCCTGGCCGTCGATCTGGTCGACGTCGAACGCGGTGCCCTTGTAGTGGTAGGAGGTCGGGCTGTGGTCACCGCCGGCGACGGTGGTGACCCGGTACCGGTAGTCCTTGCCGATGGAGACCATTCCCCGCAGCATCGCCGTGGACAGCTCGACCTTGGTCACCCCGACGTCGCTCCACGGGCTGGTGCGCGCGGCACCGCCCTGCGAGGTGTCCTTGATGTTGCGCTGCGCGGTGGACTCCGGGTCGTTCTGGCCACCGACGTGGCTGTCGAGCAACGTGATGCCGTCGTCGGCCAGGACCTGCTCGGCCAGCTCGGCCCTGGAGGGTGCCGCTGCCGCCGTTCCCCCGGAGGCCACGGCGGGAGTCGCCGCGAAGGCGGACGCGGTGACCGCGAGTGCCACCGCCCATGCCGTCGACTTGCGGTTCATGCCTGCTCTCCTGTCGTGTGGTTGCGGATAGCGGCCGGTGAACGGGAGTTGAAGCCTGCGTCCGGGATCGACCACCGACGGCCTCGGCACCGCAAGTCCTAAGAGGACCCTGAGTGCAGGTGAGCGCCGCTATCGCCGCGCTCGGAGGCCCGACGGCGCCGGTCGACGTGTCCGGCGATACCGCCCCCAGCCGGTGATCAGCAGTCTTTCCAGCTCTGGGCGGCACCGCTAGCCTTGGCGGCGCATCGGGCACACATCGGGAACACAGAAGGCCGTTGTCCTGCGGAGACACGTGTTCCCGGGAACACGGCAGGGGACGGTGCGGTGGCAGTCGACCCACGCTTGGAACAGCGGCACCCCGACATCGGGCGGTGGTCGGGGCGGCTCCAGGAACTCGCCGAGGCGACCGGACTGTCGCTGCGCCAGCTCTCCGAGCACGTGCCGTGGTCGCCGTCGACGCTGTCGCGCTACCTCAGCGGCGAGCGCGTCGTGGACGAGGCGTGGTTGCTGGCGTCCAAGCTCATCGACCTGGCGCACCGGCGCGGGACGCCCGTCGACGTCCGGTCGGACGAACTGCACCTGCTCTACCAGCAGGCGCGCAAGGCCTACCAGCAGCAGCGGCGATCAGCCCGCGGCAAAGCCGACCAGGTGGGCGAATCCGCTGCGACCGCACCAACATCTTCCGACGTGGGCTTACCGGAGCGTCCCGCCGAACAGCCCGTCGTGGCTTCCTCCGGACAGCCCAACGCAACTGAGCCCGCTACGGACTCTTCAGAGCAGCCCAACGCGACTCCACCCGCGCCATCCCCCGATACGCCCGCCACGGCCACCTCCGAGCAGTCCGACGCCGCACCCGAGCCGCCCAGCTCCCCCGACGCTCGCCCGGCGCGCAGGTCCCGCCGCCCGTTCGTGCTGGCCCTCGCGACCGCGGTCGCCGTCGCCGCCGTCGCCGCGGCGGTGTGGGCCTCGCTGCTGTGGCTGCGCCCGCAGACCGTGGTCTGGCGCGCCAACATCGTCGGGACCTGGTCGGCCCAGCACCAGCAGCACCTCGGCGTCTTCCGCTTCCGGACCCCCGACGTCCCCGGTGACACCGACAAGGCCACCTACCACGAGGGCACCGCGGTCTCCATCGTCTGCCAGGCCCGGCACCGGCGCGTGGTCTCGGACCCGACCACCGGGCAGTCCTCACCGGTCTGGAACAGGCTCAGCGACGGCTACTGGATCCCCGACCTCTACACCGACCTGCCGAAGGTGACCGGCGAGGCACCGCCGCTGGGCATACCCCTGTGCTGACCTGACCACGACCGTTCGGCGGCCGCCGAAGCGTCGCGGGCGCAGAATGGGCCCATGCCATCCACCGCCCAGCGGGTCGCCGACCTCGCGGGCCTGCTCGCCGACAGCACGCGCGCCGCGTTCTGCCTCGCGCTGCTCGACGGCAGGGCGTGGACCGCGAGCGAGCTCGCCGCGCACGCCCGCGTAGCGCTCTCCACCGCCAGCGAGCACCTGAGCCGCCTGGTGGGGTCCGGGCTGCTCGTCGAGCGGCGGCAGGGCCGCCACCGCTACGTCCAGCTCGCCGACGCGCAGGCAGCCGAGCTGGTGGAGGGTTTCGTCGCGTACCTGAGCCCGGTCCGCGAGGAGCCCCGCAGCCTGCGGGCCGCGACGACCTCGGCCGCGCTGGCCCGCGGCCGGACCTGCTACGACCACCTCGCGGGACGCCTCGGCGTGCGGATCACCGACGCGATGGCGGAGTCCGGGCTGCTGGACACCTCCGGCGGGTTCGCCCTGACCGGGACCGGGATCGCCTGGTTCGCCTCGATCGGCGTGGAGGAGGCCGAGCTTCGCCGCACCCGGCGCCCCCTCGCGCGCAGCTGCCTCGACTGGACCGAGCGGCGTTCGCACCTGGGCGGCGCGGCAGGCGCCAGGCTCTGCGAGAGGTTCCTGTCCAACGGCTGGGTCAAGCGCATCGGCTCCAACCGAGCGGTGCGCGTGACGCCCGGCGGCGACGACGCGCTGCGCGACCTGCTCGGGATCACCGACCTGTAGCCGGAAGGCTCAGCGGGGCATGCGGCGCCAGATCGCCTGCGGCAGCAGGCGCATGACCGCGAACACCAGCCTCAGCACCGGAGGCACCCACACCACCCGGCGGCGGCGTGCCAGCGCCTTGACGGTCGCGTCGGCGACCTGGTCCGGCGTGCTCGACCACGGCGCCGGGCTCATCCCGGTCGTCATCCGCCCGATGACGAACCCGGGCCGCACCACCAGCAGGTGCGCGCCGCTGCCGTGCAGCGCGTCGGCCAGCCCGCCGGCGAACCCGTCGAGCCCGGCCTTGGCGGAGCCGTAGACGTAGTTGGCGCGGCGCACCCGCACGCCGGCCACCGACGAGTAGACCACCACGCTGCCGCCGCCCTGCTCCCGCAGCAGGTTCGCGACGTGGGTCAGCACGCTTACGTGCGCCACGTAGTCGGTGTGCACGACCTGGACGGCGTGCGCGGCGTCGCGCTCGGCGCGCTCCTGGTCGCCGAGGATGCCGAACGCCGTCACCACCACGTCGATGCGGCCGTGCTCGGCCACCACCGCTTCCAGCAGCGGTCCGTGGCCCTCGACGTCGTCGGCGTCGAACTCGACCCGTGCGACGGTCGTGGCACCGGCCTGCCGCAGGCGCTCCTCCTCCGCGGCCAGCTCGCCGCTGCGCCGCGCCGCCAGCACGACCGTGTCGTTGCCCCGCTTCACCAGGCGTTCGGCGACGGCGAGGCCGATCTCGCTGCGGCCGCCGAGGACCAGAACCGTTCCACTCACGCCGCCGAGTGTGCCTGCCGGGCTCCCTGCGGGATCGCCCGGCCCCGGCGTCAGTCCGCCTTGATCTCCGAAGCGGCGCAGCCGCCTGAGATTCCGCCACCGGAACCGCCACGCAGGTGACAGGCACTCAGCGGGATAGCCCGGCCCCGGTCACCGCCTCGGCCGCGGACAGCTCCAGCAGCCGGACGTCGGTGGCCACCGCGAGCAGCCGGAACCCCATGTCGCGCCACCGCCGGGCCCCTCGCGGGTCGGCGCAGTGGATGCCGGGGATGACGTCGTGCTCCTGGCAGGCCGACAGCACCCGCTCGACGGCCGCCAGGTGCCCGGGCTCGACGACGTCGAGCGTCGGCGCCACGCCGAGCGAGATGCCGAGGTCGGCCGGGCCGACGTAGGCGACGTCCACACCAGGAACCGACAGGATCTCGTCCAGCTCGTCCAGAGTGGACCTCGTCTCGATCTGCACCGCGCACAGCACTTCGTCGTTCGCCTTGGTGGTGCTGAACCCGCGGTCGCGCATCAGCGGTGCCATCGGCCCGAAGCTGCGCTCGCCCTGCGGCGGGTAGCGGCAGGCGCGGACGGCCTGCTCGGCCTCCCGCGCCGACTGCACCATCGGCACGATCACGCCGGACGCCCCGGCGTCGAGGGCCCGCATGATCTCGGCGGGCTGGTTCCACGGCACCCGCACCAGCGCGGGCGTGCCGGTGAGCGCCAGCGCCTGCAGCATCGACGGGAGGACGTCGTAGCCGATCAGCCCGTGCTGGGTGTCCACGCACACCCAGTCGAAGCCCGCCCGGCCCATCACCTCGGCCGTGATCGGCCCGGGCAGGCAGCACCAGCCGCCGTGGGTGGTCCGGCCGGACTCCAGCAGTTCGCGCCGCATCGTGGCCTCCCGTCGTGACGTCGGCCATGACTGCATACCACGCCGGAAGCGGGTCAGCTCCGAGCCGCGCGCCGGATCCGCTCGAGCTCGCGGTGCCGGTGCACGGCGTGGGCGAAGTCGGGCGCGGTGGTCGTGCCGCTCTCCAGGTCAGCTCGGATCTGCACGTACGCGTGCGCGACCGCGTGGGCCGTCTCGGTGCGCGCGACGCCGGGCACGAGGTCGTACTCCGCCGGAACCGCGATTTCGGCGAGTCCCGCGTCGCCGGCCCGCGCGCCGCGCAGCGTGACCTGACCGAACTGGAGGTGGCCGTTCTCGCCGCTGATCACCAGATCGCCTTCGGTCCCGTTGATCTCCCAGTGGAAGCCGGTGCCGTGCGAGATGCCGCCGCGGTAGTGGACCGACGCGACCGCGCCGCCGTCCAGCACTCCCGCGACGACGAGCTGGTCCTCGGCCGTCATCGGGGCGAGCCGCCCGGTCCCCTCCTCGCCGACCTCCGCCCTGCGTGTCGCGATGGTCGAGCTGACCTCGGTGAACTCGCCCAGCACCATCGCGAGGGCGTCGACGGTGTGGCCGAACGGGATGGTGAGCATGGTGGCGCCGTTGCCGCGGTCGAGCAGGTACTCACCGCGCGGTTCGAAGGTGGCGCCCCACCGCCCGCCCGACGCGATGATGCTGGTGGACAGCACCTCACCCACGTAGCCGTCGGAGATCAGGTCGCGCAGGTGGCGGACGGGTGCCGCCGAGCGCGCCTGGAGTCCGACGAACCCGCGCAGTCCCCGGGACTCGGCCGCGGCGGCCATCTCCTCGGCCTCGGCGAGGCCGTTTCCCAGCGGCCATTCGCTGAGCACCGACTTGCCCGCCTCCAGCGCGGCCATCACCAGCTCGCGGTGGTGCGGCACCTTGACGGTCACCACCACGAGGTCGACGTCGTCGCGTGCGACGAGGTCGTCGACGCTGCCGTGCGCCACGCCGAAGTGCTCACCCGCGGCCCTGGCCGACTCCGGGCCGCTCGCCGCCAGGGCGCGGAGCTCGTAGCCGTCGAGCGCGGCCAGCGCGGGGACGTGGGCCCGGGCCGCCCAACCGCCGTTGACGCTGAGCCCGACGATGCCGACACCGATCTTCGACGTCATGGGATGTTCCTTCCGAGGGATGCCAGTGCCGTCAGCCTATGCCATGTTCGCATCAGTGCGAACATGACCGTGTTCACATTGATGCGAACATGGCGGCGCCGCATACTGTGCGCGTGGCCAGTCGCACCGCCTCCCCGCTGCTCCATCCGGATGAGTCCGAGATCGACTTCTTCGCGGTGCTGAGCGCCCTGTGCGACCCGGTGCGGCTGAGCATCGTGCGCGCCCTCGACCAGCGGACCGAGGTGGCGTGCGGCACCTTCGACCTCCCGGTCGCGAAGTCGGCGCTGAGCAGGCATTTCCGGGTGCTGCGCGAGTCGGGCCTGATCCGCCAGCGCGACGACGGCACCCGCAGGCTCAACACCCTGCGCCGCGACGAGCTGGACCGCCGGTTCCCCGGTTTCCTCGACCTCGTGCTGCGCGAAGCCGCGCGCTGAGCAGCGGCGGCTGACGGGCCGGGTCCGTAACCTTGGTCCATGGCAGTCGACGTTCTCTCGGCACGCGACCTCAACCGGGCCACGCTGCACCGGCAACTCCTGCTCGAACGCTCGACGCGTACACCGGTCGAAGCCGTGGAGCACCTGGTCGGCATGCAGGCGCAGGTGCCCATACCGCCCTACTTCGGGCTCTGGACGCGACTCGACGGTTTCGCCCCCGACGACCTCGCGCAACGGCTGCTCGACCGCAGCCTCGTGCGGATCGTGCTCATGCGCAGCACGGTCCACCTGGTCACCGCCGACGACTGCCTCACCCTGCGGCCGCTCATGCAGCCGCCGATCGACCGCGACCTCGCCCGCAACCACCCCGTCGGCGTGGAGCACCGGGAGATCGCGGCCTACGGGCGCAAGCTGCTCGACGAGAAGCCGCGGACCCTCGCGCAGCTCCGGCCGCTGCTGGCCGAGCGGTGGCCGCAGGAGGACCCCGCCCGCCTCGGCTACGCGGTGCGCAGCCTGCTGCCGCTGGTGCAGATCCCGCCGAGGGCGGTCTGGGGCAGGAGCGGGCAGCCGACCTACGCCACCGCCGAGACCTGGCTCGGCAGGCAGCTCGACCCGGTGCCGTCGTTGGAGGACGTCGTCCGTCGCTACCTGGCCGCGTTCGGACCCGCCACCGTCGCCGACGTGCAGACGTGGTCCGGCCTGATCGGGCTGCGGGAGCTCGTGCGCGGTCTGGGCCTGCGGGTGTTCCGCGACGAGCACGGACGCGAGCTGTTCGACCTGCCCGACGCGCCCCGGCCCGAACCGGACGTGCCCGCTCCGCCGCGCTTCCTGCCGCCTTACGACAACGTGCTGCTCTCCCACGCCGACCGCACCCGGATCATGACCGAGCGGCACCGCAAGCTGCTGTTCGGCGCGAACAGCGGGGTTTTCCCCGGCACAGTGCTGCTCGACGGCTTCGTGCGCGGGACCTGGGAGATCAGCAGGCAGGGCACCACCGCGGTCCTGCACGTCCGGCCTCTGGCTCGGTTGTCCAGGAGGGACTCCGCCGCTCTGGAGGCGGAAGGCCGTGGGCTGCTCGGCTTCGCCGAGGAGTCGGCCGAGCAGCACGAGGTGCGCTTCGGCGCGGCCGAGTGACCGTGCGGCCGATTGACCGTTTACGCCCCGAACACGGCCGCATACGCTGGGGCGGAGATCAACCGCCTAGCGAATCCGAGTGGGCCCGATGCCGAACACCGACGAGACCTCCATCCCGCACGTCGACACCAGCCAGCCCAGCATCGCCAGGGTGTACGACGCGTTCGTGGGGGGCAAGGACAACTTCGAGGTGGACCGGGTGGTCTACCGGAAGATCCTGGAGATCGCCCCGGAGGCCGCCGAGGTCGGCAAGCAGTGCAGGGCATGGCTGATCCGCGTCGTGCGCTTCCTGTCCGGGCAGGCGGGCATCGACCAGTTCCTCGACCTGGGCTCCGGCCTGCCGACCGCGGAGAACACCCACCAGGCCGCGCAACGGCTCAACCCCGAGGCGCGCGTGGTCTACATCGACAACGACCCGTCGGTCGCCGCTCACGGGCGGGCGCTGCTGGAGGAGAACGACCGCACCCACTTCGCGGTCGCCGACCTGCGCGAGCCGGCCGACCTGCTGGCGGACCCGATCGTGACGTCGAACCTCGACCTCACCCGGCCGGTCGCGCTGATCCAGTGCAACACCCTGCACCACGTCACCGACGACGAGCGGCCCGCCGACATCATGCGGGCCTACGTCGACGCGCTCGCCCCGGGCTCCTACGTCGCCATCTCGCACCTGTTCAACCCGGCCGACGGCAGCGACCGCGCCCAACTCGCCGAGGACTCGCAGAAGCGCTTCAACGCCATGATGGGCAGTTGCTACTACCGGCGCCGGGAGGAGATCGAGGAACTCTTCTGCGGCCTGGAGATGGTCGAGCCCGGCCTCAGCTACCTCTTCGACTGGTGGCCCGACGGTCCGCGCCTCACCCCGCCGGCCCCCGGCGCGCACAACCTGCTCGGCGGCGTCGCGCGGAAGAACTGACGGCTGCGGTGACCGGGGCCCGGCACTTCGCGCGCTGGGCCCCGCACCCCGTCAGCGGTCTCAGCGGTCGAACCGACCGGCTTTGAACCCCGGCGACGAACCGCCCCCAGTGCTGAGCGGGGACGGCCAAGTACCCGGCGGCGCGGTCCTTCGTATCCCGCACCGCGGCGCCTCCGGATGCACGGCCGACCTCGACGCAGGCGCAGTCCGATGTCTGCAGCAGTCCCGGTACCAGCAGGGGCGACCAGTCGACGATCTCGGTCGCGGCGCGCTCGCACTCGAGCATGCCCGCCATCTGTTGGTACATGCCGGGGATTTCCGACGTCAGCCAATCGCTGTCACCTGCGTTGCGCGCGAGTTCGACGACCCGTGCGCGCTCCCGGCACGGCATCAGCGACAAGCCCGGCCGGTGGCCCGCGGGTATGCTGATCACCACGCTCTGCGGCGAGACCGTCAAAGTGCCGTGCCCGACGCCGCTCGGCGGCACCCCGAGGAGCCATAGCATCACCGAGCAATGCACCGGGTGCGCCGACGAGTACCAGCGGCGCGGATCTCCCTCCACCGTCTGGGACTTCTGAGATCAGGTCCAAGTCACGGCGAGAAAATACCGCCACACCAAGGCATTTCCTGCTTAAGCTGACGTCCCGGCCGACAAACCGAGGAGCCGCCGCCCTGAACGGGAACCTGCACGATCCCAACGGCATCGACACCGCCGAACTCCTGCGGAAGCTGGACCGCGACCGCCGGGCCGCCGGCGAACCCGGGCCGCGCGGCGGGATCGTCCGCGAGCACTCCCCCGACGGCTCGGAATGCCGGGTCGTGCATTCCCGTCTTGGCGACATCGAGGCCGCCGAAGTCATCCGCGACGAGATGGCCCGCGCCGACGCACACGGGTACGCGCTGGAATGGAAGCTGTACGGCCACGACGAGCCTGCAGACCTGGCCGACCGCCTTCTCGCCGCCGGTTTCCGCCCCGACGCGGCGGAAACCGTCCTGGCGCTGACCCTTACCGATACGTCGGCATTCGCCGCGCCCGCCTACGACATCAGGCGCGTCCACGACGCCGACGGCCTGGACGCGGTCGTCGAGATCTCCCGCGAGATCGGCCGGGCGAACGCCGACGAAGAGAAGCAGCGGCTGGCGGCGGTTCTCCGCGATACGCCCGACGAGATGAGCGTCCACGTCGCCTACGCCGACGGCGAGCCGGTCGCGTGCGGGCGCACGCACTTCGCCCCCGGCAGCGACCTCGCCGAACTCGCGGGAGGCCGCACCAGGACCACGCACCGGCGACGCGGCCTGTTCACCGCGCTGGTCGCCGTCCGCCTGCGCGAAGCGCTGGCGAGGGGCCGCACCCACCTGGTCGTCGACGCGCTGCCGACCTCAGAGCCGATCCTGCGCAAGCGCGGCTTCCACGCCCCCACCTGGACGCGCCCGTACCTGTACGAGCCGACGCGCTAGCAGCACCTCGCCGGGCACGACAAGCCGCAGCGCGGTCGAGCGCGTGCCTCCGGTAGGCACGCGATCTCGACCTCTCAGGAAGATCGACCGGGAACACCCCCCGCAGAAAGCCGCCCCGGCACAACGACACGACGGGACGCGAGCGCGCTCGCGCCGTCGCGCGCTCACGGCCTCCCGCGGTCGTCCCCGAGCCTTCAGCGCATGGGCGGCTGCTGCGGCGAGCCCGGGGGCTGCTGCGAGCCGGGCGGCATCTGCTTCGCCGTCCACCACCGCATGGCGTGCTGGACCAGGGCGATCAGCGTCTGCTTGGTCGACTCCTTGTCCCGTGCGTCGCACGGCCCGATCGGCACGTCCGGCCCGATGGCCATGGCCTCCCGGATCTGCTCGATCGAGTGCATGAGCTGCCCGTCGAAGCAGTTCACGCCGATCAGGTAAGGCAGTCCGCGGTCCTCGAAGAAGTCGACCGCGGAGAAGGAGTCCGCGAGCCGCCGGGTGTCGACGAGCACGACCGCACCGATCGCACCGCGCACCAGGTCGTCCCACATGAACCAGAACCGCTGCTGCCCGGGCGTGCCGAACAGGTACAGGATCAGGTCCGAGTCCAGCGAGATGCGGCCGAAGTCCATGGCCACCGTGGTGCTGGTCTTGTTCGGCGTGGCCGCCAGGTCGTCGACCCCCCGGCTGGCCTCCGTCATGACCGCCTCGGTGGTCAGCGGCACGATCTCGGAGACCGACCCGACGAAGGTCGTCTTGCCGACGCCGAAGCCACCGGCGACGACGATCTTCGCCGAGGTCGTGCCCCGCGACGACTGCGGTTGCGGCGGCGTCGCACCGGCCTGCTGCGCTCTATAGCCGACGGAGTCCACTCAATACCCTTTCCATCAACATCAAGTGTGGTGCGCTGCCGCTCTCGGACACCGTCTGGTGAACGGTGATCAGCCCCAGGTCGGCCATGTCGGCCAGCAGCACCCTGGCCACCCCGATGGGGATGGACAGCAGCGCGCCGACCTCCGCGACGGAACGGGGATGCCTGCACAGCTCCGCGATCGACTGGTGCTCCAGCCGCAGCACCGAGTCCGGTTGGTAGGCGTCTCCGGTGGAGACGAGCGTTTCGAGTTCGAGCTGGTGGTTCGACCTGGTGCGCCCGCCGGTCCACGTGTAGGACCGGATGCTGGAGGCGGCGGGAGCCTCAGGTTCGACCGGTGGGGGTGCGGGTGCCGCTTCCGGTTCGGGGGCCGGTCGCAGCACCTCCTGCTCCTGTGCCGGTTCCGGCTGCTGCCGGTCCGCGCGCCGGTCGCGGCGCTTCTTGCGGCCACCGGTGAAGGTGAAGCCGTCCAGCACATCGGCGAAGGAATCCTCCTCCGGTCTTCGATCATCGGGGAAGTCGGGGCCTCTGCTCATCTGGTCCTCACACCAGCTGACCGGTTGGTGCGCCTGGTGAGCCCTGCAGCTGCGAACGGATCTCCGGGGTGAGCATCTGACCGACGCGCTCGACGAGCATGGTCATCTCGTAGGCGATCAGACCCATGTCGCACTGCGGCGCCGCGAGCACGGTCAGGCAGGAACCATCGCTGATGCCCATCTGCAGCAGGGTGCCGCGCTGCATCTCCACGACGGTCTGGATGACCTGTCCGGCCTCGAAGCACTTCGCCGAGCCCTGCGTCAGGCTCAGCAGGCCCGACGCCACGGCGGCGAGCTGGTCGGCGCGGTCCCGCGGCAGCTTCGCCGACGCAGTGAGCAGCAGGCCGTCGGCCGACACGACGATCGCGTGGGCCACACCGGCCACGCGCTCGGTGAAGTCCGTGACCAGCCAGCCGAACCTGCGCGAAATCGTCTCCTGGGCAGTCATGCAACCTCCTGTTTTTCGCCGAGGTGATCAAGGTGCGCGGTAGGGATCGATGTAGTGGACTGCACTCTCGTGTTGACCCCCTTCATCCCTCGTCGGGTGCGCGGTGCCTGCCACGCTGGGAACCGCTCTGGAAGCTGGCCAGGCGACTGCGCAGGTGCTCGGCGTCGCGCTCGAAGCGCCCGCCTTCGTCGCCAGGAGGCGTGTTCACGCTGCCGGGCGCGAGGTGCGCCTTCGGGGTGCGCCGCGGCAGTCCTGCCTCGGTGAACGACGTGGGCTGCGGGTTCACCGCGGCCTCGGCCGCCCGCCGGGCGTCGTCGGCTGCGAAGTTCCAGGCGTCCTCGACCGCGCTGCCTGCCTCGGCGGGCGCGGCCGGCTCGGACTGGCCGAAGTGGACGCCGTTGTACTTCTCGGAGAACTCCCTGCTCACGTCGCTGGCGCTGCGGGAGTTGCCCGCGCCCTCGGCCTGCGCCGCGCCGCGCGGTGTGCGGCGGGGCAGGCCCGACGTGGTCAGTGGTGCTGGTTCCTGGCTCATGCCGACCTCCGCGGGCTCACCCGCCTCCACCTGGCCGGTGGCTGCGCCCAGCCCCCAGCCATCGGAGGAGCGGGACTCGTCCGACCGGCTCCAGTCTTCGGGGTCGCGCGACTCGCCCCAACCGCCGGACGAGCGGGCCCCGTCGGCGTCGTCCCCGGACGAACGCGCCAGGTCCGCATCGTCCCAGCCGCTGGGCGAGCGGTGCTCACCCACCTCGCTCCAGCCGCTCGGCGCGGGCGACTGCCCCGCGTCCTCCCAGCGGCCGGGCGAGCGCGGCTGGTCCGAACGGGCAAGGCCGTCCGCGGCTCCCGGTCCGACCGGCAGTCCCAGCTCGTCGACCTCCACCTCGGACCGGTCCCGCTGACCCGAGTCCGGCCAGGCGAACTCGTGTTCCGCGGTCCCGGACGTGGCGTGCGCCTGCGCGTCGTCGGTGGCGGGCTGGAACCACTGGGTGGAGACCTCTTCGAAGATCGGCGACTCGCTGGTGTCGGCGACCTGGTCGCGCGGGGGCTCCTCGGTCACCGCGGGCCATGCGGGCGCGAAGTCCTGCCCGACCGTGCGCGGCTGGTGCGGTATGTCCAGCGACGTGCCGCCGGGCTCCGGGGTGAACAGGTTCACCGTCTGCTCCGCGGGCTGCTCCGGCGGAATCTGCTGCGCGGCCCCGTAGGACTCCGACTGCTCCTCGGCGGCCTCGGAGGGTTGCGACGGCTCGAACAGCGGCGCCGGCCCCGAGAGGTCGCCCTCCGTTGCCGGGGCACCGTGGTCCTGCTGGAGCGAGGGCTCGCGCGGCTCCCGCCTCGGCAGCGGCGAACCGGAGTCCAGGGCGTTCAGCCCGCCCGACGGATCCCGGCGGGGCAGCGGCGCGCTCGACTCGAACTCGGCGCGCGCGGTCGGCTCGGAGACGCCGCGCCGCGGCAGCGACGGGCTCGGGTCGAAGTCGGCCGCCGGGAAGCCCTGGTCGTCGCCCGCCGGCTGCGCGGGGATCGACGTCGCGTTCGGCAGGTCGTGCTGGGTCGAGCCGTTGCGGTGCACGCCCTGTCCGGGAGGCGGCGGAGCCGTGCGGCCCGCGTCTCCCGCCACCACGTGCTCGGCCGGAATCGTCACCGTGGCGCGCACACCCTCGACGTCGGGGCCGCCGTGCAGCTCGACGCCGATGTCGTGGCGGACGGCCAGGCGGCCCGCCACGAACAGGCCCATCCGCCGCGAGGTCGCCAGGTCGTCCTCGTCGACCCGGGCCAGCCGCTCGTTGGCCGAGGCCAGCTCCGCGTGGCCCATGCCGATGCCCTCGTCGAGCACGTCGAGCACGACCGAACCGTCACCGGACTGGTAGCTCGACACCGTCACCGAGGTGTCCGGCGAGGAGAAGTTCGCCGCGTTGTCCAGCAGCTCGGCGACCAGCCGCACCATGTCGCTGGCGGCGTGGCCGACCAGCTTGACCGCCGGCGGCGGCTGCACGATGACACGCGGGTACTGCTCGATCTCCGACACCGCCGCGCGCAGCACGTCGGCCAGCTCGGTCGGCTGGTAGAAGCGCCGTGCCAGGTCGCTGCCAGAGAGCACCATCAGGTTCTCGTTGTTCCGGCGCATCCGGGTGGCGAGGTGGTCCAGCTGGAACAGGCGGGAGAGCTGGTCGGGGTCCTCCTCGTCCTTCTCCAGCTCCTCGAACAGCCGGAGCTGGCGTTCCAGCAGCGCCTGGCTCCGCCGGGAGACCGAGACGAACGCCTCGCTGTAGCCGCGCCGCAGCGAGGCCTGCTCGACCGCCAGGCGCAGCGCCTGCCGGTTGACCTCGTCGAAGGCCCGGGCCACCTGCCCGACCTCCTCGTCGGTGTCCACGCCGACGGGCTCGAGCTCGGAGTCGACCTTGCGCCCCGCGCGGATGCTGGTCACGGCCTCCGGCAGGCCCTTGTTGGCCGACTTGAGCGCACCGCGCCGCAGGTCGCGCAGCGAGCCGAGCAGCTGGCGGGCGATGGTGATGATGATCGCCGCGGCCAGGATCAGCGCCGACAGCAGCAGGACCGAGTCCCATCCCGCCGCGCTGCTCGCGTCGTCCTCCAGGTCGAAGGCGATCCGCCGCACCTCGGCGCCGAGGTCGTCGTGGCCTTCGTCGATGAGCTGGATGACCTCGTCGGATCGCTGGTTCCACTGGTCGCGCGGGACCGAGTAGCCACCGGAGAACTTGCCGTCGGTGGTCTCAAGCACGATCGCGGTGGCCAGCTTGTTGCGCTCGAGGATCGCCGTGCCGGTCATCGTCTGGTCGAGGCGGCGCTGCCAGTGCGCGGCCACCGTGGCCCGGGCCTCGCTGATCTTGCCGATCAGCCGGGCCCGCGATCCGAGCAGCTGGTCCAGCGCCTGGGGGCTGATGCTGCCCTCGGCCAGGCCGGTCAGCACCCACGCCTGCTGGAGCCGCACTTCCTCCATGATGGACACCATGTCCTGCATGGCGGAGGCGGTGCTGGAGAGGTTGCGGTCGGCGACGGTGCTGGTCAGCGCGCGGTTCAGGGACAGGATCGAGTTCACCAGCTTGCTGTAGCGCTCGATCACCGCGGGCGCAGGGGCCCGCCGGTCCCGGACCAGCGCGCGGGTCTCGTCGAGCTTGCCCAGCTCGGTGTTGAGCTCGCCGAAGCGCTCCCGGACCACGTCGCTGTAGTCCTCGGGGGAGGCCATCACCTGGCGGGTGCCCCGCACCGCGGCGTCGACCACGACGGCCTGCTCGTCGACCTTGCCCGCGTCGATCGAGCCGGTGAGGAAGTCCACCGACCTGGTGCGCTCCTCCTGGACGCTGACCACCAGCGGCTCGATCTGGTCCACCGCGTCGAGCACCTTGGCCACGCGGTCGTACTCGTCGGCCCTATCGACCTGCCAGCGGATCTGGCCGACACCGAGGGTGATCGCGAAGATCACCGGCACGAGCACGACGGCGGCGAGCTTGGTCGTCAGCGACCAGTTGCGCCACCTGATGACCGCGGCTCCTCTGCCGGTGTCACCGGTCGCCATCACGACCGTCCTCCCATCGACGAACGGCGGTTCCTGTGCTGCTCAGGCAGGTTGTGAAGCCGCGGGTGCGGACAAAGCGTTGGAGAACGGCGCATGCGTGCGATCCCGCAATCGTCGTCTTGGGCTGTCTGGGGCGCGAAAACCAGACCGATCCGACCTCAAGCCCTTGCGGTACCGCACCGTACCGGTGCAAGTTTCAATCAGCACTCTGAGTTACCGGACCGCCGCGCACAGCGGTTTCCGGTCACGGTGCCGAACCGAGGAGCCTCACGCCGGGGTGACTGGCTTTCAGTGCCCATGCACTATAAGCCCCTGATCGAACGAAAGCACCGGGGGCGTTTTCACCATTAGGCCGCGCGAAACGTTCCAACCGCCCACACCGGTACCCACCAGCGCTTGACCGCTAAGGCGCTTTCACTCGTTCAGCCCAACAACGGGGCTTTTCTTACAGGTCTGCAACGGCACCGTACCCCCGGATTTCAGGTGTACCACATCCGTTCACAGTCGCCCTGAACTGGGAAAACTGGTGAACACCGAGGTCATCCGCCCCGCCGCGACCGCCCCGGAGGTCACGGTTTCGTCAACCGCCTCGCGGGCGAAACTCCTAGTCAGTGGCGATCACCACACTGTCGGTCCGGCGCCGGAAGTGGTTAGATTTCCCCGCCGCACAGGCCTCCACCCCCCAGCCGCCCTTCGCGGTAGAGCGCACCTGTAGGAAGGACGCATGACCAACGCAACGCAATCCGCGCTGCGCGGGCAGCCCCGTGACCAGGCAGGAAAAGGGCGCACGGCGTTCGGCGGAATCGACAAGAGCTCCGTGCGCCCCACCCACCAGGGCCCCGATTTCGCCGCGATCCACGACAGCGCGGAATTCAGGCATCTGCGCAGCCGCGTGAAATGGTTCGTTTTCCCGATGACCGCGTTTTTCATCGTCTGGTACCTCGGGTATGTGGTCCTGGCCGCCTACCTGCCGGACTTCATGGCGACCAAGCTGTGGGGCGAGGTCAACGTCGGACTCGTCATGGGCATCGGCCAGTTCGCGACCACCCTGATCATCACGGGCGCGTACGTCCGCTTCGCCCGCAAGCACATGGACCCCGAGGTCGAGGAGATCCGCCGCGAGGCGATCGGTGACCAGCGATGAACCCCCCTGAACTCATCCCCTCCGAAGGTGCCATCTTCAACACCAGCATCTTCGCCGTCTTCGTGCTCATCACGCTCTTCGTCGTCTACCGCGCGAGCAGCCAGAGCACCTCGAGCGACTACTTCGCCGCCGGCGGGTCGTTCAGCGGAGCGCAGAACGGCATCGCGCTCTCCGGCGACTTCCTGTCTGCCGCATCGTTCCTCGGCATCGCCGGGGCCATCGCGGTGCACGGCTACGACGGCTTCCTGTACTCCATCGGCTTCCTCGTCGCGTGGCTGATCAACCTGCTGCTGCTCGCCGAGCGGACCCGCAACACCGGCCGCTTCACCATGGGCGACGTGATCGCCTTCCGGATGCGGGCGCGCCCGGTGCGGGCCGCCGCCGCGGCCTCGACGCTGGCGATCACGTTCGTCTACCTGATCGCGCAGATGGCGGGTGCCGGTGGTCTGGTGGCGCTCCTGCTCGACGTCAAGAGCACCGGCGGCCAGGCGCTGGTCATCGCCGTCGTGGGCCTGGTGATGATGCTCTACGTGCTGGTCGGCGGCATGAAGGGCACCACCTGGGTGCAGATCATCAAGGCCACCATGCTGCTGCTGTGCGCGGCGCTGATCACGATCTTCCTGCTGGGCAAGTTCGGCTACAGCATGACGCACCTGCTGCAGGAGGCCGCCCAGAACAACCCCAAGGGCGACGCGATCTTCGCGCCGGGTGTGCAGTACGGCAAGAGCGAGCTGACCAAGATCGACTTCGTGTCGCTGTCGCTGGCCCTGGTGCTCGGCGTGGGCGGTCTGCCGCACGTGCTGATGCGCTTCTACACCGTGCCCAACGCCCGCGAGGCCCGGCGCTCCTCGGTGTGGGCGATCTGGGCGATGACGGCGTTCTATCTGTGCACGCTGATCATCGGCTACGGCGCGGCGGCGCTGGTCGGCACCGACGCCATCCTCGACGCGCCGGGCGCGGAGAACTCCGCGGCGCCGCTGCTGGCCTACCGCATCGGCGGCACGGTGCTGCTGGGCATCGTCTCGGCGGTGGCGTTCGCGACGATCCTGGCGGTCGTGGCCGGTCTGACCCTGACCGCGTCGGCTTCGTTCGCGCACGACATCTACGCCAACGCGATGCGGCGGGGCAGGACCGACTCCGACTCGGTGGTGCGGGTCGCGCGGATCACGGCGCTGGTCATCGGCGCGGCATCGATCCTCGGCGGCATTCTGGTGAACGGCCAGAACATCGCGTTCCTGGTCGGTCTGGCCTTCGCGTTCGCGGCGTCGGCGAACCTGTCGACGATTCTTTACTCGCTGTTCTGGAAGCGTTTCAACACCACCGGGACGCTGTGGGGCATCTACAGCGGTCTGATTTCCTGCCTGCTGCTGGTGATCTTCTCGCCGGTTGTCTCCGGCGCGTCGGACTCGATCTTCCCGAGCGTGGACTTCGCGTTCTTCCCGCTGAAGAACCCGGGCATCGTGTCGATCCCGATCTCGTTCATCTGCGGCATCATCGGCACCTTCGTCGGCCGCGAGAAGGTCGACGAGGACCGGCTCGCCGAGATGGAGGTCCGCCAGCTCACCGGCATCGGAGGCGTCCGGGGCTGAGTCCCCGACAGCCGACGTGAGAAGGGCGCCCCGCATGGTGAACTGCTCCCCGAGGGTTGGACTGGAAATCCAGTTCCAGCTCTTGGGGAGCGGTTCGTGTATCCAGGTAGTTCGTTGTCGGAGCGGCAGCGTGAGGCTGCCGTGGCTTTGTTCGAGGCTGGTTACGGGGCGAAGGTCGTCGCGGCCCGGTTGGGTGTGTCGCGCACGGCGGTGAGACGCTTGCGGCACCGATGGGTCCTGCGAGGCGCGGGAGCGCTGATCATGAAACCGAAGCAGTCGTTCTCGTTCGAGTTCAAGCTCGAAGTCGTGCGTCGGTTCCTTGACGGCGAGGCCACCACGGCGGAACTGGCCCGCGAGTACGCCCTGTCCTCGCCCAAGCTGGTCGAGACCTGGGTGCGCAAGTACCGGCGTGAGGGTGAGGACGCGCTGCGGCCCAAGCGGCGAGGCCGACCGCCAGGCGCCCCGGAACCACCCGAGGGCGAGCTCAGCGAGGTGCAACGGCTGCGGCAGGAGAACCAGCGTCTGGCTGCCGAAAACGCCTACCTGAAAAAATTGCGGGCCTTGAGAGCGCAGGGGCGAAAGTAAAGACCCAGGTCATCGCCACTCTCAAGGCGCAGTACCCGCTGGCTGTGCTGCTGGCGGTCGCGGGCGTAGCCCGCTCGACATTCTTCTACCACCAGGCCCGGATGGACGCCGAAGATCCGCAGGCAGACCTCAAAGAAGCGGTGACGGAGGTCTTCGAGCAGGCCCACCGTCGGTACGGGCATCGGCGGGTTCACACGATCCTTGTCCGCCGGGGCTGGCGGGTCGCCAAAAAGACCGTGCTGAAACTGATGCGGGCCCTGGGCCTGGTCTGCAAGGTCCGGCGCCGCCGACCGTATGTGTCCTGGAAAGGGGAGGTCGGCACGATCGCCGCCAACGTGCTCAACCGCGAGTTCGCCGCGACCGCGCCGAACACCAAGTGGGTCACCGACGTCACCGAGTTCCGCGTCGGCACCGGCAAGATCTACCTGTCCCCAGTGATCGACCTGTTCGACCGGTCCGTCGTGGCCTACTCCTGGAGCACCTCACCCAACACGGAGCTGACGAACTCCTCGCTACGCAAGGCCATCGCCACACTCGAACCAGGGCAAACCCCGCTGGTGCACTCCGACCAGGGATTTCAGTACCAGCACGCCTCCTGGCGCAGACTCCTCACCAACGCCGGCCTGACACAGTCGATGTCCCGAAAAGCCACCTGCCTGGACAACGCCCTGGCCGAGAACTTCTTCGGCCACCTCAAAGAAGAACTCTTCCACCACAACCAGTTCGACACCGCCAAGGACCTCACCACCGCCCTCGACGACTACCTCGACTGGTACAACACCACCCGCATCTCCACCACGATGAAGGGTCTGAGCCCGGCCGAATACCGAGCCCAGACCCCCACCAACTAGCCTTCAATTAGTCGGTCCAACTCCCGGGGACCAGTTCAACGGGGGCGCCCTTCTCACGTTCGCGGACACGTTCGGCGCTTCCATTGGCGTTCAGCGCCGTCAGGGCCGGGTAGCTGGGCCGTTCCCATGCAGAGTCACCGCCAGGCTCCCCGTCCGGATTCCTACCCGCCTGGATCGCGGGATCTCCGCCAGGCCGCGGATTCCTGGCCGTACGCGCTGCGGGACCCCGCCGAGCGCCCGAGCCACTTCTTGCGCCTGCACTGCGGAATCGCAACCGGGCTCCCGGGGCCGAGTTCCTGCCCACCAGCCTTGGTCGCCGCCAGGCCACCTCACCCCGGTTGCTGCCCACCAGCCTTGGTCGCCGCCAGGGCCGCCCAGCCGAGCCGGGTTTTGCCGCCAACCCCCGTGTCGCATTCCCGCCCTGCCAGGGCACTCGCACAGAACTTCGGCCCGCCCGCCCCCTCCCCGAGGGCGCCAGGCGGCGTCCTCCCTGCCCGGACGGGGCCCGGCAGCATCCTCCGCCCTCCTCCGGAGCCCTTCCCGCACCCACCCACCAAGCCCGACCGCCCTCCGGCCCCATCCAAGCCCGAAATCCGCCCCCTTGCCGCGGCCTCCCTCTACCCCTGCCGCTACGCGCCCCACACCTCCCGGACGTAGTCGGCGAAGGGCCGCGGCGGCCGTCCCAGCGCCCGCTGCACACCGTCGGACAGGTGCGCGTTCTCCCCTCGCCGGATCGCGTCGAGCAGGTCGGTGAGCAGCCGCGCGACGTTTTCAGGAAGCCCGTTGCCCAGCAACGACTCCATGAACTCCCCCGCCGTGACCGCCTTGAACGCGACCTCGCGCCCGGAAGCCGCGGCGATCATCTCGACCGCCTCCGGGAACGACAGCAGGTCCGGCCCCGACAGCTCGTACACCTGCCGGTCGTGCCCGTCCTCGGTCAACGCCGCCACGGCGACGTCGGCGATGTCCTCGGCGTCGATGAACGGCTCCTTGCCGTCGCCCGTCGGCAGCGCGACGAGCCCGGCGTCGATGAGCGGCAGGAACATGTCCTCGCTGAAGTTCTGGGCGAACCACGACGGCCGCAGGATGGTCCACCGCGCGTCCGAGCGCCGCACAGCGGCCTCCGCGGCCTTCAGCCCGGGCACCATCGACGTCTCGACCTCGCGCGCCGACAGCAGCACGAGCCTGCCGACACCCGCCGCGGTCGCGGCGACGATGAACTCCGAGATCGTCTCGCCGTCGTCCGTCTCCGACGGCGCGATGACGTAGGCGGCGTCGGCCCCCTCCAGCGCCGGAGCCCAGGTCGAGCGGTCGTCCCAGTCGAAGCGGACGGCACCGCGACGGGACGCGACGCGCACGTCGGCCCCACGGGCGGCCAGCTTCGCCGCCACCCTGCGTCCGGTCTTGCCGGTACCGCCGAGAACCAAGATCGTGGAATTCGTCATGGCCAAGAGTCAAGCAGCGCGGACTGAGACGATCCATGGCTGATCAGCTACGGAACATGTCCGTTGCTCTAAGCTGTCCACATGGATCCGCTCGCCGACCTGCTGCACGGCGTCCGAGCCCAGGGCGCCCAGTTCTGCCAGTCCATCCTGTCGCCGCCCTGGTCGCTGCGGTTCGAGAGCACGGCGAGCCTGGAACTGCACACCATGCTGCACGAGGACGCCTGGATCGTCCCCGACGACGGTCCGGTCCTGCGGCTCCGGCCGGGTGACATCGCGGTCGTGCGAGGGCCTGGCCGCTACGTCATCGCCGACGAGCCCAGCACCCCGCCCGGGCTCCTGGTGCGCGACGACCGCTGCTTCAGCATCGCCGACGGCTCCGACGTGGGCGAGGCCCTCGCACTCGGCCCGCGCACGTTCGGCAGCTCCGCCGACGGCTCCGCGACCCTCGTCAGCGGCACCTACCAACTCCCGGACAGCCTCGGCGAGCGGTTGCTGTGCGCGCTGCCGCCGGTACTGGTCGTGCCGGCCGTGGACGACTCCTGCCTGGAACTGCTGGAGCTGGTCACGGCGGAACTGGTTCGAGACACACCTGGGCAGCAGATCGCACTCGACCGGATGCTCGACGTGCTGCTGGTCTTCACTCTCCGGGACTGGTTCACCCGCCCAGAGGCCGAGGCGCCGAGCTGGTACCGGGCGCTCGCCGACCCCGTCGTCGGCGGCGCGCTGCGCGCGATGCACAACGCCCCGGCGGCACCCTGGACGGTCCGCTCGCTGGCTGCCCACGTCGGCGTTTCCCGCGCGGGACTGGCCAGGCGCTTCACCGAACTGGTCGGCGAGCCGCCGCTGACGTACCTCACCTGCTGGCGCATGGACCTGGCGGCCGACCTCCTGCGCCGCCCCGGCGCCACGGTGACCTCGGTAGCCGCCCAGGTCGGCTACGCCGACGGCTTCGCCTTCAGCTCGGCCTTCAAGCGCGTCCGTGGCATCAGCCCTCGCGACCACCGCCGCCGCGCCCAAACCGCTACCGCGGATCCCGACGAGCAGGCTTCCCCCGCCATCCCCACCGACTCCCAGCCGAAGGTCCCATCACCCGTGCCCTGAGCCACGGCCGGGCCTCCCGGCTCCCGGCTCCCGGCTCCCGGCTCCCGGCCGAAGGTTCCGCCACCTGCGCCGGCCACGGCCCGGCCTCCTGCTCCCGGCCGAAGGTCCCGCCACCCACACGCTGAACCCCAGCCGGGCCTCCCCCGGCCGAAGGCTCCGTCACCCGCGCCCTGACCCACGGCCGAGCCTTCTGCGCCCAGCCGAAGGCTCCGTCACTCGCGCACCGAGTCGCACCCGGGCTCCCCTGCTCGCGAGGCCCCCTCCCCCGACTCCCGCCGGATATCCCACTTCCGTCGCCGAATCCCCCAGATCAGCGTCTCCCGACCGGCCAGTTCGGACAGCCGCGACGTCCATTTCGGCCACTCACCGCTTCTGGATCGTTGCGGGCAGGAAGCCGAGAAAAACACCCGGTAGGGGTGAATCCACCCAATACCCTGGCACTCGGTCGCCGCTTTCGGGAATCTGGATTGCGTCGCCCGGATGACGAATTCCGGCATTCCCGTTGCTGTGAAAGGGGTTTCCCATGTCTGCGCACGCCACTGCGGTCGACCTGCACACCACCCGGCGGGGCCCGACCCGCCAGCGGTCCTCGCACCTCACCGCCGTACCCGCGGCACCGGCCCAGGGCACCTCCCGAACCCTCACCTCACCGCCGCCGGACATCCCGGTGCTGCGCGCGCCCGAACGGATTCCCCTGGCGTTCCGACTCGTCGGCGGCCGACGCCCCACCCGCACGTCCCGGCCCGAACCAACCCCCACGACCCAGCTCCACGGACGCCGGTACGGTCCCGGCCGGCTGTCCTCGCTGCTCCGACCGCCGAGCAGGCCAGGGTCGTCCTCCACCCGGCTCCGGTCCGTCCTGCTGAACTTGGCGACCACGGTCCTCCTCGTCGTCGGAACGGCGCTGGCCACGGCCACGGCCGCGCACGCCGCATCCGCGGAAGGCCCCGCCACCATCGAGCCGCACGCCTGCCCGGCGGACAGCTTCTGCGCGTGGCCGAGCCATGACTTCCAGGGGGCTGCCCACCAGACCGAGGTATCAGCAGCCCCACTCGGTCGCTGCGTCGCGCTACCGCAGGACTTCGAGGCGACCTCGTTCGCCAACAACACCGGTCGGCCCGTCACGGTCTACCAGGACGGGTCCTGCTCCACCGAGGCCGACTTCCGCACCTACCCCACCGGATCATTCGTGCCACGTTCGCCATACGTGGCCCGCGCGATCCAGGTGTGGTCGCACTGAACCAATCTCGGCGCCCAACGTCCTGCTTCGCGCCGAAGTCGCAACGCACAAATCGCAGCGTCCAAAGAGGACCAATACCAGAGCAACGCTTCTCGCGCGAAGCAAGTACGTTTTCCTGCCCCAAACGTAAAAATCAGACGAACCCACCCCGTCCCGACCAGCCCCCGAACCACCCCGCTTAGGCAAAGTAATTGCGCAAGGTAGTACGGACCGAGGATCACCATCGGAATTCCTTACCCCGAACTGGAATTCCACGTGTTCGACGCGCTGGCGAACGAATCCCTCCCAGGCAAGAACGTCAGCCGCGTCGACCGTGCCCGGATTCTCGCTACCGCGCGACCGAGCGCATCACTTCAAGCAACCTTTCCGCAGAGGAGGCCCAAGTGAAGTGTTTGGCTTGAACCCGGGCTGATTCCACCAGTTCCGCCCGCACTGCACCGTCTTCCAAGCCGTCGATCGCGGCAGCGAAGCCGTCCGGCGAGTCGGGCTGGAAGAACCGGGCGTGGCCACCGGTGACCTCGCGAAAGATCGTCAGGTCGCTGCACACGACCGGAGTGCCCACGTTCATCGCCTCGATGATCGGAAGCCCGAAACCCTCGTCCTTCGAGGCGGTTACCAGCGCGAACGCCCTCGACAGCAGTTCGTGGTAGTCCCCGTCGCTGATTCCGCGCCAGAAGATGACGTCCGCGCCGGGCGGAATCCGCCGCACCAGCTCGGCTTCCCGCGCCGGCGCGACCCGACTGACCAGGTGCAACCGATAACCAGGAAGGGAAGCCATGCCATCGATCAGTGTTTCCACGTTCTTGTACGGCATGAACGAACCCATGTACACGAGTTCCCGAGGGCCACCGGCACCGTTCCGGGCATCCTCGCCCGCAGCACGCTCCACTGCACCTTCGCCGCGACCGGAGTCGACCGAATCCTTCACACTGACCGAAGAGTCCAGTTCGGACGGTGCATTGTGGACGACGGTAATGGGTCTACGCGTGAGCCGATAGCTCCTCATCAGCGTGCGGGTCGTTTCGCTGACCGTCACCACGGCGTCGGCCCGGTTGAGCAGAACCCGCTGCGGCCAGTACGCCTTATGGTAGAGACGCCACACGACCTGGACCGGCAACGGCAGGAAGCCGGGTGGCTGCGGGTGCCGGTAGTAGATCAGGTCGTGCAGCGTGAGGATCAGCTTGTACCGTCGCGAGAAACCGCCGATCACCTGCATCGGGCTGAAAACAACGTCCGCCCCCAGCTTGTTCAGCGTGCGCGAGACCCACAGCTCGCGCGGAGAGAACGGGCTGTTGATCTTCACGTGCGGAACCCCGTCCGGCAGCAGGTCGAGCTGCCGGACGTCATGGATCAACATCGTCACTGGATGGAGTTGGTGCAATGCCTCGATGAGGTTCGCCCCGTAGCGACTGATCCCGTCGTGGGTGTCGGTCCGCGTCCAACGCGCGTCGATGAACACGTTCATCCGACGCCCCTCGGACGACCCGCCGATGCTCCCCGATGCCTGTGTGCCAGCCGCCCCCGCAGTAGCAGCCGCGCCCCCAGTGGCCGCCGAGTCTCCCCCGGTGGCCGTGGAGCCCTCGCCGGCTGCGGAATCGGCAGCACGCACCGAGTCGGAACCGCCCGCAGAGCCCCCAGCACCCACGTCGTTCCCGCCGTTCGCCCAGCGCCCGCTTACCTCCTCGTGCCCGATAGTCGTGCAGTCCCCGCTGCTCACCCCGTGCCCACCGCCGGGTGCATGCCCGCCGGATGCCCCGTACGCGCTGTTCGCCGAGTGCCCAGCGCTCGCCGAGTCACCGAAGCTCGCGCCCCCGTTGTCCGCGGAGCCCGCAGTGTTCTCGGCAGCGTCCGCAGGGTTCTCGCGGCCACCGACATCCCCGGAGGATGCAGCGCTGCCAGCGCCGGTCGCCGGTGTGCCACCAGCGGCCTCGGCACATCCGTGTTCTGAGGCCCGCAAAGTGCCCGCAGCGTCCGGGACACCGCCAGGGGCGTGGACACCGGCCGACTGCGGGGTACGGGCTACGGCCTCCGCGTCCTTGGTGTCCACGCCCTTGGCGTCCACGGGTTTTCTCGTCTCTGGGCTGTTCATGATGCTGCGAGGAACCGCTTGATCTGGTTCGCGGCGGCCACGGGCGTCTCGTAGTGCACGAGGTGGCCTACGTCGGGGAGCACCACCAGTTCGGCGTCGTCGAGGCGCTTGGCGAGGACGCGCTGGCCGGGCAGCGGTGCGATCTCGTCGGACTCGCCTGCGATGAGCAGGGTCGGCATGGTCAGTGCGTCCACGTACTCCATGACCGTGTTGTTCACCGAGGCGAGGAAGGTCTCGTTGAGCAGCGCGGGGCTGTGGAAGCGGCTGAAGTGCCGGAGGTGGTTCTGGTCTATGAACCGGCGGAGCTGCCTGTCCTTGGTGCGGGTCATGGTCCGGCTCGCGGCGAGGACGATCCACTTGTTGGACAGCAGCGAGTTGCCCATGCGCGGCGGGAGCGCCTTGCCCAGGGAGTAGTAGGCGGAGGTGAGCCCGGACAGCACCACCCTCGGGCCGTTCAGGGCCAGGCTCGAGATCGGGTTGACCAGCACCAGCCGCCGCACCAGCTCAGGAGCGGAGGAGGCGACATGCGCGGCGACGATGGAGCCGAAGGAGTGACCGAGCAGGGTCACCGGGCGGTCACCCAGCAGCTTGATCAGCTGAATCATCGCGCTCGCGTAGCCCTCGACGTCGTGCCGGTGGCCGGACATCGGCCCCGAGGCGCCGAACCCCGGCAGGTCGGGGACGACGACCCGGTGCTCGTCGAGTCCGTCGGCGATCAGTTCGAGGCCGTGGTGCGTGCCGCGCAGTCCGTGCACCATCAGCACGGTCTCCACGGCATCGCGTCCGCCGACGTCGGCCGCTGCAGCATCGCTGACGACGACGCGACCGCGTGCATCGGCCGCGGCATTGGCGTCGGCGCCGGCCACGAGACCGCCGCCAACAGCCTCGGCGGGGCCAGCGACATCGGCGGCGCCAGCGACAACGGTGGCGGCATTGGTATCAGCGCCGCCAGCGGCTTCGGGGCGGCCAACGGCATCCCCACCAACAGCGACATCAGCGCCGCCAACGGCATCCGCACGGCCAACCGCATCGGCGCCGGCAACGACATCCGCACGGTCAGCGGCAGCGGCATCGACACCGATGCCAGCAGCAGCGCGATCATCGGCCTCGATCGCACCGGCGTTGCCGCTGCCGTCGGCTTCGGTGGCGCCGGGGCGACCACCGTCTTCGGCGGCTCGCGCCTCGCCGAGTTCGTCGCGGTGGATCCAGTAGTGCAGGTCGGATCCGTTGATCTCCGCTACGCGCTCCACCGGTTCGGTTCGGGTACTGGGCATGGCGGTGGCTCAGCTCGCCAGCTCGGCGTGGAGCTCTTCGAGTTCCAGGACCTCGTCGGGGTTGGTGACGTGCCGGTAGATCGACTCGAACCGGCCGAGCACCGCGTTGATGTCGTGCTTGGACACCAGTCGCTCGCTGGCCGCGCCCATCCGGTCGATGGTCGCGCGGTCGCTGATGATCTCGTCGATCGCCGCGGCCAGGGCGTGCACGTCGTGCGGCGGGAACAGTTTGCCGTTCTTGCCGGACTCGACCAGGTGCGGCAGGGCCATGGCGTCGGCCAGCACGACCGGGGTGGCCGCCGACATCGCCTCCATCGTCGCCAGGCTCTGCAGCTCGGCGATGCTGGGCATGCAGAACACGTCGGCGCGGGCGTAGGCGTCGAGCAGCTCGTCATCGCTGACGAACCCGGCGAAGTGCACCCGGTCGCCGATGCCGAGCTCGTGGGCGAGCTGCTCGTAGGCGGCGCGCTTGCTGCCGTCGCCGACGATCTCCAGCCGCGTGGCGGCCTCGGTGCGCAGCAACGACATCGCCCGCAGCAGGTCGTCGATGTGCTTCTCCTCGTCGAGCCTGCCGACGAACAGCACGGTCCGCGTCTTGGGGTCGGGGTTGTTCTTGCGGAACAGCCGCGCCCGGCGGCGGTATCGTTCCACGTCCATGCCGCAGGACACCGGGATGGCCCGGTGGTCGAAGCCGTTGTCCTGCAGCAGCTGCACCGCGCGCGGCGTCGGCGCGGTCACCATCTGGGCCTTGCTGTAGTGCTTGATCAGGTTGCGCCACAGGATGCGGGAGGCGACGGGCTGCAGCAGCCCGGGGATCTTGAGGTAGCCGAAGATGTTCTCCGGCATGAAGTGGTTGGTCGCGACCAGGCCGATGCCGCGCTTGCGGGCGGCGTTGATCAGGGCGCGGCAGATGTAGAAGTGCGACTGGACGTGCACGACGTCGGGCTGGATCTCGGCCAGCAGCTCGTCGGCGGCGGCGAACGCCTGCCACGGCGTGTTGATGCGGAACGTCGGGTGCACGGGCGTGGCGTAGGAGCCGACGCGGTGCACGGTGACGCCGTCCTCGACGCGCGTGCTGGACCGGCGGTCCATCGCGTGGCAGATCACGTGCACGTCGTGTCCGAGGCGCGCAAGGCCCGTCGCGAGCCGGTGGCCGAAGTTGGCGGCCCCGTTCACGTCTGGGGGGTACAGAACCGCACCGATCACGATCCGGAGCGGACGCCTGCTGGACGGTTGCGAAGTCAAGGAGTACTCCCGTCAGGACGATCTGTCGAACTCGGTCCGGCAAGATCACTGCTGCCGGTCACAGGTGTGGGTACGCGCCGCTCGCGGTTCTCCGGGTGGAAGCGGGCCAGCGCGAAGACCCCGGCGCAGGCCACGGCGGCGCACACGACCTCGCCGATGGCCGTCCACGTGTCCACCCGGTCGGCCTCCCCGAGGAGCCCGATGCCCAGCCCGACGGCCACGATCGGGTCGATCACCGTGAGGCAGGCCACGATCAGGTCGGGAGGACCGCTGGCATAACCGTGCTGCAGCAGCCAGGCACCGACGATCATCGCGATGCCGATCCCGAACAGCGGCCACAGGTTGAGCGACAGCAGGTCGGTGGTGCCGAGCTGCTGCACCACCGCGCGCGTGAGCAGCGAGACGTACCCGTACGCGACCGCGCATCCCGCGGCGAACAGCACGCACCGGAGCTTCGACCTGCTCATCATCGCGAAGACGCCGAGGGCGAGAACCCCGCCGCCGACGAGCTGGGTGGCGAGCACCTGGTCGTCGGGCGCGACCGGCGTCGGGGTCGCGCTACCGGCCGCGAGCACCACGAAAGCACCGACGCCGACAGTGCTCGCGACGACCGCGAACACCATGGCCGGCTTGAGGTCGCGGACGCGGATGCCGCGCTCGCGGACGTTGAGCAGCACCGTGATCGGCAACGCGATGACACCGATCGGCTGCACCACGGTCAACGGCGCCAGACCGAGCGCGCACGCGTGCAGCACCGCACCGGCGCCGAGCGCGAGCAGCCCGAGCAGCCAGCGGACGTTCTTCAGCAGCCGCAGCTGGCTGCGCAGACCCAGACCGCTGTCGCCGATCGTGTCGTGCACCGCCCCGTGCTGCGTGCGAGCGCCCACCGCGTAGCCGACGGCCCCCAGCGCGGCGAGCACCACCGCCAACGTGGTCATCGCGGACCACGCCCCACGAGGTCGGTCGAATGCTCGGTCAAGACGGCGTCAGTCCTCTTCCCCAGACAACAGATCGGTTCGCCGATCGCCCACACTAGTGCGAGTACCACGACACGCCCCCCATCCGAACACTTCCGCGACTCCCGGCGCACGGGCCGATCGGCCCCACTCGGCAGGACCGGTGCGCCCCACCGGTGCCGTCCCTGCACGCCGCTCAATCTCGCGTCTCATCGGATCGCCCACATCCGGGGTACTACCCCAGTTTCTCCCTGAGACTCCCCAGGCTCGCACCCCCGCGACCCCGAACGGCCTCAGGGTCGCCGGCGAACATGCCGCACCGAGCGGCAGATCATCCGGCCTGGCTGTTACCCATCGTGCACGCCTCGTCATGGTCATCCCACCCATACGGGTAACCCGCACCGCGTCCCTGACACCTCCCCGGCGATGGACGCGGGACAAGCGCGGAGCGCAATCTCGTGCGCTGCGGAAAACATCGGGCCGGGAATGGTCCGACGAATAAGCACACCTCGAACCGGTGAACGATTGTCGACCGCACGTCGAATCAGCGGGAAAGAACAGATCCCGAAACCGATTGGAAATCGTTACTCCGGCCGGCGTCCGGGGCACGGCGCCCACACCTCCCGCGCATCGTCGCGCGCCGTCCGCCGGATCCACGTGGTCGACTGTAGAACAACGGCGCTGAGGGGATTGCCAGCAACACTTCCCGGCGCGGCCACGACCGGCCGGACAACCATGATCGACGGCTCCGCAATCCTCCCGACGGCTCGAAAAAACGGCATCCCACCACGTTAATCACCGCAATGAAGATCAACTGCGCGGATCGGCGCAACGGTGATCCAACCGACATCTTCGAAAGGTCACATCGGCGAGATCCGTTCGCTCACCGAACCAACAACATCACGACCGGTGATCACGCGGATCGGCAGCGCGATCAACCCGAGTGAACCGCGGTCGGCATCGCGGCGGATGTGATCGGCGGCGCGTACTGCCTTCCGGACGTTCCCGCCATCCGGATCAACCCTCTAGTGCACCCGACCGGGTGAGACGATGAGGCGATGGCCGTGGATCCCGATGCCGCCACCTCCTCCGGCTCACCGTCGGAGGCCGACAAGTCGCGCGCGGTCAAGAACGCGGTGGTGGCGGTTGCCCTGGCCGTGGCGGTGCTCACCGCGCTGGTGGCCACCGCATACGTCGGCACAGGCGCGATCCCCGGCCTCCCGCTGCCCGAACCCGACGTCCGGTTCGGGCTGCCAGCGCTGCGGGTGCTGCTCGACCTGGCCGCGGTCGGCACCATCGGCCTGAGCCTGCTGCCCAAGCTGCTCGGCTCGGCCCGGCCGAAGCAGGTGGAGCCGGTCCTGAGCCGCACGCGACGCGTCTCGGTCATCACGGCTCTGGCGTGGATGTGCTTCGCACTGGCCTCGTTGCTGCTCCAGGTGCGTGAACTCGCCCCGGGCAGCGCGCTGACCACCACCGCCGTCGTCGACTACGTCGTCAGCGTCCCGGCCGGGCTGGGACTGGTCGTCAGCGCGGGAGCCGCCCTGGTCTCGGCGGCGCTGGGACTCGCGGCGCTGACTTACGGCGAGACGATCCCCGCCGAGTTGCGCACGGTCGTGGCGCTGCTCGGCGTGCTCCCGATGCCGCTGACCGGGCACGCGACGGACTGGGAGTACCACCAGTTCAGCATGCTCTCGATCGAGCTGCACGTGGTCGCTGCCGCGTTGTGGGCGGGCGGGCTCGCCGCCCTGCTGTTCTTCGTCGCGCCGCGGCGCGGACTGCTCGCGGTGGCCCTGCCGCGCTTCTCGAAGCTGGCGACGGCCGCGCTCGCGACTGTCGCGGTCACCGGGGCGTTCAACGGGCTGATGCAGCTGGCCATCACTCCCGGCGTCGGACTCGCGGGCCTGCTGACCACCGGATACGGGCAGCTCGTGCTGCTGAAGACGGCCTGCCTCGTCGCCGTGGCTCTGCTCGGGGCGCAGGTGCGATTCCGCCTGCTGCCCCGCGTCGAGCGGCACCAGAACAGCGCCCTGCTCACCTGGGCGGCAGCGGAGATCGTCGTCATGGCCGTGGCTTACGGCCTCGGCGCCGTCCTGGCCCGCTCCCCGGTCGCCTGACGAACCAGGTGGCGGCGGCCTGGCGAAGCCGGGAGGCCTGTGGCCTGGCGAAGCCAGGAGCGGCGACCCGCCAGGCCCGTGGCCGGGCGAAGCCAGGAGAAATCGGCGTTGCGCTGCGGGTCGCCGCGCGATCGCGGTGACGTGGTGCAGGCCGCTGGTGGCGATGGTCCTCGCGTAGGAGGCCTGTGGCCGGGCGAAGCCAGGAGGCCGGTGGACTGGGGAATCCGTGACCGGTGGCCTGGTGAAGCCGGAGACCAGCGGCCTTTGGCCAATCCGGGGCCGTTGGCCTGGCGAAGCGGTGAGCGTTGCCCCGGGTCAGCCCGGGGCAACTGGCCTGGCGAACTCCGTGGCCGATGGCCTGCTCAAGCCGGAAGCCGACGGCCTGGCCAGTCCGTGGCCGGTGGGCTGGCGAACGCCGTGACCTGGCGAAGCCGGAGACCGGCGGCCGGCCAACCCGTGGTCCGGCCGGTTCGTGGCCAACGGCCTGACCTACCCCATGACCTGGCGAACCCGGTACCGGTGGCCGAGCGGACCGGTCGTCGGACGGTCCCCTTCTGAGCTGCCGAGGTCGGCGATCTGCTTCCGCCCGCTGACCTGCTCCGCGCGGGGCGGGAGACTCGCGTGGTTCGACCGCCCTCGGCCTTCGTGCTGGCGGTTCGGCCCGGCGTGCGTGACCCCGTGGCCGACCCGTCTCACCTGCGCGCCCGCGGGCGCCGCGCCGTCGTCCGGTGGTCGGAGCCGGCGCGACGCCGCGACCCCGCCCGCCGCGGCCGGCGCCGCGGCTCCGGACCGGAGCGGGCAGCCGCGGCACGGGCGCTGCGCTGGTGGTCGGGCGCGGCCGCTGGCCCCGACCGGGTCAGCGCGGGATGCGCAGGACCTGTCCCACGTAGATGAGGTTCGGGTCCGCGATGCCGTTGACCCTCGCGATCTCCCGCCAGTCGACGCCGAGGCGGGCGCCGATCCCCGAGAGGGTGTCGCCGGGCTGCACGACGTAGGTCTCGGCCGGCGGCGGACCCGGCGGGGGCGGCGGCGGAGCGCCCGCTCCGGTGAGCACCGGCAGGTCGACCATCGAGACGTTGAGGTCGGTGTTGCCCGCGATGCCCGGGACCTGGCCGTCCGACGCGTGCTGGTGCATCACCACGCGGTCGGTGAGGTAGCCGGGCTCGCCCGGCGGGCGGCCGTAGTGCGCCACCCACAGGAACACGCCGGGGTCCACCCACGAGTCGGTGCCGAGCTTGCCCGCGAACCACGACGTCGAGGCGTAGACAACGACCTCGTGCCTTCCGGTGTGGCCGCGGATGGCGTCGATGAAGCCCTTCACCCACGCCGCCAGGTCCGGACCGTCGGTCTCGATGTCCAGGCAGGGCGGCAGGTTGCCCGCCGCGCTGGAGTTGAGCCGCCCGAGCTGCGCGGCGAAGTCCGCGGCGTCCTGCTGCGGGGAGTTCGTGTCGGGCCGCGCGAAGTGGTACAGGCCCGTGACCATCCCCGCGCCGCGCGCTCCGGCGAGCTGGGCGTCCAGCGTGGGGCTGACGTAGCCGATGCCTTCCGTCGCCTTGATGTAGGTGAACGCGTACCCGGCGCCGCGGACCGCGCCCCAGTCCGGCTCACCCTGGTATTTCGCAACATCGATACCCGGAATGCGCACCGCCATGCCAACCCCCTGAATTGCTTGCCTTCCCCTGATCAACCTATCGGAGATCCACCATCCGGTCGGCCCGCCGTCCGGGTCAAGATCCCCACCCGATTGGTCGACACAAGCCTGGAATAGGAGTCGAATGGAACGGTGAGCGTTCACCGGTGGGGAGCACCGCGGCGCCATTGGTGACCCTGTTCGGCGTGTTGCGTGCGTGAAATGGGTGATCTTCGAATTCCACGGGGAAAGCAGGGACGCGCATGCAACCCGCGCCCGGGTCGAACGTCTCCATGAACAGGAGAGCGAACATGACGCGCCCGCCGCGGCGGCGGGGATTGGGAGGTGGTCATCGTGGCTCTGCGACCTGTGAACAGCGGACGACCGGGCAGCGCGGCACGGCGGGGGAAGGCGGGCCTCCGCGCGGTCCAGGCGACCGGAGCGGTGTTAGCGGCGGTGCTGCTGAGCAGCTGCGGGCAGCAGAGCGGCGGCATGAGCGTCCCAGCGGTGCAGAACGCGCAGTCGCCCACGCCACCGGCGTCCGCGGCCCCGCCCGCACCGTCGAGCGGCACGGCACCGGCCGCGTCGGCCAGCGGCAAGACCGAACCGCAGGCTCCGCAGCCGAAGCCGCAGGACGCGAGCTCGCAGCGCTGCCACACCTCGATGCTGTCCGGCAGCCTCCAGCCCGGTGAGCCGGGAGCCGGGCAGCGCTACGCCGAGCTGGTGCTGACCAACACCAGCGGCGAGACGTGCAACCTCTACGGGTACGGGGGTCTGCAGCTCATCGGCGCCGACGGTCGTCCGCTGCCCACGGACCTCAAGCGCACGCCGAACCCCGGTCCGACGCTGATCCGGCTCGCGCCTGGCAAGTCCGCCAGCGCCACGCTGCACTGGACCGCGGTGCCGCACGAGGGCGAGCCGACCGACGGGCAGTGCCAGCCGACGCCGGTACGCGCCGAGGTGATCCCGCCCGACGAGACCGAGCCGCTGAGCGTGACGTGGGACCTGGGCGAGGTCTGCGGCTTCGGCTCCATCGACGGCTCGGCATACCACTCCTGACCAGCGCGAACGGAGCTGCTCGGGATTCGGGGTGACGACCGCGCCCCGGCTGCGTCGCCAACGGCGGCGCAGCCGGGCAGCCGGGCAGCCGGGCAGCCGGGCAGCCGGGCAGCCGGGCAGCCGGGACGAGGGTGCTCGTCGTGGCGGGGATCGTCGGGGGAGGCGCTGGGCGGACTGGCCCGCAACGACGGCCGCCAGGCCCGCCCGCCGCCCCGTCCGTCCCGTCACCGCGACGCTCACCTGCGGCTACGACCCGAGCCACCGGCATCCGGTGAAATGCTGGCCGCGAAGCCCCGTTCTGTGCTGGGGTGAGGCCATGGTCGAGCCGACAGCACGAGAAGTCACCGTCCCCAGCGGCAGCCTCGCGGTCCGGACCTGGTCCGCGGCCGCCCCGAGGTGGATCGCGCTGCTGGCCCACGGATACGGCGAGCACTCCGGGCGCTACCAGTGGGTCGCGCAGCAGTTGGTGGGCGCCGGGGCTTTCGTCTGCGCTCCCGACCACGTCGGGCACGGCAACTCGCCCGGCGAACGCGTCCTGTTCTCCGACGCCGACGACGTCGTGGCCGACCTGGACGCGGTGCGGCGCGAGATCTCCGCCGAGCACCCCGGGCTGCCCGTAGTCCTCATCGGACACTCGCTCGGCGGGATGCTCGCCACCCGCTACGCCCAACTGCACCAGGACGAGCTGGCGGCGGTGGTCCTCTCCGCGCCCGTGCTGGGCACCTGGCACGCGCTGGACCTGCTGGAGGCCGAGGAGATCCCCGAGACGCCGATCGACCCGGCGACGCTCTCCCGCGACCCGCAGGTCGGCCGCGACTACGCGGACGACCCGCTGGTCTGGCACGGCGCGTTCAAGCGGACGACGCTCGCCGCGATCGACGAGTGCCTGACCCGGATCAACGAAGGTGTGACGCTGCGGGTACCCGCGCTGTGGATCCACGGCGAGGACGACGAGCTGGTCCCCGAGGCCGACACCCGCACCGGGATCGACCGGATCCGCGGCTACTCGTTCCACGAGCACATCTACCCGGGCGGGCGGCACGAGCTGTTCAACGAGACGAACAAGGCCGAGGTGATGGGTGACGTGCTCACCTTCGTCGGCCGCGAGCTGAACACCTGATCAGTCGAACGCGCTCGCTGTTATCACTGGATTCGATCACTGATCAGTGATGTCGGATGCGATCCGTCAGCAGAACCAGCGATCACTTGCGTCACCCGCGCGGGTGGTGATTACCGCGTACCCGGTTGCAGGCCGCTGACCTCGGATGCAGCGTGAGATCAGCGGCGCACGGCGTGTCGGGTGCACCGGAGCGGTTCCGGCGACGCGTGCGCGCGAGATCTCGAGGGGGTTGGCGATGGACGTCGAACGCGCGCAGGACCTGATCGGCACGGCGGTATACGACCGCAGCGGCGTGAAGATCGGCCGGGTCGGCAACGTGTACGTGCACGACTCCACTCACCAGCCCGAGTGGGTGACCGTCCGATGTGGCTTCCTGGGCACCCGGGAGACGTTCGTACCGCTGAACGGGGCGTCGACCCAGGAGGACAGGATCGACGTCAGCGTGTCCAAGGACATGGTCAAGTTCGCCCCTCGCGTGGCGGCCGAACACGGCCACCTCTCCGACGCGGAGGGGCGCGACCTCTACAGCCACTACGGCATCAGCGAGCTGCCCGGCGTGGAGACCACGGGCACGCCCGGAGCCGGTCAAACCGGCACGACCGGACGCCACCGCAGGCACGACGGCTGAACGTTGCCGGAACCGCGCGAGCGCCTGAGCGGAGCGGACCTCGCGCGGGCGTGCCGAGCGAGCACGGGCCGTCGTGAGCGGAGCGGGTGCGCTCTCGTCGTTCGCAAAGCGGCGGCGGGCGCACTTCGCCGTGATCGAGTGTCACGTATTCGGGGTCGCCCGATGAGCGCGGTCTATTGCCGCATGACTCCGCGCAGTGCCGGAAAGTCCTTGCTGATTTCCGTTTCGCAGCGGTCCCACGACGTTCGCACGGCACCTTCGGGTCCGGTGCCGCATTGATCTCGAACCGAATATGTGCGGTGCGCGGGAAATGCAGACGTGCGAAATGGCGGATGGTCGCCGACCTGGGTTCGGACCGCGCTTGACGAAGCGCGGACGTGCTCGTGGAGCGCCACGAGATAAGCGGCCCCTCGCCCGCTCGCCGAGCCCGCAGGAGAGCGCCCGGACACAGCACGTGGCGGTGCGGCCGTCCACGCCGTGGGCGACGGCCCCGCCCGCTCCAGCCACACGTGCCCGGACCGCTGCTCCGAGAGATCGCCGGGTCGACAGGCGCTGTCCGGCACGTGGACCAGCGCTCCCGGACCCGCCCGAGCCGTTCGAGGCCCGAGCTGCGCCCGGCCGCGCCGCCGCCCACCGTCGTTGTCGCGGGGACGGGACCGGAGTGATGTTCACCTGTTCAACGCTTCGCACCCGCACGGGTATGGGGAACAATGCGTCCCGCGATGTCTGAAAACACCGAGCTGGAGCTCCTCATCACCGTCGTGGCCGGCGCCGAGGACGAGCGCGCCGCGCGCGACGCCTGCCGCGGGCTCGTGCGGCGCCTCGACGGGCGGATCGTGGAGTCCGGCGACTGCTCCGACGAGGAACCCGGCTGCTGGTCGGTGACCATCAGCTGCACCGGCGCGGCTTCCGGCACCGGGCCGGGCGCGCTGTCGCGCGCGGTCCGGACGTTCCTGCGCGAACTCGGTCCGGACTACGGCCGCCACCGGGTCTCCTGCGAGCCGCCGACCGCCTGGACCGTGGTGGACAACCCCGAGCTGGTCGGCGATCTCGTCGCCGGCGGCGAGCGGATGCTGGTCGAGGCGTGGACGGGTGGTTCCGCCGCTTTCGACTCCTTCGACCCGCTCGACGACCCCGACGAGCCGATGCCCGAACCGGACCCGGGACCGAGCGAGCTGGACGAGCACGGCAGGCGGCGGCCCCGGCTCGCGCTGCTGGTCGACGTCGTCACCGAGCGCCGGGCGGGCGCGGAGTGGCCCGCGCGGGCGCTGGCGAGCAGACTCTCGCGCAACGCGGTCGTCGTCGACTGGGCCGAACGCCCGCCGATGGTGCGCATCGAGCTGGACCTCGGCCCCGCGGTCGGGGAGCCGCCGGAGATCGTGACCAACGCGATCGCCCAGCTCGGCGGCAGCGGCTGGTCGCGGCTGCGGGTGGACGGCCCCCGCGCGATGGCCCGTTGGTCGGCCGCCCCCACTCCGCCATCCGGTATAGCGGCGATCGAGCTGTCGGCCGCCGCGGACGCCGCGAATGCCGACTGACTCCACAATGGACATGTAGAAACATGCTCATATATCTGGGAAGTCGCTGACCCCGGTTACGACTTCCCGGCGACCTGCCTGCGCATCTTCCCGGCCGGGGCGCTAACTTGTGCAACGGTAAACATTTCCTTCTCCCCCATCCCTTGCACCGGAGGATCGCTAGAACCATGGCAGGCGTGGAAGAGGTTCGCGCGGGTATCGCCCTGGCCAGCCAGAAGGCGTCGGAGAGCATCGCCGCCCTGCAACAGGCCACCCTCGCGCTCGAGGAGGCGCAGCAGGCGCTGGCGAACGCGACGCAGGGCAGCAGCCAGGAGGAGATCCAGCACGCGACCGGCATGCTGGCCGAGGCCGCGCACAGCCTGACCGGTGTGCAGGGCACGATCAACGCGAGCATCTCCTCCGCCGAGGGCTACGCGGGGCGGCTGTAGCTCGTGTCCGCACTCGGTGAACTCATCGCGGCGCTGAACGAGGTCGAGGACCGCCTGGAGCTGGCGCAGGGCCAGCTCGCCCGCGGCCGCCGGTCGCTGGGCGAAGCCCACGAGGCGCTGGCCCGGCTCGACCCGGAGCACCCGGAGACGGTGGTGCCTCCCGGACTGCGCCGGGCCGACGACCAGATCGAGCGCACGCAGGGCCTGGTCGACCACACCCTCGACGCGCTGCGCGGCTTCGTCACCCGGCTCTAGGCGCGGAACCGCCCGCGGCGGCACGCGGTTGGCGTCGAAACAGCGGCTGCATGCGCGGGCCCAGCGTTCGGACACCGCCCGCTGCCGACGCGGCGGACGTGATCGCGCCTGGTGGCGGGCGCCGTGATCGTGCCTGGTGGCGGGCGCACCACGTCGCGGACGTCGGCGCCCTCCCGGAGCCGTCCGGAGGCCGAAAGCGGTCCGGTGGCGGGAAATCCGCCCTCCCGTACTGCGGGACGCGGGCGTCCGGACCGCGGACGCGACTGCTGCTCGCCCAGCCGGCGGGTGGTACTTTGCTCACGGTCGGTAACCCATGTTCCGAGGTGGGGAGTGCGCAAACGCAACGAGCGCCGGAGTCGCATCGAAGCGGCCTTCGCGCGCCTGAGGTCCAGCGTCGCCACCGCACTCGGAGCCGCCGAGAACGAACGCCGCCGCATCCACGCCGACTGCGCTCAGCGCGAGTTCGCCCTGCGGATCGCCCAGATCGGCGTCGCCGAAGCCGCCCGCGACCCGTCGCGGGTCGAGGGCGCGCCGAGCCCCGCGTTCGACGCCGCGATGACCGAGGCGACGCTCGAGCGCGACGAGATCTACGCCGAGTGGACCGCCAGCGGTCCGGTGGAGCTGACCGCGCTCACCGCGGCCGCCGCTCCCGGTTCGGCCGGGCGGCCGTGGGAGGAGTGGCTCGGCTGGGTCGGCACCGCGGACCTGTCCTCCCCCGCCCCCGAGCTGTGGCACATCGGCACCGCCGAGGTGCCGGATTCCCCCGCGCCGCAACCGTTCCCGGCCGCGGTGCCGCTCCTCGACGAGTCACACCTGCGGATCACCACGCGCCCCGGGACCCGCGAGACCGCCGAAGCGCTGGTGCAGAACCTGCTGCTGCGGGTGCTCGGGCACTTCCAGCCCGGACTGGTCCGGGTGCACGTCTGGGACGTCGCCCAGCTCACCGGCACGCTGCCCGGCCTGTACCCGCTGACCAGGGCCGGGCTGCTCACCGCGCACGACCCGACGCGGCTGGACGAGATGCTGGAGGCGCTGTCGGACCACATCCGCCGCATCCACACCAGCGCGCTGCTCGGCGGCCACACTTCGCTGCGGGCGCTGGCCGCCGAGACCGGCCACCGCAGCGAACCCTGGCGGATCGCGGTGCTCTTCGGCGACGGACAGCCGCTGCGCGAAGAGCAGCAACAGCAGTTGCAGCGGATCGCCCGCAACGGCCTGGCCTGCGGGATCCAGCTCGTCATCGTCGACCTGCCGTTGACGGTCAACAGCGCGATCGAGTCGGTCACGCTGATCGACCCCGACCGCGCGCGGTGCAGCATGACCGGGCCCGAGGCGGTGATCCGGCTGGAGGAGTCGCCGCCGGGCGGCACCGTCACCAAGGCGTGTTCGGCGGTCGCCGAGGCGTTCCTGGCCCGCCGCGCCCGGGTGCGGACGTTCGAGGACCTGGTGCCCGAACAGCTGTGGACCCAGCGCTCGACGTCGGGCCTGCACGCGCCGGTCGGGTTCTCCGAGGGCGAGCCGGTGTGGGTGACGCTCGGCGACGCGAGCCCGCACACGCTGATCGGCGGCCCGAGCGGCTCGGGCAAGACGAACTTCCTCTACGGGATGCTCGGCGGGATGGCGGCCCGCTACTCCCCCGACGAACTCGAGCTCTACCTGCTCGACTTCAAGGAGGGCGTGTCGTTCGCCCAGTTCACGCCGGGCAAGCGGGATCCGAGCTGGCTGCCGCACGCGCAGCTCGTCGGGGTCAACGTCAACGCGGACCGCGAGTTCGGGCTGGCGCTGCTGCGGTTCCTGTCGGCGGAGATGCGGCGCCGCGCCGACGCGGCGAAGGCGCACGAAGTCACCAAGCTCGAGGAGTTGCGCGCCGAGGACCCGGACGGCCGCTGGCCCCGGATCGTGGCGGTGATCGACGAGTTCCAGTACCTGTTCGCCGAGCGCGACACGGTGTCCAGCCAGGCCACGACGCTGCTGGAGGACGTCGCGCGGCGCGGCCGGTCGCAGGGCATCCACCTGGTGCTGGCCAGCCAGGACGTCTCCGGCATCGAGGCGTTCTGGGGCAAGCCGGCGATCTTCGAGCAGTTCATCCTGCGCATCGCGCTGCCGAAGGCGCGGCGGGTGCTCACCGAGCAGAACACCGCCGCGATGGAGCTGCCGCGCTGGCACGCGGTGATCAACCACGAGTCGGGCGTCAAGCACGGCAACGAGATCGCCCGGATTCCCGACGCCACCGCCAAGCACACCTTCGACGACCTGCAGCTCAAGCTCTGGGAGCGGCGTGATCCCGCCGCCGCGCCACCGCGGTTGTTCGACGGTTCGCACCTCCCATCACTTGCCGCCCTCGGCGACTACCGCGGGCTGCGGCCGACCGGTGCCGCGCCGAAGGCGCTGCTCGGACAGGTCATCGACGTCGACGGCACGGCGGCCGCGGTCGAGCTGGCCCGCTCGCCGGGGCGCAACATCGCGGTGATCGGCTCGGTGCGGGTCGACGCCGCCAGCGTGCTGGGTGCGGCGGCGCTGTCGCTCGCTCGCCAGCACGAGCCCGGCGGCATCCGGTTCACCGTCGCCGAACTGGTCGACGAGGCGCACGAGGACGTCCGCGCGCTGGTCGGGGCACTGCGCGACGAGGGCCACGAGGTGGAGGTGGTCGGGCTGGACGGCATCGAGGCGGCGGTGGCGTCGCTGGCCGACACCGTCGACCAGCGCAGCGCCTCGTCGGAGGCCGTCCCGGTGCCGCACTGCCTGCTCCTCTACGCCGCAGACGCCGCGCAGACCGTCCTGGAGCGCAAGGACCCGCAGACCCGCGCCAGCGCGCTCGACCACCTGCGCAAGGTGCTCAAGCAGGGCCCGGAGCTGCGCATCCACGTGATCGGCTGGTGGCGCAGCGCCCAGCGGGTGAAGAACACCCTCGGCATGGGACCGGTCGACGACATCGGCGCGTGGGTCGCCTTCGACGTGCACGGCCAGGAGTTGCAGGTGTTCGCGGCGGGACAGGTCGTCAACTGGTCGCCGCGCGCCCGGCGCGGGCTGTTCTTCGACCGCTCGAAGCACTCGCGGCCCGAGGTGGTCCTGCCGTTCGACCTCGCGGGCACCGCCGTGCCCGAGGTCCCGGCACAGCGGTCCAGCGACCAGATCTGGGAGGAAGCCGATGAGTGAGCAGGTGCCCGCCTCGGTGCGGTACAAGGAGCTCGCCGCGGCGGCCACCACCGCCGCGCAGCGGATGCGCAGGCACGAGCAGGAGAAGGCCGCCGAGCTGGAGGAGTCGGTGACCCGCGGCAACAGCCGCAAGAAGGAGGCCGACCAGCAGCGCGAGCAGGTCGAGAAGGACGTGCGGATCCGCTGGAACCTGGCGCTGGAGGCGCTGTGGGACGAGCGGTGGCTGAAGGTCAGCAGCCTGCCGGAGCCGGACCTGTCCGCACCGCCCGCCACCCCCGAGGAGTCACGCCGCACGGTCCAGGACGCCTTCCTCGAACTGCACGACGCGCTGGACAAGCCGCGCTGGTCGGCCGGGTCCCTGCTGCGCCGCAAGAGCGGCTGACCCGCGGCCCCGCCGGTGGTCCGGCGGGGTCGCGAGTCGACGGGCTCAGACCGACGCCATCTGCGTCGTCGTGATCGCGCCGTCCATCTCCTCGCGGATGATGTCGGCGTGTCCGCTGTGGTGCGCGGTCTCCCGGATCAGGTGCAGCATGATGCGCCGCGGCGACCAGAAGACCGGGTCCGGCGCCCAAGGCGCGGGCGGGAGCTGGATCTGGCGGCTGAGGTCCGGTGTCGCCATCAGCGCCTGCTCGGTCTCGCGGGCTGCCGCGGCGTAGTCGTCGACGATCCCGGCGAGCGTTTCGCCTTCGACCATCCGGTACTGGTCCGGGTCCATCACGATCTCGGGTTCCTGCCGGGTCATGACCTGCATCCAGTAGCGCTCGACCCGCGTGAGGTGTTTGACGATCCCGCCGAGGGTCAGCTCGCTGGCGGTCGTGCGCCGCGCCGCCTGCTCGTCGCCGATCCCGCGCACGGTGATCAGCAGGAAACCGCGCTGCTCGCGGAGCGTGGCCAGGATGTCGTCGCGCTCGTCGGCAGGGGTGTTGCTCGAGGTCGTCATGGGGCTTCGCCTTCCGTTCGGTCGTTCTGGAGCGACCATACGAACGATGTAGGCCCAATCGTGGCCTACATGGGCGGCGAATGCGGCGCGAATGACGCGAAACGCTGCGCACCCGGCCGGCGTACTAGCCTGAACACGCCGTCCGAGGCAGGTGGGGACGGTTGGTGAGCGGCCTTCCCGGCGGGTTCCGGCAACGCCCGCCCGCCGGACTCGGAACCCAGGAGGCGCGATGGCCGGGGCTCGCCCCACGATCGCCGACGTGGCACGCGAAGCCGGCGTGTCCAGGACCACCGTCTCGCACGCGCTCAACGGCATCGGCAAGGTCGATCCCAGGACGCGTGAGCGGGTGGAGCGGGTCGCCGCCGAGCTCGGATACCGGCCGAGCCTGCGGGCGCAGCGGCTGCGCCGGGGCGAGGCGCGCACGATCGGGCTGGTCTCGTCGATGCCGTTCGCCGTCGCCGGTGGCCCGTCCAGGCTCGGCTTCTTCATGGAGGTCGCCGCCGCGGCCGCGGAATCGGCGCTGATGCACGGTTTCGCGCTGGTGCTGGTGCCGCCGGTGGAGGCCGATCCGCCACTGGACTCGCTCGACATCGACGGCGCGATCGTGGTCGAGCCCGACGCCGACGACAGCGCCACCAAGCGGCTGCGCGACCGCGGGCTGCCGATCGTCGCGCTGGGCAGGCAGCCGGGCACCGACCTGCCGCACGTCGACCTGCATGCCGCAGCGGTCGTCCGGCTGCTGCTGGAACACCTGCGCGAGCAGGGCGGTCGGCGGATCGCGCTGCTGGTCGGCAGCGCCCGCCGCCACTCCTACGTGGACGCCGCACACGAGTACCGGCGCTTCGCCCACGAGCACGGGATGCCGGAGCTGGTCGTGCTCGCCGAGGAGTCCGGCGGTACCGAAGCCGGCTACGCGGCCTGCGCCGACCTCCTCGACCGCCACCCCGGCGTCGACGCCGTCTGCGCCACCGTCGACGCCTTCGCCGTCGGGGCCGTCCGCGCCCTGACCGACCGGGGACTGCGCGTCCCGGACGACGTCATGGTCGCCACCCGCTACGACGGGCTGCGCGCCCGCACGTGCGAGCCGCCGCTGACCGCCGTCGACCTGCACCTCGGTCAGGCCGCGGAGGGTGCGGTGTCGGTGCTGCTGGCCGAGATGCGGCGCGGTCCGGCGCGCGGCGAGGCACCGGAGGTCCCGGTGCCGCCGCCGGTGCTCGTACCGCGCGCTTCCTCGCTGCGCCGCTGAGGGCCGCCCGGCCCAGGGGAAGGGAAGGAGGCACCCGCCCAGGCGACGAGCAGGAGGCGCCCCCGCCCGGGCGACGAGCGGGATGCACCTCCACTCAGGCAACAAACAGCAGGCGCCCCAGCTCAGGCGAAGAGCAGCACGACGCCGGAGACGATCGCGAAGACCTGCACGAGCAGGCGCATCAGCCTGCCGTCGAGCCGGTGGTGCACGAACCGGCTGAGCAGCGCGCCGAGCACCACCGCGGGCAGCAGCAACAGCGCAAGCCACAGTTGCTCGGCCCGGATGCGCTCGGTGGCCAGCAGCACGACGAGCGAGATCAGCTCGCCCGCCAGGAAGCAGACCGCGACCGTCGAGCGCAGCACCGGCGCCGGGCTGTGCTGGTAGACCAGCGCGAGCGGCGGACCACCCACCCCGGTCGCGGTCTCGGTGACCCCGGTGACCGCCCCCGCCGTCAGGAACGCCGCACGGCCCGGGCTGAAGCTCGGCGCCAGCAGCGTGACCACGGCGGCCAGCACGGTCGAGCCGCCGACGAGCAGGTTGAGCTGCGCGAGCGGGATGGCCGCCAGCACCCACAGCCCGCCGAACGTGCCCGCGAAGCGTCCGGCGGTGATCCAGCCCGCGCCGGTGCGGTCCAGGCTGCCGCGTTCGCGCCCCGCGACGTAGAGGTTGAGCGGGATCATCAGCACCAGCAGCAGGACCGGCAGCAGCGACGGCTCGACCAGCCCGACGACCGGCGCGACGATCAGGGCGAACCCGACTCCGGTGGCACCCTGCACGAACGCGGCCGCGGCGACGGCGACCGCGACGAGCACCAGGAAACCGATGCTCACGCGTCCTCCTCCCGGCACCCGGTGGAAAGCGGGTGGATCTTGCGCAGCGGGGCCCGCGCCACGACCTCCCGGCCGGTCTTCGCGGCCTCCTCGAGCAGTTCGCGGCCGTCCCAGTCAACCGGCCAGCCCCGCCACAGCCGCAACCGCCCCGCGACCACCACGGCGGTGATCTGGTCGCGGTTGGCCAGCCGGACCAGCTCCCACGGCAGGTCCCACGACGGGCACAGCTCCGGAACCCGCAGGTCGACCAGCAGGAAGTCGGCGGCCCGGCCCGCTTCGACGGCGCCGGTCACCGAGCCGAGACCGACCGCGTCGGCGCCACCGGCCGTCGCATGCCGCAACCAGGTCAGCCCGCCACCGCACGACGAGTCCCCGTTGTGCAGGCCGAAGGCCAGCCGCTGCGCGAGCTCGGCGGCGTCGGTCAGCCGGAAGCCGTCGCCGCGGGTGCCGTCGGTGCCCAGCCCGAAACGGACGCCCGACGCCGCCATCAGCGCGGCCGGGGCGACCGCGTTGCCCTTCCACCCGCTGGCCACCGGGTTGTAGCTGACGGCGGCGCCGCTGTCGGCGAGCAACCGCAGCTCGCCGGGGGTCAGCATGGTCGCGTGCGCGGCGAGCGTCTGCGGACCGAGCGCACCGACGTCGTGCAGGTGCTCCAGCGGACGCCTGCCGTGCCGCTCCAGGGACCGCTCGACGGAGGCCAGGTGCTCGTTGACGTGGATCTGGAACACCGCACCGGCCTCGGCGCACAACCGGGAGACCGCGTGCAGCACCTCGTGCTCGGCGGCCTCCGCGATCGGGATCGCCAGCGACGGGTGGACCAGCTCGGCGGAGTCCCAGCGGGACAGGTGGCGTTCACCGTCGTCGGGTTCGAAGCAGACTTCCCCGAGCACGCACCGGATTCCGGCGTCGGTCGCGGCGTCGGCGACCACGCCGATGTCCACGCGCGCCCTCGTGCCCGCCTCGGCGACGGTGGTGAAACCGCCGCGCAGGGCTTCGAGGGCCGCCAGCTTGGCCGCGACGTAGGCGGACTCCGGGTCGAGCTGCTGCTCCAGCGGGACCCAGATCCGCCGGAAGATCTCCGACGGCTCACCGAAGGCGAGGGCCTTGCCGAAGCTCTGCGTCAGGTGGTGGTGGGCGTCCACGAAACCCGGCATGAGCAGGTGGCCGTCGAGGTGCACCGGGTCCAGCTCCGGATGCGCCTCGACCAGCTCGGCGGCCGGGCCGACCGCGCGGAACACGCCGTCGGCGACGACCACCGCGTGATCGCGCACCGGGCCGCCGGCCAGCAACACCTCGGGCAGCAGCAGGAGCTCACGTGCTTGCAGCAGATCACGTTGCGGCGCAGTCATTTTCCCGTTTCTCGGTAGCGGCCCCGAAGCGGGGCAGGTGGTGGAACAACAGGTTGAGCCCGGCGGCGACGAAGGCGCCGACCGCGACCCCGCTCTCCAGCAGCATCGCGAGGTTCGACGGAAGTGCCTGGTAGAGGCCGGGTAGGAGGCTCGGCAGCAGCCCGGCCGACAGCGCCACGGCGACGATCACCACGTTGGCGTGGTCGGCGAAGTCGGCCTTGGCCAGCATCTGCACGCCGAGCACGGCGATGATGGCGAACACGACGATCGCGGTCCCACCGACCACGGCCGGCGGCACGGCGTTGACCAGGTGCGCGATCGGCGTGAACACGCCGATGAGCACCAGCACCACGCCCGCGATGACGGTGACGAACCGGCTGCGGACGCCGGTCACCCGCACGATGCCGACGTTCTCGCCGCTGGTGACCATCATCGACGTGCCGAACAGGCCGCCGAGCAGCGAGATCAGCGCGTCGCCGCGAATCGTCCTCGGCACGTCGCGGCGGACGTCGATCTCCTTGCCGACGATCTCGCCGTTGAGCACGGTCTGGCCGGTCGCCTCGGCCATCGAGGCCAGCGCGAAGATCATCAGCGGCAGCGCGGCGACCAGGTCGAACTCCGGCGGGCCGAAGGGCAGCGGGCTCGGCAGGCCCACCACGGCGGTCCGGTCGAGCCCTTCGACGTGCACGGCGCCGAGCAGCGCGGCGAGCGCGGTGCCCGCCAGCAGGCCGAAGACGACCGCGAGCTGGCGCAGCATCCCGCCGAGGAAGCGGAAGCACAGGACGGTGAACGCGACGGTGGCGAACCCGAGCAGCAGGTTGCGCGGGTCGCCGAAGCCCGGAGTTCCCGGCTTGCCGACGACGAGCACGCCGCCGGCCTTCACCAGCGTCACGCCGATGATCACGATCATCGTGCCGATCACGATCGACGGGAAGAAGCGCAGCAGCCTGGCGAACAGCGGCAGCGCGACGAAGTAGCACAGGCCGGTCAGGATCACCGCGCCGGACGCCGTGGGCAGGCCGTGCTCCTCGGCGATCGCGATGAACAGCACGACCGGCGCGCCGCCGGGCAGCATCACGAACGGCAGCCGGGCGCCGAACTTCCACGGTCCCAGCGACTGCACCAGGGTGCCGACGCCGGACAGCACGAACGTCGCCGACAGCAGCCGGACGGTGAGGTCGGGGTCGAGCCCGAGGGTCTTGCTGACCAGGAAGACGCTGGAGATGGGGCTCGCGGCCATCACCAGGACGTGCTGCAGGCCGAACGGGATCAGCCTGGACAGCGGGCGGAACTCATCGACGGGATGTGTTGCGGGCACAGGGGCCTCCCTGCGGGAAGGGCTGACGGAGCAACGCAGCGCGGACCGCGGGTGTCGGCCCCCGTGAGGTCATCACCAGGGCCAAATCGATTTGGCCATCGATGCAGCGGAAGTGTTGTGAGCCGAAGCCGGGCTGTCAAGGGGTGGGGCTTTGGCGGCGGTGGGGTTTGGCGTGGGGCTTCGGGGTGGGAGTGCCGGGCGGGCACGGCAGCGGCGGGGCTGTGGAGGCGGAGGGGACGGGAAGCGGAGTGGCGGGGCGGCTACGAGACCGACCGGTGGCAGCGGGGCGACGGAGGCGGGACGCAGCGGAGCAGGCCGGGGCGGCCAGCGGAGCGGCGGCCCGGTGAGGTGCGGACGGCGCGTAGCGGCGCGGCGGCGCCGTGCGGCGGCGCAGGCAGTTGTTTGGCGGCCCGCCGGGCGCGCGAACGGTGCGGTGGTACCCGGACGGCGCGTGGCAGGACCCAGGGGCGCGGCGCGACGGAGGGCTGCCACGGCACGCCGGCACGGGCCCGGGTCAGGCCTGGCTACGAGTGCTGCCGGGCCGATCAGGCCGGTTCGCGGCCCGGGATCAGCTTGCCGGGGTTGAGGATTCCGGTCGGGTCGATCGCCCGCTTGGCCGCCGCGAGCACGTCCACCCCGATGGTGCCGATCTCCCCGCTGAGCCACGGCAGGTGGTCTGCACCGACGGCGTGGTGGTGGGTGATGGTGCCGCGCTCGGCGATCGCCTCACCTGCGGCCGCCTTCGCCCGCTGCCACTGGGCGATCGGGTCGTCGGAGTCCCTGGCCGCGAGCACGGTGAAGTACAGCGACGCCCCGGTTTCGTAGGCGTGGGAGATGTGGCACATGACGATCGGCGCCTTGCGGTCGACTCCGATCGCGCGCACCACTGCCGAGCGCACGGCGCTGCGCAGATCCGAGACCGCCGACCAGCGCGTCGCGGTCTCCAGGGTCTCCACGCACACGCCGAGGTCGAGCAGCGCGTCGCGCTGGCGCGGTCCCGCGAAGCGGTTCGCCCGCCACGCCTCGCCCGCCTTGCGCCCCAGCCGCACCGAGCGGAGTCCGCGCAGCACCTGCAGCGTCGCCGCGCGGCGCTGCTTGAGCTCCGCGCGGGACGCGGCCTCCCAGCCCAGCACGAGCATGCACGGCTCGACGACGCCCCTGCCGCGCAGCATGGTGTGCAATGCGCGGGCCTTTATGCCGCCCGCCAGTTCGAGCTGCACCTCGGTCTCGTCCACATCGGACAGCCGGGTCACGTCGGCCAGCGCGTGCGCCTGCGCCAGCGCGCGGACCGCGTCCGCGCCCGCCTGCCAGCCGTCGAGCACCCACGCCTCGTACTGGTGCTCGGTGGCGGCCGGCCGCACGCGCAGCGCGACCTCGGTGATCACGCCTAGCGCGCCCTCGCTGCCGACCGCGAGCTGACGCAGGTCGGGTCCGGCGGCCGACGCGGGCGCCGCGCCGAGCCGCCAGTCGCCCGCAGGTGTGGCCAGCCGGACGCCCTCGACCATGCTCTCGAAGCGCCCGTATCCCGCCGACGCCTGACCGGCGGAGCGGGTCGCGGCGAAACCACCGAGGGTCGCTCGCTCGTAGGACTGCGGGAAGTGCCCCAGCGTGAAGCCGTGCGAAGCCAGCACCGCCTCTGCTTCGGGCGCGCGTACACCCGCCTGGAACACGGCGATCCGCGACACCGGGTCGATCGAGACGAGCTGGTCGAGCCTGGTCACGTCGAGCGCGATCACCGCGGCCTTGCCGCCGCACAACGCGCTGACCCCGCCGACGACCGACGTGCCGCCGCCGAAGGGCACCACCGCCACGTCGTGGCGGACGCAGACGTCGAGGACCCGCTGCACCTGCTCGGGGTCGGCGGGCAGCACCACACCGTCGGGCACCGCGAGCTCCGAACCGGTCCGCCGGCGCATGAGGTCGGTGTAGGACATGCCGCCCGCCCGACCGAGGCGCGGTGCGACTTCGGTGAGCACGTGCTGGTCGCCGACCACATCGGCCAGCTCCGCGCGGACCGCCTCGCCGAGCGCGCTCTCCGGCACGTCGAGAAGCGACGCCGGTACGGCCGGGGTGCTCTCCTCGACGAGGCCGATGCGCTCGCGCAGCCAGCGCAGCGCGTGTGCCGACAACGGCGCGGCCGCGGCACCCGAAGGAGTCCAGCTCCCTCGCAGGGTGTGGTCGATCAACTCGCTCACCAGTACAGTGTTACATATGGCGTCCGAGCGTCACAGGTCAACATCGGCTCGCCGGGCGGACCTCGTCCGGTCCGCGCCGATCGCGTCGACGCGGGCTCCCGAGGCGGACGAGCCCGGCGCCGACCAGCACGTCCGGACAGCCGAGCACATCCGCCGGGCACCGAACCGCGTTGGGGACGCCGAGCTGCTGACCGCCGCCCGCGAGTGCGTGCTCGACCTCGGGGTGCGGCGCAGCACGCTCGCCGAGATCGCCCGCCGCGCCCGCGTCAGCCGGATGACCCTCTACCGCCGCTTCCCCGACGTCGACAGCCTGGTGACGGCGTTGATGACCACCGAGTTCGCCGAGATCCTGCACCACGCCCGGGCGGCGGAGGGAACCGGCAGCGCGCGAAACAGGCTGGTCAACGCGGTGCTGCGCTGCGTGCGGCTGCTGCGGTCGGCACCGCTGCTGCGCCGGGTCCTGGAGACCGACGCCGAGCTGCTGCTGCCCTACCTCGTCGAGCAACTGGGGAGCACCCAGCTCGCCGCGGAGCGCTTCCTGCGGGACTACCTCGTGCAGGGCCACCTCGACGGCTCGATCCGGCGCGCGGACCCAGCCGCGCAGAGCCGGGCGCTGCTGATGACGTTGCAGTCCTTCGTCGTCTCGACCGGACCGGCGGAGACGGGCGTCGACCCGGCCGCCCTGGCCGAAGAGCTGGCCCACCTGCTCGACGCCGCGCTGCGGCCCGAGACCGCGGACGCGCCATGACTGCCCGGGGAAAGGCAGGGGAAGCCTCGGTCAGGCCGACGGCGGCGGTGACGGATGCGCGGGTCGGGGCGGCGGGGCACGTCGCCGACGGCGGAGCGGCGGAACGCGTCGCGGGCCGCGGAGCGGCGGGGCGTTCCGTGCATGGCGGACCGGCGGGACGCGTCGCGGACGGCAGAGCGGCGGGGCGCCCCGCGCATGGGGGACCTGCGGGACACGCCGTACACGGCGACGCGGCGGGGCATGCCGCGGGCGGCGGATCGGCGGGGTGCGTCGTGCACGGCGGAGCGGTGGGGCGTCTCGTGCATGGCGGACCGGCGAGCCGCGCCGTACACGGCGACGCGGCGGGGCACGTTGTGCACAGCGGACAGGCGAGCCTCGTCTCGCACGGCGACGCGACAGGAGACCTCGCGCACGGCGGACCAGCGGGACACGCCGCGGACGGCGGAGCGGCGGGACGCAGCCAGTCGGGTCGTCCGGGTATTCAGCCAGGCATTCACCGCCGACCAGAGGAGGCGTCTTGATCACCACGCCGCTGCCCGCCGGATCGTTGCGCGCCACCTCCCTCAACGCCTCGCGGCGCGCCGAGGAGCTCTCGGCGGTGGGCGACGACGAAGTCGACGTGCTGGTGGTCGGTGGCGGCGTCACCGGCACCGGTGTCGCGCTCGACGCGGCGGCGCGCGGGCTGTCGGTGGCGCTGGTGGAGGCCGAGGACCTGGCCTGGGGGAACTCGCGCTGGTCGAGCAAGCTGGTCGACGGCGACCTGGCGAGCCTGACCGCGGGCGACCTGCTGACCGCGCGGGAGAGCGCGGTCGAGCGCGGGGTGCTGATGACCCGCACCGCCCCGCACCTCGTGCGGACGATGCCGCAGCTGATCCCCCTGCACCAATCGGCGTCCCGGCGGGCCGAGCTGCTGCTGACCGCTGGTCTGCGCGCCGGTGACGCATTGCGCCGCGCGGCGCGCACACCGTCGTCCGCGCTGCCTGCCCCGCGCCGCGTCTCGGCCCCGGAGGCACTGGCGCTCGTACCCGGACTGCGCGCGGCCGGTCTTCGGGGCGGACTGCTCGGTTTCGACGGCCAGCTCGTCGACGACGCCCGGCTCGTGATCGCGCTCGCCCGCACCGCCGCCGGGTTCGGCGCCCGCGTGCTCACCCGGGTCCGGGTGACCGCCCTGGACCGCGACGGCGCGGACACGGTCGACGAGCGCTCCGGCGAGTCCCTGCGCATCCGGGCCCGCTCGGTGGTCAACGCGACCGGGGTATGGGCAGGCGTGCTCGCACCGGAGGTGCGGTTGCGCGCTGTGCGCAGCGCGCACCTGGTGGTGGACGCCGACGCTGCCGGTCTGGCCGGGACGTCGCTGATCGCGCCCCTGCCGACCGGCGGCTTCCTGCGGTTCCTGCCGCAGCCGGACGGCCGGGCCTACCTGGGCGCCACCGAGGGCCAGACGCTCGACACACCGGCGGAACTGAGCGTGCCACGAGCCAACGAGTCCGATGTGGACACACTGCTCTCCGCGGTGCGCGACCTCCTGGGCGCACCGCTGGAGCGCACGCACGTCATGGGCTCGTTCGCGGCGTTGCGCGCGGTCCCGGAGGTCTCCGGAGGATCGCGGCTGCGGCGGCGCCCGGAGCCGCTTTCACGCAGGCACAGCGTGCTGACCTCCCCGGACGGGATTGTGACCGTCGCCGGAGGCAGGCTCACGACCTACCGCAGAGCCGCCGCCGACGCCGTGGACACCGCCATCGAAGCCGCCGGAATGCCCGCAGGACCGTCGCGAACCACGGCGGTGGCGCTGGTCGGGGCGGCCGGACGCCACCAGCTCACCGACATCGAGGCCGACGCGCGACTGGTCGCCAAGTACGGGACGGAAGCGGTCCGGGTCGCGGCGCTCTCGGAACTCGACCCCGACCTCGCCGACACCATCGCCCCGGGCCTGACCGCGGCGGAAGTCCTGTGGGCAGTCCGCCACGAAGGCGCCCTGGACGTCGACGACGTCCTGGACCGGCGAACCCGCATCGGCCTCGACGCGGGAGCACGCGCAGCTGCGCGGCCAGCGGTCGCGGAGCTGGTGAACCGCGCGCTGGAGGGGGTCTGGGCGTAGGGGCTTTGGGGTGGCCTTGGCTTGGGGGCTTGGCTTGGCGGCTTGGCTTGGCGGCTTGGCTTGGGGGCCTTGGCTCGGGGGGTCGCTTTGAGGGCGGGGCGCGGCGGTTTCGGGGTGGTCTGCTTGGCTTGGCGGCTCGCTTTGAGAGCGGGGGCGCGCCAGTTTTCGAGGCAACGGCCCTTGGCATCGCGGCCCACTTTGAGAGCGGGGGCGCGGGAGTTTTCGACGCATCCAGTGGGGCCGGCGAGTCACTTTCAGCGCGGGGGCGCGCGGGTTTTCGACGCAGTCACCCTGGCCTTGTAGGTCGCCTTGGGAAGGGGTTTCTGGGGCGCTCGCCGCCTCCAGACCCCCGGCAGGTCTCCGGGATGAGTGGGTTTTCGAGGCATCCTGCGGTTTGGCGGGTGGCGGTTCTCATCCCGTCGACCTCCACGAGGCCTAAGACCACATCTCATTTGGGTGTGCCCTTGGGCGTGGGATATCGTTGATCAACTGTGAGCGATGTGGAGAAGTGGTGTCCGGAGCCGTTGTGGCTGCTGGCGCGTTCGCTGTTGCCCGAAGCGCCGCAACGCCACCAGGGCGGAGGTCGGCGTCGGCTGGACGACCGCGCGGTGCTGGCCGCGATCCTGTACGTGCTGCAAACCGGGTGCGCCTGGTCAGCGCTGCCCACCTCGTTCGGAGTCAGCTGCGCCACCGCACACCGCCGGTTCACCGAGTGGTCCCAAGCCGACGTGTTCACCCGGCTGCACCAGGAACTGCTGGACCTGCTCGGCACCGCTGGAGCGATCGACTGGTCCCGGGCATCGGTGGACAGCATGCATATCCGGGCGGTCAAAAGGGGGACCTGACCGGCCCCAGCCCGGTGGATCGAGGCAAGCCCGGCTCGAAGATCCACGCGATGAGCGACCGCAGTGGCATCCCGCTGGCCGTGGTCATCTCCGCGGCCAACCGCAACGATCACCGGGAACTTCAGACGGTGATCGATGCGGTTGCGCCGGTCAGAGGGTCTGCCGGACGGCCTCGACGTCGGCCGCGCAAGCTGCACGCCGACAAGGGCTACGACTATCCGGTCTGCCGACACGCGTTGCGTCGGAGAGGAATCATCGCCCGGATCGCTCGCCGGGGTATCGAGTCGACCACCCGGCTGGGACGCCACCGCTACGTCATCGAACGCACCCTGGAGTGGGTTTCCCGGTTCCGTCGGCTGGCTCGCCGCTACGAGCGCAAGGCCGCCCACTACGCGGCATTCGCCAGCCTGGCCTGCGCGGTGATCTGCTACCGCCGCGCCGCCAAACTGGATCTGCTCACCCATAACAACCCCAAATGAGATCCCGTCTAAGGGCTGGCGCCAGGTCGACGGGATGAGAACCTGCACCGCCCGTGTGCGTGAGACGGGTGGGAGGGGTGCGACGCCCTATAGGGTGAGGTTCGCCGGTTCGTGTGCGACAGGGGGCGAATGTGCTGGAGGTCGACAACGTCTCCAAGCGCTACGGGGACGTCGTTGCGCTGGAGGGGATGACGTTCTCCGTGCACGCGGGCGAGATGTTCGGGTTCGTCGGCAGCAATGGGGCGGGTAAGACGACCACCATGCGGATCGCGCTCGGGGTGCTGGCCGCCGACGCCGGTGAGGTGCGGTGGAACGGTGCGCCGCTGGATCTGGATGCGCGCCGCCGGATCGGCTACATGCCCGAGGAGCGGGGTCTTTACCCCAAGATGCGTGTTGCCGCCCAGCTCGCCTATCTCGGTGAGTTGCACGGCATGTCCCGCGCGCGTGCCGCCGATGCCGCCGAGCTGTGGACCGGGCGGCTCGGCCTGTCCGAGCGTCGCGACGAGGAGGTGCAGAAGCTCAGCCTCGGCAACCAGCAGCGGGTGCAGCTCGCGGCTGCGCTGGTGCACGACCCCGAGGTCCTGGTTCTCGACGAGCCGTTCTCCGGGCTCGACCCGGTGGCCGTGGAGGTGATGAGCGAGGTGCTGCGGGACCGTTGTGCGGCCGGTGTGCCGGTGGTGTTCACCAGTCACCAGCTCGACCTCGTCGAGCGGTTGTGCGACCGCGTCGGGATCGTGCGCGACGGTCGGATGGTTGCCTGCGGCACAGTCGCCGAGCTGCGCGATGCGGGGCCGGCGCGGCTGGTCGTCGACGGCCCGGACGGTGGAGGTGCGTGGGCGCGCGACCTGCCCGGTGTGCGGGTCGTGGGCGTCGACCGCGACCGCACGACCCTGGAGCTGACCGACGGCACCGACGACCAGGCCGTGCTCCGCGCGGCGGTGGCGGCGGGGCCGGTGCGGGAGTTCCGGCGTCTGCGGCCGACGCTGACCGAGCTGTTCCACAACGTCGTCACCGAGGAGCCCGTCGCATGAGCGTGGTGTGGCTGGTCGCCCGGCGCGAGGTCGTCACCCGGGTCCGGACGCGCTCCTTCGTGGTGGGCACGCTGGTCACGATCGCCATCCTCGGTCTCTACGTGGCGGTGACGATGTTCGTCGGCGCCAACCAGACCACCAAGGTCGGCGTGGCAGGGCAGGCCACCGCCGTCGCCGAGCAGCTGCGGGTGGTCGCGGACGAGCGCGGCAAGGCCCTGGAGGTCCTCGATGTCGATGACGAGGCCGCCGGCCTGGCCCGGCTTCGCGACGGCGAGCTGGACGCGCTGGTCACCGGTGCCCCCGACGCGTTGCGCCTGGTCGTCGAGCAGCAGGCCGACCCGGAGCTGGCGGGCGCGCTGGACACCATCGCCAGGCAGCAGGCGCTGGATGCCGAACTCGCCAAGTCCGGGCTGGACCCGGCCGCGGTGCACTCCACCATGGACAGCGCGCAGGTGCTGGTCACCAGCCTCGAACAGCCCGACCCGCAGCGGGGTGAGCGCATCGGCATCGCCGTGGCGGCCGGGCTGATGCTCTACATGTTCCTGATCATGGCCGGGCAGACGGTCGCGCAGGGCGTGGTCGAGGAGAAGTCCAGCCGGGTCGTGGAGATCCTGCTGTCCACCATCCGCCCCGGGCAGTTGCTGACCGGCAAGGTGATCGGCATCGGGCTGGTCGGCCTGCTCCAGTTCGGCATCATCTCCGGCACCGGCCTGGCCGCGGCGGCGGGCGCCGGCGCGGTCACGCTGCCGAAGGGCGCGCTGGCCGGTTCGCTGGCGCTGACGCTGGTGTGGTTCGTGCTCGGGTACTTCTTCTTCGCCACGATCCTGGCCGCGGCCGCGTCGCTGGTGTCGCGCCAGGAGGAGCTGCAGAGCGTCGTGAGCCCGGTGAGCGTGCTGCTCGTGCTGCCTTTCGTCGTCGCCGTCTCGGTGCTGCCGGGCGACCCCGACAGCACCACCGGCGCCGTGCTGTCGCTGGTCCCCGGCTTCTCCCCGGTGCTCATGCCGATGCGCGCGGCACTGGGCGTCGCCGCGACGTGGGAACTCGTGGTGTCGGTCGTGCTGACCCTGGTCGCGACGGCCGCGCTGCTGCGGCTCGGCGGCCGCGTGTACGCCGGCGCCGTGCTGCGCACCGGCGCCCGGGTCCGGCTCGGCGACGCACTCCGGCGTTCCTGACGACTACGGCGAATCGGTCGAAATTCGGCAATCATGACGATCACCCGTTCGCATTCCCATACCCGCGGAGAATAACTAGTTTGTGTGAAGAACGCGGGCAGACCTGGGCTGTCCGCGCCGATCATGCTCCAATCCTGCGGGTGATCTGGCGGCCCGACGGGGGGAATGATTGCAATGGTGCACCTATTCCGGTCCAGCCGAAACGGCGCCTCTCCCCGCCCACGCCCAGGTCGGTGAACACATCCGAATGCGGGGAGTCAGACTTGCGGGACCAGGACCACACCCATATCGCCGAGCGCATCATTCTCGCCACCGGCGGACAGGAGCGTGAACTCCGCCGCACCACGGCCGAAATCGGATTCCACGAGGTTTGCCGGGTACTGCTGGACGAAGTGCTTTTCCGGTGCGACGTCTCCAATTCCGAACCAGTGGTGGTGGAGCTGGAAATCACCGACGGAGCCGCGCTGGTGCGTTATCCGATCGCGCTGGTGCGCGGTCGGCGCCCGGAGGTGGCCGACGACCCCGGCCACTCGCCCGAAGCGCGGTTCAGCTTCGACGTCGTCGACCTGGCGAACGAGCTGTTCGGCCCGCGGCGTTCGCGCGGAGCCGCGGCCCGCCGCAGCGAGCTCACCTCCTCCTCCCCGTTCTCCGGCGGCAGGCTCGACATCGACGCGGCACGCCGGATGGCTTCGGTGCACCGCGCCATCAGCGCGCTCGCCGAAGCCTGCTCCGGCGGCTCGTCGAGCCTCAACGCGCTCGCGATCCGCTACGGCACCGACAAGTGGGGCGGCCTGCACTGGTACACCCCGCATTACGAACGGCACTTCGCCGACCTGCGCGACGAACCGGTGCGGCTCCTTGAGATCGGGATCGGCGGTTACGACGTCGACGGCTTCGGCGGCGGTTCGCTGAAGATGTGGAAGCGCTACTTCCGGCGGGGTCTGGTGCACGGGCTCGACATCTACGACAAGTCATTTCTCGACGGCACCCGCATCCGCACCCTTCGCGGCGACCAGAACGACCCGGCGTACCTGACCGCCATCGCCGAGGAAATGGGGCCGTTCGACATCGTCGTGGACGACGGAAGCCACGTCGGCGAACACCAGCTCACCTCCTTCCACGCGCTGTTCCCGCACATCCGCCCCGGCGGCTTCTACGTGATCGAGGACCTGCACACCTCCTATTGGCCGGAATACGGCGGAACCGACGCGCCTGTGCGCGGTTCCGGTACCGCGCTCGGGCTGCTGACCCAGTTGCTCGACGGACTGCACTACGAGGAAAGAGGCGATTCCGGCGGGGTGCCGTTGCCCGGCGTGGACGACCGGACGGTGGCGCTGCACGTCTATCGGAATATCGCTTTCGTCGAGAAGGGCGTGAATGCCGAAGGCGGCATCCCGCTCTGGACGAAAGCTCCGAGCCAGTCCGTCGCCGCCGCCACGACGGCCCGTTGAGCCCAGGAGGCTTTCATGCGCGTGCTGCTGAGCAGCCTGCCCGCCGCCGGCCACCTCTACCCGCTCGTCCCGTTCGCGTGGGCGCTGCGCTGCGCCGGGCACGACGTGCTTGTCGCCGCGCCCAGCGACCTCGTGCCGGAGGCGACCGCCACGGGCCTGCCGGTGGCGGCGGTGACCGACGGCCCCATCGGCCTGCGGGACCTCCTGGAGCGGCTGAGACGGCTCCCGTGGTTCGGCGGTGACCACGCCATCCTCGGCTCGCTGCACGACTTCGCCACCGGCGCCGACGACCGCTCCCCGCTGACCGACCTGGTCGAGCAGACCCTGCCCGGCACCGAGGCGCTGGTCCGCGACTGGCGCCCGGACGTGGTCCTGCGCGACATGGCCGACCTCACCGGGGTGCTGGCCTGCGCCCGCACCGGTGTGCCGTTCGCCGAGCACTGGTGGGGTCTGGCCGCACCGGCGCCGGCGAGGGGCGAGCTGCGCAGGATCTTCGGCGACCTCTTCGCCCGCTTCGAAGCCCGCACGCCCCCGAGGCGTGCGCTCACGATCGACCCGGTGCCGCCCAGCTTCCAGAGCGACGACGCCCCGCCCGTCTACCGCTCCCGCTACGTGCCCTACAACGGCCGCGCGGAGCGGCCCGCTCTGCCACCGAGGTCTCAGACCCCGCGGATCTGCCTCTCCTTCGGCACGCTGCTGACCGGAGACGGCGTGTCCGGCCTGGCCGAGCGGGTCCTGGACGCGGCGCACCGGCTGGGCGCCGAGGTCGTGCTGGCCGCGGACGAGCCACCGGTCGAATCGCACCCGGCGTTGCTGGCCGCCGGGCGGCTTCCGCTCGACCAGGTCCTGGCGAGCTGCGACGCGCTGGTACACCACGGCGGCTCGGGCACGATGCTCACCGCCCTGTGCCACGGGCTCCCGCAACTGGTGTTCCCGCACGGGTCCGACCACTTCGTCAACGCCGACCGCCTGCGGTCGCTGCACCTGGCCGCGGTGCTCAACGCCCGTGACGACCCGACCCGCGTCGAACGCACGCTGCACGCGGTGCTGACCGACGAGGGCATGCGCGCCGGTACCCGCAAGATCGCCGACGAGATCGCCGCGCAGCCCGCTCCGGCCGACCTGGTGCCGCTGTTCGAGGCGACCGTCGAGGACCTGGCGGCGTGACCGGCCCCGGCGGAGGACGAGCCGACACCACCAGAAAGGACCCCGCAGTGCAGCCCGACCAGTCCCCCACCCCCCGGCCCGAGTCCCGCCACAGCCCCGCGGCCGCCTGCCCGCACGCCGCGGTGCACCGCGAGGAACGCCCCGGCGGCCTGGTGACCTGGCAGATCAGCGCTTTCTCCGAGGCGCGTGCCGCGCTCGGGGACAGCAGGTTCAGCAAGGACCCCCGGCGGCTCGGCGAGGCGCTGCGCGCCGGCGGCAGGTCGATGTTCGCCGAGTACGGCGACAACCTGCTCGACAACCTCCTCAACAGCGACCCGCCCGACCACACCAGGCTGCGCAGGCTGGTGGGCAAGGCTTTCTCGCCCGCCACCATCGAACGGCTCGGACCCACGACCCAGCGGCTCGCCGACGAACTGGTCGCCTCGATGCTGCCCGCGGGCCGGGCCGACCTGCTCGCGCAGTTCGCATACCCGTTCGCGTTCGGTGTGATCGCGCGCGTCCTCGGTCTCCCGCCCGACTCCTACCGGATCTTCCAGCGCTGGACCGAGTCGATGACCGCGCCCCGCGAGCAGGGCACCGACCGCATGGTCGCCGCGCGACACCTGTGCGAACACGTGACCGAGCTGGTGCGCCGCAGCCGGGAGTGGCTGGCCAGCGCACCGGCCGAGACGCTGCTCGACGAGCTGGTCAGCGCCCGCGACGACGGCGACCGGCTGTCGGAGAACGAGCTCGTCGCCACCGTGCTGCTGCTGATCATCGCCGGCCACGAGACCACGGTGAACCTCATCGGCAACGGCGTGCACGCGCTGCTCCAGCACCCCGGCCAGCTCGCCCTGCTCCGCGACCACCCGGACCTGATCGACGGCGCGGTGGAGGAGCTGCTGCGCTTCCAACCGCCGATCAGCAAGACGACGCTGCGCGTCACGACGACCGACGTCGAGGTGGCAGGCACCGAGATCCCGGCAGGCAGCATCGTCAACGTGCTGGTCCCCGCCGCCAACCGCGACCAGCGGCAGTTCCCCGATGCCGACCGGCTCGACATCACGCGGCCCCCGTCGGCGCACATGTCGTTCGGCCACGGCATCCACTACTGCATCGGCGCGCCGCTGGCCCGGATGGAGGGCCGCATCGCCATCGGCGCGCTGCTGCGCGGGCTCCCCGGGCTCCGGCTCGCCGAACCCGCCGCGGAGATCCCCTGGCGCGCCAGCAACATCCTGCGCGGACTGCAACGCCTCCCGGTCCGCTTCGACTCCGCCGGGGCCGACGACGAGGTGCGCGACCGCCGCCACGCCGGTGCCGCGCGGGTGCACGCGTGAGCGCCACCGGGCTCTCGCGGCCGGACGCGCGGGAGCGGACGGGTTCGCCGGACGCCAACGGCACCCGGTACCTGGAGCTGATGAAGAGGGTCCTCACCAACGTCGTCTACGAGGACGTCACCCACCGGCTCGACCACGCCAACGCGCGCGGCAACCCCCGCTTTGACCCGGAGCGCCGCCGCAACGGCCTGGACTGGCCGTCGGTCGCGCACACCATGATCGGGCGCAAGCGGCTGGACAACCTGCACGACTGCCTGGAGCGGGTGGTGGCCGACGACGTGCCCGGCGACCTCGCCGAGACCGGGGTCTGGCGGGGCGGCGCGTGCATCTTCATGCGGGCGTTCCTCGCCGCGCACGGCATCACCGACCGCCAGGTGTGGGTGGCCGACTCCTTCGAGGGGATGCCCGACACCGACGGCAGCGCTCACGACCTCGACCGGGAGCTGGCGCTGCACCGGATGAACGAGGTGCTCGGAATCCCGCTGGAGGTGGTGCGGGACAACTTCCGCCGCTACGGACTGCTCGACGAGCAGGTGCGGTTCCTGCCCGGCTGGTTCGCCGACACCTTGCCGGCCGCCCCGGTCTCCGAGCTCGCGGTGCTCCGGCTCGACGGCGACCTGTACGAGTCGACGATGGACGCCCTGGTGCACCTCTACCCCAGGCTCTCCCCGGGCGGCTTCGTCATCGTCGACGACTACGCCCTGCCGCCGTGCCGCGCCGCGGTGCGCGAGTTCCGCCGGGACAACGGCATCCACGAACCCGTCGAGTGGATCGACTACATGGGCGTCTACTGGCGTCGCGAACGCTGAGAAGCCCGCCTTCGGTCTTCGAAGCGGCACCCGCCGGACGCGAAGCGGCCCCGGGTTCCAGGCCGGGTCGGCCTGGGCACCGGGGCCGTGATGCGTGTGGGCGGCGGGTGCGCCGCCCCGGAGCGCGAACGGTTACGAGAAGGATTCAGACCGGGTCAGCGCCGGTCGTCACCTCAGCGCTGAGCGATCGGCGTGTAGGACCGCTCCGCCTGGCCCGTGTAGACCTGGCGCGGTCGGCTGATCTTGCGGGCCGGGTCCTCGAGCATCTCCCGCCAGTGCGCGATCCAGCCGGGCAGGCGGCCGAGCGCGAACAGCACGGTGAAGAACTTCGTCGGGAAGCCCATCGCCTTGTAGATCAGGCCGGTGTAGAAGTCGACGTTCGGGTAGAGCTTGCGCTCGACGAAGTAGTCGTCGGCCAGCGCCTTCTCCTCCAGCTTGAGCGCGATGTCCAGCAGCGGGTCATTCGCGCTGAGCTTGCCGAGCACCTCGTCGGCGGTCTTCTTGATGATCGCCGCGCGCGGGTCGTAGTTCTTGTAGACCCGGTGCCCGAAGCCCATGAGCTTGACGCCCGGCTCCTTGTTCTTGACGCGGTTGACGAACGAGTCGACGTCACCGCCGTTGCGGTTGATGCCCTCCAGCATCTCCAGCACCGCGCTGTTGGCGCCGCCGTGCAGCGGCCCGAACAGGGCGTTGATGCCCGCCGAGATGCTGGCGAACAGGTTGGCCTCCGAGGAGCCGACCATCCGCACGGTCGAGGTCGAGCAGTTCTGCTCGTGGTCGGCGTGCAGGATGAACAGCAGGTCGAGGGCGCGGGTCAGCGTCGGGTCGACCTCGTAGGGCTCGGCCGGGAAGCCGAAGGTCATCCGCAGGAAGTTCTCCACCAGCCCGAGCGAGTTGTCCGGGTAGAGGAACGGCTGGCCCACGGACTTCTTGTAGGCGTAGGCCGCGATGGTCGGCAGCTTGGCCAGCAGCCGGACCGTGGACAGTTCGACCTGGTTGGCGTCGAACGGGTTGAGGCTGTCCTGGTAGAAGGTGGACAGCGCCGAGACCGCCGAGGACAGCACGGGCATCGGGTGCGCGTCGCGCGGGAATCCGTCGAAGAACTGCTTGAGGTCCTCGTGCAGCAGGGTGTGCCTGCGGATCCGCTCGGCGAAGTCCTCGTACTGCTGCTGGGTCGGCAGCTCGCCGTAGATCAGCAGGTAGGAGACCTCGATGAAGTTCGACTTCGCCGCGAGCTCCTCGATCGGGTAACCGCGGTAGCGCAGGATGCCGGCGTCACCGTCGATGTAGGTGATGTCGGAGGTGCAGGCCGCCGTATTGACGAATCCCGGATCCAACGTCACCAAACCGGTCTGGGCCAGCAGCTTGCCGAGATCCACACCAGGCGCGCCCTCGGTGGGCTGCGTCACCTGCATTTCATGCTCGCCGCCGTCGTAGCGCAGCGCGACGGTACGTTTGGTGGTCGCGTCGTCGGGCATTCGGGAACCTCTCGCGCTCGTCAGGGGCGGCTTGCGTCGCCGACGACCCGCGCCCCGGGCGGCCGTGCTGTCCGGGCTGCGTTGTCGATCGCGCACATGCGCCGGCCGGGGTGTCCGAACCGCCGCAGCACCACCCCGTTGGGGTCCTGTCGGTAGTCACGCTAGACCGCAGGAGGGCCCTCGCGCAGCAATCGGGTTTGGCCTTTTGGGCAGGTGGGACCACGATCACATCGATCGCACGCGTTCGGCATGCCCCGATTTCAACCCTCCGAAACCGGTTCAGACCACCGCTGTGACCAGTGCGCGCCTCCGTTGGCGGGTACCCGCACTCGTCCAGGCGTCCGAGCGTGCCCGACACCATAACGGTGGCATCACACACGCACGTACGCCCGAAAGTGTCGTGGTGCGTTCAGCTCAGCCGTGTCTCCGGCGGTCGCCGCGCGGTTGCGACGAAGGCAGTCGGGCGTGGTCGCTCACCGTGACGTCGCGGAGAGGCTGCGACGGTCACCCCGGGCGGAAGTGCGGGCACGCCGGGTACCGCTCCCGTCACATCGGACGGCCATCGAGGACCGACGGCGCGCAGCGGGTCGCCCGCGAGGCGCCGGTCATTTCCGCGCTCCCCGGCACCGCGCGTCTCGGCCGTCCGGGCCAGTGGCCGCCTCGAAACGGGCGCGAACGTGCGGAGCGGGGCTGACAAGCGGTCGGGCGCGAACGTGTGGGGGCAGGCGCACCCGCCCGCACACGTTCGACCCCACGAGCCCTGGCTCGACCCGGACGAGGCTGTCCGGGTCCGCGCTCAGTCCACCTCGGAGGCGAACGGCGGCTCCGCGCCCGGGCGCGACACGGTGACGGCCGCGGCCGCCGCCGCGAACCGCAGCGCCCGCTCCCAGTCCTCACGGCCGAGGGCGCGGACGCCGTCGACCGAAAGCGCGTCGTTGCGGTGCAGCCAGCCCAGCAGCGCCGCCTGGACGGTGTCGCCCGCGCCGATCGTGTCGGCGACCTCGGCCCGCACGCCGGGCACCTCGAACAGCTCGCCGGAGGCGGTGAGCACCGACAGCCCCTCCGCGCCCCTGGTCATGACCACGGCCGCCGGACCGGCCTGCTGCCAGCGGCGCAGCGCCGTCGCCAGGTCCTCGCCGCCGGCCAGCCACTCGGCGTCCTCCTCGGACACCTTCAGCAGGCTCACGGCGGGCAGCCAGCTCGCGAAGCGCTCCCGGTAGGCGGAGGGGTCCTCGATCAGGTCGGCGCGGATGTTGGGGTCGAGGGCGACGAACCGGCCGCGCTCGGCCTCGCGGAACAGCACCTTCTCGTACACCGACGCGGCGGGCTCCAGCACCATGCCCAGCGTGCCGAAGGCGACCGCCGAGGTCTCGGCGGGCAGCTCCCGGTCCTCGACGAACCGCACCGCGGTGTCGGCGGTGTGGAAGCTGTAGCGGGCCGAACCGTCCTCGGCCAGCCCCACCACGGCCAGCGTCGTCGGCTGCGGGCCGCGCTGCACCAGCGAGGTGTCCACATTGGAGTCGTGCAGCCGCTCGACCAGCTTGTCGCCGAACTGGTCGGTGGAGACGCGCGCGAAGAAGCCCACCGGCACGCCGAGCCTGCCCAGCGCGATCGCGACGTTGTACGGGCCGCCGCCCAGCCGCGGGTGCAGCGGCCCGAGCTCGCCGTCCGCGGTGGACTGATCAGGGACGAGGTCGACGAGGGCCTCTCCGCCGATGACGATCACTTTTCCTCCGAACTGTGGTCGCGCCCGTTGTCACCCTGCTCCGCCGACAGGCCGCCGAGCAGGAACTGCGAAAGCGCCGCGAACGCCTCCGCGTCCGACAGCCCGGTGCGCTCACCGATCTCGCCACTCTGGATGCCGTTGATCGTCCGGCCGACCATCTCGGCGACCAGCGCGGCGTGCACCTCGCGGAAGACGCCCTCGCGGACGCCGTCCCGGATGTAGCGGCGGACGCGGTCCGCCGCGGCGTGCGCGTTGGCCTCGTAGGTGGCCCTGGTCGCGGAGTTGGCCGCCATGTCCTCGATGAACTCGCGGGATGCCGGCCGCAGCGCCTCTGCTGCGGCATCAAGGTACACGCGCATGCGGTCGCGGACGTCGGTCACCGTCTCGACGCGGCCCTCCACGAAGGCGGTCGCGGTCTTGAAGTAGTGGCCGACCACGCGCACGGCGAGCTGCTCCTTGCTGCCCGCCAGCGTGTACAGCGTCGACTTCGAGCAGTGCAGGCGGCCCGCGAGGTCGTCGAGCGTCAGGTGCGCGAAGCCCTCGGCCAGGAACAGGTCGCGCAGCCGGTCGAGCAGTTCCGCCCGCCGGGCGCTGACCTGCCGCGTTCCCGCCTGCCTGGGACGCGGCCCGCCTGCGAGCGAGCGGTCGGAGGTGGTCATCGCCTGAGACTGCCACAGCCCGGTACCGCCATAGAGCGATTCCCCTCCGGGCCGACGGTCAGTACTCTGGAGAGTCCCACAGTACAGTCTTCGGTATCGATGTTGATCGCTCCCGGTGTCGACGTCGTTGCCGCACCCGGCACCAGGAGCGCGAACCGTGATGCCTGCCGACCGCCTGCTTCCCACCCCCGAAGCAACCGACCTGCTCGCCCTGACCAGGGAGATGGCCCGCGACGAGCTCGCGGGGGCCGCCGCCGGGCACGAGGCCGCGGGCACCTTCCCGCGGGAGGTCTTCGAGCTGCTCGGCAAGTCCGGCCTGCTCGGCCTGCCCTACCCGGAGCAGTACGGCGGCGGCGAGCAGCCGTACGAGGTCTACCTGCAGGTGCTGGAAGAGATCAGCCGCGCCTGGATGACCGTGGGCGTCGGCCTGTCGGTGCACACCATGGCGTGCTTCCCGCTGGCCCACTTCGGCACCGACGGGCAGCGGGAGAAGTGGCTCCCCGACATGATCGGCGGCCGGACGCTCGGCGGGTACGCGCTCTCGGAGTCGCACGCGGGCTCCGACGCGGCGGCGCTGAGCACGCGCGCGGTGCGCGCGGGCGACGCGTACGAGGTGACCGGAACCAAGTCGTGGATCACCCACGGCGGCGTCGCCGACTTCTACACCCTGATGGCGCGGACCTCCGACGACGGCCCGCGGGGCATCAGCTGCCTGCTGGTCGACGGCACGACGCCCGGCCTGTCGGCGGGCACACCCGAGCACAAGATGGGGCTCACCGGTTCGCCCACGACCGAGCTGCGCTTCGACGGCGCGCGGGTGCCCGCCGAGCGGCTCGTCGGAGCCGAGGGCGACGGGCTCAAGATCGCGCTCGCCGCGCTCGACTCGGGCCGGCTCGGCATCGCGGCCTGCGCCGTCGGCCTCGCCCAGGCGGCGCTGGACCTGGCGGTGGACTACGCCAAGCAGCGCGAACAGTTCGGGCGGCCGATCATCGAGTTCCAGGGCCTGGAGTTCCTGCTCGCCGACATGGCCGCGGTCGTCCACTCGGCCCGCGCCACCTACCTGGACGGCGCGCGGCGCCGCGACGCCGGCATGCCGTTCGGCATGCAGGCGTCGGTGGCCAAGCTGGTCGCCACCGACGCGGCGATGAAGGTGACCACCGACGCGGTGCAGGTCCTCGGCGGCGTCGGCTACACCCGCGACTTCCCCGCCGAGCGCTACATGCGCGAGGCCAAGGTGCTGCAGATCTTCGAGGGCACCAACCAGATCCAGCGCATGCTCATCGGCCGCCACCTGGCGAAGAGCTGAGGGGGATGGCGGGGGCGCGGGCCGCAGGCGGTGCGTGCCGGGTGGCGCGGGCCCGTGTCCGGTGGCGCGGTGCGTGCCGGTCCGTCGCGGAACGGAAGAGCGGCCGTCTCGTCAGTCCCGCGCATCGGCGCGAAGCACCGCGCCCGCGGGAATTCGCAGCCACGCCGTGGACTCCGCTTCCCACCCGCTGAGGGTGGTCGGCGCCCCCTGCACCTCTGATGCAACACCCTCGGCGTACAGCAAACCGCCCGCGGAAAGATGGACCGCATCGAGACTCCCGACGACTCCTCTCCAGTCGACGTTCACCCGACCATCCGAGGTTTGGACCGGGAACGCGTGCACGAGCCGCAGATAATCCTCCAGACGAATCGATCGTGTATATGACGGCAACGTCCTCGTCGAAGAAGAACCGATAGCGTTTCCGCTGCTGCCACTTGGCCAGTTTCGACTCTGCCCAGTCCCAGGCCGTCGTGCCGTCGGGGAGAAATGAGGACGTCCAGAACGCAGCATGCGGTTTCGAAGCCATGCCGACCCAGTCCTCCGGGTCCCACAACCGGAACTTGGGGAGTGCGAGGCTCGCCGAGTAGCGCGCCTGCGGGCACGGCAGACCCTCCATGGTGAACCAGCCCCGCTGGAGCCGCTGCGCCACCTTGCCGGCAACCGAAGCTTCGACCTGCTCGCCCGGATCTGGCGGACCATTCGGATCATGCAGCGCTGATCCGCTGAAAACTATTTCCGCGTACAGGTCGACGTCGCCAATCCGGTCGAGTTCGCTCGGATCCTCACGGAACCGGTCGCAGAGTTCGCGGAGCAGCGGCGATGCACAGCCCCCGGGTTTCTTTCTTCGCGGATCGAACATCTCGATCACGACGCTATCGGCCCGAGAGCACATCGCAGTACCAACGAAAGTTGATAAACGGCGTTTTGAGCAGTCCTACCCAAGTGGCCGCGTGCATTCCGCGCGGCCTTCGAACTCGAGCTTCCGGGCGCCCCGGCAAATGACGTCGAACCACGTGGTCCTGACGAATCGCTTGCCGGGGCCGACTGCTCAGAGAGGGCGGAGGCCCCAGGAGGCGATCCAGGTTTCGCCGGGCTGGAGGACGAGCAGGTCCTCCCCCGAGTTGAGAGCGGCCGGGGGGCAGGTCATCGGCTCGATGGCGACCGCGCGGCCCCGCCCGGGGAAGTCGTCGGCGGTGTAGACCTGCACCCACTTGAACACCGGATCCGCCCACAGCTCGACGCCGTGGCCGGTGGGGTCGGTGAGGGTGTGGCGGATGCGTTCTCGCGGGTCGTCCGGGGCGGGCGCGGCGCCGCCGAAGGCGGTGTCGAGCAGGACACCCGCGAGCCTGCGACCGGTGCGGAACTCGATCTCGTCGCCCTGCAGCGCCCTCGGTGGCCGGGTCGGAAGCAGCCGCTCCGGGTCGACCGGCAGGACGCTGGAAGCCGCCAGCCGCAGGACGCAGTCGTCGGTCTCCGCGTGCCCCGCCCTCGGGTAGGGGTGCACGCCGACGCCGAAGGGCGTGGCTCGGGCGCCGAGGTTCTCCACGGTGTGGGTGACGGTGAGCCCGTCGTCGTCGAGGGTGTAGCCGATGGAGGTCAGCAGCGGCACCGGCCAGCCCGGCTGTGCCACCACCATCGCGTGCAGCACGACCGTGGACTCGGCGTGCTCGACGAGCCGCCACGGCGCGTGCCGCAGCAGGCCGTGGATGGCGTTGTGCCGCGCGGGCTCGGAGAGCGCGAGCTGCTGCGGCTCGCCGTCCAGCGTCCAGTGCCCGTCGGCGACCCGGTTCGGCCACGGCACCAGCACCGCGCCAGCCGCCGACGGCGGCTGCTCGTCGGGCCCGTAGGTCTCCGAGTACGGCACCCCGCCGACCTCGAACGCGCGAAGCGCCGCGCCGACCTCGGTGACGACGGCCCGCGCGGCGCCATGGGCGATCTCGAACTGCCGGCCGGTGGCGGGAACTGGATCATTCACGTGACCACTGTATTCCGGCCACCGGCCCGGCGGCCTACTTGCTGAGCTTGGCGGCGTCGAATCGTGTCCCGCCGGTGACGAAGTAGTTAATCACCCAGAAGATCACGCCGATGCCCAGCAGCGCACCCGCGATGAGGTACTCGTCGACCGGGCGGCCCGACAGCGGGCTGGCGAAGAACGCGCAGCTGAGCGCACCCAGCACCGGCACCCAGGTGGGCGCCTGGAAGTGCTCGTGCTCGACCTTGTGCTTGCGCAGCACCAGAACCGCGACGTTGACCACGGCGAACACCGCGAGCAGCAGCAGCGAGGTGGTGCTGCCGAGGTCGGAGATGTCCAGCAAGCTGACCAGGACCATCGCGATGATGCTGGTGAACAGGATCGACACCCACGGCGTCTGGCGGGTGCGGTGCACCGCGCCGAACTGCTTGGGGATGATCTTCTCCTGCGCCATGCCGTAGACGAGCCTGCTGGCCATCAGCATGTTGATCAGCGCGGTGTTGGTGACCGCGAACAGCGCGATCGCCGAGAACAGGATCGGCGGGAACCACGGCGCGGCGGCCTGCACGACCAGCAGCAGCGGGCCGTCGGACTCGGCGAGCTCGGCGGTGGGCACCAGCGTCGAGGTGATCAGCGCGATGACCAGGTAGATCGCGGCCGTGATGCTCAGACCCATCAGCAGCGCGCGCGGGAAGTTCTTCGCCGGGTTCTTGGTCTCCTCGGCCATGTTGACCGAGTCCTCGAAGCCGACCATCGCGAAGAACGCCAGCGCGGTGGCCGAGGTGATCGCCAGCAGCGGCGAGGTGTCGGCGTTGAACTGGGTGAGCCTGCTCGGGTCGGGCACCAGGTCCGGGTTGCTGCTGCCGCCGAAGACGGCGAACGCGCCGAAGACGATGACGATCAGCAGACCGGTGAGCTCGACGCAGGTCAGCACCACGTTCATCTTCACCGACTCGCCGACGCCGCGGAGGTTGATGCCGGCCAGGATCAGCAGGAAGCCGATCGCCACCGGCCACGCCGGGACTCCCGGGACGATGGCCTCCAGGTAGTCACCGCTGAAGGCCTGCGCGGCCGACGACGCCGAGGTGATGCCGGAGCACATCACCGCGAAGGCGATCAGGAACGTCACGAAGTGCACGCCGAAGGCGCGGTGCACGTACAGCGGGGCGCCGCCCGCCTTCGGGTACTTGCCGACCAGTTCCAGGTAGCTGAAGGCGGTCAGGAACGCCACGAGGAACGCGACCAGGAACGGGATCCACAACGCGCCGCCGACCTTGCCGGCGACCTTGCCGGTCAGGGAGTAGATCGTGGTCCCGAGGATGTCTCCCACCACGAAGAACAGCAGCAGTTTCGGACCCATGACCTTCTTGAGGCCAGGGTTCTGCGCACCGCCGGGCGCGTCGTCGTTCACGGTCGTTTCGTTGGCCATAGCTGAGCAGTGTGCAGGTTGGGGTGGACGCTTGTCTGCCCACCCCTGAACAAAGTGCACTGGTTGTTGCCACCCGGCCTCAGCAACACGCCCATCGCCACCGTGACGTATGCCTCCGGTTACTCAGCGTTGGCTTTCTCCGCCGGTTCATCGCTCTCCTGGGGAGCGCGGTATCGCCAGAAGGCAGGCAGGCAGAACACCGCCAGGATGGCGAAGAACACGACCAGCGCTCCACCGCCCGCGACCGCCGCCCCCGTGCCGACGACCGCGCCGCCCGCGCCGTGCAGCACGTCGGCCAGCCGCGGGCCGCCCGCGACGACGACGGTGAACACGCCCTGCATCCGGCCGCGCATCTCGTCGGTGGCGGCCGCTTGGAGCATCGCGCTGCGGTAGACCATGCTGACCAGGTCCGCGCCGCCGCCGACGGCCAGGAACAGCACCGCCGGCCACAGGGCGTCGGACATCCCGAACCCGATCACCGCGACGCCCCAGGCGACGACGCCGACGGTGACGCCCACGCCGTGGCGCTGCACGCGGTGCAGCCAGCCGGACAGGACGCCGAACACGAAGGCGCCCAGCGGGATCGCCGCGAACAGCAGCCCCAGCGCCACGCCCCCGCCCGGCGGGTCGCCGAAGGTCCGCTCGGCCATCTCCGGGAACAGCGCGCGCGGCATCCCGAACACCATCGCGATGATGTCCATCAGGAACGACGCCAGCAGCACCTTGTGCAGCGTCAGGTAGCGGAAGCCGTCGAGGATCGAGCGCAGGCCGGCGCGGGCCGGAGCGCCCTCGTTGGGCGGCAGCGGCGGCAGGCGAAGCACCGCCCACAGCGCCGCGCACAGGGCGATCGCGTCGATCAGGTACAGCGCCGGCAGTCCCAGCAGCGGCAGCAGCATCCCGGCCAGCAGGGGCCCGGTGATCGCGCCGAGCTGGAAGACCGTGGTGCCCAGCGCCTGCGCCGACGGCAGCAGGTGCAGCGGCAGCAGCCGCGCGATGGCGGCACCGCGCGTGGGCATGTTCACGGCGAAGAAGGTCTGCTGCGCGGCGAACAGCACCAGTACCAACCACACCGACGGGACGCCCGCGGCGGCGACGAGCCACAGCAGCACGGCCGTCACCGCGAGACCGCCGTTGGTGACCAGCAGCAGCCGGCGCCGGTCGACGGTGTCGGCGATCGCGCCGCCCCAGAGGCCGAACACCAGCAGCGGCACCAGCCCGAACAGGCCCGCCAGGCCGACGTAGGCCGACGAGCCCGTCAGGTCGTAGACCTGCTTGGGCACCGCGACGGAGCTGACCTGGGCACCAACCGAAGTGACGATGTTGGAGAGCCAGAGCCTGCGGTAGGCCGGATACCGTAGTGGCCGGGTGTCGAGGAAGACCTTGCCGAGCCGGGACCGGAGGGTCCGCCGTTCCGCCACCGCCTCGCCGCTGCGCTTTTGCACAAGTGCAGGACCCTAGCCGTTAGTGCGGCTAACAGCATCGGAGTTTCCGGGGGCGTGTGACCGAACTCGCCGCCGAGCGCAACCGTTCGGGGTAATGGCAGAGCCCCGCGAAGCTCGTCGCGGGGCTCTGCTGGTCGGTTCGGACCTACGGCTGGAGAGGCGGCAGGCGCTCAGGGTGCGAGGCGCTCCACGACCCAGGCGCCGTCGTTGTTGCGGAAGCGCAGCCGATCGTGCAGCCGGTCGGGGCGGCCCTGCCAGAACTCCACCGACTCCGGCACGATCCGCCATCCGCCCCAGTGCGGCGGGACCGGGACCTTCTCGGCGTCGGCGAACCGGCGTTCGATGCCGTTGAGAGTCGACTCCAGCGCCGAGCGGCCCGAGACCACCCGCGACTGCGGCGAGGCCCACGCGCCGAGCTGCGAGCCCCGCGGGCGCTCCGCCCAGTACTCGGCGGTCTCCTCCTGGCTCACCTTCTCCACGGTGCCCCGCACGTTGACCTGGCGCTGCATCGCCAGCCACGGGAAGGTGGCCGCCGCGAACCGGGTCACCTTCAGGTCGTGGCTCTTGGCCGAGGTGTAGTTGGTGAAGAACACCACTCCCCGCGCGTCGAAGCCCTTGCACAGCACCGTCCGCGAGGACGGCAGGCCGTCGGCGTCGGCGGTGGCCAGCACCATGGCGTTGGCCTCGTGGATCGAAGGGTCGTGCACGGCCTGCTCGAACCAGAGCGCGAGCTGCTCGTGCCAGGTCCCGGCGAGCGAACCTTCGTCCAGCGAACCCGCCTCGTAGGACACTCGCATGGACGGCAACGTGGCCGTGGGGGTGGAGTTCGCCTCCGACATCCGCTCTTCCTCCCTGACTCGTCCGGCATGTCCTGCGGCACGACTCGACTACTTCCGGCGGTCGTCCGCCGGACGGTACGGGTTGAACTGGCGGGCGCGCGTGGTGGGCGCGCCGGACACCGGTACGACGGTAAACGGCATGGGAACTGTTGCCGAATCGCCGATGGTTCACGATCGATTCCGTAAACGATGCAGTGAGGGGACCCACACTCGTTCGGCCGCTGACGAAACGGACGAGTCGGACGCGCTGCGCGCCGCCCCGTCCGGACGGATGCTGAGCAGTCCGGGCGGCGGAGTCCGACAGCTGGGGGTTGCCGATGGGCGAGGAGGCGGGCGGCCGGGTCCTGGCGCTCTCCGACGGCGTGTTCGCGATCGCCGCGACGCTGCTCGCGCTCGACCTGCGGGTGCCGGAGGGGCTGCCGTCCGGCGAGCTGCACGCCGCGCTCCACCGCATGGTGCCCCCGTTGCAGGGCTACGCCATCGCCTTCCTGGTGATCGGCGTGCTTTGGCTGGGCCACCACCAGCTCTTCGCGCTGATGCACCGGATCGGCCCGCGCGTCGCCGCCCTGAACGTGCTGCTGCTCGGGTTGGTCGCGCTGCTGCCGTTCCCGTCGTCGGTGGTCAACGACTACGACGACGAGCCGGTCGTGGTGATCTCCTACGCGCTGAACGTGTGTTTGATCGCACTGGTACAGGTGGCGATCGTGGCCGTGGCCCTGCACGAGGGCGACTTCGTGCCCGGGGTCACCAGGGCACGTGCGTACGTGCCGTCGGCGATCACCGCGGGGGTGTTCTTGGTCTCCGTTCCACTCGCCCTGGTCAGCACGCAGTGGGCGATGCTGAGCTGGTTGTTGCTGATACCGGGGCACTTCGTGGAAGCCCGCGTCAACCGCGATCCGCGGAGCGGTGGTTGAGCGGGCGCAACGTCCGATTTCCGCCGGACACGGCCGTTCGCGGTGCTCCCACTGCCTACTGTGGACTTCCCCGAAGACGTGAGCGGCCGTTTCGCCCTTGCCGGCGCCGGTTTCGGCCGTCCAGGCGAGCGACCGCACCGCCACGCGAAGTGGGGTCACAGTCCCTCACCACAGCTCTCGGGTCAGGGCTTCGGCGTCCGGGTGGTGGCCGAGCGCCTCGGCGAGACCGCGCTGGGCGGTGACCGCGTCGGCTGCCACCGACGTCGCCAGCGCTCCGCCGCCGGAAAGCGGGGCCAGCGACCACCACTGTCCCCCGGCGGGTGCCGCCGGGTCGTGGTCCCACACCACCGTCTCGGCGGCCAGCACCCGTGCGCCCGCGAGGTAGCCCGCGCTGGCCGCCAGCCGTTGCTCGCCGATGTCCAGCCGCTGCCGGAGCAGCGGCGTGCCCGCCCGCACGACGTGCGTGCTGGTGGTCAGCACCCCCGGGCGCTCCCCGTACCTGCCCAGCACCAGGACCTCGCGGCAACGGGCGCGGGCGTGCTCGGCGAGCTCGACCCGCATGTCCGCCCGGTGGTCGGCGCGACCGCTTACCACCGTCGCCTCCGGCAGGTACTCGACGGTCCCGCCCGCCTCGACCTCGATGCGAACGGTGGCGCGGCTGTGCCCGGTGCGCTGACCGGGCAGCGCGACCGTCGCCGCCGTGCCGCTCAGCCGCAGCGCGGCACCGGCACCGACGTGCACGCGCAGGTCGACGCGGTCACCGCCCATCGGAGAGGTGGCCGAGCCGACCAGGTGCACCACGGCCGGGCCGCCCGCGGCCGACGCGACGCCGCGGCGCGGGATGAGCGTGATCGGCGGCTGCGACCGCAGTTCGCGGACGACGTTGCGGCCGTCGGCGGCCAGCTCGACGCGCAGCGCCGCGGTGGCCCTCACGACTCACGCACCGACGACGACCCCCGCCGCGAGCTGCTGCCGCACCCACGCCGAGACGTCGGGGGCGTTGGGCGTGCGGGTCAGCGACTGCGTGATCACCGGCAGCTCGCCGCGCATCCGGTGCGCGTCGGCGACCATGACCGCCATGTCCGCGCCGACCTGCTCGGCGAGGTCCACCTTGTTGATGACCAGCAGGTCCGCGGTGGTGACGCCGGGGCCGCCCTTGCGCGGCACCTTGTCGCCGCCCGCCACGTCGACGACGAAGACCTGGCTGTCGGCCAGACCACGGCTGAACACCGCGGTGAGGTTGTCGCCGCCGCTCTCGACGATCACCAGCTCCAGCCCCGGGTGGCGCTCCTCCAGCTTCTCGACGGCGTCGAGGTTGGCGGTGATGTCGTCGCGGATCGCGGTGTGCGGGCAGGCGCCGGTCTGCACGGCCTCGATGCGGTCGGTGTCGAGCACGCCCGCCCGGCGCAGGAAGTCGGCGTCCTCGGTGGTGTAGATGTCGTTGGTCACCACCGCGAGGTTGACCTCCGAGCCGAGCGCCCGGCAGAGCGCCGCGGTCAACGCGGTCTTGCCGCTGCCGACCGGACCGCCGATGCCCAGCCGGAAGGCCCGTCCGCCGCGCGGCGCGACGCCGTAGGGGTCGGGCTCGGCGGCCGTCGGGTCGAAGTTGACCTGGTGCCGGTGGCCGTGGCCGTGGCCGTTGCCGCCGTGCTCGTGGCCGTGGTCGTGGTGTTCAGGAAGCAAAGAGACGCACCTCTTCCCGGTGATGCCGATCGTGCGACTCGGCGAGCAGGTCCAAGGCCGGGGCCCCGGGCGCCGGCAGGTCCGCCGGGTCCAGCCCGGCGGCCGACGCGGCGGCGTCGGCGATGCCGTCGAGGTCGTTGGCCAGCTCGGCCACCACCGCGTTGACCGCGAAGGGGTCGAGCCCGAGCAGCCGGACTCCCGCCGACGACGGTCCGCTGACGGCGAGGTAGCCCGCGGTCAGCGCCGCCTCCCTGGGCCCGGAACCGGCCGTCGCGGCCAGCACCCCGAGCACGATCGGGTGGTGTGGCCGCGGGGTCGCGGCCACCAGTTCGCGAAGCTCCGGCGAGGGCCACGCGGCCCGGCCGGCGCGGATCGTTCCCCTGCCCTGCGCGCGGGACGCCTCCCGCTGCGCGGGCGAGGGAGTGCGCGCGTCCAGTTCGGCGTCCAGCCGCAACCAGTGCTCCTGCCGGACACCGCGGGCCGCGGCGTGCGCGGCGGCCGCGGCGAACACCGCCTGCAGGGCACCCGCCCCGTGCAGCCGCCCGTACAGGAACTCGCGCAGGTCGGCGATGCCGGTGACCAGACCGCGAGCGGCGGCCTCCTCGACACCGCCGGAGTGCACGTGGCCCCCGCCGGGGAACCGTGAGTCGGCCAGCGCGAGCACCGCGAGGCCGGAGCGCGGGCCGGGCATCAGAACAGGAAGTAGCGCTGGGCCATCGGGACCTCCGAGACCGGGTCCTGCTCGACCAGGTCGCCGTCGATGCGCACCGCGAAGCTGTCCGGGTCGACCGCGATGTCCGGGGTCGCCGAGTTGTGCGGCAGGTCGTGCTTGGTGACCCCGCGGGTGCTGTCGATGGACACCAGTTCCGTCGACAGGCCGAGCCGGTCCGGCAGGCCCGCCTCCAGCGCGTCCGGTGCGACGAAGAACATGCTGCTCGCGGCGGCGGCGCGGGGCTGCGCGCCGAACATCGGGCGGCCCACGCAGGGCTGCGGCGTCGGGATGGAGGCGTTGGCGTCGCCCATCGCCGCCCACGCGGGGAAACCGCCCTTGAGCACCACGTCGGGGCGCACGCCGAAGAACTTCGGCTCCCACAGCACCAGGTCGGCCAGCTTGCCGACCTCCACCGAGCCCACGCGCCCGCTGATGCCGTGCGCGATGGCGGGGTTGATCGTGTACTTCGCGACGTAGCGCTGCGCGCGGGCGTTGTCGGCCCGCCCGTCACCGGGGAGGGCACCGCGCTTGCGCTTCATCACGTGCGCGGTCTGCCAGGTGCGGATGATGACCTCGCCGACGCGGCCCATCGCCTGCGCGTCCGAGCTCATGATGGAGATCGCGCCCATGTCCTGCAGGACGTCCTCGGCCGCGATCGTCGAGGGCCGGATGCGGCTCTCGGCGAAGGCGAGGTCCTCGGGCACCGACGGGTTGAGGTGGTGGCAGACCATCACCATGTCGAGGTGCTCGTCGATGGTGTTGACGGTGTGCGGGCGGGTCGGGTTGGTCGAGGACGGCAGCGCGTTGGGCTCCGAGGCGATCCGGATGATGTCGGGCGCGTGCCCGCCGCCGGCGCCCTCGGCGTGGAACACCGAGATCGAGCGGCCGTTGACCGCCGCCAGCGTCGACTCGTAGAAGCCCGCCTCGTTGAGCGTGTCGGCGTGCAGCGCGACCTGTACGCCGGACTCCTCGGCGACCCGCAGCGCGCTGTCGATCACCGCCGGGGTCGCGCCCCAGTCCTCGTGGATCTTGAAGCCGCCCGCGCCCGCGCGCAGCTGCTCGCGCAGCGCCTCGGCGCGCATCGTGCTGCCCTTGCCGAGCAGCAGCACGTTCACAGGCATGAAGTCCATCGAGCGCATGACGCGGCCGAGGTTCCACGCGCCAGGGGTGACGGTGGTGGCCTTGCTGCCCTCGGCCGGTCCGGTGCCGCCGCCGATGAGCGTGGTGAGCCCGGCCGACAGCGCGACCTCCACCGCCTGCGGGCAGATGAAGTGCACGTGGCAGTCGATGCCGCCCGCCGTCAGGATCTTGCCGTTGCCCGCGATGACCTCGGTGGACGGCCCGATGACGAGCGCGTCGTCGACGTCGTCGCCCGCCTCGGGGTTGCCCGCCTTGCCGATGCCGGCGATGCGGCCGTCCCGGATGCCGATGTCGGCCTTGACCACGCCCCAGTGGTCGAGGACGACCGCGCCGGTGATGACCACGTCCGGGGTTCCCTCGGCGCGGGTGGCCGCCGCCTGCCCCATCGACTCGCGGACGACCTTGCCGCCGCCGAACACCACCTCGTCGCCGGAGCCGCCCGGACCCTGGCTGCGATCCTCGGTGACCTCGATGAACAGGTCGGTGTCGGCGAGGCGGACGCGGTCGCCGGTGGTCGGGCCGAACAGCTCGGCGTAGCGGTCCCGGTCGATCGACGGTGTGCTCACTCGAAGTGCCCCTGGCCTTTCTCCCCGTAGTTCGGCGCGGTGGGTTCGTGGCCGCGGCCGTCGAGCTCGCCCGCGTACTCGGGCCGCAGACCGGGCACCCGCCGCGATCCGCCGACCGGCACCAGGCGGACCTCCCGCTCCACCCCCGGCTCGAAGCGCACGGCGGTGCCCGCGGGGACGTCGAGGCGGTGGCCCCACGCCGCGGCGCGGTCGAACTCCAGGCCCTCGTTGACCGCGGCGAAGTGGTAGTGCGAACCGACCTGCACGGCGCGGTCGGCGCGGTTGACCACGGTGATCCGGACCCGCGGGCGGCCCGGGTTCAGCGGGACCGGCCCGTCGCCGGTGATGATCTCTCCGGGTCGCATCGGCAACGCTCCTCCTCGCCGGGCGGTCGAACCCGCGGTCGCGCGGTCAGTTGATCGGGTCGTGGACGGTGACGAGCTTGGTGCCGTCGGGGAAGGTCGCCTCGACCTGGACCTCGCGCACCATGTCGGCCACCCCGTCGAGCACCTGTTCGGCGGTCAGGACCTCGCGGCCGGACTTCATCAGCTCGGAGACGCCGCGCCCGTCCCGCGCACCCTCCACGACGTGGTCGGTGATGAGCGCCACGGCTTCCGGGTGGTTCAGCTTCAGACCGCGGTCCATGCGCTCGCGGGCGAGTCGGGCCGCGAGGTGCACGAGAAGCTTGTCGCGCTCGTGGGGAGCAAGGTGCATGCTGCTTCTTTAGCACACCGCTACCAGCGCCAAATCGATGTGACCAGGCGTTTTACCTCGACATGATTGTTTGTTTACAACCTTTTTTCAGGCGTTTGCGCTCGCAGGCGTTGCTTTGGCGAGCGCGCTGTGATCTTCGTCATCAGTTCGGTGAGGGCACTCGATCCGATTGCGTGAGCGCCACCCCGCGGTGCACTGTTGCACGACGACCACGGCCGCTTCCGCGTTCCGAACCCCCGCCACGTCGAAACCGCGCGCGCCCGCGCGCGGCACCACCGAGCGTGAGAGACGAGGCATCATGAGCAACGCAGGCGAGTCCGGTTTCCGCCCCGGCCTGGAGGGCGTGGTCGCCTTCCGGACCGAGATCGCCGAACCCGACCGCGACGGCGGCGCGCTGCGCTACCGCGGCGTGGACATCGAGGACCTGGTCGGCACGGTCTCCTTCGGGGACGTGTGGTCGCTGCTGGTGGACGGCCGCTTCGGCGACGGCCTGCCGACCGCCCCCGACCTCGCGCTCCCGGTGCGCACCGGTGACGTGCGGGTCGACGCGCAGGCCGGGCTGGCGATGCTGGCGCCGTCGCAGGGTTTCGCGCCGCTGCTGGACATCACCGACGAGCAGGCCCGCGAGCAGCTCGCCCGCGCGTCGGTGCTCGGGCTCTCGTACGTGGCGCAGTCGGCGCGCGGCGACCTCCCGCCGGTACCGCAGCAGCGCGTCGCGGAGGCGGCGACCACGACCGAGCAGTTCCTCACCCTCTGGCGCGGCGAGCCCGACCCCCGCCACGTGCGGGCACTGGACGCCTACTGGGTCTCTGCCGCCGAGCACGGCCTGAACGCCTCGACGTTCACCGCCCGCGTGATCGCCTCCACCGGGGCCGACGTCGCGGCGGCGCTTTCCGGTGCGGTCGGCGCGATGTCGGGGCCGCTGCACGGCGGTGCCCCGGCCCGCCCCGGGTGCTGCCGATGATCGCCGAGGCCGAGCGGACCGGCGACGCCCGCCGGGTCGTGGAGTCCATCCTCGACCGCGGCGAGCGGCTGATGGGCTTCGGCCACAGGGTCTACCGGGCGGAGGACCCGCGGGCGCGCGTGCTGCGAAACACCTGCGAACAGCTTTCGGCGCCGCGCTTCGAGGTGGCCGCGGAGCTGGAGCGGGCGGCGCTGTCGGTGCTGCGGGAACGCCGTCCGGACCGCCAGATCGAGACCAACGTGGAGTTCTGGGCGGCGGTGGTCCTGGACTTCGCCGAGGTGCCGACCACGATGATGCCCGCGATGTTCACCTGCGCCCGCACCGCGGGCTGGTGCGCGCACGTGCTGGAGCAGAAGCGCACCGGGCGGCTGGTCCGCCCGTCGGCGCAGTACGTCGGCCCGGCTCCGCGCGCGCCCCAGGACGTCGAGGGCTGGGGCTCGATCAACCCGATGGTCGCCGCCGCGGGCTGACCGCACGGCCGGAGGCGGGCGCGCCGACCTGCCCGCCTCCGGCGGCGGTAGCCTGGAGTGGTGGCGGTCACACCACTGCCGGATGGCAGGCGGCGGCTGATCGACATCTCCTTCGCCGAAGCGCTGGAGGACGACGCGGAGACCGGCGGCCAGCGCAGCGACGAACTCGTCGAAGCCGCGACGTACTGGCGACGCGCGGGCGACCACGATCGCGCCCGGCGCGCGCTGCTGGCCGCCGTGGACGCCGACGACGGCACCGGTTTCTTCGACGCGAAGGCCGCCTACGCCGCGTACCTGATGCTCCGCGGTCTGCGCGAGAGTGCCGACGAGCTCTTCGCGCGGCTGCTGCAGTCCCGCTCCACCCGCGAGCAGACCTACCTGTCGGCCGCCTGCGCCTACGCCCGCGACGGACGCCCGCGCGTCGCGCTGCGCTGGGCCAACGTCGGGCTCCAGCGGCTCGTGCCCGAAGGATTCCCCCGCGACTTCGCCGGCGGCGATCCCGGCTACGAGCTGCTCCGCTTCCGCCGGTCCCTGCGGCAGCGCCTCGGCGAGCCCGCCGACGCCCTCGACGAGGTCTTCGACCAGGCGCTGCACCGCGGGCGTGAGCTGAGCGAGCGCATCCGCACCCTCCGGCGGCAGGCCGGCGCGCCTGCCGCCGACACCACGGACACCGCGTGAGCTGGGCGGCGTTGGCCAAAGCGAGGACAGGGCAGTAAGTTGCGGTGCGGCGACTGCGGCGGCGGTGCCGGCCGGGCACCCGCCGGCCGCGGCCAAGCGCGAGGAGCCGGCAACGGCGCCGGTCATCCGGCCACGCATGAATGGACAAACTCACAACGCCCGGAGGCGCCGGCATGACGCAGGCCGAACCCAAGACCGACCCGACGACCCTGCAACTGCCCAGCGAGCTCAAGCCCGCCGACGGCCGCTTCGGCTGCGGACCGTCCAAGGTCCGGCCCGAGCAGCTGTCCAGGCTCGCCGACGAGGGTGCCGCGGTGATGGGCACCTCGCACCGCCAGAAGCCGGTGAAGTCGCTCGTCGGCCGGGTCCGGGAGGGTCTGCGGGAGCTGTTCTCGCTACCCGAGGGCTACGAGGTCGTCCTCGGCGTCGGCGGCACCACCGCGTTCTGGGACGCCGCGTCGTTCGGCCTGGTCCGCGAGCGCGCCCTGCACCTGACCTACGGCGAGTTCTCCTCGAAGTTCGCCAAGGCCACCAAGGGCGCCCCGTTCCTGGCCGACCCGGTGGTCGTCTCCGCCGAGCCCGGTGACGCGCCGGACCCGGTGTCGGACCCGAGCGTCGACCTGATCGGCTGGGCCCACAACGAGACCTCCACCGGCGTGATGCTGGCGCCGTCCCGGCCCGAGGGCTCGGAGAACGCGCTGATCGCCGTGGACGCCACCTCCGGCGCGGGCGGCCTGGCCTTCGACGCCCGCGACGTCGACGTCTACTACTTCGCCCCGCAGAAGTGCTTCGCCGCCGACGGCGGGCTGTGGCTGGCCGCGATGAGCCCGGCCGCGATCGAGCGGATCGGCGAGATCGGCTCCACCGACCGCTGGGTGCCGGAGTTCCTGTCGCTGCCCACGGCGCTGGACAACTCGCGCAAGGACCAGACCTACAACACCCCGGCGGTCGCCACGCTGTTCCTGCTGGCCGACCAGATCGAGTGGATGAACGGCCAGGGCGGGCTGGACTGGTGCGTCTCGCGCACCGGCGAGTCCTCGCAGCGGCTCTACCAGTGGGCCGAGGCCTCGGACTACGCGAAGCCGTTCGTCACCGAACCGGCCAAGCGCTCGCAGGTCGTCGGCACGATCGACTTCGACGACTCGGTCGACGCCGCGGCGGTGGCCAAGGCGCTGCGCGCCAACGGCATCGTCGACACCGAGCCCTACCGCAAGCTGGGCCGCAACCAGCTGCGCGTCGGCATGTTCCCGGCGATCGACCCGGACGACGTCTCGGCGCTGTGCAAGTCCATCGACTGGGTGGTTTCCCAGCTGCACTGAGCCGGCCCGGCGCCATCGCCGGCCCGAGCGGGTCCGGACCGCGGTTCGCTGACTCGCACAACTGATCTTCACTCGATGAGCGGCATCCGGCCACTAAGGGTGATCACCGGGTGAAGATAAGTGGTTCTACCTGTTCGCACGGTGACCACCGATCGGGCAAGATCGGATGCTGAGAGGGTGGTCATCGAGACGACGAACCCGGCGTGCCTCCTGCGTCAAGGGGGCGCGCCGGGTTACTGTCACAGCTTGGTGACATGTAGTCGGCGGGAGGCTGGCGTTATGCGAGCGCTGCGGGTGGTCGGGCTGGACGAGGACGGTGAGACCGTCATCTGCGAGGACCCCGAGAACGGGGACCGCTTTTCCGTGCCCGCCGACGAACGCCTGCGTGCGGCGGCCCGCGGGGATCTGACCAGGCTCGGCCAGGTACAGATCGAGATGGAGGCGCAGATGCGGCCGCGCGAGATCCAGGCGCGGATCCGCGGCGGCGCGTCCGTCGAGCAGGTCGCCGAGGCCGCGGGCATCCCCGAGCAGCGCGTCGAGCGCTACGCCTATCCGGTGCTGCTCGAACGCGCCCAGGTCGCCGAGATGGCCCAGCGCGCTCACCCGGTCCGCGAGGACGGACCGGACGTGCAGACGCTCGGTGAGGTCGTCGCGCACACCTTCGGCATGCGCGGCCACGACTACAACGAGACCTCCTGGGACGCCTGGCGCGGCGAGGACGGCAAGTGGGTCGTCGAGCTCCAGTGGAACGCGGGCCGTTCCGAGAACGCCGCGCACTGGGTCTTCCACCCGGGTGCGCACGGCGGCACTGTCGCCGCGCTCGACGACCACGCGGCGGATCTGCTCGACCCGTCGCCGAACCGCCCGCTGCGCACCGTCCGGCCGGTGACCGAGCTGGCAAGGGAGGCCCTGGAGCTCGACCAGCAGTCCGGTGCCGAACGTGCCGAGCCCGCGCCGCCGCACCGCGCGGAGCCTTCCGCTTCGGTGCCGCCGCTCGACCTCGACGGCGCCGCGCCCGCGGCGAAGGCGCCGGAGGCGCCGGCAGCCGCGGAGCCCGACGACGAGCCGGAGGCGCCCGCCGACGACGCCGAGCCGGGCGAAGCCCCGGCGGAGGCGGCGACCGCGGAGGACGAGGCCGGGCAGCGCAAGGCGGAGCCGCAGCGGCGCGGCCGCAAGAACCACCCGATCGTGCCGTCGTGGGAGGACGTCCTGCTGGGAGTCCGGTCGCACCGCTGAGCGGGCCAGGCACGGCAGAACCGGAGGGGCCGGTGATCCGCGGATCACCGGCCCCTCCGGTTTTTCGGCGCGATTCGGGTGTCGCACGACACCGTGCTGGATCGTGGCTTCGGCGCGCGACGCCGTCACAGCTCTGCCAGGTGCACCGCCGACGAGGCGGTCGTGCGCAGGGCCTCGGCCATGCGCTTGCGGTGCCGGTCGACGGCATCCGCGCTGACGCCTTCGGCGGTGGCCCAGGCGAAGTCGTCGGCCGTCACGCGCAGCGCCGCGTTCAGCGTCGCGGCGCGGACACGGATCTCGGGGGCGTCGGCGGGCAGTCGCGAAATCGTCCGGGTCGGGATCGATGTCGGCAAGCATGCCCGCCTTGCACCGCCCGAAGCGCTACCACCGCGGACTGCGCCGGGTGTTCTACCTGGCCGCGCTGTCGAGCATCAAACGACCGCGCCCTCGCCGGCCCGCTGGGCGCGCGGGCTGACGTCCGTTCTGCTTCGAAGCGGCGCAGCCGCTTGTCCACCCCCGCAACCGGCACCGCCGAGGGTTCTCAGGCGTTCTCCGGCGAGGACAGCTTTTTCGCGGCGTTAGCTGATACGCGAGAAAAAGATCCCGGAGCCAAAGGGCGCCTGAGGGTCCACCACCCACACGCCCAAGGTCAGCCCGAAGACAGCTCCTAGTGCACGCCGGGGGTACTTGGCCCGAGCGCGCTCAGCAGCAGCGCGATCCAGGCCAGCACGACGCCTGCCGCGGTGCCGAAGGCGACCCACCGCCACACCGGGATGCGCCTGCCGAGCCAGATCGACGGCGCGAAGCCCGCCGCCACGACGACGTTGACGCCGATCGCGAGCGCGGGGCTGACCTCGGCGAGGCCCTGGGTCACCACGACCAGCGTGACCACCACGATCGCGGCGATGATCGCGGTGATCGTGAGCCCGGTCGCCCACGGTGTCGGCGGCACCGGGCCGGGACGCCCGCCCCGGGCGTACCAGCCCGTGTAGCGGCCTGCCGCCTGCCCGGAGGTGCGCCTGCGACCGACGCGGTCGACCTCGCCGGTCACCGGGTCCGCGTAGCCGATCTCGCCGCCGGTCTCCACCGCCAGCCGCAGCGCGAGCTGACGTCCGCGCTGGGAGACCTGGGTGGCCACCTCGCCGGACACCGCTGCGAGCTGCGCCTCGGCGTCCTCCGCCGACTCACCGGCGGGTGCCTCGCTGATGGCGTCCACCACGTGCGCCCACTCGTGCAGCGCGTCGACCAGCGCCTCCGGCAGCGGCAGGCGCGCCGGGTCGACCTCCCGCTCGGCGCCGTTGACCAGCACCGCCCGTCCGGAGCGGGCGCGAAGTTCCCACGTCGTCGACTTCATCGGCTCAGATCCCGCTCATCGCGTGGAAGGCGATCGCGCCCGCGGTGGCCACGTTGAGCGAGTCGACCCCGCCCGCCATCGGGATGCGGACCGCGACATCGGCCGCGGCGATGGCCTGCTCGGTCAGGCCCGGTCCTTCCGAACCCAGCACGACCGCGACCGGTCCGCTGTCCAGCGCCGCCTCGCGCAGCGACACCGCGTCCGCGCGCGGCGTGAGCGCCGCCACCCGGAAACCGCCGTCGCGCAGCAGGTCGAGGTCGTCGGGCCAGGACTTGAGCCGGGTGAAGGGCACCCGCAGCACGTGCCCCATCGAGACCCGGACGCTGCGCCGGTACAGCGGGTCGGAGCAGCCTTCGCCGAGCAGCACGCCGTCGACGCCGAGCGCCGCGGCGTTGCGGAACAGCGCGCCGAGGTTCTCGTGGTCGCCGACGCCTTCGAGCACCGCGAGCCTGCGGGAGGTCGCGACCAGGTGCTCGGCGGTCAGTTCGGGGGCGCGGTCGGCGACCGCCAGCACGCCCCGGTTCAGGTGGAAGCCGACGACGGAGGCCATCACGTCGGGCTCGGCGACGTAGGCGGGCACGTCCAGCGGCGCGAGCAGGTCGGCGAGGGCCTCGATGCGGCGCCGGACGCCGAGCAGTGCGCGCACCGGGTACGGCGAGGCGACCAACCGCTCGACGACGACCACGCCCTCCGCGATCACCAGGCCGCGGCCGCCGGGGCGGTCCGGGCGCCGGTCCGCGGTCGACAGGTCGCGGAAGTCGTCGACCCTGGGGTCCTCGACATCGGTCACCTCGACGATCTGCGCCACGTACCGCATTTTCGCATTGCCCGGAATCCGCCGTCCGGGGCCGATGATGATCCAGCTCACAGGGATCAATTCGGGCTTCGGCGGCATAACTCGGGCGGTCCCGGCGTTGTTGCTTGCCGAAAGCAACGATTTCCAGGGAGCGAGGAGCACCCATGCCCCGGGCCGAGGAGGAAGCAGTCGAGGCCGGAAACTCCAGTTTATCCAGAAAAGCCCGTTTTGCCCTGATCCTGGGCGGGCTGACGGCGTTCGGGCCGCTGTCGATCGACATGTACCTGCCCGCCCTGCCCGAACTCACCCGCGAGCTGGGCGCCACCGAGGCGCAGGCGCAGCTCACCCTCACCGCCGTCCTGCTCGGCCTGGCCTTCGGCCAGCTCTTCGCCGGGCCCGTCAGCGACGCCGTCGGCAGGCGCAAGCCGCTGCTGGCCGGGCTGGCCGTCTACATCGCCGCGACCGTCCTCTGTGCACTGACCGAGTCCGTGCACACCCTGGCGGTTCTGCGCGCGGTGCAAGGGTTCGGCGCGGCGGCGGGCATGGTGATCGCCCGCGCGTCGGTGCGCGACCTGTACTCGGGTGCCGAGGCGGCGAGGTTCTTCTCCTCGCTGATGCTCGTAGTCGGGCTGGCGCCGATCCTGGCGCCGGTGATCGGCGGGCAGGTGCTCGCCCACACCACCTGGCGCGGGGTCTTCGTCGTGCTGACCGCCTTCGGCGTGGTGCTGATGGCGGTCGCGGCGTTCGCGCTGCCCGAGACCAAGCCGAAGCAGTGGCGCCAGCCGGCGCGGATCGGCTCGACGTTCCGGACCTTCGGCACCCTGCTGGCCAAGCCGTCGTTCCTCGGATGCGCGCTCGCGGCGGGACTGGCGATGGCCGCGATGTTCGCCTACGTCTCCGGTTCGTCGTTCGTGATGCAGAACATCTACGGCATGTCGCCTCAGACCTACGCGATGGTCTTCGGCGCGAACGCGATCGGGCTGGTGGCCGCGGGCCAGGTCAACGCCAGGCTGGTCGGCCGGGTGGCCACCGAGGCACAGTTGCTGACCACCGCGCTGCTCACGGCGTCGGTGGCCGGTGCGGTGCTGGTGACCACGGCGCTGCTCGGGCTGCCGCTGCCGGTGCTGCTGGGCGCGCTGTTCGTGATGATCTCCTCGCTGGGCTTCGTGATGCCCAACACCACGACGCTGGCGCTGGCAGAGCACCGCGAGGTCTCCGGCAGCGCGTCGGCGCTGCTGGGCGTCAGCCAGTTCGTCGTGGGCGCACTGGCGGCTCCGCTGGTGGGAATGGGCGGCGTGGGATCGGCGTTGCCGATGGTGTCGGTGATGTTCGGTGTGATCCTCGCGTCGGCGGCGGTGTTCCTCACCCTCGGGCGGCGTGGCGGGCCGTCCCAGCGGATCGTGGCCACGCGGACCAGCGGCTCGGCGCGGGCCGAGGTCGCGGCCACCGAACGCTGACACGACCCGGGCTGGGGCCCGCGGGCCCCAGCCCCTGCCACGTGGAGAGGAAGTTCTTTCGGCCATGGCTCGACTCGGCGACAGCGACCTCGACGTCTTCCCCATCTGCCTCGGCGGCAACGTGTTCGGCTGGACCGCCGACCGCGACCGGTCCTTCGAAGTCCTCGACGCCTACGTGGCGGCGGGCGGCAACTTCGTCGACACCGCCGACGTCTACTCCGCCTTCGCCGAGGGCAACGCGGGCGGCGAGTCCGAGGCGGTGCTGGGCGAATGGCTTCGCGCCCGCGGCAACCGCGACCGGATCGTGATCGCCACCAAGGTCGGGATGTGGGACCGGCGGCCGGGCCTGGGGGCCGAGAACATCCGTGCGGCGGCGGAGGATTCGCTGCGCAGGCTGGGCACCGACCACATCGACCTCTACTACGCGCACCGCGACGACGAGCGGACGCCGCTGGAGGAGACGCTGGCCGCCTTCGACGAGCTGGTGCGCTCGGGCAAGGTCCGCCACATCGCCGCCTCGAACTACACCGCGCCGCGCCTCGCCGAGGCGCTCGAGGTGTCCAAGCGTGAAGGATTCGCACGTTTCACGGCGTTGCAGCCGCACTACAACCTCGTCGAGCGCGCGGAGTTCGAGGGCGAGCCGGCCGGGCTCGCCGAGCGCGAGAACCTCGCGGTGCTGCCGTACTTCGCGCTCGCCAAGGGCTTCCTCACCGGCAAGTACCGCCCGGGCGACGCCAGCTCCGAGAGCCCCCGCGCCGAGCGCGCTCGCGCCTACCTCGACGAGCGAGGGGTGAAGGTGCTCGCCGCACTGGACGAAATCGCGACTCTGCGTGACCTCCCCGTTGCCTCGGTGGCGTTGGCGTGGCTGCTCGGAAAGCGGAACGTGACTGCACCGATCGCCAGTGCCCGCAACACCGAACAGCTCTCGGCTCTGCTCCCGGCAGCCGAGAGCGCGCTCACCGACGCCGAGGTGGAACGCCTCGACGAGGCGTCGGCCTGACCCCTGCCGCGCCCCGCCCGGGTGAGGGCGTCCTCCACCGTTTTGGCCTCTGTACCAGTGGGTATCGATGTGTCACGGTGGGTCTCCCATTGATGGAGTGCTGACGTGCGCGCACGCGGCGCTGACGTGCTTGGCCGACCGAGCGGGGAGACGGCATGGGAAGGCACGTGGACAACCGGGTGTTCAGGCCGGTGGATCGGCAACGCTATCGGGAAAAGATGCAGCGGGGGCTCGACGCGCTCGCCCGGATGCTCGCCGAGGGCAACTTCTCCTTCCCGCACCAGCAGATGGGGCTGGAGATGGAGCTGCACCTCGTCGACGAGCACATGGAGCCGTCGATGTCCAACACCATCGTCCTGGAGAAGATCAGCGATCCGGCGTTCACCACCGAGCTCGGGCAGAACAACGTCGAGTTCAACGTGGAGCCCCGGGTGCTGGCAGGCGACGGCGCGCTGCACCTGGAGGAGGAGCTGCGCACGGCGCTGGCGCGCGCCGACGGCAAGGCGCACGATGCGGGCGCCAAACTGGTGATGATCGGGACGCTGCCCACCGTGCGCAGGGCGCACGTCGAGCCGCACTGGCTGACCAAGCTGCCGCGCTACCAGCTGCTCAACGAGCAGATCTTCAACGCGCGCGGCGAGGAGACGCTGCTGGACATGGAGGGCGTGCCGCTCGCCGACGGCAGCAGCGACAAGCTGCGCTCCTACGCCGACTCCATCCAGCCGGAGTCGGCATCGACCTCGGTGCAGCTGCACCTGCAGGTCGCGCCCGAGGACTTCGCCGCCCACTGGAACGCCGCCCAGTGCCTGGCGGGCATCCAGCTCGCCATCGGCTCGAACTCGCCGTTCCTGCTCGGCAAGGCGCTGTGGCACGAGACGCGGATCCCGCTTTTCCAGCAGGCCACCGACACCCGCTCGCAGGAGCTGAAGAACCAGGGCGTGCGGCCGAGGGTGTGGTTCGGGGAGCGCTGGATCACCTCGATCTTCGACCTGTTCGAGGAGAACGTGCGCTACTTCCCCGCGCTGCTGCCGGAACCGGAGGACGAGGATCCGGTCGCGGCCCTGGACGCGGGGCGGGCGCCGGTGCTGGCCGAGCTGCGGCTGCACAACGGCACGATCTGGCGGTGGAACCGCCCGGTCTACGACCTCGTGGACGGGGTGCCGCACCTGCGGGTGGAGAACCGGGTGCTGCCGTCGGGGCCGACGGTGGTCGACGTGCTGGCCAACGCGGCGTTCTTCTACGGGGCGCAGCGCGCGCTCACCGAACAAGATCGTCCACTGTGGACGAGGATGTCGTTCGAGGCGGCCGAGGAGAACTTCTTCGCCGGCGCCCGCAACGGCACGGACGCACACCTGTACTGGCCGAGCGCGGGCTGGGTGGCTCCCGACGAGCTGGTGCTGCGCAGGCTGCTGCCGATGGCCCACGACGGCCTGCGCGCGTGCGGTGTCTCCGACGCCGCCCGGGAGCGCTACCTCGGGATCATCGAGCAGCGCTGCCTGAAGCGGCAGACCGGTGCCACCTGGCAGCGGGACACCGTGGTGGCGCTGGAGCGGCGCGGCATGGACCGGCAGGAGGCGCTGGCGGCGATGTTGCGCCGCTACATCGAGCTGGCCGAGAACGGCGACCCGGTCCACACCTGGCCCATCGGGTGATACGCGAGCACTCCGGAGCCCGAGGACGTCTGAGCTGAGTGCCTGTCTTTGATCTTCTAAGCGGCACAGCCGCTTGGCCCGCCCCCGCAACCGTGAGGTTCCGCCCACGCAAGGTGACCCCTCAGACGGGGTGACGACTACGGCGCGGTCGGTCCGGTCGCGACCGCGCCGTGGATCTCCAGCACCGGACGGCCGTCGACCACATGCGCACGGCCCCGCACGCCGAAGACGTCGGCGAGCAGGCCGGCGGTGAGCACCTCGGCCGGTGCCCCGGTGGCCACGACGCGACCCGCGTCCAGCACGGCGATGCGGTGGCAGTACTCGACCGCGTGCCGCAGGTCGTGCAGGGTCAGCAGCACCGCCAGCCCGTCCGATGCCAACGCGGCGAGCAGGTCGAGCACGCCGAACTGGTGCCGCAGGTCGAGGTGGTTGGTGGGCTCGTCGAGCACGAGGACGCGCGGTCGCTGCGCCAGCGCGCGGGCGATCGCGACCCGCTGCCGCTCTCCACCGGAGAGCGTCCCCACGTCGCGGCCGGCGGCATCGGACAGCGCCGTCGCGACCAGCGCCTCGCCGACGATGCGCCGGTCCTCGGCTCGCATCGGCTCCAGCAGTCCCAGGTGCGGCACGCGGCCCTGCGCCACCACCTCGCTGACGGTCAGCGCCGCCCGGTGCTCGGCCTCCTGCGTGGTCGCCGCCAGCGTCCGCGCCAGCCGCCTGCGCCCGGTGTTCGCGACCGGCAGGCCTGCCACCTCAACCGCCCCGGCGTCCGGGCGCACGGCGCGGTAGAGCGTGCGCAGGAAGGTCGTCTTGCCGCTGCCGTTCGGGCCGACGAGGCCGAACACCTCGCCCTCCCGCACCGACACGTCCACATCGGACAGCACGGCCCCGCCGTCCAGGACCACGCGGACACCACGCGCACCGATCACGCCGTCCTCCTCCGCCGCCGCAACATCACCAGGAACAGCGGTCCGCCGACGATCGCGGTGAGCACCCCGACCGGCAGCTCCGACGGCGCGACCACCAGCCGCGCGGCGAGGTCGGCCAACACCAGGAACAGCGCGCCGAGCACCGCCGATACCGACAGCATCCGCCGCGCCTCCGCGCCGACCAGGAACGCCGCGGCGTGCGGCACCAGCAGGCCGACGAACACGATCCCGCCCGCGACCGCCACCGCCGTGCCCGCCAGCAGCGACACCGCAACCAGCGACAGCAGCCGGAACCGGCGAGCGTGCAGGCCCATCGCCGCGGCCGCGTCGTCTCCGGCGTGCAGCAGGTTCATCCACCGTCCGGCTGCGACCGCGGCGACGATGCCGGCGCCCAGCACCGCCGCGGGCACGGGCAGCAGCTCCCAGCGCGCCGCGCCGAGGCCGCCGGTGATCCAGAACAGCACCTGCTTGGCCTGGTCGCCGGTGGCGAAGGCGTGCAGCACCAACGACGTCAGCGCGTAGGCGACCTCCCCGACGGCGAGCCCGCCGAGGACGAGCGTGGTCACCGACCCCGAGCGTCCCGCCACGGCCAGCACGAACAGCAGCGCGAGCAGGCCGCCGGCGAACGCCGCGACCGGCAGCGTCGCCATGCCGACCGCCCCCGCCCCGAAGCCGAGCACGGTCACCAGCGAGACGGCCAGCCCCGCGCCCTGCGAGACGCCGAGCAGGTAGGGGTCGGCCATCGGGTTCGAGGTGACGATCTGGGCGATCCCGCCCGCAAGCGCGAGCGCGGCGCCCACGACGACCGCGGTGACCACCCGGGGCAGCCGCGAGTCCCAGACGATCGAGGCCCGCACCTGCGTCCAGTCCTGCTCCACCGGCAGCAGCGGGGCGGCGAGGATCCGCCAGACCTGCCCGGGCGGCAGGTGCACCGAGCCCAGCGACACCGCGACCAGCCCGGCGAGGACCAGCGCGGCCAGCAGGACGACGTGTACGGCGGCGCCCCTCATGCGCCGTGCAGGTCCCGCGCCAGCCGCTCGACGGCGTCCGGGAAGCGGATGCCCTCGGTCAGCTCGACCAGCGGGACCGTGCTGTAGCGGTCGGCCCGCACCGCCGGAGTGCCCGAGGCCAGCGGATGGCCCTCGAGGTAGGCGCGCTTGTCGTGCACGGGCTTGGCCAGGTAGTCCACCAGCACGATCGCCCGCGGAGCGCGGGAGGCGACCTGCTCCCAGCTCACGTCCGCGAAGCCCTCCGGGACGTCGGCGAAGACGTTGCGGGCCCCGGCTCGCGTGAGGGCGTCGTTGCCGACGCCGTGGCCGCCGAGGGTGAAGGCCGCCTGCTCGCCGGAGTCGTAGACGAAGACGTCGACCGGTGGCACGCCCGCCAGGCGCTGTTCGACCGCGCGGACGCGGCCCTCGATGTCGGCGGCCAGCACCGACGCCCGCTCCCGCAGGCCCAGCACGCTGCCGAACATGTCGATGTCGGCCAGCAGCGCGGGCATCCCGGTCGGTCCGGTGGCGCACGACTCCGACAGCAGCAGCGTCGCGATGCCCTTGCTCTCCAGCGCCTCCCGGCCGCGGCCCTCGCCCTCGTCGAACGCGCTGGAGTACCCGCCGACCACCAGGTCGGGCTCGGCTTCGAGGATGCGCTCGGCCGACGGGTACTCCACGGCCAGCAGCGGCACCCGCGCGTAGTCGGCGGCCACCGACGCCGGGGGCGTGCGGTCGTCCGGGTAGGCGGTGCCGACGAGGCGGTCCCCGAGGCCGAGCGCCAGCAGGATCTCGGTCGCGTGCTGGTTCAGGCTGACCACGCGCCGCGGCGGCTCGGCGATGACCTGCGTCCGCCCGCAGTTCTCGACGCGCATCCCCTCCCAGGCGGGTCCCGTCGAGGCCGCGGTGCCGCAGCCGGCCAGCAGGAGGGTGGTGGCCAGCACCACGAGCAGGCGTCGCATCGGGCCTTCCGGGGTCAGGGCCCGCGGAAAGGCCCGGACGCGCGCTCCGGCGCCGTCCTGAGCCCCCACCGCAGACCTCGGCGGTCGTCGGAGCATCCGCCGCGAGCGGGTGATCGGGCTCGCCGCGCGCGTCGCGCGGCCTACCGTTGCGGGTCAGCGCCGGACTTCGACCGGACTTCCCCCGCTCACGCGGTGTCGTCGTGGATGTTGCCGGAATCGCCCGAAGTGGTCAACCAGAGCGAATCACCGCGACGGCACGTCACCGCGTGGCCCCGCAGGCGAGGGAGCCGTCCATCCACTGAGATCAACACCTCCCCGAACTGCGGACCCGGGACTGTTGCCAGTATCTTGCAGTTGCTAGAGACTGCCCTTAGCCACAGACGCAGTAGGGAGAACGCTCAATGGCTCAGTACGTGCTGCCCGAGTTGGATTACGACTACGCGGCGCTGGAGCCCGCGATCTCGGGGGAGATCAACGAGCTGCACCACAGCAAGCACCACGCGACCTACGTCAAGGGCGCCAACGACACGCTCGACAAGATCGCCGAGGCCCGGGACAAGGGCGACTTCGGCTCGATCGTCGGGCTGGAGACCACGCTGGCGTTCAACCTGGCCGGCCACTCGCTGCACCTGGTGTGGTGGAAGATCCTCAGCCCCGACGGCGGGGACAAGCCCACCGGGGAGCTGGCGGCGGCCATCGACCAGGACTTCGGGTCGTTCGACAAGTTCCGCGCCCAGATGGAGGCGGTGTCGACCACGATCCAGGGCAACGGCTGGGGCGTGCTGGCCTGGGACCCGGTCGGTCGGCGGCTGATCACCCAGCAGCTGCGCGACCACCACTCCAACCTGTCGATCGCCACCACGCCGCTGCTGGTGTTCGACATCTGGGAGCACGCCTACTACCTGCAGTACCGCAACGTCAAGGCCGACTACGTCAAGCAGCTGTGGAACGTGGTCAACTGGGACGAGGTGGCCAAGCGGTTCGAGGACGCCCGCGCCGGCTACAACGGGCTGCGCCTGCCCGCGGCGTGAGACCGCCCGCGCGTCCTCCCGCCGACGACTCGAGGACTCGCGGACGAGACTCGGCGGTGAATGCTCCGACAAGCTGAGCTGCCGAAGCCTTCGGGGCCCTCCACTTCCCGCCGGAGGGCCCCGAAGTGCTGTTCAGGGGCTATTCCCGGTCAGCGGGTTCCCGCTCGGCGTCCTGGTCGGCCTTGCGCTCGACGTGGCGGATGCGCCAGAGGACGGCCACGAGCGCGACCACCGCCACCACGAGCAGGACCTGGGCGTCGGTGACCCCGGCGACGGCGCGGCGAAGCCACACCTGCACCGCGAACTGACCGTCCACATCGGCCAGGCCACCGAGATTGGCGGTCCCGTCGGTCACCACGAACAGCACGCCGATGGCGACGAACACCAGGCCGGACACCAGGTTCGCGGTGTGCACCCGCAAGCGGCCGACGCCGATCTCCCGCCCGCGCAGCCACTTCCGGTTGCGGATGTCGAAGCGGTCCCACAGCACGGCGAGCACGAACAGCGGAAAAGCCATGCCCAGCGCGAAGACCGCGAGCAGCACGGCGCCGTAGAGCGGGTCTCCACCGGTCGCCGACACCGTGAGCACGCTGCCGAGCAGCGGCCCGGCGCAGAACCCCGCCAAACCGTATACGGCGCCGAGCGCGAAGACCGACAGGTTCGACGAAACCCTGATCCGGCCGGTGAGCTGCTGCGCCGCGCTGATGCCGAAGCCCCGCCCCGAGATCTGGAGCAGTCCGAGTCCGACGAGGACGAGACCGCCGGCCAGCGTGACGGTGTCGCGGTAGGAGGTAAGCAGCGCGCCGAAGAGCCCTGCCGCCGCGCCCAGCGGCACCAGCGTCACGCAAAGACCGGCGTAGAAGACCGAGGTGCGGGCGACCAGCCTGCCGATGCCGTTGAAGGCGTAGGCGAAGAAGGAGGGCAGCAGCAGCGCCGAGCATGGGCTGAGCAGCGACAGCAGGCCACCGAGGAACGCGCCGACGAGGCCGATCTCGGTCATCGCGCCCGTGCCTGCTCGATGACCTCGGTGAAGACCTCCAGCGGCTGGGCGCCGAACACCGGCTGCCCGTTGATCACGAAGGTGGGCGTGCTCGACACCCCGAGCTGCGCGCCCTCCATGGCGTCGGCCTGGATGCCCGCGTAGACCCCGGGATCGCCCATGTCGGCCTCGAACCGCTGGATGTCGGGCACGCCGGCCTGCCGGGCCAGCTCCACCAGCCGCTCCCGCGGCATCGGCGGGTGGCCGGTCGGCGGCGCCTGGGCGAAGACGGCGTCGTGGAACTCCCAGAACCTGCCCTGCCGGGCCGCCGCGCGCCCGGCCTCGGCCGCCGACAGCGACTCCTCGCCGAAGATCGGGAAGTCGCGCCACTCGATGCGCAGGACGCCGGTGTCGACGTAGCGGCGCTGGAGCTCCGGTTCGATGTCGCGGCCGAACTTGGCGCAGAACGGGCAGCGGAAGTCGGTGTAGTTGACCAGCACCACCGGGGCGTCCGGACGTCCCTTGGCCAGCGGGTCGCCGGGGTCGCGCCGGGCCAGCGACTCCAACGGGTTCTGCTGCGCCTGCGGTGCGGGCTCAGGCGCGGGCGGCGCGTCGCCGCGGTTCTGCGTCGCCAGCACGTACCCGAGCAGGAACACCACCGCCGCGGCCAGCACACCCGCCAGCACGTTGAGCCGACGGACCTTCGCCTTGCCCACCAGAGCCTCCGTTCGTCAACTACTACGGAGGATAGTAGACACTCAGAGCCGACCGTCGGACAGGCAGTAGAGCAGCACCAGACCGGCGACGACACCGACCGCGGCCATCGCGGGCGCGGCCGCGGCGAACACCGCCGCGAGGTAGCCGGTGCGCCCGCGCCGGGAACCCCGCGCGGCGCCCAGCCAGCGCAGCCGCAGCTCCACCGCCTCCCGCGACATCGCCAGCGAACCGGCGGGCACCCCCGCCCCGCTCACGGCGCGCAGGGCGGACCGCACCGGGCCCGGCCCGCAGCGCGTCGCGGCAGCGGCGTCGGCGGCGAGCTCCACCAGCACCCGCACCATCGGGGGCGCGGCCCGGAACAGCGGGACGAACGGCAGCGCCCGCGCGAGGACGTCGGCCATCAGCACGAGGCGGTGGTGGTTGCCGGACAGGTGCGCGCGCTCGTGCGCGAGGATCGCGTCGCGCTCGGCGGCGCCGAGCCGGGAGACGCCGGTGGTCGCCACGATCGCGCCGCGCCGGCCGCCGAGGCTGTAGGCGACCGGGGTGGCCTGCTCCAGCCACAGCACCGCCGAATCAGGTTCGGCGGTGGACAGGGCCCGCAGCAGCCGCAGGTGATGCCGACGCCTTCCGGCGTCACGCCTGGTCAGGCGGTACGCGACGAACAGCGTCCGAACCGTGGCGGCGAAAACCGGCAGCGCCGCGCCCAGGCGCAGGACGTGCTCCCACACCGGTTCGCCACCGGCGTGGACGGCGTTGACGCAGGTCCAGGCCATGCCGATCAGGTGGTCGGCCGCGCCGCGGTGCGGCAGCACCAGCAGGACCGCACCGGTCACCGCTCCGGTGACGACGACCGCGGCGGAGGCGACCCAGACCGTCAGCGCGACGCCCGGACGCACCCGCGGGCTCACCACGGCGCGCAGGTAGAGCGGCCCGGACAGGGCGATGAAGACCGCGCCCGCGAGCAGCCCGATGGCCAGTGTCACGACTCGCGCCCCCTGTCGAGGGCGCGGCGCAGCACCTCGGACTCGCGGTCGGACACCGAGCGCGCGAAGTGCAGCAGCACGGACTCGGCGTCGCCGGAGGAGTCGAGCACCTCGCGCAGCAGGTTCGCGCCCGCCTCCTCGCGAGTGCGGGCCGGGCGGTAGCTGTAGGCGCGTCCGGTCATGCTCCGGTGGACCCACCCCTTGCCGTGCAGGTGGTCGAGCACGGTCATCACAGTGGTGTAGGCGAGCCTGCGTTCGCCGGCGAGACGCTCGAGCACGTCGCGGACCCGCATCGGCTCACCGGACGACCACAGGACGTCCATCACCTTCAGCTCCAGCTCACCCAGACCGAGCATGGCACCTCCCGGGCCGAGTCTATGCAGGCGCGCTCCGGCGCAGCAGGTGCGCGGCGAGCGCGCCGACCCACACCCAGCCCACGACGAGCGTGAGCCGTTGCAGCAGGCCCGCGACCGGCAGCAGCGCGGCGTTCTGGGCGAAGCCCACGCCGGCGAGCACGAACCCGGCCAGGAACACCACCGCGGTCGCGACCGAGTACCAGGCCCAGCCGGTGCGGCCGGACTTGAAGCAGCGGCGGGCCAGGACCCCGCACGCCAGCGGCAGCGCGGCGAAGACGAGCGCGGAGAAGGTGTCGTGCAGCGACCCGGTGAGCGTGCTCTGCCCCAGCGCCGGCGTGCCGGCCGGGTACCCGCTGATCGGGTCGGTCCGGAAGAACCCCGCCCCGGCCAGGCCGATCGCGTAGACGCCGAGCAGCCGCGACAGCCAGAGCCCGCCCGCGGTGCGCCGCACCCCCACCGCGAACGCGAACATCAGCACGCCGGTCGCGACGAAGCTCGTACTCTGCACCCGGCCGGACTCCCCGAGCGCGAGCGAGCTCACCGGGTGGCGCAGCGCGCTGTAGCCGGGCCGCAGCGCACCGGCGACGAGGAACACGACGACGAACAGCACGGCGCCGGCCAACCCGCACGCGAAGGACGCGCGCGGCGCGCGCGAGGCGTTTCCCATGCGCCGCACACTACTTCGGCAGCCGGGGCCCGACGGCCGGTTCGCCGGCACCTGTGCGACGCGGGGCAGCGATCAGCGGGAGACGACGCGGCCCGCTGCCCGGCGGCTCCAAGGGGAAGCAGGCCCCGGACCCGGTACCCACGCGAACGGGCCCCGGCTTCCGGAGAAGCCGGGGCCCGATCTGTTCCCGAACTGACTGCCGCTCCCACCACGAAGCGGACGGGTATTAGGTTAGCCTAACCTGCGAGCAGGGGCAACCCCTCGATCAAGACGAGATCCGCGCGCCGGGAAATCGCCGGTCAGACGCCCGGGGCCGACCTCAGAACCGCGCCCGGCGTCCGGCGCGATGCCAAGGCTGTCACTGGCGTCGGAGGTCACGACGGTGACAAGCTGGGCCGCCGACTCCGAGGACGGAGAACGCCATGCCGCACACGCAGCTCCCTCGGGAGACCGGCTCATCCGGGTTCCTCCTGCGGGCCGCCACGCCGGCCGATCTGCCCGCCGTCGCCCCGCTGTGGGAGACGGCCTGGCTCGACGGGCACCGCGACCGGGTGCCCGACGAGCTGATGGCGTTGCGCGACTCCGACCATTTCGCGCACTACGCCGCCAGGTGGGTGTCGGTGACCACGGTCGCGACGGAGAACGCCGGGAACCTCATCGGCCTGGTCATCGTCGGCCCCGACGACGGTGAAGTCGTGCAGCTCGCGGTCGAACGCGACGCCCGGGGACGCGGCGTCGGGACCGCTCTGCTGCAGGCCGCGGAAACCCGGCTCTCCTCCGCACACCGCGAGGCATGGCTGGCCGTGGTCCCCGGCAACACCAAGGCCCGCCGCTTCTACGAACTGCACGGGTGGCACGACACCGGGCGGATCGTCCACCATGCGCCGACCCGCACCGGAACGGTCGCCGTCCCCGTCCACCGGTACGTCAAACCGCTCAGCATCTCGTACAGCTAGGACGTGTTTCAGAATGTGGCTTCTAGGAATCGCCTTCCCGGCGGCTCCCGACGCGGCCACCGTGCGCTCTGCGGCGGGCTAGCACACCCGCCGCGACGAGCGCGGCCGCCAGCGACAGCAGGCCACCGATCATCAGCGGCGACCGCGGGCCGAGCTCCGCCGCCAGCCAGCCCGACGCGAGCCCGCCCAGCGGCTTGCCGCCCAGGAAGACCAGCATGTAGAGCCCCATGACCCGGCCGCGCACGGTCGGATCGACCGAGAGCTGCACCGTCGCGTTCGCGCTGGTGGTGAAGGTCATCACCGCGATGCCGACCGGGATCAGCGCCACCGCGAACGTCCAGTACCCCGGCATCACCGACGCCACGACCTCCAGCGCACCGAACGCCGCGGCACCGATCAGCACCAGCCGCAGGCGCGGCCCTCCGCGGGCGCTGCGGCGGGCGGCCAGCGACGCGCCGGAGAGCGTCCCGACGGCGAGCATCGTGATCAGCAGGCCGTAGCCGTCGGCCTCCCGCTCGAAGGTGTTGCGCGCCAGCACCGCCAGCGTGTTCTCGAAGTTCATCCCGAAGGTGCCGATGCAGAGCACCAGTGCCATGAGCGTGATCAGGTCGGGGCGCCCGCGCACGTAGCGCAGGCCCGCCACGAGCTGCCCGCGCTTCTCCCGCAGCGGCGCGGACCGGTGCAGCCTGGCCGGGTCCATGAGCACCAGCCCGGTGACCACGGCGACCGAGCTGAGGCCGTTGGCCAGGAACACCCAGCCGGTGCCGACCGCGGTGATCATCAGGCCGGCCACCGCGGGCCCGACGATGCGGGCCAGGTTGAACGTCATCGAGTTCAGCGCCACGGCGTTGGTGACCTGCGCGGGCCCGACCATCTCGGTCACGAACGACTGGCGCACCGGTGCGTCGACCGCGGCGAAGCAGCCCAGCACCAGGCACAGCGCGTAGACGTGCCACAGCACCACCACGCCGGTGACGTCGAGCAGCCCGAGCACGAACCCGCACGCGCCGAGCGCGCTCTGCACACCGATGAGCAGCCTGCGCTTGTCGAAGCGGTCGGCGGCCACCCCGGCCCACAGCGTCAGCAGCAGGGTGGGCATGAACTGCAACGCGACCGCCACGCCCAGCGCCGCCGCGTTGCCGCCGGAGAGCTCCAGGACGAGCCAGTCCTGCGCCGCCCGCTGCATCCAGGTGCCGGTCAGCGACACGACCTGCCCGGACGCGTAGTAGCGGTAGTTGCGCTCGCGCAGCGAGCGGAACATGCCACCGCCACCGGTGGCGTCCGATGTGGACGACCGCGTGAGGTTGTCCGGGACCTCGCCGGGGGCCTGGGCTCCCGGCCGGAACGAGGTCTCCTCGGACACTGCTACGCGGTCAGCTCCTCCCGGGTCAGCGGCTCGCCAGCCGGTCGATGATCTCCGCGGCGCGGCACAGGGTCGTGCGCTCCTCCTCGGTGAGGTCGGCGAGCTGGAGGTCCAGCCAGCGCTCGCGCGCCGACACCTCCTCGTCGATGCGGGCCTTGCCCGCGTCGGTCAGCTCGACGATGGCCTGCCTGCCGTCGGTGGGATGGGCACGCCGGACCACCAGCCCGGAGTCCTCCAGGGCAGCGATCACCCTGGTCATCGACGGCGGCTGCACGCCCTCCTTGGCCGCGAGCTCGCCCGGCGTCATCGGGCCGACCTTGTTGAGGCAGAACAGCGCCGACAGCTGGGAGAGCGTGATCGCAGAACCGGTGCTCTGCGCCCGGAGCCTGCGGTTCAGGCGGACGACCGCGACCCGCAGCCTGCTGGCCAGGGTGCGCTCGCGCTCGGCAATCTCGGACACGTCGTTAGTCTACCAAACTATCTAGGCGATTCGGACAGAAACCGTGCAGAACGGTCACGATTTCGCAAGAGCCTAGCGCCAGCGGGCTCCCAGGTCAGGCACCGAACGCATCACTGACGGGACCGGCGACGAAATACAGCACGAACGCCGCGGACACGACCCACATCAGCGGGTGCACCTTGCGCCCCCGCCCGGTGGAGACCTGCATCACCACGTAGCTGACGAAGCCCGCGCCGATGCCGTTGGCGATCGAGTAGGTGAACGGCATGACCACGATCGTCAGGAAGGCGGGCAACGCGACCGTGAAGTCCGACAGGTCGATCTGGCGGATCTGGCTCATCATCATCGCGCCGACCACCACCAGCGCCGGGGCGGCGGCCTCGACCGGGATCACCTGGTACAGCGGGGTGAAGAACATCGCGGCCAGGAACAGCAGCCCGGTGACCACGTTGGCCAGGCCGGTCCGCGCCCCCTCGGCGATGCCCGAAGCCGACTCCACGAACACCGTGTTCGAGCTGGCCGAGCCCAGGCCGCCGGCGACCGCGCCCGCGCCCTCGACCGCCAGCGCCTTGCCGATGCCGGGCAGGTTGCCCTGCGAGTCGGCGAGGTTGCCCTCCTTGCCCAGGCCGGTCATGGTGCCCATCGCGTCGAAGAAGTTCGCCAGCACCAGCGTGAACACCAGCATCGCCACGGCGAGCGCGGGCAGCCGGGTCAGGGCGCCGAAGGAGACGTCGCCGACCAGCGACAGGTCGGGCAGGTCGATCACCTTCTCCGGCAGCGCCGGGTAGCCGAGGTTCCAGCCGTAGAGGTTGACGCCCTTGGACGGGCCGACCCGCACGATCGTCTCGACCACGATGGACAGCACGGTGCTGACCGCGACGCTGATCATGATCGCGCCGCGCACCTTGCGCGCCACCAGCACCGCGGTGAGCACGAGCCCGAACACGAACACCGCCGTCGGCCACGACGCGATGGAGCCGTTGATGCCGAGACCGACGGGCACCGTGGTGTTGGCCTCGTCCGGCAGCCGCCGCACGAACCCGGCGTCGACCAGGCCGACGAAGCTGATGAACACGCCGATGCCGACCGCGATGGCCGCCTTCAGCTCCGGCGGCACCGCGTTGAACACCGCCGTGCGGAACCCGGTGGCGACCAGGACCAGGATGATGATTCCGTCGATCACCACCAGGCCCATCGCCTCCGGCCAGGTGACCTGCGGGGCGATGGTGACCGCCAGCAGGGTGTTGATGCCCAGCCCGGCGGCGATGGCGAACGGGTAGTTCGCGATGAGGCCGAACAGGACGGTCATCACACCCGCGACCAGCGCGGTCACCGCGGCGACCTGCGGCACCGGCAGGATGTTGCCGAGCACGTCGCGCTTGGCGGTGGCGTCTTCGGCCGAGTAGCTGCCGAGGATCAGCGGGTTCAGCACGATGATGTAGGCGACCGTCACGAAGGTGACCACTCCGCCGCGCACCTCGCGGGCGATACTGGAACCACGCTCGGTGATCTTGAAGTAACGGTCCAGTACCGGCTGTCTGGTGGTGTTGCTCATCTACCCGCTTCCCCGGCGTTCTTGCTGGTTACCCAGGTAGCCTGCCTGACGTGGTAGACGACAGCGAATCCGCCCCCGCCGCGTTCGGGCACCGGCACGTGCCCGCCCTGCCGCGCAGGCTCGCCGAGCCGACGCCGGTGGTGCTGGCAGGCACCGTGCTGTGGTGCGCCGGGGCGGTCGTGTTCGCCGTCACCGACCCCGGGAGCATCCAGTTCTGGACCAGCGCCGTCGGCTGCGGGCTGGGCGTCATCGGCTACGGGGTCTTCCGCTGGCAGCGGTCGGCGTCCCGCCGCGGGTCGCGCGGGGCGTGGAAGGGGCTGTCGGGGCTCGATGGCTGAACATCTTCCGTCCCGGCCGCGCCTCAGAGCTTCGAAGCGGCGCAGCCGCTCGGCCCGCCCTCGCCACCGGCACCGCCACGCGAGGTGAGTCCGAAAACGGGCGCTCAGAGCTGGCTGTACCGGTAGGCGTGCCGGTTCAGGTGCATCACCATGCACGAGAGCTGCGCCCCGCTCCTGCGGTACTCGCTCAGGTTGATCAGCGCGATCTCGAACCCCAGCCGGGTTGCGACGTCCTCCAGCTCGCGGTTCTTCGCGAGCTCCCGCCAGTACTCCTCGCTGCCCGCCGCGAGCTCGTGGATGTGCGAGGCGTTGAGGATCAGGTTGTCGAGCCGGAGGGATCCGCACAGCCCTGCTCCGGCACCCGCCACCGAGACGTCGACCACCTCGGTGTGCTTCTCCAGCAGGCGCAGCTCGTCCTGATCCAGCACGCCGGTGCAGACCAGCGTCTGCTCGCGAGTGATCGGGAAGAGCGCGCGGTCCAGTCGGCGCAGGAGCGGACCGTGCTGCGCCACCGGCACCACGGTCATGTCGAGGGTGCGCTCCATCCACTCGTAGCTCTCGCGCTGCGAACAGGACCCGTACCCGCCGACGTAGACGTTGCCGTGGAGGTGCTTGAGCGCGGCCTCGCCCTCGAACGCTCTCTCGGGAACCACCACGCGATATCCCATGGACTCGAAGAAGCTCGCCGCCACCGCCCTCGCACCCGCACGAGGCCGGCCGGAGTTGGCGAGGACCACGGTGTCGCGTTCGGGAAGGTGCTCCAGCACGATGCCGAGGTTCGCGGTGAAAACCAGGTCCCGAAGACCGTCCGCCCGCGGCGTGGGCAGCAGGTAGACCAGGCTCTCGGCGGCCAGGAACCGGTACAGCGACAGGAACTGCGCCATCGCCCGCCGCGAGTCGGGGCGGCGGCGCCCGTCGTCGGTGTCGCCGTAAACCTCGGCGGAGAAGGAGAAGGGCGCGTTCAGCAGGAACGCGGGTCCTTCGAACTCCGACGGGTTGCGCGGGGACTGCACTTCGCTCGTGGTCGTCACCGCTGCTCCTCTCCGGGCCGTCTCCGGTCGATGCGCACGAGCGCGTCGACTCCTGCCTCGACGTGCTGACCCGGCAGGCAGAGCGGGACGAGGTCGTGCTCGCCGGACAGCGGGATGACCAGATCGACCTGCGAGCCGAACCGGATCTGCGAGAACCGCGTGCCCTGCAGCACCGCTCGCTGCTGGCCGAGCACGAACGGCGTGATGCGGTTGACGTCGTAGTCGGCGATTTGCAGGACGTAATACGACAGGTGCAGCGCTCCGACGTCGATGCGGTTCACCACGCGCTGGTTGTGCCGCAGGTACTCCGAACCGCCGACCGGGATCCGCAGTTCCTCGAGCAGTTCGTGCTCCACGTCGAGCATCGGACGGTTGAAGGTGTCGATGGGGGCCAGCTCGCGGTAGGACAGGCGACCGGAGTAGGGCACCCGGTTGACGTGCACGTCGTAGAACGACATGAAGATGCCGATCACCAGGCTGCGCTCGGCGTAGGAGTCGTCGCGCAGGGCCTCGCGGACCGTGTGGGGGCTGCCCTTGATGTCGACGACCGGCTCGTCCGGGTCGAGGAAATCCTGGTAGAGGATCACCCCGTCGGCAGGTGAGAGGAACACGTCCGGGTCGGCGTGGACCGGGCGCAGCGGGTCGCGGAAGAAGTGCTGCTCCGACAACCACCTGACCGGCTCGTCGCGGAACGGTTTGACGTCCTCTTCGATCCAGCGGCGCAGCGACTTCACCATGTCGGTCGTCCGATCGGTTCGGCACGGCGATGGCCAGCCGGTTGGTTGGGACGCCTGGCGAGGACGACGGTGCTGTTGTTGCTCCCGAATCCGAAGCTGGTCACGGCCGCGGTGGCCGGTTCGTCCACCGGGATGCGGCCGGGCGCGAGCCGCAGCCGCTTGGTGGGTTCGGGGTCGGCCAGCCCTGCGGTGGGTGGCGTCTCGCCGGTGCGCAACGCCTTGACGGCCGCGACGACGGCAGGCAGGCACGAGACGTGCAGCAGATGGCCGATCGCGCCCTTGTGGGAGCTGACCGGCAGGTCGTCGTGGCCGAGCGCGGCGGCGACGGCTTCGAGCGCGGCCAGCTCGGCCTGGTCGCCCTGCGGCGTCCCGGTCGCGTGCGCGTGCACGTGGTCGAGCCGGTCCACCCGCGCGTCGGCGAGGGCCTCGCGAACGCACTCCTCGATCAGGCCGGCGTCCGAGGCCGCCGACTTGCCCGCACCGACCCGCCGGCAGGCTCCGGCGACCAGCACGTCCGTCGCGGCTCCCCGCGCGGCCGCGCGGCTCGCGTCCTCGAGCACGACGGCTCCGCCGCCCTCGCCGATGCTGATGCCCGACCGCGCGCGGTCGAACGGACGCGCGGCCGACCGGCTGATCGCGCGGACCGCCTGCAGGCTGGCGTACTCGTAGCGGTTGAGCGCGGAGCCGCCCGCGACGACGGCGGTTCCGGTCAGTCCCGCCCGGATGGCGTCCCGGGCGAAGCCGATGCCGAAGGCGGCCGACGCGCACGCGTGCGTCAGGTACGTCGTGCGCGCCGCGCGCGGCTGCACCGGACCCACGAACTCGTGCCAGTCCGGGTCGTCGCCCGGCTCCCAAGGGGCCTGGCCGACCAGCACCAGCAGCGCGTCGTCGGGCAGCCCCGACGAACCCGCCGACTCCAGCGCCTCCGACAACGCGGCGGCGAGGTACGCCCGCTTGCGCGGCACGCCGACGACCGCGTCCGGTGGTACTTCGCCGACCGGTTCGCCGTGCTCGGACGGCAGGTCGAAGCGTGCGGGCGCCGCGAGCGCGCAGCGGCCGGTGCGCAGGGCTTCCCAGAACACGCCCGCGCCCGGGCCGAACGGCGTGACCAGGCCGAGCCCGGTGATCACCACGTCCGTCATCCCCGACCACCCGCCGATCCGGCGGCGGCCAGGAGTGCGCCGGGTGGCGCCTGCGGGATGTCGAGCACCGAGTCCGCACCGGTCAGCACCACAGCGGTGACCGTGCAGCCCGGGTCGTCGAGGGCGTCGGTGTCCAGCGGCGCCACTTCGCACAGCACCACGGGACCGGTCGCGGCGAAAGCACGGCCCGTTTCCAGGAACTCCGCCGCGTCCGAACCCGCCAGCAGGTAGCAGGGACCGCGCCAGCCGCTGGCGATGGCGAACTTCCTGAGCAGCTCCGAGGTTTCCAGGCCCGTCGAGTCCGACGGGCGCAACCGCCGCGCGGGGTCGGCGCAGCGGCGGGCGAAGCGCCGGGCCGCCCACCGGCTGTAGGCGTCGGCCAGCACGAGCACCGGAACGGACGTGCCGGCCTCGTCCGGCAGCGTGGCGATCGCGGCCCCCAACGTCGCGGTGACCGCCGCCGCGGTCGACTCGCAGCCGCCGACCACACGCGCGTCCGCGCTTCGCACCGGTGCGGTCGTGCCGACCACGACCGCGTCAGATCTCGTTGGCATGGCTGGGGAAATCTCCGTCGAGTCCGGTGATGCCGGGCGGGGTGTCGGTGAGCTGGACGTCGATGTGGACGATCGCCGGCCCGCCGCCTTGCTCGCAGGTGGCCAGCGCGTCCCGCAGCGCGTCTTCGAGCTGGGACTTCTGCCTGACGACCGCGCCTTCCGGCTGCTCCTCCTCGTCGGCGGCGAACGGGTGCAGCCGGTGGTCCAGGCCCCGGCTGGTGACCTGCGCGTGGAGCCAGCCGTAACCGCCGTTGCGCAGCACGACGTAGACCACGCCGACGCCCTCGCGGCGCAGGGCGGGCAGCTCGGAGCGGACGGTGGCGAACGCGCCGTCGCCGACGAAGGCGATGACCGGGCGGTCCGGCGCGGCGAGCCTGGCGCCCGCGGAGGCGGCAGCGCCGAAGCCGAGCGTGGTCTGCTCCGAGGGGACCAGGCTTCCGCCGCGCGTGCGGCACACGTGGTACGGGTAGAAGTACGACCACATGTCCTGCAGTCCGTTCTCCTGCACCAGGATCCGCGACGGCGGCGCCACCGCGTCGATCGCCGCGAGCACCTCGGCCACGTGCAGGCCGTCGTCAGCCGCCATCCGCGCCAGCCGGTCCTCGGTGTGCGCCCACACGTCGGCGCGGCAGCGCGCGATCGCCGCCAGCCACGACTCGTCCGGGGGCTTCGATGCCAGCGCACGGGTCCACGCGCCCAGCACGTCGGCACCGTCGCCCACCACGCGGAGGCCGCCGTACTCGGTCGACAGACCGCCCGCGTCGCAATTCACCTGCACGACAGGGGTTTCGGCGCCGATGGCCCCGTCCCAGCCGTAGGTGGCGGTCTCCTCCAGCGCGGTGCCCACCGCGACCACCAGGTCCGTGGTGCGCCACAGCTCGGCGGCGGCCTCCGGGCAGTAGAGCCCGGACAGCCCGCAGAACAGCGGGTGCTCCTCCGACGCGGTGCCGCGGCCCGACGCGGTGCTGAACACGGCCGCACCGGCGGTGTCGGCGAAGGACTCCACGGCCCCGTCCCCGTTGCGGTGCCGCATTCCCCCGCCCACCAGCAGGACCGGACGCCGGCTCGCCTCCAGCGCGGCGACGGCCGGCCCGGTGCCGGGCACCGCGGTCGCGCCGACCAGGGCAGGCGGCGTCCACTCCCGGAACCGGTTGACCGGCACGTGCGCCAGGTGGTCCGGGATCTCCAGGTACACCGGGCCCGCGGCACCCGCCCCGGCGAGCAGGAACGCCTTCTCCACCGCGGGCACGACCCGGTCGGGGTGGTCGATCCGGTGCGCCCACTTCACGACCGGCGTCACCAGCGGGACCTGGTCGAGCTCCTGGAACGCGCCGCTGCCCCGGCGGTCGGTGCCCGTGCCTCCGGCCAGCACCACCACCGGCGCGCCGGCGCTGCGCGCCTCGAGCAGCCCGCCGACCGCGTTCGCCACCGCCGGGCCCTTGCCCACCACGCACACTCCGGGCCGCCCGGACTGGATCGCGTAACCGGCTGCCATGCACACCGCGTTGCGCTGGTCCCGGCACAGCACCATCCGCATGCCTGCCTTCTCCAGCGCGCAAAGCGCTTCGAGGTCGTCGCCGGGCAGTCCGAACAGGACGGAGACGCCGGCTTCGCGCAGGTGGTCCACGACGGCGTGCCAGGCGTTGGGGAAGCTTTCCACGGTCACCGGCCACCGATCACGTCGGAGGCCGCGGACAGGTGGTCGGCGACGGCCTTGGAGACCAGCAGCGGTTCGGCGACCCGCCTGCCGCGGTGGGCCGCGTAGTTCGCCACGATCCCGTGCCCGCCGAACGGGCGGTTGCCGTTCTCGGCGTCGAGGATGCTGCGGTTGTGGCAGACCTGGTGGCGCCTGGCCAGCAGCTCCACCGTCTCCGGGTCGTCGCCGTAGACCATCGCCGCCATCGCCCGGTCGGTGACGAACGGCGTGCGCAGCACCGCCCGCAGCTGCTCGCGGTCGTGGTGCACGACGACGTTGAAGATCGGCGAGAACAGCTCCTCGACCACCAGATCGTCGCTGGACGAACGCACCAGCACGGTCGGGTGCAGATGCCGGTCGCGCAGGTCGACCCGGCCGCCGAACACGATCCGCTCGTGGTTGCGCCGCAGGTACTCGGTGGCCTTCTGCAGCGCGCTGTCGTAGAACAGCGGCCCGTAGTCGGCGTCGGCGTCGCGGTAGTCGCCGTAGCGCAGCTCGCCCAGCCGCTTCACCAGCAGCTCGACGAAGCGGTCCGCCTCCGCCGCGTCGACCAGGAACACGTCCGGCCCGAAGCAGTCCTGCCCGGAGTTGAGCATCCGGATGCGGACCGCGTCGGCCACCGCGAGGTCGAGGTCGGCGCCGGACGCGACGACGAACGGGTTGACGCCCTGGCCGAAGAACAGCATGAGCTGTTCGGGGCGCAGGCGGGACCGGATCTGCTCGGCGTTGTCGTAGGCGCCGGTGAACACCACGACGTCGGCCTCCGACACCGGCTCGTCGACGAAGCGCCGCTGGCTCACCTGGTGCGGGTGGACCGGCAGGCCGTGCACCGGGGCGAGCAGCTCGTGCAGCCGCCGCGCGGGGGCCCCGACCTGCGCGGAGGCCCGGAAGGCGATCCGCTCCGCGTAGAGCGCGGGCACCAGCAGGTAGAGCACGTAGGAGTAGCAGAGCACGTTGGACGGCATGAAGACCGCGAGCCGGGACAGCCGCCGCGGGCCGTGGCGCTCGACCTCGGCGCGGGCACCGGCCAGCGTGGCCAGCGAGCTGGCGAGCTCGCTCTCGGCGGTCTTGAGCGGGGAGATCTCGGTGAGGACGTCGAGCACCGCGCCGCGCTCGTTCCGCAGGAAGTCCTCCACCGCCCGCAGCGCGTCCAGGCGCTCGGCGAACGGGATGCGAGCGTTGCGCGGGGTGGGGCCGCGACGGGTCTGGGCGGGGACCGCCGGGCTGGAGGCCCCGCCGGACGCGGTGCCGCGCAGGAGCCGGTCGAGCTGTCCGGTGTCGGGCTTCCCATTGCTGTTCAACGGCATTTCCTCCACGACGACAACGCGGTTGGGATGCTCGTAGGAAGGCAGCACGTCCTGGATCCGCCTGCGCCAGTACCCGCCGGCGCGCAGGCGCGGGTCGGCGACGACGAAAACGAGCTGGCACCCGGTTCGCTCGTCCTCGGTGGCCAGCACGTGGACCGGCGCCCCGCACGCGGCGGCCTTGTGCGCGAGAACATCCGGGTAGAGCGTGTGCCCCATCCGGTGCACCGCGCCGCGACGGCCGAGCACGAAGACGTGGCCGTCCTCGTCGACGAACCCGACGTCCCCGGTCCGGTGCGGCCCGGGCGGGAGCGGGCGGACGCCGCCGTCGGGTTCGAGGTACCCGCTGGTCAGGTCCGGCGATTGCACGGCGATCTCGCCGAGCCGCCCGGGCGCCGCCACGGCGCCCCCGGTGTCGAGCACCAGGACCTCGACCGCGTCGAGCGGGTGCCCGCACCCGGTCTCGTCGCCGGGCGCGGCCAGGGCGATGTTGCCGGTCTCGGTGCTGCCGTAGCCGTCCAGCAGCGGCCGTCCGGTCGCGGCGCGGAAGCGGTCGGCCAGCGCGGGGCTGAGCGGAGAACCGCCGACGCACCACATCCGCACGGTGCGCAGCGCGCTCAGCAGCCCCGGGCGACCGGCGCCGAGGTTGAGCACGCTGTGGTAGGTCATCGGCGTCGCGTCGAGCACCGTGGCCCCCCAGCGGCCGCCCAGCTCCAGCGCGTGGTCGAGCCGCCGGTAGGGCGCCACCAGCAGGGAGCACCGGACCTGCCACCACAGCAGCACCATCGACAGCCCGTACTGGTGGGAGAACGGCAGCAACGGCATCAGCACGTCGTCGGGGCGGTAGCCCATCCGCCGCCGCGACCGCTCGACGTTGTCCAGGAAGGACTTCCCGGAGCGGACGACGCCCTTGGCCGGACCGCGGGTGCCCGAGGACCACGTGATGAGTCCGTCCGGGAGGCAGTACCAGTCCCGCAGCGACAGCTCCGCGGTACCCGCGTCCGGCCGGTCCTCGACGAGCTCGGTGATCTCCAGCCGCCGCCCGGCGGAGGTCGCGACACCGGCGTCGGCGACGGTCCAGCGCACCTGGGCCACGTCCGCGGCACGGCGCGCCTCCTGCGGCGTCTGCCGGTGGTCGGTCAGCACGATCGAGGCCCCGAGCCGCATCAGCGCCAGCAGGACGAGCACGTACTCCGCCGAGTTGTCGCCGCAGAGCAGGACGCGGTCGGCCGTCCGGACCCCGCGCTCGCGCAGCCCCTCGGCGATTCCGCATGCGGCGCGCTCCAACTCGGCCCAGGGGCGGACCGAGTTCGCCGCCAGCAGCCCGCCGGTCACCGGGGCTCCAGCAGCGGCTCACTCGTCACCCGGGCGGCCCTGCCGGGCAGTTCGCCGAGCGACTTCCGCGCCGCGCTGTGGTCCGGGCACCACACGCGCAACTCGCCGGCGGTTCCCGCCACCGCACGGCGCTGCGCGGCCTGGGCGCGCCCCCAGCCGAGCAGCACGGTTCCCAGGCCGCGGCCCCGGTGCTCACCGTGCACGCATCGCTGGACCTCGTACCACCTGCCGTCGCGCCCCGACCGCAGAAGCGAGTAGCCCACGAGCGCCTCGCCGCGGAAGACGCCGAAGCCGTCGCTCGTCAGGTCGGTCTCGCCGAGGGCTTCGGCGAAATCGGCCGCCGTGCTCTCCAGGGTCGGCCGGTCCCGCACGGCCACGCCCCGGATCATCGACTCCCCGCGCCCCGCGTCGCCGGCTCGCGGCGATCGCCACGTGTAGTCCTCAGGCACCGGGCTCACCCCGCCCGTCCTCCCCGGACGCGGTCAGCTGCTCCGCCAGCTCCGGGGAACCGGCCGACGGCGACGCGATCAGCTGCCGGTAGTGCGGGTCCGACAGCAGGTCGTCGTGCGTACCGCGGGCGTGGACCGAGCCGTGGCGGAGCATGATGACCTGGTCGGCCTGGTAGGCCATCGGCATCCGGTGCGTGACCGCGATGACGACGCGGTCGCGGAAGTCGCGCGTGAGCGACCGCACGAGGTTCTGCTCGTTGAGCGGGTCGAGCTGCGAGGTCGCCTCGTCCAGCAGCAGGACCTCGCTGTCGCGGGCCAGCGCCCGCGCCACGGCCAGCCGCTGGCGCTGGCCGCCGGAGATCTGCACGCCGCGCTCGCCGACCTCGGTGTCCAGTCCGAGCGGCAGTCCCTCGATCCACGTCCGGAGGCCGACCGACTCCAGGATGCGCCGCAACCGCTCCTCGTCGACGTCGTCCACGCCGTAGGTGGCGGCCTCCCCGATGGTCGCGCCGAGCAGCGGGGCTTCCTGCTGCACGTAGGCGACGCGGCCGCGCAGCTCCGCCAGCGGGAGGTCGCGGACGTCGGCTCCGTCGAGCAGGACCGCGCCCCGCTCGGGTTCCACGAACCGCTCCGCCAGGCTGAGCAGCGTGGTCTTCCCCGCGCCGGACGACCCGACCAGGACCGTCAGCCCCGGCACCGCCTCGATGGACACGTCGCGCAGCACCGGCTGGTCGCCGTAGCCGAACCACACCTGGTCGAACCGCACCGACCGCCGCGACGCCGGGGGCTTGGAGCCGTTGGACACCGCCGGGACCTCGGTCCTGGCCGGGGCGGCCGCGGTGTCGGTCTCCTGCGGCGCGTCGAGGAGCTCGGTGATGCGCCGCAGGGCGGCCAGGCCCTCGGAGAGCTTGCCCGCCGAGTTCGTCAGCGCCTCCACCGGTTCCTGGATGTAGACGACGTAGAGCAGGATCGCCACCAGGTCGCCGACGCCGACGCTGCCGGTGCTCACCCGCACCACGCCGACCGCGAGCGTCACCAGGAAGGTGAAGTCGACGGCGGCGTAGGCCACCGTGTCGGCCAGCGCCCCCGTCCGGACGGCCTTCACGCTCGCCCGGTAGGCCGAGTCGGCGTTGCGGTCGAAGGACTCGGCCTCCCGCCGCTCGCTGCGCGACGCCTTGACCGTGCGGAACGCCAGCAGCACCCGCTGCACCACGCCGGTCAGCCCGGCCACGTGCTCCTGGGCGGTTTCGGTGTCGACGACAACCCGCCGGAACACCCCGGCCTCGGCCAGCCCGGCGACCGAGAGCAGGACGATCACCACCAGCGCGAGGAACACGTCGATGGTCAGCATCAGCACGATGCCCGCCACCACGGTGAGCGGCACGACGACCAGGTCCACCAGCGCCTTGACCGTCGTCTGCTGGATCAGGGTGCTGTCGGCGCCGACGCGCGAGACCAGGTCGGCGGTTGACCGGGACTCGACGTAGGACACGGGTGCGCCGACGATCCGTCCGGCCATCGCCTTGCGCAGCCCCAGCACGAAGCGCTCGCTCAGCTTGCCGCGCTGGTAGAAGCCCGCGTAGTTCAGGCAGAGGCCGATGATGGCGACCGCACCCAGCACCGCGATCGGCCACATCAGGTCGGCGCGCGCCGCGACGCCGTCCACGACGGCGCGTGCGGCCAGCGGCTGGATCAGCGCCGCGGCGCGGGTGCCGAGCTCGAGGAGGAGGACCACGGTCAGCGCGCCCCGGAAGGGCGCGAGCCTGCTGATGAGGGTCCTGAGGGACGACGTCGGTCGCGACGCCGCGTCCGGCTCCATTTGTTCTCCTGTGATCGGATGCGCGGAAAGCGATCGGGGTTCGACCGGGAGGTGCCTGCCGTGCCGAACGCGTGCCCAGGCTCCGGCGGATCGCCGGACGCGTTGCTGTGACGGCACCACCTTCCGGATGAGTCGGAGGGTTCGGGGAGCGCGCGGGAGGCTCACGAGCATGCGAACCCGCACTGCCATTGCCGAAATTACGGCAGTCGCGGGGCCCGCGCACTTCCCATTACTCAATCCGGTGATCCGTCCGCGAGTCCGCACCCGATTCACTTCCGGCCTTTTCCAGAAGGGCAATTCGCAATCGAAACGACCCCTCCCGGAAGCCGTGTGCGCTGGTCACCCGCTTGGACTAGCGCGGATTTCGGCGTGGCATCGGCCGATGAGTAGAGCCGCGATCACTCGAACGCCATTCGTCATCGCGGTGCGCGGCACCATTCGGCGAGGGGCGCGTCATTCGCTCCGGACGTTCCGTCGAGTGCCGGGCGGAAATGCCGAGGTGGCGACGGAAGGCGCACCCGAATCGACCTTTCGGCAATAGCGCGAACACTCCAGGGGGCGTTCGACGCGTCCCCCGACCGAGCATTCACGCATTTCCGGTGAACGCGTCACGGTGAATTTCCGACCCGCGTTCCGCCCTCCGTGGGGTGAACGCGGTTGCCCACACCGGAAAACGTGCCCGGCGCGAGAGGGAACCGGGCTGCCCTGGCGGTCAGACCTTGATGCCGAGCCAGGCCGTGAAGTGCGCGATGCTGTCGGACTTGCGGCGCTCGGCGAGGGCGATCAGCCGCGCCGTCTCGTGGACCTGCGGGTGGTAGCGCGTCTGCTGCGGCGCGATGGACCGGGCCTTGTTCAACGCCCGGAGCGCCTTGCCGTGCTCGCCCGAGAGCACCCAGGCGCGAGCGACGTCCTGCCAGTGGTGTCCCGCCCGCGTGGGCGCCACGTCGGCGGGGATGTCCAGCGCCGATCCGTCGCGCGCCGCCCGCCACGGGTCGCCGACCTCCAGCGAGACCGCGGTGTCGTGGATCTCCACGTTGCCGGGCCCGAAGCTGGTGTCGTAGGCGCTGGACTGGCGCCCGATCCGCGCGCCGTACCGGCGGGCGTGCGCGATGTGCTCCCGGGCCCGCGTCTCGTCGTGCTTGCGGGCGCAGATGATCGCGCCGCGAAGGTGCGCCGATCCGCGCAACGCCAGGACGCCCTCGCTCTCCTCCTCGCGCTCCAGCAGCGCGAGCGAGCGCTCGACCAGCCGCTCGCCGACGTCGTAGGACGCGTGCGACATCAGCAGCAGCGCCCGCTGCTGGGTGGCGTGGGCGAGCAGGTGCGGTCCGCCGGAGCGCTCGGCGGCCAGCTCCATCCGGTCCAGCGCCTGGGTCGCCAGCGCCAGCCAGCCGAACCGGTACAGCATCTGCGCCGTGTTGGCATAACCCTGCGCCAGCAACCGGTACGCGCGTTCGCGGTCCTCCTCGGCGGACGCTTCTCGCACCGCGCCGTAGATCTGGCGCAGCAGCACGTGCATCGTCTCGATCGCCTGCCGGGCGCGGTCGGTGTGGCGCATCTGCCGGATCCGCCGCATCTCGGCGTCGAGCTCGTCGAGCGGAGCCGGGACCAGCGGCTCGACGTAGCAGCCCTCGGCGAACAGGGTCCGGAGCTCGAACAGCCCGTCCACTCCCCCGTCGTCGCCGAGCAGCTCGCGGTAGGGCTGCCCGTACAGCTCCTCGGCCTCGATGCCCAGCGCGCGGGCCGCCGCCGCGACGAACGCGGGCGACGCGGGCTCCCTGCCCTGCTCCACCGCCCGCACCATGCTCACGCTGTACGCGGCACGGGTGGCGAGGGCGTGCTGGCTGAGTCCCGCGACCTTGCGGGCCATCGCCAATCGCTCACCGATGGTCAGCCCGGAACCGGTGGACGGCATGCTGGCCTCCTACGCGAAGGTCGACGAGGGCACTCGACAGGCTACGTGCATACCGCGCCCCGCGACACGATCCGTGACTTCCCAGACGAGGACTGTCACTTCGCTGTCACTCCATGTGATGGCGCACTTCTAGATTCGTAGTTGTACCAGCACAGCCTGTAACAGAAGAGGGGATGTGATTGGCCATGTGCCGGTGCCTGGGGAACGGACCACTCGCGGAGGCGCCGTCCGGAGCAGTCCGCCGGCCCGCATGCGACCGGCGGCGGCAGGTGGCCTCATGATCTTCGGTCCGACGCACACCACGTCCGACGGAATAGTGCACATCAGGCGGGAGAACGAGGACCAGACGGTGTGCGGGGTCCCGATAGCCGAACCGTCCTGCCGCCACCGGCGCAGCGGCTGCGACAAATGCGTCCGGCTGGACGCCTCCGCCTCCGTCTCGAGCAGGTGAGACCGCGGCGGCGCCCGCGGAAGGGCGCGCACCCCGGGCGCGGGGTGCGCGCCGGCGATCGTTCGAGCCCGCCGCAACCGGCGCCGGCGCAGCGCCATCCGAAACAGGCGCCGACGCAGCGCCGTCCGCCGACGACCAGCGCACCAACGCCGTCCGCCGACGACCAGCGCAACAGCGCCCGTCGGCCGAGGTGACTAGCGCAGCAGCGTCGTCGCTTCCGGGTCGGCGAGCAGCGCCCCGAGGGCGAACCGCTCGCCCCAGCTCCCCGCCGCCCACGCCAGGGCACGGCCGAGACCGTCCGGTGTGCGCTCGGCGTGCACGGTGCCCCCGGTGTCCACCCACCAGTGCACCCGGTGGCCGGTGGTCGCGGCCTGGACGACCAGCGTGTCGTGCAGCGTGACCTCGCCGGTCGGCACCGCGATGCCCAGCAGCTCGCACGACGTGGCGACGCGCGCGACGTCGCCCCACCGCTGGGCGCGCCCCGGCCCCTGGACCTGCATGGCGTTCTCCTCCGACGCCAGCGGCAGGTCGAACAGCTCCGCCAGCGCCTCTGCGTCGAACTGGTCCGGGCTGCCGCCGGAGACCAGCAGCGGCGCGTCGAGCACGCCCAGCATCCACGGCTCGTCGAGCACCGCCGCGCGCTCCGCGCTGACCACGGCGCCGGACAGCGACCGCACCGAGTGCGGCGGCTCGATCTCCGAGGCGTCGATGACCCCGCACGCGACCGCGTCGGCCAGCGCCCGGTGCGCGCGAAGCGCGGTACCCGCCCGCAACGCGCGGTCCACGTCGCCGAGGCGCTCGATCAGGTCCGCGGCGTCGGCCGCGTCGTCGACGCGCATCGCGTCGCGGACGCCGGCCAGGCGGAGCTGCTCGGTGTCCAGGCCGACGTCGGGAACCGGGTCGTAGAGACCGGCGATCTCCTCGGCTGCGGGCAGCCGCCAGTGGCGCGGCGGAAGCCCGGCCAGCGACGCGTGGCGGGCGATCCACCAGGCCGGGTAGCCGGCGGGGTCGCGCAGCGCGCGCAGGGTGTCGGGGTCCTCGGCCAGCAGCCGGAGCGCGGCGGGCCAGGCGTCCTCGGCGACCAGGTCGAGGTCCCGGATGCCGACGAAGCGGTCGGGCGGCCACTGGTCGTGCTGCTCGGCCTCGTTGTCGAGCCACCACCGCTCGGCGTCGGCGAAACCGGTGTCGGGCTCGGCAGGCTCCTCCTCGACGTGCACGACGAACGAGTCGATGACGCCGATGGAGCGCAGCAGACCGGCGGGCCAGCGGGCGGCGAACTCGGCGTCCACGACCCCGAGCGGGGCGTCCGGGGCCAGCACCTCGCGCAGGGCGGCCTCGGGCAGCAGCAGTTCGTCGGCGCGGCGGAAGCCGCCCTCGGAGTCGGGCAGCGCCAGCGCGCCGAGCCAGTCGCGGGGGCGGGACCGCTCGACCAGGCCGAGCACGGCGTCGGCCAGCGCCCTGGCGTCGACGCTGGTGTGGGCGTCGGTGACGCTGCCGCGCACCGCTTCGGCCAGCGACGGCGAGTCGAGCAGCTCGTCCGGGCCTGCCGGGCGCGCGCCCAGCTCCTCCAGCATCGGGTGCGCCGCCTCGGGGTGCACGATGCGCAGCCCCGATATGTCCAGTGTGGACAGCACGCCCGCCGGGTCGGCGTCGGAGCCGAGCAGCACGTCGCGCACGCCGGTGACGGTGCGGCCGTCGGCCAGCGGGACCGGCAGCGCGGCGAACTCCTCGCGCGCCTGGCTGTCCGCGCTCGCGATCGGCCGCAGCGCCTCGTACAGGCGGTTCCACCACGGAGCCGGGCGTTCCAGGCCGGTGACGGCCTGCACGATCTCGGCCGGGCCGAGCCGCCGGACCTCCAGCGCGCTCAGCGCCGCGCGGTGCCGCAGCTCGGCCATCTCGGCGGTCAGCAGCCCCGGCACGGCGTCGCGCAGCAGCTCGGCCAGTTCCGGCAGCGCCTGGTCCAGCACCCGCGCCTCCAGCGGCGCGACCAGCCCGCCGCCGGCGCGCGGCAGCCACTCGGCGACCCGCAGCCGGTCGGTCACCGCCTGCCGCAGCTTGTCGTCCACATCGGACATCGGGAAGCCCGGCAGCGGCACCAGCGCGGGCCGGTGCTCGGGGGCGATCCGGGCGACCAGCTCCGGGTAGCACTCGGCGGCGCGGACCAGCACCTGGTCGGTGGCAGGCGATGCCGCCGCGCGGCGCCGGTCGGCCTCCATCGGCACGCTCGCGAGCAGCCGCGCGGGCAGCGACAGCCGCTCGTCGGTCGGGGTCGGGGCGTGCAGCACGTCTCGCTCCAGCGGCGCCGGCACGCCGTCGGCGTCGAGCGGAGCGGCCCAGCAGACCCACCACCCGGTGTCCCGCCTGGCCTCCACCCCGAGCCCGGCCAGCGCGGCCTCACCGACCTGCCCGGCGCCGCGTTGGACCTGCCAGCGCTCGGCGCCCCGCGGGCCGTGCACGACGACGCGGTCCCGGCCCTCGTCGGTGCGGTACCAGGTCTGCTCGCCGATGTGGATCTCGGTGAGCGCGGGCAACGCGAGCAGCAGGCCGGAAGCCTGCTCGGCGAAGGACTCCAGCAACGCGTCCGCGTCGACACCCGAGCGCAGCGGCAGCCTGACCTCGGTCGCGAAACCCTCCGGCGGCACGTCTTCCAGCGGCCACACCAGCCGCAGGACCGGCACCTCGCCGGCGCGGGCGGCCAGCTCCTCGGCCGGGCCGGGCAGCCGCTCCGCCTCCTGCCTGGTGCGTTCCGCCGAGAACGTCACCGAACCGGACGACGACACCACGCGCGGTTCCTCCGAAACGGCGAGCACCGCGGCGAAACCCACGCCGTAGCGGCCGACCGTCGAACCCTCGCGCTTCGCCGACGCGCGCAGCGAAGCCAGGCCCGCCACGCCCTCGGCCGTCAGCGGCTCACCGGTGTTGGCCACGCGCAGCTCGCCGTCGGCCAGCCGCACGCGCAGCACGCCCTTGGACCCGGCCGCGTCGGCGGCGTTCTGGGCCAGCTCGACCAGCAGCCGGTCGCGGTAGCCGCCCAGCCGCAGGTCCTCCTCGGCGTTGGCGTCCTCGCGGAAGCGCGTGGGCGACGACCGCCACGACTGGAGCACCGCCTGCCGCAGCTCGGCAGTGCCGAAGACGTCGGTCCCGTTCACCCTCGCGGCTCGAAGTCCAGGGTGGCGTCGTCGTAGACGACCTCGGCCACCGGCACCGTCGAGGACGTGTCGACCTCGGCCTCCGAGTGCGCGCCGCAGCCGAACTCGGCGTGCACGACGCGGCCGTCGGCAGGGGCGATCTCGTTGGCGCACACCCCGAAGGCCGCGCCCATCGAACCCGCGAGCTGCATGAAGAACCCGCAGGTCCCGCACGCGCCGGGGGCCAGCCTGGCGATCTCGGAGTGCGGGCCGAACTCGCCGCCGTGCCAGCGCTCGGCGGCCTCCAGCCGGCCCTCCCGGCTCAGCACCCGCTCGCGGCCCAGCCCGACCTCCCTGGCCAGGGACTCCACCGCGGGATCGTCGTTTGCGAGATAGGCCGGTGCCAGCCGGTGGTCGTCGGGGCCGCTGGGCAGCAGGTCGCCCGCGCCCAGGTCGCCCGGCCGGACGCGCTGGGCCCACGGCACCCACTCCGGCGCGGTCAGCGCGCTCGGACCGGGCAGCAGCACGACCTCGCTGACGGTGACCGGCTCGCCCGGCACCGCCGCGACCGTCACCGCCCAGCGCCAGCCCACGTAGCCGGGGTAGTTCGACTCGAAGTAGTGGGTGAGCGCGTGTTCGCCCTCGGGCTCGAAACCGACGTGCTCGCCGACCGGGTCGCCGCCCTCGGCGTCCACCGTCAGCACCGGCGAGCCGATCGGGTCGTCACCCGGCGCGGCCTCGTCCTCCGCCGCCTCGCGGGCGATGCCGACGGCCTCGACGAGCACCGGATCCGGGCGCGCGGGCACGCCGGCGGGCTCGACAGGTTCGTCGAACGACGCGCCTGGGCTGGTCATCGGAGCAGGCAAAGGCGTCACGTGCTCGATTGTGCCGTACGGCATCCGCGACGCCTGCGCCCGTGTCAGGCTTTCGGGGTGCGCTTGTTCAACACGGGACGTGTGCTGGCCGGCGGGATGCTCGTCTGCTGCCTGGGGCTGCTGGCGTGCGCGCCGCCAGAACCAGCGGAGCGCGACGGCGAGCAGCACCGCGAGCAGTCCGATGAGGGCGTTGGGCACGCGGGAAGCCTGCCACACCTTCGTGTCGAGGTGATCAACGTGCTCCCGCACGACCGCTCCTCATTCACCCAGGGCTTGGAACTGGCCGACGGCACCCTCTACGAAGGCACCGGAACCTACGGCGGCTCCCGGATGCGGGCCACCGACCCGGCCACCGGAGCCGTGCACCGCGAGGACCGGCTGCCACCGGAGCTCTTCGGCGAGGGCATCACCGTCGAGGGTGACCGTATATGGCAGTTGACGTGGCAGGAAGGGGTCGCGATCGAGCGCGACCGGGCGAGCCTGCGCGAGCTGCGCCGAGTGGGCTACACCGGCGAGGGCTGGGGGCTGTGCCACGACGGCGCCCGGCTGGTCATGAGCGACGGCAGCTCCCGGCTGACCTTCCGCGACCCCGCCACCTTCGCCCCGACCGGCGAGGTGACCGTCCGGGCCGGTGGCGAGGAGGTCGGCGACCTCAACGAGCTGGAGTGCGCGGGCGGCCACGTCTGGGCCAACGTCTGGCACACCGACCAGATCCTGCGCATCGACCCGGCGACCGGGCAGGCCACCGCGGTCGTGGACGCGTCGGGCCTGCTGAGCCCGCAGGAGCGCGCGGGCGCCGACGTCCTCAACGGCATCGCGGCGGTGCCCGGTACCGACGAGTTCCTGATCACCGGCAAGTACTGGCCGCACCTCTACCGCGTCCGCTTCGCCCCCGCGTGAGCGGGCGGGACGGACGCTGGGACGTGGTGGAAACGCGGCCACCCGGCGTGTCGGGGCCTCGGCGTGTCGGTCGACGTCGGATACCGGTCCCGGGTGGGGCAGGATGGCGGTATGGGCGGACGGCGTGATCAGCGGCCGCGCGGCCGTGCGGGCTGGGGCGCCGGCCAGCGCGGCAAGCGGGGCGACTACGACGGGCTGAGTGCGCGTGAGCGCGATGAGGTCTCCGACTTCTCCGCGCGCTACGCGCGCGCACGCGCGGAGGAACCGCCCGACGGGCGCACTCGCGAACCCGACCTGGGCGAGCCCATTCGCGAAAGCGACTCCCGCGGCAAGTGCGAAAACGACTCGCGCGGGAAGTCCACCCGCGGAGACGACCGGCGCGGCAAGTGGACCCGCGAAAGCGACTCGCGCGGCAAGCCCACCCGCGAAGGCGGTCAGCGCCGCAAGTGGACCCGCCGGCGCGAACAGCACGCCGAGGCCGACCAGGCGCAGCGCAGCGAGCACCGCTTCGAGGCGCCGCAGCGCCGCTACCCGTGGGACGACGACGAGCACCGCCCCCGGTACCGCACCTCCCGGCTTCCCCCGCTGCCCCGCGACCACCACTCGTACCGCGACGAGCCCGACGAGCGCGCGGACCCCGACGACTTCGACGGGCCGGAGCGACCGCGCGGGACCGCGCCGCCGCGCAAGCTGACCGTCACGCGCGTCGCAGCCTGGCGCAGCCGCGACCTCACCCAGCGCGCGATGCGCCTGTTCTTCTCCGCCGCGCACGCCGACGGCGCCGACCGGTCGGGCCTGGCGCGCTTCACCTACGCCGTCATGGGCAACTACGCCGTCGACGCGGCGATGGCCGTCGCCCTGGCCAACACCCTGTTCTTCTCCGCCGCGACCGGCGAGAGCAAGGACAAGGTCGCCCTGTACCTGCTGATCACTGTCGCGCCGTTCGCGGTGATCGCGCCGGTCATCGGCCCCGCGCTCGACAGGTTGCAGCGGGGCAGGCGGCTGGCGCTCGCGGCGTCGTTCGGCATCCGGGTGCTGCTGGCGGCCGTCATGGCGCTGAACTTCAACAGCTGGCTGCTCTACCCGGCGGCGCTGGGCTGCATGGTGCTGTCGAAGTCCTTCGGCGTGCTCAAGGCTGCGATGACGCCCCGGGTGCTGCCGCGGGCGATCACGCTGACCACCGCGAACTCCAGGCTCACCACGTTCGGCATGGCAGCGGGCGGCGTGTTCGGCGCGGTGGCGTCGGGCTTCGCGTGGCTTCTGGGGTCGGAGGGCGCGCTGTGGTTCATGGCCGCGATGGCGGCCTGCGGGGTGTGGCTCTGCCTGCGCATCCCCTCCTGGGTGGAGAGCACCGAGGGCGAGGTGCCCGCCTCGATCAGCTCGCACCCGCGCCGCGCGGAACGCACCCCGCTGACCGGTCACGTCGTCGTCGCGCTGTGGGGCAACGGCGGCATCCGGCTGCTCACCGGGTTCCTGACGCTGTTCGCCGCGTTCGTGATCAAGCAGGGCACCCAGACCGATCCGTTCATGCAGCTGTTGCTGCTGGGCATGGTCGGCGGCGCGGCGGGGCTGGGCAGCTTCCTCGGCAACGGTGCCGGCGCCCGGATGTCGTTCGGCAAGCCCGACCGGCTGATCGTGGCCTGCCTCGGCAGCGCGCTGGCCGTCACGGTGTGCGCGGCGCTGCTGGCCGGGCTGCCGATGGCGGTGGTCGTCGGCCTGGTCGGCGCGACCTGCAGCGCGCTGGCGAAGGTCTGCCTGGACGCGGTGATCCAGCGGGACATGCCCGAGGCGTCGCGCGCCTCGGCCTTCGGCCGCTCGGAGACGGTGTTGCAGCTGAGCTGGGTCTTCGGCGGAGCGCTCGGGGTGCTGCTGCCCCCGGTGTACTGGATCGGCTTCACGGTCGTCGCGGTGCTGCTCGCGCTCGCGCTGGCCCAGACCGTGGTCGCCGGGCGCGGCGGCTCGCTGCCGGCGAGGACGTTCTGGCGGCGGGGCTCTCCGGAGGCCGCCCGCACCGCGACCTGATCGCGGTGACGTCTGCCGACGGGATCCGGGGCCGCGGTGTGACGCAGGTCGCCCGTCGTGATCCGCGACGACCGCTCGCGAAGACGCGTCGTAGGCTCGGCTCGTGTTCCGAGGACTGAAACCGCTACTGCTGGCAGGCACCGCCGTGGCGCTCGCGGGCTGCTCCGCGCCCAGCGACCCGCAGGTCACCTTCTACTCGCACGGGCAGGCGGTGGAGGTCGCACCCGCGCAGTACTGCGACGCGCTGGGCGAGAAGTGCACGCCCCCGCCCGCCGACCCGATCGGCGAGCTGCGGGTCCCCGGGCGCGCGCCGCTGCAGATCTCGGTGCCCAGCGACGTGGCCGAGGCCCCGTGGCAGATCGCCTTCATCTACCGGACGACCTCCGGCGAGGAGGTCGGCGGCAAGACCGAGGTGTTCACCGGCGGCGACCGCCACGCCTACACGCTCCAGCTCCCCGGCGACGGCGTGCAGTTCGAGCACGTCGAGGTCCAGCGGTTCTCCGCGCTGCTCAGCCCGGGCACCGAGGGCGGCGTGGACTTCGTCATCGGCGGTAGCTGGATCATCGACGTCAACCCGTGATCCCGGCGGCTGCCGCCGAAGGGCGCAACGACCGCGGCGGGCGACGACGCGAGTCGGCCGGTAAGGCGAAAGCCACGGTGGACGGCGGGAACCGGGTCGGCATCGGAAAGCCGCACCCCGAGACCGCGGAAACCGGGTCGGCGCTGGAAAGCCGCAGCCCGCGGCGACGGCCACCGGAACGGCATCGAAAGCCGCAGCCCGCGGCGACGGCCACCGGAACGGCATGGGGAACGCTTCGGCGCGGGGCCGCGCCGAAGCGCGGCCCTCGGGCTCAGGCGCCCGGATCGAGCTCCCTGGCGACGGCGCGCACGACCTCGCCGATGCGCTTGGAGACCTTGCGGTCGGGGTAGCGCCCGCGGCGCAGGTCGGGCAGCACCTTCAGCTCCAGCAGCTTGATCATGTCGTCGACCATGCCGTGCAGCTCGTCGGCCGGCCTGCGGCGCGCTTCCACCACCGACGGCGGCGGGTCGAGCAGCTGCACCTTGAGTGCCTGCGGACCGCGGCGGCCCTGGGCCATGTCGAAGTCGACCCGCTGTCCGGTCTTGAGCGACTCGACACCGGACGGCAGCGCGGAGGCCCGCACGTACACGTCCTCCCCACCGTCCTGGGTCACGAAGCCGAAGCCCTTCTCCGCGTCGAACCACTTGACCCTGCCGGTCGGCACTGTCCTCACCGTTCCCTGTCGTTTGCGATCATGTCGGCCCCTCCGGACCGAACCACCGGCGGCCCCGGCCGCCGGCGCTGGTGTTTCGCCGATGCTCGTCTTCGCCGGCAAGGGACCTGGGCCCAGCACGACGAAAGCGCCCCGCATACGCCACGCAGTCGAGCGTGCCCGGGGCGCGTCACTCTAGGGTACCCGTAACCTCACCGTCATCGTCCAGCCTTCGCGACGCCGCCTTCCGGGTGGGAGCGGGCGCCGGAATACGCTGGCGGACATGGCCAGTTCGAGTTCCAGGTCCGCCGTGCTGCCCGTGTCGATGGGCATGTTCGGGCTCGGCCTGATCGCCGTCGTCGCCGTGTTCGCCCTCTACGCGACCGGCAGCACCGACCTGCCGCTGTGGCTGAACCTGGCGACGCTGCTCGCACCGGCCGGGCTGGTCATCGGCGTTGTCGCGATCGTCGTTCGTAGCCGGCGAGCCACTCGGGGAACTCGGTGAGGTCGCCCAGCACGACGTCGGCGCCCGCCGCCGCGAGCGCGTCGGCGTCGTAGGGCCCGGTGGCCACCGCGACCGCGACCGCCCCGGCGGTCCGCGCGCCCGCGATGTCGGCCATGTGGTCGCCGACGTAGACCTGCGCGCCCTGCGCCAGCAGCACCTCGCCCTTGGCCTCGGCGAACACGTCGCCGCTGAGGTGGTCGACCTCCCACTCGAAGGCCGCGACGTGCAGGGCCGCGTTGGGTTCGAACTTGCCGGTGACGACCAGGCTGCGGCCACCGCCCGCGCGGGGCGCGGCCAGCGCGTCGGCCGCCCCCGGCATCGCCGCCGTCGCCGGGATGACGACGCTCGGGTACAGCTCCCGGAACCGGGCGACGAGGCTTTCGACCAGCGGCTCGTCGAAGCCGTAGCCGCGCAGGACCGACGGCAGCGGCGGCCCGAGGTTGGCCGCGAAGTGCTCGCCGTCGAGGTCGAGGCCGAACTCCGCCCCGAGCGCGGTGAACACCTCGACCATCCCGGCGCGGGGGTCGATGAGGGTCAGATCCAGGTCGAAGCCGACTGTGGTCACCCGCCAAGCCTAGGAAGCCGCTCACCCGTACCGGTGAACCCCCGACCCTTGACGCGGAACTATCGCGTATCGAAAATCATGCCGTAACCTTCCTCACACTCGGCGAGGTGGAGCCTGCCATGACGAGCACCGCGACCTTCCGCGAAGACTTCCACTCCCTGCGGGCGGGCGGGCTGAACTGGGACTCGCTCCCGCTCCGCCTGTTCGGCAAGGGCAACGCGAAGTTCTGGGACCCCGCCGACATCGACTTCACCCGGGACGCCGAGGACTGGCAGGGCCTCACCGAGGAGGAGCGGCGCAGCGTGGCGATGCTCTGCTCGCAGTTCATCGCCGGCGAGGAGGCCGTCACCCAGGACCTGCAGCCGTTCATGGCGGCGATGGCGGCCGAGGGCCGCTTCGGCGACGAGATGTACCTGACGCAGTTCTGCTTCGAGGAGGCCAAGCACACCCAGGTGTTCCGGCTGTGGATGGACGCCGTCGGGCTCACCGGGGACCTGCACTCCCACGTCGCCGAGAACCCCGGCTACCGCGCGATCTTCTACGAGGAGCTGCCGAGGTCGCTCAACGCGCTGCACGACGACCCGAGCCCGGCGAACCAGGTGCGCGCGTCGGTCACCTACAACCACGTCGTGGAGGGCACGCTCGCGCTGACCGGCTACTTCGCGTGGCAGAAGATCTGCCGCAGCCGGGGCATCCTGCCGGGCATGCAGGAGGTCGTGCGCCGCATCGGCGACGACGAGCGGCGCCACATGGCGTGGGGCACCTTCACCTGCCGGCGCCACGTCGCGGCCGACGAGTCCAACTGGGACGTCGTGCAGGAGCAGATGCAGCACCTGCTCCCGCTGGCGGTGACGCAGATCCAGTGGCGGCCGGAGGACGCGCCGGAGGAGACGCCGTTCCGGCTGGACATCGACGAGCTCGCCGCCTACGCCTCGGACCGGGCCGGACGCCGCCTCGGCGCGATCTCGGCCGCGCGCGGGGTGCCGGTGGAGCAGATCGACGTGGACGCCTCACCGGAACAGCTCGAGGACCAGTTCGGCGTCGAGGACGCCGCCGCGCTGGAAAAGGCCTAGCGACGACAGCGCACCCGGTCTCTCCGAAAAGGACCCGCGGCCCGCGATCCGCCCCACGGCGAATCGCGGGCCGCGTCATGTACCGGCTTTGCAGCGAGCCGCCCCGCGTTCGTCCCTGGGCACCTTCCCGACCCGGGGTGGTCCGCGTGCGCCGCTAATCAAAACCCACGTACGGCCTCCGCAGGTCCGTGATCAGCGCAATTCCGGGGTGTCGCCACCCATTTCGAACCCGATGTTGTCCGGAGCGTTGTCCGGGCCCACTTCCGCATTGATCGTGCGTCACCGGTTTGAGTAGCCTGCTGCCGGTTGTTCCCGCACCAGGGGGAATTCGATCTTGAACTGGACCGGATTTCAGCGGGAACCGCACTGGGGTGTGCCGCGTCCGATCTGATCGAGGGGCATTCCCGGCAGTACGACCATCGGGTTGGAGGGTGTGGCGTGAAGTTCGACATGGGGTCGTCGACGCTGTCGACGTTGACCAAGCAGACCCAGGGTTCCAGCGACGACCTGGGCGCGCTTATCCGGCAGTTGATCGCCGCGGCGGAGCCGCTGCAGGGCAAGTTCAACGGTGCCGGCCGAGCGGCCTTCGACGGGTTCAAGACCCGCGCCGACGAGATCACCGCCGAGCTCAACAGCTCGCTTGCGGCGATCCTGGGCGGCCAGTCCGGGATGGACTCCTCGTTCGGCCAGGGCGACACCGAGATGGCCGACAACGCCACCTCGGCGCAGGGTTCGGCCAACTTCGACGCGGCCCGCTTCGGTGCCCGCTGACCTGGGGAGGTAAGCAGTCATGACGATGGACCGGCGCAGCTTCGACACCGGCGTCTCGCAGTCGGTGCAGGGCGACCTTCAGGGCATCATCGGGCGGCTGGAGTCGGTGATCGGCCAGCGCGACCAGGCGGTCGCCGCCGCGATGGCCGACTTCCAGGCCGACGGGGTCTCCGACGACTACCACCACGTCGAGCAGCGATGGAAGTCCGCGGCCACCGAGGTGCGGCAGATCATCAACCTGGTCAAGCAGACCATGACCCAGAACGACGACTCCGCGAACACGGCGCTGTCGCGTGCGCGTTCGGCGGTGCAGGGCATCGGCTGACGTCGGCGGGGAGGAATCGTCGTGGGCCGCTGGGACATCCAGCCCGCAGGTGTGCAGGGCGTTTTGCAGCAGGTCGAAGGCGTGGCCGATGACTTCGAGGGCCACCTGCGTTCGATCAACAGCGCGATGGAGGGGGCCGGGACGCAGGCGTCGTCCGGGATCATCGGGCAGGCGCTGACGGGGTTCGCGAACTCCCAGCGGTCCAGCATCGAGTTCGTGTTCACCCGCACCGGCGCGGCGATGAACGGCGCTGTCAACGCCACCCAGGCGTACGTGCGCGGTGACCTGGAGATGGCCGCGAACGCGCAGGCCAACGCCACCGCCGCCCCCGACCCGCGCGGCACCATGCCGAACGGGGGCGCCCGGTGATCAACCCGGCCGAGATCCCGCAGATCCCCGGCGACATGGACGCGCTGGCCGGGCACGCGTCGACGCTGAAGACCGCCGGTGCGGCCTTCGCCTCCACCGGCGCCGACGTGCACGCGAAGTGGCAGGGCCTGGCGGCGGTCTACGACGCGCCGGAGGCCGGTCAGCTGCTCAACGCCACGCAACCGGTGTCGGCGGTCAGCGACACCGTCGGCGGCAACGTCGAGACCGTCGCGGGGGCGCTCTCGACCTACGCGACGACGGTCAAGCCGATCAAGGCCAGGCTGGAGTCGCTGCGGGCGCAGGCGCAGACCTTCGTGTCCTCGGTGGAGGGCGACGACGACTGGCGCGAGGACGAGGGCAAGGTCAACCAGCACAACCAGTTGCTCTCGCAGGTCAACGAGGCCGTCGCCGAGTGGATGGAGGCCCAGCGGACCTGCGCCAACGCGATCAACGCGGTCTACGGCGGGACGCAGTACGCCGCCGACAACGGCGACGGCAGGCGCGACCCCAACGAGTTCGGCTACACCAAGGACCAGCTGAACTCCGCCCTCGGCGAGGGCCTGCCGTGGGGCAAGGCGGAGGAGCACGACGGCGGTTTCTGGGGCGACGTCGGCGACTTCTTCGTCGGCATCAAGGACGGCGCCGTGCAGATGGTCACCGACCTCGGTGCGCTGATCGGCTACGCGAACGGCGAGTGGAGCTGGTCCACAGCGGGCGCGGCCTGGAAGGGGCTCGGCACCTTCGCGCTGGCGCTCGGCACCTACGCCAACCCCCTCGCGATCGTGGCGGACCAGACGATCGGCCTGCCAGGTTTCAAGCGCGGCGAGATGGGCGGCACGCTGCTCAACGCGGGCAAGTCGATCATCGCCTACGACCAGTGGGGCAAGGGCCACAACGGACGCGCGGCCGGGCAGGCGACGTTCAACATCGTCTCCGCCGTGGTCGGCACCAAGGGTGCCGGCGCGGGCCTGAAGGGTGCCGGCGCGGCGATCCAGGGCGGCAAGGTCGCCGGGATGGCCGCCAAGGTCGGCGGCGGCATGGTGCGGGCCGGCGACTTCGTGGCGAAGATGCCCACGGTCGGCGAGCTCGGCATCAAGCTGGCCAACAAGCTCAACATCCACATCCCCCACCTCGGCCCGACCCCGGCCCTGGCCGGCGACGGCCCGTCGTTCGGGCACCGCGTCGACACCGACATCGCGGACACCCGCGGCCCCGACGTCGCACGCATGGACAACGGCGGACCCCGCGGCGGCGGCCCCAGCGTCGGCGACGGCCTGCATCACACCCCGGACGGCCACCACGGCGGTGGGACGCCCCCGGGCGGGAACACCGCAACGGACGGCCCTCGTGACAGCGGTGTCCCGGACGGCCGGCAACCGTCCGACAGCCACGTCGGCGGATCGCACCACGGCAACGGACACGTATCCGGCGACGGCACGACCCTGCACAACGGTGACCGCCCGATTGATAGCCGCACTCCGTTCGACGGGCACACCCAGGTCGAAGGCCACGCTCCGGTCGACGGCCACACTCCGGACGGCGATCGCCCTGATGGCGACCACACCAGTTCGCCGGACGGCGGCGACCCGTCGAGCACCAGCCCGGCTCCCGGCGCGGACACTCCTGCGCTGCCCGAACGACTCGGCAACCAGCCCGACGGGTCGTGGGTCAACGTCGAGCACGGAACGCGGTACGACCTGTCGCCGGAGATGAACGCGGCGGTGGACCGCTACCTCGGTGGCGCCAGCGTCACCGAAGGGCACGTCACCCCGCACGTCCGGTCGATCGCGGACGGCATCGACGGCGCCAGGCTCCAGGGTTATCCGGACTTCGTGCTCAAGGGCGAGGACTCGTTCAAGCGCAAGTTCGCGCAGGACCTGGCGAGGTACCCCGATCTCAGCCCGGACGAGATCCTCGCCAACGTCAAGGACTCGGTCCGCTACACGATCGAGATGCCGTCGCGCAACTACACCGACGGCGTCCTGAGCGCGGTCGACGACCTTCGCGCCCGGGGCTATGAGAACGTCACCTTCAAGCCCACCTGGGAGAACCCCGACACCTACAAGGGCGTCAACTCCACCTGGCGCGATCCCGCGACGGGACGCGTCTTCGAGCTCCAGTTCCACACGCCCGACAGCTTCAAGGCCAAGATGGACACCCACGGCCTCTACGAAGCCGAAAGGGTGGCCACGGACGAAGCCGACCGGTTGCGGGCGGCCGAGGCCCAGGCGGAGATCTTCCGCCAGGTCGACGTTCCCGATCACGCGATCGACCGTCTGCACGAGCTCAAGCAGACGCTGGAGGCCGAACGCGCGGCGGTGGACCCCGCCGACCACGCCCCGCCCCAGCACCCGGACGCCGACGGGCATGGCCATCATGACGGGAATCCTGCTCCCGGCCCGGCGGATCCGGGCGATCCCGCGGGGCATGGCGACGGTGCCGGGGACGCTGCTCCCGACTGGTCCGCGGTGTCCGGGACGACCGATGTCAACAGCAAGCCCGCGCTGCATTCCGGAACCGCGACTCCCGAGCAGGCGCAGCGCTACGTCGCCGAGCACCACCCGTACGTGGTCGACGTCAACGTGGACCGCTTCCAGCGAGGCGTTCCCGGTAGCGATCAGAACTGCAGCCGTTGCGTTCGCGCCGTCGACCTCGGTTTCACCGGAACGCCCGCATCGGCCCTGCCGTGGCCCGAAGGGCCCGGATGGGGGCTGAGCAGCAACACTTTCGCCGACTACGCCCGGTCCCTCGGAGCCGACCCGGCGGCTTTCCGCCAGGTGTCGTCCTACGATGACATCATCGGCGACATGACGGCGCGGGGCGAAGGCGCTCGCGGCATGGTCTACATCGGTCGCCCCGGTTCCGCTCACGTCTTCAACGTGGTCCACGATCAGAACGGCGTTGTCTTCCTGGACGGGCAGACCGGTGGTCTGGCGCTCCTGGAGAAGAACGTCAACATCATGTACTTGCCGATCGGGAGATGATTGACGATGTCGCAGGCGCCGCACAGCGGTAGCCCGGAGGCCCGGCACAGGTTGCACGAGTTCCTCGTGCGCCACTTCGGGGAGGAGATCAGCCACCCGAAGCTGGGGCCGATCGCGGTCCGGGACGAGGTCACGCGGGACTTCGACATCGCCGAGACCTTCGCCGTGGACACGGTGCGGGCCATCGACAGCGGGAATCCCGCTGACGGGTTGATGAGCGGCGGGATCGTCGTTCCCAAGGACGGCTCGCCGGTCCACTGGGCGCCGACCATGCCCGCCGTCGAGGACTACGTGAAGGCGGTCGCCGACGGTGAGCGCTGGTGGTCCTCCGGCGGCGCGGAACCGGTCACCGAGGTCACCTATTACGGATTGCTCACTCCCGGTCGCACCCGCAGCAATCCCAGCGGAGTCCTGCGCCGTCGCACCGCGGCGGGCAACACCACCGACGAGGTCTTCACCCGGAACCTGCGGTGGGAGCCGACTGACTACTTCCGCAAGTACGAACTCGGGCACAACGACGACGAGCAAGTGGAGATCACTCCAGGTGAGGCGGCCGAGTTCGTCAGGAGGATCCGTTCGAAGCTCGCCCAGTCGTAGACGTGAGGTAAGCAGTGGGGCTGATGGACCTCGCCGAAGTCGAAGCGGTCGCCCGGCGGGCGCACGCGGAGCAGGTCGACAAGGCCGGGCGACCCTATGCCGAGCATCTGGCGGCGGTCGCGGACGGGGTGCGGGCGCGCGGCGGGTCGGAGGAGCAGATCGCGGCGGCGTGGCTGCACGACGCCGTGGAGGACTACGCGCTCAGCGAGCAGTGGCTGTGCGAGGCACCGCTCGCACCGCAGACGGTCGACATCGTTCTGGCCCTGACCAAACGCACCGGCGAATCCCCGGAGGACTACGCCGCCCGCATCCTGGCGACGCCCGGCGCCCGGCTGGTCAAGGAAGCCGACCTCGCGCACAACGCCGACCCGGCCCGCCTGGCGGCTCTCGACGAGCAGACGCGCGAACGGCTGACCGGCAAGTACGCGCACATGCGAGCACTTCTCGGGATCTAGTCCGGCAGGCCGAAGTGGCGCAGGACGTCGGTGAGCAGTTCGTACGGTGCCTTCTGCCCGCCGTCGAGGCGGCACCAGCAGGCGCGCCCGCGGTCGAGGCCGAGGATGCGGACGCGCGCGGCCGGGGCGGACTGGGCGTGCTCGACACCGCGCTGCTGCACCACCTGGTGGCCGACCAGGATGCCGTAGGGCAGCGCGGGCATGGTCGGGGTGTGCCAGCGGAGTCCGTCGAGGCGACCGGGGTGGGAGGCCACCAGCATGGACCGCGCCTTGCCCGCCACCGCCGCCGCCAGGTCCTCGATGGCGTCCTGGCCGACGGCGGTGCTCGCCGGTCCCGCCAGCCGCAGGCGTTCCCGCACGCCGGTGTCGACCCGCGTCACCTCCAGCGACCCGACCGCCGCCGGCTCGCCTTCACCGCCCACCACGACCACGTTGGTGGGTTCGGGCGAGCGGTCGTGGCAGTGCCGGGTCAGCTCGCGCGGCGACCAGGGCTCCGACGCCGGCTCGACGACTCCCCAGCCCGCGGGTGCGGCACCCACGAGTGCGCGCATCGCGGCCTCGGTGCTGAGTCCGAGCTGGAGGGCGTTGTCGGCCGCGTGCAGGGTGGTGATCTGCACCTCCAGGCTCCCCGACCGGGTCGGTACCGGCGGGGCGGCGGGGCCTTCGGCGGCGGTGAAGCGCGCGCCGTTCCAGCGCAGCGGTTCGCCGGTGATCCCGTCGCGGAAGCGCTCGACGCCGTCGCGCACCACCCACTGCGCGTGGCCGTCGGTGATCAGCAGTTCGAGCGGGTAGGTGATGCGGCTGCGGGCCGGGGTGAGCACCTGCAGGACCCGTCCGCCCGCCGCCGCCGTCACCGCCGCGTCGGCGAGCCAGCTCGACAGCGGCACGACCCGGCGGTCCTGCTCGACGACGATCGCCTCGGCGGTTTCCCGGTCGGCGGCGGGATGCCCGGTCAGCGCGTCGACCACGACACACCTCCCGACGTGGTGACAAGGGCCTGGGTGAAGCGCCGGGCCGCCGCCTCGGCTTCCGGGTCGCCGCCGGGTGCGCGGGTTTCCACCCACCACACCGGGTGCGGCACGTCCTCGTCGAACCCGAGCAGCCGCCGCACCTCGCCGCGCACCTGCACCAGCCGCGCTCCCTCGGTGGTCATCATCAGCCGCCCGTCCTCGTGGTAGAGCTGGATGAGCTGCGCCTCGTCGATGGTGTTGACGCGCAGTTCCGCACCGGCGGCTCGCATCGCCGCGAGCATCGCTCCCGGGCCGGGCTGTTCGCGGCACAGGGCCACGATGTCGAAGGTCACGACGCCACCGACCAGCTCGGCAACGCCTCCGCGACAGTTCGGATCACGACTCCTCCAGGTAATCCAGGAATGCGGTCTGCACGGTGCGGGTCTGGTCGCCGGGCCGGACGTGCAGGGCCCGTCCCGGCGGCAGCGTCGTCGGGCGCACGCCCGGGAAGAGCTGCCCCTCCGAGCGGTCGCCGGACATGAGCAGGCTCAGGCAGCCCGATTCCCTGACACCCATGGTGAACGGCTCGAACAGCCCGCGCGCGGCCCCCATGACGCGCCGGGTCATGACGACGTGCAGCCCGAGGTCCCGGCCCGACGCCAGGAAGGGCACGAACGGCGCGAGAGGCTGGCTGCCGGAGGCGGCCAGGACGTCGTAGTCGTCGATGACGAGCACGATCCTGGGCCCCGCCGGGTGGTCCGGTGACCCGCGCTTGACCAGTTCCTGCGACACCGCCTGCGCGAGCTGGTTGGCCAGCGCGTGGTTGCTCGCGTAACCGCCGAGGTGGTCCTCGGGCACCAGACCTTCCAGGCCGTGCCGCGGGTCGAACACCGCGAAGACGATCTCCTCCGCCGGGTACTGCCGCACCAGCGTCGAGGTGACCAGCTTCAGCAGGTTCGTCTTGCCCGTTCCGGTGTCGCCGAGGACGAGCAGGTGCTGGTCGCGCCCGAACAGGTCGAGGTTCGCCGCGCCGAAGTCGTTCTCGAAGCGTCCCAGCGCGACGGTGCCGCGGTCGGTGGCGGGCAGCTCCCTCGGGTCGAGCACCGCGGGCAGCACCCGGATCGGCGGCGGCACCGGTCCGGTCCAGGTGCTGCGCACCAGTGCGGCGGCCTCCGGCAGCCCGGAGCCCGCCGGGTCCGGGACGGAGTCCAGCCGGGGCAGTGCGACCTGGGCGAACAGCTTGTCGGTGGTCAGCGCCCTGCCGAGCTGCTTGGCGCCGACGGCGCGGGCGAGCTTGCCGTCGATGCTCGACTCCGCCGGGTCGGTCAGCCGCAGCTCGATGCGGTTGCCGAAGCCGACCTGCTGGGCGCCGCGCACCTCGTTCCACCGGCGCGCGGTGGCCACGACGTGGATGCCGTAGCGGCCGCCGCGGGCGAGCAGGTCGTGCACGCGGCTCTCGATCGCCTCGAACTCGCCCGCGAGCTGGCCGTAGCCGTCGATCAGCAGCACGACCTCGGTGCAGGGCAGCTCGGCCGGTTTCCCGCGCAGTTGCGCGATGTCGTCGACCTGCCTGCGCTGGAACAGCCGCTCGCGCTCGGACAGCATGCCGTGCAGCTCGTCGACGGTGCGCCGGATGCGCTCCCGGTCGTCGCGGCCCGCGACACCACCGACGTGCGGCAGGTCGGCCAGCGCGCGCATGCCGCTGCCGAGCAGGTCGATGCCGTAGATGCCGATGTCGGTGGGGCGGTGCGCGCAGGCCAGTCCCAGCGCCAGCGTCCGCAGCGCGGTGGTCTTGCCCGCACCCGGACCGCCGAGGACCAGCAGGTTGCCGCCCGCCGACGACAGGTCCAGCGTCCAGGTGCCCTGCCACTGCCGGGCCGGGTCGTCCAGCCGTCCCATCGGCACCGGCAGGCCCGCCGCGCCGGTGTCCCGCAGGCGCAGGCCGTCCACCGTGACGTCGAAGCCGCCCGCGGCCTGGTCGAGGGTGACCGCCGAGGGCAGCGGCTCCAGCCAGACCGGTGCGACGGGTTCGGCAGCGCCCTCCAACTGCTCGACGATGGTCGACAGCAAGGTCGGGCCGATCGTGCGCCGGGTCGCCTTCGGGTGGTCGGTCTGCTCCTGTTCGTCCGGCGAGCCGTAGCGGGGCATGGCCAGCACTCGCGGTGCCCCGGTCTCGACGGGACGGGCTTCCTCCGGCTCGGCGACCGGACCCGACACGTAGGCGGACTTGAACTGGTCGTACACGCTGGTGTCGACCTTGAGGTAGCCGGCGCCGGGCAGCGGCGGCAGGTGGAAGGCGTCCGGGGTGTCCAGCACCGTCCGGCTCTCCATCTCCGACAGCGTCCGCAGCCCCAGCCGGTAGGACAGGTAGGTTTCCAGCCCGCGGAGCTTGCCGCCCTCGATCCGCTGGCTCGACAGCAGCAGGTGCACACCGATCGACCGGCCGATGCGGCCGATCCGCAGGAACAGCTCGATGAACTCCGGCTTCGCCGTCATCAGCTCGCCGAACTCGTCGATCACCACGAACAGGTGCTGCAACGGCGGCAGTTCTTCCGGCTCGCCCAGGGCGGCCCGGCGCATCGCGTACTGGGTGATGTCCACGCTCTTGTCCGCGTCGGCCAGCAGTTGCTGCCTGCGCTGGACCTCCCCGTCGAGGCTGGCGTACATCCGCTCGACCAGCGAGGAGTCGGACTCCAGGTTGGTGATCAGGCCCGCGGTGTGCGGCAGCTTCTCGAACGGCGCGAACGTCGCGCCGCCCTTGTAGTCGACCAGCACGAGGCTGAGCTGCCGCGGTGAGTGGGCGGCCACCAGAGCGAGCACCAGCGTGCGCAGCAGCTCGCTCTTGCCCGACCCGGTCGCGCCGACGCACAACCCGTGCGGACCCATCCCGAGCTGCGCGGACTCCTTCAGGTCGAGCAGGGTCGCGTTGCCCAGCGCGGTGACGCCGATCGGCACCCGCAGGAAGTCGCGCTCGCCGCGCTGCGCCCACATCCGATCGACGTCGAGCTTCGCCGGATCCTCCATGCCCAGGAGCTGGAGGAAGTCCGCGGGCGGGGTGCCCGAACCGTCGTCGTAGGAGTCGGCCGACAGGCGCAGCGGCGCGAGCTCGCGGGCCAGTCCGGCGGCGAACGCGTGCGAGGCCGGTTCGAGGGTGCCGGCGCGCATCGCGCGCGGTTCGGTCTGCTCGACGGTGACCTGCTCCCCGACGGTCACCCGGCTGGAGATCTCGCTCGGCTCGTGCAGCCGGTTGGACAGCAGGTGCAGCACGGTGACGCCGAGCCGGTCCAGCCCGACCCCCTTGTCCGGCGTCGGCAGCTTCCGCGCCACGTCGCCGAAGGCGTCGTCGATCACCAGCAGTCGCGAGCGCGTCACCGCCTCGGCCGCACCCGAGCCGTGGCGGAACGCCTGCGCCGCGCGCGTCGCGCGGTCGGTGAGGTCGTCGGCCAGCAGCGCGGCCAGCGCCGCGGCGTCGGGGGCGAACAGCGGCTGCGGGCCGCCGGGGCCGATGTGCGCGCGGCCCAGCGCGTGCGGCAGCCACCGCACCCACGCCCAGTCCGCCTCCCGCTCCGGCGGGGTGATCACGGCGATCATCACGTCGTCGGGTGCGTGCATGGCCGCGACCTGCGCGATCAGCGTGCGGGCGGCGCCGAGGACCGCGTCGCGGCCCTCCCCGATCAGCGAGACGTCGCCCGCGCGGTCCAGGTTCACCCGCAGCGGCAGGTGCGGGACGGTGCCGAACCGGCGGCGCAGGGCGTTGGCCTCGGCCAGCATGAACGAGTCCGGCGGGTTGACCGGCGTGCCCTCGACGCGCATCCGCAGCTCCCGCACCGGCTGGTGCCCGGTGCCGACGCGCACCAGCAGGAAGTCGGTGTCGCCGCGGCGCCGCTCCCACAACCGGGCCGGATCGTGCACCAGGTCGAGCAGTCTGCCGACCGGTGGGTCCGGCACCGAGGCGCGGCGCTGGAAGTCCTGTTCCCAGTCCCGCAGGTCGTCGCGGAGCTGTTCCAGGTGGTCGAGGTAGCGCTCGCGCTGCTGGCGGCGCTTGCGGGTGGCCTGACCGCGCTGGGTGAAGTAGAACAGCGCGGCCGCGCAGACCGACACCAGCATGACGACCGCGCCGAGCGCTGCGAAGCCGCTGCCCCGGAAGAACATCATCATCGTCATCGACGCCGCGGCACCGGCCATCGGCAGGAGCCCCTGCACACCCGCTGCCGTCTTTCCCTCCGGCAGCAGCGGCGGCGGGTCTATGTCCAGCGGGTCCTCACCGCCGAGCGGACGCACAGTGCGCGCAGGCCGGTGGACCAGGCGGGTCGTCACTGCGCCTCCTTCGGACGTGCGGGTCGTGCGGTGGTAACGGTGGCCACGGCGGTCACTACAGCGGCCTGGCCCGGCGCAGCGACCACGCGGCGAGCCTGGAAACCTCGGTGACGGTCGGTTCGGCCAGCCTGCCGGGGTCGATCGGGCCGCCCGCACCGGCGTGGCGGTCGTGGGGCAGCACCACTGCGGGCAGCCCGAGCTGGGAGAACAGCGACAGCGCCTGCTTGGTCCGCAGCGCGGCCGCGCCGGTGCGGTCGACCGCGTTGAGCGCGACGACGACGTGCTGCAGCGCGGCCGGGCCGATGCGCGTCAGCGCCTCGGCGGTGGTGCGCACACCGTCCGGGCTCGCGGGCGCGACCACGACCACGGCGTGCGCGTCGGACAGCACCGCGCCGGCCGCCGGGTTGTTCATACCGGTCGTGCAGTCCAGCACGGCGACCGCGAACAGGCGCGACAGCGCACGCGTGACATCGCGTGCGAGCTGCGGCTGCGCGGCTCCTCCACCGGGCACCACCCACAGACCGCGCGAGGTGCGCGGCAACAACCGGTCGACGCTGGACAGGTCCTGACCACTGGCGGTCTGGAGGGCGGGTGCCAGCCCCGGCAGCGTCATCGCCGACTCGACGCCGAGCCGCCAGGACAGCGAACCGGCGTCCGGGTCGGCATCCACCGCGAGCACCGGCTCAGCCCGCCTGCCGGCGAACACCGAACCGAGCATCGCGGCCACCGCGGTCTTGCCCGCGCCGCCGCGCACCGAGGTCACCGCGATCCGGCGGCCGGTGGTGATCGGCGCCTGGACCGCGGTGAGGATCTCCTCCAACTCGCGCGGCTGCTTCGTGCTGGAGAAGGCGCGCACCACCGCACGACCGAAGCGGCGAGTTGCGGAGTCGCCGTGCGGCACGCGACCGACCAGGTCATGCGACTTGGCCGAAGACGATGGCGGTCGGGGCGGCGGATGCTCGTGCTGCGGCGACGCGAAGGCCCCTGGCCGGACGGGGTGCTTCACCGTGGGTTGCTGCGACGGCGCGTGCCGGACGGTCGGCTGCTGGGACGGCGGCGCAACGGCACCGCGGTGCGCTGACGCGGCCGGGGCGGGCGGACCGGCGGGGCCTGGAGCCGAGGGGCCCTGGCGTCCCGACGGTGCGTTCGGAGGAGTCACCGGCTGCTGGCCCGACGGCGACTGCTGCTGCGCCGCCGCAGGGTTCTGTTGTCCTGTCGCGGAGCCTTGCGGCGGCCCCGGCGATGGCTGCTGCCCCTTCGCCGAGCCCTGCCCCGCCGCAGGGTTCTGCTGCCCCACCGCCGGGCTCTGCTGGTGCGCTCCGGTGTTCTGCTGCCCCGCGGGCGTGTCCTGGACGGGCGGGATGCGCTGCGTGGTGTCGGCGTCCTTCTCCCACGGCGGGCGTTCGGTCGCGCCACCGCTCCACGGCCGTCCGGCCGGGGGCCCCGGCTGCCCGCCGGGCGTGTGGTCCGAAGTGGACACTGGAGAGCCCTTCCGTGGTCAGAACGTTTGCAGCAGGCGTTCGTAGATCCCGAAGACGCCGACGGCGACCGGGACCATCGCCACCACCGCGACGCCCTCGACGCGGTCGGCGAGCTGCCGGGCGCGGGCCCGCACGTGCGCCGGCGGCCGGTAGGCCAGCGCTGCGAAGCCGATGCTCAGCACCGCGACCGCCACCAGCACGCCGCCCCACCACTGCGCCGGCGCGACGAACAGCCAGTTGCTCACCAGTCCGACGACTACCACCAGCGTCGCGGCGGTCAGGCTCACCACCTCGGCGGTGAGCGGGCAGGCACGGGCGCGCAGGCACGTGGTGACGCCCAGCAGGCAGGCCAGCGCGACGGCCCAGCCGTTGGAGGCGTGCGCGAGGTTCCAGCCCGCGAGCGCGGCCGAGGCGGCGGCGAACACCACGGCCAGCGCGAGGCCTCGGTGCGCGGAGTCCACCGCGGCGCGGACCGAGCTGCGGGTCGTCGGCCGCTCGCCGAGCTGCTGGTCGTCGAGCCGGGTCAACCCGGAGGTCACCAGGGCGAGCCTGGGCAGCAGACCGAGCACGACCGTCGAGACGATCGCGAGCAGCGTCGCGGTCCGCTCGATGGGAAGGTGCAGTGCGCTGGGCACCGCCCAGAGCCCGAGGAGACCGAGAAGCGTGCCCGCGCCGGTCGCACCCGCACGCAACCGGCCGTTGGCGGCACCGGCCGCCAGCACCGTCAACCCGACCAGCACCGCCCAGGCCAGCGAGCGCAGCGGCCACTCGGCCAGCCAGTGCGGAACCGCGGTCGCGGTGGCCGCGGCGCCCGCGAGCAGCACCGCCGTTCCGATCACGCGGGCGCCGGGCAGCGCCAGCGCGGTGCCGCCGACGAGGGCGATCAGCCCGGCCGCCACGAGCACGGGCGGGGGTGTTGTCGGCGCCGCGAGCAGCGTGGCCCAGACCGCGGCGGCGGAGATGACCGCGGTCGCCAGCCAGCGGCGGGCGTCGTCCCCCCAGCGACCGGGCCGGCGGTCCAGGTCGTCGGCGACCTCGTCGGTCACGTCGTGGACCACCGCGGGCATCGGCGCCTCGCTGATCCGGTCGACGCGCAGCAGCGCACCGTCGGGCACCGCGGCCGAGCGCAGGCTCTGGTCGAGCTCGACGACCCGGCCGTCGAACAGCGAGATGCGGTATGCCTCGGGCGACTCGGCCGTCTGGTAACCGAGCAGCCGCACGATCTCCGGCAGCAACTCGCCCAGCGGCGTCTCAGAGGGGAGGACGAGGTCGACCCGGCGCCACGGGGCCGCGAGGGTCAGGCGAGTGAGCGTTCCGGTCGCCTGCGGCGGGGTCATCGCACCACCTGGCTGCTCGTGGTCTGCTGGCGCTTCTGCTGCGCCAGCGCGTTCTCCAGGAACGACCAGCCGACGCAGCCCGCGCAGCACACGGCCGCGACCACGACGCTGATCGCGAGGCGCTTGAGGTTGTCGACGGTCGCCATCTGGCGGCGGGCTCGGCCCCACAGCAACGATTCGCGCAACCGCCCGCGCCGGACGGCCACCGACTCGAGGAGCTGCGCGTCGTACTCTCGTGCCACCCGCGGAATGGTACTAGCGGCCTTCCGCTGGAAGGGACGATCCGCGGGATCCCCCGACGAGGATCACCGACCGCATCGCGCGGTGGTCGTCTGAGGTCAGAGCAGGTCTCCCGCCGTGGCGGGAGACTCCCCCGACCTGCGTCGGCGGCCGCTTTGTCAGCGAGCCACCCCGCGGTCGTCCCTGGGCACCCCGCTTTCAAACCCCGCCATCGCCGTGGCCCGCACCGCACCTCAGGTGTCGAGGCCGAGCAGGCGCTTGGCCTCCTCCCGCATCTCGACCTTGCGGACCTTGCCCGTGACGGTCATCGGGAACTCCTCGACCACGTGCACGTAGCGCGGGATCTTGTAGTGCGCGAGCTTGCCGGTGCAGAACTCGCGCAACGCCTCAACGGTGAGCTCGGCCGCGCCCTCCCGCAGCCGCACCCAGGCCATCAGCTCCTCGCCGTACCGCGCGTCCGGGACACCTACGACCTGCGCGTCGAGGATGTCCGGGTGGGTGTAGAGGAACTCCTCGATCTCCCGCGGGTAGATGTTCTCCCCGCCCCGGATCACCATGTCCTTGATCCGGCCGGTGATGCCGACGTAGTCGTCGGCGTCCATGACCGCCAGGTCGCCGGTGTGCATCCAGCGCGCGGCGTCGATGACCTCGGCGGTCTTGTCGGCCTGCTCCCAGTAGCCCAGCATCACCGAGTACCCGCGGGTGCACAGCTCGCCGGGCTCGCCGCGCGGCACGGTCAGCCCGGTCGCCGGGTCGACGATCTTGACCTCCAGGTGCGGACCGACGCGGCCCACCGTGGACACCCGCCGCTCCAGCGAGTCGTCGGCGCGGGTCTGCGTTGAGACCGGCGATGTCTCGGTCATGCCGTAGCAGATCGCCACCTCCGCCATGCCCATCCGGTCGATGACCTGCTTCATCACCTCGACCGGGCAGGGCGAGCCTGCCATGATCCCGGTGCGCAGCGACGACAGGTCGAAGTCGGCGAACTCCGGGTGGTCGAGCTCGGCGATGAACATCGTCGGCACGCCGTAGAGCGAGGTGCAGCGCTCCTCGGCGACCGCGGCCAGCGCGGTGCGCGGGTCGAAGCCCTCCGACGGGATGACCATCGCCGCGCCGCGGCTGGTGCAGGCCAGGTTGCCCATCACCATGCCGAAGCAGTGGTAGAAGGGCACCGGGATGCACACCCGGTCGGCCTCGGTGTAGCGGCACAGCTCGCCGACGAAGAAGCCGTTGTTGAGGATGTTGTGGTGCGACAGCGTCGCGCCCTTGGGGAAACCGGTCGTGCCCGAGGTGTACTGGATGTTGATCGGGTCGTCGGCCGACAGCTCGATCGCGGCCAGCCGCGCCGGGTCGCCGTCGCGGTCGAACAGCGCGTCCCACTCGTCGCCGTCGAGGAAGACGACCCGCTCCAGCGCCGCGCACTTCGCCCGCACCTGCTCGACCATCGAGACGTAGTCGGAGGTCTTGAACGCCCGCGCCGAGACCAGCATCCGGATCCCGGCCTGGTCGAGCACGTACTCCAGCTCGTGCACCCGGTAGGACGGGTTGATGTTGACCAGGATCGCGCCGATCCTCGCCGTCGCGTACTGCACGAGCGTCCACTCGGCCCGGTTCGGCGACCAGATGCCCACCCGGTCGCCCTTGGTGATGCCCGCGCCGAGGAGGCCGAGCGCGAGGGCGTCCACATCGGCCACGAACTCGCGGTAGCTCCAGCGGCGCCCGGTCGTGTGCTCGATCAGCGCGTCTCGCTCCGGGAACCGCGCGGCCGTCCGGTCGAGGTTCCCGCCGATGGTGTCGCCGAGCAGCGGCACGTCGGAGGTTCCCGAGGCATAGCTGAGTTCGGCAGGCATACCGCCTCCTCGTTGTCGTGACGTGGACCACGGCATCTTCACCCGGGCATCCGCGCCGAGTCGAGCCGTCGTTTCCCATAGAGTGCCCCCGTGCGCGCCTACGTCGTCGACTCCTTCACGGACCGAGCCTTCAGCGGCAACCCGGCCGGGGTGGTGCTGCTCGACGCGCCCGCCGACGCGGCGTGGATGCAGTCCGTCGCGGCGGAGCTGAAGCACTCCGAGACCGCGTTCGTCGTGGTGGGCGGGGACGCGCCGGCCAAGCCGCTGCGCTGGTTCACCCCGGACACCGAGGTGCCCCTGTGCGGGCACGCGACGCTGGCCACCGCGCACGTCCTCGGCGGTGACCAGCTGTTCGACACCGCCAGCGGGGAGCTGCGCTGCACCGCGGGCGAGGACGGCTGGATCGAGATGGACTTCCCCGTCGACGTGCCCGAACCGGTAGAGCCGCCGGAGGAGCTGACCGCGGGACTGCCCGGCATCACCATCGAGCAGGTCGCCGAGGGCGCCACGAAGCTGCTGGTGCGGGCGGCGTCGGCGGCGGAGGTCCGGGCGTTGCACCCCGACTTCGACGCGCTGGTGCAGGTGCCCAAGCCGGGCGTGGTCGTGACCGCCCCCGGCGACCACGACGGCGTCGACTTCGTCAGCCGGGTCTTCGCGCCCCGCGTCGGCATCCCGGAGGACCCGGTCACCGGCTCCGCGCACTGCACGCTGGCCGCGTGGTGGTCGACCCGCCTCGACCGCACCGGCCACGGCGCCGAGTTCGTCGGCGAGCAGGCGTCGGCCCGCGGCGGCACGGTGCGGATGACCCTGCGCGGCGACCGCGTCGGCCTGCGCGGCCGAGCCGTCACGGTCCTCGAAGGCGAACTGCTGGCGTGATCACCCTCTCGGGGTCCGCCTTTGACGCTTCTTCGACGCGGCGCAGCCGCTTGGCCCACCCGCGCAACCGGCGCCGCCGGAACCGCTACGCAAAGTGAGTTCGAAGAAACCCTGAGGGTCCGGGGCGGAATCTCGGGGTCGCACCCGAGTGCGTCGGGCCCGACGGGTGTCAGGCTGGTGGTATGAGGTTGTTGCTCAACATCGTCTGGCTCATCTTCGGCGGCCTGCTGATGGCGCTGGGCTACGTGGTGGCCGGTGCCGTGCTGGCCATCACGGTGGTGGGAATCCCGTTCGCGATCGCCTCGTTCCGGATGGCCAACTTCGCGCTGTGGCCGTTCGGCAGGCGGCTGGCCGACGAGCCCGACGCGGGCGCGTTCTCGATGGTCGGCAACGTCCTGTGGGTGGTGCTGGCGGGCTGGTGGCTGGCGCTCGGGCACATCGTCACCGGCCTGGCGCAGTGCGTGACGGTCATCGGCATCCCGCTCGGCGTCGCGAACTTCAAGCTGGTGCCGGTGTCGCTGTTCCCGCTGGGCAAGCGCATCGTCGACACCGACGCGCATCGGCTCTACCACGTGCGCTGACCCATGAAGTGAGTTGCGTCACAGTTCCGTGTGTAGCGGGTCGCGCGCCCCTCCCATCTGGTGTCCGGCTTTCACCAGACCAGGGGGGCACATGATCACCGACCTCGAACTGGAGCGGGTGGCGGCGGTCATCGAACGGGTGTTGCGGCGCCGCGACGGCACTGCGACCTGGGAACAGGTCGAACGGCTGCGGTTGCAGTCGGACCTGCTCGACCGGCTCGCCGCCGCGCAGCGGCACTGGGGCGGCTCGATCGGCGGTCGCGCCGAAATGGTGCGCGACGCCGCCGAGCGGCTCGCCGACGAGCTCAACCGGGCACCGGGCGCGACGACAGAGCACGAGTGCCCCTGCTGCGCCGAACGCGCCGCGGCCGCCGGCCGGCGGCCGGGCGGTGACGACGTCCGCGCCGCGAAGACGTCACCCCCGGCCTGACGCGCCGCCTCAGGCCCAGAACGGGTCCTTGACGTGCTCGATCAGGTCGGCGATGGAACGCACGACCTTGGTCGGCCGGTACGGGAACAGCTCCGCGGTGTGCTCGTCGGAGATGCCCGAGAGCACCAGGATCGTCTGGAGCCCGGACTCCAGCCCCGACCGGACGTCGGTGTCCATCCGGTCGCCGATCATCAGCGTGTTCTCCGAGTGCACCCCGAGCTGCCGCAGCGCCGACCGCATCATCAGCGGGTTCGGCTTGCCGACGTAGTACGGCGCCCGCCCGGTGACGCGCTCGATCAGCGCGGCGACCGCGCCGGTGGCGGGCAGCGTGCCCTCCCGGCTCGGGCCCTTCTCGTCGGGGTTGGTGGCGATGAACCGGGCGCCCCCCTCGACCAGCCTGATCGCCTTGGTGATCGCCTCGAAGCTGTAGGTCCTGGTCTCGCCGAGGATGACGTAGTCGGGCTCGCGGTCGGTGAGGACGTAGCCGATGTTGTGCAGCGCGGTGGTCAGCCCGGACTCGCCGACGACGAACGCCGAGCCGCCGGGCCGCTGCTTCTCCAGGAACTGGGCGGTGGCCAGCGCGGAGGTCCAGATCGCCTCCTCCGGCACGTCGAGGCCGGTGCGGTGCAGCCTGGCCCGCAGGTCGCGCGGGGTGTAGATCGAGTTGTTGGTGAACACCATGAACGGGATGTCGTGCTCGCGCAGTGCGTTGAGGAAGGTGTCCGCGCCGGGCACCATGTGCTCCTCGTGCACCAGCACGCCGTCCATGTCCATCAGGTAGGTCCAGGGGGCTGGTTCAGTCACGCCCCAGATGATCCTCCGGAGACGGGGTGGATTGCCACCTCTGCGGCCTTGACCACGAACCAGACCTCGTCACCCGGGACCAGCGACAGGTCGGCGACGGCGGCGGGCGTGACGTCGGCGGCCAGCGGGCAGTCCCGCACCGCGCCTCGCACCCGCACCACGTCACCGCGCGGTTCGAGACCGGTGAGGCGGACCGGGATCGTGTTGCGCGGGCTGCCGTGCGGGCGATCCCGATGCACCGCGACCGCCGACGGCGCGAACACCGCCGCGGCGGGTTCGCCGGCTTCCAGCGGCTCGGCGACCCGGCCGTGGAGCGCGACGGCGGCGCCGTCCTGGCCTTCGGCCCCGCCGGCCGCTCCGCTGCCTGGCTCCATTGCCACGCTCGCCGTCGTGCCGCCCACCAGCTCGAGCCCGCCGTCCGCGGCGACGCCGGGCAGCAGGTTGAGCCCGGCGATGCGCGCGGTGAACGCCTCCCTCGGCCGGGAGAGCACCTGCCTGGTCGGCCCCGCCTCGACGATCCGCCCGTCGAGCAGCACGACCAGTTCGTCTGCCAGCACCACGGCGTCGAGGACGTCGTGGGTGACCAGCACGGTCGGGCGCTGCTGCCGGCGCAGCACGCGGTGCAGCAGTCCTCGCATCGCGGGCGCGGCGTCGATGTCGAGCGCGGCCAGCGGCTCGTCGAGCAGCAGCAGCTTCGGGTCCGCCGCCAAGGCCCGCGCCAGCGCGACCCGCTGCGCCTGACCTCCCGAGAGCTGCCCGGGCTTGCGGTCGGCCAGCTCCGCGGCGTCCACTTCGGACAGCCAGTGCGCGGCCGTCCGCCGGGCCTCGGCCTTGCCGAGCCCGGACGCACGGGGTCCGAACGCGACGTTCTCCAGGGCCGTCAGGTAGGGGAAGAGCAGTGCGTTCTGCGCGAGGAGCCCGACACCCCTGCGGTGTGTCGGCACCCGGACCCGCCGCTCGGTGTCGAGCCACACGTGCCCGCCCAGCTCGATGCGTCCCCGGTCGGGCGTGAGCAGGCCGGACAACGCCGACAGCAGCGTCGACTTGCCCGCCCCGTTCGGCCCGAGCACCGCCAGGACCCGGCCCGGCGCGACGGTCAGCTCCGCGCCCAGCGCGAACTCGTCGCGCCGCACCTCGATGTCGGCCCGCAGGCTCATGACCACACCTCCGGCCGGACCGCACCCGGCAACGCTCCCGTCACGACTGCCCCTCCACGGCCTTCGGCCGCGCGACCACGATGACCAGCAGCGCGACCACCACCAGCAGCAACGACATCGCCACCGCGGCATCCACATCGGACTGCGCCGTGGTGTAGATGGCCAGCGGCAGCGTGCGGGTGGTGCCCTGCAGGCTCCCCGCGAACGTGATCGTCGCGCCGAACTCGCCGAGCGCCCTGGCGAAGGTGAGCACGAGGCTGGACCCGAGCGCGGGCAGCAGCAGCGGCACCGTCACCCGCCGGAACGCCAGCCACGGCCCCGCGCCCAGGGTCGCCGCGATCTGCTCGTAGCGGGCGCCGGCCGTGCGCAGCGCACCCTCCAGCCCCACGACCAGGAACGGCATCGCGACGAACGTCTGGGCCAGCACCACCGCGGCGGTCGTGTAGGGCAGCCGGACGCCGACGACCTCCAGCGCCTGCCCCGCCAGGCCCGTCCGGCCAAGCAGGTAGAGCAGCGCCAGGCCACCGACCACCGGCGGCAGCACGAGCGGCAGCAGCACGAGCCCGCGCACGACCCGCATTCCGCGGATCCCCGACCTGGCCAGCACCACGGCCAGCGGACCGCCGAGCACCAGCGCCAGCGCGGTCGAGATCAGTCCGGTGCGCACCGACAGCTCCAGCGCGCTCAGCGCGGCGTCGCTGCTCAGCAGCGCAGGCAACCGCACCGGGTCGACCCGCAGGAACAGGCCCGCCACCGGCAGCACGATCAGCGCCAGACCGAGCATCGCGGGCACCCACAGCACACCGGGCACCGCGACCTGGTGCCCGCGGGAGCGCCGCGACCGCTTCCGGCCCTCTTCGACCCCGGCTGCGGGCGTCACGGCGTCGCGAACCCGTGCGCGGTGAGCACCTCGCGGCCGACGGGTCCGCGCACGTAGGCGAGGAACTGCTTGGCCAGCTCGGCCTGCGGGGCGTTCTTCAGCGCCGCGATCGGATAGGTGTTGACCGCCTTGCCCGACTCGGGGAACTCCACGGAGTCGACCTCGCCCGCCGCGGACCGGGCGTCGCTGACGTAGACGAGCCCGGCGTCGGCCTCGCCCGCGGAGACCTTCTGCAGCACCGCCTTCACGTCGTCCTCCTCGCTGGAGGGCCGCAACCGCACGCCCGCGGCACGCTCGATTTTTTCCGTCGCCGAACCGCACGGCACCTGCGGCGCGCACACCACGACGACCCGGCCGGCCGCCGCCAAGTCGGCCAGCGAGGCGACCCGGGCGGGGTTGCCCTTCGGCACGGCGATGGCCAGCCGGTTGGTCGCGAACGTCTCCGCCGGGGCCGCGAGGTTCGCGGCGGCCTTGTCCATGTTCCTGGTGTCGGCGGAGGCGAACACGTCGGCGCTGCGCCCCTGGTTGATCTGCTCGGCCAGCGTCGACGAGCCCTGGTAGTCGAACTGGACACGCACGCCCGGGTGCTCGGCAGCGAAGCGCCTGCCGATCTCGTCGAACGACTCGGTCAGCGATGCCGCGGCCAGCACGGTCAAGGTCCGCTCCTGTTGCTGTTGCTGCGGGGACGCCTGCCCGCAGCCGCCGAGCAGCAGGACCGCCACCAGCCCCGCCACCGCCGGCCTGATCCGCGACATCATCACTCTCCCGGTGTCTCCACTACGACGGTCGTCGACTTGACCACCGCCACCGCCAGCACTCCCGGCTCCAGCCCCAGCTCCCGCACCGCCTCGGTGCTCATCAGCGACACCACGCGGTGCGGGCCGCACTGCATCTCCACCTGGGACATGACGCGGTCCGAGACCACCTCGGTCACCAGCCCGACGAGCCGGTTGCGCGCCGAGCGCCCCACCCCGGACGGGTCCGGGGTGGACTTGGCCTGGTCCCGCGCGAAGCGGGCGAGCGCGGCGCCGTCCACGACGATGCGCCCGCCGGCGTCCCGACCGGTGGGAAGGGCGCCGCCGTCGACCCAGCGGCGCACCGTGTCGTCGCTGACGCCCAGCAGTCCGGCGACCTCAGAAATCCGATAGTGCGGCACGGCAGAGACGATACGTCCGCAAAGGCGGAGGCAACCAGGGTTGTGGCCCGCAAACGCGTCACCGTGATCGGTTTCGTAGCATCCTCCGATGCCACTACCTGGGCAGATGCCGGTTTCGGAGAACCAGTACAAATGCCTGCGCGCCGATCGAAATCAGCGCCCGAGCGCGTTAGGGTCGGAAGGTGACCGCGGTGGACCTGGGAATCCCGGTCGTGCGTCCCACGACCGACATGTCGACTCGCCCCGACACCCCGCACCTGGTGGACCGCTTCGGCCGCATAGCCAGGGACCTGCGGGTGTCGCTGATCGACAAGTGCAACCTTCGCTGCACCTACTGCATGCCCGCCGAGGGGCTGCCGTGGCTCAAGCGCTCGGAACTGCTCGACACCGGCGAGATGATCCGGCTGATCCGGATCGCGGTGGAGGAGCTCGGCGTGACCAACGTCCGCTTCACCGGCGGAGAACCGCTGCTGCGCCAGGACCTCGTCGACATCATCAGCGCCACCTCCGAGCTGCCCTCGAAGCCGAAGACGTCGCTGACCACCAACGGCATCAACCTCGGCCGCTACGCCGACGCGCTCAAGCGCGGCGGCCTGAACCGGGTCAACGTCTCGCTCGACACGCTCGACCGCGACACGTTCCGCGAGCTGACCCGCCGGGACCGGTTCTCCGACGTCCTCGAAGGACTGGAGGCGGCCAAGGCCGCCGGGCTGGAACCGGTGAAGGTCAACACGGTGCTGATGCGCGGACTCAACGGCCACGAGGCGTGCGACCTGCTGCGCTACTGCGTCGAGCACGACTACCAGCTGCGGTTCATCGAGCAGATGCCGCTGGACCCGCAGCACGGCTGGGACCGCGGACAGATGATCACCGCCGAAGAGATCCTGGAGATGCTCGGCGCGGAGTTCGACCTGACCCCGCACACCGCCGAACGCGGCTCGGCACCCGCCGAGCGCTGGCTCGTCGACGGCGGGCCCGCGACGGTGGGCGTCATCGGCTCGGTGACCCGGCCGTTCTGCGCGACCTGCGACCGCACCCGGCTGACCGCCGACGGGCAGCTGCGGTCGTGCCTGTTCTCGACCACCGAGACCGACCTGCGCGGGCCGATGCGGGCGGGAGCGGGCGACGAGGAGATCATGAGGCTGTGGCAGGAGACGATGTGGGCGAAGAAGGCCGGGCACGGCATGGACACCGAGGGCTTCGCCCAGCCGTCGCGACCGATGAGCGCGATCGGGGGCTGAGCCGATGACGGCGGTGTCGGAGCACCTGGCGGTCAAGGTGCGCTACTTCGCCGGGGCGCGCGCCGCCGCCGGCGTCGCGGAGGAGGTCGTGCGCCTCGCCAGGCCCGCCGACGGGCGGCCGGTGCGGGCGTCGGACCTCATCGAGGCGGTCCTCAGCACCCACGGCGAGCGACTCGCCGAGGTGGTGCCCGCTTGCAGCTTCCTCCTCGACGGCGTAGCCGTCCGGGACCGCGCCGTCGAGATCCCCGACGGCGCGGAGTTCGACGTCCTACCCCCTTTCGCCGGCGGCTGAGCCGGGGCGGCAGCGCGGTGGCGGGCCGCCGGCGGCAGACCGGGCGGCCTGGCAGCACGGGCGCCGGTTGGCGAGTTGGCGCAGTGGCCGGACGAGCCGGGCCGCCGGTAGGCGGCGTCGGCGCCGGTAGGCGGCGGGCAGCCCAGCAGTAGCCGCGCATGCGGCCAGTCGATCGCCGATTGGGCGGCCAGCGGGGCGGGCGCCGGTAGGCGGTCCGGCGCGGTAGGCCGCAAGGCGTGACCCGAGGCAGCTTGGCAACGCGGGCCAGTAGGCCGTCCGGCGCCTCAAACCGCGCGAGCCCTGGTAAGCGGCCGTGCGCCCGGACGAGACGGTTGGCCGTGCAGGAGGCTGGACTGCGCGGACCGCGCGCGGCCGGGCGGCATGTGCCGGTGGTCGTCGGGCGAGGCCGTCAACGCGATTCGCCCTCCGCGCGCCCCGACATACGGCACGCCCAGCGAGCCGCGCCTTGAGGCGCAGGCACACAGCCCTATAGACGCCGCTACCGCGCATCCCGCCACCGCGCGGTCAGGCCAACGCCGCCGCGGAATGATCAGCATTGGCGCCGCCGAGCCGACCGCGCGCCGACCGCAGATCCGATCACGGCTCGCGGGCTGTTCGGCCTCTCGTCACAGCCCGCATCGCCGAGATCGCGCCATACCCGCTCCGCAAGTCGCCTCCCGGGCGGAACCCCGCCGTCCGCCCGCGGCGAACACGAGTCCCTCCGATGACGCCCGCGACCATTCCTTATCTACCTGCCCGCGCGCCCGCGCCCGCGCGCATGCGCGTATACAACACGCACTTGGCGTGTCGGGATAACCCGCTCGTGTGATGTCGGTATGTGTTCGACTGCTCTGCGCACATGGCTCGAATACGTCCGATGTCTCGCGCCTGGCGCGCAGATCGTCTCCGACGCGGTCGCGCGAGTCGAGCGGAGGCGACCGCGCGACCACGCACTTCGATCACGGATCGCGTCCACGTGAACTCGATCAGTGATGTTGATCAAGGGTCGGAATCCCGCCCTGGGAGCCCGAATTCGGCGTTACGGCAGGCTGACACCGACGTTGCAACGGCGGAAAAAGGGTGACCCACGCCTCACTGACGGTGATCGATCTCGGGCCGGACACGACTTGATAACGACGCGCTGATCAGCACAGATACCTCGGATCGGATCACCCAACCGCAGCGTTACTGTGACCACCGTCACATAAGCAGAGATTTCCGATCGGCTCGTTGATTACGTAGTGTCGCTCCTCGGTCGGCCCCGAACCGGCCAAGCGAGAACCCGGAAGCCCGCAGCGCCGAGCCCTGTCCGGCGGGCCTCCGGATCCCCGAAACAGGAAAAACCGGACAGGGGCGGGGGAACCACCACTGGGCGCCCCGAACGCCCTAGGGGTGAAGCCGGTCCGAGGACCGGCCGGGCTGCCTCTCAGCCCGAACCCGACAGCTCACTTCGCAGGCGCGGCAGGAGAGAGGAACATGGCTCGTTACCACGGCAAGCACCGCAAACCCTCCAATGCCGCTCGTGCCGCGGCTCGCGTCGCCGTCGCCGGTGCCGTGATCGCCACCCCGCTCGCGATCGCCGCCCCCGCCAACGCCGCCGACTGGGACGCCCTCGCGCAGTGCGAGAGCAGCGGCAACTGGAGCGCCAACACCGGCAACGGCTTCTCCGGCGGCCTCCAGTTCACCCCCTCGACCTGGGCTGCCTACGGCGGTACCCAGTACGCGAGCAACGCCAAGGACGCCACCCGCGAGGAGCAGATCGCCGTCGCGGAGAAGGTCCTCGCGTCGCAGGGCAAGAACGCGTGGCCGGGTTGCAGCGCCAAGCTGAACTGGAGCGGTGGTAGCACCAAGACCACCAAGAAGGTCACCAAGACCGAGACCAAGACCCAGACCCGCACCCAGACCAAGACCACCAGCCCGGTGCAGACCGGCGGCGGCGACTACACGGTGCAGCTGGGCGACACGCTCGGCAAGATCGGCGAGAAGTTCGGCGTCGACTACAAGAAGATCGCCGAGCGCAACAGCGACATCATCAAGGACCCGAACCTGATCTTCCCGGGCCAGAAGCTCGACATCAAGTGAGCAGGGCCGGCCTGACGGCCGGACGGACCCCAGGAGCGCGGGTCGCGTCAGCGCCCCGAATGCTGACGCGACGCGCCCCCTGAAACTCGGAACCCCATCGCCATCCCCCAGCGGTGGGGTTCCGTCATTTCCAGACCGTGATCCCCTCCGATGACCAAGCGGTGCACCACACCTGCACCGAGGCGACCAAACGCCGTACCGAAGCACCAGTGGGCCGGTCCTCAGGCAAGGACACGACACGCCGTGGGCGTGTCGGATCCGATGTGTGGAGGGACGGGCGAGTCGAGCCAGCCAGGCCGAATCAAGCCAGCTAGTCCGAGCAGCCACGTGGCAAGCAGTCGAGCCAGGTGTGAGGCCAAGTCGCTCGAAACGAGCCGGATAGAGCGGGGCCGGGGCACGCCGAGACGAGCCGGGGCAGACATGGTCCAGTGGCCAGGTCAGCCCGAGACAGGTCAGGTAGCCCGATCCGGGCCAGATCAGACCGTGCCGCCACTGGTCGGACAGAGCCGAGCGGGGCCAAGCCGAAGCGGCTCAGGTCGGGGCGAGCCGGTCAGCTCGAATCGAGTCGGGTCAGTCGAGCCGGTCAGCGCGAACGGGCCAGCCAGAGCCGAGGCCGAGCGCGCCAGGTCCGGCAAAGACCGAGCCGGGCGAACAGAGCCGAGGCGGACCTGACAGAGCTGAGCCGAGCCAGGGCGGCAGAGCCGAGCCGGAGTGAAGCGAGCACGGGCCGCAGTCCCTGCCCGTCCCGCACAAGCCCCTCCTGCCGTCAGGGGCAGTTGACCCATTCCTCGGAGCCGTCGTCGAAGACCTGGCGCTTCCAGATCGGGAGGCGGCGCTTGACCTCGTCGACGAGTTCCGAGCACGCGTCGAAGGCCTGCTTGCGGTGTTCGGCGGCGACCGCACAGCCCAGGGCCACGTCGCCGATGGCGAGCAGGCCGATGCGGTGGGCGACGGCGATGGCGCGCACGCCCTCGAAGCGGGCGGCGATCTCGCGCGCGACCTCGGCGACCACGTCGCCCGCGCTGGGGTGGCCGGTGTACTCCAGCTCCCGGACGCCGCGGCCTCCGTCGTGGTCGCGGACCACTCCACCGAAGGTCACGACGGCGCCCGCGGCGCGGTGCTCGACGAGCCGCGAGAGCTCGTCGACGTCGATCGCCTCGTCGACGACGTCCGCGCGGAGGACGGACGCCTGGGTGCGAGCGGGCGCTGCGCGCCCGAGGTCTTGGCCGGCGGCGACCGCGCCGCCGGAGGAGCCGTCAGCCGCGACAGAGCCGACGTGCGGCTCCCCGATGCCACCGTGAGGCTCGCCAACGCCGTGCGACGCGACGCCCCCATGCGACGCAACAGCGCCATGCGACGTGACGGCGCCGTGGGAGGCGGCCGCCCCGCCGTGCGGCTTGTGGTCCCCGCCGTGGATCTGGTCCACCGCGTGGTCGAGCACGCCCTCCAGGACACCGAGCCCGTCGCTGACGCCGCCCCGCGAACCGGGCAGGTTCACGATCAGCGTCCGACCGCTGACCCCGGCCAGACCGCGCGACAGCACCGCCGTCGGCACCTGCGGCAGCCCCGCCGAGCGCAACGCCTCGGCCAGGCCCGGGATCGGGTAGTCGAGCACCTCGGCGGTGACCTCCGGCGTCCGGTCGGTCGGGCTGATGCCGGTGCCGCCGGTGGTGATCACGACGTCGACGCCGTCGGCGACCGCGCGGCGCAGCTCCGCGCCCACCGGCTCGCCGTCCGGGACGACCGCGGGGTCAGGTGACTCGTAGCCGCGGGCCCGCAGCCATTCCACGATCACCGGCCCGGTCCGGTCCTCGTAGACACCGGCGGCGGCCCGGTTCGACGCCGCGACCACGCGAGCTGTGCGCGTCATGGACTTCTCCCGTCTCGGAGTGGGTACCTGCGGGGACCGGCGGCCCGGTCGGCGCACGGACCCGGGAGCCGACTCCGCGGGCCGGTTACACCCGACCGGCGGGACCGTCCCAGCACTGCTTCACTCTTCGCGTACCCAGGTGCCGGTCTTGCCGCCCTCCTTGCGCTCGACGCGCACGGCGTCGAGCACGGCGGCGGGGTCGACGGCCTTGATCATGTCGTGCAGCGCGAGCCCGGCGCCGGTGACGGCGGTGAGCGCCTCCATCTCGACGCCGGTGCGGTCGGTGGTGCGCACGGTCGCGGTGATCCGCACCTCCGCGTCACCGACCTCCAGGTCGACCTTGACGCCCGACAGCGCGATGGGATGGCACAGCGGGATCAGGTCGGGCGTGCGCTTGGCGGCCATGATGCCGGCGAGCCTGCCGGTCGCCAGCGCGTCGCCCTTGGGCAGCCCGTCGCGCCGCAGCAGGCCGATGACCTCGGCGGTGGTGCGAAGCACTCCGCTCGCCACCGCCGTCCGGGCGGTCACCTGCTTGCCGGACACGTCGACCATGCGGGCCGCGCCCGCCTCGTCGACGTGCGTGAGATCGCTCTGCGCCATACGACGAGCGTAGTCCGCGGTTCAGTACTCCAGGTCCTCGGCCATGGACCACGGCAGCGACGAACCGCCGACCGGCGCGGGCCTGGCCGTCCGGCCGGCCGTCGCCGCCTTGCGCACCGCGTCGGCCACCGCCGGGGCGACCGCCGAGTCGAACACGCTGGGGACGATGAACGAGGCGTTGAGCCGCTCGCCGTCGACGACGTCGGCGATCGCGTTGGACGCCGCGATCATCATGTCGTCGGTGATCTCGTGCGCGTGGGCGTCGAGCAGACCGCGGAAGACACCCGGGAACGCCAGCACGTTGTTGATCTGGTTCGGGTAGTCGCTGCGACCGGTGGCCACCACCTTGGCGTGCTTCTGCGCCTCCAGCGGGTCGATCTCCGGGTCCGGGTTGGCCAGCGCGAACACGATCGCGTCCGAGTTCATGGTGGCCACCTCCTCGGCGTTGAGCAGGTTCGGCGCGGAGACGCCGATGAACACGTCGGCACCGGCGACCGCGTCGGACAGCGTGCCGGTGCGGCCCTCGGCGTTGGTGTTGGCCGCGATGGACTGCAGGTTCGGGTCGGAGTCGCCGCGACCGGTGTGCACGATGCCGTCGATGTCGACGGCGATGACGTCGGCCGGGCCCTTCTTCTGCAGCAGCCGGATGATCGCCGAGCCGGCGGCGCCGACCCCGCAGACCACGACGCGGCAGTCCGCCAGGTCCTTGCCGACCACCCGCAGGGCGTTGCGCAGCGCACCGAGCACGACGACCGCGGTGCCGTGCTGGTCGTCGTGGAACACCGGGATGTTGAGCTTCTCGCGCAGCCTGCGCTCGATCTCGAAGCAGCGCGGCGCGGCGATGTCCTCGAGGTTGATGCCGCCGTAGACGGGGGCGATGAGCTCGACGGCGCGGATGATCTCCTCGGTGTCCTGGGTGTCCAGGCACACCGGCCAGGCGTTGACCCCGGCGAACTTCTTGAACAGCGCCGCCTTGCCCTCCATCACCGGCAGCGCGGCCTCCGGGCCGATGTTGCCGAGACCGAGCACGGCCGAGCCGTCGGTGACGACCGCGACCGAGTTCCGTTTGATCGTCAGGCGGCGGGCGTCCTCGGGGTTCTCGGCGATCGCCGTGCACACGCGGGCGACGCCGGGCGTGTAGGCGCGGGAGAGGTCGTCGCGGTTGGTCAGCGCGACGCGGGAGTTGACCTCGATCTTGCCGCCGAGGTGCACCAGGAACGTCCGGTCCGAGACCTTGCGGACGGTGACGCCGGGCAGCTCCCGCAGGCCGTCGGTGATGTCGTTGGCGTGGTCGGCCGACAGCGCGTTGCACGTGATGTCCACGACGATCCGGTCGGCGTGGGACTCGACGACGTCGAAGGCGGTGATGACACCGCCCGCGCGGCCGACTGAACCGGTCAGGTCACCGGCGGCGCTCGCGGACGGCGGAGCCTCGACGCGGACGGTGATCGAATAACCCGGACCTGGAACCGGCATGGCACACCCCTGTCGCAAGAGTCTTCGGACTTGGCCGGGCGACGCGCTCCGGACGACCGCGGCGGCCGCCGGAGCAGGTCACCAATCCGGGGTGAAGCCCTTGCGGACCTCTAAAGCGACCGAAGTTCACCCGGCACGAAAAATCCTAGAACTTTCACGAATGTGAGGGATATCCGGGCCGGTTTCCGGCCGGAGGTGTTGACAGCCCGGCGGATCTACTTGTTGATCTTGGTGACCGGGTGGGTGTAGGGGACGGTCTCGGTCGACAGCGGGAAGCTGGTGTCGCCGAACGGGGACAGCGCGCCCTGCTTGTCGGCGAGGAACTCGCTCACGGGGTGCTCCCCGTCACCGACCTTCGGCCACGACGGGTCGATGCGGTCCTTCTTGGTCTTTCCGGCCACTTCATTCCTCCTGACCACTCAGGCTGTTGCGAGTTCCAGTTTGCCGGATACCCGGCCCGGACTCACCCACGGGTTGCCGGGGACACACCGGGTGACCGGGCCCGCCGGCGGGCGCGCGCGGGCGGGCGCCCGGGGGCGCGAGCCGCCGCGGCGGCGACCGGGCGGACGGCTGGGGTGTACGGGCGGACTCCGGGCGCGCGAGGGCGGACCGGCGACAGCCTGTCGGGCGTCACAGCGAGGGTCGTTTCCGGGCCCGCGCTCGGTATCGTGGAACGGATGCCTGCACTCGCCGACTGGCTGCGCGAACGCAGCGACGACGACCTCGTCGCACTGCTGCGCATGCGGCCCGACCTGGCCACGCCCCCGCCCGCGGACAGCAGCGTGCTGGCCACCCGCGCCGGGGTCCGGTCCTCGGTGGCCCGGGCCTGCGAGGACCTCGACGCGTTCGCCCTGTCGACCCTGGAAGCGCTCGTCCTGCTCGACGCCGACGTGGAGGCGGCCTCCCTGGGCGCCGCCGCCGAACTGCTCGGCGTCGACGTCACCCCGCAGCGCACCCGCCGCACGCTCGACGACCTCCGCTCCCGCGCCCTGGTCTGGGGCGACGACGACGCGCTGTCGATCTCCCCCGCGGTGCGCGAGGCGCTGCCGACGTTCCCCGCCGGGCTCGGCCGTCCCGCCGAGAACCTCACCGAGGCGCAGGCCAAAGCCGCGATCGCCGAACTCGACGAGGACGAACGCAGGCTGATCGGCAAGCTCGCCGATGGCTCCCCCATCGGCCGCACCCGGGACGCCGCCGCGCAGACACCGCTGGAACGCGCGGTCAACCCGGTGCAGCGGCTGCTGGCCAAGGGCCTGCTGCTGCGTCGCGACGCCGAGACCGTCGAGCTGCCGCGCCAGCTCGCGTTCGCCGTGCGCGGCGACCACCCGATGGGCCGGGTGGAACCGGAGGAACCGCTGCTGGACCTGACCGACGCCGGGGCCTCCGCGGTGGACTCCACGGCGGCGGGCGAGGTGCTGGAACTGCTGCGCCACGTCGAGCTGCTCCTCGACCTCTGGGGCCAGGACCCGCCAGACGTGCTGAAGTCCGGCGGTGTCGGGGTCCGCGACCTGCGTCGCGCGGGCAAGGCGATGGAGGTCGACGAGACCAGGCTGGGGCTGATCGCCGAACTCGTGGTCGCGGCCGGGCTCGTCGCCAACAGCGAGGAGGCCGAGCCGCGCTGGATCCCGACCTACCAGTCCGACAGCTGGCTCGCCTCGATGCCCGAGACCCGCTGGGCGGCGCTCGCCCAGTCGTGGCTCGACCTGCCCCGGCTCCCCGGCCTGATCGGCGCCCGCGACGAGAAGGACCGGCTGCTCGGGCCGCTGTCGGAGGACCTGCGCCGGCCGCTGGCCCCGAAGGACCGGCGCCGCGTCCTCGACGTCCTCGACGAGTTGCCGTCCGGGCACGGAGTCCGCGGCGCCGACGACCTGGCCGCGGTGCTCGCGTGGCGTGCGCCGCGCAAGGGCGGACGGCTGCGCGACGACCTGGTGCGCTGGACGCTGGCGGAGGCGGCGGTGCTCGGCATCACCGCCATGGGCGCGCTCTCCACCGCCGGCCGGGTCCTGCTGACCGACGGAGGCGCGGAGGCCGCCAGGCACGTGGCTTTGCCGGAGGCGCTCGACCACGTGCTGGTCCAGGCCGACCTGACCGTGGTCGCCCCCGGCAGGCTCGAACCGGACCTGGCCGCCGAGATGAAGCTGGTCGCCGACGTCGAGTCGGCGGGCAGCGCCACCGTCTACCGGGTTGGCGAGAGCAGCGTCCGGCGTGCCCTGGACGCCGGACGGACGGCCGACGACCTGCACGCGCTCTTCCGGAACCGCTCGCGCACGCCGATTCCGCAGTCGCTCACCTACCTGATCGACGACGTCGCGCGCCGGCACGGACAGCTGCGCGCCGGAACCGCGTCGGCCTTCCTGCGCTGCGACGATCCGGTGCTGCTGGCGGAGGTCCTGGCGAACCCGGCCGTGCACGAACTGGAGCTGCGCAAGATCGCCCCCACCGTGCTGGTCAGCCCCCTGCCGCTGGCCGACGTCGTCGACGGGCTGCGCGGTGCCGGGTTCTCGCCGGCGGCCGAAGGCCCGGACGGGCAGGTCCTCGACCTGCGGGCGAGCGGAGAACGCGTGCGCGGGCGCAACCGCCCGAACCCGCCCGCGGCGATGTCGGCACCCAGCGACGCGCAGCTCGTCGAACTGGTCGGCCAGGTGCGGGCGGGCGACCGCGCGGGGGCGGCGCGGCGCGGCAGCGCCGTGAGCCCCGAGCGCGGGAGACCCAGCGCCGAGGCGACGCTGCAGCTGCTGCGCGACGCGGCGCGGGAGCGCCGCAGCGTGTGGCTGGGCTTCGTCGACTCGCACGGCGTGGCGACGCAGCGGATCGTGCGGCCGGTGCGGGTCGGCGGCGGCGTGCTCCAGGGCCTGGACCAGAGCGGCGACTCGACGGGCACCTTCCCCCTGCACCGCATCACGTCGGTGGCCCTGGTCGAGGAGTGACGCAACGCGCAGCGTTGCGGGGCGCGAAGCGCCATCCGCGCGCAGCGCGGATGACTGTCGTGCGGCGTAGCGCGATGAGTGATCGACGATCAGAGGTGTGATCGTCGATCAGGTGGGGTATCCGAGGAGCAAGGGAGCCGACGCGGCTCGGTCCGGTGAGTCCCCCCTCCGCCGGACCGACGAAGGTGACCGGGCACGGCTCCCCGATGCATCGCCCGGTCACCGCCCGAAAGCCATGCGGTACACGGCTTTCCAACCACGGGCACCACCCACACCCAAAGCCGCGCGACAGCAATCCGCGCACAGCGCGGATAGCGCTCACGCGCCACGCAACGCTGCGCGTTGCGCGATGCGCGCGCTATGCGCGCGCGGCAGCCATGCGCTGGCGCATGGCGTGCTCGACGAGCTTGATCAGAGCCTGCTTGGTCGACTCGCGGTTGCGGGCGTCGACGCTGATCATCGGCACCGAGTCGGCGATGGTCAGCGCCTCCCGCACGTCCTCCATGCGGTGGTGCAGCACGCCGTCGAAGGTGTTCACCGCGACCACGTAGGGCAGGCCCCGGTCGTCGAAGAAGTCGATCGAGGCGAAGGCGTCGGCCAGCCTGCGGGTGTCGACCAGCACCACCGCGCCGATCGCGCCGCGCACCAGGTCGTCCCACATGAACCAGAACCGGTGCTGCCCGGGCGTGCCGAACAGGTACAGGATCAGGTCCGAGTCCAGTGACACCCGGCCGAAGTCCATGGCCACCGTGGTGGTGACCTTGCCCGGCGTCGCCGTGAGGTCGTCGACCCCGACGCTCGCCTCGGTCATCACCGCCTCGGTGGTGAGCGGCACGATCTCGGAGACCGAGCCGACGAAGGTCGTCTTGCCAACCCCGAAACCACCGGCGACCACGATCTTGGTCGACGTCTTGTTGCCGCCGTGGTTGTTCACCTGCGAGCGGGGATCAGAGCCTGCGAAGCCCACTGAGCACCCTTTCCAAGAACTCCATGGACGGCCGATCCCCCACGACCATGCCACTTTCGTGAATCAGGACCAGGCCCAGACCGGCCATGTCACCGATCAGCACCCGCACCACGCCGAGGGGCAGGCGCAGGTGTGCGGCCACCTCTGCCACCGAGCGGGCCTCCATGCACAGCTCCGAGATGGAGCGGTGCTCTGGCGAGGACGCGGCGGGTTGCGCGCGTCCGCGCTCGCTGGTGGAGACCAGCGTCTCAATAGCAAGATCATAATCGGTGCGGGTGCGCCCGCGGGTGCGGGCGTAGGGACGCACCAGCGACCCGGTCTCGCCCGCGCCCTCGTCGGAGGCAGGCCCGTCGCCGCCGCGGATCGCGGGCATGGACCCGGAGATCGACGGCATGGACTGCGAGATCGGCGACATCGGCTGCGAGATCGACGGCATCGAGACCGAGGGCATCGACGTCGAGGAGATCGAGGGCATCGACATCGACGACGGACCGCTGTCGTACCGGCGGTCGTCACCGCCCTCGGCCGACGCGGCGGAGTAACCCGAACCCGAGTGGCCCGAACCCGGATAGCCCGAGTTCGAGTAACCGGAACCGGAATAGCCCGAGCCGAACAGGTCCGCGCCCGGCCCGCCGAAGAGCGCCCGGCTGTAGTCGCTCACGCCGTCGCCCGCGGATTCCTGCTGGTCGTCGACGAAGTCTTCCTGCCAGGAGTCGGCGCTCAGCCTCTTGTTGTAGAGGCGGAACAGGTCACCGTCCCAGCTGGGATCGGAACCGGCGTTCATGGCGAGCTCCCCTCAGCCTGCTCGGCGTAAGTCACCGTCGACCCATGCCCTGGAGCTGGGCGCGCAGCTCCGGGGTGAGCTGCCGGCCGACCCGCTCCACGAGCAGCGTCATCTCGTAGGCCACCAGACCGATGTCGGCGTTCGGCGCGGCCAGCACCGCGAGGCACGAACCGTCGCTGATCGACATCAGGAACAGGTAGCCCTGCTCCATCTCCACGACGGTCTGGGTGACATCACCGGCCTCGAAGCAGCGCGCCGCGCCCTGGGTGAGGCTGACCAGCCCGGAGGCGACGGCGGACAGCTGCTCGGCGCGGTCGCGCGGCAGTCCCTGGGAGCCTGCCAGCAACAGGCCGTCCGCGGAGACCACCACGGAGTGCGCGACGCCCGGGACGCGGCGCACGAAATCGGTGATCAGCCAACTGAAGCTGTTGCTGCTCATGGGTTGCTGGACGGACCCGTTCACTCCTGCTCCTCATGACGGCTCGGAATCGAGCGGGGCGGTTCTGTCGAGACCGGGTCGGCCTTGGCGTGCCTACCTCGGCGGATGCCCTGCTGGAAGTTCGACATGCGACCACGCACGGCATCCGGCGACCGTGTCGTGGCCGGCTTTGCCGGCGCTGGGGACTGCGGTCGCGGTGCGGCCGATCCCGGCACCAGGTTCGACTTCGGCACCCGCTTGGGCAGGCCGGCCGAGGTCGTCTCCTGGACCTGCTGGCTCTGCTGCACGAGGGCCTCGGCCGCCTGCCAGCCGACGTCGGCCGAGCCCCAGCCCGGATCCCGCGGCCCGGTGGGCGCGAGCAGTTCCTCGGGGAACTCGCCGGTCTCCCCGCCGGGTCCGGACGCGCCGGTGGCGCGGAGCTCACCGGTCTCCGACTCGGGCTCCGCGGCGCGCCGCGCCTGCAGCGCCTGCTCGCCGTCGGCCACCGACGGCGGCTCGGCGGGAGCCTCCTGCCGGGCCGGGCGCGGTGGCTGCCCTCCACCGGAGCTCAGCGAGTCGCCGAGCGGCGAGCCGCCTTCGTCCACATCGGACTCGCGGAACCACTGCGACAGCACCGCTTCGTAGATGGGCAGACGTTGCGTCGGCGCGTCGTCCATGTCCCAGGAGGCCCCTTTCGGCTGCGTGTCGACCGCCGGCGGTTGGCCTTCCGTCTCGTAGTCGGATGCTGTCGAAGCGCGGAGCTCCCCCGGAGCGTCTTGCGCGTCCTGGGTCGCTCCCGCTGCCAGCGGGGCGTCCGGCGCCGGTCGTGTTCCGTTCTGGTCGGCGCCATCGGAGTCCGGGTCCGGCCTGGCGGCCTCGAACGTCGCGGTCTTCTCGGCCTCGAAGGGGCTGTGGAACAGGCTGGGAGATTCCTCTTCCTCCTGCGCGGGAACACCGCACTGGCCGTCGAACGCCGCCGGGAGCTCGCGATCCTCGGCGGCGGCAGCGCTTTCCGCGCTGGGCCACTGCTCGGCACGAACGTCGTCGTCCGTGGACGCCTCGGCGTCATCCTCCCACTTCGGGATGTCGGTCGCGCCGAAAGAACCGCCGGATGAGACCTGGAAGGAGTAGTTGCCGGGCAGGTCCTCGACGGGCTCCTGCTCCTCGGCCTCCTGCGCGGCCGGGCTTTCCTTCCTGCGCTGCGGAAGCGGTCCGCCGCTGGGGTCGAAGCCGTTGCTGCTCGGGGCGGGAGCGCTCGGTGCCGGGGCGCCGGGCGAGTCGAAGTTCAGCGGTGGCAGCGGAGCGCGCTCGGTCGGCGCGTCGACTCCGCGGTCGGCCGCGCCGCCGCGACTGCCGAAGGCCGCGGCCAGGCCGAGGTGGGTACCGGTCTCGCTGAGCGGGTCGCGCTTGGGCTCGTCGCCACCGACCGGGCGGCCGATGTCGGGCATCGGGCGCGGGCCGTCGGCGGTGAGCTGCACGACGTACTCGCCGGACAGGTGCACCGTCGCGGTGACACCGCCTTCGAGGTCGCCGTTGTTCTGCAGCTGGACGCCGATGTTGTGCCTGCGCGCGAGCTGGCCGACGACGAACAGGCCCATCCGCCGCGACACCGCGACGTCGACCTCCGGCGGCCGGGTGAGCCGGTCGTTGATCTCGTCGATCTCCTCGTCGTCGATGCCGACGCCGCGGTCGCGGATCTCGATGACCAGTTCCTGCCTGCGGTAGGCGGTGCGGACGGTGACCTCGGTGTCGGGGTTGGAGAACACCGTGGCGTTCTCGAGCAGCTCGGCGATCAGGTGCACGAAGTCGTTGACCACGCGGCCCTGGATCGCCAGGTCCGGCGACTCGGCGATGGCGATCCGCGCGTACTGCTCGACCTCCGACACCGCGGCGCCGACGACCTCCGACAGCGGCACCGGGCGCATCATCCGCCGGGTGAGGTCGGTACCGCCGAGGATCAACAGGTTCTCGTTGTTCCGCCGCATGCGGGTGGCCAGGTGGTCCAGCTCGAAGAGGCTGCTGAGCTGGTCCGGGTCCTGCTCGTCCTGCTCCAGCCGGTCGATCAGCGAGAGCTGGCGCTGCACCAGCGTCTGGCTGCGGCGGGCCAGGTTGACGAACAGGTCGTTGACGTTGGTCCGCAGCAGCGCCTGCTCGGAGGCCAGCCGCAGCGCCTGCTGGTGGACCGCGTCGAAGGACCGCGCGACCTGGCCGATCTCCTCGCGGGTGTGCACCGGCACCGGTGGCACCGTGACCGAGCTCGCGCCGCTGGGATTCTCGTTCACCTGCTTGATCGCCTGCGGCAGGCTCTGCTCGGCGATCTCCAGCGCGCCGTAGCGCAGGGTGCGCAGCGGCCGCAGCATCGAGCGGGCGATGTACGAGGCGACCGCGAAGGCGACCAGCAGCAGCAGGACGATCAGCGCGCCGTCGCGCAGCATCGACCACCACGCGGCGTCGGCGTACTGCTTGGCGGTGTCGTGGAACTCGCCGAGGACCTCTTCCTCGACGCCGCGCAGCAGGTCACCGCGGGTGCCCGAGGCCGCGCCCCACTCACCCGGGTTCATGTTCAGCGCGCGGTCGTTCTCGGCGTTGATGAGCGCGTACTGCTTGATCTGCTCGGAGTCGTCGACCGCGGCACCGGCCACGCGCGCGGCGTAGAGCTCGCGCTGGGCGGGCGACGCGACGTTCTCGAACTCGGTGAACGCGGCCTCGAACCGGGCGTCGGCCTCGCGCATCTGGGCGACCTGGCCGGTGAAGAACTCGTTGCGGATACCGGCCGAGAGCAGGATGGAACGCTGCTGGGCCAGGTACTCCTTGGCGCGGCTGATCGACTCGGCGGCCCACGCGCTCTGGGTGAGCTGGGTGTTGGCCGCACCCGAGGAGACCGCGCGGGGGACGTTCAGCACGCTCTCGACGACCGAGTTGTAGGCGACCAGCGTCTGGGAGTCGGTGAAGCCGCGGTTGACGATGGCGCGCAGCGAGTTGAGGCTGCTCAGCCGGTTGAGCGCGCTCTGGTAGGCCTCGCGCACCTTCGGCGTGAAGTCCTCCAGCTCCGACTCGGGCAGCCGGAACCGGGCGATGGCGTCGTCGACGCGGCGCGCCTGGTCGTCGTAGGGGACGCGGTCGGCGCCGCCGCTGGCGGTCTGCACCACGGCGTGGTCGCGCTCGCGTTGGAGCTCGTGGGTGATGTCGGCGGTGCGCTGGGCCAGCTCCACCTGCTCGACGATGGTGTTGAGGCGGTCGGCGGTGGACATGCCGTCGTAGACGCGGATGCCTCCGACGCCGAGTGCCGCCAAGGTCGGGACCAGCAGCACGGCCGCCATCTTGGTGCGCAGACGCCAGTTGCGCAGCCACCAGCGCTTGCTGTGCGGGTCCTGCGCCTCCACGCGACGGTCCTGTCTGCCTCCGGTGCCGGGGTCGTTGTTGAGCATCCCTTTTTCCTGCGCTGCGGCGGACGTCTGCCTGCCCACCACGGCTAGTGGCCCGTACGTGGGTGGCAGGTGCGGATGGTCGTGGTCAGAGCCGGTCCCCGACGGCGGCTCCCGGGTCGACGTGCGGACCAGTGGGCCGTCGGAGCTCCGACAGTGCCCGCCGGGCCGCGGACGACCCTGACGCTCCTAGCCGGGCTTGCCATCACGCTCCCTGATCACAACCTGTTACTTCCCCCGAAGCAGAGGCAGGTTCACCTCGACGGGCGAGACTATACTTAACTGGCCGTCACAAGTCAGGCCCCTAGAGCGAGTCTGCCTCACACGGATGAGTGGCGTAGCCCTCACCTCGTGCCTATGTGACAACGTCCTGGTGACAGCTGGTTGTCGCAAGTGGTCCAACCTTCTACAGTTGCCCTGCACCCCGCCCCGCCAGGTCCGTTGGAGAAGCGATGGTCCGCCGCCCCGCAGCGGCACCGCTCCGCACGCGCCGGCTGACGACCGCCGGCAGCAGTCCGGTCGCCCGCCGGCTCCTGGCCCATTCCCGCGCGGCACGAGTGCCGTCGCGTCGCGCGCGCGCATGAGGTGCATCTGGACGCAGGTCGTCCCGCCTTTCCCGCGACCCGTTGGCGGCCGACCCGAGAACCCCCACGTCGCACCCGATGCAAGGAGGACTTCATGAGCCCGTTCCCCGGTGGAGGGATCCCACGCAGAAACCTACTGAAGCTGGCAGGCGGCGTGGTGACGGCCGGTGCACTGATGGGCACCAGCGGTTGCGGGCTCCTCGGCGGCTCCGAGAACGCCGGGCAGAGCGGCCCCGGCGGACTGGAGAAGGCCAACCTCAAGGTCGGCGCGCTGGCGACGAGCGAGATCGCGCCCCTGCACCTGGCCGTCAAGAACGGCCACTTCCAGCGCGAGGGCCTCAACGTCGAGATCGTCACCGCCAAGGACGGTGCCTCCGCGCTCAACGCCGCCATCGGCGGCGACTACGACATCACCTTCAGCTCCTACGTGCCGATCTTCGCCGCCCAGGCCAGCGGCGTCGCCCAGCTCAAGATCGTCGCCGACTGCGCGTCGGCCACCCCGAACACGATCATGATCATGACGGCTCCGGGTTCGCCGGTGCGCACCGCCGCCGACCTCGCGGGCAAGAAGATCGCGATCAGCGGCATGGGCACCATCTCCCAGCTGATGGTGCAGGCAACGATGCGCGCGCACGGCGTGGACTTCAGCCGGGTCGAGTGGGCTCCGATCGGGTTCCCCAACATGCCCGAGCAGCTTCGCCAGGGCCACGTCGACGCGGCGTTCCTCGTCGAGCCGTTCCTCACGCTCGCCGCGCGCGACACCAAGGCCGTGCCGGTCGTCGACGCCGCCACCGGTCCGCTGCAGGACATCCCGCTCGGCGGCTACGTCTCCACCGCGAACTTCGCCGACCAGAACCCCAACACCGTCGCGGCGTTCCACCGCGCCATGCAGGCGGCGACCGACGAGGCGCAGGACCGCAGCAAGATCGAGCCGCTGCTGCCGACGTTCGCCAAGGTCGACGCCGAGACCGCCGCGGTGATGGGCCTGCTCAACATGCACACCCGCGTCGACGCCACCCGCCTGGAGCGCGTGCCGCGGCTGATGCGCGAGTTCGGCTACATCCAGAAGGACGTCGACGTCAAGGCCATGATCGCCACCCCGCCCCAGAACTGACATGGCACGAGTGATTCGCGGGCTCGTGGGCCTGCTCGGTTTCTTCGCGGTGTGGGAGGCGTTCAGCCGCCTCGGCCCGGTCCCGCAGCAGTACCTGCCGCCGCCGTCGTTGGTGCTGGTGCGGTTGGCCGAACTGCTCGGCGACCGCATGTTCCTGCTCGACGTGATCGCCAGCGTGCTGGCGTGGGCCATCGCACTGGGCATCTCGGTCGTCATCGCGGTGCCCGCGGGCCTGCTGCTCGGCAGCGTCCCGGCGGTGCGGGTGGCGACCAGGGCGATCATCGAGTTCCTGCGCCCCATCCCGTCGGTGGCGCTGATCCCGCTGGCGCTGGTGCTGATCGGCAGCGGGCCCAACACCAAGATCTCGCTCGCCGTCTACGCGTCGGTGTGGCCGATCCTGTTCAACACCATCTACGCGCTCGACGAGATGGACCCGGTCATGGTGGAGACGGCCCGCTCGTTCGGCCTGGGCCGGGCGCGGGTGCTGTTCAGCGTGGCGCTGCCGAACTCGGCGCCGTTCGTGCTCACCGGTGTGCGGATGTCGGCCGCGGTGGCGTTGATCCTGGTGGTCAGCACCGAGTTCCTGGCCGGAGGCACCAGCGGCCTGGGCAGCTTCGTGCTGGACGCGAGCACCGGTGCGGGCCGGATGGACCTGGTGCTGGCGGGCACGCTCGTCGCCGGGGTCATCGGCTTCGCGATCAACGAGGCGCTGGAGGCGGTGCACAAGCGCGGGCTGCGCTGGAGCATCGTCGGGCAGGAGGCGTCATGAGCGACACTCCCGCCTCTCCGCTCATGGAAGCCGACCGGGTGCGGGTGCCCCGCAGGACACAGGAGGCGTCATGAGCCAGGTGCGTGGTTTCCTGCACCGCTGGGTGGTGTTCGTAGGCGCCGTGCTGGTCTGGGAGCTGGTGACCAGGCTCGCAAGCAGCCCGTTCTTCCCGCCGCCCAGCGAGATCGTGGCGACGGCCGCGGTGAAGTGGTTCTCCGGCCCGGCGTCCTCGCTGTTCCTCAGCGACGTGGTCTTCTCCGACCTGCTGGCCAGCATCGGGCGCATCGCCGCGGGCTGGCTGATCGCGGTGGTGGTCGGCGTCGGCATCGGCACCGCGCTCGGCCGGTCCCGTACGGCGATGGACTACTTCGGCCCGCTGTTCGCCTTCGTCCGGGCAATTCCCCCGCCGGTGCTGGTGCCGGTCTTCATGGTGCTGCTGGGCATCGGCACGTCCATGCAGATCACGGTGATCGTCTTCGGCGTGGTGTGGCCGATCCTGCTGAACACCGTGGACGGTGTCCGCTCGGTCGACCAGGTCAAGGTGGACACCGCGCGGTCGTTCCGGATTCCCCCCGTGCAGTGGGTGTTCGGGGTGGTGCTTCCCGCCGCGATGCCCAAGATCTTCGCCGGGCTGCGCGTGAGCCTGTCGCTGGCCCTGGTGCTGATGGTCGTCTCCGAGCTGGTGGGCTCCACCAACGGCATCGGCTACCAGCTGGTGAACAGCCAGCAGCAGTTCGACCTGCCCGGGATGTGGACGGGCATCGTCCTGCTCGGCGTCCTCGGCTACGCGCTCAACACGGTGCTCCTGGCGGTGGAACGCAAGGTGCTGAACTGGCAACCCTCGCAGACGGCGAAGGTAGGAGGTTGACATGGTGACCATGCTGGACGTCTCCGGCGTCGGACACCGCTACGGGACGGGCGCCGGTGCGAACCTCGCCATCGACGAGCTGTCGTTCAAGGTCGAGGCGGGCGAGCTGGCGTGCATCGTCGGTCCCTCCGGCTGCGGCAAGTCCACCCTGCTGCGCGCGATCTCCGGCCTGCTCACGCCGAGCAGCGGCGAGGTGCGCCTGCACGGCGACCTGGTGCAGGGCGTGCCGTCGGACCTCGCCGTGGTGTTCCAGGACTACAGCCGCTCGCTGTTCCCGTGGCTGTCGGTGCGCGCCAACGTCGAGTTCCCGCTGCGTTCCAGGGGACTGAGCAAGGCCCAGCGCCACGAGCGGGCCGACGAGGTGCTGGAGTGGGTCGGCCTGTCCGGCGCGGCCCGCAAGTACCCGTGGCAGCTCTCCGGCGGCATGCAGCAGCGGGTGTCGATCGCCCGCGCGCTGGCGTGCCGCCCGGCGCTGCTGCTCATGGACGAGCCGTTCGCCTCGGTGGACGCGCAGACCCGCTTCGAGCTGGAGGACCTGCTGCTGCGGGTGCGCAGGCAGTTCGACAGCACGGTCCTGCTGGTCACCCACGACATCGACGAGAGCATCTACCTCGCCGACCGGGTGTTCGTGCTGTCGAAGTCGCCCGCCTCGATCGTGGCCGACATCCCGGTCGACCTCGGCAGCGAGCGCGACCAGATCACCACCCGCGAGTCCGACACCTTCGTCCACCTGCGCAGCGAGGTGGCCCGGCTGCTCCAAATGCGCAGCCCGGAGACGGTGTCCACTGCGGACGGACGCACCGCGGCGGCGGACCGCGCCGCGGCCGACCGCTGGGCGGAGGCCGAGCGGGCGGAGTCCCGCGAGACCGCCCGGAACTGAACCACCGGCGCGCGAGTGCCCTGACCCGCTCAGCACTCGTGAGTCTTCTGGGTTGCCATGGCAACCCAGAAGACTCACGACTCCGGTCAGCGCAGGTCGAATCGGCGCCACCAGGTGACGCAGCGCCAGGCCCATTCGAGGGGCCCGTACCGGAAGCGGGCCAACCACCACCGGCTCCACAGCGCCTGCACGACCAGGATCGCCGCGGCGAAACCGAGCATGGTCGGCCAGGCGGTCGAACCCTCCAGCCCGAGGGCGGCGCCGAAGGACACGATGAGCAGGGTCGCCGTGATGTAGTTGGTGAGCGCCATCCGCCCGAGCGCCTCCAGGGTGGGAGCCAACCGGCGGCCGACCGGGGTGCGCAGGACCAGCAGCAGCCCGGTGGCGTAGGCGACGGCCATGGTCAACCCGGCCACAGCGGAGGAAGGGGTGAAGCCGGCGCTCAGGGGGTCCTGTTCCTGCCAGAGCAGAGCGGCCACCGAACCCGCGGCCGCGAGCACGAACGCGGTCAGCAGGTGCGGGCCGAGCCGGTCGAGTGCGTTCGGAAGACCCAGCTGGGCCAGTGCGAAACCCGTCACCAGCAGGCCCGGCACCAGGAGGAGACCACCGCCGAACAGCACCGTCAGCACCACGGTCATGGTCAGTCCGATCGCCAGGTTGATCCAGCGCGGTACCCAGCTCAGCGGCAGCAGCACCACGATGCCGAACAGCGCGTACCACAGCAACGCCTCGCCTGGCTGCAACAAGTGGTGCACGGCCCCGAGCACGGCGAGCGCAACCAGGCGGCGCAACAGCAGCAGCCTCGGCCGCTGCGCCCTGGCCCCCGCCCGCTGCAGGAAGATGCCGAAGCCGACCCCGAACAGCAACGAGAACAGCGGGAAGAACCGTTGGTGTGCGGTCATGTCCAGCACATGCGGAATGGGCAGCTTGCGAAGGTCGACGATGCCGGGCATGTGCATGATCTGGCCGATGTTTACCAGCAGGATCCCGCCGAGTGCCAACCCGCGCAGCGCGTCGAGCTGACCGATGCGCGGCCCCGAACTGGACGACGCGAACGCAATCCTCTCGGTTGGTGCGGTAGCCGTTGCCATGCGTTGTTTTCCCTTCTGGCGCATGAGTTGCCAGTCGTGGCCGGTTCGACTGGATGACCCAGCCGGCCGAGGAGGCTCGCTCGGCCTCGGAACACCGGCGCTATGCACGCCGAAGACCGATTCGCGAGTAGCGCACCCGCGTTCCTTTTCGTGCGCACGAAGGCGCGCTACCGGCAAGAATGTCGGTAGCGCGCCTTGGTGCGCATCGGCCGGGCGGACAAGGAGCCCGGCAGCGCATGGCCGATCGGCGGATGCGGCCATGGCCAACCGGCCGGGCGCGCCTTGCGCCGGTTCCCATGTGCAGCGCCGCTTGTGCGCTTCACGCGGTCCCGTGGCGGGGAAGAGGTGGTTCTAGCTCGCCGTGGCGATCCGCGTCGCCACGGCTGTGCGTCCTGGTGGTTCGGAAGCATTCTCGATGGCCCAACGGGTTCCGGCGGCACGGAGCGCGCGGAATACGCCGGTGGGCGGACATCGGCGGCTCAGTACAGGTAGCGCTGTCCCGGGTCGACCTTGACGTGCAGGAGCGACGGCCCGTTCATGGTGGTGAACTCCTCGCCGAGCGCCGCGTCGAGCTCCTCGGGCGTGTTCACCGACTTCGCCGGGACGCCAAGGCTGGTGGCCAGGCCGACGAAGTCGATGCCGCCGAGCTCGACGCCGGGCAGCTTGCTGCCGCCCGCCGCCTCGCCGAGCACCGCGACCGCGGCGTAGCGGGAGTTGTCCATGATCACGAAGGTCACCGGGGTCTGCTCGCGCGCCGCCGTCCACAGCGCCTGCACCCCGTACATGCTGGAGCCGTCGCCGAGCAACGCCACGGTCCGCCGCGTCTGGTCGGCCATCGCCACGCCCACGGCGGCGCCGATGCCGTAGCCCAGCGCACCCGAGGCGCAGGTGAAGAACCCGCCGTCGGTCGACCGGATCGGGAAGTGGTCGTGCAGGTCGTTGCGGTGGCTCGGGGTCTCCTCCACCACCGCCGCGTCGTCCGGCAGCGCCGAGCTGATCGTGTCGAAGACGTAGGCCGCGGTCATCGGCGTGGACGGCGCCGGCTTGTCGGGACGCTCGCAGCCCCGCGGCTCGGCCCGGTCGGACTGGCCGACCAGCGCCGACACCTGGCGGACCGAGTGCGCCAGCGTGCCCAGCACGCCCCGGCCCCGGACCGCGCGGGCCAGCACGTCGGGATCGTCGTGCACCACGAACATCTCGGGCAGCTCCACATCGGACTCGCCCCGGTAGACGTGGTAGGTGAACGCGGGAGCTCCCCACACCACCACCAGGTCGTAGGCGGCGAGCTCCTTGCTGAGCGCCTTGCGCTCCGGGTGCAGGAAACCGGCGAAGGCGGGGTGGTCCTCGGGGAACGAGCAGCGCGGCGACATCGGGCTCACCCACACCTCGGCCCGCGCCTTCTCCGCGAGCCGGACCATCTCGTCGACCACGCCGTCGCCGTCGACGGCCGGCCCCACGACGAACGCCGGGCGCTCGCAGGAGTTCAGCGCCTCGGCGAGCTCGGCCACGGAGTCGGGGTCGGCGGCGAAGCCACGGGTGCGCGGGCGGTCGGCCACCTCGACGCCGGGCTGGTCCCAGTCGTCGGCGGGGATGGACACGAAGACCGGACCGTAGGGCGGCTGCGTCGCGATCTGGTAGGCGCGCATCAGCGCGGCGGGCACGTCGGCGGCCCTGGCCGGCTCGTAGCTCCACTTCACGTAGGGCTGCGGGAACGACGCGGCGTCGGTGGCGCCGAGGAAGGGCTCGCCGAACATCAGCGAGCGGGTCTGCTGACCCGCGGTGACGATCATCGGCGTGCGGTTGCGGTACGCGGTGAACACCGAGCCCAGCGCGTGCCCCACACCACCGGCCGAGTGCAGGTTGACCAGCACCGGCTCGCGGCGGGCCTGCGCGTAGCCGTCGGCCATCGCGACCACGGCGGACTCCTGCAGGCCGAGCACGTAGCGGAAGTCGTCGGGCCAGTCGGTGAGGAAGGGCACCTCGGTGGTGCCCGGGTTGCCGAACACCGTGGTGAGTCCGAGGCGCCGGAGCAGCCCCCTGGTGATGTCGCGGACCGTCGAGGTCTCCTCCGGCATGCTGCCTCCCCGTTCGTGGCGGCCTCGCCGGCTGCGGCGAGACCGCACACCACGACATCACATGAGGGGCCCTGACCTCCACATTAGCTTGCTCACGCAAGCATCAGACCTGCTTCATGCAGATCGTCCGGCCAGGGGCGGGCTCGTTGTAGACGATGTACTGGAACTCCTGGTCGTAGTCGCACGCGGACTCTCCCGCCGTGCTGTTCTCGACGGAGAGGATCTCCATGTTCGCGTCGGCGTCACCGCAGGCGACCTTCTCCTCCAGGCCCATGTACTGCGGGATGTTCATGCAGTCGCCGGCCTTGACGTCGGGGACCAGGCACAACGTGTAGCCGCTGGTGCGGCGCCCGCTCTTGCTGACCTCGGAGAAGTCCTCCCCGCACGACTCGGAGCCGCCGAGCTGCTTGGCGATCACGAAGTCGGAGTCCGCCGACCCGCAGGGCGCGACCTCCCAGTCGGGGTTGACGGTGCTGTTGTTGGTGAGGTTGAGGCACTCACCGGCCTCAGGAGCACCGCTGCCGCTGACCATGTTGATGCCCAGCAGGATCAGGCCGACCACGGCGAGGGCCACCACACCGCTGATGATCTTCGCCGCGAGCGCACCGCCACCGCCCTTGGACGGCTGCGGCGGCACCGGCGGCGGACCGAACCCCTGGCCCTGCGGCGGCACCTGACCCGGCGGGACCTGACCGGGAGGCATCTGCGCGTGCGGGGCCTGGCCCGGCGGGACCTGGCCCGTCTGGGTCGGGTATCCGGCGCCGACCGGGCCGTACTGGGGCGCTCCCCACGCCTGCCCCGGCACGGCCTGCGGCCCGGACTGCGGGAACCCGGGCTGCTGCGGATATCCCTGGGGCCGGCCGGGCTGACCGTACGGCCCCTGCTGCTGCGGTGGATACGTCACGACTACCTCTCACGCGATCTTCGACCGACGGAGGAACTTAGCCGAGCGGCCGAACCGGCGGAGGGGAATTGACGCAACCGCCGCCACCAGGCGTCCTGCTCGTGCCCAGGGCAGAACGGACCGATGGCCGGAGGGCAGGACCGGCCGGGTCCTGGCGGCAGAGCCGACCGGTGTCCCGCGGGCACAACCGGCCGGTGTCCTGCGCGTCCGGCGTCAGGCGGGTTTCTTGTCGGCGAAGCAGGCCGTGAACGGCGGGTCCTGGAAGGAGTACCAGCCCTCCTCCGGCTTGCACACCTGCTCCGCGGTCGGGTTGGTGTCGACCTTGGTCACCTGGTCCACCGCGGCCGGGGACGCGCACTCCTCCTTCAGCGGCAGGACCGAGTCGTCCTCGCTGTACCCGGTCAGGCAGTCGCCGACCACGACGTCGAGGACCATGCAGTAGGTGTCGCCGCTGTAGGTGTTGCTGTAGTTGTCCGGGCAGCCGTTCTTGTCCTCGCCGCTCTTGACCTCGACGATCTCGTAGTCGGAGTCGGCGCTGCCGCAGGGCTCCTCGGTGAGCGAGCCGCCGGACTGGACCGACAGCGCGACGCAGTCGCCAACCTCGATGCCCGAGCCTGTCTCGCTGGAGGTGGTGGTCGGCCGGGTCTTGGACGTCGTGGGCGAGGTGCCGCCCCCGGTCTCACCGCCGGCCTGGTTGTCGTCCCTGCCACCGTTCAGCGCGAACACGAGGATCACGACGACCACGAGGACCAGCGCCGCGCCACCGGCGGCGAGGCCGATGATCAGGCCGGTGTTGCTCTTCTTCGGCGGCTGCGGCGGGTAGGGCGGCTGCGGCCCGCCGGTGCCACCGGCCACCTGGCGCCAGAAGTCCTGCGACCCGTCCTGCGGGGGCTGCTGCGGTCCCCACCCCTGCTGCGGGCCGTACTGTCCTGGCTGCGGCGGGTAGCTCACCTGTTCCTCCTACGTGATGACCGAAGAGCAACCTAGCCGAGCGCACCGCCCCGATGTGGTCGGATGCGACATATACGAACCAGATCGGAATGTGCAGGTAGTCCGTTCCGACCAGAACCGGAAGCATCGGCCACTGAACGTGATCCGTTCTCCACTTTCCGTGGATACCGTGGGCAGACCAGGTGCGTGGCGGGTGGGAGGGCGCGATGCGGATACCGGGAGAGGTCGCGGAGCTGGCCGCCGAGAACGGTTTCGGCGCCTACGTACTCACGACGGTCGAGGGCTCCGAACCGCGGGGTAGCCGGGGCTCGGCACTGCGGCCGATGATGTGGACGATCGTGCTCGTGGCGGGGGTCTGGATGATCATCGCCGCGGAGACGACCAGTGTCACGGTGCTCGGTTCCGCCCTGGTGGCGCTCGTGGCGGCAGTCGCCGTCAGGGCGGTGCTGCGGGAACGGCGCTCGTACGCGGCACGGCCCCGGCTGCACTGCTTCGAAGGCGGCGTCGTCGTGCGGCGGCGCGCGTACCCGTGGCCGGAGCTGGAGATCACCGAGTGGCCCGACACCGTTCTCGTGGGCCAGGGCGCGATCCCTCGGCGCGTCGTCTACCGGAGCATCTCCGCCGGCGACGGCAGTTTCCTGATCGGGCTGGGCACCGGCGGCCAGCAGATCAGGGACCTCGCCGAACGCGGCGGCGCGACCATCGAGGCGCTGTAGGAAACCCAGCAACGCCGCAGCCGTTGGCGAGGCGGCCCCTACCGGCGGGCTTTCGCGGAGTCGCCGGGGTTCACCGCACCAGGCTCGATCCCCGCTTCGGCGAGCAGAGCGCACCGGCAGTCCGCACACGACCTGAAGGTGATCCAGTCCATCTCCGAGGGCTGCGCCATCGCCACCGCGAGGCCGCAAACCGCCTCGTCGGCCGGCTGGCCTTCCCAACGACGACCCCTGAAGGCGTGGCGGACACCGCCGATGTCGCCGGCGACCGGTAGCCAGTAGTGCCGACTCGTCACCAGACCTCCAAAATCGGACAATCGAGTCAGTATGTCTCTCCAGCGACTTTAGCGTCGTATCTAGCCACTATGCGACAAGACAGATGCTGGCGTCACTCGGTCTGATTAGCGTCATCGTGTGCCCGAGGAGCCGCTGCTGACCACACGCGACGTCGCGAAAGCTCTCGCCGTGTCGCCGCGCACGGTCGCCCGCTGGGTCGAGCGCGGCTGGGTCCAGCCAGAGCTCACGCTCCCCAGCGGCCACCACCGGTTCCGCCTGTCGAGCGTGAAACGTCAGCTTCGAGAGCAACGCGAGAAGCACTGACGAGAGTCGTGTCCTTCACCACCGCTCCCCGCCCAGGCCCGCGGGCACCGGTGGAATACTGGGCGGCGGTCCCGCTGTTGACCCCGGCACTGCCGATCACCTGCGAAAACCGACACCCCCCGAGCGCCGAGGAGTGCGCGCCCGTGACCGACGGCCCCCTGATCGTCCAGTCCGACAAGACACTGCTGCTCGAGGTCGAGCACGCGCAGGCCGACGAGGCCCGCATCGCGATCGCACCGTTCGCCGAGCTCGAACGCGCGCCCGAGCACGTGCACACCTACCGCATCACGCCCCTCGCGCTGTGGAACGCCCGGGCGGCCGGGCACGACGCCGAGCAGGTCGTCGACGGCCTGGTGCGCCACTCCCGCTACCCGGTGCCGCAGCCGCTGCTGGTCGACATCGTCGAGACGATGGGCCGCTTCGGCAGGCTCCAGCTCACCAACGACCCCGCCCACGGGCTGGTGCTGGTCTCGCTGGACCGGGCCGTGCTGGAGGAGGTCCTGCGGAACAAGAAGATCCAGCCGATGTTCGGCGCCCGCATCGACGACGACACCGTCGTGGTGCACCCCAGTGAGCGCGGACGCCTCAAGCAGATGCTGCTCAAGGTCGGCTGGCCCGCCGAGGACCTCGCGGGCTACGTCGACGGCGAGGCGCACCCGATCTCGCTGGCCGAGGACGGCTGGGCGCTGCGCGACTACCAGCGGCAGGCCGTGCAGGCGTTCTGGGCCGGGGGCTCCGGTGTCGTCGTGCTGCCCTGCGGTGCGGGCAAGACGCTGGTCGGCGCCGCCGCGATGGCCGAGGCGGGGGCCACCACGCTGATCCTGGTCACCAACACCGTGGCGGGCAGGCAGTGGAAGCGGGAGCTGGTGGAGCGCACTTCCCTCACCGAGGAAGAGATCGGCGAGTACTCCGGCGAGAAGAAGGAGATCCGCCCGGTCACCATCGCCACCTACCAGGTGATCACCCGCAAGTCCAAGGGCGAGTACAAGCACCTGGAGCTGTTCGACTCCCGCGACTGGGGCCTCGTGGTCTACGACGAGGTGCACCTGCTGCCCGCGCCCGTCTTCCGGATGACCGCCGACCTGCAGTCCCGGCGCAGGCTGGGCCTGACCGCGACGCTGGTGCGCGAGGACGGCCGCGAGGGCGACGTGTTCTCGCTGATCGGCCCGAAGCGCTACGACGCGCCGTGGAAGGACATCGAGTCGCAGGGCTGGATCGCCCCCGCCGAGTGCGTCGAGGTGCGGGTCACCCTGACCGACGACGAGCGGCTGCGGTACGCGACCTCCGAGGCCGAGGATCGCTACAAGGTCTGCTCCACCGCCCGCACCAAGGCGCCGGTCGTCAAGGCCATCCTCGACCGGCACCCGGGCGAGCCGGCCCTGGTCATCGGCGCCTACCTGGAGCAGCTCCACGAGCTGGGCGAGGCGCTGGACGCCCCGATCGTCGAGGGCTCGACCAAGAACAAGGAACGCGAGGCGCTCTTCGACGCGTTCCGCCGCGGCGAGATCAACCGGCTGGTGGTCTCCAAGGTCGCCAACTTCTCGATCGACCTGCCCGAGGCGTCGGTCGCCGTGCAGGTGTCTGGCACCTTCGGTTCGCGGCAGGAGGAGGCTCAGCGGCTCGGGCGGCTGCTTCGCCCGAAGGCCGAGCGCAAGCAAGCGCACTTCTACTCCGTGGTGTCCCGCGACACCCTCGACACCGACTACGCCGCGCACCGGCAGCGGTTCCTCGCCGAGCAGGGCTACGCGTACCGGATCGTGGACGCCGACGACCTGCTCGGACCCGCCATCCCCGACGTGGGCTGAGGCGGGCCGGAGAGCGCGGCGGCAAAAGGGCCACACCGGAAGCCGGACCGGATAACGTGGTCGGCAACGTAGGCATTCAGCGGGAGAGCGGATGAGCGCCGAGCAGCACGGGACCACTGTGGGTGGTGCGCACCGGTTCGTGGGGCTCGCGGAGAACCTGGAACGCCACGCCGGACGGCCGACCGGTGCCGAGCCGCCGAACGTGCGGGGCGACAACCGCGGCTTCGCGCTGGTGTTCTTCCACCTGGAGCGCTACCACCTGACCACGGTGATCAGCAGCGGCCTGCGCTTCCAGCCGCTGGGCGCCGAGCCTGCGCAGGAGCTGGCGTGCACGGTCTACAAGGAGCAGGCGGAGGCGGCCAGGCACCTGGTCGACATGACCGCCGAGCTGCTGGTCAACCAGCGCACCCACCTGGTGCCCGACCAGATCGTGCCCAACGAGCAGCCGCTGCTGCCGCACACCGAGTTCCACGGTGTGCTGGCCAGCGGGCACCCGCTGTTCCCGCCGGAGTTCACCCGCTTCACCGACCCCGAGGGCGTCGAGCAGCTCCAGGTCTTCACGCTGCTGCCGGTGACGCTGGGCGAGCTGAACTTCATCCTCGACAACGGCGTCACCGCGCTGCGGCAGCAGTGGGCGCGCTTCGAGGTCGACGTCTTCGACCTCGGGCGGCCCAGCGTCGCGTAGGCGGCCGAGGCGGTCGGCCTCGGCACGTCGGTAGCGGTCCGCCGCACGAGAGCACACCCGCTCTGCTGACAGTGCTCCTGTCTCCATTACGTCGAGACGGTCCCCATCGCGTCGAGACGGTCTCCAGCACGTCCGGACGCTTCCTCGATCTGCGCCCTCAAGCATTACGCCATTGCCCAACCTACCGAATAACGGTAGATTTAGATCGCTATTCAATCGAGGGAGGGCCGATGGGGAAAGTGGCTGTACTGGCGCTGCGCGTGGTGCTCGCCTTCGGGCTCGCCGGCTCGCTGTTCGTCCAGGCGGTGATGGTGCCGCTGCTGGCCGTCGACCTGGACGAGGCCCCGGCCGCCGTGCGGGTCCCGGTCATCATGATCGTGCTGCTCGGCGTCGTGACCTGCCAGGTCACCATGGTCTGCGTGTGGCGGCTGCTGACGATGGTCCGCCGGGGCACGGTGTTCTCCCACGCCGCCTTCCGCTACGTCGACGTCGTGCTCGGCGCGGTCGCGGCGGCCTCCGTCCTCACGTTCGCGCTCGGCGTCACACTCGCACCGGGCGAGGCGGTCGCGCCGGGCGTCGTCCTGCTCGTCGGCGGGGCGGGCGTGATGGTCGCCGGGGTCGCCCTGCTCGTGCTCGTGCTGCGGACGCTGCTGGCCCAGGCGGTCGCGCGCGACACCGAGGCCAAGCACCTGCAGGCGGAGCTGAACGAGGTGATCTGATGCCGATCGTCGTCGACATCGACGTGATGCTGGCCAAGCGCAAGATGTCCGTGGGCGCGCTCGCCGAGCGCGTGGGCATCACCCCGGCGAACCTGGCGGTGCTGAAGAACGGCCGTGCCAAGGCGGTTCGGTTCACCACGCTCGCGGCGCTGTGCGAGGTGCTCGAGTGCCAGCCCGGCGACCTGCTCCGCTGGGAACCCGGGGACCAGGCGGGCGATGTGCCGCTGGGCGGCAGCGGTGCCCAGCCGCTCGCACGCGGCGGGCCGGATTCGTAGCGACGGCCGAACGCCGGGGACCGCGTCCGGACCGTGCGGCCATCCGGGCGGTGTGCGGGTCCCTCGGCACGCACGATCGGTTTAGGGCTGAAAGGATCAGGCCATGGACGCGACCGGGGCAAGGATCGAACTGACCGACCTCGACGCCGTGCGGGTCTACGGGCTCCCGATGCGCAACCGGTTCCGGGGCATCACCGTCCGCCAGGGCGTCCTGCTGCGCGGTCCGGCTGGCTGGGGCGAGTTCTGCCCCTTCGACGACTACGGCGACGCCGAGTCGGTGCCGTGGCTGGCCACGGCGCTGGAGGCGTGCGCGGGCGACTGGCCGGAGCCGGTGCGCGACAGCGTGCCGGTGAACTGCACGGTTCCGGTCGTCACTCCGGAGAAGGCGCACGAGATCGCGGCGGGCTCCGGGTGCGCCACCGCGAAGGTCAAGGTCGCCGAGTCCGGCCGTCCGCCCGGTGAGGACGTCGAGCGGGTGGCCGCGGTGCGCGACGCGCTCGGCCCCGGCGGCGCGGTCCGCGTCGACGCCAACGCCGCCTGGGACGTCGACACCGCCGTCGCACGCATCCGCGAGCTCGACCGGGCGGCGGGAGGCCTGGAGTACGTCGAGCAGCCGTGCCCTTCGGTCGACGAGCTCGCCGCGGTGCGGCGGCGGGTCGAGGTCCGCATCGCCGCCGACGAGTCGATCCGGCGGGCCGAGGACCCGATGCGGGTGGCCGTCGCGGGCGCCGCCGATGTCGCGGTCATCAAGGTCTCTCCGCTGGGCGGGGTGCGCCGCGCGCTGCGGGTGGCCGAGGCGAGCGGCCTGCCGTGCGTGGTGTCGTCGGCGGTCGAGAGCAGCGTGGGCCTGGCCGCGCAGCTCGCGCTGGCGGGTGCGCTGCCCGAGCTGCCCTTCGCCTGCGGGCTCGGCACGATCACGTTGCTCGAAGGCGACGTCGTCGCCGACTCGCTGGTGCCCTCCGGCGGCCGGCTGCCGGTGCCCCGGCGTCCGCCGGAGCCCACGCCCGCGCTGGTGGCGGCGGCCACGCCGCCCGCCGACGTCCAGCGGCGGTGGCTGGACCGGCTGCGCCGGGTCCACGCCCTCCTGCCCGCGGGGTGAGCGGTCTCTTCGGCTGCCAGAGCGCCGCAGCACGGTCTGGCACGTGCAGCCGAACGCCCCCGACATACGACCGAGCCCGGGACCGCGGTCCCGGGCTCGGTCTTCGAGCGGTCACGACTACTGCGTCGCGCGCGCCCGGATGTCGCAGGCCGCCTTCGCGGACTCCGGCGCGACGCCTCCCTGGGAGAACGCGGCCAGGCACTCGTCGTTGGTCTTGGCGTTGCAGGCCACCTCGGCGGCGTTCTCGTTGATGTCTTGGTCGTCGGCGTAGTTCGTGCAGTCGCCGTTGGTGCGGGGCGTCTCGACCGCCTGCGCCGTCATCGGGACGAACGCGGCGGAGGCCACCAGCAGCGCCGCCGGAACCAGCATCCTGGCCATGGACTTCAACATCTTCTGCGAACCTCCTGTCCAGCACGGCGAATCTCGCTCGCGCCGCCCAGGAGTCAACACCGCACAAGGCCGTCCGGCAGGCTGGGTCAGCCGCCTGTGCAGGCGTTTCACTGCCCCGTGTTGATCTTCGGGTGAAGATCGCTTTCCGTAGCTGCCGTGCCGGTTCCCCTCCCGGTTCAGCCGCGCCGCCTGCGGCGGATGAGGCGCAGGACGATCAGCAGGCCGACGACGGCGGCCGCGATCGGGGCGACGCGCTTGAGCACCGGCGCGCCCGCCGTGCCGAGGAGGTCGATGGCCTCGTCGGACGGCATCGGCTTGCCGGTCACGACCGCGTCCGCGCGGTTGGCGGCCGTCTCCTGCGCGGTGCTCGACCACTGGCCCTCCTCCGACGGCGAGGTGACCCGCCAACCCGGACGGCGGGTCCGCGCGGCGGTCTCGCGCTGGGCGGACTCCGACGCGGCAGCGGCGTCCTCGCCCGCGGCGCGGGCCACCGAGCTGCGGTCGCCGTTGACCGAGCTGCCCGAGGGCTCGCTCGCCGGAACGCCGTCGGCGTCCCCGGTCGTCGCGGTCTCCCCGGTCGACGCGGAGGCCTCCGGCTCGCCCGCGGCCTCCGGCTCGCCCGCGAGCTTCTCGGACAGGCAGCCCGCGAACTGGTTGAGGATCTTGCCCCCGACCTCGGAGATCAGACCGCGCCCGAGCTGGGCGGGCTTGCCCGTGATCTTCAGGTCGGTGTCGACCTGCACCGACGTGCCGCCGTCCTCGGCGGTCAGCACCGCGGTCACGGTCGCGGCGGCGGTGCCGTTGCCGCGCGAGTCCTTGCCGCTGGCCTCGATGACGGCGCGCCTGCCCTCCTCGTCGACCTCGGTGAAGGTGCCGGTTCCCTTGTAGAGCAGCGACACCGGTCCGAGCTTGACCTTCACGGTGCCGGCGAACTCGTTGCCCTCGGACTTGGTGAGGGTGGCACCCGGCATGCACGGGGCCACCCGTTCCGGATCGAGCAATGCCTTCCAGGCCACGTCGACGGGCACCGGAACGGTGAAGTGGTGCTGCATTTGCACTGGAAGGTCCTCCGTGTTCAAGACGAGACGGCCCGCGTCCGCGGACGGCCGCCGAGCCGGGCGGTTCAGCCGGGGCCAGACCCTCCACCCGGAGTGCCCGGCCGCCGGCGCGTTTGGAGTTGGTGGGTGCGCCGATCCGAACCCGATTCTCGCCCGGATCGGCGCGGAGCTCCACCCTCGCCGGGCCACCCCTGCCCGGCCGCCCCGGCAGAGGTCCTGACCGGCCCGCCACGCCGGCAGAGGTCCACGCCCCTCCGGCCGCCCCGCGGAGGCCCTGCGGTGCTAGCCGCCGGCCGCCGCGAGCACCGCCCGCCCGGTAAGCACCCTGGCCAGGTGCTCCCGGTAGTCGGGATCGGCGCTGGCGTCGCCCGTCGGGCTGGTGCCCTCGGCGGCGTGCGAGGCGGCCTCGCGGATCGCCTCGGCCGTGGCGGACCCGCCGATCAGCGCCTGTTCGACGCCGGTCGCGCGGACGGGAGTCGGACCCATGGCGGTCAGGCCGACGCGCACGTCCGCGATCGAGGACTCCTCGATGCGCACCGCGGCCGCGACGCCGACCAGCGACCACGCCTGGGCGACCCGGTTGAACTTCTCGTAGTGCGCGCTCCAGCCGGTGAACTTCGGCACCCGCACCTCGACCAGGATCTCGTCGGGTGCCAGCGCGGTCGTGAAGTAGTCGACGAAGAACTCCGCCGCGGGAACGGTCCGCGTGCCTGCACGCCCGGCGATGATCATCTCCGCGTCGAGCGCCAGCACCGGGGCGAGCAGGTCGCCCGCCGGGTCGGCGTGGGCCAGCGACCCGCCGAAGGTGCCGCGGTGGCGCACCTGCGGGTCGGCCACGGTGCGGGTGGTCAGCGCGATCAGCTCGGCGTGCCGGCGGACCAGCTGGTCGCGCAGCACGTCGTGGTGGGTGGTCATGGCGCCGATGACGATCGCGTCGCCCTCGTCGCGGACACCGCGCATCGACTCGATCTTGCCGACGTCGACGACGACCCCGGGGTCGGCCATGCGCATCCGCAGCACCGGCAGCAGGCTCTGCCCGCCCGCCAGCACCTTGGCGTCCTCACCGGCCTCGGCCAGCGCGGCCACCGCCTCTTCCACTGTGGACGGTGCGATGTAGTCGAACGATGCGGGGATCACCGGCTGCCTCCCTGTTCGCTGGTGTCGATCGAACCGAGTCCGCCGCCCGCCTCCGGCGCGGTGGACTCCGCGGGCCGGGCCCCGGTCACCGCCCGCCACACGCGCTGCGGCGAGCACGGCATCTCGACGTCGTCGACGCCGAGGTGCCGGACGGCGTCGACGATCGCGTTGACCACCGCCGGGGTCGAGGCGATCGTGCCCGCCTCCCCGACGCCCTTGACGCCGAGCGGGTTGGAGGTGGCCCGGGTCTCGGTGCGGTCGGTGGTGAACTCCGGCAGGTCCACCGCCGACGGCACCAGGTAGTCGGCCAGCGTCGCGGTGGTGAGCGTGCCCTCCTCGTCGTAGACGGCCTCCTCGAACAGCGCCTGCGCGATGCCCTGCGCGAGCCCGCCGTGCACCTGGCCCTCGACGATGAGCGGGTTGACCACCGCGCCGACGTCGTCCACCGAGACGTAGGAGCGGATCTTGACCCGCCCGGTCTCGGTGTCCACTTCGGTCGCGCACAGGTGCGTGCCGTGCGGGAACGAGAAGTTGTCCGGGTCGTAGGTGGCGTCGGCGTCGAGGCTCGGCTCCACGCCGTCGGGCAGGTCGTGCGCGGCGAACGCGGCCAGCGCGATGTCGCCGAGCGCGGTGCCCCGGTCGGTGCCGCGCACGCCGAAGCGGCCGGAGCTGAACTCCACGTCGTCCTCGGAGCACTCGAGCAGGTGCGCGGCGATCTTCTTGGCCTTCTCCACCACCTTGTCCGCGGCATGCACGACGGCGATGCCGCCGACCGCCAGGGACCTGGAGCCGTAGGTGTCCATGCCCTTGGGCGAGCTCTGGGTGTCGCCGTGCAGCACGGTGACGTCGTCGAAGGCCACGCCCAGCCGGTCGGCCACGATCTGGCTCCACGCCGTCTCGTGCCCCTGGCCGTGCGGGGAGGTACCGGTGACGACCTCGACCTTGCCGGTCGGCAGCACGCGGATCGAGGCGTGCTCCCAGCCGCCCGCCCCGTAGGACAGCGAGCCCAGCACCCGCGACGGCGCGAGCCCGCACATCTCGGTGAAGGTGGAGATGCCGATGCCGAGCTGCACCGCGTCGCCGCGGCGCCTGCGCTCGGCCTGCTCCTCGCGCAGCCGGTCGTAGCCGAACAGCTCCATCGCCTTGTCGGTCGCGGCCTCGTAGTTGCCCGAGTCGTAGGTCAGCCCGGCCACCGTGGTGTACGGGAACTCGTCGTGGCCGATCCAGTTCTTGCGCCGCAGCTCCATCGGGTCCATGCCGAGCTCGGCGGCGAGCTCGTCCATGATCCGCTCGATGGCGAAGGTCGCCTCCGGGCGGCCCGCGCCGCGGTAGGCGTCGGTCGGCGTCTTGTTGGTGAAGACGTTGGTGCAGCTGAAGTGGTAGGCCGGGATCTTGTAGATCGCGTTGAACATGAAAGCGCCGAGGATCGGCACGCCCGGGGTGACCAGTCGCAGGTAGGCGCCCATGTCGGCGAGCAGCTCGACCTTCAGCCCGGTGATGGTGCCGTCGCGGCGGGCCGAGATCGCCAGCTTCTGCACCTGGTCGCGGCCGTGGTGGGCGGCGACCATCGTCTCCGAGCGGCTCTCGGTCCACTTGACCGGCCTGCCCAGGCGCCTGGCGAGCAGGAAGGTGATGACCTCCTCCGGGGTCACCTGCAGCTTGCCGCCGAAGCCGCCGCCGACGTCGGGCGCGATGACCCGGATGCGGTGCTCCGGCTCGCCCAGCGTCATCGCCAGCATCAGCCGCAGGATGTGCGGCACCTGCGTGGCCGACCACATGGTGATCTGGTCGCCGGTCGGGTCGACCACGACCGAGCGGGGTTCCATGAACGCCGGGATCAGCCGCTGCTGGCGGAAGGTCCGCTCGACGCGGACCTCGGCCGCCGACAACGCCTCCTCGACGTTCCCGCCGGTGCCGGCCTCGGCGGAGTCGAAGGTCCAGGTCGCGTTGCGGTTGGTGCCGAGGTCCTCGTGCACCAGCGGCGAGTCGTCGCGCAGCGCGGACTCCATGTCCAGCACGACCGGCAGGTCCTCGTAATCGACGTCGATCGCGTCCAGCGCGTCGCGAGCCTCGGCGGCGCTGCGGGCCGCCACGACGGCCACCGCCTCACCGGCGAAGTTCACGGTGTCGACTGCCAGCGAGGGTGCGGTGGGCGCCTTCATGTCCTCGGTGATCGGCCACGCGCACGGCAGGCTGCCCTGCTCGTCGGCGAGGTCGCGGCCGGTCAGCACCGCCACCACCCCGGACATCTCGCGGGCCTGGGCGGTGTCGATCGAGGTGATCCTGGCGTGCGCGACCGGGCTGCGCAGGATCGCCAGGTGCAGCGTGCCGGTCGGGGTCAGGTTGTCGGTCCAGCGCGTCCGGCCGGTGATCAGCCGGGCGTCCTCCTTGCGCTTGCGGGAACGTCCGAGCTCCGGTTCCAGCGTCGAGGTCATGACTGGCGACCTCCCGTCACCTTCGTGTCCTGCTCCTGCCCGGTGCGCTGCATCGGGGTGTCCTCGGTGTGCTCGATCGGGGGTCCGGCACCTGGCCGCATCTTCTGCGCCGCGTCCCGCACCGCCTTGACGATGTTCTGGTAGCCGGTGCAGCGGCAGAGGTTGCCTTCCAGGCCCTCGCGGACCTCGTCGGTGTCCGGGTCGGGGTTCTCGGCGAGCAGGTCCAGCGCCTGCATGATCATGCCGGGCGTGCAGAACCCGCACTGGAGCGCGTGGTTGTCGTGGAACGCCTGCTGGAGGGGGTGCAGCTCGCCGTCGCGGGCCAGCCCCTCGATGGTGGTCACCTCGCAGCCATCGGCCTGCACGGCGAGCACTGAGCAGGACTTCACGCTCTGGCCGTCGAGGTGGACGGTGCACGCCCCGCAGTTGCTGGTGTCGCAACCGACGACCGTGCCGACCTTTCCGAGTCGCTCGCGTAGGTGGTGGACGAGGAGTGTTCGAGGCTCTACGTCGTCGGTGTAACGGGTGCCGTCCACGTTGACGGTGATGCGCGGCATTGCGGCCTCCTCGGAGGTTCGTCCATCGCGGGCGGCCATCCGGCGCCGGCCGGCCTTGCCGCTCACGAGGCGCGTTGCGCGGACATTCGGGAACCGGACTGCTCCGCCTGGGTGACGGGCGTCACTCCCCAGAGCCTGCTACGCGGAGGAGGCACGGGCAAGCGGGCTCACGAGTGATGGTGGATCGGGCCCTCCCGTTCGGACAGTCGCACTCCGCGACCACCCCAGCGCAGGGCGATGAGTTCCGCCGCGATGGACACCGCGGTCTCCTCCGGCGTGCGGGCACCCAGGTCCAACCCGATGGGGGAACTGAGCCGCTCCAGCTCGCGGTCGCCCACCCCGACCTCGCGCAACCGGGCGATCCGGTCGTCGTGGGTCCGGCGCGAGCCCATCGCCCCGACGTAGGCCAGCCGCTGCCGCAGCGCCACCTCCAGCAGCGGCACGTCGAACTTCGGGTCGTGGGTCAGCACCATCACCGCGGTGCGCTCGTCGACCCGGCCCGCCTCCACCTCGGCGGCCAGGTAGCGGTGCGGCCAGTCGACCACGACCTCGTCGACCTCGGGGAACCTGCTGCGGGTGGCGAACACGGGCCGCGCGTCGCAGACGGTGACGCGGTAGCCCAGGAACGAGCCGATGCGGGCCATCGCGGCGGCGAAGTCGATCGCGCCGAACACCAGCATCCGCGGCGGCGGTTCGAAAGCGTTGACGAACACCCGCATCCCCTCGCCCCGGCGCTGGCCCTGCGGGCCGTACTCCAGGACACCGCTGCGCCCCGCGGCCAGCATGCCGCGCGCGTCGTCGACCACCGCGTCGTCGACGCGCTGCTCGCCGAGCCCGCCGCTGGTCCGGTCGTTCCAGATCACCAGGTGCGCCCCGATGCGGTCGGAGTCCGGGTGTTCGACGACGGTCGCCACCGCGACCGGCTCCTCCAGCCGCACCGACTCGGCGACCTCGCCCAGTTCGGGGAACGACTCCCGGTCGACGCGCTCCACGAAGACGTCGAGGATGCCGCCGCAGGTCAGGCCGACGGCGAAGGCGTCGTCGTCGCTGACGCCGTAGCGCTGCAACGCCGGGCGCTCACCGTCGAGCACCGCCTCGCCCCGCTCGTACACCGCGCCTTCGACGCAGCCGCCCGACACGCTGCCGACCGCCTCACCGTCGGCGGTGACCAGCATCGCCGCGCCCGGTGGTCGCGGCGCGGAGCGGAAGGTCGCCACCACGGTGCCGAGCCCGACGGCCTGCCCCGACTCGTAGCGCTTGATCAGTTCGTCCAGCACGTCTCGCACGACGACTCCCCTGCGGCTCTCAGCGGTCGAGTACCCGCGCCCAGATCTCCTCCAACGCGCGCAGGCTGTGACCGGCGACCATCCCATCAACGTGCGGCATGGCGGCGAGAATTCCGGACTGCACCGGTTCGTAGCCTTCGTGCCCGGCGTGCGGGTTGGCCCAGATGACCGACCGGGTGAGCCGGCGCAGCCTGCGCATCTGCTCGGCCAGCACCGACACGTCACCGCGCTCCCAGCCGTCGGAGAACAGCACCACGACCGCGCCGCGCGCCACCCCGCGCTGCCCCCAGCGGTCCAGGAACGCCCGCAGCGTCTCCCCGAGCCGGGTGCCGCCGGAGAAGTCCGGCACCGCGCGGGCGGCGGCGTCCAGCGCCTGCTCCGGGTCGCGCTGCCGCAACTGCCTGCTGACCCGCGTCATGCGGGTGCCCAGCGTGAAGACCTCCGTGCTGGCGGGCGAGCGGCGGACGACGACGTGGGCGAAGCGCAGCAGCGAGTCGGCGTAGGGCGCCATCGACCCGGACACGTCGATCAGCAGCACCACCCGCCGCGGCCTGCGTGCCCGGCTCCGCCGAGGCAGCCGCAACGGCTCCCCGGCCGTGCGCAGCAGCTCCCGCAGCGTGGCGCGGGCGTCCAGCCCGCCGCGCCTCGACGGCGCCCGGCGCAGCGCGGGCCGCTGCGGCGGATCGGGGCGCAGCACCGCGAGCAGCCTGCGCAGGTGCTCCCGCTCGGCGGCGCCCAGCTCGGCGAAGTCGCGCCTGCGCAGCACCTCGGCCTCGCTGGCCGCGGCCGACAGCGGCTCGGCGCCCTCGTCGCTCTCGCCGGAGGCCGCGGTCAGCGCCGCGATCCGCGCCGGGCGGGGTACGGCGTGGCCGCCCTGCGGCGAGGGCATCGGGTCGTGGCCGAACCAGCAGCCGAACGCGGTGTCGTAGCGCGGGATGTCGTCGGGGTCGGAGCACAGCGTGAGCCGTCCGGCCCAGTACAGCGAGTCCCGGTCGTCCAGGCCGACCTCCTCGGCGGCGTCGAGGAACGCCTGCACCCGGGAGGGACCGCAGGCCATGCCGGAATGCCGCAGCGCGCGGGCGAACCCCACCAGCCCGATCACCGTGCGGTCCATGTCGTCCTCACTCCCACTCGGCGCGGACCCGCTCGGCGTCCTCCCGGTACTTCAGCACGGCGCCGAGGGTGCTCGCCGCGACCTCGGTGTCCAGCTCGTCCTTGCCGAGCGCCAGCAGCGACTGCGCCCAGTCCAGCGCCTCGGCGACCCCCGGCGGCTTGAGCAGCTCGAGCTGGCGCATCCGCTGCACCGCCGCCGCGACCTGCTCGGCGAGCCGCTCGTCGAGGCCCGGCAGCCGCCGGCGCAGGATGGCGACCTCGCGTTCCAGACCGGGGTGTTCGAGCCAGTGGTAGAGGCAGCGCCGCTTGAGCGCGTCGTGCACCTCGCGGGTCCGGTTGGAGGTCAGGACGACGATCGGCGGCTCGGCGGCCCGCACCACGCCGTACTCGGGGATGCTCACCGAGTACTCCGAGAGCACCTCCAGCAGGAACGCCTCGAACTCGTCGTCGGCGCGGTCGATCTCGTCCACCAGCAGCACGCAGGGCGCTTCCCGCAGGGCGCGCAGCAACGGCCGGTCGAGCAGGAACCGGCTGGTGTAGAGGGACGACTCGGCGGCGTCGGGGTCCAGCGAGCCGCCCGAGGCGGCCTCCAGCGTGCGAAGGTGCAGCAACTGCCGGGGGAAGTCCCAGTCGTAGAGCGCCTGCGCGGCGTCGATGCCCTCGTGGCACTGCAACCGGATCAGCTCCACGTCCAGGGCGCTCGCCAGCGCCTGCGCCAGCGCGGTCTTGCCGGTGCCCGGTTCGCCCTCGCACAGCAGGGGGCGTCGCATCCGCATCGACAGGAACGCCGCGGTCGCGATCCCGTCATCGGGCAGGTACCCGGTCGCGTCCAGCGCCGCCGCCACGTCGGCCGGCGATTTCATGCCCAGCGCGTCATCGGCCATGCCGCGAGCGTATCCGCCGGAGTCGCGGAAAACACCGGTGCGATCGCGCCACCCCGCTCGGGGCGCGGCCCCTCGTCAGCGCCCCTGGCCGTCGGCCAGCAGGTCCCGCACGGCCTCGACCACGACGGCGACCTCGTGCTCGGGGATCTCGTCACCCCGCGTGAGGTTGCGCCGGACGACCGCGATCGGCAGGTCCACCACGGCCAGCGAGAACCGGCCGTAGCCCAGCTCGCCGCAGGTCCCCGTGCCCCGCGCGACCTCGGCCATCGCGGCGAACATCTCCTCGTTGAGGCGGCGCAGCTCGTCCCTGGCCTGAGGGGTCCACTCCGACTCGCCGAAAGCCGCGGAGCCCGCGAGCAGCACCCGCGCCTGCGCCGTGTTGCGACGCGACCACTCGACCACGTGGCGCGCGGCGGCGACCGCCACCTCCCTCGGGGGACCCGACTCGAGCACCTCGAACAAGCCGGACCGGAACCGCTGGACGGTCCGCAGCCACAGGGCCGCCAGCAGCGCGGGCTGGTCGGGGAAGCGGTGGTAGACCGAGCCGCTCGGCGGCTCCTGCGGCCCGCGCGACCGCGGCCATCGTCACCGCCCTCGGACCGCTCTCGGCCACGATCGCGACCGCTGCGTCCAGGAGCTTGTCCGCGTCGTGGCGTGGTGGCCTGCCCATGGGCCAGAGGCTATGCGTCGCACCCGTGCCACCGGGAGACCTCCGGACCGCGGTCGGCACCGCGGAGCGGATCCGTAAGATCCCTCGCATATGAGCCGGTTCAGCGGATTCCCCGCCCACGTCGAAGCCCACATCGGGCGGATCCGGGGCGCCGACAGCAGCACCGCGGGCGGCCGTGAGCGCGGCTACCACCTGGTCTACTGCGACCACCGCGACGGCGCGCACGTGTCGGTGCTGACCAGCGGGCTGCGCATGCACACCGCGGGAGCGCCGCTGCCGCAGGAGCTGGTGTGCACGACGCGCGCCGACCAGGAGCGCCACGCCCGGCACCTCACCGGTGTGATCGCGGAGCTGCTCACCGAGTCGCGCAGCCGGGTCGGCTACGGCGCGCTGATCATGAACGACCGGGCGCTGCTGCCCGACACCGAGATCGCCGGGGCGCTGGCTGCCCCGCACCCGCACCTGGGTGACGAGTTCGACGTGCTGCTGCACGAGGGGCGTCCGGTGCTGCAGATCATCACGCTGGTGCCGATCACCCGCAACGAGGCGCAGCTCGTCGCCCGCTACGGCAGCGACGTGCTCTACGACAGGTGGGAGGAGCAGGGCGCCGACCTGCTCGACGTCCACCGCCCGTCCGCGGCCTGACGGCCGGTAGGGGGCGAATCCGGGTCGGCCCGGGGTTCAGCCCCGAGGCCCCGCGGACCCGGCGGCGGCACGATCGGGGCATGACCGAGAACAGCAACGTCCACCACTTCAGCACCGCGGAGACCACCGAGTCCCGCAGGTTCCGGCGCAGCCGCGAGGACAGCATGATCGCCGGGGTGTGCGGCGGCGCCGCCCGGGCGCTCGACGTCGACGCCACGCTCATCCGGGTCGTCCTCGTCGCGGCCACGCTGCTCGGCTTCGGCATGGGCATCCTGCTCTACCTCGCCTGCTGGCTGATCGTCCCGCAGGAGTGACGCCTCAGCGCAGACCGGGCGCCTGTTCCACGAAGACGTCGAGGACGCCGTCGGCGACCCGCACCGGGCCCTGCGGCCTGCTCTCACCGGGCACCGTGTGGACCTGGCCGGCCTGGTCGGCGAGCTTCCCGGCGGCGGCGAACCGCTCGCCCGCCCGCGCCTCGTCGCGACCTGCCCGGGCTTCCAGCCCGTCCAGCGTGGCCAGCAGCGCATCGCCCCAGAGCACGGTGGCGTCCAGCCACGGCCCCGAATCGGAGACGAAGTCCGGCGCCGCCCCGGCCCGGATCCGCTGCGGGGCGTCCTTGATCGCCTGCGCGTAGCCGCGCAGCCCCGCGATCGCGCCCGCGCGGTCGCCGGCCTGCCAGGCCCGGTTGAACTCCGCGATGCGGCGGGCCAGCTCGGGAGCGGGCTCCAGCCACGGCTTGCCGCTGGCCAACGGGGCCATGTGCTCGAGGTCGAAGAACACCAGCAGCGAGTCGACCGTCGCCGGGTCGGCCGACAGACCCGGCCTGCCGCCCGCGAACCGGTCGCCCGCCAGGTACTCGGCAGCCGCCCGCCACGCGCGCTGCGCGTCGAAGTCCTCGTCGTTCCAGGAGAAGTCGGCGGCTCCGATCTCGACGACCTTGCTGGCCGCCGCCTGGTTCATCGGGTTGACCACGTCGCCGACGACCTGTGCGCTCAACCCCGGCTCGCGCTTGGCGTAGGGGCCGAGCATCAGCCGCCCCACGGAGTTGTCGAAGTCGTTGACCGGGTAGTTGTCCCAGATGAACACCTTGCGGCCCCAGACCTTCTCGGCCGCCTTGGCGTCGGCGACGCTGATGCGCCTGGGGATGACGCCGTCGCCGGTCCACATTACCAGCACCCGCGGGTCGAGGCCGGTGCGCAGCGCGGTCTTGTACGGCGAGTCCTCCACGTCGGAGTACTCGGTGGGCACCATCTGCAGCGGCGACACGTCGGGGTGCGTGGCGATGAACTCGCGCTGGACCTGGTTGAGCAGGTCGGTCTGGGCCCGCCCGGCCGCACCCTGCGACGGCGCACCGTAGTGGGCCTGGTCCTGCGGGCAGTTCCAGCGCGTGTAGGAGATGTCGTCCAGCGGGATCGAGAAGTCGCGGACACCAGCGTCGTGGACCGCGCGCAGCTTGTTGACCAGCGTCTGGACATCCCGCGGGTCGCTGTAGCAGATCGAGTTGCCGGGCGAGAGCGCGAAGGTGAACTTGACGTGGTGCGCGGCGGCCTGCCCGATCAGCTCCTTGACCTCGGCAAGCTTGTCCGGCGGGTACGGGTCGCGCCACTGCTCCCGGTGGTAGGGGTCGTCCTTGGGCGCGTAGACGTAGGTGTTGAGCTTGACGTCGCCGTAGAAGGCGAGCTGGTCCATGCGCTCGGCGTGCGTCCAGGGGCTGCCGTAGAAGCCCTCGATGCTGCCCCGGATCGGCATCCGCGGGCTGTCGGACACGCCGACCCCGGCGATCCGGCCGGGCGAGACGAGCTGGCGCAACGTCTGGACCGCGTAGTACGCGCCCGACGGATCGGAGGCGCCCATCACCAGCGTCGGCTGGTCGCCGCCGCGCCCGGCGAGCACGTAACCCTCCGGCGGCGTCGGCATCGGGGCGTGGAAGCCCAGTTCCTGGAGGCCCTTGGTGACCCCGGGCGCACCCCGGTCGCCGAGACGCACCGTCAGATGAGCGCTCTGCTCGGGCTGGCCCGGCTCGCGGACGAGGACCTCGTCGGCCCCCGCCATCTCCAGCACCCGCACGGCCAGATCCCGCGTCGGCTTGTCGGCCATCGGATCCACGACGAGCTGCACCCGCCCGCGCACCGCGATGTCGTCACCCAGCCGCTCGATCTTCTTCGGCTGCGGCGTCACCTGCGGAACACCGGTCGCAGGCAGCGCCCCCGACGTCCCGGGGGTCTCCTCGGCGGGCCTGCCGGCGGGCTGGTCGGTGCACCCCGCCAGCAGGGCCACCGCGCCCAGCAGCGCCGCCATCCGGATCCGCCTGCACATGGTGTCTCCAGCCTCTCGCGTCGCCGACACTGATGTCACAAGGAGATCACATCACCCACCGCCCCGCTCCCGTGCCTCGTCGGCGGCGCACCTCCTACGGCCCCAACCAGGGTGGGGCCCGGTTCTCATCCCGTCGACCTGGCGCCAGCCCGATCAGACCGTGTCAAGGGGGCCCGCTAGATGCGAGCCGCACGTTTCCTCGAAAAATGGCCCCCTTGACGCGGTCTGATAGCCCTCGTGGAGGTCGACGGGATGAGAACCGCCAACCGCCAAACCGCAGGATGCCTCGAAAACCCACTCATCCCGGAGACCTGCCGGGGGATGCTGGGGGCGGCGAGCGCCCCAGAAACCCACCACCCACCGCAAGCCGCAAGGCCAGGGTGACTGGCTCGAGAACTCACGCGCCCCCGCTCCGAAGGCGCCCCGCCAGCACCAAGCGTTGCCTCGAAAAGCCGGGCGCCCCCGCTCCCAAAGTCACCCGCCCAGCCAAGCCGCCACCGAATACGCCCCTACGCCCCCGCTCCCAAAGTCACCCGCCCAGCCAAGCCGCCACCGAATACGCCCCTACGCCCCCGCTCCCAAAGTCGCCCGCCCAGCCAAGCCGCCGCAGAAGGCGCCCCGCCACCGGCGTTTCCCCCACCACCCCGATGGGTACGGTGCCGCCATGACTGCGCTTCTCGAGGTCATCGCACTGGATGCCGAGGACGCCGTGGCCGCGCAGGAGGGCGGCGCGGACCGGCTGGAGCTGGTCCGCGACATCGCCGCCGACGGCCTCACTCCCGACGCCGCCACTGTCCGCAGCGTGCTCTCCGCCACCGATCTTCCCGTCCGGGTGATGCTGCGTGAGGACTCCGGCTACCTCGCACGCGACGTCGACGCGCTGCGGAGGCGGGCCGGTGAGCTGCGCGAGCTGGGTGTCACCGAGTTCGTCCTCGGCTTCCTCGACGAGCACGGCGAGGTGGACGTCGGGTCCACCCGGCACGTCGTCGCCGAACTCGGCGACGGGTCCTCCTGGACGTTCCACCGCGCCGTCGACCACGCCGTGCACTACCGCCTCGCCTGGAACCACGCCGTCTCGCTCGGCCCCGACGCGGTGTTGACCGCCGGACACCCCGACGGGGTCGGCGAGGGCCTTGCTGAGCTGCACGAACAAGCCGCGACGCAGGATATCGACGGCGTCGTGCTGCTGGCCGGCGGCGGCCTGCGGCAGGAGCACGTCGACGACCTGCGAGCCGCAGGCGTGCGCGCCTTCCACATCGGCACCGGCGCCCGCGAGGACTGGTCCAGCCCGGTGCGCCCCGACCTGGTGCGCCGCTGGCGCAGCACCATCGACACGGCAACCCCGTAGTAGCCACGCCGCAAAAGCCGAGCCCCCAAACGACAAGGCCCCTGGATACGGCCACGAGCCCCAACACGACCACAGGCCCGTCGATACGCACAAGCCCCCTGAACAGCCCGAAAGACCGCCGCCCAGGAAAGAAGAGGCCCCGCCCTGAACAGCAACGAAGGGCCGCCCCCGGAAGCCCGGGGACGGCCCTTCGAAACCTGCGAGGCAGGACTTACATCATGCCGCCCATGCCGCCCATCGGGTCGGCACCGGCAGCGGCGCCCGCGGCCTCCTTCTCCGGCTTGTCCGCGACCACGGCTTCGGTGGTCAGGAACAGCGCGGCGATGGAAGCGGCGTTCTGCAGCGCCGAGCGGGTGACCTTGGCCGGGTCGATGATGCCCGCGGCCAGCAGGTCCTCGTACTCGCCGGTCGCGGCGTTGAGGCCGTGACCCGGGGTCAGGTTCTTGACCTTCTCCGCGACGACGCCGCCCTCGAGGCCGGCGTTGACGGCGATCTGCTTCAGCGGGGCCTCGACGGCGAGCCGGACGCTGTTGGCGCCGGTCGCCTCGTCACCCTCGAGCTTGAGCCCGTCGAACGCGGCGACGGTCGCCTGCAGCAGGGCCACGCCACCGCCGGCGAGGACACCCTCCTCCACGGCGGCCTTGGCGTTGCGGACCGCGTCCTCGATGCGGTGCTTGCGCTCCTTGAGCTCGACCTCGGTCGCCGCACCGGCCTTGATGACGGCCACGCCGCCGGCCAGCTTGGCCAGCCGCTCCTGCAGCTTCTCGCGGTCGTAGTCGGAGTCCGAGCGCTCGATCTCGGCGCGGATCTCGTTGACCCGGCCGGCGATCTGCTCGTCGTCACCGGCGCCCTCGACGATGGTGGTCTCGTCCTTGGTGACGACCACCTTGCGGGCGCGGCCCAGCAGGCTCAGGTCAGCGCTCTCCAGCTTGAGGCCGACCTCCTCGCTGATGACCTGACCACCGGTGAGGATGGCCATGTCCTGCAGCATCGCCTTGCGGCGGTCACCGAAGCCGGGGGCCTTGACGGCGACCGACTTGAAGGTGCCGCGGATCTTGTTGACCACCAGGGTCGCCAGGGCCTCGCCCTCGACGTCCTCGGAGATGATCAGCAGCGGCTTGTTGGCCTGCATGACCTTCTCCAGCAGCGGGAGCAGGTCCTTGACGTTGGAGATCTTCGAGCTCAGCAGCAGGATGTACGGGTCGTCCAGCGACGCCTCCATCCGCTCCGAGTCGGTGACGAAGTACGGCGAGATGTAGCCCTTGTCGAAGCGCATGCCCTCGGTGAGCTCGAGCTCGAGCCCGAAGGTGTTGCTCTCCTCGACGGTGATGACGCCTTCCTTGCCGACCTTGTCCATCGCCTCGGCGATCAGCTCACCGATCTGGCGGTCACCGGCGGAGATGGCGGCGGTGGCGGCGATCTGGTCCTTGGTCTCGATCTCCTTGGCGCTCTTGAGGAGCTGCTCGGCGATCGCCTCGGTGGCCTTCTCGATGCCGCGCTTCAGCGCGATCGGGCTGGCGCCGGCCGCGACGTTGCGCAGGCCCTCGCGAACCAGGGCCTGGGCCAGCACGGTGGCGGTGGTGGTGCCGTCACCGGCGACGTCGTCGGTCTTCTTCGCCACCTCCTTGACCAGCTCGGCCCCGATCTTCTCCCACGGGTCCTCGAGCTCGATCTCCTTGGCGATGGAGACGCCGTCGTTGGTGATGGTCGGCGCGCCCCACTTCTTCTCGAGCACGACGTTGCGGCCCTTCGGGCCGAGCGTCACCTTGACGGCGTCGGCGAGGGTGTTCATGCCGCGCTCAAGACCGCGGCGGGCGTCCTCGTCGAACGCGATCATCTTGGCCATTGCGGTGTGGTCCTCCACCTGTCTGGACGCCGTGGAGAACCAGGTACTCCCCACGGCAGGACTCGTGCTCGGCCAGGCTCGGTGCCCGCGACGGACGACCGCTCCCGACGGCACCGTCGTGTGGTGCCGCGAGGACGGCCTCACCGTCCCGACCTGGCACTCGACCTTGCTGAGTGCCAGTACCGTGTTTAGCACTCTCGCGTGGCGAGTGCAAGCGAGGGGGAACTGGTGGGTGACCCCCGCCGCAGCCCGCCCGGCCCGCACGGACGAGTCCAGCGCCCACCGCCGCCGGCCCTCGGACCAGCCCGGTACCGCCAGCCCACAGCCCAGCGCCGAGGGCTGCCAGCCCCACCGACGGATCGCCCAGAGCCGACCACCGCAGGCCAACCGATGGGAGCTCCGGCCGGTCGCTGCCAGCTCGACCCCGTCGACAGGTCCGCCGACAAACCGGAGAAACCGACTCGGTCAGCAAACCGGACACACCGACCCGCGCGCCGACGCCTGTCGAGCCGACAACGCCAGCAGCCCGAGCCGGCGACACCGACCCGAACCCGCGGACCAGTCTGGGTCAGTCGCCGATGGTCGGCACCTCGGAAGGCAGGTTGTTGCTGTTGTAGGTCGAGGTCCGCGAGCTGGTCGGCTCGGTGGAGCCGCCGCCGGAGCCGAACGAGTTGGCCATCAGCACGAACAGCACCACGAGCACGCCCAGCGCGACCACGACCAGCACCGGCACGACCCACTTCGCCGAGCCGCCCGACTTCGTGGCGAACGACGACGAGCCGACCGGCATCGGCGGGCGCAGGCGGACCGGGTCGCCGGCGGGCGGCGGCAGGGTCTGCGGCATCTGCTGCTGGTACTGCTGCGGCCCGGGGTAGGGCTGCTGCTGCACCGGCGGCGGAGGCGGGTACGCCTGCTGCGGCTGCTGTTGCACGGGCACCGCACCGGACGGCGGGCCGGGCGGCACGGCCTCGGTCCGCCTGCGCCCGGCACCCTCGCCGGCCACCGGCGACAGCGCCGCCTTGGCCGCGGTGATCAGGCCCTTGCAGGTCGAGTACCGCTGGTCGGCCTTCTTGGCCATGCCCCGGCGCAGCACGTCGTCGATGTCGGCGGGCAGCACCACCAGCGAGGTGACCTTGGGCGGCTCTCCGTGCAGGTGGCCCTGGATGACCTCCTGGACCTGGCCCTGGAAGGGCGGGCGCCCGGTCAGGCACGCGAAGAGCATGCAGGCCAGCGCGTACAGGTCGGTGCGCCCGTCGACGGGCTCGCCGCGAAGGTGCTCGGGCGCGGCGTAGGTCGGCGAGCCGAGGAAGTCGCCGCTGCTGGTGCGGTGGCCGGTGGCGCCGCGCCGGGTGAGGCCGAAGTCGGCCAGGTACACGTGCTCGCTGGACGACTCGCGCGAGGTGACCAGCACGTTGGCCGGCTTGAGGTCGAGGTGGACGAGGTTGCGCTCGTGCAGCATGTCCAGCGCCTCGGCGACCTGCCCGAGCAGCTCGAGGGTGCGCTGCGCCGAGATCGGCCCGTCCTTGATCTTGCTGGCCAGGTCGGAGCCGTCCACCAGCCGCATAGCGATGTAGAGCATGCCGTCGACCTCGCCGAAGTCGTACAGCGGCACGATGTTGGCGTGGTCGATCGCGGAGGTGTTGCGCGCCTCGTCGACGAAGCGCTCGCGGAACTCGGCGTCACCGGTGATGTGCTCACCCATGACCTTGAGCGCGACCTTGCGGCCGAGCCGCGTATCGGTGGCGCGGTACATCACGCTCATACCGCCGCGGCCGAGCACTGCGTCGATCTTGTAGTGGCCGAGACGGCGCCCGGTGAGGTCTTCCGACACGCGGCGAAGCCTAACGTTTCGCGGTACGCCCCGTCTGCGGGTTCGGTCAAGGTCGACACACACCCGTGACGACTCCGACTCCGGCGCACGGCGGCGATGCCGAATGCGACCGCCGCAGGACAGCGGCGTTGGAGGATGCGGCCATGAATTCGCGGGGATCCCGCGTGCCGGCCCGCGCGGACACCGCTTCGATCGGCCGGCATTCGACCGGCCAAAGTCCGACCGGCCAAGGTTCGATCGGTAGACGTCGAACGGTCAACGTTCGATCGGTTCAACAAGGGCGGATGCGCCACCGCGGCGGCCCGCTACCGCCGCTGCCGCGCGATCCGCGCGGCGCACTCACCGTTGGTGGACGTGCCCGTGACCCGGCAGGCGAGCCGCGAACCGGCCCACGGGCACCGGGTCAGAGCTTGCGAACGCCGTCAGCCTGGCTGCGACCGTCTCGTCCCGCCTTCACCTCGAATTCCACCCGGTCGCCCTCGGCTAGGGTGCGGAACCCGGACATGTTGATCGCGGAGTAATGGACGAACACATCGGATCCACCGTCAGTGGCGATGAACCCGTAGCCCTTCTCCGAGTTGAACCATTTGACCGTGCCGACCGCCACGGCGTCCTCCTCATGGAAATGTGATGCACGGCGCATTCGCGCCGATGGAGCGAGGGCAACGCTACCCGAGAAAACTGATCCCGTCGCGGGTTCGGCAATGCAACTTTTCCGCGAAACACTGGGCCGAACGGGTGTTTTCGATGGCCACTGACAGTTATCGATCCGGCTGATTCGGGCCGCCGACCACGACTCGCCGCGAAGTCCAATCCCCTGCTGGTACCAACTGCATTCACCGCTCAGCGGATTCAGGAACGCGAGCCCAATCCGTTCGCCTGGAGCCAGCTCACCAGTCCGCGCGGATTCCGCGTCTGCGTGAGCACCTGCCCGGGTCCGGCGAAATCGAACACGAGCCCCTCACCGCTCTTGAGCGACTGCGCGATTCCCTGATTGATCTGGCGCAGCCTGGTCTGGACCGCGTCGGCATATGCCACCACGTGGCCGGTGTCGACGGTGACGAACTCGCCCGGCTGCAGCGTCATCACGTCCAGCGCGCCGTAGCAGGAGACGACCACCGGGCCGTGCCCGGCGACGTGGGTCATGAACCCGCCCTCGCCGCCGAAGAGGTTCTGGAACCCGCCCCACTGCGTCTCCATCTGCGCGGTGCTGGCCGAGGCCAGCCAGCACCCCCGGGTGACGCACCAGCCGGTGCGCCCGTCCAGCTCGATCACGTTGAGGTCGCCGGGCAGGTTCGGCGCCACGTCCACCCAGCCGCCCTGCTGCGGCGCGGTGTAGGTCGACACGTACAGCGACTCGCCGCCGAGCGCGGCGCGCGCCAGCGACTTCAGGAAGCCGCCCTGGGCGCGGGACTCGACCGTCACGCCGTAGCTGGTCGCGAGCATCGCCCCGGACTCGACCTGCACCGGCTCCCCCGGCGCCAGCAGCAGCCGCGCGACCCCGAACGACGGGGTGTGCCGGGTACGTACCTGCACGCCGATCCTCCTTCGAAAACCGTTGCCGGACCCCCACCCGGCCGCGGCGGATCCCCGCCACCATCGGACCCCCGGACGTCGGGTGATCCGGTGGTCCGCAGTCTGCCACGCGGCGCGGACGATGGGATTACGCACGCCGGTGGCGACAGCGGTGGGGTCGATGACCGATCATCGGGGCGTGTCGAACGGAACTGGAACCAAGCGGCTCACGCCGGTGCCCGAGTACCAGCAGCGCATCGCGGAGCTGCTCGCACCGACCCCGGTCGAGCCGCGTGCGCTGGAGGACTGCCTCGGGCTGGCCCTGGCCACCGACCTCACCGCGTCCATCCCGCTGCCGCCCTTCGACAACTCCGCGATGGACGGCTACGCGGTCCGTTCGGTCGACCTGGCGGGCGCCGACGAGCAGAACCCGGTCGTGCTGCCGGTTCCGGAGGACGTTCCCGCGGGCCGGGTGCAGAACCCGCCGCTGCAGCCCGGCACCGCGCACCGGATCATGACCGGCGCCCAGGTGCCGCCCGGAGCCGACGCCGTCATCCCGGTCGAGCGCACCGACGGCGGTGTCACCGAGGTCCGCGCGTACGCGCAGGTGCAGCCCGGTGCGCACATCCGCCGCGCGGGCGAGGACGTCGCGTCCGGCGCGACAGTGCTCAGCGCGGGTACCTCGCTCACGCCCCCGCAGCTCGGGGTGGCCGCGGCCGTCGGGGCCGAGCGGCTGCCGGTGCACCGGCCGGTGCGGGTGCTGATCCTGTCGACCGGCTCGGAGCTGGTGGCGCCCGGCACGCCGCTGGAGCCGGGGCAGATCTACGAGTCCAACGGCCTCATGCTCGCCTCGGCGGTGCGCGCCGCGGATGCGGACGCGCGGCTGCTGCGCTTCGTCCCGGACGACGTGCACGCCTTCCACGCCGTGCTGTCGCCGCACCTGGACTCCACCGACCTGATCATCACCTCCGGCGGCGTCAGCGCGGGTGCGTACGAGGTGGTCAAGGACGCCCTCAGCGGCAACGGCGTGGAGTTCACCAAGGTCGCGATGCAGCCGGGCATGCCGCAGGGCTGCGGCCGCTACCGCGGCGGCCCGGCGGTGGTGGCGCTGCCGGGCAACCCGGTCAGCGCGATGGTGTCCTTCGAGGTGTTCGTGCGTCCGGTGCTGCGCGCCGCCGCCGGGCACTCCCGCACCCGGCGCGAGGTCCGCCAGGCGACGCTGACCGAGGAGCTGGTCGCGCCGGCGGGCAAGCGCCAGTACCGGAGGGCGGTGTTCGACCCGGCGACCGGTGAGGTCCGGACGCAGGGCGGCACGGGTTCGCACCTGCTGACGGCGATGGCGGCGGCCAACTGCCTGCTGGAGATCCCGGAGGAGACGACCACGCTACCCGAGGGCTCCACAGTGGACGTGCTGCTGGTGGATTGACGCCCGACAGTTTTCCACGAAGACTGCACCCCACCCGTCCGACCTCGACCGGGAGTTTGAGCACATTGCGTGGCCCCTGGCGCGCCGCATTCGCGTTGGCGCTGCACATCGGCTTTTTCGCCCTTCCGATCGGGCTCGTCGCCGGCCTGCTCGCGATCGCGGTGTTCACGTTCGGATACGACCGGGGCAGCGGCCTGCGCGTCGCGCTGGTCGCACTGGTCGTCGGCGCCGTGCTGGGCGTCGGCATGCGCGCCGTGCTGCGTTCCCGCAACCGCCCGCGCGGCGTCGCGCTGAGCCGGTCCGAACACCCCCAGCTGTGGAAGGCGGTCGACGCGATCTGCTCGGCCGCCCACACCGCGGCACCCGACGAGATCCGCGTCACCTCCGAACCCAACGCCTTCGTCCGGGAGGACACCGCGCTGCTGGGCCTGCGCACCCGCGCCCGCTACCTGGAGGTCGGGCTGCCGCTGCTGGCCGGGCTGACGGCCAGCGAGCTGCGCGCGGTGCTGGCCCACGAGATCGGCCACCTCGCGGCGCGCGGCAGGCTGACCGCGATGGCCTACCGGGCGTCGACGAGCGTGGAGCGGGCCGCCTCCGACCTGACCGGCGGACCGACGAAGTGGCTCTTCGGCGGCTACGCCCGCCTCTACAGCGCCGCCGCGGGCAGCACCAGCCCGGACCTGGAGCTGGCGGCCGACGCGGTCGCGGTGCGGGTCACCGGCAAGCGCGCGGCGGTGACCGCCCTGCGCAAGGCCACCGCCATCGAGTTCGGCTGGCGCGAGTACGCCGAGAGCTACCTCAGCATGGCGGTGAGCGTGGAGCGCACGCCCGACGTGCTGCTGGGCTTCCGGGCGTTCATGGAGAACAGCGTCCGCAAGCCCAAGCTCGCCGAACGCGCCAAGCAGGCGATCGCCGCCGAGTCCGCCGGGGACAGCGGGCACCCGACCACCCGCGAGCGCATCGCCGCGATGAAGCGGATGAGTGGCGCCGACAAGGAGCTCGACGACCGCCCGGCGTTCGCGCTGCTGCGCAACCCCCGCAAGAGCGTGCCCGTGCTGGAGGACCGGCTCCTGGTCGACGGGCTCGGCCCGCGCATGCCGTGGCCGGAGCTGGCGCGGCTGGCAGGCGCCGAGCACGTCGCGCACCAGGCGTCGCTGCTCAGCTCGGCGGTCGCGCAGAGCGGGATCACGACCGACCCGGCCATCGGCGGCGTCCTGCAGGCGGTGCACCGCGGCGAGGGGCCGGACCTGGTGAACCCGGTGCTCAACCCCGGTCTCGCCCCCGACCGCATAGCCGAGGCGGCGGTCGACACGCTCACCGAGCTGCTCGGCGGCGCGGTGGTCGACGCGCTGGTGTCGGCGGGGCGGGCGCACCACGAGCTGGACTGGGCCGGGCCGTCGGTGGTCCGGCTGACCAACGGGCGCCCGCTCGACCCGGACCGGCTGGTCCGCCCGGCCGTGGCCGATCCCCGGCTGGTGCCGGGGCTGCACCGCGCGCTGGTCGACCTCGGGGTCCCGCTGAACCACTCCAGGCCCCCGGCCGAGGAACCCGAGGCGTCGGTCGCGGGCCTCGTCAGCCCTGTCGAGCTGGCCGGGTCGCGCTACGACATGGTCGTCACCGACCGCGGGCTGGTGCTCCTGCCCACCACGGCCAGCACCGCGCAGCGGCTGCTGGCGGGCGCGGTCGCCCGCGCGGGCCGGGCGGAGCGGAAGCAGCTCGCGGAGCTGGCGGCGACGCCGGTGGCGGAGCTGCGCGAGCGACGGGACGCGCAGTGGGTCGACAGCCGCGACGTCGCGTCGGCCCGGCTGCTCCAGGAACGCCGGGGCTGGACCCTCGTCCTGGATCTATACCTCGACGAATACGCGGTGTCATCACTCGACGAGGGGTCGGTTGCTCCGGATGCCGACGGCGCGGCGTCGGCCGAGCTGCGCAGCACCCCTGATTCCATGGAGCACGGCGACCCCTACAGCGGCCTGGGAGAGCTGATGGGCGCGAGGATGGACATCGACGACCAACGCGATCTCACGGAGGAGTGAGAACGATCAGGTCAATCGATGACTGCGGGTCACTGAAACGCGCTCCAATGTCCTCCAATAGCGGCTACGGACTTTCTGTGAACTCAATTACACTGAAAACCGCGTAACAACCCGTCGATCCACTACATCTCAAAGACGTCCGCACGAGCCGACCGGGCCGGTAGCCCGAGGTGAACGTGCGGGACGGAGACCGGGACCGTGTGCCGTCGGGGGGTGCACGGACCCGCATCGGGGGAGGCCGTTTGGCGCCAACGGGGAGGCGCTTTGCGGTCGCGGTATCGGGACGGCACCGGCGCTTCGGGGGCGTCGGTCCCGTCCCGATCCGGCTTTCAGGGCCCGTCACGGCGCGTGGTGTGGACACTGGGAAGCGGCGGAGCGGGAGCCGCTGGACATCAGCAAGCGGCTCGAAACGGCTCGGCAGCGGCAAGCAGCTCGCAGCGTTGGCAGCTGGTAGCGACCCGACAGCGGTAGCGGCTCAGCAGGCCCGGCAGCGCGGTAGCGGCCCGGCAGCGCTGCGGGCCGGTAGCGCTGCGGCCCGGTGCAAAACATGACAACGCGGCAGTGTGAGGCCGGGGCACTTGTCTCCTGGAAGCCACCCGCGGGCCTCACTCCCCGCACCAACCGACACATCGGCACCTGTCGAGCACACGACACACCGACGCGTATCGGACAGTTCCGACGGCCCGGCGTGCCCCTGCCTTGCGTCCGGCAAAGCAGCTATCGAATCCGTCGAGAGCAACCCCGCACCCGACACCATGTGCGGCGAACCCACGCCGCGCCTTACACACCGGCGCGTGTCGGGCCCCTGGCGCCTCGGCGTGTCCAACGCCCGGCGTGCCACGTTCCCGACGCTAAGTGTGTCCGACACCCGTCATGCTTCCCGACACACCCGCCTGCCTCGTGTCCGACGCCGTCGTGGCCCATGCCCAACGACCCCGCGTGTCCGACGCCCAACACCCGGCGTGTCCGATGCCGGACTCCCCGCCGTGTCCAACGCCCCAAATCCGAGACCGGTGCGTGTCGGTCGGTGGTCCCCGCCACTGGCATGGCGTGCGCCGCGCTCGTCACGCCGACTGGTGAGGTTGCCCATATCCGCTGGTCAGGCGGTTGTGTTCGATCAACCTCGCCCCCTGTAGCGGGTAGGCTTGGCGCGTCCGCGATGCTGTATCGACGACACGGCGGCCCGTGCGCCGTCGGCGGTGGGCAGGCGTGCCCGTCGCACCATGACCTCCGACGCAGGGGCGTAGTACCTCGATGAGCACCGAGCAAGAACCGAAGACAAGCCCGCTGACGCACTTGGTCGCGCTCGCCCGCGACACGGTCCCGCCGATGCACCCCGCCGGACGGCCCTTCGTGCTCGGCGCCGCCGTCGCGACCCTGCTGCTGCGCCGCCGCTGGCGCGGCGCCGGGGTGCTGGGCGGCATCCTCACCGCCTGGTGCGCGTGGTTCTTCCGCGAGCCCCGCCGGACCGCCCCGACGCGCGACGGCATCGCGGTCGCCCCCGCCGACGGCACGGTCGCGCACGTCGAGAAGGCCGTCCCGCCCGCCGAGCTGGGCCTGGGTGCGGCCCCGATGACGCGCGTCAGCGTGTTCCTCACCATCTTCGACGTGCATGTCCAGCGGGTGCCGCTCTCCGGCGAGGTCACCAAGGTCTCCTACCGCGCGGGCAAGTTCCTGTCGGCGGACCTGGACAAGGCCAGCGAGGACAACGAGCGCAACTCGATGCTCATCCGCGGCGCCGACGGCACCGAGGTCGCCGTCGTGCAGATCGCCGGACTCGTCGCGCGCCGGATCGTCTGCTCCGCGTCCGAGGGCGACCAGGTCCTCGCCGGCCACACCTACGGGCTGATCCGCTTCGGATCCCGCGTCGACCTCTACGTCCCCGCGGACAGCCGCGTCCTGGTCGAGCCGGGCCAGCGCACCATCGGCGGCGAGACCGTCATAGCCGAACTGGCCCGCGCATGAGCATGCGCGACACCCCAGGCGTCCGGCTGCTGCCCAACGCCATCACCGTGCTGGCGATGTGCGCCGGGCTGTCCGCCGTGATGTTCGCGCTGAACCAGCAGCCGACCGGGGCCATCGCCGCGATCGGGGTGGCCGCCGTGCTCGATGCTCTGGACGGCCGGATAGCGCGCCTGCTCGACGCCACCACCAAGATGGGGGCCGAGCTGGACTCGCTGTCGGACGCGATGTCCTTCGGCGTCGCTCCCGCCCTGACGCTGTACGTGTGGCAGTTGCAGGACAACCGGGCGGGCTGGGTCGTCGCGCTGATCTTCGCGGTGTGCATGGTGCTGCGCCTCGCGCGCTTCAACACGCTGCTGGAGGACACCGCGCAGCCGCCGTTCGCCAAGGAGTTCTTCGTCGGCGTGCCCGCCCCGGCGGCCGGTCTGCTCGCGCTGCTGCCGCTGACGCTGACCGCGCACTTCGAGCACCTCGGCTGGTGGTCGCAGCAGCCGGTGGTGATGGTGTGGGTGATCGCCGTGGCCGCGCTGGCGGTGAGCCGGCTGCCGACGCTGTCGCTCAAGACTGTCCGGGTGCCGCCGAAGGCCGTCGCCCCGCTGCTGGTGGCCGTCGCGCTGCTGGCCTCCGGGATCATCACCTTCCCGCTGATCTCCCTGGCCATCGCGATGGTGGTGTACCTGCTGCACATCCCGTACGCGCTCTACCGATACCGCTGGCTGGCCTCGCACCCGGAGGCGTGGGAGGCCGCGCCGCGCGAGCGGCGCGCGATCCGGCGCCGCACGCAGCGGCGGCTCGGCCTGCGGCCGCCGCTGCGCCGCAGCGTGGCGGGCGCACCGCCGCGGATGCGGCTGCCCCGCCGCGGCGGACGCCCGGAGGGCCCGCGGCGCAGCTGGCGGCGCCTCGGCCTGCGCCGCAACCGCGACGACTCCGCACCGCGCTGAAGCCGACCGAGGACTGGCCCCAGCACGCGCTGGGCAGGATCCGGCGAGACCTGGTGCCCTGCCGTTCAAGTCACGCACCGGACGCGACCAGCCTCGACACCAGTCCGCCGCCTGGCTGAGGTGGGCGGCAGCGGCGATTAAGCTGCGGCCGTGCCCTCGCTCACGCTCACCGCACGCCTGTCGCCGTCGGCCCTGGACACCCGGCGCGGGGTCGTCCGCCTCCACCCCGAAGTGCTCGACGCGCTGGGTCTGCGCCCGTGGAGCGCGGTGGAGCTGACCGGCAGCCGGGTCACCGTCGCGCTCGCCGCGGCGGCTCCGCCCGGCGGGCCGACCGGCGTGGTGCTGCTCGACGACGTCGCGCTGACCAACCTCGGCCTCTCCGAGGGCGCCGAGGTCGGGGTCTCGCCCGCCGAGGTCCGCACCGCGCACCGCCTCCGCATCGCGGGCTCGCGGATGGCGACCGCCACGGTCTCGGCCGACACCGTGCGCATGGCTCTGACCGGCAAGGTCTTCCGCACCGGCGACACCGTGTCACTGCTGCCGCAGGACGTGGCACCCGCGCCCGGCTCCGACGCGGGCGAGGTGCGGCGCAAGCTCTCCGCGGCGATCGGCATGACCTGGACCAACGAGCTGATCACCATCACCGCCACCGACCCTGACGGCGTCGTCGCGGTGAAACCGTCCACAGTGGTCGAATGGCGGGCGGACGCCTTCGCCCCGGCCGCGACGGACGACGGCGTCGCGCCGCAGCCGGCCGCCGTACAGCCCGCGCCGGAAGCCCCAGCCGCGCCGGCCGAGAGCGCTGTCGCGGTGTCCGACCTGGCCGGCGCCAAGGACAGCGCCAACCGCCTCGACGAATGGCTGCGGCTGTCGTTCGAACAGCCCGAGCTGCTGCGCCGCCTCGGCGCCACCCCGCACCTCGGCGTGCTGGTCAGCGGCCCCTCCGGAGTCGGCAAGGCGACGATGGCCCGCGCGGTCGCGGCGTCGGTCGGTGCCCGGACGGTCGAGGTCGGCGCGCCCAGCATCGCCGCGCTCGAGGCCCGCACCGCCGCTCAGCGGTTCCAGGACGCGCTGGGCCGGGCGAGCACCGCGGCGGCCGGAGACGGCGGGTGCGTGCTGCTCATCACCGACGTCGAGGATCTGCTGCCCGCGTCCGACCCACCCCCGCTGGCCACGGTCGTGCTCGACGCGCTGAAGGGCGCGATCGCCACCGAACGCCTCGCCGTCGTGGTCACCAGCGCGCACCCGCAGTCGGTGGACCCGCGCCTGCGCGAACCGGGACTGGTCGACCGCGAGCTGACCATCGGCCTGCCCGACGCGGCCACGCGGACCGACCTGCTGCGGGTGCTGCTGCGCAACGCGCCGCTGGAGGCCGACGTGCGGCTCGCCGAGGTCGCCGAGCGGGCGCCCGGCTTCGTCGCCGCGGACCTGGTCGCGCTGTGCCGGGAGTCGGCGGTGGTGGCGGCGCTGCGCCACCGGGGCGAGCCGGGAGCCGAGGACGCCCGCATCCGCCAGCAGGACCTGCTCGACGCGCTGTCGTCGGTCCGCCCGATCTCGATGTCCACTTCGGACGACCTCCAGACCGGCGGCCTGACGCTGGACGAGGTGGGCGACATGGCCGAGGTCAAGCAGTCGTTGACCGAGGCGGTGCTGTGGCCGTTGCAGTACCCGGACTCCTTCACCCGGCTGGGGGTCCAGCCGCCGCGCGGTGTGCTGCTCTACGGCCCGCCGGGCTGTGGGAAGACGTTCCTCGTGCGTGCCCTGGCGGGCAGCGGCCGGCTCAACGTGCTGTCGGTCAAGGGCGCGGAGCTGATGGACAAGTTCGTCGGCGAGTCCGAGCGGGCGGTGCGGGAGCTGTTCCTGCGCGCCGCGAACGCCGCTCCCGCGCTGGTCTTCCTCGACGAGGTGGACGCGCTGGCCCCGCGTCGCGGGCAGTCGTCGGACTCCGGCGTCGGCGACCGCGTGGTGGCGGCGCTGCTCACCGAGCTCGACGGCGTCGAGCCGATGCGCGACGTCGTGGTCCTGGGCGCGACGAACCGCCCCGAGCTGGTCGACCCGGCGCTGCTGCGGCCCGGAAGGCTGGAGCGGCTGGTGTACGTGCCGCCGCCGGACGCCGACGCGCGCGAGGCGATCCTGCGCTCGGCGGCGAAGAACACTCCGCTGTCGTCCGATGTGGACCTCGGCGCGCTGGCGGGGTCGCTGGAGGGCTACTCGGCGGCGGACTGCGCGGCACTGGTCCGGGAGGCGGCCCTCACCGCGATGCGGGAGTCCCTCGCCGCCGCGGAGGTCTCCGCCGCACACCTGGACGTCGCTCGCACCGCGGTTCGGCCGTCGCTCGACCCCGCGCAGCTCGCCTCCCTGGAGACCTACGCCGACTCCAGGCGCTGAACCGGCGACCGGACACGGAAGCCCACGGTCGCACCACCTCTCAGCGCTGACGGCAAGAACGCACGAAGACGCGTTCCCGGCGCCGTCAGCCGCAGTTGCCGTCGGCGCCGGGCTCCCCGCAGTGACACCGCTCCGGAGTTCACGCGGCTCGACCGCTCGGCCACCGGGTCCCACAGCGCATAGCGGCCGTCGGCGTGTCAACCCGGTGCACCGAGTCGGTCAGCCCGGCCTTGACGTCGGTCGAGTCCAGTGCGAACGGCGACAGGTAGGTGTCCAGTAGCCAGTCACCGAACACCGGCAGGATCGCGGTCAGCAGCAGCGGCACGCCCCAACCGAGCGCACGGCGCAGCCGCTCCCGGCCGATGGAGCGGACCGCGATCCTGCCGAAGAGGCCGCACAGCGGCACCAGCGCTAGCAGGGACACCCCCCAGAAGCCGGACAGCCTCTCCACCAGCCACGTGCCCCGACGAACACCGACCTGCCCGCCACGACCGACGTAGAGCGCCGCGAAGCCCGCACCTTCCAGCACCAGGTGCGAGCGCCACAACGAGCGGGCGAGCCGGTCCTCGGCCCGCTCGGCTACCGCGCCGGCGATCCGGCCCGCCACCGACGGGACGGCGGCCAACACCGGAACGGCAACAACACCGCCAGCATCAGGACGATGGTCAGCAGTCCGTCCGATGTGAACTCGCGGCCCATCACCTCGGGCGTTGGTGCGGAGCGAATGAGCGGCCCCAGACCCGGGTGGCGAGCTGTAACTTGCGGTAGACCTCGGCCTGGTCGGCAGGCGCCAGCGGCAGCCGCCGTTCAGCGTCCTCCACGACGCGGGTGGTCCACTGGTTGGCCGCGCACGCATCGCGGAATCGGTCGGCCTCGCCCGCGTCGGCCAGCTCGACGAGGAAGACGAAGGAATGCTCGCCGAGCAGTACTTCCCGCACCCACCGCTGCGCAGCCATGGGACATCGCATACCAACCCGAACCGCGTTCTCGGCGGTCCCGGGCGGGATCAACCCGGGATGCCGCGCGGGTCACTTCCCCTGCGCGGGTCCCTTGTAGTCGTTGGTGACGATCGCGATCACGCCTGGGCTCGCCGTCTCGATGCCGGGGAACCGCGGTTCCATCCGCGCGCCGAACTGCGACGCGACCACCTTGGCCTGCTGCTCCTCCTCGGTGCCGGGCCGGAAGTAGACCGTGGTCGTGTAGATGCGGCCCGCGGAGTAGTTGCCGACCTCCGGCACGTCGTAGCCGGCGCGGCGGAAGTCCTCCGACGCGCGGTGCGCGAGCCCGGCGATGGTGCTGTTGTTGTAGACGCGGACGACGATCCGCACCTGCGCGACATCGCCCGGCACCTCGGGAGACGGCTTGGGCGGCTGGGTCTCCTGCGCCGGCGGGAGCGGCGGCGGCGACTGCGGCTGCGTGCTCGGTGCCGGAGGCGGCGCCGGGGTGCTGGGGGCCGGCGGCTCCTGCGGCGGCACCGGCGGCGGGTTCTGCACCGACGAGGCGACCGGCGGATCGGCGGGCGGCGTCTGCTGCGCGGTGTCGCGCGGGTCGCCGGAGACCGCGGTGCTCACGCCGACCACGGCCGCCACCACCCCGACGCCGATCAGCCCGAAGCCGGCGAGCTTGGTCCTGGAGGGCCCGGAGGACGGTTCCCCTGTAGTCATCAGTGCAACTCGATTCCCAGATCGCGAGCGGACCGGCCCCGCTGCCGGCTGGTCCGCACCTTACGCAGCCTCTTGATCAACATCGGATCGGCCCGGAACGCCGCGGGGTTGTCCAGCAAGGCGTTGAGCAACTGGTAGTAGCGCGACGAGGACATGTCGAACAGCTCGCGGATCGCCTGGTCCTTGCGGCCCGCCGACTTCCACCACTGCCGCTCGAAGGCCAGGATGCTCCACTCCCGCTCGCCGAGTTCGCCGTCGGAGGGCAGCGGGTCCACGCGGTCGTGCTCCGGGGCCGCCTGCTCCGGCAGCGCGTCGGTGATCCGCGCGATCGGCTCGGTGAGCGGCTCGGCGAGCCGCAGATGCCGACCGGACGCTTCCGAAAGCTGTTCGCGTTGCTGTACGGTTCGTGCCAGTTGCTCGCACTGACGGGCGATCTCCTGCACAGTCAGCATCTGGGCGGCGTCCATCTGGCTCCTCGCCTAGCGATTCGGGTCCGGCGTTTTCCCGTTGTCGCGCCGAATCACACGCGTGTGATTCCACGGTTCATTACACCATGCCCCGCCCCTCGACGTGGTCAGGTAACACCCGCGCGTAGCCCCGGCGTCGGGCCGATACCCTGCGCTGCATGGCTGTCCACCCCATCCGCATCGTCGGCGACCCGGTGCTGCACAACCCGACCCGCCTGGTGGAGAACTTCGACGACGAGCTGCGCACGCTCGTCGACGACATGTTCGAGACCATGGCCGCCGCCAGCGGTGTCGGGCTCGCGGCCAACCAGATCGGCGTCGACCTGCGGTTGTTCGTCTACGACTGCCCCGACGACGAAGGCGTCCAGCACCGGGGCGTCGTGGTGAACCCCGTCCTGGAGACCACCGAGGTCCCGGAGAGCATGCCCGATCCGGAGGAGGACTGGGAAGGGTGCCTCTCGGTGCCGGGCGAGTCGTTCCCCACCGGACGCGCCGACTGGGCGAAGGTGACGGGGTCCGATGTGGACGGAAACCCGGTCGAGGTCGAGGGCACCGGCTTCTTCGCGCGCTGCCTCCAGCACGAGACCGACCACCTCGACGGGTTCCTGTACCTGAGCAGGCTGGTCGGCAGGCACGCCAGGGCGGCGAAGAAGACCGTCAAGCGCAACGGCTGGGGTGTACCGGGCATGTCCTGGGACCCGTCGGAGCACGGCGACCCCTTCGCCGACGAGTGACGCCGCGGCCGGACCGGGAGTCCGGCGCTCAGAACTCGGCGGTGTCGAGGGAGAACCCGAACGGCTCCGGCACCTCGATCACCTCGCCGAAGCGGACCTCGGCGCACCGGAGGTAGGCGGCGTTGTGCGGTTCGGAGTACAGCCGCACCACCGACCCGCCCTTCGCCCACGGATCGACGACCAGGTACAGCGGAGCCCCGGCGTGGGCGTAGCTCCACAGCTTGAGCTCGCGGTCCCCGGCCGACTCGGCCTTGCCGGATATCTCGGCCACCAGAAGGGTTTTCTCCGCCTCGACCGACACCGCGTCCGACGCGGCCCGCGATTCCGCAGCCACCAGCAGGTCCGGGATGAAAAGGCTGCGCCTGGACGGGATGACAACGCTGACGGTCCGGAAAACGGCGGCGTCGCGCGGACTTCGCGCCGCGAAGTCGCGGTGGAGGACATCGACGATCTGGCCGTGCCGGTACTCGGGCGGGGAAACCGGGACCAGCCGCTCCTCGATCAGTTCCAGCCGCCAGCCCTCCGGGATGTTGAGGCCCTGCCAGGCCCCGACGAGGTACTCCCAGTTCGCCCACAGCGGCGGCGCCTGCTGACCACTTGGGGTGTACACCATGTGATGCAGACTACAACTCGTCTCGGAACGCATAGTCGCAGGTCATCCACGCCAAGAATGCTGAAGGAAATTCAGAGTCGATCGGTGTCGAGGGTCAGGCGGAACGGCACGGGCAAATCGATCGGCTTGCCGAACGGAACGCGGTGAACATCTTGGTACACGCCGCTCTCCGGATTCGAATGAAGCGAAACCCATTCACCATCGGGGCCGTAGCGATCGATCAGCAAGTACAGCGGCACAGCGGCGTGCGCATAGCTCCAGAGCTTCGTCTTGCGATCGACGTCGGCGTTTCCTCGCGAAGTGATCTCGACGACCAGCAACGCCTTGTCAGCGGGAATCGGATCCGAGCCCGCTGGGACATCCTGCCCGCGCATGATCATCAGGTCAGGGATGAAAAGATTCCCCCTCAACGGGATCTGCACGCCGGAGGTCTGGAAGATCTCCCAGTCGTCGGACATGGCGGGCACGAGCGCCTTGGTCAGCCTGCTTGCGATCAGGTTGTGCGAGTGGCCCGGCGGCGGGGTCATCACGATCCTTCCCTCGATGATCTCCGCGCGCCATCCCTCCGGGACATCCAGATCCTGCCAGGTGTGGACCAGGTCTTCCCAGCCCATCAGCGGAGAAACCGGAGCAACGCTCATAGCGCGGTCACCTCCTGTGTCGGAATGATCACGCATCGTATCCTCCGTCTCTGACAGAACTCATTTGCCCTGGTCACCAGCGTAATGGCAATCAGTGCTGCCGTCATCGCAGTGATGCGGGGGTTGGCAGGCCGGGATCTCGCGGCTAACGTCTGGGCCCGAAAACCACACACCGCGGGAGCTCGCACCAACAGCGGGCTGAGAGGGCGGCTGGACGAGGTGTCCGGGGCCGCCGACCGCCTGAACCTGACCGGATAATGCCGGCGTAGGGAGTGAACGGCCTTGGCCGACGTGCGCCCGAACCTGTCCAGCGACCACCACAGCGTGACCACCGGGCCCATCAGCGGCTCGCGGAAGGTCCACCACACCACCGAATCCGGCCTCAAGGTGCCGTTCCGCCGCATCGAGCTGTCCAACGGCGAGCACCTCGACGTCTACGACACCTCCGGCGCCTACACCGACGACGACGTGCAGGTCGACGTCCACAGCGGACTCCACCGGCTGCGGGCGGGCTGGACCGACGGCCGCGAGCACCGCACCCAGCTCGGCTGGGCCAAGGCCGGTGTGGTGACGCGGGAGATGGAGTTCATCGCCGCCCGCGAGGGGGTCTCGCCGGAGTTCGTCCGCGACGAGGTCGCCAGCGGTCGCGCCGTGATCCCGGCCAACCGCTGCCACCCGGAGAGCGAGCCGATGATCATCGGCAAGAACTTCCTGGTGAAGGTCAACGCCAACATCGGCAACTCCGCGGTGACCTCCTCGGTCGAGGAGGAGGTCGAGAAGATGGTGTGGGCGACCCGCTGGGGCGCCGACACCGTGATGGACCTGTCCACCGGGAAGCGGATCCACGAGACCCGCGAGCAGATCCTGCGCAACTCGCCGGTGCCGATCGGCACCGTGCCGATCTACCAGGCGCTGGAGAAGGTCAACGGCGACCCGGAGAAGCTCACCTGGGAGATCTACCGGGACACCGTGATCGAGCAGTGCGAGCAGGGCGTGGACTACATGACCGTGCACGCGGGCGTGCTGCTGCGGTACGTGCCGCTCACCGCGCAGCGGGTCACCGGCATCGTCTCCCGCGGCGGCTCGATCATGGCGGCCTGGTGCCTGGCGCACCACCGCGAGAGCTTCCTCTACACGCACTTCTCCGAGCTGTGCGAGATCCTGCGCGACTACGACGTCACCTTCTCCCTCGGCGACGGCCTGCGTCCCGGCTCGATCGCCGACGCCAACGACCGGGCGCAGTTCGCCGAGCTGGAGACCCTCGGCGAGCTGACCCACATCGCCCGCGACATGGACGTGCAGGTGATGATCGAGGGCCCCGGCCACGTCCCGATGCACAAGATCGTGGAGAACGTGAAGCTGGAGGAGGAGCTGTGCGGTGAGGCGCCGTTCTACACGCTCGGCCCGCTGACCACCGACATCGCGCCCGCCTACGACCACATCACCTCCGGCATCGGCGCGGCGGTGATCGCCCAGGCGGGCACGGCGATGCTCTGCTACGTCACGCCGAAGGAGCACCTGGGACTGCCCAACCGCGACGACGTGAAGGTCGGCGTCATCACCTACAAGATCGCCGCGCACGCCGCCGACCTCGCCAAGGGCCACCCCCGCGCGCAGGACTGGGACGACGCGCTGTCCAAGGCCCGCTTCGAGTTCCGGTGGAACGACCAGTTCAACCTGTCGCTGGACCCGGACACGGCGCGCGCGTACCACGACGAGACCCTGCCCGCCGAGCCCGCCAAGACCGCGCACTTCTGCTCGATGTGCGGGCCGAAGTTCTGCTCGATGAAGATCACCCAGGACGTGCGCAAGTACGCCGAGGAGCGCGGGCTGACCAGCGTCGAGGCGATCGAGGCCGGGATGCGGGAGAAGTCCGACGAGTTCTCCGAGTCCGGCGGCAAGGTCTACCTGCCGGTGGTCGGCTGACTGTGCCGATGTCCACGTCCCGCGGGGCCGGTGCGACGCCCGCACCGGCCCCGCGAGGGCGCCGGAACCGCACGTGGAAGCCCGTAAGATGAGCTGGATGCACGAGACACCCGCCGGGCACGAGATCCAGCCCGCGAACGACCCCGCTCCGCCGACCGCGCTGACCATCGCCGGTTCGGACTCCGGAGGCAGCGCCGGCATGCACGCCGACCTGCGGACGTTCTTCGCGTGCGGGGTGCACGGCATGACCGCGGTGACGGCCGTGACGGTGCAGAACACCGTCGGGGTCACCGGGCTGGTCGAGATCCCGCCGGAGACGGTGGCCGCCCAGGTCGACGCGGTCGCCTCCGACATCGGCGTCGACGCCGCCAAGACCGGCGTGCTGGCCTCCGCCGCGACCATCGAGGCGGTCATGGCCGTGTGCGACAACCACGGCATCGGCCGCGGCGGCCGCACCCCGTTCGTCGTCGACCCGGTCGCCGCCTCGCGCAGCGGCGAACCGCTGCTGCGCCCCGACGCGCTCGACGCGCTGCGCAACGAGGCTTTCCCGCGCGCGACGCTGGTGACGCCGAACCTCGACGAGGTCCGGCTGCTGACCGGGTTCGACGCGCGCACCCGCGCCGACCTGCTCGACGCGGCGAAGGCGATCTACGACTTCGGCCCGCAGTGGGTGCTCATCAAGAGCGGTCACCTGCCGGACGACCCGGAGTGCGTGGACCTGCTCTACGACGGCAGCCAGGCGACGCCGCTGCCCGGTCCGCGATACTCGACCGTGCACACCCATGGCGCGGGCGACGCCTTCGCCTCGTCGATCACCGCGGCGCTGGCCAAGGGCGCGTCGATGCCGGACGCGGTGCGGCTGGGCAAGCGTTTCGTGACCCGAAGCGTCGAGCACGCCTACCCGCTCGGTGCCGGTATCGGCCCGGTGTCGACCTTCTGGCGCGTCAGCCCTCGCTCGTTCTGACCATCCAAACCGCCTGTAAGAGTGATTTCCGTCCCCGAGCGGTAACCCATTAGGACTGCCCCGTCGACATAGTCGTTGAATGCCCGCGCGCCCCCACCCGCCCGTGATCGCGGTGGCCGGTCAGCGCGCGGTGCGTGTTGGCGATGGCGAGGTCTCGACGATGGCAGGGGTTAACGCGGGCGTGGCTGGTTCGGTGTTGAAACGGGTGCGGGCTCGACTGGCCACCGAGGCGGGTGCGCCGGATCCCAGACAGCGCCAGTACGCCGTGCTGGTCGCGGTCGCGGTGGTGGGCGCGACGGCGCTCGGCTGGATCTTCGACCTGCACACCCCCGGGATCGTCGCCGGGGTGACGGCGGTGTTCGCGTTGGTCGCCACGAGCGGCCAGGCGCTGCGCTCGGACCTGCACCGCTTCGTCTGGTTCACGCCCGCGCTGGCGCTGGTGATGACGCTGGGGCCGGTGCTCTCCAACGTCCCGGTGCTGGCCGGTATAGCGGTGGCGAGCGTGGTGTTCGGCGCCGGGATGCTGCCCGCGATGGGCGAGCACTACCGCGTCGGCGGCCAGACGCTGGCCGCCGCGACGCTGTTCTCGACCACCACCGGCATCGGCAGCGACCAGTCGGTGCTGGTGCTGCTGGCGTCCTCGGTCGCCGGTGTGGCTTTCGCGCTGCTGCTCAGGGTTCTCGTCGGACTCGGCGACCCGACCCGTGCCACCCGCATCGCCGTCGCGGGCACGCTGCTCGAGCCCGGCCCCGGAGTCGTGGAGCTGGCCGCGAGCGCATGGCGCGCCGACGGCGCGAGCACCTGGCTCGGTCAGGTGCTCGCCGGCGCGGCCCGGTTCCGGGCGGCGCGGGAGACGCTGCTCGCGCAGGCCCAGCAGGTCGGGCGGCTGGAAGCCGAGCGGCTGCGGGAGATCGTCGCCGAGGCCGACCGGGTCGCCGCGCAGCTCGCGATCGCCGTCCGGTCCAGGGCGTGCAGCGGGCTGCCCGCGTCGGCGCGGCTCGACCCGGCCGAGGTGGTCCTGCGGCGCGGCGGCAGGCAGGACCTGCCGGACGCGGCGCGCGGGCTCAACCAGGGTCTGGACCGCATCCGCGCGGCGGTGGTCGAGCGCGACGAGACGCCCGCGACGCCGCCCGCGCCGGGCGGGCGCCGCGAGCGCGCGATGGGCGCGGTCCGCGCGCACCTGTCGATGCGGTCCTCGCTGTTCCGCCACGCGCTGCGCTGCACGCTCGCGGTCGGCGTCGGCATGGTGATCGTGCTGCTGCTCAACGACCCGTCGGAGTCAGGTCTGCTGCTGGCGCTGTACGTGGTGCTGCAACCGGCGGCCCGCGACAGCATGAACGGCGCGCTGGAGCGCACCGGCGGCGCGGTGCTCGGCGTGGTCGCGCTGGCCGCGCTGATCACCCTGCTTCCCGGCGCCTACCTGCTGGTCCCGCTGGTGGTCGCGGCGATGCTGGTCAACATCGACCGGCTGCGCACGGACTACCGGACGCTGCTCGGCGCGCTCATCGTGATCACCGTCGTCGACCAGGCGATGCAGCTGGACCGGCCGCTGGTCAACGTGGCGATCAGCTTCGCGGCCAACAGCGCCATCGGCGCGGCCATCGCGCTCAGCGTCGGCTACGTCAGCTACCTGGTGCTGCCCAGCAGTGCGCTGCCGGACGTGCGCGGCGCGATCCGCTCCACCGTGTGGTCGGTGTCGGAGCTGCTGCGCAGCGTGCGTGCCGCCGGGCAGGGCGCCAACCTGCGGCAGGCGCTGCACTCGGCGCACGTGCTTGCCATGCGGCGCACCCAGGACCTGCTCGGCATGCCGGCGCTGCTCGACGGCAACGACGAGGAGACCGAGGACGAGCGGGTCACCCGCGACGCGGCGGTCGCCCTGGACGCGTTGCGCCAGGACGTCGCTACGCTGGCGTTCCGCCCCGAGACCGAGCGGGCCATCGCGGTGCCCGCGCTGCGCGCGGTCGACGACCTGCTCGCCGGGAAGACCTCGGCGAAGATCCCCGACGTCGCCGAGAACACCGCTCCCGCGACGGAGCTGCTGGCCAGCTCCCTGGTGGAGAACGCGCTGCACGCCCGCGCGGCGATCGACCGCACCTTCGGCTACGACAGCCCGTGGAAGAGCTACACGATCTCGTTCGTCCGCCCGGAGCGCCTGCACATCAAGTGACGGCCGCCGACCGGCGAACGGGCCGCCATCCCGGCGCCGGTCAGCGCGTCGCGCTCGCCGGGATGGCGGCCCACGTCGTCGTGCTCGGTGCCTGCTGATCAGCCGGTGGGGCGTCCTGGGCTGGAGGCCTGCGCCCAGAACCGCTGCGGGATGCGTCCGGCCTGGGAGGCGAGCCGTCCCGCGTCGACGGCCGCGCGCATCGCGGCGGCCATCCGCTCCGGGTCCTGCGCGCGGGTCACGGCGGTGGCCAGCAGCACCGCGTCGCAGCCGAGCTCCATCGCCAGCGCCGCATCCGATGCGGTGCCGATGCCCGCGTCGAGCACGATCGGCACCGACGCGCGGGAGACGATCATCTCGATGTTGTGCGGGTTGCGGATGCCGAGGCCGGTGCCGATCGGCGAGCCCAGCGGCATCACCGCCGCGCACCCGGTCTCCTCCAGCCGCAGCGCCAGCACCGGATCGTCGTTGGTGTAGGCGAGGACCACGAAACCCTGGTCCACCAGCTGTTCCGCAGCGTCGAGCAGTTCGACCGGGTCGGGCAGCAACGTGTCCTCGTCGGCGACGACCTCCAGCTTGACCCAGTTCGTGCCCAACGCCTCCCGCGCGAGCTGCGCGGTCAGCACCGCCTCGGCCGCCGTCCGGCAGCCCGCGGTGTTGGGCAGCGCCTCGATGCCGAGCTTGCGCAGCAGGTCGAGCACGCCGGTGCGGCCTCCGGCGTCGGCACGGCGCATCGCCACCGTCGTCAGCTCGGTACCGGATGCGATCAGCGCGCGTTCCAGCACCGCCAGGTTGGCCGCGCCACCGGTACCGGTGATCAGCCGCGAGCCGAACTCGCGTCCCGCGATGACCAGCGGGTCGTCCATGTCAGTCAGCCTCCTTGAACCGCGGTGAGGACTTCGACGGTCGCCTCCGCCCGCAGGCCGGTCGCGGGCCAGGCGGCCCGCGGCACGACCGCGCCGTCCAGCGCGACGGCGACTCCCCGTTCCGGCACGCCGAACTCGCGCAGCACGGCTTCCAGCGTGGCGTCCTCGGGGACCTGCCGGGACTCTCCGTTGACCACTACCTGCACTGTTGCCCTCCGTTCTCGGGGGAGATCCGGCGGCCGGGGTCGGCGGCCTTCACCTCTTCCGGCGGGGTCCGGCCGCTCAGCAGCGCGACGACCGCCTCTGCGGTGACCGGCGCCAGCAGGAACCCGTTGCGGTGGTGGCCGGTCGCGGCGATGACGCCCGGTTCCAGCCAGCCCAGCAGCGGCAGGTTGTCGCCGGTGCCCGGCCGCAGCCCGGCGATGGCCTCCACCAGCGCGTACTCGGCGATGCCCGGCAGCACCTGCTCGGCGTCGGCGATCAGGTCGCGCACCCCACCGACGGTGACCTCGGTGTCGAAGCCGACCTCGTACTGCGTCGCGCCGACGACGAGCCCGCCGTCGTCGCGCGGCACCAGGTAGACCTGCCTGCCGTGCACCGGTCCGCGCACGGTCCGGGTCGGCGGCGGCAGGGCGGTGGTCCGCGCGCGCAGCCGCAGGATCTCGCCCTTCACCGGCCGGATCGCCCCGCTCAGCAGCGGGTGGAGGTCACCGGACCGCGCGCCCGCGGCGATCACCGCGACGTCGCATCGCAGCGCCGAGTCCTCCAGCTCGACCTCGCCGGCGCGCACCGCGCGCGCCCGGGCGGTGACGAACTCGGCGCCGGCCGCCGTCGCCGCCGCGCGCAGCGCGGCCAGAGCGACGCGGTTGTCGACCGCGAGGTCGCCCGGCACCGACAACCCGGCCCGCACCGACGGGCCCAGAGACGGCTCCATCCGGCGCAGCTCGCGACCGTTGTGCCTGGTCACCGAGCGGCCGAGGCGGGCGAGGTAGTCGGCGAGGTTGTCGAGCTCGGTGCGGTCGGCGCTGTCGACCCCCACGACGAGCGTGCCCTCCGGCCGCAGACCGGACGGCATCCCCGCGTCGCGGGCGAGCCGGTCCGCGAAGTCGGGCCAGCGGTGCAACGACGCGGCCCCCAGCTCGAGCAGCTCCTCCTCGCCGGGCCACGCCTCGGCGACCGGTGCGAGCATCCCGCCCGCCACGTGCGACGCGCCGGACGCGGGCGCCGGGTCGACCACCGTCACGCGGTGACCGGCGCGCGCCGCGCACCAAGCGACGGACAGACCGATGACCCCGCCGCCGACAACGACGACGTGCTCGGCCGTCAAACCAGACAGTTCAGACAACTCCACGCTCCCTGCGCCGGCATGACCCGGATCAGGTTCGACGGTCGGGGCCTTGGCGCCCCCTCTCAGTCCGGCATCCGCGGACTCCCGTGCTCACCGCCTTCCACCGTACCCGTCGCCGATCTCCCAGTCAGCTGGGCGGCGAGATCTCCCGGCGGCGTGCGTGCCAGAAGTTACCCTGAGGGGCATGCCAGGACTGGACGGTTTCGGTATCCGCGCCCGCCTCGAGGAGGCCCTGCTCTACCTCTGCACCGACGCGCGCACCGAACGAGGTGATCTCGCCGAGTTCGCCGACGCGGCGCTGGACGGCGGGGTGGACATCATCCAGTTGCGGGACAAGAGCGCGGGCGGCGCTCCGCTGGAGGCCCGCCACGAGCTCGCCGCGCTGGAGGTGCTGGCCGAGGCGTGCGTCCGGCACGGCGCGCTGCTGGCGGTCAACGACCGCGCCGACGTGGCGATGGCCGCCGACGCCGACGTGCTGCACCTCGGCCAGGACGACCTGCCCGTCGAGCTGGCCCGGCGCATCGTCGGCGACCAGGTGGTGGTCGGGCGCTCCACGCACGACGTCGTGCAGGCCGACTCGGCGGCCACCGAGCAGGGCGTGGACTACTTCTGCACCGGCCCGGTGTGGACCACGCCGACCAAGCCGGGACGCGAGGCCGCCGGGCTCGAACTGGTCCGCCACACCGCCGAGCACCGCGGCCACGGCAGGCCGTGGTTCGCCATCGGCGGCATCGGCATGGACAACATCGACGAGGTGGTCCAGGCGGGTGCGCGGCGTGTCGTCGTCGTCCGCGCCATCACCGAGGCCGAGGACCCGCGCGCCGCCGCCGCGGCGCTGCGGACCAAGCTGGGCTAGGACGTGCGTGGGCCCCGGCGGACGTGCCGCCGGGGCCCACGCGGTCGGTCAACCGGTCACTCGGGGTTCACTGGGTGAGCAGCGTCAGACCGTAGGCCTGCAGGATCTCGTTGACCGGCTGGAAGTAGGTCGTGCCGCCGGAGGTGCAGTCGCCCGAACCGCCGGAGGTCACGCCCTGGGCCTGGTCGCCGGACAGCCACGAGCCGCCGGAGTCACCGGGCTCGGCGCACACGTTGGTGCGGGTCAGGCCCTCGACGGTGCCCTGCGGGTAGCGCACCGTCTGGTTCTTTGCCTCGACGGTGCCGCAGTGCCAGCCGGTCGTGGAGCCGGAACGGCAGATCGACGCGCCCTCGGCGGCCTCGCTGGAGCCGGCGACGCCGACGGTGCCGCCCTGGTAGTCGTTGACCAGCGGAACCGGGTTCTCGCCGGAAGCGGTCCGGACCCAGCCGTAGTCGTTGCCCGGGAAGGACGAGCCCTCGAAGGTGCCGCTCGGCTGGCTGGTGCTGTCGCCCTGGTTGCCGCAGTGGCCCGCGGTCACGAAGCCGCCCTGCACGGAGAAGCCGACCGAGCAGCGGGAACCGCTGCCGATGTAGTAGGCGTCGCCGCCGATGACGTCGGCGTAGGTCCGGGGCTGCTCGGCGGACTCGACGACGCGCACGGCGCCGGCGTCCACCCCGCTGGCGCGGACGAAGTCGGTCGCCTGCCCGGCTGTGCCCGGGGCGGTGGTCAGGACCACGGAGTTGCTGCTGGAGTCCACGTACCAGCCGGTGACCGACTGCGGGGCGCGCGCGGACTGCGCGTCGAGGCCGTCGGCGACGCCGTCGAGCTGCTGGACGTTGTGCTGGACCAGCTCGCCGTCGGCCCCGGCGGCGCGGACCTCGTCGAGGAGGCCGGCGTCGGTCACGCCGACGACGAGCTTGCCGAGCGCGGCGTCGTAGTGGGAGCCGCCGAACGCGGAGCCGAGGGTGCCGCGCAGGCTCTGGTCGGCGCGGGTGGCAGCGGCCTCGTCGGCGAGGCGCTCAGCGGCCTGCTCGGCGGTCAGGCCCAGGTCGCGCTGCATCGCCTCCATCAGGGTCGCGGCCTCCGCGGCGACCGGCGCGGGCGCGGTCGGATTCGCCGTGGCGGGCACGGTCAGGGCGGCGATCGTGCCAGCCGCGAAAATCACGGACCCCGTCACCCGGGCCGCAAGTCTGCGCTTCATGTGCTGTCTCCCTTGTTCCGCGTTACCGGACCCCCGTCGGCGAACAAGTATTCGGCGAGGACAAGTCGTGCACATCCATCTTTTGACGCATATCTCACCGATCCGGCAAATTCCTAACGTACTTCGCTGATCAGCGCGAACGGTCGCGAGAGGAGGTCTTTCCGGCGGCTCCGGCGCGCGACCGTTCGGCCGCGAACGCGGGGCGGCGCTGGGCGTTTTCCCAGCTCAGCGATGGTGCGTTGGTTTCCGGCCAGCGGGACGCGGCAGGTGCCTCGGCGGGAAGTGCGGCGGGTGGGCGGCGGGAAGCTCCGCGAGCGGGAGGTGGGATTCCGGCGGACCGGCAGCGGTCGACTTGGCGGAACGGCGGCGAGCGGCTCGGCGGAACGGCGGCGGGAAGCCCGGCGGGCGGGCGGCGGGAAGCCCGGCGGGCGAGTGGCGGGACGCCCAGCGAGGCGGTGGCGGGAAGCCCAGCCGGGTGGTGGCGCGAAATCCGGCGGGGCGATGGCGGGAAGCCCGACGGACGGCTGGCGGTGATCGAGGACGGACGGCTGGCGGGAACCGGACGGCGCGTAGGCGGAACCGGCCGGCGGCTCGGCGGGACGCGGCGGAAACCCCGGCGACGGCGTGGCGGGATGGCGGCGGAATCGCAGCCGTCGCCCCCGTGGGGGCGCCCGGCTCGGCGGGGACCTGGCGAAGGCGCAGCCACGCCAGGCACCCACTGCGCTCCACGGCGGATCCGCCGCTCCCCACCGGAAGCCAGGCGGCCCCGCTCGCCAGTCGGGGGTTCTAGCGGTCCTCGCAACACCTGCGACCTGTGGGAGTTGCGAGGACCGTGGCATGTGAGGGTGACCGTGCCGAGCTGAAGCAACGTTTCCTGGACCGGCTTGATGCGGTTGGGAGCGTCACTGTGGCGGCCCGTGAGCTGGGCCTGAACCGGAACACGGCCTTTGGTTGGGCCCGGCAGGCTGGGCGGCGGTCGATTCGAGCGCGGCAGCGGCATCCCCGGCGCGACGAGTACGAGCAGCTGCGTGCAGAGGGTGTGCCCCGGCGACGGGCGGCCGAGCGGGTGGGCATCAACGAGCGCACGGCGAAGGACTGGGACTACGGGGTCCGCAAGAGCCGGAACGCGCGGACCTACCCGAACGGGGTTCGTGTCGATTACGCGACGGGCACCAGCACGATCGTCGACGTGAACTCCGTGGCGCCCAAGCTGTCCGCACTGGACAAGCAGTTGCATCCCCGGCTGCTGACCTTGGCAGAGCGGGAACGGATCCGGGACCTGCGGGCCGAGGGCCACTCACTGCGGGACATCGGGAGCGCGTTGGGGCGCTCAGCCAGCACGATCTTGCGGGAGATCCGCGCGAACTCCACCCACGGCGGCTACCAGCCATATGCGGCCCACCGCGCGTCGGCCGCCCGTCGGCCACGCCCGAAGCAACGCAAGCTGATCGCGCAGGGACCGTTACGCCAGTTCGTGGCCGATGGCCTGCGCGAGCGCTGGTCACCGGAGCAGATCTGCCACGCTCTAGGCAAGGAGCATCCCGGCGACCAGAGGATGCGAGTGAGCGTGGAGACGATCTACCAGGCGCTGTACTTCCAGGCCCGCGGTGGTCTCAAACGCGAAGTACAGGCCGCGATCCGCACCGGCCGGACCCGCCGCAAGCCACGCCGCAACCCGAACCAGCGCACCGCGCGGTTCATCGACCCGATGGTGATGATCAGCGACCGCCCCGCCGAGGCCGCCGACCGGGCCGTGCCCGGCCACTGGGAGGGTGATCTCATCATTGGCGCTGGTAACCAGTCCGCGATCGGCACCCTGGTAGAGCGCACCACGCGGTACACCATGCTGGTCCACCTGCCGAACGGGCACGACGCCGAAACGGTCCGGGACGGTCTCGTAGCGACTATCACAACGCTGCCGAATCACCTCCGTGGCTCGCTGACCTGGGACCAGGGAGCCGAGATGGCCCGCCACAAGCAGTTCACCATGGCCACCGACATGCCGGTCTACTTCTGCGACCCGGCCAGTCCCTGGCAGCGCGGTACCAACGAAAACACCAACGGACTGCTGCGCCAGTACTTCCCCAAGGGCACCGACCTCAGCGTTTACGGACCCGAGGACCTCGAGCACGTCGCCCAACAGCTCAACGGGCGACCACGCAAAACGCTCGGCTGGGACTCCCCAGCCGAGCGCCTCGCTATGCTCCTGACCAAAGCCAGTTAATCACCTGTGTTGCGACGACCCCTTGAATCCGCCAGTGGCGAGCGGGGCCGCTGAACACCTACCCGCGTGCGCCCGCTGCGTGCGAATGCCGCCGGCGGCGGATCGAGTCAGTTGGGCGCGCCGTTGCGCAGGCTCGGCTGCGCGGTGGGCGGCACGACCCCGGTGCTTTCGCCGGGCGACTCACCCTGGGTGGGTTCGGGCAGCGAGGTCGGACCCTGCGTCGCGGTCTGCCCGCCGGTCGGCTGCTCCGGCACGGGCGTGGAGGGAACCGCGGACTGCTCGCGGGACGGCTCGGCGCTCGGCTCGACCTGCGACGAGGGCTCCGGCTCGGACGACGACTCCACCGGCTCGTCCTGCTCCGGCACCGGCTGCTGCGGCGCGGGCGGGGCGGGACGGCGCAGCGCCTGCCCTATGGTCGTCCCGCCGTCGCCGGACAGCGAACGGCCGGTGATGCCCTCGAACCCGGTGATCACCAGCATGCAGAGCGCGAACGCGATCGCGCTGCTGGCGGCGACCAGCCCCCACCTGCGCCACCGCACGCGGCTCGGCTGCACGGCGTCGCGGTCCGGCGCCGGGTTCCACTTCACCGTCGCGGCTTCGTCGGCGGGGCTCGGAGCCGGCATGCCGCCCAGGTCGCGGGTCGCGTCGTCGGCCTGCTCAGCGGCGCCGACCTGCCGAGTCGCGTTCGGGTCCTCCACCACCTGCTCGCCGCCCGGCCAGTGCATCCCCGAATGCCCCGGCGAGAGCGGCTCGATGAAGCGGGTGCGCTGCTCGGCACCGTTCGGCGCCTCGGGCTGCTGGAGCTTGGTGGTGCCGTCCTCCCCCTCCGCGTCGAACCGCAGCGACTGCTGCGCGAACGCCGTCGTCTTCTTCGCGCGCAGCAGCGCGGCCTTCTCCTTCGCCGCGGCGGCCTGCTCCTTGGTCCGCTCCAGCGAGCGCTGGTAGAGCTTGCCGCCCACCGTGACGACCACGCTGGTCAGCGCGGCGCCCCACATCGTCCCCACGGCACCCAGGTAGGAACCCAGGTAGGCGGCGGTCACCGACGCCAGTGCGGTGCCGCACACGTTCGCCGCGGAGAGGTCGAGCTTGCGCTCCTTGCGCTTGTCCTTGCTGTCTTCGTCCTTCTCCTCTGCCATGGCTCCCACGCACTCGACGCATATCAGTCCTATAACGGCCAACGTGGGATCACGGCGCTGTGCTCCCCGCAGTTGCCCATGGGTGAGTACCGCCACTTCGGGGCGGGAAATGCGCCGTTGGGCGTAACGAACAGCGATCGGGTTACGACTGCGCCACGAACGAAGGACGTTGGGCGACGGCACTACGCGCTGTCGTACCGCCGCCACCCGCAGGAGCCGCGGGGAGCGGGCTCAGGCGGGCGGGTTGAGGCGGGCGACGAACTTGTAGCGGTCGCCGCGGTAGATCGAGCGGACCCACTCCACCGGCCTGCCCTCGGTGTCGAAGGAGTGCCGCGAGAGCAGCAGCATCGGCAGGCCGACGTCGGCGCCCAGCAGCTCGGCCTCCTCCGGGCTGGCCAGCGCCGTCTCGATCGTCTCCTCCGCGTAGCCCATCTCGACGCCGAAGCTCTCCCGCAGGACCTGGTAGAGCGAGCCGCCGGACTCCAGCCGGCCGGTCAGCCCCCGGAAGCGCGACAGCGGCAGGTGCGTCGTCTCGATCGCCATCGGCTCGCCGTCGGCCAGGCGCAGGCGGCGCAGCCGCAGCACGGTGGCGCTCGGGCGGGTGCCCAGCAGCGACGCCAGCTCCTGGTCGGCCGGTTCCTCGATGACCTCCAGCAGCCGCGACGTCGGCTGCCTGCCCTGGGCGAGCATGTCCTCGGTGTAGCCGGTGAGCTGGAGCCGCTGGGCGACCTTGGGCTTGGCGGCGAAGGTGCCCTTGCCCTGGACGCGCAGCAGCCTGCCCTCGACGGTCAGCTCGGCGAGGGCCTGGCGGACGGTCGTGCGGGAGACGTCGAACTCGGCGGCCAGCGCCCGCTCGGTGGGGATCGGGGAGCCTGGGGGCAGCGAGCGGAGCATGTCCAGCAGGTGCTGCTTCAGGCCCCAGTACTTGGGCTCTCGCTGGGTACGCGCCGGGTTCTCCGCCCCGCTTGGCACCGATGTTTCGAGCATCGTTCCTCCTACCACCGCAACCTTCCCGCCGGTTGCGCCCGGTGTCGGCGCGGGCCCACCCGCACGCCGAGTACTTCTGCACTTCAGCATGCACGAAAGACGGCGGTGCGATCGCCACGCCCGCCCACTTTCGCCGGGCCGGATCAGGCCCGCGCGGCCAGGTGCGCCGTTCGGGTGGCGGTGGGAGCGCTCTCCTGGGCGGAGGCGCAACGACCGGGCCGAACCGGACGCGGAAGATCCACCCGAGCCAGCCGGTCCCGCCGCCCTGCTGAGGGCTCCCGCCCCACCGCCGACGGCAGCCGGCGCACCCTCTCGTTGGGCTCCCCCGCTGCGCGACGCCGACCGCCGCACCCTCCTCGGGACGCCAACGGCCGCCGGACCCTTCCCCCGGACGACGACAGCCGTCTACGCCCTTCCCCCGGGCGACAGCCGCCGGAGCCTTTCCCGGAGGGCAGCCGCCGGGGCCCTCTCCCCGCACAACGCCGCCGCCACACTCCCTTCGGACCCCAACGGCCACCAGCGCCCTTCCCCGGACGCCAACGGCCGCGGAGAGCTTCCCCGGACGACGACAGCCGCCACGCCCCTCCCATCCGGACGACGACAGCCGCCACGCCCCTCCCATCCGGACGACGACAGCCGCCACACCCCTCCCCTCGGACGCCAACGGCCGCCGCGCCCGTCCTCCGGACGGCGATGGCCGCCGGGCCGTGACGGCAGAATGGTGTGAGGCGTCACAGCGGGAGCGGCGATCGCCAGACGCCTCGCGGTTTCCTCTACGATTGGTCTAGACCTGGATGCGAAGGGACGCCCCGATGAGTGAGGCCACCGCACAGCCCGGCGCGCGGATGACCGCCGAGATCGCCGAACAGCCGCACGTGTTCGGCGAGCTACTGGCGCACCGCGCAGAGATCGCCGAGGTCGCCACCCGGATCGCCGAGCGCAGGCCGCGGTTCGCGCTGCTGGCGGCCCGGGGGTCCAGCGACCACGCCGCCCTGTACGCGAAGTACCTGATCGAGGTGCTGCTGCAACTGCCCGTCGGACTGGTGTCGCCGTCGACGACCACCCTCTACGGCGCGCGGCCCGACCTGACCGACGTGCTGCTGCTGTCGGTCAGCCAGAGCGGCGGCTCCCCCGACCTGCTCGAGGTCACCGAGGCGGGCCGCAAGGCAGGCGCCACCACGGTCGCGGTCACCAACACCGCCGAGTCGCCCCTGAATCGGGCCGCCGAGATGTCGGTCGGCATCCGGGCCGGCCAGGAGCAGGCGGTCGCCGCGACCAAGACCTACAGCGCCACGCTGCTCGCCCTCTACCTGCTGGTCGACGCGGTGCGCGGCGGGAACGCCGAGCACGCCCGCGCGTTGCCCGAGCTGGCCCGGACGACCCTGGACACCACCGAGCAGGCGGTCGCCGAGGCGGTCCACCGCTACCGGTTCGCCGACCGCATGGTCACCACCGGTCGCGGCTACTCGCTGGCGACGGCGTGCGAGGCGGCCCTGAAGCTGGCCGAGACCAGCTACCTGTCGGCCCGCGCCTACAGCGGCGCCGACCTGCTGCACGGTCCGGTCGCCGCGGTGGACGCCGAGACCGCGGTGCTCGCGCTGTGCAGCGCGGGCAAGGGCGGCGCCTCGACGCGGGAGGTCCTGGAGGCGGTGCACGAACGAGGTGCGGACATCTGCGCCATCGGCTCGGCCGCCGCCGACGTCCCCGCCGCGCACCGCATCGGCGTCCCGGACTGCGCGGAGGAGCTCGCGCCGGTGCTGGAGGTGCTGCCGGTCCAGCGCCTCGCGCTCGGTCTGGCGCTGGAACGGGGCGGCGATCCGGACAACCCGCGCGGCCTCAAGAAGGTGACCCGGACCCGCTGACCCGACCGCGAGCGATCAGTCCTCTGTGGACAAGAACCTGCGCCGGGCCCGTTAGAAGCCCGCCTCACCGAGGGGGCGGGGTGAGACGGGCAAGGTCAGGCTACGCCGAACGGAGCAGCGAGCCAAAGCGGGGTGGGCAAGAACGCCAGGGCAGAAAGCCCTTGTCACTCGGACGAGTGGATCAGTGCGGGTTGCGCGTACCGCCTCAGAGTTCGTAGACCTGCCGCGCCGTGGTGTCGAAGACAGCCTGCCGCGCGGCGTCGCCCAGTCCCGAGGTGAGCTCCCACGCGAGGCGGAAGACCTCCCCGTACTCGGCCGCCAGCAGGCAGACCGGCCAGTCCGACCCGAACATCACCCGCGCCGGCCCGAATGCGTCCAGCACCACTTCCGCGTAGGGCCGCAGCCGGCCGGCGTCGGGCTGGGCGGACCAGTCGTCCTCGGTCACCAGCCCGGACAGCTTGCACACCACGTTCGGATGCGCCGCCAGCGCCCGGATCCGGCTCTCCCACGGCTCCAGCTCGCCGGATGCCACCGGCGGCTTCGCGCAGTGGTCCAGCACGAAGGTGAGCTGCGGGAACTGGCCGACCGCCTTGATCGCGGCCGGGAGCTGGTGCGGCCGGACCAGCAGTTCGTAGAGCAGTCCGGCGTCCTCGACCGCGGCCAGCCCCGACAGCACCTCGGGCCTGGTGAGCCAGTCCGGGTCGGGTTCGTCCTCGACCTGGTGGCGGATTCCCTTGAGCCACCGGCCCGACGGGTTAGACAGCAGGTGCCCGAGCCGCTCCCGCACGTCGCGGGCGGTCAGGTCGGTCCAGCCGACGACCCCTGCGATGCGGTCGCAGGAGTCTGCCAGCACCAGCATCTCCGGGGTCTCGTCCGGGTCGGAGACCGTCTGCACCAGCACGGTGGAGTCCACAGTGGTCCCCCGCAGCGCGGCGACCAGGTCGGCCGGGCGGAAGTCGCGGCGCAGCGGCTGCATCTCGGGCCCGGTCATCCAGGGCTGGTCCCGGACGTCGAGGTCCCACAGGTGGTGATGGGTGTCGACGGTCATCGTTCCCCCTCGGCGGGCCGGACGCGCAGTCCGGACATCCCGCCGTCGACGTTGAGCACGGTCCCGGTCGTGCCGGCCGCGGCCGGACTCGCCAGGTGCACGATGGCATGCGCGACCTCGGCGGCCGACACCAGCCGCCCCGTGGGCTGCCTCGCCTCCAGCGCCGCCCGCTCGGCGCCCGGGTCGGCGGCGCTGTCGAGCAGCCGGCCGATCCACGGCGTGTCGACCGTGCCGGGAGCCACGCAGTTCACCCTGATCCCCTCCCGCACGTGGTCGGCGGCCATCGCGAGGGTGAGCGCGCGCACCGCGCCCTTGCTGGCCGAGTAGAGCGCGCGCTGCGGCAGTCCGGCGATCCCGGCGATCGAGCAGGTGTTGACGATGGCGGCGTGCTCGGACGCCCGCAGGAGCCCCAGAGCGGCCCGGCTGACCCGGGCGATGCCGACGACGTTGACGTCGAGCACGTGGTGCCATTCGGCGTCGTCGTTGGCCGAGATGTCGCCCTGCGCGCCGATCCCGGCGTTGTTGACCAGCACGTCGAGCCCGCCGAACCGCTCGCGCACGGCCTCGACCGCCGAGCGGACCTCGCCGTCGTCGGTGACGTCGCACCGCACGCCGAGCAGCGACTCGCCGACGTCGTGCGGACGCAGGTCCAGCACCGCCACCGCCGCTCCGCGCTCGGCCAGCAGCCGGGCCGTCGCCAGCCCGATCCCCGACGCTCCCCCGGTGACCGCCGCGACCAGACCGTCGAACTCACCCATCGAGTTCTCCGTTGCCTCGCCGCGAATCCGCGCACGCGCGATGCCGTTTGCTCATGCGTCCTCCCCGACCGAACACAGGACACCCCGATGTATATCGGCTGCCGTGCCGGGATGACCAGACCCGGCTGGTTTGCGACATCCGGGGCCACGATCCGTGGCGGAGCGGGTACAAAGAGCGCATGCGCAGCCAAGAACCGGTGCTCGTCCTCGGCCTGGACATCGGTGGGACCACCAGCCGCGCGCTGGTCGGCGACCTGTCCGGCCGCGCCCTCGGCACCGGTTCGGCCGGTGGCGGCAACCCGAACTCGCACCCGCCGGAACGGGCGGCGGCGCAGGTCGCCGCCGCTGCCGCCGACGCGCTCCGCGGCCTCGACCCGGCATCGGTGCGGGCCGGCGTGCTGGGCATGGCCGGGGCGAGCAAGATGACCGACCCCGCGGTGGCGGAGCTTTTCCGGAACGAGTGGTCCGCGCTCGGTCTGACCTGCCCGATGCGGGTGGTCGGCGACGTGGAGGTGGCATTCGCCGCGGGCACGCCCGAGCCGGGCGGCACGGTGGTGATCGCGGGTACGGGGTCGGTCGCCGCGCGGATCGAGGACCACCGGCTGGTCGCCAGCGCGGGCGGGCACGGCTGGCTGCTGGGCGACGAGGGCTCGGCTTTCTGGCTGGGGCGCGAAGCGGTCCGCGCGACACTGCACGCGCTCGACCGCGGGCGCACCGACGGCGACCTGGTCACCGCAGTGCTGGACGAGCTGGTCGACGACCGGTCGCGCGACGAGCCGCCGGCCGTGCGCAACCGGCTGATCACCGCGGTGAACTCCGCGCCGCCGATCCGGCTGGCCGAGCTGGCCCCGCTGGTCACCAGGACCGCAGGCAGCGGCGACGAGGCGGCGACCGCGATCGTCCGGAGCGCGGCGCGGCTGCTCGCCGACACCGCGTCCATCACCAGGCCGCCCGGCGACACGAGCCCGGTCGTGCTGGCCGGCGGTCTCGTCGGCGCGGGCAACCCGGTCGGCGACGCGCTCCGCGCGGAACTCGCCGAGCGCTTCGGCGCCGAGCCGCGCACGGCCGGCCCAGGTGCGGCGGGTGCGGCGTGGCTCGCCGCGGTCGGCCTGGCGGCGCCCGCCGACCTCCCGACGCTGCACAAGCAGTTCCTCAGCGCACAGGGCTGACGACCGCGGCATCGCGCCGCGGCTACTCGTTCGCTTCGGCGACGAACTCCCCGTACTGCTCCGCGGACATCAGGGAGTCCAGCTCGGACCGGTCGGCGACCTTGATCGCGACGATCCAGCCGTCACCGTAGGGATCGGTGTTCACCAGCTCCGGCTCGTCGCTCACCTGGCTGTTGACCTCCACGACCTCGCCGCCCAGCGGTGCGAAGAACTCCGCGACCGCCTTGACCGACTCCACGCTGCCGAGCGCCTCGGCGCCGCTGACGCGGCGGCCCACCTCCGGCATCTCCACGAAGACGATGTCACCGAGCTCCCGCTGCGCGTGATCGGTGATGCCGATCCTGACTGTGTCGCCGGACCGCGCCTCGACCCACTCGTGGTCCTGGGTGTACTTGAGACCCTGCGGGATGTTGACCACGTGCTGCCCCTTTCGAAGATCGCCGGAACCGGGATCCGATCCGTGCCGATCTTCGCCCCGGCGCACGAGCCGTTCGCCGTGGATCACCCCAAGCGGTGACGCCCGTTCGAATCGGTGCCGCGCAAGCGGGAGCTGGTTCTCACAGCCTTCTCACCAGGACAGCGCCGAGGTGGCGCTCAAGCCGACGTTGCGCGTGCGTCCTGCGGGTGCCTCAGCCCGGGGTGGTCCTCGGGTAGCGCGCGGCGCAGGACCCACCAGCTCACCGCCACGCACACGGCCACCAGCGGCCAGGTCAGGACCACCTGCGCGACGCTGAGCGCCACGACGGCGTTGGCCGTCCACAGCGGGATGAACACCACCAGCCGCACCAGGTACTGGCAGACCCACACCCAGCTCGCCCGGCCGTAGGCGCGCAGCAACGCCGGGTCGCGCCGCCACCTGCGGCCCTGGCCGAGCACGGTGCCCACGACGGCGCCCAGCAGCGGCCAGCGCACCACGATGCTGACCATCCACGCCAGGCCGCTGGCCGCGTTGGTGACCAGGCGGATCAGGAAGAAGTCCGCGGCGTGCCCGGTGTGCAGGGCGATGATCGCGCCGAACATGACCGCGAGCAGGCTGACCAGCACCGCGACCGGGCGGTCGCCCTTGCGCAGCCGCCAGGCCGCGATCAACGCGCCGACCCCGACCGCCGCCGCGCCACCGGCGGCGATGGACTCGCCGAAGGCGAACCAGCCCAGCCCGAACACCACCGGGGGCAGGCTCGCGTCGATCGCCGTCGTCCGCCCGCCGAGAAGCCGCATCAACGAGTCCCGGTCCGCCTCTGGCGCCGGGGCCGTGTCGGTCTGCCGATCGTCGGTCACGAGTTAAGCGTGCCTTACCCGCCGGTCCGAGTGCACGCGCCCAGTGGCCCGCGACTCGTCGGGATCATGGCGCACGCGCCGCTCAGTCGCGGGTCCGCTCCAGCATGGCGTGCACCTGGGCCGCGATGCGCTGCTTGTCGGCAGGCCCGCAGGTGATCACGTCGTGCCCTTCGGCGCGCTCGCCGACCAGCGTGTAGCGGCCGCGGTCGGTGTCGAACCAGTTCAGGGCGGGCAGCCTGCCCCGGCGGCCGCGCCGGTCGGTGCTGGTCACCACGAAGTGGCCGAGGCGGAACTTCTGCCGGTTGGTGACCGCCTCCAGCTCGTGCAGCCCCTCGATGTCGGCGTCCTGCGGCGGGCCGTTGGTCCGGTCGGCCGAGGCGCGTACCTGCTCCCCCTGACCAGGCGGAGCGTCCGGCAGCAGGTCGACGCAAGCGCGGGGCAGGTCGTCGGGGGCCATGAAACTCATCCGCAGCACCCGGCCCTCGATCGCGCCCACGACGCCGACCTCGCCGGTCGCCACGACGCGGGCGGCGAGCCGCTGCCCGGAACGCAGGTCGAGCAGGCCCGCTGCCGCGATCGACACCTCGGACGTCGAAAGCAGGTAGAGCGCGTCCTCGACCTCCGGCTCCGGCCGCCCGGACCTCGCCAGCCCGGCCGACTCCAGCTCGGCCCAGATCTGGTTGGTGATCCGCTCCCTGTCGTCCGGCGACTCCCCGAGCCTGGGGATCTCGAACGGGTACTGCCGGACGTTGAGGTCCAGCTGCTCACCGAGCACGTCCGCCGCGTGGACGGGCAGTGCGATCGTCTCGACCATCAGAAGTCCCGGTAGCTAGAAGGGGCCTCACCGAGGACCGGCGGGGCGACGAGCCTGCTCTCGCCGTAGTCCTCGTCGTAGAGGTCGTCGGCCTCTATGAGGAACTGCGGCGCGTCGCCCGTCTCTCCCTGCCTCGGCGCGCGGTACTCGGCGTCGCGGTACTCGTCCTTCACCTCTTCGGCGCCCCACTTGGTCGGGCTCCGGTCGTAGTTCGACCCCCTCGACGACTGCTGCCAGCCGCCGGAGCCGATCGGGCCGAACCCGCCGTCGGCGCGGGCCGCCGGCTTCGGCGGTCTGGGCGCCGGCTTCTGCGCGGGCTTGGCAGGTGGCTGCTGGCCGTGGCCTGGCTGCTGGGCAGGGCCCGGTTGCTGCGGTCCTGGTCCCGGCTGCTGCTGGCTCGGCCCAGGCTGCGGGCCTGGACCCGGCTGTTGGTGGACCGGGTGCTGCTCGCCGGGCGGAGGCTGCATCGGCATGCCCTCCGGCCGCGACGCCGGTCCGCCCGGACCCGGCGGGCCCTGCGGCGGTCGCTGCGGTTGCGGAGGCTGCGAGGCGTGCGGCATCGGGGCGGGCGGCATGCCCTGGGGACCGCGCGGCGGCCTCCCGTCCATGGGCGACCCACCGGGCGGCGGCGCCGGCGGCATGCCTTCGGCGGGTGTGGGCGGACGGTGCCCGCCACCGTCCGGACCCGGCGGCGGCGCCGACGGCCCGGACACCGGCTGCGGCCCTGAGGGCGGACCCGACGCCGACTGCGGACCCGACGAGGGGCTGGTTGCCGACTGCGGCCCCGACGAGGGGCCGGTTGCCGACTGCGGCCCCTGCGGCGGAGCGGACAGCGGACCCGATGGCGGACCCGCCGGGCCTTCCGGCGCGGGAGGCATCTGCGGGATGCCCTCCGGCGCGGACGGCGGACCGGACACGTCGCCGGGCGCGGCGGCGTGGCCCGCCGCCGGAGGCGGAGGCATCTGCGGGACGCCCTCGGGCGGCGAAGCCGGGCCCGAGGGGCGGAAGCCTTCGGGCGCCGGAGGCGCCGGGATGCCTTCCGGCGGCGAGGGCGGACCCGCGGCCGGAGGCGCGGGGAAGCCCTCGGGCGGCGACGGCGGGCCGGAGGCCGCCGGAGGCGGCGGCATCGGCGCGCCGGGGCGCGGCGGCGGGCCGTCCGGGGGCGGACCGGCGGCCGGAGGCGCCGGGATGCCCTCGGGCGGCGACGGCGGGCCAGGAGCCGCCGGAGGCGGCGGCATCTGCGGCGGCCGCGGGCGGCCGGGCGGCGCGGGCGGGCCCGCGTGGCCGCCGCGCGGGCCCTCGGGCCCGTCGACGGCGGACTGGGGGCCGCTCGGCGGGCCGCCGTGGCCGCGCGGAGCGTCGCCGAACTCGTTGGCGGACACAGGACCGCCGTGGCCGCGGGGGCCGTCGCCGAGATCAGCCACGGGCTGCGGACCGCTCGGCGGGCCGGCCGGATCAGCGGCCGCATGAGGAGCGTTCAAGTGGCCGCGCGGACCCTCGGGCCCGTCGGCGGTGGGCTGCGGACCACTCGCCGGACCACCATGACCACGCGGACCATCGCCAGCATCGACCATGGGCTGCGGACCACTCGCCGGACCACCATGACCACGCGGACCATCGGCAAGGTCAGCCACCGGCAGCGGCCCGCTCGGCGGACCGGGCGGAGGGGGCGGCGGGGCGAACGGGTTCCGGAGGGCTTCGTCGGGCAGATCCGCGTCGAGGGAACCCGACAGCTCCGTCGCGGGGCGCTCAGCCGCGGACGGGTGCGCGGCGGCCTCGGGCGGCGGTCCCAGGTCGCCGGACAGCGCGGAGCCGCTGGGGCGGCCGGCCGTTTCCGGGCGGTCCGGTCCGGGCGCGGGCCTGCCGGGCTGGCCCTGCCTGCGCTGCTCGTGCTCGAAGCGCTCCGCGAGGTGCTCGCTGCGCTCCCAGAACGCGAAGGGGTGCGGTTCGGCCGCCAGGGCGGCGAACTCCGACCTCAGGTCGAACCGCATCGGCCGCGGCGCGGGCCGCGCCGGCCGGGGACCACCCTGCGGCGGGCCGGCCTCGCCCGGCGCAGCACCACGCGGAGGCTCACCGGGCCCACCGCGCGAAGGCTCGCCGGGACCGCCACGCGGGGGCTCACCGGGCGCAGCACCACGCGGGGGCTCAGCAGGCCCACCACGCGGCGGGTCAACTGGCCCACCGCGCGGCGGGTCAACTGGCCCACCGCGCGGGGGCTCACCTGGCCCACCACCACGCGAGTACTCACCGGGCGCGGCGCCTCGCGGCGTCTCGGGCGGCATCGGACCGCGCGGGGGCTCACCGGGAAGCGTGCCGCGCATCGGGACGTCGTTGTGCCTGCCGGGCTCGGGGCGCCCCGCAGGACGTCCCCCCGCGTCGAAACCCGCCGGCCCCGGCGGATTCGCCGGATTCTGCGGTGACGTCACGATTCCCCCAGGTCTTCGCTTTGGACGGGTACGCAGGCCGAGGTCACCCCTTCGGCGCGGTCACCCATACCGACGCAAGCGAGCATGTCGTCGTTCCCCACTCAGACGACCGTGATCACGCGATCCGCCCGCGGAACCTCACCCGCCGAGCGTCTGCCAGCCACCTGCGTTGATCGCGACATCACGAGCCCCCTCGTTGCTTTCGTTACCGCCGAAGGACAGTAGCAGCCCCGGATCACCGTTTTCGGGGTTTCTCCGAAGAGCGAGAACCGTACTCGCCGGTACCCCTGGAACCAGCGGTCCCGGCGACCGATTTCCTCCGCAGGGCCCGGAAAAGCCGCTGCCGGCGGCCCCCGGCCAACAACTTCACAATCCGGACAATATTTACTAGACGATCGAGTGCCGTTAGTCACTCGGGCACAACCTTCGGTGGCGTAGGTCGTTCCGGACGCGCCAATGTGGGTCCGTTGTTCACCACGGGGTGTGCGGAAGGGAAAAGTTCGATGGGTGGATGGGAGCGGTCGAGCGCCGTCGACGCGACGAGCCTGGGGAGCTACGTCGCACTGGGCGACAGCTTCACCGAGGGGATGGAGGACGCCCGGCCGGACGGCGGCTACCGCGGATGGGCGGACCGCCTCGCCGAGCGCCTGGCGGCCCGGAATCCGGGGCTCCGCTACGCCAACCTCGCCGTTCGGGGGAAGCTGATCCGCCAGATCGTCGACGACCAGGTGCCGGAGGCGATCGGGCTGCGCCCCGGCCTGGTCTCGTTCACCGCGGGCGGCAACGACATCATCCGCCCGGGCAGCGACCCGGACGCGGTGGCCGAGCTGTTCGAGTCCGCCGTCGCCGAGCTGTCGGCCACCGGCGCGCGGCTCCTGATCGGCACCGGGTTCGACACCCGCGACACGCCGGTGCTCAGGCACGTGCGCGGCAAGGTCGGGACCTACAACTCGCACCTGCGCGCCATCGCCGACAAATACGACTGCGGAGTGATCGACCTGTGGTCGATGCAGGTGCTGCAGGACCCGCGGGCCTGGAGCGCGGACCGGCTGCACCTGTCGCCGGAGGGGCACCGCAGGGTCGCGCTGCGGGCGGCCGAGGCGCTCGGCCTGCCGGTGACCGAGGACTGGCGGGAGCCGTGGCCGCCGCGGCCGGAGCAGTCGTGGCGCACGCAGCGGATCCAGGACATCCAGTGGGCCCGCGAGTACCTGGCGCCTTGGATCGGCCGCCGCCTGCGGGGGCAGTCCAGCGGCGACGGCCGCGCCCCGAAGCGCCCGAAGCTGGAGCGGCTGTGCGGTGCGCAGTCCTCGGCGTCGGCCTCGCCGTCCGAAGCGGAACGCTGCTGAGCGGGATCGAGCCGGCGTCGCGGAGGGACCGAAGCACCGGACAGACGCCGGCTCAGCCGAACACCACCGCCTGAAAACAGCGGCCCGCACACAGACCACGGGCGTCGCGTGAGATCACCGGCAGAGACCGGGCGTCGGCAGAGATCACCGGGCCCGCACAGAGACCACCGGTCGGGATCACGAACCCGGCGGAAAACCCCGCGCCGGGCCGGAAAAGACGAAGTGCGGGCCCCTGGCCGACAACACCCACCCCTTGGCCACGGGCCCGCACGTACCCCCACGTCCATTCGGGAGGGTCCAGTTCCCGAATGCCCTCCCCCCTTGCGGTCGCCCCGACCTACTCCCACGTGAGTGAGCGCAGGCCGGGACGACCGGGCGACAAATCCCCCCTGACTTCCCCCAGAGCCGCCCGTCGTCCGGACCATGCACGGCTGATCCGGACACCACGAAGATTGCCGGACCCCACTATGCGGGGACTAGACGCTCGCTAAACGCTCCCGAAAACCGGGCGCTGACCAGCGGATTGACCAACTCACGAAGTTGTTGGCAAATCGCGGAGACGCTCGCGGACCTCCTCGGCGCGGTGCGAGCCGACCGTCTCGAAGATCGTCAGCGCGGTCTCCCACCGGGTCCGCGCGACGGATCGGTCGCCGCGCGAGCTGGCGGCTTCGCCGAGTCCCCGGTAGGCGGCGGCCTGCCGCTCCAGCGAACCGCATCGCTGCGCGACGTCGAGCGCCTCGTGGTGGTAGCGCTCGCCCTCCTCGACCCTGCCGAGCTCGATGCTGACCTCGCCGCAGTTGTTCAGCACCATCGCCAGCGTCTCCAGGTCGTCGGCCTCCCGGTACATCGCCTCGGCCTCGCGAAGGTGCGCCAGCGCCTCCTCCAGGTTGCCGTTGACCTGCTCGACCTGCGCCAGGTTGTTCAGCGCGCCGGCCTCGCGGTAGCGGTCGCCGAGGGTGCGGTAGGCCTGCAGCGCCTCGCGGCAGTGCACCTGCGCCTCCTCGTAGCGGCCGAGGCGGAACAGCACAGCGCCCATGTTGACCTGGGTGAGCGCCAGCAGCGCGGGATCGCCGGTGGACTGGGCCTCGGCGTGGGACTCGGCGTAGTGCGTCAGCGCCGCCTCCGGCTGCCCGGACCGCGAGTAGGCCACCCCGAGCCCGGCCGACATCAGCAGCTTGCCGACGCCGTCGCCGATCGCCCTGGCCGAGTCCAGGCCGTCGCTGTAGATCTGGACCCAGTCCTCCCACGGGCAGCGCACCATCAGGTAGTTGAACTGGAGCCGGGCCAGCGGCCACGCCAGCTCGTGCATGCCCTCGCCGTTGGCGACCCGGACGGCGGCCACCAGATTCGACCACTCCGCGTCGAACCACTCCAGCGCCTCGGCCCGCCCGGTGATCTCCGGACGCGGCGTGTCGTCGCCGGAGAAGTCGAGCTCGTCGCGGGCGGGACGCAGGAAGCGGCGCGCGTGGTCGGCGGTGACCAGGTAGTAGTGCAGCAGCCTGCGCAGCGCCGCGTCGTCGTCGGGCGAGAGCTCCCCGCGGGAAATCGTTTGCTGCCCGTCGGTGGCGCCGAGGAGGTCACGGGCGTAGACGCGCAGCAGGTCGTGCATGCCGAAGCGGTCCGAGCCGGGTTCGGTGATCAGGTGCGCCAGCGCGAGCGCGCGGAGCCGCCGGCGTGCGCTGGGCGGGTCGGTGCCGCACAGCGCCGCGACCGCGTGCCCGGTGAAGGTGTGGCCGGGGATCAGCCCGAGCAGCCGGAAGGTCGAGGCGTGGACGGGGTGCAGGTTGCGGTAGGAGATGTCGAAGGCGCGCCGGACGCTGGTGTCGGCGTCGTCGATGTCCAGCGCGTGCAGCCGGTTGCGCTCGTCGGTCAGCTCGTGGACCAGGTCCGCCACGCCCCGCGCGGGGTTGGCGGCCAGCCGCGCCGCGGCGATGCGCAGCGCCAGCGGGAGGCCGCCGCAGAGCTCGGCGAGCTCGCGGGCGGCCATCGGTTCCGACGCCGACTTGCCCGGCGTTCCGGCGCGGTCGAGCAGTTCGACCGCGGTCTCGGTCGGCAGCGTCTCCAGCGGCAGGACGTAGGCGCCGCTGCGCACCACGAGCCCGTCGAGGCGCCGCCTGCTGGTGACCAGCACCAGCGACTCGGAGTTGCCCGGCAGCAGCGGGCGCACCTGCTCGGAGTCCCGCGCGTTGTCCAGCAGGACCAGCACCCGGCGGTCGGCCAGCAGCGACCGGTACAGCGCCGTGCGGTCGTCGAGGTCCACCGGGATCGCGTCTGCGGCCACGCCCAGCGTCTTGAGCATGCTGGTCAGCGCCTCGCCGGGGGCCAGCGGCGCCCGGTCGGAGTCGAAACCGCGCAGCGACGCGTAGAGCTGACCGTCCGGGAAGCTGCGCGCGACCCGGTGCGCCCACGTCACGGCGAGCGCGCTCTTGCCGACGCCTGCCGTGCCGGTCAGCACCGCGAGCGGGTTGGCCGAGCCGCGTTCCCGTTGTGCCAGCAGCCGGTCCAGCGCCGCGCACTCGCGGTCGCGGCCGACGAAACCGACGACGGCGGGCGGCAGCTCGGCCGGGATCGGACGCCCGACCCGCACCTGCGCCGTCCCGGTGGCGGCCTGGCGTTGCTGCGGGCTCAGCAGCGTGTCGTCGTCGCGCAGCAGGCGTTCGTAGAGGTTGCGCAGCTCCGGCCCGGGATCGATGCCGAGCTCGCCGGACAGCCGCCGGCGCAGCACGTGGTAGCGGGCCTGCGCCTCGGCCCGGTGCCCGGCGCGGTAGCTGGCGAGCATCAGCTGCCCGGTCAGGCGCTCCCGCAGCGGGTATTGCTCGACCAATGTGGACAGTTCGACGACCAGGTGGTGGTGGCGCCCCATGTCGAGGTCGGCGGCGACCCGTTCCTCCAGCGCCAGCAGCCGCAGCTCGTCGAGGTTCGGCCCGACCATCCGGTGCAGGGGACTGGCGGAGATGTCGGCGAGGACCGGGCCGCGCCACAGCCGCAGCGCCTCGGTCAGCACCCGCGAGCGCTCGGCGGGCTCCAGCCCGTAGGCGTGGTTCACCAGCGCGCGGGCGCGGTGCGCGTCGACGCGGTCGGCGTCGACCTGCAGCACGTAGCCGGGCGGCCGGGTGACGATCTCCGGGTTGCCGCTGCCGTCGCCCGCGTGCTCTGCGAAGAGCTTGCGCAGCCTGGAGATGTAGCCGTGGATGATGGTGCGCGCGCTGGCGGGCGGGGCGTCGGCCCACAGGGTGTCGATGAGCCGGTCCATGGGCACGATCTGGTTCGGTTCCAGCAGCAGGCAGGCCAGGATCCCGCGCACGCTCGAGCTGCCGATCGGGATCAGCTCACCGTCGGCCAGCACCTCCAGCGGGCCGAGCACCCGGAACTCGAAGCCCGTGCTCGGCGCGCGCGCCGGGCTCTCCTGCGGTGACATACTTCCCGAAATCCGATTCGTGCTCACGTTTTGCGGTCGCGGACAGTTTCAGCCACCGGGCGGCGATCGTCCACACCCCCGGACAAGCCGACACACGGTAACGAGCCGGACCCGAGGCCAGTGCGGCACCCGGCCCGTTGTTCACCCCAATGGAGGTACGTCGGATTCCGGCGCCGGATGCCGTCGATTGACCCGATCTTCCCCCGGCACCCGTCACGCCCAGTAGAGTCGTGGCGACCGTCGACCACCCGAACGAGGACCACTGTGGAAGGAGCAGACGCCGTGCCCCCATCGTCCACAGTGGTCGACCGCGCCGTGGGCTGCCTGCTCGGAGGCGCGCTCGGCGACTCGCTCGGCTCGCCCGTGGAGTTCCGGCAGCTGCCCGACATCCGGGCCGAGTACGGCGAGCACGGCATCACCGAGCCGCCGCCGCAGGCGCTGCTGGGCGACGCGACCCAGATGTCGCTGTTCAGCGGCGAGGGCTACCTGCACGCCTGGACCAGCGGGAACAACGGCGGGCCGTGGCGGCCGGTCGAGTCCGTCGCCAACGCCTACCGGCGGTGGCTGATCACGCAGCAGGAGGACAAGCCGCAGCCCGGCGCCACCGGCCTGCTGGCGGAGACCGAGCTGTACTCCAACCGCGCACCGGGACTCACCAGCCTGCGTGCCCTCGGCGAACCGGAGCTGGGTTCGCCCGACCGCCCGCGCAACAGCTCCAAGGGCTGCGGCGGCGTGGACCGCAGCGCACCGATCGGCTTCGCGCCGAGCGCGGAGATGGCCTACCAGCTCGGCTGCCAGTGCGCCGCGCTCACCCACGGCGGACCGGGCGGCTGGGCGTCGGCGGGCGCGATGGCGCTGATCGTCCACCTGGTCGCGGTGCAGGGCCGCCGGCTGCCGGCCGCCGTCGACCAGGCCACCGGCCGGGTGCTGCGCGACGACGGCGAGACCGCGGTGGCGCTGGCGGAAGCGTCGACGCTGGCGCGGCTCGGCGCGAGCGTGGGACACGTCGAACGGCTCGGCCAGGGCTGGATCGGCCCGGAAGCGCTGGCCATCGGCGTCTACTGCGCGCTGGCCCTGCCCAAGCCGGAGCAGTTCGCCGACGCGGTCCGGCTGGCGGCGAACCACTCCGGGCACAGCGACTCGACCGCGGCGATCACCGGCTCCCTGCTCGGCGCCCGGCACGGCACCGAGGTGCTGCCGCGCGCCTGGCTGGGCCGGCTCGAGCTGGCCGACGTCATCGAGCGCATCGGCCACGACCTCGGCGCCTCCTGCTCCGGGGAGAGCTTCAACCAACGCCGCTACCTGGGGCTGGGGTAGCACGACCGTCGCGTCCCACGACGCGGGAGGGCGCGCGGCCTCGGGGCGCGGAAACTGCGATCGGCTTCAGCGCACGACGGCGGTGCGACGACCGTGCCGCAGGGACTCACCGGGGCGTGCGGGTCGCCCACTTGCTCGATGCCGTGTCGGTCACACGGGAGCACCAGGGCGAGTTGGTGCTGGTCCAAGCCGCACTCTCGCCCGGTCGGCGCCGCCGAGCCCGGCGATCCACCGCGAGCCCTTGCCGACCGCCGGGAACGCCCCGGCGCGCTTGAGGGGCGCCCCGTGCGGGGCGCCCCTCAACTCGCTCGGCAGGCTCAGCGGCGGACCGGAGTGAAGTCGCGCGCGGCGACGAACTCCGGCCGCCGGGACTCGGCCGCGAACGGCTCCACCAGCGTGTTCTCCACGCTGTTGAACACCACGAAGATGTTCGAGCGCGGGAACGGGGTGATGTTGTTGCCCGATCCGTGCATGCAGTTGGAGTCGAACCACAGCGCCGACCCGGCGGGGCCGGTGAACTGCTCGATCCCGTGCTCGTAGCCGAGCTTGGTGATCTCGTGCTCGCCGGGCACGCCGACCTTCTGCTCCTTCAGCGACGACTTGTAGTTGTCGTCCGGCGTCTCACCGACGCACGAGACGAAAGTCCGGTGGGCGCCCGGCATGATCATCAGTCCGCCGTTGAAGGGGTAGTTGTCGGTCAGCGCGATCGACATGCTCACCGCGCGCATCGCGGGCATGCCGTCCTCGGCGTGCCAGGTTTCGAAGTCCGAGTGCCAGTAGAAGCCGCTGCCCCGGAAACCGGGCATGTAGTTGATGCGGCTCTGGTGCACGTAGACGTCCGAGCCCAGGATCTGACGAGCGCGGTCGAGCACCCTGGGGTCGCTGACCAGTTCGGCGATCAGGTCGCTGATTCGGTGCACCTCGAAGATCGAGCGCACCTCGTTGGACTGCTTCTCGACGACCGTGCGCTCGTCGGCGCGCACCCTCGGGTCGTTGGTGAGCCGGTTCAGCTCCTGCCAGTAGGTCTGCACCTCGGCGGGTGAGAGCAGGCCCTCCACGGTGTGGAAGCCCTTGGCATCGTGAGCGGCCAGTTCGTCGGTCGTGGCGGGTCCCGAGTCGACCCCGGGCCACACGGTCGGGTCCTGGCGTTCGATCAGAGCCGGCTCGGAGGACACCCGGGTCGGGTAGCGGTCCTGAGTACTCAGATCGGCGACGGTCATGAGTTGCGCCTCCTTCGCGAATTCCCGCCGGAGCGAACGATGCCTGCGGCATCGATCGCCATTTCTCGGTTCCTCGTTAGAGAGGTTCCCCCTCGCGCACGAGCGGGAAGACCGTGCAGCACGCGGGCGGTGGGTCATTGCCGGTCTACACCGGACTACCCACCGCCCACGGCGAATATGCCTGCCGCCGGTAACTGCACCGGGAACGGCGGCCAGGAGGTCAGCTCGCGGCTTCCTCTTCGTCCTCGACGATGACCGGGTACACCCCGTTCTCGTCGTGCACCTCACGCCCGGTGACGGGCGGGTTGAACACGCACACCGTCCGCATGTCGGTCTTCGGGCGGACCTGGTGCTTGTCGTGGTTGTTCAGCAGGTACAGCGAGCCCGGCTTGAGCTGGTGGGTCTCACCGGTCGCCTTGTCGGTGATCTCGCCCTCGCCCTCGAACACGAACACCGCTTCGATGTGGTTGGCGTACCAGAAGTCGTTCACCGTGCCGGCGTAGAGGGTGGTCTCGTGCACCGAGAAGCCCACCTTCTCCCTGGCCAGGACGATGCGCTTGCTGCGCCAGTTCTCGGTCTTGATGTCGGCGTCGGTGTCCTCGATCTCCTCGAGAGTACGGACGATCAAGTCTCCTCCTTCGAAGAAGCGCGGTGCTGAATCAGGCCAGCACAGAATGCACGGATTCGCGGATGATCTGAAGCCCCTGTTCGAGCTCCTCATCCGAGACGGTCAACGGCGGCATGATCTTGATGACCTCGCTGTCCGGACCAGAGGTCTCCAGGATCAGCTTGCGGTCGAACGCGGCCTTGGACACCTTGCCCGCGATCTCGGGGTCCTCGAAGCCCAGGCCCCTGGCCAGGCCGCGGCCCTTGGCCAGCGCACCGTCGTACTTGGCGACCAGCTCGTCGAGAACCTCGCCGACGCGCTCGCCCTTGGCGATCGTCGACTTCTCCAGCCGGTCGTCGCTCCAGTACTCCTTGAGGGCTTCGGTGGCGGTGACGAACGCGGGGTTGTTGCCGCGGAAGGTGCCGTTGTGCTCGCCCGGGTCCCAGACGTCGTGCTCGGACTTGATGAGCGTCAGGGCCAGCGGCATGCCGTAGCCGCCGATCGACTTCGACAGGCAGACGATGTCGGGCTGGATGCCGGCTTCCTCGAAGCTGAAGAACGGGCCGGTGCGGCCGCAGCCCATCTGCACGTCGTCGACGATCATCAGGATGCCGTGCTTCTGGCACAGCTCGTAGAGGCCGCGCAGCCACTCGGGACGCGAGGAGTTGATGCCGCCCTCGCCCTGCAGCGTCTCGACGATCACCGCGGCGGGCTCGTTGAGGCCGCTGCCGCTGTCCTCGAGCATCCGCTCGAAGTACAGGAAGTCCGGGACCTGGCCGTCGAAGTAGTCGTCGTAGGGCATCGGGGTGGCGTGCACCAGCGGGATGCCCGCACCGCCGCGCTTCATCGAGTTGCCCGTCACCGACAGCGAACCCAGCGTCATGCCGTGGAAGGCGTTGGTGAAGCTGATGATCGACTCGCGCCCGGTGATCTTGCGGACCAGTTTCAGCGCCGACTCCACCGAGTTGGTGCCTGTCGGCCCGGGGAACTGGACCTTGTAGTCCAGACCGCGCGGTTTCAGCAGTTTCTCGTCGAGGGTCTCCAGGAACTCCCGTTTGGCCTTGGTGGCCTGGTCGAGCCCGTGGGTGACGCCGTCGCGCTCCAGGTATTCGAGCAGTTTGCGCTTCAGGACCGGGTTGTTGTGCCCGTAGTTGAGCGCACCGGCCCCCGCGAAGAAGTCGAGGTAGGCGGTGCCGTCCTCGGCGTAGAGGTAGCTGCCCTTGGCGACGTCGAACACCGCGGGCCAGGTGCGGCAGTAGCTGCGGACCTCGGACTCAAGACTTTCGAAGATGTTGTTCACGATCCTCCGTTCGCGCCCTGCGACCGCGCCCGGAAGCGGTGTGACCTCCGGACCAGTGCTGCCACCTGGCGGCGGTCGCGGGCTGCAACAAGATCTCTTCCACCAATGAGGGTCACGGTGTGGGTGGCGCCGTTCACGCCCCTCCGGCCGCGGCCGGAGCCGCCGCGAAGGGACCGATGCGGTACAGGTCCTCGCCCAGGTGGGCGTCCGGGAACAGCTCGGCGGTGAACAGCTCGCTGCTCACCAGCTCGGCTCCCCGGTCCCTGGCCAGGGCGGAGAACAACTTGATCGATGCGGTGTTGTCCGGGGTGATGGTCGTCTCCAGATAGCGGACACCTCGCGGCACGACCCGGTCCAACAGGTGCGACAGGAGCTTGCCCGCCACGCCACCACCGCGCTGGGAGGCATCGACGGCGATCTGCCAGACCACGATCGTGTCGCTGGCGTCCGGCCGGATGAAGCCGGTCACGAAACCCACGACCTCGCCGTCGACACGCGCCACCGCTGAGGTCTGCGCGAAGTCCCTACACCACAACAAATACGAGTAGGACGAGTTCACATCGAGCACTCCCGAATCACGGGTGATCCGGTAGAGTGCGGGGCCGTCCGCGACGACCGGAGCGTCGATCTCCAACCGCCCGGCTGAACCGCTTCCGCCATTCCGTGCGGCGCTGTTATGGCTCGGTTTGTCGCCGGTCATGCTGTGCCAACTTAACAGAACCTCCGTAACGCGTCAGGTTCGCACGCGTTTCCTGGCGTCTCTACCAGGCGCAACGCGATTTTACACGTGACGAGCCCGACAGGATTGTTGCGAAATAAACAGCGCTGATGATAAGAGTCTGCTGCGCCAATACGGATCAATGCGCTACCCCGCTGCTGACCTGGGCAAACCCGCCATCCGGGGGACATCGTCGGACACGGTCCGAATCGATCAAATGCGGCCGTGCGCCTTCGTGCTCTCTTCAGGTGAACTCGTTGGGAAATACAGGTATCGCCCGGACGCGGCGCGGGGCGTCCGGGCGATACGCGTCACACTCGGGGCGATCAGACCCCGGCGAGCTGCTTGATCCAGTCGCGGTACTCGGTGATGTTGGTGTAGGCGGTGTTCTCCGCGCGGTCGCTGGTCGAGGCCACGCCCACCTGCACGTTGTTGGCGAACATCGGGCCGCCGGAGTCACCGCCGGCCGGGATGCCGTCGCCGCGGGTCGCGCAGACCGCGGTGCCGCCGCGGTAGTCCTGGCAGGCGATGTCGGTCACGTTGACGTTGGCGACCTTCAGGATCTGCGACTGGCACTGGATCTCGGGCTTGTCGGTGCAGGTCGCACCCCAGCCGTAGGTCTGGGCGGTGTCGCCGACGTTGACGTCGCCGGTGGAGCCCAGCGGCGCGTACTCGGTCTGCACGGCGTGGTCGATGTTGACCAGCGCCAGGTCGGCGGTGTCGTGCACGTGCACGCCGCCCGGCTTGGCGTTCGCCTTCTCGCCCTGGGTCTGGTCGACGTTGCCGATGTTGAAGCTGACGCCGTCGCCCGCGCCGTCGACGCAGTGCTGGGCGGTCAGCACCCACTCGGGGGCGATGATGGTGGCCGAGCAGTTCTCCTGGCCGTTGACGAACAACCGCGCCGCCCACGGCGCGCTGTCCACCTCGGAGCCGTCGATGATCATCGGACGCATGTCCGGCGGGGGCGTCGGCTCGGCGGCCTGGGCGGGCGCGGCGAAGGTCGCCATGGCGAGCGCGGCGCCGACCGCGCCGGCGAGGGTACGAGCGATGGACACGTTGGTCTCCTTCAGTTGCCGTGGGGTGCAACAGGGATAGAAACGCGCTCAGATTTCACTCGTCCGTGTGGTTTGTCCATGGTTTGGTCACAATTCGCCACCAAGGTTCTGCCTGATAGCGACGAGATCGCCGACTTTTGGCGGAGCCGCGGACATACCCGGTACGCAATTCACACTTTTACCGTTGAACGGCGCAGAATCGCGATTCCGGGCCGGAGATCGGGGCCCGCGCCCGCGACGGCCGGAAGCGCCGGAGAGGCTACAGCTCGGTGAACACGCCATGGCGACGGTGCGTGCTCGACTAATCTCTCTTCGTAACGTTGAACGGCAGTTCGAGCCCGCACGACGGCGGCACTCCGGACGCTTCCCGGAAAGGGCAAGCGCAGGACAACCGTGGTCCTCATCGCATTGACGCTTGCGTGCGTGGTCGTCCTCGTCGCCTACCTCATCGACCGGCAGCACGGATCCCAGGCCGCGTCAGCGCCCACCGTCACCGTCGCGGCGCCACCGGCGACGCCCAGCACCGCGCCGAGCACAACCGCCTCGACCAGCCAGCGCGCCCGGCCGACCACGACCGCGACGACGCGGCCGACGACGTCGCCGCCCTCGCCCGGCTGCTGTTCGACGGCACCTCGGGCTCGGTGTCCTACAACATCGACCCGGGCATGCGGACCTTCTGCGCCCTGGTCGGGCTGCAGGACAGCTCCGCGGGCTGCTCGGTCGCCTTCGACGTGAAGGTCGACGGCACGAGTGCACAAGGAGAACGTGGTGGTCGGCCAGACGGTGGAGCTGATCGCCAACGTCGGAGGAGGTTTCCGGCTGACCGTGGCCGCTGAGGACTCTCCAGCGGGTGCACCGGCGTGTACCCGGTCGTGATCAACCCCGTGCTGCGGGCGGACTGACCGGTTCGGGAGCGCGTCGAGGTGTCGAAGCGGTGGTCGAGCTGGAACACGGGCACCAAGCTGTCCGCGATCGGCGCCCTGCTGGCACTGCTCACGTTGCTGGGCAGCTCCATCAGCTGGCTCGCTGACGGCTTGTCGGTGCGGGATCGCTTGTGGGGCAAGGAGGAGCCACCACCCGCGACGCGAACGACGGCCTCGGCCTCGGCGGACACCCCGGCGCCGACAACACCGGTGGCCGAGCCGGAGTCGGACGAGGTGAACCTGCTCGATGCCGACGCCGTCGAGGGCGGCGACTACGTCGCGGTCGGGCGCGCCACCGTGGCGGGCCGGAACCCCGAGCGCGCGCTCGTCCACCCGGGCACGTCCGTGACCACCTACAACGCCGACGGGATGCGCGAGCTGCGCGCACGGGCCGCCCTGGACGACCATTCGCAGAGCTGCGCGGTCACGTTCGAGGTCCGCTCGACGGCGAGGTGCGCAAGCGCAGCACCGTGCGCACCGGCGAGGTCGTGGAACTGACCGCCGACCTGGGCGCCGGTCGCAGGCTCGAGCTCGCGGCCGACATCGGCTCCTGCGCCGCGATCCCGGTCCTCCTCGACCCCGTGCTGCGGCCCTGACCCGCTCAGCCCCCGAGAGCCCGGCACGGTGGCGGCGCGCGGCGGCGCCGCTCCGGCGGCGGCCGGGAGTTGGCCAGCACCGTCGCCACCCAGAGCAGCGGCCCGGTCAGCACCAGGATTCCCAGCGCCAGCCACGGCACGTCCACGAGCAGGGCTGCCAGCGTCAGCCCGGCCAGGTGCAGCACCATCAGGACCGAGTACGTGCGCTTGCGCCCGCGCTGCTCCTCGGTGAGCGACGGGGCCGCGTCGGTGATCAGGGCGACCTCGCGCCGGGTGCGCCGCATGCCGCTCACCTCCCACGACGGGCCTGCACGTCCATGGCATACCCGCAGGCGGCCCGCGTCAACGCCACCCCGCAGCGGGCCGCACACGGGGCCTGGAGCGTCAGCCCACGGCGGGTCCGTGAGCCGGCGACACGGTCGGCCGACTCGGCGACATAGACGTACGAATTCCCGTTCGACACAAGCGCATCATGCGGACATTCGTTGCTTTTCGGTTGCATCGCGGTCGATGCAACACATCCATCCACTTTGGATGACTCCGACGCCTGGTCTTCCGGCACGCGTTTTCCCGCGTTTGCCGTCTTTGCGACCGGGTAGCCGGGGGTGGCCCGCTCGGGTGCGATGCGCGGGCCCGTCGAGGCCGGGAGGAGGTCCGGACATGAGCATCATGGACAAGCTGAAGGAGTTCGTCGGCAAGAGCCCCGACAAGTTCCACCGGGGAATCGACAAGGCCGCGTCCGCCGCCGACGAGAAGACGGGCGGCAAGCACAGCGACAAGATCAACCGCGGTGCCGAGCAAGCGCGCAAGTACGTCGACCGCCAGGGCGAGCAGGGCGGCCCCGAGCAGGGCGGCGCCGGCCGGCCTCCGGGAGGCGGCCCGGGCCAGCCCTGAACCATGCGTCGAGCGGTCTGGTCAACACGTTCGTAGGCGACCGCGCTGCAACCTGACGACGAACGCACCGGACGGATGACCTGTCCGGTGCGTTCGCGTGTGGACCCGCTGCCGCACCGGTGTGCCGCAGAGCCCGAGAGGTCTGGACCCACCATGCCACCGCTGCGCACCTGGCGCGTTCGCCGGCGGCTGTCTTCAATGGTGGAGGGCGTCGGAGCCGCTGAGGGGACTCGAACCCCTGACCGTCCGCTTACAAGATCTCCGGTCTGTGGTTCACATCAGCACAAAGTCGTACAAAACTGCTGGTCAGCGCAATTGCTGGAACAGTGGTTGGGTGGTTGTACGGGGGCGAACTGAGCCGGGAACTGAGCCGACGAAGCGGAGCGCGGCGCGGCCCACAACCCGGTTGCCCGGCCTCCTGGTACCGGGTGGACGCCTTCGCGGCGTCTGTGGCGATCTCAGGGCCTCTTGAGCGCCGATCTCCCGGCTGTGGCGCTACTCGCCCCACCAGGCCTCGGCAGGACGCACGCGGTTCGTCAGAGGCGGCCTGAGGGCCGCTACGGAGCCCTCTAGATCTAGAGGTGACGGCCTCTAGATCTAGAGGGGCCGCTAGAGCGGCGTTCACGGCCTCACCAGCGGTCTAGCTCCTAGAGGGCACTCCCTGACAAACCCTGTTCCAGCCTTCGGCGCTGGTCGACCGAAGAGAGGATGCCGCACAATGAACACCATGAGCGAGCAGCCAGTGAGCGTGTCCGCCGATGGCCTGGCGTCATGGAACGAAGCCGTCCAGCGTGCCGAACGTGGCGAGAGCGTGCCCGTCATCGCGCATGGCGAGCACGTTGCCGACGTCGTGCCGTCGGGCGAGATCGATCGGCTGCGAGAAACGATCGAAGTGCTCTCCGACTCCGAGCTCGTACGGGACCTCCGCGAAGGACTCGCCGACATGGCAGCCGGCCGAACGGTTTCCGCTGATCAGATGGCAGAGGACCTCCGAGCACGCGCGGCCAACGAATGAGCCCACGAGGCAGCTACACGATCAGCTACACGGCTGCCGCCAGGCGCCAGATGAACCGCCTCCCCTTGGCTGCGGCCATGGCGATGCACGACCACCTCACGGGGCCGGTCGCTGACAACCCGCACCGTCTGGGTAAGCGCCTCGATGCGCCATTCGAGGAACTGCACAGCACCCGTCGCGGCGAATACCGAGCCCTGTACTCGATCAACGACGAGCAGATCCTTGTCACCGTGGTGACCGTCGCTCATAGGCGAGACGCCTACCGTTCTCGCTAGCTGCACCGGGGAACACCAAGAGAACGAACTTTCGATAGTCCGAGAGAAGGGCTGATCAGTGGCTGACCAAGAGGGCACGTGGACCGTGCATGGTGAGCGTCCTGTGTACGAGAGCGCGTGGGTACGCGTCGGCTTGGCCGATATCTCGCAACCTTCAGGAGAGCGCTTCGAGCACCACACTGTGTGGTTTCCACCTCCTGCGATGACCGTGCTTCTCGACGACGCAGAAGAGCATGTGCTCATGGCATGGCGGCACCGGTTCGCGCCGGATATCTGGAACTGGGAGCTCCCCGGAGGGATCATCGACGAGGGGGAAGACCCGCAGGAGACAGCGTTGCGGGAGCTGATCGAGGAAACCGGCTATAAGCCTCGAAAGATCGAACCACTAGTCACATTCGAACCAGCAGTAGGCATGCTGCGCAATCCTCACCACGTCTTTCTCGGCCGGGGCGCTGAGCTGGTCGGAGACGCCACGGAGGTCAACGAAGGCAAGTTCGAGTGGGTCCCCGTGGCCAACGTGCCCAACCTGATCCGCGAGGGAAAGGTGAAGAACTCCGGCACCCTCGTCGGCCTTCTCCACTACTTGGCTCTCGGCAGGTGAGCTAGTCCACGAGCAGCTTCGCGATCCGTGCGCGCTGTCGTGCTGATCCCGTACTGCCCGCCAGTTCCGCGGCTCTCTGCGCATGCGTTTTCGAACCTTCGATGTCGCCACGCTTCCGCAGCGCTAAGGCGAGATCGACCCGAAGGCCCGACTCCGCCCGCTTCGAGGACAAGACCTGACTACCCTCCAGGGCTCTCGTAAGGTCATCGACTGCCTCGTCAGCGCCTAGCCTGGCGAGGCAGTGACCACGCCAACGGGCGAGGTGCGTGCTGTTCAGCATCAGGAAAGGCAGTTCCGGATCGGTGTCGCCTTCGGGTAGGGCGTCGGCCGCCTGATCGAGCATCGTGAGCGCCTGGCGGTGCTGGCCAGCGGCAGCGAGAAACTCCGCCTCCGCAGCTGCAAGCCAGGCACGAAGCCGAGCCGGGACACGCCGCGCGATTTCGGGGGTGTGTGCGTACTGGACTAGCTCGACTGCTTCGGTGGCCCGGCCGGCGTCGAGAAGCGCGTACGCCTGCTGAGCCGTCACGTGAGCGAACACAGCAGGGTCTTCACCTTGCCGGGCAGCAGCTTTCGCGACGTCGTGCAGGTTCCACGCCTTCGTGACGTCACCTGCATCGAGCGCCTGCCAGCCCGCCAAGGCTGCGCCCTCCGCAAGTGCGACCGCGGCCAGGTGGGAGTGCTTTCCAGGCAGGGCAGTGCGTAACAGCTTCTCCATGTGCTCAACATGTGCGACGGTCTGCGGGATGATCGCCGCGCCGACCTTCCGGTCCATGAGACGGTAGTGGTCGGTCTGCTGCTCCAACATTTCGACGATCTCGGCGTCGATCCTGGTGATCTCCAGCGCCGATGGAATGTCCAATGCAGACGGCGGCGGCGCCGTGTCCACGAAGCCTAGAGCCGCTGGCGGGAGCGCGAAGACCTCGCATAGTTCGTCGCGCCAGTCGGTCGGAAGGACGCGACCCTGCTCCCACTCCGTGTACATCCGCTTCAGGCTCACGTCTTTCGGGGGCATCTTGCCGCGACGACGTCGGACTTCGCGGAGCTTGGTGCGGGTCTCCATCTGCGACATGCCACTCGCGAGACGTGCGCGCTTCAAAGGCGTTGCTTCGGGTTCCTCTACGGGCACGGTCCCTCCCCTGGCGTTCCCCCTGGTCAGAGCCAGGTGAGTCGAACGACTCACCTCCGACTCACCCGCGACTCATCTCCCCATCATCGCAAAGTCGATCGATTCTTGAGGCATGACAGCGAAAGCAGTCAACACTCTGAACGAGGGAGAAGGTCATGGCCAAGCAGTCGTTTCCGATGATGAAGACCGGCGGCGGGGTGCTCCCGAAGCTGTTCGGTTGGGCTGTGCTGATCGTGGTCGTGGTTATGGTCGTGCAGCAGCCGACCGAATCCGCGGAGTTCGTGAAGACCACGTTCGGCGCGCTCAAGACGTTCTTCGGTGCAGTTGCCGGGTAGCTGCTGGCAGGTCAGCGGGCAAGTTCGTTCAGGCGTTCCTCGATCGCCGCGAGTCGCCGGTTGATCTCCGCAAGCTGTTGATGCACCGCCGCGACGCTGGGCACGTCAGCGTTCTCGGCATCGGCTCCGCCGGACTCCGGCTGGCTGAGGACGTACGACCCCTGGCCATGGCGGACAGCGATCAGCCCCTCCTGCCGCAGGATTTCCAGCGCGCTGCGGGCGGTGTTGATAGCCACGCCGTACTCGTCAGCCAAGTCCTTACCGGTAGGGAGCTTCTCCCCCGGCCCGTACGTCCCGTTCGTGATGCTCGCGCGGATGGCGTCGGCGACCTGACGGTAGGGCGCCTGAGAGTTCTCTACCTCGCGTTTTGCCACGTCAGCAAGGGTACGCGATCGTCAACTCAAGGAAGTCACGACAGAGACTTGACTCACTTAACTCTCGTCGCTACTGTTGCTCTCGTTCCGGTTGTTGCAGATGCCTCAACCGCCTCAGCCGGACAAGAAAAAGCCCTGGTCAGTGCTGCAACACCGACCAGGGCGCACATCGAAACCGATGGAGAAACGATGCGCTTCGAGGATAACCAGGTGTTCAAGGTCAAGGCAGTCGCCGACCTGCTGAACATCTCCAAGGCCACCATCTACCGGGCGATCGAGTCCGGGAAGCTCGACGCCCTCAAGCTCGGTACCGGCAAGGGCACCCTCCGAATCGAGGGCTCCGCCCTGAACATCTACTTGGAGCAGTGCGGCCAGGCCGCCTACGAGGCGTTCGTGACCGGCACCGAGTCGGCCGCCGCCGACGACCGTGACGAGACCGCGGGGGAGGTGGCGTGACGATGCGACTGCACACCGAGCGGGCACAGGGCATGGTCGGCGACCACCACGCGACGTTCATCCCCACCCACCGCGAGGACAACGACACCCCGATCGTGATGCAGGTGAGCATGAGCGTGCCGGTGTCGCTGGAAGACATCGAGGCCGTGTTCTGGATCGCCGTCAACGGCGGGATGTTGCTGGACGAGCGCGAACTCGGCAACGACCAGTACGCACACGAGATGGTGCTGGAGACCTTCCTGCACGAGGGCTCGAACCGCATCTGCCTCGCCCGCGAAGAGATCGAGGACATCAAGCCGGGCAGCGGGGACTACGCGCTGCTGATGATGATCCGCCGCCGGGTCGCCGAGCTCTACGGCCGCCCCGGGGTGCCCGCACCGCGCCGCGCACTGACGAGGGCGTGAGGCACATGAGCGTGCGACTGCGGCAGTACCGCACAGCCCGGGGCTGGTCGCAGAAGACCGCCTGCCAGCACCTGGCCGAAGCGGCCCGGTCCCGGGGCATCCGGGCGCACTCGCCGGGCACCCTGCTCGGGCTGCTCGGCGAGTGGGAACGCGGCGTGCGGGTGGTCTCGTCGACCTACCAGCAGCTCTGGGCCGAGGTCTACGGCACCACCCCGGGCATGCTGGGCATCGCGGGCGCTTGGTCCCGCAACCACCCGGTGGTCACCCGCGCCGACATCGAGCGCGGCGCCCCGACGCCACAGGTGGTCTCCAGCCCGAAGGACCCGCTCATCGGCGGCCTGTCCGGCGCCGAGCGCATCGAGCTGGAAGGGGTGGCCGCGTGATGACCGTGCCCAAGGTGACCGTGCATGGCGTGGTGACCGTGCTCTACGCCTGCCCGCTGACCGACGCGCAGCTGCGCGACGCCGAGGTCTACGACCTGGCTCGGTTCGTGGCCCTGGTCCACCGCAAGACGCCCCGCAAGGCGATCGAGCGGCTGGAGAACGGGCTGGCGGTGCTGGCCGCCTCCGGTGGGCCGACGTTCGACCGGCGCCGCTACGCCCTGGCTCAGGCCCGGGCCGACGCGGTCCGGGCGGTCACCCGCCCGCCGGCACCGGGACGGGACACCCCGGCGGTGCACCCGGTGGAGCTCGAGCCGGACGCGATCTGGCCGAACTAGCCCGGGCGTTCCCGCTGGTCGCGGCCACACCCCCAGGGAACAGCGCAAACACACTGTTTCCGCTGGTCGCAGGCACACCCGCCGGGAACAGCGGAAACGGCTGTTCCTGCTGGTCGCAGCCACAGGGCGTGTTTTGCCCTGTCGGAAGCGTCCCGACAGGTTCGCGAACAGCTCAAACCCCGGCCCGGTAGCGCAACCGCCACCCCACCCCGTGTGGGGCCAGAAGCCACTACCGGCGCCGGTCCTCCCCGCCGATCCCGACCACCCCGGCCCGGTGGCGCCATCCCGCCACCCACCCCGTGTGGGCCTTGAACCGCCGCCACCGGGCCGGGTCTCCCACCCCTCCAGACCAGCCGCCCCGGGACCCGCCGCGTTCGACGGGGGTGCTCCCAACTCCGCGCGGGTTGGGAGCCCGAAACCACCAGCGAACGCGGGCTGCGGACCCGAGGCAGACCGTTCGCACTACGCGGCGTGACCGGCGCCCTGCCCGTCACCACGGGCACGCCGCCCGGCACATCGCCAAGCGCCGTAGCAAACCCGCAAACCCGCAAACCCCGCAACCAACCCCAATGACCAGGAAAAAGAAGCCGGGACAGGAGGGGGAGCCAAACCCGCCACAGCCGTCACCAAACCCGCAAACCCGCCAAACCCAGCCCACCAAACCCGCAAACCCGCACCAAACCCGCACCACAAAACACCAGGTCACACCCCCTTTTGCGGGTTTGCGGGTTTAAGACCCGGATTCCCGCCCCCCACTGTTCCAGCCTCAGTGAACCCGACCCGAGCACCGCCGCAGCGTCACCGCCAGTAGTCGCCCGGAGACCCGGCAACGACCCAGCCGAGCGGGGATCGGGGGTCGATCGACCGGGACTCGATCGGCCTCGATCCACCTGGTTGGCCTGCACGAATCGAGGTCGATTCCTCCGGGTTCTCACCGCTTCTCACCTGCATGGGAAGAACCTCACCAAGATCACCGAGAACGGCAGCGAGAACCCGCCGGAGAAGGCGGCGCAGAAGCCGTGAACCCGGGTGCGGACCCGGGTTCCCAACCCCTCTGAACAGCACTCACGACCCATCGGAGCGGTAGCCCATGAGCAAGCCCGAACACCCCGCAGCCACCCCAGCGGAACAGCCTCGGCGGCTGCGCCTGGTCTCCGACTCCGACCAGCCCACAGCGAGCCCGGAGGCTCCCGGCACAGGGACGGGACCGATGTTGCCGCCGGACCCGGAAACCGAACGCCAAGCGCTCGCTCAGATCGCCAGCGCCCGCGCCGAACTCCCCGCCCGCGATGAGGCGATGTTCGAGACCTTCCTCGGCGACCTGGTCCGCCAGGTGCAGCCGACCAGCGAGGCCGACCCCACCAACATCCTGGCCTCCCTGCTGGCCGGAACCGGGGTCCACCTCGGTGGACGCCCACACATTCGGGTCGGCGACGACCGGCACCCGCTGCTGGTGTGGCCGATGGTCATCGGCCGGACCGGCATCGGCCGCAAGGGCGCGGGCTGGTCGGCCGCCAAACGCCTCCTGACGGCCGCCGATTCCGGGTTCGTGGCCTCCAACATCCACAGCGGCCTGACCTCCGGCGAGGGCCTGACCCAGGCGTTCGCCGACGAAGACGAGGGGGACGGGACCGAGCCCGGCAAAGGCAAGCCGCGCCCCCGCGCACTGCTGCCTTCCGGGGATCGGCGACTGCTGGCCTTCGAACCGGAGTGGGCCTCGGTGATGGCGCGGATGCGCCGCGAGGGCAACACCCTCTCGGCGACGCTGCGCGCGGCGTGGGAGGGCGGCAACCTGTCCACCCTCGGCGTCACCGCCCGCATCGTGCGCGACGCCCACGTCGGCATCCTGACCCACATCACCCCCGGCGAGTTCCACGCCAAGGTCAGCCACTCCGACATGGCCGGAGGCACCTACAACCGGTTTCTCCCGGTCTTCGTCGCCCAGACCCAGTTCCTCCCGGCAGGCACGGGGGCCGATCCGGCGCTGATCGAGCGCCTGGCGGTCGACCTGCGGGCACGCCTGGACCAGGGCGCCACGCTCGGACAGCTCGGCTTCAGCGACGAGGCCGCCTACCTGTGGCGGCGGCTCTACGTCGAGTTCGGCGGCTTCAGCACCGAAGATGGACCGATCGAGCAGTTCCTCTCCCGCGCCGCACCCAACTGCCTCCGGGTGGCCGGCATCCACGCCGCCCTCGACGGCACCCCCACCATCCAGCCCGCGCACCTGGTCGCCGCGGCGGCGTTCATCCGCTACGCCGTCGACTCCGCCCGCGCGGTGTTCCGCCAAGCCGACCCGGCGCTGGCCCAGCTCGCCGCCTACATCCGCGAGGCCGGGCCACAGGGACGCACCCGCACCGAGATCACCGCAGGCTTCTTCCAGGGCAACGCCAGGAAGACCCGCATCGAAGCGCTGCTGGACCAGCTCATCGCCGACCACACCATCGCCAAGACCCAGCGCCGCCCGGAGGGCCGGAAGGGAGGCCGCGCCACCGAGATCTTCATTGCCTACGAACACCACGAACTTACGAACAATGCCCCTGACCAGGGCAAACCCTGAAAGCAAAGTTCGTAGCTACGAACTTTGCTCCCCACGAAACCCCAGGTCAGCGCCAAAGTTCGTAATTTCGTCAACTTCGTCCCCACAGGAGCCGCCATGCACACCGCCCACCGCCCGACCGCCGTCACGGCACAGGGAACCCGGCAGGGAACCGCCGGGGAGGCAGGGAATTCTCCCTACCCCGTTCCCTCCGCCACTCCCTCGGCTCGACCTGCGCAAACCCCACAACAGGGAACGAGGGAACGCCCCGCGCACACCGCCCGACACCCCCGGAATCCGGGGTTGTCGACACCGGCCCCCGCTTCCCTCCCCCGGCCCCGGGAGTCCGGGGACGCAACGCGGCTGCTGCTGACCGTCGAGCAGGCCGCCCGCCGGTTGTCGGTCGGCCGCACCACGATGTTCAAGCTCATCAAGTCCGGCGACGTCGACTCGGTACGCATCGGCCACGCCCGCCGCGTCCCCGTCGAAGCGCTCACCGCCTACATCGACCGCCTGGCCCGGGGCGCGGCATGACCACCGCCGTCACGTCGCCCAGTCGGCCCAATATCGGGGTGGGAGGGGGTGCCGTCCCAGCCGTCCCAGCCGTCCCACCGCAGGTCAGCGCGGGACGGCAACACGCCCTGGGACGGCACGAGCCGTCCCACCGACCCCAGCGGCGCGCACTGCTGGGACGGCACGAGCCGTCCCACGCCTGCAAGCCGTCCCAGCCTGACCAGCACTGGGACGCTTGGGACGGCTGGGACGGCTACCCCCTCACCCCGTACCGCCGGGCCGCGCGAGGCCAGTGAACGGGCCAGTGAGCCCGGCAGGGGCCAGTGGATATCCACTGGCCATCCACTGGCCCGGCCCACTGGGCACGGCCTGCGAGAACGCCCCACAAGTGGGCAAGTGGATGCCCGGTGGATCAGGGGTGGAGGCCGCGATTCCGGGTGGATTCCCACCCACGCGCCCACCCACTCACTCCACCACCCGCCACCAGGCCCAACCCCGCCCAGGTGGACAGGTGGACCGGGTGAACACCCCGCCCGGAAACACCTCTGCGCGGCGGTGCCGGGCAGTCCGCACCGTCCACCCACCCCGTTCGAACCGACCGCCCACAACCACACCCGGGAGACCCACGATGACCCCGCTGGACATCACCGGCCGCGTGCTGGCCGTGCTCGCCGCCCTCGCCCTGCTCACCGCCGCCGCGGTAGCCGTCCTGCTGTGGCGGGCGGTGCTGCCCGTGATCCTCATCGCTGCGCTCGCGGTGACCCTCGGGATGGTGCGCACCCTCGCCCTCGGTGGCTTCGCCGCACTGGCCGCACTCCGCGGCCTCATGCTCGCCCTCGACCGCGCCGGCACCGCCGTACCCACACCCCGGCTCCGCACCGCTAGACCTAGCGCCCACACCCGCTAGACCTAGCGGGAGCGCTAGCGGCCCGGACCGGCACCGACCAGCGAGCTAGCGCCTAGCGGGACAGGGGCCAGCGTCCCACCACGCCACCGAACGCGGCCCGCTCGGCGACCCGGGCGAAGCGCTAGACGAGTTAGACGAGTTAGCCACCTGGCACCCTCGCTCACCCCGAGTTGGGAGCCTCCCAGGCTGCTCCCAACCTGGGCGCTAACCCCGTAACTCGGCTAACTTGCCTAACTTTCCGCAGGTCAGCCCAGCAGCAGAACGATCTAACCCCCGAGTTAGATATCTAACTCGCCTCCGCCGATCTAACTCCGGATCTAACCCCCCACCGCGCTCTCGCGCGGCGACCCCGCGCGCCCACAACCAGCCACGAAACCGACCACCGAGAGGAACCATCCATGCCCCGCAAACGCCGCCCAGAAGGCACCCGAGCCCCCAACGGCGCCAGCAGCATCTACTACAGCGAGACGGACGGCTACTGGCACGGGCGCGTCACGATGGGCGTCCGCGACGACGGCAAGCCCGACCGTCGCCACGTCCAAGCCAAGACCGAGACCGAGGTCATCGATAAGGTCCGCAAGCTCGAACGTGACCGGGATAGCGGCAACGCGCGGAAGCCTGGTCGCGCGTGGACAGTCGAGAAGTGGCTGACTCACTGGGTCGAGAACATCGCGGTGCACTCCGTTCGGTACAAGACGCTTCAGGGCTACCGAACGGCGGTCTACAAGCACCTGATCCCCGGTATCGGCGCGCACCGGATGGACCGCATCGAGCCGGAGCACTTCGAGCGGTTCTACGCCAGGATGCAGGCCGCCGGCGCCAGTGCAGGGACCGCACATCAGGTGCACCGGACTGCCAAAACGGCATTCAACGAATACTTCCGGCGGCAGCGCATCACCGGGAACCCCATCGCCTTCGTGAAAGCGCCGCGCGTCGAGGAAAAGGAAGTGGAGCCGTTCACGCCGCAGGAAGCCAAGAGCATCATCACGGCCGCGCTCAAGCGGCGCAACGGCGTGCGATACGTCGTCGCCTTGGCTCTCGGTTGTCGCCAAGGCGAAGCCCTGGGGTTCAAGTGGGACCGCCTCGACCGCGGGAACCGGCTTTACCGCGTACGGCAGGCATTGCAGCGGCAGGCTTGGCAACACGGATGCGACGACCCGCACGCCTGCGGAGCACGACTTCATCGGGTGGCGTGCCCGGACAACTGCACCCAGCATCGCAACCGCAAGAGCTGCATTCGCGACGAGAAGGGCCACCACCGTCCGTGCCCGCCGAACTGCACCAGGCACGCGAGCAGTTGCCCGCAGCGGCACGGTGGTGGGCTCGTCGAGGTCGACGTGAAGTCGAAGGCTGGTCGCCGGAGCTTCGTTCTGCCAGATGAGGTCTTCGATCTGCTGATGCGCCACGAGCAGGCGCAGCAGCGGGAGCGCAAGCACGCCGGTAGCGAGTGGCAGGAGGGGGGCTGGGTCTTCACCCAGCCCAACGGCCGGCCGATCGATCCGCGGCGCGACTGGGGTGAGTGGAAGGACATCTTGGGGGAGGCAGGTGTTCGGGATGCTCGGCTGCACGACGCGCGCCACACTGCGGCGACGGTCCTCATGCTGCTCCGCGTTCCAGACCGGGCCGTCCAGGATCACATGGGCTGGTCCTCGATCCGGATGAAGGAGCGCTACATGCACGTCACCGAGGAACTGCGACGAGAGATCGCCGATCAGCTCAACGGGTACTTCTGGGACGTCAACTGAGACGGAAAGTGAGACGAAAAGCGCCTGGTCAGGGACCTGTCGACGGCGTTTCCGCTGGTAGTTTCGGAGCCGCTGAGGGGACTCGAACCCCTGACCGTCCGCTTACAAGGCGGGCGCTCTACCAACTGAGCTACAGCGGCGTGCGCTACGTCGCGCGCGAACATCGTAAGCGTCCACCGCCGGCACGAGGAAGGCGCCCGGACCCGGCCCGCCGCCCGGCGCGCCGACCCTGCGGAAGACGCGACCGGAGACGCGCCGCGGACGCCGCAGGAGATGCGGCCGGGACGCGCCATGGGCGAGGCTGGACCGGCGCCGGACCGGCGGTGTCGGAGTGACCCGGCTTCGTGATGGACTCCACAGAAGATCGGTGCAACGGTCCGCCGCCGGCGGCCGATGGCCGAGGGGAAGATCCGACCGCCCGCGCGGCGGTGCTACTCGGGAGGGGAACACAGCAGTGGGAATCACGCAGCGCGCCCGTGGTGTGCTGCGGCGGCGCGAACCGGCCGTCAGCGCCGGGAATCGCAACGTCGTCTACGGGCCGGCACTGCCCGACGAGTCAGCCGTACACCTGGTCCTGGACCTGGGCCTGCGCATCGGCGAGATCCAGATGTCCAGCGGCGCGGGCGCCTCGGACGTGACCGCGACGATCATCGCGGTCGCCAACGCCTACGGTCTGCCCCACTGCGAGGTCGACGTGATCTACACGTCGATCACCGTCTCGTGCTACCGCGGTACCGAGTCGCTGCCGATCACCTCGCTGCGCGTGGTCCGCAACCGCTCGCTCGACTACACCCGGCTCTCCGAGACCGAGGCCCTGGTCCGCCGGATCACCGCCAACGAGCTCAGCGCCGCCGACGCCTACGCCGAGCTCAACCGCATCAGCACCGCGCCGCACCCGTTCCCGCGGTGGGTGGCGACGCTGGCGTGGGCGGGCATGGCCGCCTCGCTGGCGGTCCTGCTCGGCGGCGGCGCCGACTGGAGGCTGCCGCTGATCGCGGCCGCGACCGCGGCGCTGATCGACCGCGTCGGCCGGGTGCTGAACCGGCGCGCGCTGCCGTTCTTCTTCCAGCAAGCGGTCGGCGGCGCGGTCGCGACCACCATCGCGATGGGCTGCTTCGCCACCGGACTGCTGCCCAACCCCGCTCTCGCGGTCGCCGCGTCGATCATCGTTCTGCTGTCCGGGATGACCGTCGTCGGTTCGATGCAGGACGCCATCACCGGATACAACGTGACCGCCGCGGGACGGATCACCGAGCTCGCGCTGATGTCGGCAGGGCTGATCGCGGGCGTGGTCGTCGCCCTGTACGCGGGGCTGCGGATCTTCGGCTCCGACGCGCTGGGCGGCGCGAACTTCGACGAGGCGATGCTGCAGAACTTCGGCCGCGCGCAGGTGACCTCCCCCGTGCTGTTGCCGCTGGTCCAGCTCGCGGCGGGCGCCTCGACCTCCGCCTGCTTCGCCCTCGCCAGCTACGCGCCGCCGCGGCCGCTGGTGGTGGCCGGGGTCGGCGGCGCGGTCGCGGCGTTCGTGCACGCCGTGCTCACCCTCGCCGACGTGCACACCGTGCTCGCCGGGGCGGTGGCGACCACGATCGTCGGTTTCATCGGCGGCATCATCGCGCGCCGGCTGCGCATCCCGGCGCTGGTCATCGCGGTGTCGGGCGTGGCGCCGCTGCTGCCGGGCCTGGCGACCTACCGGGGCCTGTACGAGCTGTCGGTGCTGGGCAGCCCGACCGGGGTGTCGACGCTGATGCTGGCGGTCGCGATCGGGCTGGCGCTCGGCTCGGGCGTGGTGCTGGGCGAGTACCTCGCGCAGCCGGTGCGCACCCGGCTGGGCCGCCTGGAGCGGCGCTTCGCCGGGCCGCGGATGTCCGGGCCGCTGCGGCCCACGCGCCGCCGCCTGGAGTGAGCCGGCGGCCCCTCGCACGGAGCGCCGGGACACCGCGGCCCACTACCGGGGTTGCGCCACCGTGTCGAACCACACGAACCACGCGCGCCCGCGTGGAATTGGCTAGGGTCGGGTCTTCGGCACGGACCCTTCTCGCCGGGCGACGGCCAGGCGTTCTCCCGGTCATGCGGCCGCCCCGGCAGAGCCGGGCGGCGCACCGCGGGCGGACCTCCGGGCGGGCCGGCACACGCGACGGCGAGGGGCGCCCCAGGCCGGTATCCCAGCATCCGAGACAACGCAGACCTCTCGACCGGGCGCCGCCCGGCACCACTGAGGAGGAAACACCGGTGAGCAAGGGCAGCACGCCCCAGAGAGCGGACTTCGTCGTCGTCGCCAACCGACTGCCGGTGGACCTGGAGCGGCTGGAGGACGGGACCGAGCGCTGGAAGCACAGCCCGGGTGGTCTGGTCACCGCGCTGGAGCCGTTCCTGCGGGCCAGGCGCGGCGCCTGGGTCGGCTGGCCGGGCGTGGCCGACACCGAGGTCGAGCCGTTCACCGACGAGGACATGCACCTGCACCCGGTGCCGCTGAGCTCCGCGGAGTTCCGCGACTACTACGAGGGCTTCTCCAACGCCACGTTGTGGCCGCTGTACCACGACGTGGTCGTGCCGCCGGTCTTCGACCGCTCATGGTGGGACGCCTACCAGCGGGTCAACCGGCGCTTCGCCGAGGCCGCCGCGCGCGTCAGCGCCGAGGGCGCGACGGTGTGGGTGCAGGACTACCAGCTCCAGCTGGTGCCCGCGATGCTGCGGGAGCTGCGCCCGGACCTGCGGATCGGGTTCTTCCTGCACATCCCGTTCCCGCCGGTCGAGCTGTTCATGCAGCTGCCGTGGCGGACCGAGATCGTGCGCGGGCTGCTGGGCGCCGACCTGGTCGGCTTCCACCGCCCCGGCGGCGCGCAGAACTTCCTGTGGCTGGCCCGCAGGCTCGCCGGCTTCGAGCCCAGCCGCGGCCAGGTCGGGGTCCGCTCGCGGCCGGGCGTGGTGCAGGTCGGCGACCGGACCGTGCGGGTCGGGGCGTTCCCGATCTCGATCGCCTCCGCCGAGCTGGACCGGCTGGCCCGCAGCAAGGAGGTCCAGCAGCGGGCCAGGGAGATCCGCCGCGAGCTCGGCGAGCCGCGCCGCATCATGCTCGGCGTCGACCGCCTCGACTACACCAAGGGCATCGACGTGCGCCTGCACGCGATGCACGAGCTGCTCGCCGACGGCCACATCAAGGCCGAGGACGTGGCGATGATCCAGATCGCCACCCCGAGCCGCGAACGCGTCGAGCACTACAAGCAGATGCGCGAGGACATCGAGCGCGAGGTCGGCCGCATCAACGGCGAGTTCGGCCGGGTCGGCCATCCGGCGGTGCACTACCTGCACACTTCCGTGGACCGTAAGGACCTGGTGGCGTTCTACTGCGCCGCCGACGTCATGGTCGTCACACCGGTCCGGGACGGGATGAACCTGGTGTGCAAGGAATACGTGGCGTGCCGCCACGATCTCGGCGGCGCGCTCGTGCTCAGCGAGTTCGCCGGCGCCGCGGCCGAGCTCACCAGTGCCTTCCTGGTCAACCCGCATAATCTGGACGGTGTTAAGGACGCCCTACTCGCCGCCCTCGACATCGACGAGGCCGAAGGGAGACGTAGGATGCGCGCATTGCGTAGGCAAGTGCTCACGCACGACGTCGATCGCTGGGCGCGATCGTTCCTCGAAGCACTGGGCACACCCCACGCGGAGTAGGCAAGCAACGCCGTCTATCCCACACAGCGGGAAACGCGGCTAGCGACACCGTCGACCACCGGACGGCGTCAGCGGCAACCGTCCACCGCGGACCCGACTAGGCGCGTGAGCCGGATCGATCCCGAATGTCCCGACCACGTCATTGAGGAGTATGGCGTTGACCGCCGAAGCCCTGCCTGCCGAGTTGCGCCGTGTGATCGTGCAGCTCGCGCGGACACCTCGACTTCTGGTCGCCTGCGACTACGACGGCACCCTCGCCCCCATCGTGGCGGACCCGAACATGGCCAAACCGCTGCCCGAGTCCGTGCACGCGCTGCGCTCGCTCGCGGCGCTGCCCGCGACCACCACGGCGGTGATCTCCGGGCGCGCCCTGCGCGACCTGGCCACTCTCTCCAGGCTGCCCGCCGAGGTGCACCTGGTCGGCAGCCACGGCTCCGAGTTCGACGTGGGTTTCGTGCACGAGCTGGCCCCCGAGGCGACCCAGCTGCGCACCGACCTGCAACGTGCGCTCCAGGAGACCGTCAGCGGTCACGGCGGCGTGAGCCTGGAGAACAAGCCGGCCAGCGTGGCCGTGCACGTGCGCCGAGCCGAGCCCGACACCGCCCAGATCGTCCTCGACGCCGTCCGCAGCGGACCGGCCACCTGGGACGGGGTGGAGGTGACCGAGGGCAAGGAGGTCATCGAGCTGGCCGTGGTGCAGACCGACAAGGGCAACGCGCTCGACACGCTGCGCCACCAGGTCGGCGCCACCGCCGCGATCTTCATCGGCGACGACGTGACCGACGAGAAGGCCTTCGCCCGGCTGCACGGTCCCGACGTCGGCCTGAAGGTCGGTCCCGGCGAGAGCCTGGCCGACTACCGGGTCGAGGACACCACCGAGGTCGCCACGGTGCTGGCATTCCTGATGGAGGAGCGGCGCACCTGGCTCTACGGCGAGCAGGCCCCGCCGATCGAGCGGCTGACCATGCTGTCCAACGAGCGCACCGTCGCGCTGCTGACCCCGGACGCGCGGCTGACCTGGATGTGCCACCCCGGGCCGGACTCGGCCGCGGTGTTCGCCGACCTGCTCGGCGGGCCCGGCGCCGGGCACTTCTCGATCCGGCCGAGCACCGGCAACGGCGCCCCGCGCAACCCGCTGCCGCTGGGCCAGCGCTACGTGCCGGGCACCATGACCGTGGAGACCCGCTGGTCGCGGCTGCTGGTGACCGACTACCTCGAACACGGCGTGGACAGCCACCGCACCGACCTGATCCGGGTCATCAGCGGCAGCACCCAGGCCGCGATCGAGTTCGCGCCGCGCCCGGAGTTCGGCCAGGTCCCGGTGCGGCTGACCGCCGAGGCGGGCGGCCTGCGGGTGCAGGGCACCGCCGAGCCGATGGTGCTGCACTCGCCGGGCGTGCAGTGGGAGATCACCTCCGACGGCATGCACGAGTCGGCGCACGCGGTCGTCGAGCCCACCGACACCCGTCCGGTCGTGCTGGAGCTGCGCTGCGGCACCGAGGACCTCGCGCCCTCGCCGATGAGCGAGTCCCAGCGCAGGGCCGCCGCCGACGCCTACTGGGCGGAATGGGCGGGCAAGCTGCGGCTGCCCGAGCTGGAGCGCGACCTGGTGCAGCGCTCCGCGCTGACCCTGCGCGGGCTCTGCAACTCCGACACCGGCGGGATCATGGCCGCGGCCACCACGTCGCTGCCGGAGGAGATCGGCGGCGTGCGCAACTGGGACTACCGCTACTGCTGGCTGCGCGACGGCGCGATGACCGCCCAGGCGCTGGTCACCGTCGGCTCCACCAAGGAGGCCGAGGCCTTCCTGGACTGGCTGCACCGGGTGCTGGAGACCCTCCCCGGTCCCGAGCGGCTGCACCCGCTCTACACGCTGGCCGGCACCGGCCTCGGCCCGGAGGCCGTCATCGACAGCCTGCCCGGCTACGCCGGGTCCCGCCCGGTCCGCGTCGGCAACCTCGCCGACCAGCAGGTGCAGCTCGACGTGTTCGGGCCGGTGGTGGAGCTGGTGGCGCACCTGGCCGAGGCCACCGGCCGCATCCGCGACGCCGACTGGGACCTGGTCAAGGCGATGGCCGAGGCCGTCTCGCACCGCTGGTTCGAGCCCGACCACGGCATCTGGGAAGAGCGCGACGTCCCGCGCCACCACGTGTACTCCAAGGTCATGTGCTGGGTCACGCTGGACCGCGCGCTCAAGCTCGCCAAGACCTACGAGCGCGCCCCGGAGCCGTCCTGGGAGCCGCTGCGCGAGCAGATCGCCCAGGACGTCATCAAGAACGGCTGGCACCCCGACGTCCAGGCGTTCACCACCGCCTACGAGGGCTCCGACCTCGACGCGGCCTCGCTGCACGTGGGGCTGTCCGGGCTGATCGACCCGTCCGACGAGCGCTTCACCGCCACCGTCACCGCGATCGAGGCGGAGCTGCGCAGCGGGTCGACCGTCTACCGCTACCGGCGCGACGACGGCCTGCCCGGCGACGAGGGCGGCTTCCACCTCTGCGCCGCCTGGCTGATCGAGGCGTACCTGCTCATCGGCAAGCGCACCGAGGCGGAGGAGCTGTTCCAGCAGATCGTCGACACGGCGGGCCCGACCGGCCTGCTGGCCGAGGAGTACGACCCGATCGCCGAGCGCTCGCTCGGCAACCACCCGCAGGCGTACTCCCACCTCGGCCTGATCCGCTGCGCCCAGCTGCTGTCCGCCTGACGGCCTGATCGCATCGCGTCTCCTGGTCCCCCCGGGGCCAGGAGACGCTCTGCTTTCCGGATGGGGCTTCGGGACCCGGAACAGGACAAGGGTCACGATTTGCCGAACTCCGCCCGATGCGTCGAGATGGGCTAATACCCTCTGCGCAGATCGGCTCGACACGGGAAGGGCGGGGCGGGATGAAGGTTGTGCTGGCGATCGTCGTCGTGATCCTGGCGATCATGGCGGTGGCCGCCGTCGTCTACCTCGTCTACACGCGCCGAGGCGGTGGCGACCAGCGGGCGGCCGCCCCGCGGGACCCGTTCCACACCGGCGACGAGGACTCGCTGCGCGGTGACCCGCGGGCGCTGAAGGCCGGCGACATCGTCGAGATCCGCGGCCACTCCTATACCGTCCGCGGCAGCCTGCGGCTGTCCGAGGGCGGCTGGAAGTGGTCGGAGCACCTGCTCGACGACGCCAAGGGCGGCCAGGTCTGGCTGTCCGTCGAGGAGGACCCCGACCTGGTCCTCGCCCAGTGGCTGCCCGCCGCCGACGCGGGTGAGCCGGGCGCGAGCACGATCGAGTTCGGCGGGCGCACCTACCGCTCCGACGAGTCCGGGTCGGCGAGCTTCCGCAGCGAGGCCACCACCGGGCTGGACGAGCAGGGCACCGTCGGATACCACGACTACGAGGCGTCCGACGGCTCGCTGCTGAGCTTCGAGCGCTACGGCGACGCCGGCTGGGAGGCCAGCACCGGCGAGCAGCTGAGCCGCTACGACGTGCTGATCTACCCCACCGCTGGCGGAACCGGTCAGGAAGGCGGTCGATGAAACCCCGGTTATGGTTCCTGCTCGGCGGGATCTGCGCGGTGCTCGCCCTGGTCATCGCGCTGGTGATGATCTTCTCCACGGGCACCGGCCCGCGCGGCTACGTGGCCAACCACTACCAGCGCGCGGCGCACCTCGACCTCCGCGGTGACGACGACAACCGCGCCTACACCAGCCCGCTGACCCCGAGCGTGGTCTCGCGGGAAATCACCAGCCGCTGGCAGCCGGTCGCGCAGGCCGCCGACACCTCCGGCATCTACCTGCGCTACAAGGACGACGCGGTGATCGTCCAGCCGCGCGACCGCGGTTCGGTGATCCACGTGATGGACGTCGACCACGCCTACCACCGCTACCACAGCCACGTCGGCGGGACGTGGGGCTGGATCGGTACCCACGGCGAGTCGTTCCGCGGACGCGGTCCCGGGGCGGGCAAATGAGCGCGGGCCCGAACCAGAGCGCCGGGAAGAAGAAGACCAAGGCCGGGACCTGGATCCTGCTGGCAGCGCTGGCACTGCTGCTCGCGATCGGCGCGATCAGCTCGTGGGCCGGGGACGACGACTCCCCCGCGTTCACCGACGAGGACACAACCACCTACAGCCAGAGCACCAGCTATTCCGGCCCGCCGATCCGGCGGTTCACCCCGGCCGACTCGCAGCAGCTCGCGCAGCAGCTGGCCGTCGCGGAGAAGCAGCACGGCGTCTGCTTCGGCTGGAAGCTGACCGACGGCCGCGACGGCCGGTTCGACCAGGGTTCCAGCCGCGGACCGGGCGTCCCGGCCGACACCTGCCCCCGGTGGGCGGAGGTGCGGACGTTCGTGGCGAACCCCGCCGGAGACCTGGGCGCGGCCGGCGTGGAGGTGGCGGCGTCGCCGGACTTCGACCGCGGCGCGCTGCCCGGGACGTCGGAGTACCCGCTCGTCGGCGTCGACGCCGAGGCGCTGGTGGAGAACCCGGTGGCCACGACCGGACACGCGGCGCTGGTGCTGCCGCTGCTGCTGGCCGAACGCGGGGAGCTGCGCGCGCCACCGGTCGCCGACGGCGAACCCGGCGCGCGGCCGGCGAAACCGCTGCCCGCCGCGCGAAGCTCCGACGGCGCGTGGTCGATATGGCTGTGGATCGGAGGGCTCGGCCTCGTGGCGCTGGTGTGCGTGCTCGTGGGTGTGCGTGCCAGTGGGCGGAAGAAGGGCGAACAGGGCCCGCCGCCCGGTGGACCAGGCCCGCATCCGCCGGCACAAGGCTTCCCGCAGCAGCACGCCGGACCGCACCCGGGCGGGCAGCAGCCGCAGCAGCAACCGCCGGCGCAGGGATTCCCACCTCAGCAGCCAGGCCCCCGACCGCAGGCACCGCCCCCGCACGGCGCACCGCCCCCGCACGGCGGTCCGCAGCAGCCGCCGTGGCCGCCGCAGGCGCCACCGCCCGGCGGTCCGCGCCACTGACCCCTCCGCCCATCCCAAGCTGACGACACGAGAAGGGCCCGACACCTTGCTCCAGGAACTGCTCTCCGGCCTGCTCGCGGCGGTCGCCTACGGCGTGATCGGCGTGCTGATGATGGCGCTCGGCTACGTCCTGGTGGACCTGGCCACGCCGGGCAGGCTGCGCGACCTGATCTGGGTCCAGCGCAACCCCAACGCCGCGCTGCTGCTGGTCTCCGGCCTGACCGGCGTCGGGGTCATCCTGACCACCGCGATCGCCGCCAGCGCCGACGACCTGATCGCGGGCCTGGTCGGGACGCTGGCCTACGGCCTGCTCGGCCTGGTGCTGATGAGCCTGTCGTTCCTGCTCATCGACGCCCTGACGCCGGGCAAGCTGGGCGACGAGCTGGCGTCGCCGAACATGCACCCGGGAACCTGGGTGTCGGCGGTCGCGCACGTCGTGATCAGCGTGCTGATCGCCGCCGCGATCTGGTGAGGACGCCCGGTCCCCGCACCTGGGCCGAGCCCGGTCTCCGCAGGCGTTCCGCGCCCGGCTCCCGGCCCGGCGCCCCGGATGTGAAGACTGCTCGCCATGTCCGTCAGCACTGAACCCCGCGACGAGACCGAACCCGCCGCGGCCCCTCGCCCGCGCGGACGCCTCGCCCGCACCGCCGTGCTGGTGGCGGTGTTCGTCTGCGCGGCGTGCGGGCTCGTCTACGAGCTGGCGCTGGTCGCGCTCGGCAGCTACCTGATCGGCGACACGATCGGGCAAGCCTCCATCGTGCTGTCGCTCATGGTCTTCGCCATGGGCGTCGGCGCGCTGGCCGCCAAGCCGCTCCAGCGCTGGGCGGCGGCGGCGTTCGCGCTGGTGGAGCTGGTCCTGGCGCTGCTGGGCGGGCTGAGCGTGCTGCTGCTCTACGCGGCGTTCGCCTGGGTGGGCCTGTACCTGCCCGCGCTGATCGTGACGGCGCTGGTCCTCGGCGCGCTGATCGGCGCGGAGATCCCGCTGCTGATGGTGCTGCTCCAGCGGATCCGCAAGCAGGACGCGGGTTCGGCGGTGGCCGACCTGTTCGCCGCCGACTACGTCGGCGGGCTGGTCGGCGGCCTGGCCTTCCCGTTCCTGCTGCTGCCGCTGTTCGGCCAGATCCAGGGCGCGCTGCTGGTCGGGATGCTCAACGCCGCGGCCGGGCTCGGCCTGGTGCTGACGGTGTTCCGCCGGGAGCTGTCCAAGCGCGTGCGGTTGGTGCTGGTCGCGGCGTCGGCGCTGGTCGGGGGTGTGCTGCTGGTCGCCTACGTCTTCGCCGACGACTTCGAGGTCACCGCCCGGCAGGCGCTGTACGCCGACCCCGTCGTGCACGCCGAGCGCACGGACTACCAGGACGTCGTGCTGACCGAGCGGGTCTCGCTGTCCGGCCGCGGCGACACCCGGCTCTTCCTCAACGGCGACCTCCAGTTCAGCTCGGTCGACGAGTACCGCTACCACGAGGCGCTGGTGCACCCGGCGATGGCGGGGCCGCGCTCGCGGGTGCTGGTCCTCGGCGGCGGTGACGGGCTGGCGCTGCGCGAGGTGCTGCGCTACCCCGACGTCCAGCAGGTCACGCTGGTCGAGATGGACCCGGCGGTGCTGGACCTGGCGCGCGAGGACCCGCGGGTCGCCGGGCTCAACCGGCACGCGTTCGACGATCCGCGCGTTCGCACCGTGTCCGCCGACGCCTTCGCGTGGCTGCGCGACAACCGCGAGCGCTACGACGTCGTGCTGGTCGACATGCCCGACCCGGACTCGACGGCCACCGCGAAGCTGTACTCCACGGAGTTCTACGCGCTGGTCAGGCACGCCATGGCCGACGGGGCACGGGTCAACGTGCAGGCCGGGTCGCCGTACTTCGCGCCGCAGGCGTTCTGGTGCATCGAGGCGACCACGCGCGCGGCGGGGATCTCGACGGTTCCCTACGAGGTGTCGGTGCCGAGCTTCGGCGAGTGGGGCTTCCACCTCGGCACAGCCGGCGCCGCGCCGCCGCTGGAGCTACCCGCGGGCGCCCCGCCGCTGCGGTCGCTGGACGCCGGGACGCTGCGGGCGGCCGCGGAGTTCCCGCCCGACCGCAGGCGCATCCCAGGCATGGAACCGTCGACGCTGATGCACCCGACGATCCTCAGCTACGCCCAAGGCGAGTGGACGAACTACTGATCAGCGCTGACCGGGGCCTGTTTCTCGAGCGGCGTCAGCCGCTCGCGGTGTGGGACCCGGCTCGCAGCGCTGAGCCGCGGCGCCTTACGGGCCGAACCAGCGCTCCTCGCGCGAACGCGGCGGCGCGGCCGTCGTGCCGGTGATGAGCTGGGTCTCCAGCACCACCTCCCGCGGCCTGCCCGGTTCGCTGGTCTCCAGCAGCAGCCGTCCGGCGGCCCGGCCCTTCTCCAGCACCGGCTGGCGCACGGTGGTCAGGCCCGCGCGCTCGGCGTCGGCGATGCCGTCGAAACCGGTGACGGTGAGGTCCTCGGGCACCCGCAGCCCTCGGCTCCTGGCCTCGTTGAGCGCACCGAGCGCGAGGATGTCGGAGGTGCACACGATCGCGGTGATGTCCGGGTCGAGGTCCAGCAGCTGCCGGGCCGCCGAGGCACCGGAGGCCGCGGTGTGGTCGAAGCGCTCCACGACGGGGACCTTCGTCCAGTCCACGCCCGCCTCGCTGAAGCTCTCGGCGAGCGCGGTGAGCCGGGACTTCTGCACGTGGAAGCTGGCGTTGGCCTGCCGCTGCACCGAGGCCAGGCCGTCGTTGCGGCCCCGGGCCAGGCGCATGCAGGAGACGCCGATGCGGCGGTGGCCGAGCTTGATCAGGTGGTCGGCCATGCTCTTGATGGCACGGGCGTCGTCGGGTCCGACCCAGTCCAGGTTGTCGAGCCGAGGCTGGTCGCAGACCACCACCGGCACCGGGCGCTCCAGCACCGCGGCCAGGTGCGGGTCGTCCTCGGGCACCGAGTACACGACGAAGCCGTCCACGCCCGCGCGGTGCACGGAGGCGACGTCCTCGCGTTCCGGGCTCGCCGGGATCAGCAGCAGCCCGTGGCCTGCGTCCTCACACGCGAGTGACAGACCCTCGAGGAAGCTGATGGCGCCCGGGTCGCGGAAGGCGTAGGAGAGGTTCTCGGTCAGCAGCAGCCCGACCGCGCCCGCCTTGCGGGTCCGCAGCGACCGCGCGACCGGGTCCGGGCCCGGGTAGCCCAGCCTCCGGGCAGTGTCGAGCACCCGCTTGCGCAGCTCCGGGGAGAGCTGGTCGGGACGGTTGTACGCATTCGACACCGTAGTCCTGGAGACACCCAGCTCCGCCGCGAGCGAAGCGAGCGTCGCAGGCCGCCGGGCATTCGTTGACCGCGCCATGGAGGAACCGTAACGGTTCAGTACTGCCTGGAGAAGCACCGATCACGCATATTCCACGAAGGTCACATCCCATGTACGCAGAGAAACGTCAACGTCACTCTCCGGGGTTCTTTCCGCACGGGGGCTGACCTTTACCGATTTCGAAGCTACTTTGACCGGACCTGCGTTGTGAAAGGTGCGTCACACATGGCTGAGGTTGCATACGTCAACGCGTCGCGGGTGTACCCCGGTAGCCCGCCGGTCCGAGCAGTCGACGAGCTCGGCCTCGACGTCGCCGACGGCGAGTTCCTGGTCCTGGTAGGGCCGTCCGGTTCGGGCAAGTCGACCGCGTTGCGGATGCTGGCCGGGCTGGAGGACGTCGACGAGGGCGCGATCACCATCGGCGGCAACGACGTCACCCACACCCCGCCGAAGGCGCGCGACATCGCCATGGTGTTCCAGTCCTACGCGCTGTACCCGCACATGACGGTGGCCGAGAACATGGGCTTCGCGCTCAAGCTGCGCAAGACCCCCAAGCAGCAGATCCGCGAGAAGGTCACCGAGGCCGCCAAGATGCTCGACCTCGAGAAATACCTCGACCGCAAGCCCAAGGCGCTGTCGGGCGGGCAGCGCCAGCGGGTCGCGATGGGCCGGGCGATCGTGCGCGAGCCCAGCGTGTTCCTGATGGACGAGCCGCTGTCCAACCTCGACGCCAAGCTGCGGGTGGAGACCCGCGCCAACATCGCCGCGCTGCAGAAGCGGCTGGGCACCACGACCATCTACGTCACCCACGACCAGGTCGAGGCCATGACCATGGGCCACCGCGTGGCCGTGCTCAAGGACGGCCTGCTCCAGCAGTGCGCCTCGCCGCGCGAGCTGTACGAGAACCCGGCCAACGCCTTCGTCGCCGGCTTCATCGGCTCGCCCGCGATGAACCTCAAGACGGTGCCGCTCAGCGGCGGGGGAGCCGTTCTGGACGGGCACACCATCCCGGTCCCGCGCGGTGCGACCGACGGCCTGGACGAGGTGACCTTCGGTGTGCGCCCCGAGGCGCTGGAGCTGACCTCGTCGTCCGAGGACGGCCTGGACATGACCGTCGAGCTGGTCGAGGAACTCGGCGCGGACGCGCTGGTGCACGGCACGATCGACGTCGGCGGCAGCGCGGAGCGCTTCGTCGTGCGCACCGACGGCCGCACCCCGCCCGCGCTCGGCCAGCGGGTCCGGGTCGCGCTGCGCGACGCCGGCGAGGTCCACCTCTTCCACCCCGAGACGGGCGCCCGACTCGCCGCCTGACTCGATCGAGTTCCGCCGAACGCCCCTGTTGCGCTGCGACGGGGGCGTCGTCTTTCCCACAACACCACCCGGTCGGTGGAATCACGCGTGTCGCTGCGCGTAGGCTGCACATGACAACGGTTTCCGTTAGCGTTTCGAGCCTCACCGGGACGCGACGCCGCCTTGGAGGAGCAGCCGATGACCCCCAGCCGCCCCAAGACCAGACGCCTCCCCCGCACGTGCACCGCTCTGGTGGGCGTCACCGCGGCAGCGCTGGCGATGACCGGCTGCGGCGCGGGCCAGCAGGGATCTTCGGCCGCCGACGGCAAGGTCAAGGTGGTCGCGTCGACGAGCGTGTGGGCCAGCGTCGCGCAGGCGGTCGGCGGCGACCACGTCGAGGTCGAGCCGCTGATCAGCGACCCCAACGCCGACCCGCACTCGCACGAGAGCACCCCGCAGGACGCCGCCAAGGTCACCGATGCCGACCTGGTGATCCTCAACGGCGGCGGCTACGACGAGTTCGTCGAGCAGATCCTCGCCGGCCAGCCCAAGCCCACCGTCGAGGCGGTGTCGGTGCCGGAGGCACCGCACGGGGAACCCGGCGAGGGCGAGCAGCCGCCGGCTCCCGGTGAGCCGGCGCCCCCTGCCGACGAGCACGACCACGGCGCGCCCGGCGAGCAGCCCGCTCCGGCCGACGAGCACGGCCACGCGGCACCCGCACCGGCCGACGAGCACGAGCACGGCCACGACCAGCCCGCACCGGCACCCGCCGACGACCACGGCCACGCGGCGCCCGGCGAGGCCCACGAGCACGGCCACGACCACTCGGGCAACGAGCACGTCTGGTACGACCTGCACCTCGTGCACGGGGTCGCCGACCGCATCGCCCAGGAGCTTGGCAAGCTCCAGCCGGCCAACGCCCAGGCGTTCACCGGCTCCGCCGCCCGCTTCGCCCAGGACGTCCACGGCCTGGAGGGCCGCGTCGAGCAGATCGCCGCGGCGCACCAGGGCAAGAAGGTGATCGTCACCGAGCCCGTCGCGCACTACCTCATCGAGGACGCCAAGCTCACCGACATCACCCCGCCCGCCTTCGTCAACGCCATCGCGGCCGAGTCCGACCCGTCCGCGGCCGCCGTCGCCGAGGTCCAGAACGCGGTCCGCAGCGGCCAGGCGGGCGCCCTGGTCTACAACCCGCAGACCGAGTCGCCGGTCACCGAGTCGGTCCGCAAGGCCGCGGAGGAGAATCGGATCCCGGTCGTGGAGATGACCGAGGTGCTGCCCGAGGGCCAGACCTACGTGCAGTGGATGGACGCCCAGATCTCCGCGCTGGACGCCGCCCTGAACCGCAAACCCTGACCGCGCGAACTCCCGAGATGGCTGCGACATGACCGCCAAACCCGAAGCCGGGCACTCCGGCCACGACAGCACCGCGGTGGCCGACCGCGCACCGAGCCGCGCCCCCGCCGTCCAGTTGCGCGGTGCGCAGCTCTCCTACGGCACGCGCGTGCTCTGGGACGGCCTGGACCTCGACGTCGAGCCGGGCGAGTTCCTGGCGGTGCTGGGCCCCAACGGCTCCGGCAAGACGAGCCTGCTGCGGGTCCTGCTCGGCCTCCAGCCGCTGAGCTCCGGCTCCGTGAAGGTCGCCGGAGCGCCCGCGCACCGGGGCAGCGCCAGGATCGGCTACATCCCGCAGCAGCGGGCGGTGGACGCGACCCTCACGGTCCGCGGCCGGGACCTGGTGGGCTTCGGGCTCGACGGCCACCACTGGGGCATGGGCATCCGGCAGCGCCGCGAGCGTAGGCGGCGGGTCGACGACGCGCTGCGCGCGGTCGACGCCACCGCCTACGCCAAGATGCCGCTCGGCCTGCTCTCCGGCGGGGAGCAGCAGCGGCTGCGGGTGGCGCAGGCCCTGGTGAGCGACCCGGCGGTGCTGCTGTGCGACGAGCCGCTGCTCTCGCTCGACATCGCCCACCAGCGCAAGGTCAGCAGGCTCATCTCCCAGCAGGCCAGGGACGCCGGGGCGGCGGTCCTGTTCGTCACCCACGAGCTGAACCCGGTGCTGCCGCTGGTCGACCGGGTCCTCTACCTGGTCGGCGGGCGTTTCCGGATCGGCACCCCGGACGAGGTCATGAACTCCGAGACGCTCTCCGAGCTCTACGGAACCAGGATCGAGGTGGCCAGGGTCGGCGGCAGGCTGGTCGTCAGCGGCGTCGACGAGGAAGGCTGCCACGTGCACGAGGCGGAACAGGCGTGAACACTCTGATCGACGCGATGGGCAAGCTGTTCGACTTCGAGACCACGTCGAGCCTGCTCGGCTACCCGTTCGTGCAGCAGGCGCTGCTGGCCGCCGCCGCCCTCGGCCTGGTCTCGGGGGTTCTGGCGCCGCTGGTCGTGGCGCGCAAGATGTCGTTCGCCGTGCACGGCACCGCCGAGCTGGCGTTCACCGGTGCCGCGGCGGCGCTGCTGATCGGTGTCGGTGTCGGCGTCGGCGCGCTGGCCGGCGCGGTGGTGGCAGCGCTGCTGCTGGGCCTGCTCGGGCAGCGCGGGACCGAGCGCGACTCGGTGATCGGCGCGATCCTGTCGTTCGGGCTCGGTCTCGGCGTGCTGCTGCTGTGGATGAACCCGGAGCGCACCTCGAACAAGTTCAGCCTGCTGGTCGGCCAGATCGTGGGTGTGGACTCCTCCGACGTCGTGCTGCTGACCAGCTGCGCCGCCGCGGTGCTGCTGGTGCTCGCCTTCGTCTACCGGCCGCTGCTGTTCGCAAGCGTCGACCCCGACGTGGCGGCTGCGCGCGGTGTCCCGGCGCGGGTGCTCACCCCGCTGTTCGCCGTGCTGGTCGGTGTCGCGACCGCCCTCGGCGTCTACACCGTGGGTGCGCTGCTGGTGCTCGCGCTCATGGTGACGCCGGGCGCGGCGGCGGCCAGGGTGACCGCGAGCCCGGTCAAGGCGACGCTGCTGGCGGTCGTGTTCGCCGAGGTCGCCGTGCTCGGCGGCATCGTGCTGTCGCTGGCGCCCGGTGCCCCGGTCAGCGCGTTCGTCACGATCATCTCGTTCGTGATCTACCTGGTGTGCCGCGTGGTCGGCAACCTGCGGCTGCGCCGCCTCACCCGCACCCCCGTGCCCGCCTGATCAGCGGACGGGGTGCTGGGCGAGCACCGCTCCGACCTGGTCGGCGACCGCCGGGTCGAGCATCGGGTAGCGGCCGCCGACCACGAACCGCTCGGACAGCTCAAAGGTGACGATCTCGCCGTCGGCCAGCAGCGTGCCCATGGCCTGCGGGTTCTCCGCGACGCTGTCGGGATGGGCGATGGTGACGTCGGTGAAGGCCGCCGCGAGGTAGGGGCTGGCGAACTGGGTGAACGAGTCGCCGACCATGCGCATCGGCCGGTCGACCATCCCCGGCTTCGGCGGCGAGGACAGGTGCAGCGGCTGGTGGAAGTTGCTCGCCTGGAACCGGGTGTTGTCGGCGCCGCCGTCGGGTGCCAGCGAGTACGCCTGGATCGGCACGGTCCGGTCCTGGCCGAGCAGGTCGGGGATGTCGGCGCTGTGGTCGTACTGGCGGCTGGGCAGCACCTTCCAGGTCGCGGTCGTGCCCGGCCGGAGGCGCTCGGCGAGCTGGTAGGTCATCGCGACGCCGCCCTCGTGCGTCCAGTGCGTGTCGATGTCGTGGTAGATCGGGCGCCCGTTGCGCTCGGCGACCTGGCGCAGCTGACCGCGCATGTCGATGGCGCCGGTGGCCGCGGGCACCCGGCGCCAGAACTCCGCCTGCGCCTTCGCCGAGCAGTCCTGCCCGGGATAGGAGTCCGGCATGTTCTCGGGGTACACGGTGGACTTGTCCGGGGCGATGACGAGCTGGAACCTGCGCCCGGACGCCTCGACGACCGAGCGCCAACGCTTCAGCCCCGCGATCACCCGGTCCAGCTCCATCTTCGGCACGCATCGGTAGGACACGTCGTGGCCGAGGTAGAGCCAGCCGTGCTTGCCCTCGATGACGTTGGGGAAGACGGTCTCGTCCAGCGTCGGCTTGGCGTCGACCTGCCCGGTGCCGACCGGCGAGGTGTGCGAGCTGCCCTCCAGCCGCGCGGGCTCGCCGAACACGCCGCGGCTGAGCGCGTCGACCGACTGGACGGCGTTCTTGCGGAACGGCAGGTTCTCGGTCGCCCACGGGTTGAGCCCGGTGAGCATGCCCCAGCCGTCGGTGATGCTGGGGAAGGCGGCCAGCGGCCGGTTCTCCAGCGGCTCGGCGCGGGCGCCGAACAGCCAGGAGAGCACCGGCGCGGAGAAGAAGAGCACCGCGCACACCAGCGCCGTGAGCTGGCGGCGGCCGTGGCGCGGCCGGTGCAGCGGGTGCTCGCGCGGCAACCACGCTTCGTGGACCGCGGGCAGCTCCGTCGGGTGGTTCACCGGCACGGTTTCACGTTAGCGGGCCTGATCGGCGCCCAGCGGCGAAACCAGCCCAATTCACACCGGGCCCGCGAACACGGCGACGCCCCGGTCCGCGTGCGGCGCGGCCGGGGCGTGCGTGGGCCTGGGAGGGCGTGGGCTGAGCTCTGATCGGGGCCTGGGCTCAGATGGCGGATCCGGAGACGGTGCCGGGCTTGGTGGTGTTGCTCGTGGCGGTCGCGTTCGTGGCCTGCTTGGCCTGCGTGCTCTGCGGCGCGGGGTGGACGTGGTATTCGCGCCCCAGGTCGAGCAGGACGAGGAGGCTCCCCGGCTGGTTCGAGTTCGCCGGCCGGATCGTGAGCTCCTGGGCGAAGGCGGCGGTGCCACCACCGAGGGTCAGCGCGGCCGCGGCGGTGGCGGCGACTGTCCAGCGGAGTGCGGTTCGAGACACGGTTCCTCCTGCGGGAGTGGATTGCGAGGCTTGGCACGTGGAAGCCTCTGCCCCCGCCACGGGCCCCGCAATCCAAGATCGACGATCTCCGCCGACGGTGGTCACCGCATCCACCGAAGGGGAAACGCGGCCGCACCATCGCTGACGTCAAGTGACGACGAAGCTCTTTCGAGTTCCGCCACGGGGTTCAGGCTCACCGGATGCGAGTCATTGGGGGCAGGCGCAGCATCGGGGGCGTCCGTAGCCCGTCGGCCGCGGAGCAGCCGGCACCAACCGCAGGAGGCCAGCGATGGCAACGCACACCCAGCACACCGGCCACGACCACGTCCACGGTGAAGGCTGCGGGCACGTCGCGATACCGCACCAGGACCACATCGACTACGTGCACGACGGCCACCTGCACCGCGCGCACGGCGACCACTACGACGAGTGCGAGAACGGCGAGCACACCACGCACGAGCAGCACGACCACGTGCACGGCGAGGGCTGCGGCCACGTCTCCGTCCCCCACGGCGACCACGTGGACTACCTGCACGACGGTTGCCGCCACGCCCCCCACGGCGACCACTACGACGAGCACTGAGCGGCTAGCGGCGAGACCACGGCAGCTCGCCGCCCGGCGCCTCGAGCGAGCGTGCACGCCGGCGACCAGGTCCGGACGACATGGGCGGGCCGCGCTACGCGAGATGCGATAGCCCGGCCCGCTTGGTCGGCGTCTTCCCCGGCTGATCACGCCGAGGGAGAAGCGCACGTCAGGATCGATCAGGGCTTGCCCGCGCCAACCTTGGCCTTCTCGCCGTAGGGCAGCTTGGAGACCACGTGCCCGTTGGCGTCCTTCAGCCTGGCGGTGTCGCCCTTGTCGTTCCAGATCGGCCGCTTGATGCCGTAGGAGAAGCCGCCGTAGCCGGGGTGCATCTCATTGGTGTAGACCCGGATCCGCTGTCCCGGCTGCAACACCGTGCCGGGCGGGAAGGTGAAGTCCTGGCCGGAGTCGTCGGCGCCCAGCACCCAGCCCGACATCTCGGCGGCGACGGGGCCCCGGTTCTGGATCTCGACGTACTCGTCGGCCTGGGTCCCCTTGACCTGTCCCGAATCCACTTCGGCAGCGCGAATGTGCAGAGCAGCCTTAAAACTGGTAGTAGAGGAACGGGCTGAAGGATCCAGTGGCGACCAGCAGGCCGGAGTAGGCCAGGCCGGCCGTGAGGACGCTGACGCGCAGGACGTTGGCGGGGCGGGAGCGCACCGACTCCAGGAACGGCCCGGTACCCGAGTTCGCCGGCAGGAACACCACGACCAGGGCGACCAGCAGGAAGAACATCCGCTGGTTGGTCACCGACGCCGACACGATGTCGCCGAGCCCGCCCAGGTCCGGCACCAGCATGTGGCCCAGCATCGTGAACGCGGTGCCCAGGTCGGGCGCCCGGAAGAACACCCAGCCGACGACCACCAGCAGCATCGTCAGCGCACGCCTGCCGATGCGCGCGGCGGGCGCCGACGGTGCGCGGTCGAGGCCGGTGGCCCGCTCGACTACCAGCATCAGCCCGTGGAACAGCCCCCAGACCAGGTAGGTCCACGCCGCGCCGTGCCAGAAACCGGTCAGCACGAAGATGATCGCCAGGTTCCGGTACGTCTTCGCCACGCCGTGCCGGTTGCCGCCGAGCGGGATGTAGACGTAGTCGCGGAACCACCGCGACAGCGACATGTGCCAGCGCCGCCAGAACTCGGTCACGGTCACCGACGAGTACGGGCGCGCGAAGTTCTCCGGCAGCCGGAAACCGAGCATCCGCCCGAGCCCGATCGCCATGTCGGAGTAGCCGGAGAAGTCGAAGTAGAGCTGCATCGCGTAGCCGATGGCGCCGAGCCAGGCGATCGCGAAGGTCATGTCCTCGGCCGGGGTCGCGAACGCGGTGTCGACCATCGGGGCGAGGGTGTCGGCGATGACGACCTTCTTGGTAAGCCCCCACGCGAACCGCGGGAAGCCGGCGGCGATGTCGTCGAGCCGGTGCGTGCGCTGCTGCGGGAGCTGGTCGGCGATCTCCCGGTACCGCACGATCGGACCGGCCACCAGCTGCGGGAACATCGCGATGTAGGTGACGAAGGAAACCGGGTCGCGCAGCGCCGGGCGTTCGCCGCGGTAGATGTCCACCACGTAGGAGATGTGGTGGAACGTGTAGAAGGAGATCCCGATCGGCAGCGCCAGTTGCAGAACGGGGAACCCGCCGCCGAACCAGCTCGCCAGCACCGCGGCCTGCTCGGTGGCGAACCCGGCGTACTTCCACAGCGCGAGGATCAGCAGGTCGAAGGTGACGGTGCCGATCAGCAGCAGCTTGCGCCTGCCCTGCCCAGCACTCCACTGGTCCGGCTCCAGGAAGCGGCCCGCGACGAAGTTGACCACGATGCAGGCCAGCAGCAGCAACGTCGTCCCGCCCGCGCCGCTGGCGTAGAACAGCAGGCTCGCCGCGGCGACGACCGCGTTGCGCGCGCGGCGCGGCGCGACCAGCACGGCCACCAGCACCAACGGCAGGAAATACCAGAGGAACAGCGGACTTGCGAACGACATCGGTGGGCCTCGGGGTACGGGAAGCCCATGCCTCCCTCGTTGCACTGCGACTGAACTCTAGCCGCGCCAGACCCTATCCGAGTCCGATTCACGACAGCCGCGCGAACTCGGCTCGGCGGATCAGCGGCGAGGCGGTCGAATCCACGTACACGGGCGGCACCGATCGCTTAGCCTGACCGCCATGAGCGCTCCGCCACCGCCCGGCTGGTACCCGGACCAGGCAGATCCGCGATACGTGCGCTGGTGGGACGGCAGGCAGTGGACGCCGCACGCGCAGCCCGCCCAGCCGCAACCCGCCGCGCAGCAACAGCCGCAGCCCGCCGCACAGCCCCAGCCCATGGCCCAGCCGGGGCCCGCAGCCCAGCCGCAGCAGCCGGGCCCGCCACAGCCGATGCCGCCGCAGGCACCGGCCGCGCAGCCGCTCGCGCCCGGCCAGCCCATGCCGCCCGGCACCCCCGCGCCGGGCCAGCCGGTCCAGCAGCCGGGCCGGCCCTTCCAGCAGGGACCGCACCAGTCACCGATGCCGCAGGCCGAGGACTCCTCGTCGATCGAGCTGGCGCTCGGCGGCACCGGCGACTCGGCTTCCGTCCAGCAGCAGGTGCAGCAGCGCGCCGGCGTCGGCGGCCACGTCGGCGGTGGCGGCGGGACCCTGTTCACCGAGCCGGTCCTGGTGGTCAACCAGAAGGCCAAACTGATCGAGATGGCCAACGAGTACGCCGTCTACGACCAGACCGGCCGCCAGATCGGGTCGGTCGTGCAGACCGGGCAGAGCGGTGCGCAGAAGGCGTTGCGGCTGCTGACGAAGCTCGACTCGCTGATGACGGTCACGCTGGAGATCCGGGACGTCGCCGGACAGCCGGTGCTGCGGCTGACCCGCCCGGCCACGATGTGGAAGTCCACCGTGCACGTCCAGCGCCCGGACGGCTCCCCTGTAGGCGACATCCGGATGGAGAACGTCTGGGGCAAGGTCCGGTTCGCCTTCGAGGCCGGCGGGCAGCGCGTCGGCGGCATCCACGCCGAGAACCTGCGCGCCTGGGACCTGCGCGTGCTCGACCGCGACGAGCAGCAGGTCGGGCAGATCAGCAAGACCTGGCAGGGGCTGGCCAAGGCCGCGTTCACGACGGCCGACAACTACGTCCTGCAGATCTTCCGTCCGCTGCCCGAGCCGCTGAACAGCCTCGTCGTCGCCTCCGCGCTGACTGTCGACACCGTTCTCGGCCAGGCGCAGCGCTGACGCGCGCCGCGCCCGGACGGCTCAGCGGGCGCGGCGGCGCCTCGCGACCTCGGCGAGCACGATGCCGGCCGCGACGGAGGCGTTGAGCGACTCCACGCTGCCGGCCATCGGGATGGACACCGTCTGGTCGCAGGTCTCGCGGACCAGCCGCGACAGCCCGCGGCCCTCCGAACCGACCACGACGACCAGCGGACCGGTCGCGAGCTCCAGCTCGTCGGAGGTGATGTCGGAGTCGGCGTCCAGTCCGACGACCATCAGCCCCTCGGACTTCAGGTCCTTCAGGGTGCGGGTGAGGTTGACCGCCCTGGCGACCGGGAGCTTGGCCGCCGTGCCCGCGCTGGTGCGCCACGCGACCGCGGTCAGCCCCGCGCTGCGGCGCTGCGGCAGGATCACGCCGTGCGCGCCGAAGGCCGCCGCGGAGCGGATCACCGCGCCCAGGTTGCGCGGGTCGGTCACGCCGTCCAGCGCGACGATCAGCGGCGGCAGCCCGGAGTTGTGCGCCTCGGTCAGCACGTCCTCGGGGTGGGCGTACTCGTAGGCGGGCACCTGCAGCGCCAGGCCCTGGTGCATCGCGCCGCCGGTCATCCGGTCCAGCTCGGCGCGCTGGACCTCGACGACCGAGATGCCCCGCGAGCCCGCTCCGCGCACCGCCTCGGTGACGCGGTCGTCGGCGTCGATGCCCTGCGCGACGTAGAGACCCGACGCGGGCACTCCGGCGCGGATGCACTCGGCGACCGGGTTGCGGCCGGCGATCACCTCGGCGTTGTCGGACCTCTCCTTCTGCCGGTGCCGCGTCCGCTGCTGCTCGGCACGCGCCTTCGCCGCGTCGGCCTTGCGCTTGGCCGGGTGGCTGACCCGGTCCTTCGCCTTCGGCGTCGGACCCTTGCCCTCCAGTCCCCTGCGCCGCTGACCGCCGGAACCGACCACCATGCCCTTCTTGGAGCCCGGCTTGCGGATCGCGCCCCGGCGCCTGTCGTTGCCTGCCAACTCGCTTACCCGTCTTTCAATGTCCACAACGGACCGTCAGGGGTGTCCTCGACGGCGATTCCGCATGCCTGCAGCCGATCCCGCACCGCGTCGGCGGTGGCGAAGTCGCGCTCCGCGCGGGCCTGCTGGCGCTGCTGGAGCATGCTGCCCACCAGCTCGGACAACGCGTGGTGCGCGGCGTCGTCCGCGCCGCGGGTGTCGGCCCACTGCTCGGACAGCGGGTCCAGACCGAGGATGTCGGTCATCGTCCGGACCGAGGCCGCCGCTTCGTTGGCGGCCCGGTCGTCGCCGCGGTCGAGCGCGGCGTTGCTCTCGCGGATGGCGTTGTGCACCACGGCGATCGCCTGCGGCGTCGACAGGTCGTCGTCCATCGCCGCGGCGAACTCGGCGGGCACCGTCCCGTGGCCGACCTCGCCGGTGCGCTGCCGCACCCGGTTGACGAAGGAGTCGATGCGCCGGTAGGCCGAGATCGCCTCGGCCAGCGCGGGCTCGGAGTATTCGATCGTCGAGCGGTAGTGCGGGGCGACCAGGTAGTAGCGGATCTCCGGGGCGGCGGCCCGCTGCAGGATCGCCGGGATCGCCACGGTGTTGCCCAGCGACTTCGACATCTTCTCGCCGCTCATGGTGACCCACGCGTTGTGCATCCAGTAGCGGGCGAAGCCGTCACCGGCGGCGGTGGACTGCGCGAGCTCGTTCTCGTGGTGCGGGAACACCAGGTCCAGGCCGCCGCCGTGGATGTCGAACTCGCTGCCCAGGTAGTAGGTCGACATGGCCGAGCACTCCAGGTGCCAGCCGGGGCGGCCGTCGCCCCACGGCGTCGGCCAGCTCGGCTCGCCGGGCTTGGCGGCCTTCCACAGCGTGAAGTCGCGGGGGTCGCGCTTGCCGCTCGCGGTGCTCTCGCCCTGCTGGACCTCGTCGAGCCGCTGCCCGGAGAGCCTGCCGTAGTGCTCGGCGTAGGAGGCGACGGAGAAGTACACGTCGCCGCCCGCCGCGTAGGCGTGGCCCTTGTCGATCAGCCGCTGCATCAGCTCGATCATCTGCGTGATGTGGCCGGTGGCCCGGGGAAGCGCCGACGGCGGCAGGCAACCCAGCCGGTCGAAGGCGCTCTCGAAGGCCCGCTCGTGCGCGGTGGCCCACTCCCACCAGGGGCGGCCCGCGTCGGCGGCCTTGGTGAGGATCTTGTCGTCGATGTCGGTGACGTTGCGCACCAGGCGTACGTCGTAGCCGTTGTGCACCAGCCAGCGCCGCAGCACGTCGTAGTTCAGGCCGCCGCGGACGTGGCCGATGTGCGGAACGCCCTGCACCGTGGCACCGCAGACGTAGATCGACGCCACTCCGGCGAGGCGCGGGTGGAACTCGCGCATCGTGCGGGTCGCTGTGTCATGTAGGTGCAGGCTCACGCCCCTGATGGTACGGGCACGCCCAAAACGGGTTCCCTCCGCCGCACCGCCCGCCCGGGCACCCGTCCGGGTGCCTCCACCCGGTGCGCGCCGGACTCCGCCGAAGGGACGTCGGCGGCCTGGGACCAGCGGTCAGAAACCGTGCTCGGCGACCGCCGTGAGCAGCGCGTCCGGGCGTTCGGAGGTCGGTGCCGGATCCACGATGGCGACCCGGCATCCGACCGCCGCGGCCGCGCCGTCGACGTCCGCGTGGTCACCGATCATCAGCGCGTCACCGGGCTCGACACCGACCCGCTCGGCGGCGCGCAGGAAGATCTTCGGATCGGGCTTGATCACCCCTTCGAGGTAGGAGAGCACGAACTCGTCGACGAGTCCGGTCACGCCCAGCCTCTCGAAGGCCGGCCTGATGTCGAAGGCGATGTTGCTGATCACCGCGATCCGCACCCCGTCGGAGTGCAGCCTGCTCAGCACCTCGGCGGTGTCCGGGTAGGGCGTCCAGCTGCCGGGGTCGACCAGTCGCCGGTAGAGCGAGTCGACCTGCTCGGCGACGGCGACACCGCTGCGGCGCAGGAACTCCCGGTAGATCTTGCGGTGCAGCTCGGGATCGAGGTCGCGGTTCTCCCAAGCGTGCTGGTGCTCGGCGTCCACCCCCACCACCGGGCCGACAGGGGCCGTCATCCGCCGCATCAGCTCGGCCTGCGCCTCCGCGTCGAGCGGGGCGCCGCCGGAGTCGGTGACCCCGGCGAACCAGGACTCGTCCTGCTCCAGCCGGAACAGGGTGCCGGAGAAGTCGAAGAACACCGCGCGCGCACTCACCCCGGCAACGTTATGGGGATGATCTACCCACCGCACGCATCTGAGGGCTACACCACCTCGACGGCCCAGCGGCGGGCGCACGGCATCGCTGTCCCGGCCGGAGGTCGGCCTCCTCGGCGCACCCGCGCGCACGCCATCACCAGGACTGCTGCGACGATCGGCGACGTGTGATCGACGGGCCCGGCCCGGCGGGCCGCGAACCGCGCGCGATCAGCAGCGCCGCGCCTCCTGGCGCCGCATCGGAGCGACGATCGCCACCACGCTGCCGAGGGCACTCGCCCACAGCAGCACCACGGCGACGGCCAGGTTCACACCGCCACCGCTCGACCACAGGAACCAACTGCACGGCCACGCGACCACCGGCTGCCCTACGAGCAGTCGACGCACCCACCGATACCGCTCGATCACCATGAGTCGAGGATGACCCGGCGACATGCCGGACGCCTAGGGAGCAGACCCTGAACTTTCCCCGACTTCGCCCCAAGGTAGCAGCGCGTTAACTCTCCACGGGGAACACCAGAGCCGTCGCGACCGCCGCGATCCCCTCGCCGCGACCGGTCAGCCCGAGCCCGTCGGTGGTGGTGCCGGAGACCGACACCGGGGCGCCGACGACCTCCGAGAGCACCCGCTGCGCCTCCTCCCGGCGCTTGCCGATGCGCGGACGGTTGCCGACGACCTGGACGACGGCGTTGCCGATGCCGAACCCGGCCTCGGTGACCCGCCGCCGGGCCTCGGTGAGCAGCTCGGCGCCGTGCGCCCCGGCCCAGCGGTCGTCGCCGGTGCCGAAGACCGCGCCGAGATCGCCGAGCCCGGCCGCCGAGAGCAGCGCGTCGCACAGCGCGTGGGAGGCGACGTCGCCGTCGGAGTGCCCTGCGCAGCCGTCCTCGCCCGGCCACAGCAGCCCGGCGACCCAGCACTCGCGGCCCGCCTCGACCGGGTGCACGTCCACGCCCTGGCCGATCCTGGGGATCACGCGAGCACCGCCTCGGCGATGGCGAGGTCGAAGGCCGTGGTGATCTTGAGGGCGTGCGGGTGCCCGGGCACGGTGCTCACCTTCCCGCCGATGCGCTCGACCAGCCCGGCGTCGTCGGTGGCGATGTCACCGGCCGCCGCGTACGCCTGGCGGAGCACGTCGATGGCGAATCCCTGGGGGGTCTGGACTGTGCGCAGGCGCGAGCGGTCCACCGTCGTCTCGACGTCGCCAGCCTCATCGACCTGCTTGATGGTGTCGGCGACGGGCAGGACCGGCACGACCGCCGGCGCGCCCTCCTCGACGGCGCGCACGACGTCGCGCACCACGGACGGCGGGGTGAACGCCCGCGCGGCGTCGTGCACCAGCACCACGCGCGCGTCGGGCACGACCCGCTCGGCCTCGGCGAGCGCCAGCCGCACCGAGTCGGTTCGTTCCGCTCCTCCGGGCACCACATGCACGAAGGACCGCAACGACGCGAGCTCGGCCTCCACGGCGGGCACCTCGTCGGCCGGTGCCGCCACCACGACGTGCCTCACGCGGCCCGAGTCGTGCAGACCTCGGACCGCGCGCGACAACAACGACTCACCCGCGACCGGAACCAGCGCCTTGGGCACCCCGGCGCCCAGCCGCACCCCGCGACCAGCGGCGGGGACGAGCGCGACGACGCTCACGCCTGGTGGTTCCGGTTCCGGTGGTGGTCAGACCGCGGTGGCAAGGACTTCGTCCAGCAGGGTCTCCGCCTTGCCCTCGTCGGTACCTTCGGCCAGCGCCAGCTCGCTGACCAGTATCTGACGAGCCTTGGCCAGCATGCGCTTCTCGCCTGCGGACAGGCCACGATCCTTCTCGCGTCGCCAGAGGTCGCGCACCACTTCGGCCACCTTGTTCACATCGCCGGAGGCGAGCTTCTCGAGGTTGGCCTTGTACCGACGGGACCAGTTGGTCGGTTCCTCGGTGTGCGGCGCACGCAGCACGTCGAAGACCCGGTCGAGACCCTCCTGGCCGACGACGTCCCGGACGCCGACGATCTCGGCGTTGTCGGCGGGAACGCGTACGGTCAGGTCACCCTGCGCGACTTTCAGGACGAGGTACTGCTTCTCCTCGCCCTTGATCACACGAGTCTCGATTGCTTCGATGAGCGCGGCACCGTGATGCGGGTAGACGACGGTCTCTCCGACCTTGAAAACCATGTGTCCTCTGCCCCTTTCGCTATGCCCAGTTTAACACGGGCCACAACCGGGCCTCGACCGCCTCACCATCCGTAATCGCAGGTCAGGCCATGGACGGGGGTTGACAAACGACCGCCGGGCATGCAAGGCGCACCCCTTCGGGACCATGAAATGATCCATTGTGGACGGACGATGGAGATCATCGCGGCACCCCGGCGGCGGGTCGGCGCGGGGCCCGCGCAGGGGGCTCGGCCGACCCCGCGCACGCGGGGGATTAAGCTCCCTCCCGGTTGTCCGGCAATCAGGAAGGACGCTGCAACCGTGAGCCGCCCACAGCACCAGAAGGCCGTTCGCCTGCGGATGGCCTCGGCCGCACTCGGACTCGGCGCCGTCGTCGCACTCGGAGGATGCAGCGCCGGCCAGGTGACCGAGACCGACACCCAGGTCGCCGCCGTCAGCGGCGGCAACGGGACGGTCAAGGAGATCGCCGTCCGCGACGCGCAGATGACCTTCCCCGAGCACGGCAGCCTCTACCGGGCGGGCTCCTCCGCCCCGCTGAAGCTGGTCCTGTCCAACGACGGCGCCGTCGACGACCGCCTGGTCCAGGTCTCCAGCACCTACGCCGCCAACGCCGAGATCGCGGGCACCACCGACCTGCCCGCGGGCACCGCGCTGCACGCCGACGGCGCGCAGCAGGAGTCCGGGCACGCGACGACGCAGCACGAGCCGACGTCGAGCAACGCGCCGACCGCGAGCAACGCGCCCACCGCCCAGCCCAGCGCCCAGGGCGGCCCGTCCGACCAGCGCGAGATCCGCATCACCCTCAACGGCCTGACCCAGGACATCACCCCCGGGGTGACCATCCCGGTGACCTTCGTCTTCGAGAAGGCGGGCTCGGTGACGGTGCAGGTGCCGATCGGCCCCGACCACAAGCCGCGCCCCGAGCACGGCACCCCGCACGGCTCCGGGCACTGACCCCGGCGAGAGCCAACGGCAGGGCCGTCCGCGACGAGCGGGCGGCCCTTCGCCGTGTCCGGGGCCGGCTCCACGGCGTCCCGGGCCCGCTGCACGGCGTGCGGCCGGGCGCGGCCGCCCCACCCGACCAGGGACATGCCGACGGGTGGGTGAGCCCGGGCCGTCCGGCGCGCCGCCCGGGTGGTCGCCACGACGTGGTCGGATGCGGCAGATAGCCTCGCGCCGTGCCCGCGAAGAACGCCCGTACCGCCCGTCCCGGCTTCCGCTGCGCCGACTGCGGCCACGAGGTGGCCAAGTGGGTCGGTCGCTGCCCGAGCTGCCAGGCGTGGGGCACGATCGACGAGGCCGCCGCGGCCCGGCCCGCGCTGGCCAAGGTCGCCGCGGGCGCCCCGGCCACCCCGGCCCGCCCGATCGCCGAGGTCGACCTCGACTCCGCGCGGGCGGTCTCGACCGGCATCGGCGAGCTCGACCGCGTGCTCGGCGGCGGCATCGTGCCGGGCGCGGTGGTGCTGATGGCCGGCGAGCCCGGAGTCGGCAAGTCCACGCTGCTGCTGGAGGTCGCCCACCGCTGGGCCGCGACCGGCGGGGGCGGGCCCTCCCTCTACGTCACGGGTGAGGAATCCGCTGGTCAGGTGCGCCTCCGGGCGGAGCGGACCGACTCGGTCCACCCGCAGCTCTACCTCGGCGCCGAGAGCGACCTGGGCTCGGTGCTCGGGCACGTGGACTCGGTCAAGCCCGGCCTGCTGATCGTCGACTCCGTGCAGACCGTGCAGTCACCGGAGGCCGAGGGCAGCCCCGGCGGCGTGACCCAGGTGCGCGCGGTGACCTCCGCGCTGGTCGCGCTGGCCAAGGAGCGGGGGCTGCCGGTGCTGCTGGTCGGGCACGTGACCAAGGACGGCGCGGTCGCGGGTCCGCGCGTGCTGGAACACCTGGTCGACGTGGTGCTGCACTTCGAGGGCGACCGGCACTCCTCGCTGCGGATGCTGCGCGGGGTCAAGAACCGCTTCGGCCCCTCCGACGAGGTGGGCTGCTTCGAGCAGCGCGACGACGGCATCGCCGAGGTCGCCGACCCGTCGGGGCTGTTCGTCAACCGCCAGGAGACGCAGGTCGAGGGCACCGCGGTGACGGTCATGGTCGAGGGCAAGCGCCCGCTGCTGGCCGAGGTGCAGGCGCTGGTGACGCCCACCCAGATGACGATGCCGCGGCGCGCGGTCAGCGGACTGGACTCCGCGCGCGTGTCGATGATGCTCGCGGTGCTGGACAAGCACGGCGGGGTCAAGACCGGCGACCAGGAGGTGTTCGCGGCGACCGTGGGCGGCATGAAGGTCTCCGAGCCTGCGGCCGACCTCGCCGTGGCGCTGGCGGTCGCCTCGTCTCGCCGGGGCGTGCCGCTGCCGTCGAACGTGATCGCAGTGGGCGAGGTCGGGCTGGCGGGCGAGATCCGCCGGGTCAACGCCGTCGGCCGCAGGCTCGCCGAGGCGGCCCGGCTGGGCTTCGACCACGCGCTGGTGCCGCCGGACTCCGGTCCGCTGCCGCGCGGCGTGCGGACCACCGTCGTGCCCGACATCCGCGCCGCGCTGCGCGTCCTCAAGCGGGCCCGGACGTGAACGAGAAGCTGCGCGCCACGCTCGCCTGGCTCGCGCCCGGCACGGCGCTGCGCGACGGCCTGGAACGCATCCTGCGCGGCCGCACCGGCGGGCTGGTCGTGCTCGGCTACGACGAGGTGGTGGAGTCGCTGTGCGACGGCGGCTTCCACCTCGACGTCGAGTTCAGCGCGACCCGGCTGCGCGAGCTGTCCAAGATGGACGGTGCGGTGGTGCTCTCCTCCGACGCGACCCGGATCGTGCGCGCCAACGTGCAGCTCGTCCCCGACGCCAGCATCCGGACCGACGAGTCGGGAACGCGGCACCGCTCGGCCGAGCGCACCGCCATCCATACCGGCTACCCGGTGGTCTCGGTGAGCCAGTCGATGAGCATCATCAGCCTCTACTTCCAGGGCCACCGCCACCTGCTCATCGGTTCGCCGGACATCCTCTCCCGCGCCAACCAGGCGCTGGCCACGCTGGAGCGCTACACGGCGCGGCTGGCCGAGGTCGCCCAGACCCTGTCGGCGCTGGAGATCGAGGACTACGTGACGCTGCGGGACGCGATGACCGTCGTGCAGCGACTGGAGATGGTGCGCCGCATCGCCGACGAGATCGAGGTCGACGTGGTCGAGCTCGGCCAGGACGGCAGGCTGATCGAGCTCCAGCTCGACGAGCTGGTCGGCGCCGAGCGGGACACTCGCGGCACCGGGAAGCGCGGCCGGACGCTGGACCGGGTCGACGTCGACCGGGAGCTGATCGTGCAGGAGTACCTGCCGACCGGCGGTCCGATGCCGACGTCCGAGGAGGTCGCCGAGGCGCTGGCCAAGCTGGACGGGACCGAGCTGCTGGACCTCACCGCGATCGCGAAGGCGTTCGGCTACCCCGGTACGCCCGAGGTGCTGGACCAGCACCTCCAGCCGCGCGGCTACCGGCTGCTGGCCAGGGTGCCGAGGCTGCCCGCGGTGGCCCGCAAGCAGCTCGTCGAGCACTTCGGTTCGCTGCAGAACCTGCTGGCGGCGACCGCCGAGGACCTGAGCGTGGTGGAGTCGGTCGGCGAGTCGCGGGCGCGGCAGGTCCGCGAGGGCCTGTCCCGGCTGGCCGAAGCCTCGATCATGGACCGCTACGCCTGACCGTCGACGTCCTGGCACAGAACCGGATCCGCGGGAGCGAGTGTCCTGCGCGCTACGACTGACCGATCAGGCGGAACGGCACCGGCCGGCTGGTGAGCCCGCCGAGCCTGGCGACCAGCAGGTACTCCCCGGCGGGCGCCACCTCGGCGGTCGGCGGGCATTCCGGCGCGGAGCGCTCGCCGGTCCACAGGACGTCGTTGTGCACCGACTGGCCCGGCCGCAGCAGCGGGACCTCGTTGGTGGACTCGCGGTAGCAGTCGTTGCTGCCCCAGACGTGCTCGCCGTCGGGTGTGGTGACCCGCAGCTCGCGCAGCTCGCGGTTGGTGTCGCGCAGGCAGGCGCGGTCGCCGTCGTTGATCACCACGATGCGCAGGCCGACGCCGTCGCCGAGGCGGAACTCGGGTTTGAGGGGCTCGGCGACGATCCGCAGCGCGCGGTCCGGGCACGCCGTCGGGGGTGGTGGCGGAGGCGCCGACGCCGCCCGCGGTCGCGGCTCGCCGCCGGTGACGGCCACGACCGCCCATCCGGAGAGCACCACCGCCAGGGCGGCGGCGGACAGCGCGACCGCCCTGCGGCGCCAGTACACCGCGGACGGCAGCGGTCCCATGGGGTCCATCACGCGACTGAAGGTAGCCCCGGCGCTACCGAGCGTGCCCGAAGCCACGCTCACCTGTTCAGGCGTATCGGGAAATGTGGTGTGGATCAGGAAAGCCTTGTCAAAATGCCACGCCAGGGGTTCCCTCGAACGCAGTAGCCGCGCCGCGACGCGGACCCCGACGTTCGGACACCGCTGCCGGGAGGAACTGTGACCGCCTGCGACGAGATCGTGCACCGCAACGAGCTCCACGTCCGCGACGCCCGGGATCCCGGCCTGCCCGCGCAGCCCTCGCTGCGGGTCGCGGTCGTGACGTGCATGGACTGCCGGATCGACCTCGGTGCGAGCCTCGGGCTGAGCACCGGCGAGGCGCACGTCATCCGCAACGCGGGCGGGGCGGTGACCGACGACGTGATCCGGTCGCTGGCGGTCAGCCAGCGCAAGCTCGGCACCCGCGAGGTCATGCTCATCCACCACACCGGCTGCGGGATGGCGACCTTCACCGAAGGTGAGTTCAAGGGCGAGCTGGAGGCCGAGACCGGCCAGCGGCCGTCGTGGTCGGTGGAGACCTTCGCCGACGCCGAGCAGGACGTGCGCCAGTGCATGGCACGCGTGCGGCGCAGCCCGTTCCTGGGCCTGACGACGAGCCTGCGCGGCTTCGTGGCCGACATCGGCACGGGTGCCCTGACCGAGGTCTTCGAGACCGCTGCGGACGCCTCCGCCCCCACCGGGGCGCGCGGCTGAGAGCGGCCCGGACCACCCGGCCGGACCGGCCGGCGAGCCTGGCACTATCGGAAGCGACATGAAGATCGGTGCCGAACGAGATGCCGCAACCTCCCCGCTGAACCCCGTCGAGCTCATCGACTGGTTCGCGGCGACCGCGCGCCCGCTGCCGTGGCGCGCTCCCGGCACGACCGGATGGGGTGTGCTGGTCAGCGAGACGATGCTCCAGCAGACCCCGGTGGCCCGGGTGCAGCCCATCTGGGAGGAGTGGATGGCGCGCTGGCCGCGCCCCTCCGACCTGGCGGCGGCCGGCCAGGCCGAGGTGCTGCGCGCGTGGGGCAAACTGGGCTACCCGCGCCGGGCGCTGCGCCTGCACGAGGCCGCCGGCACCATCGCCGCCGAGCACGGCGACGTGGTCCCCTCCGACGTCGACACCCTGCTGGCGCTGCCCGGCATCGGCGCCTACACCGCCCGCGCGGTGGCCGCCTTCGCCTACGGCAGGCGCGCTCCCGTCGTGGACACCAACGTCCGCCGCGTCGTGGCCCGCGCGGTCCACGGCGCCGGTGACGCGGGCCCGCCGTCGACCAGGCGGGACCTCGCCGACGTCGAGGCGCTGCTGCCCGACACCGACGCCGAGGCCGCGCGGCTGTCGGCGGCGCTGATGGAGCTGGGGCAGGTCGTCTGCACCGTCCGCTCCCCCGCGTGCGAGACGTGCCCGATCGCCCACGACTGCGCCTGGCAGCACGCGGGCAGGCCCGCCTACGCCGGTCCGCCGAAGAAGGTCCAGAAGTTCGCGGGCACCGACCGCCAGGTGCGCGGCAAGCTCCTCGACGTGCTGCGCGGCACCGACGGCCCGGTCACCCGCGACCAGCTCGACGCGGTGTGGGCCGACGCGGGCCAGCGCGACCGCTGCCTGGACTCGCTGCTGGTCGACGGGCTGCTGGAGCAGACCGACGACGGCCGGTTCGCGCTCCCCGGCGAGCACTGAGCCATGGCGCACGCGCTCGGGCTGTTCTTCGACGACTCCGCCGAGGACGCGGTCCGGGCGCTGTGGAAACGACTGGAGGCGGCCGGGGTGCCGAGCCTGGCCTCCCGCGGTCACCGCAGGCATCGGCCGCACGTCACGCTCGCCGTCGCGGGCCGGATCCCCGAGGGCGCGCGCCACGACCTGCGCGCCGAGCTGAGCCTGCTCTCGGTGCCCGACCTGTGGCTCTACACGCTGGGCACCTTCCCCAGCGACGAGTCGGTGCTGCTGCTCGGCGCCGTCGTCGACACCGAGCTGATCGCGGTGCACTCCGCGGTCCACGACGTGCTGGCGGGCAAGGTCTCGGCCCCGTCGGCCTACTACTTCCCGGGCGCGTGGATCCCGCACTGCACGCTGGCCATCGGGATCACCGGCGCCGAGCTGGCCAAGGGCTTCACCGAGCTGTGCCCGCCGGAACCGATCCGGGCACCGGTCAGCGAGATCGGCGTCATCGACACTCGCACCGGAGACGTCGAGACCGTGCTGGCGCTCTGACGGCCCGCTCCGCCAAGTTCATTCCAACGGGGCATCCGGACGGCCACCCGGAACGGCCTGGTCCACAGTAGACATCGCGCGGGCGGCTGCTACGAGTTGCCCACGTCCTCGCTGGCAGCCACTTTGGATCAGCCAGCGTGCGACGTTAGGAGCCTGCTGTGGACATCGACGGCGCCGACTTCTTCGCCAGGGGAATCACCGCGCTCGGCCCCGAGGGAATCGTCTTCGAGAACGTGGACCTGCGGTTCCGGCCCGGCGATCTCGGCGTGGTCACCGGTCCCGGCGGCAGCGGCCGGACCGCACTGCTTTACGCGCTGGCGGGCAGGCTGCGGACGGTCGCCGGATATCTGGAGGTCTCCGGCTACGTGCTGCCCGCGCGGGCCAGGGCGGTGCGCAAGCTGGTGCTGCCCGCGCGGTTGCGCCCGGGTTTCGAGCTGGAGGACAAGTACCGCGTCCGCGAGGCCGTCACCGAGCAGCGGCTGATCTTCGGGGTGTCCGAGCTCGACGTCGAGAAGTCCCTCGCGGCCGTGGGGCTCGACCCCGACCCGTGGGCGCTGGTCTGCGAGCTGCACCCGGCCGAACGGCTGCTGCTGTCGATCGCGCTGGCCGTCGCCGCCGATCCCGCCGCGATCGTGGTCGACGACGTCGACGTGGGCCTGCCGCGGGGCAGCCGCGCGCGGGTGTGGTCCGCGCTGCGGGCGGTCGCCCAGACCGGCATGACGGTGGTCGCGGGCTCGACCGACGCGCCTCCCGGCGACGCGGTCGTGGTGCACCTGCCGCTGTTCCAGTTCGGCGAGCCGACCGAGGTCCTCTCGTGGAACGGGGGCCTGCGGTGAAGGCGATCAGGCTGGCACGGCTGGAGTTCCTGCGGTTCCGCGGTCCGGTGCGGCGCTGGGTGCCGCTGGTGCTGATCCTGGTGCCGCTGCTCTACGGCGGGCTCTACCTGTGGTCGAACTGGGACCCCTACGGCAGGCTCGGGGCGGTGCCGGTGGCCGTGGTCAACAACGACCGCCCGGTGCTGCACGACAGGGAGCTCATCGACGCCGGCGGCCAGTTCGTCGGACAGCTCAAGGCCGCCCGCACCTTCGACTGGCACTTCACCGACGGCGCCGACGCGCGGCGCGGCCTGGAGCAGGGGCGCTACTACTTCACGATCGAGGTTCCGCGCGACTTCAGCGCGAAGCTCGCCAGCGCCGCCGACGCCGAGCCGAAGCGGGCCGAGCTGCTGGTCACCAAGAACGACGCGAACGGCTTCATCGTCGGGATCATGGCCGACACCGTGAAGTCGCAGCTGCAGAACCAGATCAACGCCGCCGCCCACGCCAGCTACGCCCGCGCGCTCTACGGCGAGCTGGACCAGGCCCGCGAGAAGCTGCAGATGGCGTCGGAGGCGTCCAAGGAGCTGGTCAAGGGATCCGAGCTGGGCGAGCAGGGCACGGCCGCGCTGACCAAGGGCCTCAGCGGCGTGCGGGACGGCGCGGGCCGGATCTCGCGCGGGGTCTCCGACATCTCCTCCGCGACCGCGCAGCTCGACGCCCAGATCGGAGACCTCACCGACGTCGCCACCGAGAAGCTGCCCGACGCGGTCGGCTCGGTCGTCGGCGCCAGCGGCGTCGCGGTGCGCACCCTCGACGAGATCAGCACCGCGACCGCGGCCGTCCGCGACGGGTCCGCGACGGGCGTGACCGACCTGCAGGAGCTGGCCCGCAAGCACCCTGCGGTCGGGGACGACCCGGTCTACCGGCGGGCGCTGGACAACGCCCGCCGGCTCTCGGCCACCGCCACCGCCACCTCCGACGCCGCCGAACGAGCGCTCGGCACCGCGCAGGACGCCGACTCCCGGGCGCGGGCGTTGCAGAAGGAGGTCGAACCGCTGCGTGAGCAGGTGCGGGAGAGCACCGGGCCGATGGAGACCCTCACCAAGGGCACCGGGGAGCTGGAAGCCGGGTCCAGGGGAGTCACCAGCGGGCTCAGCACGCTGGTCGCCAACAGCGGCGTGCTGCAGACCGGCGCGGACCAGCTCAACACCGGGGCCAAGCGCATCGAGGGACTGATCGCGGGCGGCCTCGACCAGATCCCGCCGACCAACCCGGGGCGGGTCGCCCAGGCCGCCGACGTCCTCGCCTCGCCCGCGCGGATCGAGACCGCCAACCTCAACCCGGCCTCGGTCTACGGCCGCGGCCTGGCCCCGTTCTTCTTCTCGATCGCGCTGTGGGTGTTCGGCCTGTTCGCATACCTGCTGCTCAGGCCGCTCAACTCGCGCGCCGTGGCCGGACGGGTCGGCGCGACGACGATCACGCTCGCCGGCTACCTGCCCGCCGCGGCGCTCGGAGTGGTCGGCGGGCTCCTGCTGTACGGGGCGGTCGACCTCGGGCTCGGCCTCCAGCCAAGGCACATGTGGTGGACGATCGGGCTGGTCGCGCTCGCGGTGGCGGCGTTCGTGGCCATCGACCACCTGCTGCGCACGGCGTTCGGCGCGGTCGGCGGCCTGCTCTCGCTGGTGCTGCTGATGGTGCAGCTGACCGCCTGCGGCGGGCTCTACCCGGTGGAGACCACCCCGGGCCCGTTCCAGGTGATCCACCCGTACCTGCCGATGACCTACCTCGTCGACGGCCTGCGGGTGACGATCTCCGGTGGCCTGACCGACGTGCTGGTGCGGTCCGCGGTGATGTTGGCGGGCTTCCTGGTGGTGGCGCTGGCCATGACCACCGCGGTGGTGATGCGGCAGCGGATGTGGACCGTCGGCAGGCTTCACCCGCAGGTCGCGCTGTAGATGCGTAGGCTTGCTATATGGCGGTTGTGAAGATCAATGCGATCGAGGTCCCCGAAGGCAAGGGCCCCGAGCTCGAGAAGCGGTTCGCGAGCAGGCACGGCTCGGTGGACAGCGCACCGGGCTTCCTGGGCTTCGAGCTCCTGCGCCCGGTCAACGGCGAGAACCGGTACTTCGTCTACACCCGGTGGGAGACGGAGGAGGACTTCCAGAACTGGGCCCAGGGCCCGGCCAAGGAGGCCCACGCCGGTGAGCACAAGAACCCGGTGGCCACCGGATCCAGCCTGCTGGAGTTCGAGGTGGTCCAGGAGTCCAAGCCGCAGGGCTGAGACCGGCACGCCCCCGTGGGGCGTTCGGGGTGCCACAGCGACCCGAACGCCCCATGGGCCGGGCGCGCGGTCAGGTCGGTGGTGCCGCCGGCGTCGGCGTCGGATGCCCGGTCGCAGGCGGTGCGGAGTCCGCCAGCGCGTACGCCCGGTGCGAGACCTCGAGCAGCTCCTCCGTCGGCAGCTCCGCGTCGCGAACCTCGCCCTGCGCGACGTCGTAGGCGTCGTGCAGCTCGACCAGCGCAGCACGCAGCGCCTTCGGGCGCGGCGGGGTCTCCGCGCTGAGGTCGCGGACCCGCGCCAGCGCCCGGTGCACCCGCCCCAGCCAGGGTCCGCGGGGCGCCAGCCACGCCACCCCCACGGCGATCGCGCCGCCGAGCAGTGTCGCCCAGAAGCGGTTGGAGGCCAGCTCGGCCGGTTCCGCCGGCGTGGCCAGCCCGCTCACCAGCAGGGCGACCGGCGTCGCGAAGAACAGTCCCAGGGCGTAGTTGGCCATGACGGTCATCTCCGCACCCCACTGCAACACCGCCAGCACCGCGACCAGCACCCACGGGCCGGGCTGCGCCGCAAGCACCGCGACTCCGACGAAAACGCCGAAGACCGTGCCAAGGACGCGCTGGATCATCCGCGGCACCGAGGTCGACGTGCTGGTCGCCTGCAGCACCGACACCGCCGACACGGCGGCCCAGTACGCGTGGCCGATGCCTGCCAGGTCGGCCAGCGCCCCGGCCAGCAGCGCCGCGACGCCGACCCTGGCGGCGTAGGGCAGCAGCCACGAGCTCCCGTGGCGCTTCGGGCGCAGCGCGGCGCGCATGACGCCGCGGACCAGCACCCAGCGCGACTGCGGTGCGGGCGGCACGACCGTCGCGGCGGACCGTCCGGAGAGCGGGAGCGGCCTGCCTGCGCCGACTGCGGTAGCGGCGGCGCGCAACGCGTCCACATCCGCGTCGCCGGACTCCACGAGCAGGGCCTCGCAGGTCTCCACCGCGCGCACCAGGTCGAGGTGTGCCCGCGTCTCCCGATGCCGTCGGCCGACGAGCGCGACGCTGTTCCAGGCGGTCTCGACGGCGACCGCGGCGCGGTGGCGGGTCGCGAGGTCGCCGCCCGACTCCAGGTGCGCCGCGGTGGCCTCCAGGGCCGCCGCGACGGCCCGGCGCTGCGGTCCCAGCCCGCTGACCACGGCACCCGCGGTGCTCACCGCCCACGCGAACGCGGCGCTGGCGGCGGCGACCGCGAGGTGCGGGCCGAGGTCGGCAGGCTCCAGCGCGAGGTGCGCGCAGGCCCCGGTGGCGAAGGCGAAGATCAGCCCGCCGGGCGCGCCGACCTTCGCCGCGGTGGCGGCGGCGGTGGTCACGGCGCCGACCACCGCCGTGCCGAGCAGCGCCAGCGCCTCGTGCCAGGCGTGTCCGGCGCCGAAGACCGCGATGAGATCGCCGGCCGCGACCGCGAGGACCATCGTGACGGCCACCGCCGCGAGCGTCCGCGCCTGCTGCCGGTAGGGCTCGCTACGGCCGTAGACGCTGGTCAGCGCGCCGAAAACGGCACCGGCGGCCAGGTCGAGGCGGTGGAGCTGGAGCAGCACGGCCATCGGCGCGAGCACCGAGACGAAGGCGCGGGTCGCGGGCCAGACCACCGGCCCGCCCCTGCGCAGCCGGAAGGTGTCCCCGAGACGTCGAGTCAGCACAGTGGTCGGCACGTGCTGCTACGCTAGCCGAAATATTTCACGAGTGAAGCAACAGTGAGATGGAACGTACACCCGATCTGATCGACACCGCCCGGTCGCAGTGGCGGGAGGTCCACCCCGACCTCGACACCACCAGCATCGACGTGGTGGGACGCGTGTTGCGGGCCTCCGCCGTCCTGCGCCAGCGCCTCGACGCCGCCTTCGCCGAGGAGGGGCTCAACCGGGCGGAGTTCGACCTGCTTTGCGCCCTGCGGCGGTCCGATGCCCCGGTGACCCCGGGACGCCTCAACAGCCTGACGGTGTCCTCCGGTGCGGCCACCACGAAGCGGATCCAGCAGCTCGCCGAGCGCGGCCTGCTGGAGCGCGCCGTCGACGCGCGCGACCGGCGCAGCGCCCGCATCGCCCTGACCGAGCAGGGACGCGAGGTGATCGACCGCGCGTTCCGCCGGAACCTGGAGGCCGAGCGGCATCTGCTTTCGGGCTTGGACCCCGGTCGCCGCCAGGAGCTGGTCACCGGACTGGCCGACTTGCTGGGCGCGCTGGAAGGCCCGGGGCCGCTGGGCTGACGCCGCCAGGACACCCGGCACCACTGTCAGCGCGAACAGCCGCCCTCAGCGAGCAGCCGGGCGGCGGTCCGTCAGCCCGCGACGACGAGGTGCGCGACGACAGCGCGGTGGTCGGCGCCCGCGACCTCGAACGTGCGGTAGTCCTGCACCACGACACCCTCGCTGACCAGCACGTGGTCGATCGTCACCGGAGGCGGTAGCCAGGCGCCGGCGCGCGGCCAGGTGGGCGCCAGGCCGGCGCCCGCGACCTCGGCTGCGTCGGCGTAGCCGCGGCCGAGCAGACCGCGCAGCGGGCTGTGGTCGAGCGTGGCGTTGAAGTCCCCCGCCAGCACCCTCGGCGGCCGTCCCTCGGCGGGCGTGTGCGGCAGTACGGTGATCTCGCGCCGCCAGTCCCCCACCGTGTCGCTCCCCACCGGGATGACCGGGTGCACCGCGACGAACTCCACGTCCCGGCTGCCGGGCAGGTCCACCAGCGCGGACGGCTGGCGCATCGTCGTCGGCGGCACCAGGGCCAGGCTCCGCAACGGGTAGCGCGAGGCGATGCCGGTGCCCTCCGCCCCCGGGTGCGCCTCGAACACCCGGTGCGGCAACACCTGGGCCAGGCCGGCCCGGTCCAGCGCCGCCGCCAGCGCGGGGGTGAGCTCCTGGAGGCTCAGGACGTCGACGTCGTTGCTCCGCACCAGCTCGACGATCCGCGCGGCGTCGGCCTCGCCGAAGTAGAGGTTCGCCGACATCACATTCAGCGGGGTGCCCTGCACGGGGGTCGGCGGGTCCGGGATCGCGCGCGGCGCGACCGACGCCACCAGCGCCGCGGTCACCAGGCCGACGACCAGGGTGGTCAGCCACCGGCGCAGCACCAGCGCCAGGACCACCAGCAACAGGCCGACCGGCACCGCGTACTGCGTCAGCGCCACCAGGGCAGCCGCGTAGCGGTTCGAGTCGTAGCCGGTGAGCGGCAGCGCGGCCCAGCCGAGGAATCCAAGCGCCGCCAGCACGAGCAACGCCGTCACCGCCGGCGACTTGCGCCGCCCGGGCTCGCGGTCCTCGTCGGCTTCGACGTCGTCGAGCGTCCGCTCCACCTGCCACCCCCGCCTCGGTCCAGGGCCTGCACGGCCTGTTCCCCAGCTCACCCAGCCTGTCAGCGCGATGTGCGAAGTCTGTCAGCGGGTGCGCCGAAAGTGGGACGCGGAGCCCCAGAGGGAGGTTGCATGTCATTCGCGATCCAGGCCGAGGGTCTGGTCAAACGCTTCGGTTCCACCACGGCGCTGGCAGGCGTCGACCTGGAGGTGCCCGCCGGTTCGATCCGCGGGGTGCTCGGCCCCAACGGCGCGGGCAAGACGACCGCGGTCCGCATCCTGGCGACCCTGCTGCGCCCCGACGCCGGGCGCGCGGTCGTCGCGGGCCACGACGTGCTGCGCCACCCGGTGGCGGTGCGCAACCGCATCGGCCTCGCCGGGCAGTACGCGTCGGTCGACGAGGAGCTGACCGGTACCGAGAACCTCGTCCTGATCGGCCGCCTGCTGGAGATGACGCGCCGGGACGCGCGGGCGCGCGCGGCCGAGCTGCTCGACCGCTTCGGCCTCACCGACGCGGGCGGCAGGGCCATCAAGACCTACTCCGGCGGCATGCGGCGGCGGCTCGACCTGGCCGCGAGCCTCGTCGGCCGCCCGGAGGTGCTCTACCTCGACGAGCCGACCACCGGGCTGGACCCGCGCAGCCGCAACCAGGTCTGGGACATGGTCCGCGCCCTCTCCGGCGAGGGCGTGACGGTCCTGCTGACCACCCAGTACCTGGAGGAGGCCGACCAGCTCGCCGACCGCATCAGCGTGATCGACCGGGGCCGCGTGGTCGCCGACGGGCGCGCCGACGAGCTCAAGCGCCGCACCGGCGGGCAGACGTTGCAGGTCCGGCCGAGCGCGCTCGCCGACCTGGCGACGGTCCGCACGATCCTCGCCGAGCTGACCGGCGCGCAGCCCAAGGTCGACGACGACAGCGGGCTGCTGACCGCGCCGGTCGACGACCCGGTGCTGCTGTCGACGCTGGTGCGCAGGCTCGACGACGCGGGCATCACCGCCGACGAGCTCGCGCTGCGGCTGCCGAGCCTGGACGAGGTTTTCCTGGCCATCACCGGCGAGTCGTCCGACCGCGACGACGAGGAGGAGGGCACGGCGGCATGACGACGACCCTGGAACCCACCCCGGGCGCGACCAGCGCGGCGCCCGCGCCCGCCGCCGAGCGGGTCGGGCCGCTGCGGGCGGTCCGGCACGGCCTGACGCTGGCCGGGCGGAGCATCCTCAAGATCCGCAAGTCGCCCGCGGGCCTGCTCGACGTGACCCTGCAGCCGATCCTGTTCCTGGTCATGTTCGTCTACCTCTTCGGTGGCGCGATCTCCGGTGACACCGGCACCTACCTGCAGATCACGCTGCCCGGGGTGCTGGCGATGAACATGGTCTTCGCCAGCCTCGGCACCGGCATGCAGCTCAACACCGACATCACCAAGGGCGTGTTCGACCGGTTCCGCAGCCTGCCGGTCGCGCGGTCGGCGCCGCTGATCGGCGCGGTGCTGGGCGACATCGTCCGCTACGTGGTGTCGATCGCGGTGCTGCTGGTGTTCGGCACGATCATGGGCTTCCGCATCCAAACCGACGCGGTGTCGGCGCTGCTGGCGGTCGTGGTGGTGATCGCCTTCTCGCTGGCGATGTGCTGGATCTCGGTGTTCCTCGGGATGCTGATCCGCAGCCAGCAGGCGCTGCCGGGCGTGGCGATGTCGTTCATGTTCCCGCTGACGATGGGCAGCAACGTGTTCGTGCCGCTGGAGACGATGCCGGGCTGGTTGCAGGCGTGGAACGGGATCAACCCCGTGACCAAGCTCGCCGACACCGCGCGGGGGCTGATGATCGGCGGGCCGGTGGCCGGACCGCTGACCGCGACGCTGATCTGGATGGTCGTGCTGGTGGCCGTGTTCTTCCCACTGGCAATGTGGGCCTACCGCCGCCGGGTCTGACCCGGCCCGCTCGCCCGGGGGTTTCGGGGAACTTCCCGGACTCGAGCGCGCTCGTCCCCTTCCGCGATCTGGACGCGGGAGGGGACGAGTCGTTTTTCGGCGGCTTTCGCGGCGGCTTTCGGTGAATTCCCGCAAATGAACGAGACCGCTCAGGAGAATTTCCCCGAATTGGGAATCCGGTTCGCGAACCGACTCCGTGTTCGATGCAATGAGCGGCGCCCGGAACACGAAATGTGCCAACCCCGCGGAGGGGCCGGCACATTCGCACGAGAGGGCCCCGGCAACGCCGGGAGAGCGGCTCAGTCCTCCTGCTGGGCAGCGGTCGCCGCGCCGCCCGCACCACCGTTGGAGTTCGGGTTGCAGCCACCCGGGCTGTTCGGGTTCGCGACGCCGACCTCGACCAGGCAGCTCAGCGCGTTCGTGGAGTTGCCCGCGTTGCCACCGTCACCGCCGTTGCCGTTCTGGGCCGCGGCGGCCGCGGCGGCACCGGCGTCGGCGGCGAAGGCCGGGGCCCCCGCCACCACAGCGGCAGCCACGGCGGCAGCCACTCCCAGGATTCGAGCGTACTTGCGCATTCGTGTCCCATCCGTAGATATGAGATTCGTATTCCACGCCTGCCGACCGCGCACCCGGGCACCTCGAATTCCGGGCGCCCGCCTTGATCGACTTCGCACAACGCTAGGGATCACCGGCCCACTCGGCAAACCACGTAACGCCATCGAATTTCAAAAACACCCTTATCGGACTCGTGATCACGCACTGCTGATCTTCGAACCGGAAATCGAGTCGGCGACGTCAGCCGTACAGGGCATCGCCTTCGACTGACCGCGGCCCCCTTCCGGGTGTCGCTCGACGATCACGCCGCACGAGCAGTCGGCGCCCGTCCCCGGGCCTGCTAACCGCGCGGGCCGAGGACTTCGCGGAGCACGGCGAGTGCGGCCTCGTGGGTGAGCGCGGCACCGCGGTCGCGTTCGGACCGCAGGTCCGGCGCGTCCAGGGCGGGCAGCACCGCCCGGATGTCCGGGTCGCCCTCGTCGAGCATGCCGCGCAGCGCGACGGCGACCCCGAGCAGGTAGGACGCCTGGCGGTGATCTCCGGCGGCGAAGCGCAGCAGGGCCGTCTGCTCCGCGATCATCGCGATCGTCGGCATCATCGGGATCTCGCCGCTGCTGTCCAGCGACTCGCGCAGCCGGGCGCGAGCGTCGTCGAGGCGGAGTTCGTCGATGTCGACCCGCGCCTCGGTCGCGAGCGCCACCTGGTGCAGGGGCGGCGGGGCCATCGGCGTGCCTGCCAGCAACTCCCTGGCCTGCGCGAAGTAGGCGCGTGCCCGCTCCACATCCCCCGCGCGGCGGGCGGCCTCGCCCAGCGCGGTCAGCGACCCGAGCCGCGCGAACTCGGCGAAGGACGCCGCGGCCAGCTCGTCGGCCTGTTCCAGGCAGCGGCGGCCCTCGGCGATGTCGCCCGCCCGCACGTGCTCCATGCCGATGCGCACCATGGTCGGCGCGACCTCCTCGTCGGAGCGCAGCTCCCGCAGGGTCTCGGCGGACTCCTCCAGGGCCTCGATGGCCCCCGCGTGGTCACCGCGCAACGACCGGAACCCGGCCAGGCTGCCCATCGACTGGGCGATGCCCCAGCGGTCGCCCTGCTCGCGGAACGCCCGGGCCGCCGCTCGCATGTGCTCCTCGCCGCCTGCCGCGTCACCACCGTGCTCGGCGCCGAAAGCGCGGGAGAACAACGCCGCCGCCCGCCCCCACGGGTCGGGATGCTCGAGGTTGCGCCGGACCGCGGCGTCCATCTCGGCCCGGTCCCCGACGAACATCCACGCCATCGGCTCCATGATCGTCACGTACAGGTAGCGGCGGCCCGCTCCGGTGTCGCGCAGCCGGGCGGCGGCCGCCCCGATCCGTTCGGTCCACGACGTGGTCTGGCACAGCATCGCCTGGATGAACTCCAGCACCGCCCTGCCCTCGGACGGCGCGTCGCCCGGAATCGGGGTCAGCGCCTCCAGCCGGGAGGCCAGCTCGCCGTGCGCCGACATCGACCAGTACCACGCCAGCGCCGCGCCCATCCGGACGCCGAGGTCGGCGTTCTGGCTGCTGATCGCCCACCGCAGCGCGGTCATCAGGTTGTCGTGGTCGGCGTCGAGCCGCTCCAGCCACTCCACCTGCTCGACCCGGTGCAGCCGCGGCGAAGCGGTTTCGGCCAGCTCGACGAAGTGCTCCGCGTGCGCGGTGCGCACCCGGTCGCGCTCGCCGGACTCCGCGAGCCGGTCGTCGCAGTAGGCGCGCACCGTCTCCAGCATCCGGTAGCGGTCACCGTCGACGGCCTCCACGAACGACTTCTCCACCAGCGAGGACAGCACGTAGAAGACGTCCTCGGCGGGCAGCCGCGCGTCCGAGCACACCGCCGCCGCCGACTCCGCCCGCGCCGGTCCCGCGAAGACCGACAACCGCCTGGCCAGCAGGCGCTCCGGTTCGCCGAGAAGGTCCCAGCTCCACTCCACGACCGCGCGCAACGTCCGGTGCCGCGCGAGCGAGGCGCGGTTCCCGCTGGTCAGCAGCCGGAACCGGTCGTCGAGCCTGGCGGCGACCTGCCGCACGCTCATCGCCCGCAGCCGAGCGGCGGCCAGCTCGATGGCCAGCGGCATGCCGTCGAGCCGCCGGCAGACCTCGACCACGTCGCCGATCGTGGCGTCGTCGAGCACGAAGCCGGGCCGCGCCGACCGCGCCCGGTCGGCGAACAGCCGGACGGCGTCGGCCTCCAGCGGCGCCTCGCCGTCGGGCAGACCCAACGGGCCGACGGGCAGCAGCTCCTCCCCGGTCAGCGCCAGCGGCTCGCGGCTGGTGGCCAGCACCCCCAGCTGCGGGCACCAGGTCAGCAGGTCCTGGACGAACTGCGCGGCGGCGCCGATCACGTGCTCGCAGTTGTCCAGCACCAGCAGCGCGGGAGCACCCGAGAGGCCGTCGACGAGCCTGGTCATCGCATCCGCGGGCGCCGTGTCGAGCAGCCGGGTCTCGCGCACCCCGACCGAGGCCAGCACCGCCGAGGGCAGGTCCTCGCCCTGGCGCACCGAGGCCAGCTCGACGAACCACACCCGCCGGTCGTCGACCCCGGCCGCGGTCTCGGTCGCCAGCCTGGTCTTGCCCGCCCCGCCGGGCCCGAACAGCGTGACCAGCTTCGAGCGGGCCATCGCGGTCCGGACCTGCTCGATCTCGGCCTCCCGGCCGACGAAGCTGCTCAGCCTGCTCGGCAGCACCGGCGGCCGGTCGCGGTGCTCGCGCGGCTCGCCGCGCAGCACGGCGCCGTGCAGGTCGCGCAGCTCCTGCGACGGGTCGACGCCCAGCTCGTCGGCGAGCCTGCGGCGCAACGCCTCGTACGCCCCGAGCGCGTCGGCCTGCCGTCCGGCCGAGTACAGCGCCCGCATGCGCAACCCGGTGAACCGCTCCCGCAGCGGGTGGCGGGCGCAGAGCCCGTCCAGCTCGGCGACGAGCTCGACCAGTTCGACGGGCTCTCCGTCGCGCCCGGCGCGCAGGTCGGCATCGATGCGGTCCTCCAGGGCGCCCAGGCGCAACTCCTCCAGCCTGGCCGCCTGGGCCGCGGCGAAGGGCGCGTCGACGAAGTCGACGAGCGCCCCGCCGCGCCACAGGCGCAGCGCCTCGCGCAGCGTGCGCGCGGCGGCGGCGAAGCGGCCGTCGCGGAGCAGGCCGCGGCCGTCGGCCGCCAGGCGCGCGAAGCGGTGCGCGTCGACGTCGGCGGCGTCGGCCTTGAGGGCGTAGCCCGTGGCGGCCGACTGGAGCACGAGGTCGTCGGGGAGCGCGCGGCGCGCGCGGGAGACCAGCGACTGGAGCGCGTTGAGCGCGCCCGACGGCTGGTTGGCGCCCCACAGGTCGTCGATGAGGGTCTCGGTCGCCACCGTGCGGCCGGCGTCCAGAGCCAGCCGAGCGAGCAGCATGCGTACCCGTGCGCCGCCGACGTCGATCGGGTGACCGTCGGCCGCGCACAGCCGGAACGGACCCAGCACCGCCACTCGCACCCCGACAGCTTCGCAGAGAGCGGCGCGCCCGCGCTCCTTGATTGCCGAGGGCCCTGAGCATCCCTTCAGGAATGGCGTAGATCACACGGCGCGCGGCGGAAGTCCGCCGAACGGCTGGGATCATGGCGATTACGGACATACCGCCCCCGCTTGGAGACGTTCATGCCCCTGCCAGCCACCGCCACCGCCGAACCGACGGGCTTCACGGGGTGGGTGATCGGGGTCATGGAAGCGCTCGGCGGGCCCGGCGCGGGCCTGATCATCGCGCTGGAGAACCTGTTCCCACCGATCCCCAGCGAGCTGATCCTGCCGCTGGCCGGGTTCACCGCCAGCCGCGGCGGGATGACCGTCGGCGGCGCGATCTTCTGGACGACCCTCGGCTCCCTGCTCGGCGCGCTGGCCCTCTACGCCCTCGGCGCGAAGCTCGGCAGGCAGCGCACGCACGCCATCGCCGCGAAGATGCCGCTGGTCAAGCTGGAGGACGTCGACCGCACCGAGGCGTGGTTCGCCAAGCACGGCGTAAAGGCGGTGTTCTTCGGCCGGATGATCCCGTTGTTCCGCAGTTTCATCTCGCTGCCCGCGGGCGTCGACCGGATGCCGGTGAGCACGTTCGCGCTGTTCACCACCCTCGGCAGCCTGGTGTGGAACTCGATCTTCGTGCTCGCCGGTTTCTACCTGGGCGAGAACTGGCACCTGGTCGAGCAGTACGCGGGCGTGCTGTCGAAGGCCGTGCTGGTCGCGGTGGCGGCGGCCGTGGTGTGGTTCGTCGTCAAGCGCGTGCGGCAGGAGGGCCGGACGAAGCACGAGGCGGAGGCCCCGACGGAGGAGTTCGCGGCCGTGGGCGTCGGCGCCGACTACCTGGAAGGCGCCACGTCGCGGATCCCGGCCCTGGAGCCGAGCGAGGCCCCGACCGTGCAGTTCCGCCGCGTCCGCTGACACGTCAGCCGCGCTGTCGCGACTACGCATCCACAGCGCGACCTTCACCGACAGTCAGCCACGCACGTTCCTGACCGGCGCCTGACCCGGAACGCAGCCGCGACAGCCGTTTCCGCCGTGCCGCACTGACGTTCCTGACCGGCGCCTGACCATTTTCCTGCCGGAGCTGCCGTAGCGGTGGGGAACTACGCCCCCGGGACGCCGTTCCCGGCGAGGATGCGCCCGATGGCGTCGGCCAGCCGCTTGCGCTCGGCCGACGGCAACGCGCTGCCCATCTCCTCCAGCCGCGCGCCGACCGCCGAGTGCGACTCGTTGCCCAGCCGAACGCCTTCCGCCGTCAACGCGATCCGGCACGCCCGCCGGTCGCGGTCGTCGCGCACGCGCTCCACCAGGCTGCGTCGCTCGACCCGGTCGACCAGACCGGTGAGGCTGGACTTCTCCAGGTGCAGCAACCGGCTGAGCTCCCCCATGCCGATCGGTCCGTCGATGAGCATGCAGAGGAGCTGGGCCTGCTGCGGAGTCAGGTCGAAGTCGCGGTTGACTTCGGCGAACACGTGCTGCACCAGGTGCGTCAGCCGCACCAGCCCGGCTGCGAGCCCGGTCTCAATCTCGCACTCGGCACCGCGATCGGGCCCCCGGTCAGCAGCGCGATCGGGCCCCCTGTCGGGCTCCGCAAGCGTCTCGGTCATCACGTCCCTCCGCGATCAGTGTACTTGACGTTGGTTCGTACCACGAACTAATGTAGTTCGTACTACGTACTGTTGGTACTACGAACTAGGAGTCGACATGCCCGCAACGGTGGCCGTGCTGGGTGGGGGATACGGCGGGATGACCGTCGCCAAGGCGCTCGACGACGTCGCCGACGTCGTGCTCGTGGAACCGAGGGACGCTTTCGTCCACAACGTCGCCGCGCTGCGCGGTGTCGTCGACCGGGAATGGACCGACCGGCTCTTCTACCGCTACGACCGGCTGCTCGAACGCGGCCGGGTCGTCCACGACCGGGCGGTCCGCGTGTCCGGAACCGAGATCGCGCTCGGCTCCGGGCAGACGATCGAGGCCGACTACGTCGTTCTCGCGACCGGCTCGTCGTACCCGTTCCCGGCGAAGATCGACGTGCTGGACAGCGCCGCCGCGAAGGACAGGCTCCACGCCACGCGGGACTCGCTGGAGCGTGCGGACCGGGTCCTGCTGCTCGGCGCCGGACCGGTCGGGCTGGAGTTCGCCGGCGAGATCAGGGCGGCATGGCCGGAGAAGGCCGTGACGATCGTGGACCCGGCCGGTGACGTGCTGCCCGCCTTCCCCGTGGAGTTCCGCAGCGAGCTGCGCAGGCAGCTCGAAGTGCTGCGGATCGAACTCGTCATGGGCACTTCCCTGCGCGACCAGCCCCCGTCCGAGCCCGGGGAGCACAAGACCTTCACCGCCACGACCGGCACCGGCGCGGAGATCACCGCCGACATCTGGTTCCGCTGCTTCGGCGTCGAACCCGCGACCGGCTACCTCGCGGGCGACCTGGCGGCCGCCCGCACGGCGGGTGGCCACGTGGAGGTCACCGGCGACCTGCGGCTGCCCGGCCAGGAGCGGGTCTTCGCCATCGGAGACATCACCGCGCTCCCGGAAGCCAAGATGGCGAAGTCCGCCGGCGACCACGCCAACGTGGTCGCGGCCAACATCCGCACGCTGATCAACGGCGGCGGCGAAGCCCTGACCACCTACGAGCCTGCACCGCCCATGATCGCCCTGCCCCTCGGCCCGAAGGGCGGCGTCTCCTACACAGCCGACACGGGCGTGCTCGGCCCCGACGTCACGTCGGAGATCAAGGGCGCGGACCTGAGGGCGGGGTACTACGCCGAGATGCTGGGCTGACACCCACGCCCCGGTCACCCCTACGAGAGAGGAGCCTCAGTTCTCATCCCGTCGACCTGGCGCCAGCCCGATCAGGCCGGGTCAAGGGGGCGCCTCCGCTCCCGCCGCAGGATGCGTCGAAAGCCGCCCCCTTGACGCGGTCTGATAGCCCTCGTGGAGGTCGGCGGGATGAGAACCAGGCTCCGAACGGACCGCAGCCCACGAGCAATGTCCCCATCCCGGAGACCTGCCGGGGGCCTGGGGGCGGCGAGCGCCCCAGAAACCTGTCAACGGCGGCCGAATGTGGACCCGGCTGCGGCGGCTGAAAATGGACCCACCCTGGTTGTTGATGTTTAGTCGTTGGTGTTGGTGGCCGCGGGCACGCGGCCGAGGTCTTGGCGGTCTTTGAGGCGGTAGCTGTCTCCTTTCAGTGAGATGACTTCGGCGTGGTGCACGAGGCGGTCGATCATGGCGGCGGCGACGACGTCGTCGCCGAAGACCTCGCCCCAGCGGCCGAAGGGTTTGTTGCTGGTGACGATCAGGCTGGCTCTCTCGTAGCGGGCGGAGACCAGCTGGAAGAACAGGTTCGCGGCTTCGGCTTCGAACGGGATGTAGCCGACCTCGTCGATGATCAGTAGCGGGATCCGGCCGAGTTTGACCAGTTCCTGCTGGAGTCGTCCGGCGTGGCTGGCCTCGGCGAGCCGGGCTACCCACCCGGCGGCGGTGGCAAACGAGACGCGGTGTCCGGCCTGGCAGGCCCGGATCCCGAGTCCGATCGACAGGTGGGTCTTGCCGGTGCCGGGAGGCCCGAGGAAGACCACGTTTTCCTTGCCCGCGATGAAGTCCAGTGTTCCGAGATGTGTGATCGTGTCGCGTTTGAGGGAGCGTTGGTGATCGAAATCGAACTCCTCCAGCGACTTCCTGCTCGGGAACCGGGCGGTGCGGATGCGGCCCTCGCCGCCGTGGGACTCGCGGGCGGCGACCTCGCGTTGCAGGCAGGCGGCCAGGAACTCCTCGTGGGACCAGTCCTCGGCCCGGGCCCGTTCGGCCAGCCGCTCGACCGCCCCGGCCAGCGACGGTGCCTTCAACGCCCGGGCGAGGTAGGCGATCTCGGCAGCCACGTTGCGACTACTGGTGGTGGGTTTGCCGGGCATCACGCCACCCCCTGGTCATCGGTGGTGTCGGTGTCGAGGCCGAGTGCGCGGTCGTAGTCGGCGAGCTCGCGGTGCTCGACGGGTGTGTCGACCGGGCGCAGGCTGGCCCGGCGGGCTTGCTGGCGCAGCCTGGCTGCGGCGGTGGCGTGGTCGGGGTCGGGGTCGGTGATGCTCTGGTGCGCCGCCCAACACCGCTGATGCCGGGCGACCAGGCCGCCACCTTGGCAGGACCTTCCACGTGCTCTAGATCGCCGGTGATCTCGACGCGGTGACCGATCGCCGACGGGTGCACCGAGTAGTCGTTGGCGCCCAACCGCACGTAGTGATCACGCGGCAGCCGGATACTCGCGCGCCATCCGGTCACTGGGGCCACCGGCGGCAAGGCCAGCATGGCTTGCCGGTCGTCACCGGTCGGCCGGCCGACACCCGAGGATGCGGTGGTGACGTTGGTTGGCCCGAACCAGCCAGTCGGCCAGCTGGGTGTTGAAATCAGCCGGTGAGGTGAACCGGCGGCCGGGCAGAAACGAGGTCTCCAGATAGCCGTTGGCCCGTTCCACCAGCCCTTTGGCCTCCGGGTCACCGAGGCGGCATTGGATCACCGCGATCCCGAGCGTCCCGCGAAAAGCGTTCATCGCCTCGGTCAGCACCGGCCGACCGGCCTTGCGGAACCCGACCGCGGACTCGTTGTCCCACACCAGCGTCTTGGGCACCCGCCCCCACCCCGACAACAGCGCCCAGTGCCCGGCCAGCAGATCCGGGCCCTGCCGCGACGGGATCAACCTCGCGGCGATCACCCGCGAATAGCCCGACACCATCACCAGCACCGGCGGCCGCCCCACCTGCCCGAACCCCAGCGGGATATCGACCGGCGGGAACCACAGGTCGCATTGGGCCAGCTCACCGGGCTGATACACCGTCCGCGACACCGGATCCGGCGGCAGGAACAACGGGCGCAACTCCCGCACCCGGTCCTTGAGCACCGTCAGGCCCCGCTGCCAGCCGATCCTCTCGGCGATCACCGGCACCGGCATCGTCGGCCACTCCGCCAGCAACGCCCGGATCTGCGGCTCCACCGCATCCACGACCGAGCCCTTCGACGGCCGCTGATACCGCGGCGGCCCCTCCGAAGCCAACGCCCGCCGCACCGTGTTCCGCCCGACACCCAGCTTCCGGACGATCGCCCGAATCGGCATGCCCTCACACCGATGCAACCGACGGATCTCTGCCCAGTCCTCCACGCTGATCACTCCCTACTTGTCAGGGAGTGGGTCCGATTTCGCCCGCCCACACCGGGTCAGGATTCACCCGTCCGCGACAAAACCCACCACCCCCGCGACCCGCAAGGCCAGGGTGAGTTCCCCGAAAACCCAGGCGCCCCCACTCCCAAAGCCACCCGCCAGACCAAGGTGAGCCCCCCGAACGCGAAGCGGCCCCCGCACCGGTCGGGGGTTCCAGCGGTCCTCGCAACACCTGCGACCTGTGGGAGTTGCGAGGACCGTGGCATGTGAGGGTGACCGTGCCGAGCTGAAGCAACGTTTCCTGGACCGGCTTGATGCGGTTGGGAGCGTCACTGTGGCGGCCCGTGAGCTGGGCCTGAACCGGAACACGGCCTTTAGTTGGGCCCGGCAGGCTGGGCGGCGGTCGATTCGAGCGCGGCAGCGGCATCCCCGGCGCGACGAGTACGAGCAGCTGCGTGCAGAGGGTGTGCCCGACGTCGGGCGGCCGAGCGGGTGGGCATCAACGAGCGCACGGCGAAGGACTGGGACTACGGGGTCCGCAAGAGCCGGAACGCGCGGACCTACCCGAACGGGGTTCGTGTCGATTACGCGACGGGCACCAGCACGATCGTCGACGTGAACTCCCCAGCGCCCAAGCTGTCCGCACTGGACAAGCAGTTGCATCCCCGGCTGCTGACCTTGGCAGAGCGGGAACGGATCCGGGACCTGCGGGCCGAGGGCCACTCACTGCGGGACATCGGGAGCGCGTTGGGGCGCTCAGCCAGCACGATCTCCCGGGAGATCCGCGCGAACTCCACCCACGGCGCCTACCGGCCGTATGCGGCTCACCGAGCGGCGGCCGCCCGTCGGCCACGCCCGAAGCAACGCAAGCTGATCGCGCAGGGACCGTTACGCCAGTTCGTGGCCGACGGCCTGCGCGAGCGCTGGTCACCGGAGCAGATCTGCCACGCTCTAGGCAAGGAGCATCCCGGCGACCAGAGGATGCGAGTGAGCGTGGAGACGATCTACCAGGCGCTGTACTTCCAGGCCCGCGGTGGTCTCAAACGCGAAGTACAGGCCGCGATCCGCACCGGCCGGACCCGCCGCAAGCCACGCCGCAACCCGAACCAGCGCACCGCGCGGTTCATCGACCCGATGGTGATGATCAGCGACCGCCCCGCCGAGGCCGCCGACCGGGCCGTGCCCGGCCACTGGGAGGGTGATCTCATCATTGGCGCTGGTAACCAGTCCGCGATCGGCACCCTGGTAGAGCGCACCACGCGGTACACCATGCTGGTCCACCTGCCGAACGGGCACGACGCCGAAACGGTCCGGGACGGACTCGTAGCGACTATCACAACGCTGCCGACTCACCTCCGTGGCTCGCTGACCTGGGACCAGGGAGCCGAGATGGCCCGCCACAAGCAGTTCACCATGGCCACCGACATGCCGGTCTACTTCTGCGACCCGGCCAGTCCCTGGCAGCGCGGTACCAACGAAAACACCAACGGACTGCTGCGCCAGTACTTCCCCAAGGGCACCGACCTCAGCGTTTACGGACCCGAGGACCTCGAGCACGTCGCCCAACAGCTCAACGGGCGACCACGCAAAACGCTCGGCTGGGACTCCCCAGCCGAGCGCCTCGCTATGCTCCTGACCAAAGCCAGTTAATCACCTGTGTTGCGACGACCCCTTGAATCCGCCGTTCGGTGCGGGGGCCACTGCCGCTACTGCGTCACTCCTGGTCGGAGGTGCCTTCCGACTTGTCGTCGGTCGACGAGCCGGTGGAGCCGGCGAGGTCGACCGGTGGGGCGTCGGGCACCAGCGACGGCTTGGTCTCACCGCGGAAGGTGAAGTGGGCCTTGTCGTCGGAGCCCTCGCCGTCCCAGCCCTCGACGTCGACGATGACGATCTGGCCGGGCTCGATCTCGCCGAACAGGATCTTCTCCGAGAGCCTGTCCTCGATCTCGCGCTGGATGGTCCGGCGCAACGGCCGGGCCCCCAGCACCGGGTCGAACCCGCGCTTGGCCAGCAGCTTCTTGGCCAGCGTGGTCAGCTCCAGCGACATGTCCTTGCCCTTGAGGGCCTTTTCCACCCTCGCACCGAGCAGGTCGACCATCTGGATGATCTCGGCCTCGGTGAGCTGGTGGAACACGATCACGTCGTCGATGCGGTTGAGGAACTCCGGCCGGAAGTGCTTCTTCATCTCCTCGTTGACCTTGCTCTTCATCCGCTCGTAGTTGGACTCGGAGTCGGTCCCGGCCGAGAAGCCCAGCCCCACGGCCTTGGAGATGTCCTGGGTACCCAGGTTCGAGGTGAAGATCAGCACCGTGTTCTTGAAGTCCACCGTGCGCCCCTGACCATCGGTCAGACGCCCGTCCTCCAACACCTGCAACAGCGTGTTGTAGATCTCCTGGTGGGCCTTCTCGATCTCGTCGAACAGCACCACCGAGAACGGCTTGCGACGCACCTTCTCGGTGAGCTGGCCGCCCTCCTCGTAGCCGACGTAGCCGGGCGGGGCACCGAACAGCCGCGAGGCGGTGTAGCGGTCGTGGAACTCGCCCATGTCGATCTGCACCAGCGCGTCGTCGTCGCCGAACAGGAACTCCGCCAGCGCCTTGGACAGCTCGGTCTTACCGACACCGGACGGGCCGGCGAAGATGAACGACCCCGACGGGCGCTTGGGGTCCTTCAACCCCGCACGGGTACGCCGGATCGCCTGCGAGACCGCCTTGACCGCGTCGTCCTGGCCGATGATCCGCTTGTGCAGCTCGTCCTCCATGCGGAGCAGACGCGTGGTCTCCTCCTCGGTGAGCTTGAACACCGGAATCCCCGTCCAGTTCGCCAGCACCTCGGCGATCTGCTCGTCATCCACCTCGGCGACGACGTCGAGGTCGCCTGCCTTCCACTGCTTCTCGCGCTCGTCCTTCTGCCCGAGGAGCTGCTTCTCCTCGTCGCGCAGGCGGGCGGCCCGCTCGAAGTCCTGCGCGTCGATCGCGGACTCCTTGTCCCGGCGCACGTCGGCGATCTTCTCGTCGAACTCGCGCAGGTCCGGCGGAGCGGTCATGCGGCGGATGCGCATCCGGGCGCCGGCCTCGTCGATCAGGTCGATCGCCTTGTCCGGCAGGAAGCGGTCGTTGATGTAGCGGTCGGCCAGCGTCGCGGCCGAGACCAGCGCGCCGTCGGTGATGGACACCCGGTGGTGCGCCTCGTACCGGTCGCGCAGGCCCTTGAGGATCTCGATGGTGTGTTCCAGCGAGGGCTCGCCGACCTGGATCGGCTGGAAGCGGCGCTCCAGCGCCGGGTCCTTCTCGACGTACTTGCGGTACTCCTCCAGCGTGGTCGCACCGATCGTCTGGAGCTCGCCGCGGGCCAGCATCGGCTTGAGGATGCTCGCCGCGTCGATGGCGCCCTCGGCGGCACCCGCACCCACCAGGGTGTGGATCTCGTCGATGAACAGGATGATGTCGCCGCGGGTCTTGATCTCCTTGAGCACCTTCTTCAGGCGCTCCTCGAAGTCACCGCGGTAGCGCGAACCCGCGACCAGCGAACCCAGGTCGAGGGTGTAGAGCTGCTTGTCCTTCAGCGTCTCGGGCACCTCGCCCTTGACGACCTTCTGCGCCAGGCCCTCGACCACGGCGGTCTTGCCGACGCCCGCCTCGCCGATGAGCACCGGGTTGTTCTTGGTGCGCCGCGAGAGGACCTGCATGATCCGCTCGATCTCCTTCTCGCGACCGATGACCGGGTCGAGCTTGGACTCGCGGGCGCTCTGCGTCAGGTTGCGGCCGAACTGGTCCAGCACCAGCGACGACGACGGGGTTCCCTCGCCGCGGCCGCCGGCCTCCGCCGGCTCCTTGCCCTGGTAACCCGACAGCAGCTGCAGCACCTGCTGGCGAACCCGGTTGAGGTCCGCGCCGAGCTTGACCAGCACCTGCGCGGCCACGCCCTCGCCCTCGCGGATCAGGCCGAGCAGGATGTGCTCGGTCCCGATGTAGTTGTGCCCCAGCTGCAGCGCCTCGCGCAGCGACAGCTCCAGCACCTTCTTGGCCCGCGGGGTGAACGGGATGTGACCGCTCGGAGCCTGCTGACCCTGGCCGATGATCTCCTCGACCTGCTGGCGCACGCCCTCAAGCGCGATACCCAGCGACTCCAGCGCCTTGGCGGCGACACCCTCACCCTCGTGGATCAAGCCCAGGAGGATGTGCTCGGTGCCGATGTAGTTGTGGTTGAGCATCCGGGCCTCTTCCTGGGCCAGGACGACCACCCGCCTCGCGCGGTCGGTGAACCTCTCGAACATTCGCACTCCCTGACTGCTGCGCCGGCGGTCTGTTGCCGGGACACGGCTCCTGTTACGCCGAGGCCCGCGTTGGGTTCAGCACTCTTCCCGACCACTGTAGTAGTCCGACCCCATCGCGGTCCGTGCCCGCTGGCAGCCTGCTCTTCACATTCTCGTACGACACACTCCGCAACGACCCGCTGGCCTGCGGCATTCCGGCTTCGACCTGGTCAGGCGACGTTGTCCGCTGAGCGCGAACAGCACCGCGGACCCTCGGTCGCACCTTCACCCGAAAGTGGTCAGCGCCCGTTCGCCGTACGCCGTCCACCGACCGGGACGACCATCGGGGTGCCCACCACGGGGTCGTCGATGACCCGGGCCTTCAGGCCGAACACCGCGGCCAGCAGCTCCTCGGTGAGCACCTCGCCGGGGGCCCCCTCGGCGACGATCGCACCGTCCTTCATCGCCACCAACCGGTCCGCGTAGCGGGCGGCCAGGTTGAGGTCGTGCAGGACCATCACGACGGTACGCCCGCTGTCGTCGTGCAGCCGACCGATGAGGTCCAGCACGTCCACCTGGTGGGAGAGGTCGAGGTAGGTCGTGGGCTCGTCGAGCAGCAGCAGGTCGGTGCCCTGGGCCAGCGCCATCGACAGCCAGGCGCGCTGGCGCTGGCCGCCGGAGAGCTCGTCGACGGTGCGCTCGGCCAGGTCCTCGATGCCGGTCATGCCCAGCGCCTCGGCGACCGCGGCCTCGTCGTCGGAGGACCACTGCCGGTACCAGGACTGGTGCGGGTGCCGCCCGCGCGCGACCAGGTCGGCCACCGTCAGCCCCTCCGGCGCCTGCGGCGACTGCGGCAGCAGGCCCAGGACCTTCGCGACGTCCTTGGTCGCCATCTTGTGGATGCGCTTGCCGTCGAGCAGCACGCTGCCGCGCTGCGGTTGCAGCAGCCTGCCCAGCGCGCGCAGCAGGGTCGACTTGCCGCAGCCGTTCGGGCCGATCACGGCGGTGATGGTGCCGTCGACGACGTCGACGTCCAGGCCGTCCACGACCACCCGCTCCCCGTAGGCCAGCTTGAGGTCCCGGGCGTGCAGGCGCTGCCTGCCGTCCTCGGCGACGGCCGTGCCAGTGGTCTGGGTGGAGACTCCCGGTGTCATGCGCGGACCTCCCGGTACCGACGGACGAGCAGGTAGATCAGGTAGGGGGCGCCGAGCACCGAGGTGACGATGCCGACGGGCATCTCGATGCCGCCGAAGGCGGTGCGCGAGATTAGGTCCGATCCGACGACGAGCGCGGCGCCGAGCACCATCGACGTCAGCAGCGGCGGCATCGCGGTGCGGGCCAGCCGGAGCGCGATCTGCGGCACCGCCAGCGCGACGAACTGGATCGGGCCGGCCGCCGCGGTCGCCACCGCGGCCAGCAGGACGGCGGCGATCAGCAGCCCGCCGCGGGCGGCGTCCATCCGGATGCCCAGGCCGCGCACGGTGTCGTCGTCGAACTGCAGCGCGCCCAGCACGTGCGCCCCGACCAGCGTCAACGGCACCAGCAGGGCAAGCACGATGGCCACCGGGACGACGTGCTCCCAGCCGCGCGCGTTGAGGCTGCCGGTCAGCCACACCATCGCGCGGCCCGCGTCGTTGACGTCGCCGACCGACAGCAGCCAGTAGGTCGCGTTGCCCGCCAGGGCGCTCATGCCCACACCGACGAGCACGAGGCGGTAGGAGTCGACGCCGTTGCGGTAGGACAGCACGTACACCGCCAGGCCCACGAGGAGCCCGCCCGCCAGCGCCACCAGCGGCAGCCCGACCGACTCCAGCGCGCCGGTGACGGTGCCGACGCTGCCGCCGAGCACGATCACCGCGGTGGCCGCGGTACCCGCGCCCCAGGTGATGCCGAGCATGTCCGGGCTGGCCAGCGGGTTGCGGGCGATGGCCTGCATGATCGCGCCCGCGGCTCCGAGCGCGGCGCCCACCAGCAGTCCGGTCAGCGAGCGCGGCATCCGCAGCTCCCAGATGATCACCTGCTCCGCCCGGTCGCCGCCGCCGACCAGCGTGGTGAGCACCTCGGCCGGGCTGATCTGGTACTCCCCCAGCCCGACGTTGAGCACGAAGAGCAGCAGGAGCAGCACCAGCCCTGCCAGCAGGACCAGTGCCGGGCGCAACCGCAGCACACCGGAGACCGGGCCCACCCGCACGGACCTGCGGCCCGCGACCTTCGGCGCCTGCACAGTCCGGGTCACAACCGCACCAACTTCCTGCGCCGCACCAGTCCGATGAAGAAGGGGGCGCCGACGACCGCGAGCATCACGCCCACCTGAATCTCGGCGGGCCGGGCGACCAGCCGCCCGAGCACGTCGGCCAGCAGCACCACCGACGCGCCCATCAGCGCCGCGAAGGGCAGCAGCCAGCGGTAGTCGGCGCCGGTGAAGAAGCGGGCCACGTGCGGCACGATCAGGCCGACGAAGCCGATCGGCCCGCAGATGGCGACCGCGCCGCCGACCAGTACCGCGATGGCCGCGATGCCCAGCCGCCGGGACCACTGCACGCGGTGGCCGAGCGAGCGGGCGACGTCCTCGCCGAGCGAGAGCGCGTTGAGGCCGGAGGCGTTGGCCAGCGCGACCACCACCCCGACCGCCAGGAACGGCAGCACCTGCCAAATCACCGAGGTGTCGGTGACCGCGATCGAGCCGACCTTCCAGAACCGGTAGGTCTCCAGGCTCTGCTGGTCGACCAGCACCAGCGCCGAGGTGATGGCCTGCAGCAGGTAGCCGATGGCCATGCCGGCCAGCGCGAGCGTGACCGGTGTCGGTCCGCCGCGGCCGATGGAACCGATGGCGAACACCGCGAGCGCGCCCAGCAGCGCGCCGCCGAAGCCGAACCAGATGAAGCCGAACAGGCTGGTGATGCCGAAGACGTAGACCGAGAGCACGATGCCCAGCGCCGCGCCGTGGGTGATGCCGAGGATGCCGGGGTCGGCGATGGGGTTGCGGGTGTGGCCCTGCATGAGCGCGCCCGCGAGCCCGAGCGCGACCCCGGCCAGCACTCCGACGATCGTGCGCGGCACCCGCAACTCGCGGACGATCAGGTCGTTCTCGGTACCGGTGGGCGCGAACAGCGCGCTCCAGACCGCTTCGAGGGACATGGGCTTGGCACCGAGCAACACGCTGAGCAGGCAGCTCAGCAGCAGGAGCACGGCGAGCACTCCGATGCCGACCAGCCGCCTGCGGCGGCGGGCCGCCAGCCGCCCGCCCGCAGCGGGCTCGCGTGCGGCCTCGGGCGGGTCGCCCACGATCGCGCTGCGACTCACATCCCACTCCCTCTGCCGTCGGCCGGCGTACTTAGGTATGGCGCACCTAGGTTAGGTCGGCCTAAGACTAGCTGACGGCACGCGTGGCGACGTCCGGGTCCGGCCTCGCGCGCGCACGCCGGCGCACGACCGGCTCCATGCCTGGGATGACGGCGTCCGGCGGGGCCGGGCCGGCGGGAAGCTTCAGCGGGACGGGCTGTGCGCGGACGGCCGCCGTCGCGTCACGACGGAACCGGGCGCGGCCGTTGGGCCCCACGGCCGCCGGGGCTCATGGGCACGACGGCGTCGGGGCCGCGCCGCGGCAGGGCCCACCGCCGGGGCCGCCGTGGGCCGTCCGTGGGAAATCGACGGGAAAAGATCGGAAGCCGCCAGCGGTTGGCAATAACGTGCGATCAGGGCCCGCCAACGTGAAAGACGGTAAGAAACACCAGGGCGTTCCCGGCCGACGAAAGCCGAGAACGCCCCTATCGCGGTGCCGCGTTCAGTTCGCCTTGTGGTACTGCTCCACCACGTCCGCGGGGATACGCCCGCGGTCGGAGACCTTCAGACCCCGCTTCCTGGCCCATTCCCGAATGGCCTGGTTCTGCTCCCGGTCCGCGCTCGTGGAACCACCGGCCGACCGGCCGGCACCGGGACGCGGGCCCGGCTTCTTGCGACCGCCCGCACGACGCGCGCTGGAGACGTAGTTCGCCAGGGCGTCCCTCAACTCGGTCGCATTATCGTTGGAAAGGTCGATCTGGTAGGACACGCCGTCCAACGCGAACTCGACGGTTTCATCGGCCTGCCCGCCGTCCAGATCGTCGACAAGGGTGACCGTGACCTTCTGTGCCATCTCGGAAGTCCTCCCCGGAGTTATTAGCAATAACGGGACGTCGGTCAGCTCCGTTCGAGTGCACCAATATCCGTCGCCGAGTCATTCTGAGGGGTAGGTTAGCGCAGTAACTGCGCTAACGCACTCACCCCGGCGAGGAAAATTCTGCCGACCCCCGGCCGGACGGGTCATTCCGGACGGACCAGCGGGAACAGGATCGTCTCCCGGATACCGAGGCCGGTCAACGCCATCAACAAGCGGTCGATACCCATTCCGACGCCGCCGCTGGGTGGCATTCCGTACTCGAGCGCCCGCAGAAAGTCCTCGTCGACGTGCATGGCCTCCTCGTCGCCGGAAGCCGCCAGCCTGGCCTGTTCCTCCAACCGGGCGCGCTCGACGACCGGGTCCACCAGTTCGGAGTAGCCGGTCGCCAGCTCGAATCCCCGGGTGTAGAGGTCCCATTTCTCGGCCACACCGGGCTCGCTGCGGTGCTGGCGGGTCAGCGGCGCGGTCTCCAGCGGGAAGTCGCGCACGAAGGTCGGGGCGTACAAATGATCGCCCACCAGGTGTTCCCACAGCTCCTCGACGAGCTTTCCGTGCCCGTGGGCCGGGTCGGTCTGCAAACCGACCGAGTCGGCGTGCTTGCGCAGGACCTCCACCGGGGTTTCCGGGGTGATCTCCGAATCCAGGGCCTCGGACAACGAACCGTACATCGTGACCGACGACCACTCGCCGGACAAGTCGTACTCGGTGCCGTCGAACCAGGTCACCACCTGCGAACCGGTGAGCGCCTCGGCGGCCTCCTGCACCAGCTGCCTGGTCAGCCGGGCCATCCCGTCGTAATCGGAGTACGCCTGGTAGAACTCCAACATGGCGAACTCCGGCGAGTGGGAAGAATCACTTCCCTCGTTGCGGAAGTTCCGGTTGATCTCGAAAACCTTCTCGATGCCGCCCACCACGCAGCGCTTGAGATACAGCTCCGGCGCGATGCGCAGATACAGCTCCATGTCGAAGGCGTTGGAATGCGTCACGAACGGGCGAGCCGCGGCACCGCCGTGCAGGGTCTGCAACATCGGGGTCTCGACCTCGATGAAACCCCGGCGCTGGAAGGAATCCCGCAGCGACCGCTGCACGGTCGCCCTGGTTCGCACGGTGTCGGCGGCCTGCTTGCGCACGATCAGGTCGACGTAGCGCTGCCGGACCCGGGTCTCGTCGCCGAGCTCCTTGTGCGCCACCGGCAGCGGGCGCAGCGTCTTGGCCGCCAGCCGCCACTCGTCGGCCATCACCGACAGCTCGCCGCGGCGGGAGGTGATGACCTCGCCGTGCACGAAGACGTGGTCGCCGAGGTCGACGTCGCTCTTCCAGGAGGCCAGCGCGTCCTCGCCGACCTGCTTGAGGCTGAGCATCGCCTGCAGTTCGGTGCCGTCGCCGCCGCGGAGCGTGGCGAAGCAGAGTTTTCCGGTGTTGCGCAGGAACATCACCCGGCCCGCGACACCGACCTGGTCCCCGGTGTAGGTGTCCGGGGCGAGGTCGGGGTGGGCGGCGCGCACCTCGGCCAGGGTGTGCGTGATCGGCAGATTCACCGGATAGGGGTCGACACCCCCGGCCAGCATTCGCTCCCGCTTCTCCCGCCGGACCCGGAGCTGTTCGGGCAGGTCGTCGACGCCCTCGGCGTCCGCGGCGGTGGGGATGGAACGGTCCTGGTCAGTCACGGGCAACAAGGGTACGTACCTGCTCACGGCGACTTGACACCAGGCGTCCGACCGCGCTCGATGCCGCGGGCCGCCGCGCGGCGGCGGTGTCAGGAACCGAAGTTGCGGTCGTACACCAGGCGCAGGCCCAGCAGGGTCAGGTCAGGCACGTGGTGGGAGATGGTGTCGGACTCGGTCACCACCAGCGGCGCCAGCCCGCCGGTGCCGATCACCGTCGTCGGCCCGCCGTGGGTGGACTCCAGCTCCGCCACGATGCGGCGCACCAGGCCGTCCACCTGGCCGGCGAACCCGTAGAGGATGCCCGACTGGAGGCACTCCACGGTGTTCTTGCCGATCACCGAGCGCGGCCGCACCAGCTCGACCTTGCGCAGCTGCGCCGCGCGGGAGGCCAGCGCGTCCAGCGAGATCTCGATGCCGGGCGCGAACGCGCCGCCGAGGAACTCGCCCTTGGCCGAGATGGCGTCGATGTTGGTCGAGGTGCCGAAGTCCACGACCACGCAGTTCGTCGCGTGCAGGTGGTGGGCGGCCAGCGTGTTGATCACCCGGTCCGCCCCCACCTCCTTCGGGTTGTCCACCAGCAGCGGGACCCCGGTGCGCACGCCCGGCTCGACGACCACCCGCGGCACGTCGGTCCAGTAGCGGCCGAGCATCACCCGCAGCTCGCGCAGCAGCGACGGCACCGTGGACAGCGCCGAGATGCCGGTGATCCGGTCGGCGTAGGAGCCGAGGAGCCCGCGCACGGTCAGCGCGAGCTCGTCGGCGGTCATCCGCGGCTCGGTGCGCATCCGCCAGTCGCGGACCAGCACCGGGTCGGCGCCCTCCGCCGGTTCGTCGGCGTAGAGACCGAGCACGATGTTGGTGTTACCGACGTCGATGGCGAGCAGCACCGTCGTCCCTTCCCTCAGCGTGTCGTGCGGGGCGCCGGCCGCCCGCGTGGCGTCGATCAGTGCTCCGGCTGCTGGAGCAGGGCGTCGAGCTTGGCCGCGTCGTCGGTCTCGGCGGCGGCCTCGGTGATCGCCGAGGTGACCGAGGCGGCCGTGCCGGCCAGCCCGGAGCCCGCCGGGGCGTGGCCCGGGTCCTGGCCGCGCTCGACGATCCTGTTGTCGGCGTCGACGAAGATCACCTTCGGCCGCACCGACCGCGCCTCCAGCTCGTCCATCACCCCGTAGGAGATCAGGATCACCAGGTCGCCGGGCTCGATCAGGTGCGCGGCGGCGCCGTTGATGCCGATCACGCCCGAGCCGCGCTCGCCGGTGATCACGTAGGTCTCCAGCCGCGCGCCGTTGGTGACGTCGACGATCGCCACCTGCTCGCCTTCGAGCAGGTCGGCGGCGTCCATCAGGTCGGCGTCAACGGTGACCGACCCGACGTAGTGCAGGTCGGCCTGGGTGACCGTGGCTCGGTGGATCTTGGACTTCAGCATCGTGCGGAACATCGCAGACCTCCTTCGGGGGGAGCCGGACCGCTGGCCGGGTATCGGGGGTGGCTCAGGGCCGGCTGTCGCCCTGGTCGCCGAGCAGCACCAGGGCGTTGTCGATCAGTCTGGTCTCGCCGACCTTCGCCGCGACCAGCAACCGGGCCTCGCCCTCGGCGGGGGCGGCGCCGAGTTCGGTGTCCCGTAGTTCCAGGTAGTCCAGCCGCACCAGCGGCTCGGTGGCCAGCACCTCGCGGGCGGCCCGCAGCACCGCCTCCGCCCCCTCGCGGCCCGCGTGCGCGCCCGCGGCCAGCGCCGCCGACAGCGCGAGCGCGGCCCCGCGCTCCTCCTCGCTGAGGTAGACGTTGCGCGAGGAGAGGGCGAGCCCGTCGGGCGCCCGCACGATCGGGATGCCCTGGATCGCGGTGTCGATGTTCAGCTCGCGCGCCATCCGCCGGATGAGCACCAGCTGCTGGTAGTCCTTCTCGCCGAACAGCGCCAGGTCGGGGCGGACGATGCCGAGCAGCTTCGCCACGATGGTCAGCACCCCGGCGAAGTGCCCCGGCCTGCTGGCGCCCTCGAGCTCGTCGCCCAGCGGACCGGGGTGGACGGTGATCTGCGGGTCCGGGCCGTAGACGTCGTCGCGGTCCGGGGCGAAGACCAGCTCCACGCCCTCGGCGCGGCACGCCTCGACGTCGGTCTCGAAGGTGCGCGGGTAGCTGGTGAAGTCCTCGCCGGGCCCGAACTGCAGCGGGTTCACGAAGATCGACACGACCACGACGCTGTTGGAGTCGCGGCGCGCGCGGCGGATGAGCTCCAGGTGGCCCTCGTGCAGCGCGCCCATCGTGGGCACCAGCGTGATCCTGCGCCCGGTCGCCCGCAGCGCCCGGGTGACCTTGGCCAGCTCGTCGGGGTGGTGGTGCACGGTCAGCGCGCCCGGGGCGAAGCCCGGACCCGCGCCGACCCTCTCGGGTGCGGTCATCGCAGCTCCTCGGCGGCTCGGGGAACACCCGCGCGAGGGGTGTCGTTCAGCGGACGCCCGGACGGGTGGCTCACGGCTCCCCTTCCAGCGCGTCGCGCACGTCGGATGCCATGTCGGCGCGCAGCACGCCCGAACGCACGGCGCGCTCGGCGGTCCGCTTCGCCAGCGCCCGGTAGCCGGGCACCGCGTCGGGGTCGTCGTCGTTGAGCGCCGCCAGGTGCGCGCGCACCGTGCCCGCGTCGCCGCGCATCACCGGGCCGGTGATGGCGCGGTCGCCGAAGCGCAGCGCGTTGTCCAGCGACGCCGACAGGATCGGCGCCATCACCCGGTCGGGGATCTCGACCCCGGCGTCGCGCAGCAGGTCCGCGCAGTCGTTGACCAGGGTGATCAGGTGGTTGGCGCCGTGGGTCAGCGCGGCGTGGTAGAGCCCGCGCGCCTGCTCGGGAACCCGGACCGGCTCCATGCCCAGCTCCAGCGCCAGGGCCTCGGCGACGCTCCAGCCCGCCTCGTCCTCGCCCACCGCGGTCACCGCCATGCAGGCCGTCGCCAGGCGCTCGACGTCCTCGGCGCGACCGGTGAAGGTCATGGCCGGGTGCAGCGCCAGCGACAGCGCGCCGATCTCGGTGGCCGCCGAAAGCACGCCGGCACCGTGCGCGCCGCAGGTGTGGACCACGATCTGCCCCGCGCGCAGCGATCCGGTGGCGACCAGACCGCGCGTCAGACCGGCGATCGCGTCGTCGGGCACCGCCAGCAGCACCAGGTCGGCCTGCGCGGCGACGTCGTCGGGCGGCAGCACCGGCACGTCCGGCAGCAGTTCCTCGGCCCGCCGCAGCGACGCGGCCGAAACTCCGGACACCGCGACGACCTGGTGCCCCGCGCGGTGCAGAGCCGCGCCGAGCACGGCACCGACCCTCCCCGCGGAGATCACTCCGACGCGGAGCCGGGGGCCTTCTCCGCGCCGAGGCGGGCGACCAGCAGCCACGTTCGTCCTCCCAACCGTTCCAGTCCCGTCTGCCGGGTACCGGACAGCAGCGCGAGAGTAGCCCGAAAACATCCGCGCCGTGCCACCCGGGTGGCGCGACGCACAGCGGCGCCCCGGCGGATGCGGCTGACGTCGCGGGGCCGCCGGTCAGCCGCCCGGCGGCGGAACCGGCCCGTTCTCCGGCGGACGACGCGACCCGTGCTCGGGCGGCACCGCACCGCGCGGCGCCTGGCCGGGACCGCGCTCCTGCGGCGGCGGGACCTGGCGGTGGTCCCTGGCCCGGCCCTGGGCCTGGGGCTGGTGCGGGCCACGCTCCTGGGAGGGGAACGGCGGGACCTGGTCCTGGGACGGGAACCGGCCTTGGTCCTGCGACGGGAACGGGGCCTGGTCCTGAGACGGAAACGGCGGGACCTGGTCCTGAGACGGGAACGGCGGGACCTGGTCCTGGGACGGGAACCGGCCTTGGTCCTGCGACGGGAACGGGCCGTGGTCCGGGGAGGCGTGGTGCGGCCCGCGCTCCTGCGCGGGCACCGGCCCCTGGCCCTGCGCCGGAGGCGTTCCGTGGATCGGCGGGCCGACCGGAGTGCTCCGCTTCGGACGCACCGGCCCCTCCGACCGGCGCGGGCGCTTGAGGTTGAGCTGGGTCAGCTCGTGGATCTTGATCCGCGCGGTCTGGATCGCCTGCTGGCTGCCCGCGGCCGACCGCCGCGCGTGCTTGAGGTCCTCGATCAGCTTCTCCCGCCGCGCCCGGCGGACGGCGCTGGTGGTGCGCCCCTCGGACGCGCGGTGCTGGAGGAACGCCAGCTCGGTGACGGCGATCTGGTAGTCGCGGACCGCCTTGGCGGCATCGCCGCCCGCGCTGCGGCGGACCTTGCGCAGCCAGCCCCGGCGCCCGGCCAGGCTCGCCAGCATCTCGACCTCGCTGCGCACGATCAGCCCGGCGCGCTGCAGCACCGGGAGCTGCTCGGCGACGATCCGCTGCTCGCGCTTGCGCTGCCAGAGCACGATCCACCCGGTGCCGAAGAAGATCGGAACCATGAACAGGAAGTAGATGTTGAGGAACTCGACCCCGCCGAGCAGCGTCGACGCGTTCCAGACCGCGTGCAGCACCACGGCGGCGAGGAACCCGAACACCGGCCACAGCACCCGCATCCGGCCGTTGGTGGTCCGCGAGGCGAGACCGATCCCGATACCGACCATCGCGGTGAACAGCGGGTGCGAGAACGGCGCGAGCACCCCGCGCAGGATGAACACCGCGACCACGCCGCCGCTGACGCCGCCGAGGCCGCCCTCGGCGAAGGCCTTGCCGAAGTACAGGATGTTCTCGGTGAAGGCGAAGCCCGCCGCGGTCAGCGCCGCGTAGACGATGCCGTCGACCATCCCGTTGAACTCGGCCCGGCGGCGGAACCACAGGCCCACCACGAACAGCGCCTTGGCGGCCTCCTCCACCAGTGGCGCCATCACGGCCAGGCTGAAGAAGCGGTGGTCGTTGGCCCCCAGCAGCAGGTCACCCAGCCCGGTGACGGCGTCGTTGAGCATCAGCGCGCACGCGGTGGCTCCCCCTGCTCCCCACAGGAACGCGCCGAGCAGCAGGAGCGGCGGCTCCGGCTCCCAGCGGTCGATCCACACGATCGCGGCGAAGACCACCCCGACCGGCAGCAGCGCGGCGACCGCGCCTACGAGAGCGGGCAGCGATCCGACTCTGGAGGTCGTCACGCCGACCATCACCAGGCCGCAGATCCCGAGCACGATCAGGCCCGCGATCGGCCACCCGACGACGTGGTGCTTGCGGGTCTGGAGCCGGCGCGCCCCGGAGAGGTCGGGCGCCGGCTCCCGAAGATCAGGAGTGGACACGACAAAACCCTAAAACGCCGAGCCGTCCACCGGCATCGGACCGTCGGTTGCCGTCATTCCTTCCGGCGGCGCCTGCGCTTGGTCCCGCCGGAGCCCCCGTAGGCGGCCAGCAGCTCGTCCACCGACGTCCCCTCGGCGTGCGCACCCGCATCCACCTGCGGAGATGGCTCCTCGGCGGCCTTGGGTGCCTGCACCTTGCGGGTCGATTCGGCGGCCGGAGCCTCTCTACCCGATCGGGCCTGCTGGCCGGAACGCGCACCGGCGGGGTCCGGACGCTCGTACTGCGGCTTCTCCCGCCGGGCGGGCGCCGGGTGCGCGGCGTGAGTCTCGTTGCGCGCGGGCTGGGGCTTCGGGCGCGGGGGACGGCTGGGCCTGCGGCGCTGCTCGTCCCGCGGCGGCTCGCCGCCGAGGCGGCTGATCAGCTCGGTGTTCTGCGCGCCGCCCGACTGCCCGCTGGCGCCTCCCGCCGCGGGGATGGGGTCGGTGACCGGCGTGGAGCCGCCACCCGCGCCGCCCCGTTTCCCGCCGGCGGGCGTCGTCCCGGCCCCGTTGCCCGGAGCCGCGCCCTGGACCGGAGCCGCACCGCCGGCCGCAGCCGACCCCGCGCTGTTGGGTGTCCCCGGGCCGTTGGCCGACACCGTGCCGTTGACGGTCGTGGGCGGGACGCTCCCGGCGGGGGCCGCCGGCCCTGCCGTGCCGCCCGCCTGCGTGATGACGCCACCGGTGAGCCTGCCGTTGACGTGTCCGCCGGGCCCCGAGGTCAGCTCGCGGCCCCAGCTCTGCTGGATCGACGTGCTCTGCGCGCCGGTCGCGCCGTTCTCGGTCAGCGACCGCACCCTGGTCGACTCCGCCCGCAGCGCGACCCGCTCGAACAGGACGTCACCGCCGAGCATCTGCTCCAGGCTCTCCCGCAGGTTGCGCAGCTCGGTCTTGAGCGCCTGGATCTCGCTGTCGGACTCCTCGGCGACCCGGCGGCGCGCCTCGGCCTCGGCCTCCAGCTCGAACTCGCGGCGGGCCGCCACCTCGCGTTCCAGCTCCAGCTCGTAGATGCGTTGCTGCTCGGCGGCGCGTTCGGCGTCCTCGGCCGCGCGTCCCCGCAGGCGCGCCACCGCGAAGGCCGCGATCAGCGCCGCCCACAGCGCCGCGACCAGGCCGAGCTTGAGCAGCCGGGAGTCGTCGCTGAGCACGAGGACCGCGGTAGCGGCCGCGGCGAGGAAAACCGCACCGACCCACAGCGCCGTCGCACGCCCGTCTCGCGACGCGGATTCGGTACTGCCACGGTCGGACATGCGCACCACGGTACCGGGCGTTTATCTGTTCGAGACCTGGAGGCGAACAACGCGGCTCCACATTGGTCTGATCGGCCCACGCGAGAACACCCGATCAACGCATCCGAACGCGCCCGGTTTCCCGCGCATCGGCCGCCGATCCTCGTCCCCGCGCACCGGCCGTTCAGCCCTCGTCGGAGAGCACCTGCGGTTCAGTCCTCGTCGTCGAGCGGTTCCTCGGGCTCGTCCGGGTTGCGCAGGCAGTGCTCCAGCCACAACCCCGCCGCGACCAGCGCGGCCGCGCTGACCAGCCCGATCACCGCCGCGACGGTGTCGGCGCCGGCCGCCTGCACGGTCCCGCGCTCCGGCAGCAGGTAGGCCAGCAGGCCGACCCACACACCGCCCATGATCGCCCCGGCCAGCGACGACGCCTTCGCCAGCGCCACCGCGCGCGCCGCCGTCAGCGGGTCGACCGGCTCGGTACCCGGCTTGCGCTTGAGCCGCGGACGCATGGTCAGCGCGAACACGACGTCGATCAGCGCGATCAGCAGCAGGGTCGCCCCGGCGAACGTCGGCAGCTGCGGCAGCACCCCGTAGGCCATCCGGACGAGCAGGTAGACCAGGACCGCCGCGACCAGGGCAGCCGCCACCAGTTGCCGCGGTTTGGTGAAGGACATGTGTTCTCCGTGCTGCGGGTCCACGCCACAAGCATCCCACCCGCACCGCCGCTGACGGCAACGGCGGAGAATCAGCGCTTGAGTCTCCCCCTGCTGGAGGGTCGAAGGTGCTTTGACGTGGACGACACCAGGCTCTACACGATCGGCGAACTCGCCAGGCGCACCGGCCTGCCGGTGAAGACGATCCGGTTCTACGCCGACAGCGGCGTGGTGCCGCCCACCGACCGCACGCACTCGGGTTACCGCCTATACGACGTCTCGGCGATCTCGAAGCTGGAACTGGTCCGCACGCTGCGCGAGCTGGGGGCCGGTCTGGACGAGGTCCGCAGCGTCCTGGAGCGCGAGACCACGCTGCCGAAGCTGGCCGAAGCACATCTCGCACTGCTGGAACAGCAGATGCGCCTGCTGCGGACCCGCCGGGCGGTGCTGCGCGCGGTCGTGAAGCTACGCCGCACGACCGAAGAGGTGAGACTCATGCACAAGCTGGCCAAGATGTCGGACTCCGAGCGCAACCGGCTCATCGACGAGTTCTGGGACGAGATGACCGAGGGGCTCAACATCAACCCCGACTTCGCCGAGTGGATGCGTTCGGCCAAGCCCAACCTGCCCGAGGACCCGTCGACCGAGCAGGTCGAGGCGTGGATCGAGCTCGCGGAGCTGGTCGCCGACCCGGACTTCCGGCACCTGGTGCGCAGCGCCTCCCAGGAGCACTCCGACCGTAGGGACGCCGGGGAGACGATGAGCGGTCCGGCGCCGGAGGACGCCCACAAGTGGTGGGAGGTCACCGACCAGGCGCGACAGGCCGCCGAGGCGGGGACGTCGCCGGAGGGGCCGGAGGCCGCGGCGCTCGTGGCGCGGATCGTCGAGCTGTCGACGGAGGAGTACGGCAAGCCGGACTCGGCGGAGTTCCGCAACTGGCTGGCCGACTACTACCAGCAGCACGACGAGCGGCTCTCCCGCTACTGGGAGCTGATGGCCACGATCAACGGCTGGCCGCAGCACCCGAACACCGAGGCCAGCTCGAAGTGGCTCGCCGCCGCCCTGCGCGCGTCGGCCGAGTAGCGGGGAACAGGGCCGCCGCGCTCGGCGGCCCTGTTCCACTTCGGACAACCCGCTTCGTTCAGCCTGACGGCCGCAGATCCAGGTCGGCGCGCAGCCGGACCCCGGACACCTCGTCCTCCGGCAGCGCCGCGAGCAGCGCCGCGATCGGACCGCGACCAGGAAGCTGCGCCTCCGGGTCGATCGAGTGCCACGGGATCAGCACGGTCGCCCGGCTGGGCGTGCCGGGGTGCGGCAGCAGCAGCTCCGGGTCGTCGCTGCGGACGTCGTCGACCGACACCACGTCCACGTCCAGCGTCCGCGGGCCCCAGCGCCGCTCCCGCACGCGCTCGGCGGCGCGCTCCAACTCCTGCCCGCGCCGCAGCCAGCCCCACTCGTCGACGCCGGCCGACTCCACGACGATGACCGCGTTGAGGAAGTCCGGCTGGTCGGTCACACCCCAGGGCGCGGTCTCGTACACCGGCGACGCCGCGACCAGCACGTCGGAGAAGCCCTCGACGGCCAGCCGCAGGTGCGCCAGCCGGTCACCGAGGTTCGACCCCAACGACAGCACTGCCCTGCTCACCGCGACCTCCCCGCTACCGGCTCAGGCCGGGACGACGTTGCCGCGCCCGCCGCGGCGCGAACGCCGGATCGTCACCGCGACGTCGGCGAAGCTCAGCGGGATCGGCGCGGACGGCTTGTGGATGGTGACCTCGGCGGCGTGCGCGCGCCCGTCGGTCATGATGTCGTCGGCGATCTCGGCGGCCACCGTCTCGATCAGGTCGCGCGAGGGGCCCCCGACGATCGCCGCCGCGCGCTCGGCCATCTCCCCGTAGTGCAGCGTCTGCGCGAGGTCGTCGTCGGCGGCCGCGCCCGCCAGGTCGATCCACACCGTGATGTCGACGAGGAAGTCCTGCCCGTCGCGCTTCTCGTGGTCGAACACGCCGTGGTTGCCGCGGACCTTCAAGCCGGTCAGGGTGATCCGGTCAGCCACCGAGCTCTCCTCCGCTGTTCCACGCGGCGGTCACCGCGACCGCGTCCAACGAGGCGACGACGTCGTGCACCCGCACGCCCCAAGCCCCCCGGTCGGCTGCCAGCGCCGAGACCACGGCGGTGGCGGTCTCACGCCCTGCGGGCGGCCTCGGGTTGCCATCGGCGTCGGCGAGCAGTCTGCCGAGGAACCGCTTGCGCGAAGCTCCAACCAGCACCGGGAACCCGAGGTCGACCAGCACCTCCAGCCGCTGAAGCAGGAGCCAGTCGTCGGCGCCGGTCTTGGCGAAGCCCAGACCGGGGTCCAGCACGATGGCGTCTTCGGAGACCCCGGCCTCCAGTGCGACATCGACCTGCCGCCTCAGCTCGTCGCGCACCTCGGTGACGACGTCGGTGTAGACGGCCAGCGAGTTCATGTTCTTGCTGTGGCCGCGCCAGTGCATCAGCACCCACGGCACCCCGGTCTCGGCGGCGACCTTGGCCATGTCGGGGTCGGCGAGGCCGCCGGAGACGTCGTTGATCACCGTCGCCCCGGCCCGCACCGTCGCCGCCGCGACCCGCGCCCGCGTGGTGTCCACGCTGACCGGCACGCCCTGGGCGACCAGCTCGGTGACCACCGGCAGCACCCGGTCGATCTCGGTTTCGGCGTCGACCCGCTCCGAACCCGGCCGGGTCGACTCACCGCCCACGTCGACGATGTCGGCGCCCGCGCGGTGCATCTCCACGCCGTGCGCCACCGCGGCCGCGCGGTCGAGGTAGCGGCCGCCGTCGGAGAACGAGTCCGGTGTCACGTTCAGCACGCCCATGACCGCGCACCGGCGCGGGTTCGGCAGCTTGGGATGCATCACGTGCCCCTGATCAGCGAGAGCGCCTCGGACCGCGACGACGCGGAGCTGCGGAAGATCCCGCGCACCGCCGAGGTCGTGGTCATCGAACCCGCCTTGCGGATGCCGCGCATGCCCATGCACAGGTGCTCGGCCTCGATCACGACGATCACCCCGCGCGGCTCCAGCCTGCGCATCAGCGCGTCGGCGACCTGCGAGGTGAGCCGCTCCTGCACCTGCGGGCGCTTGGCGTAGAGATCCACCAGCCGGGCCAGCTTCGACAGCCCCGTGACCCGGCCCTTCTCGTTCGGGATGTACCCGACGTGGGCGACCCCGTGGAACGGCAGGAGGTGGTGCTCGCACTGGCTGTACATCGGGATCTCGCGGACCAGGACGAGTTCCTCGTGGGCCTCGTCGAAGGTGCGGTCCAGGACCTGGTCCGGATCGGTGTAGAGCCCCGCGAAGAGCTCCCGGTACGCGCGCGCGACGCGCGCCGGGGTTTCGCGCAGGCCCTCGCGGTCGGGGTCCTCCCCCGCCGCGAGCAGCAGCTCCCGGATCGCGGCCTCAGCGCGCTCCTGGTCGAACACCGGGTTGTGAAAAGCCGAACGGCCGGGCCCGGAGTCCTCCTCCGGCCCGACCGGTTCGCCGACCGTGCTGGTCAATTGTCGTTCCTCCACCGGAAACCGGCGGCCCGCGCGCAGCGGGCCGCCGTGTCCGGAGTCAAGCGGCTTTCCATCACCGGTTGGTGCTGGTGCCGTTCCCGTTCTCGTCGGTGGAGTCCGGGCTCTGCCCGGACTGCCCCTCGCCCTGCGCGGGCTGCGCGCCGGGCGTCCCGTTGGAGTCGCCGCCGCCGGGCTGCGACGGCCCGGTCTGCGGCTGCTGGCTCCGCTCCCAGGACGGCACCCAGTTGTACTGGTTGCCACCCTGCTCGGCACCCGAGGGCACGGGCGCACCCGAGGGGGCCGAGCCCGAAGGCGAGGTCGCCGGGGTCCACCCGGGCGGGGCACCATAGTTGGGCGGCACCGCCTGCGGGACCGGCTGGCCGTACTGACCCTGGCCGGGCTGCTGGTAGCCGCCCTGCTGGCCCTGCTGGTGCCCCGGGTTCGGGAACTGCACGGTGCCCGGGTGCTGGCCGTACTGGCCCACGCCGTTGCTCTGCGACGCGTCGCCCTGCTGCTGGCCCGCACCGACCGGAGTGGGCGCCGGGGCAGGCGGCTGCTCGGTGACCGGGGGCCACGGCTCGCCGCGCTCCCTGGCCAGCTCGCCCGGGGTCTTGATCGGGGGCTTCTCCGACGGGGTGCGACCGCCGAAGTCGTTGAACGCGGTGATCCGCGGCCGCTTCTCGACCTTGGTGAAGATGCGCTCCAGGTCCTTGCGGACCAGCGTCTCCTTCTCGATCAGCTCGAGGACGAGCTCGTCGAGCACGTCGCGGTAGGTGTTGAGGATCTCCCACGCCTCGGTGTGCGCCGCCTCGATGAGCTTGCGCACCTCCTCGTCGATCTCGTGGGCGACCTCGAGCGAGTAGTTCGGCTGCTGGCCGGCCGAGCGGCCCAGGAACGGGTCGCCCTCCTCCTTGCCGTACTTCACCGCGCCCAGCCGGGCGGTCATGCCGTACTCGGTGACCATGGCGCGCGCGATCTTGGTGGCCTGCTCGATGTCGCTGGAGGCACCGGTGGTGGGCTCGTGGAACACCAGCTCCTCCGCCGAGCGCCCGCCGAGGGCGAACACCAGCCGGGCGATCATCTCCGACCGGGTCATCATGTCCTTGTCGTCCTCGGGGACGACAAGGGCGTGACCGCCGGTGCGGCCGCGCGGCAGGATCGTGAGCTTGTAGACCGGCTCCAGGTCGGGCATGGCCCACGCGGCCAGCGCGTGCCCGCCCTCGTGGTAGGCGGTGATCTTCTTGTCCCGCTCCGAGATGATCTTGCTCTTGCGGCGGGGACCGCCGATCACCCGGTCGACCGACTCCTCCAGCGCGGCGGCCGTGATGAGCTGGCCGTTCTCCCGCGCGGTGAGCAGCGCGGCCTCGTTGACCACGTTCTCCAGGTCGGCGCCGGAGAAGCCGACGGTGCGCTTGGCCAGGCCGTCGAGGTCGGCGTCCTGCGCCAGCGGCTTGCCCTTGGAGTGCACGCCGAGGATCGCGCGGCGGCCGCGCAGGTCCGGCGCGGACACCGGGATCTGGCGGTCGAAGCGGCCCGGACGCAGCAGCGCGGGGTCGAGGATGTCCGGGCGGTTGGTCGCGGCGATGAGGATGATGCCCCCGCGCGAGTCGAAGCCGTCCATCTCGACCAGGAGCTGGTTCAGCGTCTGCTCGCGCTCGTCGTGACCGCCGCCGAGGCCGGCGCCGCGCTGGCGGCCGACCGCGTCGATCTCGTCGACGAAGACGATGCAGGGGGCGTTCTGCTTGGCCTGCTCGAACAGGTCGCGGACCCGGGAAGCACCGACACCGACGAACATCTCGACGAAGTCGGAACCCGAGATCGAGTAGAACGGCACCCCGGCCTCGCCGGCCACCGCGCGCGCGAGCAGCGTCTTGCCGGTGCCCGGTGGACCGTAGAGCAGCACGCCCTTGGGAATCTTGGCGCCGAGGGCCTGGTAGCGACCCGGGTTCTGCAGGAAGTCCTTGATCTCGTGGAGTTCCTCAACGGCCTCGTCGGCACCGGCGACGTCGCCGAACAACGTCTTGGGCATGTCCTTGGTGAGCTGCTTGGCCTTGGACTTGCCGAAGTTGAGCACGCGGTTGCCGCCGCCCTGGACGTTGTTCATCATCCACATCAGCAGCAGCACCAGCAGGCCGATGGGCACGAGGTAGAACAGCATCTGCACCCAGAACGAGTCCTGGGTGACCTTGGTGTTCCAGCTCGGCACCTGGCCGTTGCGGATCTCCTGCACCACCTGGTCGGTGGCACCGGCGGGGTACTGGGCGATCAGCTCGGAGCTGTTCTCGAAGGTCTGGCCGTCCTTGAGGGTCAGACGAACCCGCTGCTCCTTGTCCTCGATGGTCGCTTCCTTGACCTTGCCCTGAGCGATCTGCTCCAAAGCCTGCGAGGTTGAGACTTCGCGGTAGTTGCGAGTCTCGTCGAAGAGCACGCTGAAGGCATAGATCAGCAGAAACGCCGTCAAGATCCATAGCAGCGGGTTCCGGAGAAGGCGCTTTCGGTCCATTCACTTGCGGCCGTCGGGCGGCCTCGACCCTCCCTGACTGTCACTTCGGGCCACGGCACATTTCGTCACCGCCGTCAACCCCTTCAGACCAGCGTACCGGCCGACGCGACCGCACGACTACGCCGAGCATTACGCAGGACTGCCAGCGTACCCCGCACGATACCGCCGGTGGTGACGCGTGCGGGGTCCTCCAGGCACGAACGGCGATCACGCACCGGAGGTGTAGACCTTCGGATCGAGCGTGCCGATGTAGGGCAGGTCACGGTATCGCTCGGCGTAGTCCAGCCCGTAACCCACCACGAACTCGTTCGGGATGTCGAAACCGACGTAGCGCACCGGCACGTCGACCTGCACCGCGTCCGGCTTGCGCAGCAGCGTGCAGACCTCCAGGGAGGCCGGGTTGCGCGAGGCCAGGTTCTTGAGGAGCCACGACAGCGTGAGGCCGGAGTCGATGATGTCCTCGACGATCACCACGTTGCGGCCGGCGATGTCGCGGTCGAGGTCCTTGAGGATGCGCACCACGCCCGAGGAGGAGGTGGACGAGCCGTAGGAGCTGACGGCCATGAACTCCAGCTGCGCAGGCTGGGGCAGGGCCCTGGCGAAGTCGGTCATGAACATGACCGCGCCCTTGAGCACGCCGACCAGCAGCAGATCGCCCCCTCGACCACCCTGGTAGTCCTCGTCGACCTGCTTGGCCAGCTCGACGACCTTGTCGTTGATCTGCTGCTCGGTGATGAGCACGGAGGCAATGTCGCCCTCGTACACCCCGGATTCCCCTCTCCGCGATTCGGTGAGCGTGCGCGGCACCGGTGGTCGCCCGGCCCCGCCGCGCGGCCAATTCTCACCGATCAGTAATCCGGCGGTTGCTTGACCGCCACTTCCACCCGAAGCGTGCCATGGGTCCGGCGCAGCACAAAGCCGCCCGGCAACGCATGTGGTCCCTGTCCCTTCCAGTGGCCGACCAGCGCGTCGGCGGCCCGGAGGTGGGCGTCGGACACCTCCCGGACACCTTGGTCGAGCAGCCAGCCGCGCAGGACCCGGCGCCGCACCGCGGGCGGGCCGGCCGACAGGGCCGCGGCGTCGAGCGCGTCGCCGTCCTCGACCCGTTTCCGCACGTCGGCGGCCACCTCGTCGAGGGCGTCGGCGTCCTCCCGCAACTGCACCGCGGTGCGCGCCAGCGCGGAGGCCACACCGCCCTGGAGGACCTCCTCCAGCAGCGGGAGCACCTCCGCGCGCAGCCGGACGCGGGTGAACTTCGCGTCCGAGTTGTGCGGGTCCTGCCACGGCCGCAGCCCGAGCGCCTCGCACGCGGCCAGCGTCGTGTCCCTTGTCACGTCGAGGAAAGGCCGCAGCCACGGGAGGTCGACCGGGCGCATGCCCGCGATCGACCGCGCACCCGATCCCCTGCCGAGCCCGAGCAGAACCGTTTCGGCCTGGTCGTCGCGGGTGTGCCCGAGCAGGACCGGCGCGCCGGCGGGGCGGGCGGCATCGAGCGCCGCGTAGCGAGCCCGCCGCGCGGCGGCCTCCGGACCACCCTCGCGACCGATTTCGACCGGCAGCACGCGGACGACGTCGCACCCCAGCTCCTCCAACTGCTCCGCCGCCCGGCTCGCCACGTCGGCGGAGCCCTCCTGGAGCCCGTGGTCGACGACGAGACCGTGCACGGCGATGTCCCGCCGCCGGGCGACGTGCGTGGTGGCGGCCGCGAGCGCCAGCGAGTCGGCGCCGCCGGAGCACGCCACCGCGACCGCGCCGAGCGGCGCGGACGGCGACGCCTCGGCGGAGCCGAGGAGCCGCCGGACGGCGGCTCGCGTGGCGGTGACGGCGGCGGTGGGAGGCACGGCGTCATTGTCGCGCGGAGCGCGACGGCGCCGGATCGGCGCGGCGGCGGAGCGCGGCGGCGGAGCGGCGCGCCGACGGAGTCGGCGTGGCGGCGGCGGCAGGCGCGGAGCGGCGTGGCGGCGGAGCCGACGCGTGGCTGCCCCGGAGCGCGGGGGCGGAGCGGGCGGCGGCGTAGTCGACGCGCCGACTGAGTCGGCGACGGAGGCTGGCGGCGGCACGCGCGCAGCGGCGGAGCGGCGGCGCAGCCAGCGCGCCGGCGGAGTCGGCGGGCGTGGCTGGCGCGGAGCGGCGTCAGCCGTGGACGCGGCGGAGCCAGGTGGCGGGAGCGGTGATCTCCGCGCGGGTCGGCAGGTGGTCGGGCGCGGCCCACACGGCGTTGAAGCCCTCCATGCCGACCTGGTCGACGACGTGCCTGGTGAACGCGGCGCCCTGGGCGTACTGGTGGATCTTGGCGTCCACCCCGAGCAGGCTGCGCAGGATCCGGTCGAGCAGCCCGCCGCCCTTGCGGCGCTCGGTGAAGCGCTGCCGGATGGTGGCGACGCTGGGCACCACGCGCGGGCCGACGGCGTCCATCACGTGGTCGGCGTGGCCCTCCAGCAGCGTCGAGATCGCGATGATCCGGTCGAGCGCGGCGCGCTGCCGCGGGGTCTGCAGCAGCTCGATCACGCCCAGCACACCGGGACTGGAGTCACCACCGCGACCGGAGCGCACCTCGCGCACGACGGCGGGCAACCGGCCGAGCAGGTCGCTGGTGGTTCCCTCCATCTCGGAGAGCAGCGTGCCGAGCGAGGCGGCGAAGTGGTCGCGCAGCCACGGCACTGCGGTGAACTGCAACCGGTGGGTCGACTCGTGCAGGCAGACCCACATCCGGAAGTCCTCGCCCGGCACCTCCAGCGCCTGGTGCGCCGCGACGATGTTCGGCGCGACCAGCAGCAGCCTGCCGGGCTGCCCGCTCGCGGTCGGCCCGAAGGGGTCGTACTGCCCGAGCACCTTGCCGCCGAGGTAGGCCAGCACGATCCCGGCCTGCACGCCGGCTCCCCGGGTGCTGATGCCGCCCAGCAGGTCGAGTCCCTCGCGTTGCACGCCGTGCGCGTTGGACAGCGCGGCGTCGGTCAGCTCGGCGAGCCCGTGCGCCGCACCCCGAACCCAGTCCGGCCGGTCGACGACATCGCCCTCGAGCACCGGCAGGTGGGTGCCGAGCCCGGTCAGCTCGCGGACGTGCGTCTCGGCTTCCACGCTGTAGCGGCGCAGCGAGCGCACCGCCTCCTCCGCCTCCGAACGCGGTACCTCGGGGCCCGGCTTCATCAACCGGATGGCCGTGCTGATCGCGACGTTCCAGTCCAGCGCTCGGTGGTCCGCGGAGGCCCCGGGCCGCGGTGGCAGGGTCGACGAACGCGCATTCACACGCTCGACCGTACCCCGCCGCGACGCGGGGGCATACCGCACGATCAGTCGCAGCCGCAGTCGCGCAGGGCGATGGCGAGATCGTCGAGAGCGGGCCGGGCCTGCGCGGACATGGTGCCGTTGGACATCAGCGCGAACACCAGCAGCCTGCCGTTCTCGGTGACGACGGTGCCCGCGAGGCTGTTCGCGCCGTCCAGCGTCCCGGTCTTGGCCCGCACCCAGCCGCGTCCGGAGCTGTCGGTGTAGCGGTCGTGCAGGCTGCCGCTGCCCGCGGCCACCGGCAGCCCCGGCAGCAGCGCGCGCAGCTTCGCGCTCTTGGGCTCGAGCCCGCCCTCCGGCCCCGCGGGGGCGGTCGCCGCCGCCAGCAGCGAGCCGAGCAGCTGCGGGGTGACGCGGTCGTCCAGCGAGAGGCCGCTGCCGTCGACCATCGTGTTGCCCGAGAGGTCGAAGCCGTTGCGCTGGAGCACCTCGCGCACCGCCTTGGAAGCCCCCGCGAAGGACGGCTCGTTGCCGGTGGCGATCGCGACCTCCCTGGCCAGCGCCTCGGCCAGCACGTTGTCGGAGTGCTGGAGCACGATCTCGGCCATGTCCTGCACCGGCGGGGACTTCACCTCGCCGAGGACCTGCGCGTTCACCGGCGCGTTGCCCTCCTGGACGCTGCCGGTGCCGAGCTTCGATGCCAGCCGCTGCCCCGCCTGGAGCGCGGGCGTCTGGGTGCGCGGGCTGGTGTCCTTGGTCGGGTCGGCGCGACCGCCGTTGAGCATCAGCGGCTCCATCGGGGCGACGTAGCCCGCCTGGACGTCCTCGGGCAGCCAGCCCGGCGCCATCTTCGGCCCGGAGTAGCGGCCGACGTCGACGTAGATGCGCGAGACGGACCCGCCGGTGGCCTTGCGGACCTGCTCGGCCAGGTCGTCGATGCGCGCCGCCCCGGTGTAGACGGTGTCCTCGCCCGGCCCCAGGGTCGACAGCGTCGGGTCGCCGCCGCCGACGAGCACGACGCTGCCCGGCTCGGGACCGCGCACCACCTTGGTGCTGAAGCGCTGCTGGTGGTCGAGCGCGAGCAGGGCGGCGCTCATGGTCAGCAGCTTCCCGGTCGAGGCCGGGGTGAGGGCCTGGCCTGGGCTCTGCTGCCACACCGGCGCGCCGGTCTGCGCGTCGATGACCGTCCCGCCGAACGTGCCCAGCGCGGGGTTGGCCAGCGGACCGGCCAGCGCGGCCGACACGCGCTGCTGGCGGGGCAGCGGGGCGCCGTCGTCGAGCGGCTTGATCGACGGCTGGAGCCGGACCGGTGCAGGCGGCTCGGCGATCTGCGCCTCGGTCAGCGCGCGCACCAGCGCCGGGCCGAACGCGATGCCCGCGCCGAGGCCGACGACCAGCAGCAGGGCGACGGTGATCAGCGTCCCGCGGCGCTTCCGGCGCTTGGCGGGCGCGGCAGCGGACGGCTCGGCTGGTGGCTCGGCGGGGTGCGGCTCCGGGGAAGCCTCGGGCGCCGGCTTGGCGACGGGCTGCGTCGCGCCGGGAACGTACGACTGCTGGGCGGGCGCGGGCGGCGGCTGGTGGGTCGGTGCCGGGGCCTGCCGAGTGACGTCAGGCGGCTGCGGAACCTGCGGCGCTGCCGGCGCCGGGGCCGGCCCGGTCAGCCCGGCGAAGTCGTGGGGCTGCGCGGTGCGCGCCGACGACGTGTCGAAGTCCTGCGGCTGCGCGCTCCGCGGCGGACTGCTGAAGTCGGGTCGCGCGAACTGCTGCGTCTGCTCGGCGGAGCCGGGCGGCGGCACCAGCGGGATGCGCTGCGTCGGCGGACCGTCGACGCTCGGAGCCGCACCGACGGCGGGGATCCGCATCGTCGGCGGTCCCTGGTCGAGCTGCGGCGACGGCTTCGAGGGCCCGGGGTCGGTCGGCGGACCGGCGTCCTCGCCGCTGGTGGCCTCGGCGGGTTCCTCCCGCTCCGGCTCGATCCGCTGGATCTGCTGCGTCTGCTCGATCCGCGGGATCCACTGCGTCTGCTCGACCGGGCGGAACTGCTGGGTCTGCTCGACGCTGCGCTCCGGCGGGGCGGCGGGACGCTGCTGCTCGGGCTCGACGGCCGGAGCCTGCTGGTCGGCGGCCTGCTCGGACTCCTCGGGCGCCTGCTCGGACTGCTCGGGCTCGGCTGGCGCCGCCTGCTCGGCTTCCGGCGCTGTCGCCTGCTCGGGTTCGGCGGGGGCGGCCTCGGGCTCACCGGGGGCGGTGAGCCCGGGTTCCTCGACCGCGGCCTGCGCGGGCTCCTCGGCTGCGGGCTCCGCGGACTCTTCGGCTTCCTCAGCCTGCTCGACCGGCTCGCGGGTCTCCGGCTCCGCCTCGACGCGCTCGTGCTCGTCGGTCGGCCACTCGTCGGCGTCCCGCTCGGCAGCGGTCCCAGCCTCGGCGGCAGTCTCGGTCCCGGCGGCTTCGGTCTCGGCGTCCTCGTCGGCGACAGCCTCCGGCTCCTCCGGGGAGGGGGCTGCCTCGGCCTGAGCGGGCTCGTCCTCAGCGGCCTCCGAGTCGGGGGTCGGCTCGGCGGTCTCGGCCTCGTCGGACTCCGGCTCGGAGGACTCGGACTCCGGCTCGGGGGAGTCGGACTCGGTAGCACTGGTGGTTTCGGCTGCCGCGGAGTCGGCCGTCTCGGGCTCGGCCGCAGTGTCAGCGGCCTCTGCTTCCTCAGCGGCCTCTGCTTCGTCAGCGACCTCTGCTTCCGAGGACTCGTCTTCGGCTGGTCCGGTCTCCGAAGCTTCGGTTTCGCCTGCCTCGGATTCGGCTTCCCACTCAGCGGTTCCGGACTCGGATGTCTCGCCGTCCTCGTCCGATTCGGGCTGAACGGTCCCGAGTGCGACGGTGTCAGTCGAGGAGGTCTCGGACTCCCCGGCCTCGTCGTCCGCTGCCTCGGTCTCGTCAGCCGTCGAGTCGTCAGCGGTGACCGACTGATCCGCGGCGTCGGCGTCCTCACCGGCCGCGGTCTGGGCGTCCTCGCGCTCCCCGGCCGACGACTCGTCGGCTTCGCCGTCCTCCGCCGAGCCCGCATCCTCGGACGCCGCCGACTCCGTCGGCTGCTCCTCGGACGCGTCCGCCGACTCGCCGGCGTCCGCGGCGGACTCCGCCGCCTCCGCGGCCTCCGCCGGCTCGTCGGTCTCCGCGTCCTCTGCCGCCTCGGCGGAGTCCGCACCGGAGTCGTCGGCCTCGTCGCCGGAGTCCTCCGGCTCCGTGGTGGCCTCGTCGGACCCGCGCTCTGCTGCCTCGCCGGACTTCCCCGCCTGGTCGGACTCCACAGCGTCGTCCGACTCCCCGGACGCGTCGGCTTGTTCCGACTTCCCCGCTTCTTCCGACTTCTCGGTGTCGATCTGGCCGTCTATGCGGCCGCTCATCGGTCCGTCCATCCGGCCTGTGAGCTGACCGGTGAGCTGACCGTTCATCGGCCCGCCGGCCGTGAACTGGCCCTTGAACCGCCCACGCAGCTGACCGCCACCATTCGCGGAACCAGATTCGCCCGCCTCCGAGTCAGCCCCCTGGTCGCCGGCTCCGGCGGCCTCCCCTTCAGCCGCGTCATCGTCAGCGGCCGTCCGGTCGTCGTCTCCGCCGGTCGTACCGGAGGACTCGCCTTCGTCAGCGGACTTCTCCGCGTCGTCGCCGCCGTCCTCTTCCGCACCCGCCGCTTCGCCGCCCGCCGCATCCGCAGTCACGTCGTCCAGCGTCCCGGTCCGCGTCTGCGTCTTCGCGCTACTCGCGCCCGAAGCCGTGGCGTCACTCGCGCCCGCACCCGTGGCGTCCGCCTGCGGTTCGGCTTCGGGTTCGGACACCTCACCCCTGGTCGTCTGGGGGTCGGGCACGTGTTCCTCCTCGACGGATCGCTGCGGGCGCCCCGGGAGGGCCTGCCTCTTCGCCCGCACGCGTTACCACCTGGACGAGTGACCAGCGATCGGGGCACCGGTACAGGCGGGAAACAGCCTCTCAGATGCGATGTCTCGCACTGCGGTGGGGCTCGGCGACGCCGCGTGGTCCACACTAGACGTGGCCGCTCGCGCGAGCGGGTGGTCGCATCCGACGCAAGACGAGTGAGGAACCGCGTGGACTTCGACGTCACGATCGAGATCCCCAAGGGGAACCGGAACAAGTACGAGGTGGACCACGAGACGGGGCGCATCCGTCTCGACCGGACGCTGTTCACCGCCACCCAGTACCCGGCCGACTACGGGTTCATCGATGACACCCTCGGCGAGGACGGCGACCCGTTGGACGCCCTGGTGCTGGTCCAGGAGCCGACGTTCCCGGGCTGCCTGATCAAGTCGCGGGCCATCGGCATGTTCCGGATGCGCGATGAGAAGGGCGGCGACGACAAGGTCATCTGCGTTCCCTCGGACGACCCCCGCCAGGAGCACCTGCGCGACATCCACCACCTGGCCGAGTTCCACAAGCTGGAGATCCAGCACTTCTTCGAGGTGTACAAGGACCTGGAGCCGGGCAAGAGCGTGGAGGGCGCGACGTGGGTCGGCCGGACCGAGGCCGAGGCCGAGATCAAGCGCTCCTACGAGCGGGCGAAGACCCAGGGGCACTGAAGACGTCCCGGTTCGCCGCCGCATCCGAAAGAGCCCTCACCTGCGACAGGTGAGGGCTCTTCCGCTTTTCGGGGCCGCGGTCCCCAGGAGTTGTCCACAGAAAGGTGAGTTGTCCACAGGCCTGTGGACAACTCACCGCCGTGTGTCCGGTACCGCGCTCAGTCCAGCCGGGTGTCCCGCAGGAACCAGGTCAGCACGAAGGCGACGCCGACGACGCACGCACCGACGAAGAACACCGTGCCCATCGCGCTGGCGAAGCCTTCCAGGACCGGCCGGGCCAGGCGCGGGTCGAGGTGGTACAGGAACGACGTGTCGTTCAGGTCCGGCGGTGCCCCGCCGCGCATCCCGGCCAGGAAGTCGCGGTTCGCCGGGTCCGCCAGCACCGCCGGGTCGCGCAGCGCGGCGGTGAACTCCGGGCTCACCGCCGCGGCTCGCATCGCGTCCGCGATGCGCCCGCCGACCGTCGAGAACAGCACCGACAGGAACACCGCGGCGCCGACGGTGCCGCCGGTCTGGCGGAACAGGTTCACCGACGCGGTCGCGACGCCGAGGTCGGTTCGGGTCGCGTCGGCCTGCACCACCAGGGTCAGCGTCTGCATCAGCAGGCCCAGCCCCAGGCCCATCACGACCGCTATCAGGCCGACCTGCACCAGCGATGTGTCCGCGGTGAGGCGGCTGAACAGCAGCAGCGCGACGGTCATGATCCCCGAGCCGATGACCGGGAACGGCTTGAGCCTGCCGGTCTTCGAGATCGCCCTGCCCGCGATGGTCGTGGAGATCATGATGCCCGCGGTCATGGTCAGCATGAGCATGCCGGCCGCGGTCGGGTCGAGGCCCTTGACGATCTGCAGGTACAGCGGCATCGACATCAGGCCGCCGAACATGCCGACGCCGACGATGAAGTTCAGGACGTTGCCCATCCGGAACGACGGCAGCCGGAACATCCGCAGCGGCAGCAGCGCCTCGTCGCCCATCCGGCGTTCGGAGACGACGAACAGCACCAGGCCGACCGCGCCGATCGCGTACATCGCCAGCGAGGTCGCCGAGCCCCAGCCCCACTCGCGGCCCTGCTCGGCGACGGTCAGCAGCGGCACGAGCATCACGACCAGCGCGGCCGCGCCCCAGTAGTCGATGCGGTGGCGGACCCGCTCGGTCTCGACGTTGAGCACCTTGGCCACGACGACCAGCGCGATCAGGCCGACCGGCACGTTGACCAGGAACACCCAGCGCCAGCCCGCGAACCCGAGGAAGCTGTCCATCCCCGCGAACAGGCCGCCGATGACCGGGCCGACGACGCTGGACACGCCGAAGACCGCCATGAAGTAGCCCTGGTAGCGGCTGCGCTCCCGCGGCGGGAGCATGTCGGCGATGATCGTCAGCGCCAGCGACATCAGTCCGCCGCCGCCCAGGCCCTGGATGGCGCGGAACGCGGCCAGCTCGTAGATCGAGTTCGCCAGCCCGCACAGCACCGATCCGAGCAGGAACAGCGAGATCGCCGCGAGGTACAGCGGCTTGCGGCCGTAGATGTCGGAGAGCTTGCCGTACAGCGGCGTGGTGATGGTCGCGGTGATCAAGTAGGCCGTGGTGACCCATGCCTGCGCGGTCTGGCCGTGCAGCTGGTCGGCGATGACCCGGATCGCGCTGCTCACGATCGTCTGGTCGAGGGCACCCAGGAACATGCCCAGCATCAGTCCGGTGAGGACGGTCAGGATCTGCCGGTGCGTCAACCTCACGCCCGGTGGCGCGGGTGCGGCCCGTTCGGCCGTTTCCGACATCAGTTCTCCCCTCTCGGCGCCGTTTCCGGCGCATGGCCGACGAACGGCCGTTGCTCCAGCACCGCCGTCAGCAGTTGCGGCAGTGCGCGCTCGTACTCGTCGACGAAACGGCCGAGCAACCGGGCCAGCTCGGCGCGCTCGGCGCCCGGCCACGACTCCAGGAGCCGGGCGAGCGTCTCGTCTCGGCGTCGCCGCATGTCGGCGAGCCGTTCCCCGCCTTTCGCGGTGATCGCCAGCGGGCAGGCGCGCTTGTCGTCCGGGTCGACGGTCCGCTCCACAAGACCGTTCCTGACCAGCTGCGACACGTGCCTGCTGATCGTCGACGGGTCCGCGTGCAACGCCTCGGCCAGTGCGTTGGACCGCAGCGGCCCCTCCGTCGCCAGCAGCTTGAGCAGGATGTAGCCGACGCGGTCGGCCCCGTGCCTGCTCGCGTGCGCTTCGAGGTGCCCAGAAGCCCGGGCGAGCCTGCCCAGCGCGTCGGCCACTCCGCTCGCGTCGGCGAGCAGCCGCTCGCGCTCTTCCCCCGACCCCAGTGCATCCACCCCCGGCGAGCGCAACCGATTTGATTGCAGCAACCAACTAGTTGCTGGACGCAAGCATGCATCGCACGGACGGGCGCGGGCAACTCAGTTCTCTGTGCGCTTGACCACTCGGCCCGGATGCCGCCGAACGGCCCAATCTTCTTTGCTTGCAATGCATTTCCGCCCGAAGCGGTAAGTGTCCGCGCGATCGCGGAGCGCGTGCGCGACCGTAATTCAACAAGTGTTGATTTCCTGCCCGCCGCGGGGTTACCTTTCGGGCATGGCACCCACCGGAGGGCGCCGCAGGCACGAGGAGGCGGCCATGAGCACCGTCGAGACCACCACCGGCCAGGTGCTCGACCTGAGCCGGATCGACGCGGGCATGGGCGAGGTCGTCGGCGGCAAGGCCGCCAACCTCGGCGAGCTGCTGGCCGCCGGAGTGCGCGTACCGCCTGGCTTCTGCCTCACCACGCGCGCCTACGACGAGGTCTGCGCGGCAGCCGTCGGCGACGCCCTCGACGGCCTGCCCTCGACCGCCGCCGAGATCCGCGACCGGCTCACCGGCGTCGAGATGCCCGCCGCCCTGGCCGACACCGTGACCACCGCCTACGCCGCACTCGGCGACGACGTGCCGGTGGCGGTGCGCTCGTCGGCCACGGCCGAAGACCTGCCGCACGCCAGCTTCGCGGGCCAGCAGGACACCTACCTCAACGTCATCGGCGCGTCCGCGCTGCTCGACGCGGTGCGGCGCTGCTGGGCCTCGCTGTGGACCGACCGCGCGGTCGCCTACCGGGAGGCCAACGGCATCGACCACCGGGCGGTGAAGCTCGCGGTCGTGGTGCAGCGGATGGTCGACGCGCAGGTCTCCGGCGTGCTGTTCACCGCAAACCCCGTCACCGGAAACCGCGGGGAGACCGTCGTCGACGCCAACACCGGGCTCGGTGAGTCGGTCGTGTCGGGCGCGGTGAACCCGGACCACTTCGTCGTCGACACCGCGACCGGCGCGGTCCTGACCAGGCAGCTCGGCGACAAGGCCGTCAGCGTCCGGCCGAAACCGGGCGGCGGCACCGAGACCGTCGCGGGCAACGGCTCACCGACGCTCGACGACGACGCCCTGCGCGCGCTGACCGCAGCGGGTGCCGCCGTCCAGCGGCACTACGGCGCACCGCAGGACATCGAGTGGGCCGTCGACGCCGCGGGAACGCTCTGGGTGACCCAGGCCCGGCCGGTCACGACCCTCTTCCCGCTGCCCGCCGAACGGCGCGACGGCGTGCGCGCGTACTTCTCGGTCAACGTCGCCCAGGGCGTGTACCGGCCGCTCACGCCGATGGGCGCGGCCGTCCTGCGCGGCCTCGGGGTCGGGTTCATGCGCCGCGTCGGACTTCCCGTCGACCGCGACTCGCCGCCGGTCTGGCGGCAGGCGGGAGGATGGGTGTTCTTCGACATCACCGACGTGGTGCGCCACCCGGTCGGACGCCGCGTCCTGCCGAAGCTGCTGGCGATGATGGAGGTGCGGACCGGCAAGGTCGTCGACGGCATGCTCGACGATCCGCGCTTCGCGGTGCGGCGCGGGTCGTCGCTGCCGCTGTTGCGCCGGTTCGCGGGCATCGCGGCGCGACTGCGGGTGCCGGTCGCCGTCGCGCGCACCCTCGCGAGCCCGGCGAGCGCCCGCGCCCACGCTTCCCGTGTCGCGGACGAAATCCGCCGGGAACTGGCGCGCCCGCATCCGTCCGGCACCGCCGAGCGGCTGGCGCACGCGCGGCGCGTCGTGCCCGACGTGGTGGTGCCGCGCGTGGCCGGCCTGATCCCGAAGCTGTTCACCGGCATGAGCCTCAGCAAGCTGATGCCGTCGGTCCTGGGCCCGGACGTCACGGCCGAGGAGGCCCAGATCCTCCTGCGCGGCATCCCGCACAACGTCACCACCGAGATGGACCTCGAGCTGTGGCGGCTCGCGCAGTCGGTGGAACCGGGCACCACGGCGGAGGAACTGGCCGAACGCTACCGCGAGGGACGCCTCCCGGGTTCGGTGCAGGCGGCGCTGGAGTCGTTCTTCGACCGGCACGGGCACCGGGCGGTCGCCGAGATCGACGCCGGGATGCCGCGCTGGGCGGACGACCCGACGCAGGTCCTCGGCCTGGTCGCCAACTACGTCAGCTCCGCGGGCGGTGGCCACGCGGCCGACGAGCAGTACCGGCTCGGGGTCGCCGAGGCGGAGGCCAAGGCGGCCGAGGTCGTCGGCCGGCTGCGGCGCACCAGCCCGCTGCGCGCCCGAGCGGCGGCGTTCACCATCGACCGGATCCGCGGCATCGTCGGCATCCGCGAGATGCCGAAGTACTGCATGGTGCTGGGCGTCGCCCACGTCCGCCGGGCACTGCGGGCAGTGGGCGCCGACCTGGTGGCGTCCGGACGGCTCGACGCCGTGGACGACGTCTTCTTCCTCGACTTCGACGAGGTCGAGGAAGCCGTCACCGGTGCCGACCTCCGCGGACTGGTGACCACCCGGCGCGGGACCCACGAGCGGGAACTTCGCCGCAGGCACCTGCCGCGGCTGCTGCTGTCCGACGGCACCGAGCCGGAGGCCGCGATGCTCACCGAGACCGCCGACGGCGTCCTGACCGGCACTTCGGCGTCGGCGGGGACGATCACCGGCCCGGCCAAGGTGGTGCGGGATCCGGTCGGGGTCGAACTGGCGCCGGGCGAGATCCTGGTCGCGCCGTCCACCGATCCGGGCTGGACACCGCTGTTCCTCACCGCGGGCGGTCTGGTGATGGAGATGGGCGGACCGAACTCGCACGGCGCCACCGTCGCCCGGGAGTACGGGATTCCCGCCGTCGTCGGGGTGCCGGCCGCCACCGAGCGCATCCGCACCGGCGACCGGATCACCGTGGACGGCTCAGCCGGGACGGTCGAGTTGCCCGGCGCCGCCGAGGAGAGCGCCGCGACCTGACGAGCGGTTCCGGCCGACGGTCGTGGGGCATCGTCGGCATGGGATTGCGGTGTCACGCACCCGACTCGCGGAGACCTCCGCCGCATGTCCGCCGCCGGACAGGCCCCGGGCATGACGATGGCCCCCGCCTCCTGGGCGAGGGCCATCGATCGGCACGCGATACCGGCGCCACGGGTCCGGCGATCAGGCTCCGATGTTGCCGCTGAGCGGGCCGTTGGCCAGCACGTTGCCGGCGGCCTTGTGCACGCCCGTCGCGTCGGGGCTCTGCCCGGTGGCGTCCGCGAGCGTGTGGGCGACCGCGACCAGCGGGCCCGCGGTGCTCCGGCCCATCGGGTGCTGGACCGGGGTGGACTGGTTCAGCGCGTCGCCGACCACCGGGGTGCTGCCGTTGCTGGTGCCGAGGGCGTCCACGGCTCCGCCGACCGGGCCGCCGAGCGGGGAACCGCCGCCCTCGCCCATCAGCGGGTCGATCACGCCGTTGACCGGGTTGGGCGAGGTGCGGCCCGCCGGCATGTTCACCGGGAGCTGCTGCCCGTGCGGCAGGACGCCGCCGACGATGTCGAACGGGGAGGCGGTCTTCGGGGTGGCCACCTGGCCGACCAGCGGGTTGAGCACCCCGCCGACCGGGTCCGTGCTGTTCAGCTCACCGGCCGGGCCGAGCGGGTGCGGGGTGTCCGAGCGGCTCGCGGTCGGGCTCGCGGGCACCACGTCGCCGACCATCTTGTGCGCGCTCTGCAGCGCGCCCGTGAAGTTGGACGTGGCGAGGACGGTGTCCTTGCCCTGCACGGGCATGTCGATGCCGAACTCCGGCATCTCGGCTGCGGTGGCGGCGCCGGCGAGGCCGGCTACGCCGGCGCCTCCGGCCAGAACTGCGGCCGCGGCGCTCAGGCTGCGTTTCATCGCCTTGCTCCTTTCCTGCACAGGCTGATTCCTGTGCGCTCCGCGGGAGATTACGGACAGATCAACGACCACGATTCAGCGATCACACGAGCGTGAAAAATGAACGGTCCGTGATCGACATACCGGAACTGCGCCCCACCTTCGAGCGATAAATAAAAATGCGACTACTGTCCGAGCGCGCCCAGGACGTCGATCCGCGGCGGCGACGTCACGCCATGCTCGGCTCGCAACGCCTCCACGGTGTCGGCGAACTCGGCGTAGGCCAGCGCCTCGTCGTCGAACCGCCGGTAGCGGCCCACCCGCAGCTCGACCGACTCGTACTCGCGCTCCAGCGAGTCCGCGGTCTGCTGCAGCACCGCGCCCCGCTCCCGGAAACGTCCGTGGCCCGCCAGAGCCGCGGCGATCGCCACCACCAGGCTCAGCGCCACCGCACCCCACCTCATGTCCACGATGGACACCGACAGCGCGGTCGTGCACGCCGCGACCACCGAACCGGCGATGACGACGCCCTGGAACGCGCCGTCCCGGCGCCGGTGGCCGCGGGCCTCGGCCCGGTAGCGCTCGATGACCTCGGGCAGGTGCGCCCGGTAGTGCTTGCGGACGCCGAGCAGGTCCTCGGAGCCGAACTCGTCGAGGAGCTGCTCGCGGAAGGCCAGTTCCATGGCGCGGACCTCCTGCTCCATCCCGCGCACCCGCAGGTGCTGCGTGTAGAGCAGTCGCGCCGAGAGCACGACCGAGATCAGCGTCGCGACCGCCGCGGCGACGGGCAGCGGCCGGGGTCCGGATAAGGCGAACCACCAGACCGTCGACGCGATGAGGCACGGGTTGGCCGCGCAGGCCCACACCAGCAGGAACCGCTTCACCAGCCCCGACCGGTACAGCTGCTCCGACCGCTCGGCGATCCGGCGTTCCCAGTCCTGCGCCCGCGGATTCTCGGTTATCACGCCGCTGCCGATGATGCCCGCGGCGTCCACTTGGTCCATCACTTCGATCCTTCCGGCGCGTTGCGGTGATCGGACTAGACCCGCGCGCCGCCGGCGATCGGCCGCCAGGTGATTGGTCGCGGTGGCGCTGCGGGAGGAGTCGCTCCATTTCGGGGACTGCCTGACTAGTCACTGTGTCAGCGCCGCCGATCTCACGGAAATCAGATCGGGAAGCAACCGAATTCATCACCCGTCCGTATGAAAGATCGACGGCAATTCCCCACCGGGAGAGTGAATTGTGAGCGATGACGCGACGACCGTGCTCGTACCGGCGGCACGCCGGCGCAGACGCCTGCGCCGGGCGCTGCGCGCCTCCGTGTTCACCGCCACCGCGCTGCTGCTCGGCGCGGTCGGCGCGTTCGCCGTCGGCTACGCGGTGTGGGAGGTGCCGGACCCGAGGGCCGTCGCCACGGGCACCCAGCAGTCGATCGTGCTCCAGTACGCCGACGGCACCGAGATGACCCGGATAGTGCCCGGCACCGGCAACCGCACCATGATCGGCTCCCTCCACGAGGTCTCGCCCGCGATGCGGCAGGCGACGCTCGCCGCCGAGGACGCCTCCTTCTACAGCAACGGCGGCTTCGACGTGCTCGGCATCGTGCGCGCCGCCTACGCCCAGCTCACCGACAGCCCCGGCGGCGGATCGACGCTCACCCAGCAGTACATCAAGCTCGCGACCGGCGAGGACGAGCACACCTACACCAGGAAGTTCAAGGAGATCGTGCTCTCCGCCAAGATGACCAACGAGCAGCCGAAGGACGAGATCTTCAAGGCATACCTCAACACCGCCTACTACGGTCGCGGTGCGTGGGGCGTGCACGCCGCCTCCAACGCCTACTTCGGGAAGCTGCCGCGCGACCTCGACGCCTCGGAGGCCGCCGTGCTCGCGGGCGCGGTGCAGAAGCCGACCGAGAACGACCCGCGGGTCAACGCCGCGCAGGCCGCGAAGCGCTGGGAGTACGTCGCCGACCAGATGCTGGCCAACCACATGATCACCGGCGAGCAGCGGCGGCGGATGGCCGTGCCGCCGACGCGGGAGCGGTTCGCCTGGCGCGGTGAGGAGATGTCCGGGCCGCTGTTCCACATCCGGGAGCGGGTGCTGGAGGAGCTGGAACGCGACGGGCTCACGGCCCGGGACATGCACCGCGACGGCAACACCGTCGTCACCAACATCGACCGCGACGCCCAGCGCGCGGCGGAGGAGGCCGTCGCCGCGATGACCGAGGGCAGGAGCCAGAACCTGCGCTCGGCGCTGGTGTCGATCGAGCCGGGAACCGGCGCGATCCGCGCTTACCACAGCGGCGACCGGGAGATCGGCGGCTTCGACTGGGCCAGGGCCGCGCAGCCGCCGGGGGCGGCGATGCAGCCGTTCGTGGTCGCGGCCGGGCTGATGCGGGGGCACGGGCTCGCCGAAACCTACGACGGCACGTCACCGCACGAGATCATGGGCGCCACCTACCGCAACTCCGGCGTCGACTGCTCGCGCACGTGCACCGCGCGGATGGCGATGGCCGAGGCGTCGGAGACGGCCTTCGTCAACATGGCGGCGAAGTTCGGCCCGGCGGCCGTGCTGGACGCGGCGCAGCGCGCGGGGATGCGGGTGGACACCGGGGACGACGGGCGGCGGGTCGGCCTCGGCATCGCGACCGGCGACTACCCGGTGAGCACAGTGGACGTGGCGCGCGGTTACGCGACGCTGGCCGCCGGCGGTGCCGACCACGAGCCCCGCTTCGTGCGGCGGGTGCTGGACCGCACCGGCAACGAGGTCAGGTCCTTCGAGCCGGAGCCGCGGACCGCCTTCGGCGACGACCCGGAGATGAGCCGGGATGTCTCGGGCAACGTCACCGAGTCGCTGAGTTGGAGCGCGTGGGGGACGAACTGGGCGCTGGACGGCAAACGCCCGGTGGCGGTCAAGAGCGGGATCGCCCAGTTCGGTGGCTCCCCGGACGAGGCCGTGACGGCGTGGACGGCCGGCTACACGCCGCAGATCGCCACCGCGGTGTCGCTGAGCGCCAGCGACGAGCGCGGACGCCCGCAGCCGGTCGTCGACGCGACCTCGTCCCAGGCGGGGGACGTGCTGACCGGCCCGACCTGGCAGCGGTTCATGAACGCCTACCTCGCGGACGAACCGGTCGAGCCGTTCCCGGACTTCGGGCCCGTCGGCCGCTACGCGGAGCCCAGCGGTGTCCCGTTCCCGCCGGTCACGACGTCGGTTCCGCTGCCGCCCCTGGCGGACCGATAAGGGCGCGCTTCCGGGCCACGCTCCATTTCCTGGGTTCACGCCGCCATCAGTCCTCATAGGACGTTCAGTCTCGGCCCAGCAGTGCCGCGAGGAGCGTGTTCCGGAGCCAGGACTCGTAGTCGTCGTAGGACCAGCCGGCCTCGGTGACGAGACTGTCGTGGACCCCTGCGCTCATCAGGGCCACCGCGATGTCGGCGGCCCTGGGGTCGACGCGAAGGCCCGACTCGCGCACGCGGTCGACGATCATCTCCACGCCGAGGCGGTTGCGGCGCTGGGCCTCGGCCTGGGTGGCCGCGATGTCGGCATCGACGGCGGCACCGGAGCCCATGATCGCGACGATGTCGCCGCAACGCTCCCTGACCTGGCGGCTCACCCTGGCCAGCAGGCCGATCAGCGCCTCGGGGTCGGCCATCGCGTCCGCCTCGGCCATCAGGTCGGGGATGCCCGCCTCGTCGTCCAGCAGGTCGACGAGCCCGGTGAGCACGCCGGCCTTGGAGCCGTAGTGCGCGTAGATCGTCTGCGGAGCGACGCCCGCTTCCTTGGCGATCAGGCGGATCGGCGTGCGGGCGTAGCCGCGTTCGGCGAACAGCCCGCGCGCGGCGGTGAGGATCGTGCGCAGCGTCAGCGCCTCGCGCCGGTCCCGCAGCCGGACGATGCCGGGAAGGTCCGCGGGCATGTACCCTCCATAGTTAGAACGTCGTTCTAATAAGTAGACCGTTGCTCTAACCTAACAGGGAGCGCAGAACCGTGACAGCAGTGGACGAGGTGCTCACCGAGATGGCGCGCGCGTGGAACGCCGGCGACGGCACCGCATGGGCGGCGAACTTCGCCGAGGACGCCGACTTCGTCGACGTGGTCGGGCGCGTGCAGCGCGGCCGGGAGGTCATCGCCGCGGAGCACCAGAAGATCTTCGACACCATCTACCAGGGCAGCCACCTGGAGATTCGGCAGGTCGGCAGCCGTCCCCTCGACGACCGCACCCTGCTGGTGCACACCGCGTCGACGCTGCGCGTCCCCGCAGGCCCGCGCGCCGGCGAGTGGCACGCCATCCAGACGAAGGTCTTCCGCGACGGCCGGATCCTGGCCTTCCACAACACCGGCCGCGTGGACCTGGCCGACTTCGCGCACCACGACGAAGCCCTGGCCGACCGCGCGCCCCAGGAGTGGGGCCAGATCGCGTCGGGCTGATCCCCTCAGCCGGTCGCGGGCGGGATCGGCAGGGTGTGCGTGACCGCGGACGCCCCGTCGATCAGGTGAAGCAGGAACGAAGCCGGGTCCGCGTGCAGCGGGGGCACGTCTTCGCCGGTGGTGAAACCGATCTGGATGTGCGTGCTGGGCGCCGTCGTCAGCGTCGCCCCGGCGAAGTCCGCCACCACGGCGCGGTGCACGTGCCCGGCCAGCACGCGGGCGACGTTGCGGTGGCGGGCGATCACCCCGGCGAACTCGGCGGCATCCTCCATGCCCATACCGTCGAGGTACGGGATGCCGACCGCGACCGGCGGGTGGTGCACGCAGACGACCGCCGGAACATCAGGCCTGCGCGCCAGAACGTCGTCGAGCCAAGCAAGCTGGTCCGCACCCAGCCGGCCACCCGGCGACCCGGGCATGTGCGAATCGAGCGCCACGAGGGTGAAGCCGGGGTAGTCCACCGCATAACGCGCTTCCCGCGCACCGCCCAGGACGTCCGTGCCGCCGAACACCTCCGCCAGCCCTCGGGGGTCGTCGTGGTTGCCCGTCGTCAAGTGGACCGGAACCGGGAAGTCAGCGATCACCGCGCGCACGGCTTCGTACTCCTGCCGATGACCACCGTCCGCCACATCACCGGTGATCACGACGCAGTCGGGCAGCCTGTCCAGAGCTCGGACGCAGTCGAGCCCCCGGCGCAGCCGCTCCACGGACTCGTCACCCTGTGCACCGGTGGTGGTGTGCGGGTCGCTGAGATGCGCGATGGCCATGGTCATCCCCGCATGTTCCACGGCACCAGCCATACCCGGCAAGCGATCATGCCGCAGGCGAACGCGCGGACCGCGTTTCGGACCACAACGGCGTCACATTCGGCACCGAGATGCAAAAAACCGCAGGCCACAGCGGGTGGCCTGCGGTTTTCGAGCGAGCCGCCTTGGGGAGTCGAACCCCAGACCTACGCATTACGAGTGCGTCGCTCTAACCGACTGAGCTAAGGCGGCGTTGCGCGTCCGAGTGTAGCGGGCGGCGTCCGGCGGCCTCGCACGACCCCTCCTCGCAGGCCACCGCTGCACGGGTGCGCGCACGTCGGCGAACGGCGCGTTACCGGGCGCAGGCGTGGTCGTTAGCAGACGTAGTGACCCCGGTCACTGCGCACGCTGCGATCGGAAGGATGCCGGATGCGACCAAGCCGCCCGATGCGTCACCGCCCGATGCGCCGCTTGGCGGTCTGCACGACGGCGTCGCTGGCCGTCGCCGGGCTGAGCCTGCCCGCCGCGCTCGCACCGGAGGCGCTGCTGTCGGACGCGCTGGCCCAGGAGTCGACGTTGCCGACGACGCCGCGACCGTCGCCGCACGACCCGACGCAGCCCCCGGAGTCGGTGCCGGTGCCGCAGCCGGGTCCGATCGTGGCCGACGCGGGCACCGGCATCGGCATGATCCGCATCCTGCCCAAGACGGTTCCCACCGGCACGATCCTCGACAACCCGGCTTTCGAGGAGTCCCTGCCGAAGCAGGCCCTCGCCGAGCTGGGCATGGGTCTGGCCAGCGCGCAGGCGAACTCCGGCGCGTACCTGGCGCACGAGCGCGCGGTGGCCGACGCCCAGCCCTTCGGGTTCGCCGTCCAGGGCAAGGCGCCGCGCTCACCACTGTCGCTGAGCCAGACCGCGGTGCCCGACCACGCCGAGCCGACGGTGAACGAGCTCCAGCCGCCGGCCTCGCCGCTGGACGGGCTGGTCAAGCTCGGCGTGCTCGAAGGCAGCGCGCACGCCCGGTGGGACAAGGTGCTGGGGCCGTGCGTGGAGCCGATCGCCGATGCCAGGACCTCGCTGGCCGGCGTGTCGGCGGGTAACGCGCTGCCGTCGTTCCCGGCCGAGCTGACCGGCCTGACCGGTGCGGCGGGCGGCGCGTCGCTGCTGAACGTCCCGAACGCGATGCAGGCGCACTCGAACGTCCGGCTCGTCGACGTTCCCGGCCAACGGGGCAAGGCGGTCCGGGCCACCTCGCGGATGAGCGTCGCGAGCGTCCGGTTGTTCGCCGGAACCGACCGCGAGCTGCGCATCGACGTCATCAGCGAGCCGACGCTGACGGCGACCTCGACCGGCGATCCGATGACGTCCACTGTGGAGTACCAGGCGCCGGTTCTGCGGATCTCCCAGGGCGGCGAGGAGATCGGGACGATCGATGCCGCCAAGCCGCGGATGGACCTGCCGTTCGACCCGCGCAAGCTCGATCTCGGCGTCGTGCGGCTCAGCATCGGCGAGCTGCGCCAGGACGTCGTGGGTTCCGAGGTGCGGGCCGGGGCGCGGATGTTCGACCTGCACATCCTGCCCGCGGACCGGCTCGGCATCCCGACCTCGCTGGCGCAGATCTCCTTCGGCGAGCAGGTGGCCAGGGCAGGCGCGCCGGAAGGCGGAGTGGTCTGCGAAGCCGCCCCGGCGACCAACCCCGATCCCGCGCCGATCGCGGAGGGTCCGAAGGCGCCGCCGCTCGCGCTGACCAGCGGCGCCTACTCCGCGGTGCCGCTGTTCTGGACCGGGACGGCGATGCTGCTGCTGGGCACGATCCTGGTCGCCGCCATGCCGAGACGCCGGAACTGACGAAACGATGGCAACGGTCCGCCGGCTGCGCCGCACGGCGGAGAGTTCTAGGGCGATGACACCGCTGCACGGCGGGTTGTTGCCCGTCCCGGAACCGGGTTCCATGATCACGTCGGAAACTGGCCAGGTCCGCGACCGGACGAGACCGGCCGGGCCACCCGGACGCACGGAGGAAGCCCCATGAGCACCGAGCTGTTCCGCCTCGACGGCCGGACCGCGATGGTCACCGGCGCGCGCACCGGCATCGGCCGGGCCATCGCCGTCGGCCTCGCCGCGGCGGGAGCCGATCTGGTGCTCGTGGGCCACCGCGACGACCTCGGCGAAGTCGCGGAGGAAGCCGGCTCGCACGGCGCCGCGGTCGAGCAGGTGGCCGTCGACCTGCTCCAGCCGCGCACCGCGGCGGAGGCGCTGCATCCGGTGTTCGCCGCACGGGACATCGACGTGCTGGTCAACAACGCCGGGATCGTCCACCGCGGCCCGGTCGCCGAACTCGGTCTCGACGACTGGCAGCGGGTCCTCGACATCGACCTCAACTCGGTCTTCGCGCTCAGCGGCCTCGCCGGTCGGCAGATGCTGGCCCGTGGCAGCGGGAAGATCATCAACATCGCGTCCCTGCTGTCGTTCCAGGGCGGTGTCCTGGTGCCCGCCTACGCCGCGGCCAAGCACGCCGTGGCCGGGCTGACCAAGTCGATGGCCAACGAGTGGGCTCCGCACGGAGTGCAGGTCAACGCCATCGCCCCCGGCTACATCGCCACCGGTTTCACCGCGGCGCTGCGCGAGGACGCCGAGCGCGACGAGGAGATCACCCGGCGCATCCCGGCGGGCCGGTGGGGGCGTCCCGACGACCTCGTCGGCGCGGCCGTGTTCCTCGCGTCGGCGGCGTCGGACTACGTCAACGGCCACGTCCTGGTCGTCGACGGCGGATGGCTGGCGCGCTGACCTCGGAGGAATCCCAAAACGCCTGAGGCCCGCCGACCGCGTCGCCGGACTGCCATGTTCCACCGTGCACTGAGAACCCCGCTACGGCCATCGCCCACAACGCAGGCCGCGCGCCGCCTCAGCCTCTGTGCAGGGCGGCGGCCATCGCCTCCACCGCGATGATCGGCTTGACGTTCTGGGTGAGCGCGAGCCGGCACGCGAGCACCGCTTCGAGCCGGCGCAGCGTCGACTCCGACGTCCACTCCGCGGCCGCCTTCGAAACCGAGCGGGCGAAGTCGGGGTGGTTCAACGCCGCCGTCGAACCCGAGCGCACCACCAGCACGTCCCGGTAGAAGCCCGCGAGGTCGACCAGTGCCAGGTCCAGCGCGTCGCGCTGCGACCGGGTCGCGCGGGACTTCTGCCGCTTCTCCAGCTCCCGGATCGCCGCGTTCGCGCCTCGGGTGGCGGCGGCCGTGCCCTTGCCGGTGCCGCCGGCGCCCATGGCGGTGCGCAGCTCCTCCTTCTCGGCCTCGTTGCGGTCCTCGTTGGCCGCGACCGCATCCGTCTCGGACGCCTTGACCAGGCCTCCGGCGGCGGTGAACACGTCGGAGAACCGGCGCAGCCCCAGCGGGACGCTGAGCACCGCCTCCCGCCGCTCGCGCGCCTCGCCGTCGGTGGCCAGCCGCCGGGCGCGGCCGATGTGCCCGCCGCTGACCGAAGCGGCCCACTGCGCCATCCGCGGCTCGATGCCGTCTCGCTCGGCCAGCACTTCCGCGATCGCATCCGGCCGGGGGGTCTTGAGCTGCACGACCCGGCAGCGGGAGCGGATCGTCACCGACACGTCCTCGGGGTGGTCCGAAGGCGCGCAGAGCAGGAACACCGTCCGGTCCGGGGGCTCCTCGACCGCCTTGAGCAGCGCGTTCGACGCTCCCTCGGTGAGCCGGTCGGAGTCCTCGATCAGCACGACCCGCCACTGCCCGGTCGTCGGCCTGCGCGCCGACGCCTGCACCAGCGACCGCATCTCCGACACCGAGATCGACAACCCCTCCGGCACGACGACCCGCACGTCGGCGTGCGTGCCCGCCTGGACCGTCCGGCATGCCGAGCAGTGCCCGCAGCCCTCGCCGGAGGTGCACTGCAGCGCCGCGGCGAAGGACCGGGCGGCGACCGAGCGCCCGGAGCCCGGAGGGCCGGTGAACAGCCAGGCGTGGGTCATCGCGCCTGCCGGCGCGGGCTCGCCGCGGGCCAGCAGGTCGGCGGCGCGCACGGCCGCGCGCAGCGTTCGCACCGCTTCCGGCTGGCCGACGACGTCGGCCCACACGCCGGTGGTCAGCTCCGGGGTCACGTCCACACCAGGCACTGTACGGGTCGGCGCCGACGCCCTCGGCGTCCGTCACGGCCCGAGGATTCCGTACTCCACCAGCAGGCGGTGGACCACTCCCAGCGCGATCCCACCCAGCACGACCAGCATCGTCAGGCATCCGACGACCTTGCCCGCCACACCGCCCGCGCGCTGGTCGCTCGCGGGCTCGACGCGCACTTCCGTCTGCTTCGCCGGATGCCGGGCCGCACGCCGGGGCCGCACCGCGGCCGCACGCTCGTGCTCGGTCAGCCGTGGAGGCGCCACCGGCTGCGCCGGCCGGATGTGGCTGCGGACGATCTCACCGCCACCGAGCACGTCCGGATACGTCGGCGGTGGCGCCAACGGCTGCGTGCCGTCCGGGCCGGACAGGGCGTCTCGCATCGCCGCCTCCCCTGGTCGGCGGGGTGTGCGCCGAAGTCTGCGCCGCGCACCTCGCCGTCGCCAGGGGAATCAGGACTGCTTCGACGAGCTGGTCGTCCGCTTCCTGGTGGTGCCGCTCTTGGTCGTCTTCGAGCCGTTGGACGACGAGCTCTTCGAGCTGCTGCTCTTGGACGCCGTGGTCTTGCTCGACGTGCTCTTGGACGCCGTGCTCTTGGACTTCGACGCCGTCTTCTTCTTCGCCGGCGCCTTCGCCCGCCGCTCGGCGATCAGCTCGACCGCGCGGTCGATCGTCAACTCCTCCACCGAGTCGCCCTTGCGCAGCGAGGCGTTGGTCTCGCCGTCGGTGACGTAGGGGCCGAATCGACCGTCCTTGATCACCAGCGGCTTGCCCGAGTCGGGGTCGTCGCCGAGCTCGCGCAGCGGGGCCGCGGCGGCCCGCCTGCCGCGCTGCTTGGGCTGCGCGTAGAGCTTGAGCGCCTCCTCGAGGGTGACCGTGAAGATCTGCTCCTCGGTGTCCAGCGACCGCGAGTCGGAGCCCCGCTTCAGGTACGGCCCGAACCGGCCGTTCTGCGCGGTGATCTCAGTGCCGCTCTCCGGGTCGGTGCCGACCACGCGCGGCAGCGCCAGCAGCTTGAGCGCGTCGTCGATGGTCACGGTGTCCAGCGACATCGACTTCAGCAGGCTGCCGGTGCGCGGCTTGCCCTTGCTGCCCTCCGGCAGCACCTCGGTGACGTAGGGGCCGAAGCGGCCCTCCTTGGCCAGGACCTCGTGGCCGGTCTCCGGGTCGGTGCCCAGGCTGCGCCCCTCCATCGGGGTGGCGAACAGCTTCTCGGCGATCTGGATGTCCAGCTCGTCCGGCGGCAGGTCGTCGGGCAGGTTCGCGCGCTGCGACTCGCTGTCGCTCAGCGGCCGCTCCAGGTACGGGCCGTAGCGGCCGACCCGGACGTAGACCGTGCGGCCGTCGTCGTCGGTGAACATCGGGATCGAGTTCACCTCGCGGGCGTCGATCTCCTCGACGCTGGAGCCGACCAGCTTCTTGAGCCCGCCCGCGCGGCCGATCGAGTCGTCCGGCCCGACCTCGCCGCCGAAGTAGAAGCCCGACAGCCACTTCGTGCGCTGCTGCCTGCCCTCGGCGATGCGGTCGAGCTCGTCCTCCAGCGCCGCGGTGAAGTCGTAGTCCACCAGCCTGCCGAAGTGCTTCTCCATCAGGCCCACGACCGCGAACGCCACCCAGGAGGGCACCAGCGCGGAGCCCTTCTTCCACACGTAGCCGCGGTCCTGCACCGTGCTGATGATCGAGGCATAGGTCGACGGGCGGCCGATGCCCAGCTCCTCCAGGGCCTTGACCAGGCTCGCCTCGGTGTAGCGCGGCGGCGGGTTGGTGCTGTGGCCGTCCGGCGAGAGCTCCGGCGCGGTGACCGCCTGGTACTGCGCCAGCCGCGGCAGCCGGGACTCGGCGTCGTCGGCGACCCCGCCGGCCTCCGAGTCGACCGCCTCGACGTAGGCCTTGAGGAAACCGGCGAAGGTGATCGTGCGGCCGGAGGCGGCGAACGTGCACTCCTCGCCGTCGGCGGAGGTGCCGGTGATGCGCACCGACAGGGTCGTGCCCTTGGCGTCGGCCATCTGGGAGGCGATGGTGCGCTGCCAGATCAGCTCGTAGAGCTTGTAGCCGTCGGTGTCGAGCTCGGCGGCCACCTGGCCGGGCGTGCGGAAGCTCTCGCCCGCGGGCCGGATCGCCTCGTGCGCCTCCTGGGCGTTCTTGACCTTGCGGTTGTACTGGCGGGGCTGCGGCGACAGGTACTCGTCGCCGTAGAGGTCCCTGGCCTGGTTGCGAGCCGCCGTGATCGCCGTCTCCGACAGCGTCGTGGAGTCGGTTCGCATGTAGGTGATGTAGCCGTTCTCGTACAGCCGCTGCGCGGTGCGCATCGTGCGGTCGGCCGAGAAGCGGAGCTTGCGGCTGGCCTCCTGCTGCAGCGTGGAGGTCATGAACGGCGCGTACGGCTTCCGCGTGTAGGGCTTCTCCTCGACGCTGGAGACGCTCAGGCGCGCGTCGGTCAGCCCGGTCGCCAGCCTGCGGGCCTCCGCCTCGTTGAGCAGCCGGACGTCGTCGTTCTTGAGCCTGCCGTCGGGGCCGAAGTCCCGGCCGGTGGCCAGCTTGGCGCCGTCGACGCTGACCAGCCGCGCGCCGAAGCGGCGCGGTTCGGCGTCAGGGCCTGCGTCCATCGTCGCCGAGATGTCCCAGTACTCGGCGGGCACGAACTTGATCCGCTCGCGCTCCCGCTCGACCACGATCCGGGTCGCCACCGACTGCACGCGGCCCGCCGACAGCTTCGGCATGACCTTCTTCCACAGCACGGGGCTGACCTCGTAGCCGTAGAGCCGGTCCAGGATGCGCCGGGTCTCCTGGGCATCCACCAGGTCCCGGTCCAGCTCGCGGGGGTTGGCCGCGGCGGACTGGATGGCCGACTCGGTGATCTCGTGGAACACCATCCGCCGCACCGGCACCTTGGGCTTGAGCGTCTCCATCAGGTGCCAGGCGATCGCCTCGCCCTCGCGGTCACCGTCCGTGGCGAGGTAGAGCTCGTCGACTTCCTTCAGCGCGTCCTTGAGCTCGGTGACCGTCGCCTTCTTGTCCGGGGTGACCAGGTACAGCGGCTCGAAGTCGTTGTCGACGTCCACGCCCAGCCTGGCCCACGGCTGGCCCTTGTACTTGGCCGGCACGTCGGCCGCTCCGCTCGGCAGGTCCCGGATGTGGCCCCGCGAGGACTCCACGACGAAGTTGGAGCCGAGGTAGGAGGCGATCTTGCGGGCCTTGGCAGGCGACTCGACGATCACCAACCGCCGCCCCCCGGCGCCCGCCCCGTTGGCGGACCCCGAAGACCGGCCGGTACCGCCGTTCTTCTTCGTCCGTGTCGACCCAGCCACGCTTACCTGCTCTCTTCTCGCGGAGGCTTCCGTTCCCTCGTGTTGCCCGAGCTACTCCTGGCGAAGCCTTCGGCACCTCGGCTCGTCGGCACCTCGCAACCCTAGGCACCTCCGGCTCGTCCAAGTTCCTCAGTGTGCACCGTGCACGGGCCATTACGCCGTGCCGGGGACGAACAGCGTCGCACACAACACAACGCCCCTCGCGCTCGTCATCCTGAGAAACGTATCGGGCACAGGCCGTGTTCCGTTGCTTGACCTGGCGTGATGTGCGTCAAACGAGTCAGGACACCAGCGGCCACGTTCGCTCGATCGCACCATCGGGCACCGGTCCGACCAGCTCCGCCAGCCGGGCGATCCGGCGCTTGCCCGTCACCCGCAGTGCCGGTCCGCCGGCCCGGGCGCCGATGAACCTGGCGGGCAGACCGCTGCGGGCCAGCGCCGCGACCAGCGGTTCGTGCGTCTCGGGGGCGTGCGGGTCCAGGCCCAGCAGGTAGCCGCCGGGCTCCAGTCGGCCGGCGGTCAGCGCCCAGAGCCGCAGCGCGCAGCCGTCCGGCGCGAAGTCGGCGGGCACCGACTTCACCGCACCGCGCAGCCAGTGGCGGGCGAGCTCGGTGAGGTCGGCGCGGAAGGCGGTGCGCACGAGCGGACGGCCCTCGTCGGAGCGGCCCAGCTCGGCGTCCACGCCGCGGTCCGCGCACGCCAGGACCAGCGACCGGGCCCGCCACGCGTCGTCGACCACGACCGAGAGCCGCGCCGCGGTGCCGCGCCCGAACCCCACGGCCTGTCCCGGCCCGCACAGCAGCCCCGCCAGGTCGGCGATGCGGGGGTGCCGGGCCTCAGCCGAGAAGAAGGACAGCTGGTCCACGGCGTCCGATCGTAGAACTGCCGTTCGAGCATGGCCAGCGCCGTCACGCGGAAGCGGCCGAAATTCCCCGATCCGCAACCTCGACTCACACGTTCAGGTGAAGCTGATGACGGCGAACGGGGGCGCCCGGTGCTCCGGACGCCCCCGAACGGGTTCGGATCGGATCAGCTCAGGCGGTGGCTATTTTTCCCTCCTCGTCGTTGGCAGGAGCGTCGGCGATCGCCGTGCTGCGGCGCTTCGACACCACCACCGCGGCGACGATCACCACGACCGCGACGCCGGCGATGCTGAACCTGATCGCGGGCGAGTCGGTCGCGCCGACGCCGAAGGTGACCACGGCCGGGGCGATCAGCACCGACACCAGGTTCATCACCTTCAGCAGCGGGTTGATCGCCGGACCGGCGGTGTCCTTGAACGGGTCGCCGACGGTGTCACCGATGACGGTCGCGGCGTGGGCCTCGGAGCCCTTGCCGCCGTGGTGGCCGTCCTCGACCAGCTTCTTGGAGTTGTCCCAGGCACCACCGGAGTTGGCGAGGAAGATCGCCATCAGCGTCCCGGTGGCGATGGCACCGGCGAGGTAGCCCGCGAGCGGGCCCACGCCCAGCCCGAAGCCCACCGCGACCGGCGCCAGCACCGCCAGCAGACCCGGCGTGGCCAGCTCCCGCAGCGAGTCGCGGGTGCAGATGTCGACGACCTTGCCGTACTCCGGGCGCTGCGAGCCGTCCATGATCCCCGGCATGTCCTTGAACTGGCGCCGCACCTCGTAGACCACGGCACCCGCCGCCCTCGACACGGCGTTGATCGCAAGGCCCGAGAAGAAGAACACCACGGCCGCCCCGATGGCCACGCCGACCAGCACGTTCGGCGCGAACACGATGAACTCCATCTCGGCGAGCGCGCCACCGGCGCTGGCCAGCGCCTGGTTGATGGCGTCGCGGTAGGAGCCGAACAGCGCCGTCGCCGCCAGCACGGCGGTCGCGATCGCGATGCCCTTGGTGATCGCCTTGGTGGTGTTGCCGACCGCGTCGAGCTCGGTGAGGATCTGCGCGCCCTCTCCCTCGACGTCACCGGACATCTCGGCGATGCCCTGCGCGTTGTCGCTGACCGGGCCGAAGGTGTCCATCGCGACGATGACGCCGACGGTGGTCAGCAGACCGCAGCCGGCCAGCGCGATCGCGAACAGCGCCACCGCCAGCGAGCCCGACAGCAGGAACGCGCCGAACACCGCGGCGCCGACGACCAGCGCGGTGTAGACGGCGGACTCGAAGCCCACCGACATGCCGCTGAGGATGACGGTCGCGGCACCGGTCAGCGAGGACTTGCCGACATCGCGCACCGGGCGGTGCTCGGTGGCGGTGAAGTAGCCGGTCAGCTTGAGGATGACCGCGGCGAGCACGATGCCGATGATCACCGCGACCAGCGCGATGACGGCCGGGTTGCCGCCGGTCGCGCGGATCTCGTCGGACACGCCGGTGAGACCGGAGAACGAGCTGGGCAGGTACAGCAGGGCCGCACCGGCGCACAGCACGGCGGAGATCGCCGCCGAGATGAAGAAGGAGCGGTTGATCGCCGTCAGGGCGCTCTCACCGGCCCTGGCCTTGGTGATGTAGACGCCGATGACCGCGGTGACCACGCCGATGGCCGGGACGATCAGCGGGAACAGCAGGCCCTGCAGACCGAAGGCCGCGGTGCCCAGGATCAGCGAGGCCACGAGCGTGACCGCGTAGGACTCGAACAGGTCGGCCGCCATGCCCGCGCAGTCGCCGACGTTGTCGCCCACGTTGTCGGCGATGGTCGCGGCGTTGCGCGGGTCGTCCTCGGGGATGTTCTGCTCGACCTTGCCGACCAGGTCGGCGCCGACGTCGGCGGCCTTGGTGAAGATGCCGCCACCGACCCGCATGAACATCGCCAGCAGCGCCGCTCCGAAGCCGAAGCCCTCCAGGACCCGCGGCGCGCCGCCCGCGTAGACCATGACCACCAGCGCGGCACCGAACAGACCGAGACCGACGGTGATCATGCCGACCACGCCGCCGGTGCGGAAGGCGACCCGCATCGCCTTCTCGCGGCCCGCCTCCTTCTCCCGGGCCGCGGCCGCCACCCGGACGTTCGCCCTGGTCGAAAGCCACATGCCGAGGTAGCCGATGACCGCGGAGAACGCGGCGCCGAAGAGGAAGAAGATCGACCGGCCGACGGCCTCGCCGGTCGACTCCGCGGGAAGCGCGAACAGCAGCAGGAACACCACGACCGCGAAGATCGCCAGGGTGCGGAACTGCCGGTTGAGGTAGGCGGACGCACCTTCCTGGACCGCCTTGGCGATGTCCTGCATCTTGGCGGTGCCCTGTCCGGCGGCGAGCACTTCCCTGATCAGTACGTAGCCGAAGGCCAGCGCCGCCAGGGCGATCACCATGACCGCGCCGACGACGGCGTAGTCGGCGGTGGCGAGCTCGATGCCCGTGGCGTGCTGGGCGAGGTCCATCCGGTGCGACGAGCTCGGTGGTGCAGTGCCCTGGGCCCAGCCTTGCTGGACCGGGGTGAGCAGGGACATCCGTCCTCCTGGTTTGTGCTCGGTTCTGCGCCGGCGGTGCGCCGATCCGACGGCACTGCCCTCCGGCGCGCGGTAGGCGGCCCCGCCTCGCGCCGACCTTCGGTCGGCCGTGGCGACGTCGTGGCCGGGAAGTCTATTCAGGCCACGAGTGGCTTACCTCACGGTGTGATACGCGACTCGTCGCGACGTGCACATTCGTTACCGAAAAATCGATTCAGCCGCCTACTTGATCACCCGAAAGGTGCGATCTTGATTTGGACCGAACGGGTGACATGTAGTAAAGGGCAACTTTTTCAGTTAAATCCATCCTGCGGATCAAAACCACCCGATCGTCGGACGCGCCCACACGCAGGGGCTCGCGACGCCCTCCGGCTCGCAGCGCGGAGGCGACGGGCGAGCGGCAACTCGCTGTGGTGCTATGCGGGCTCCCGGTACGGATGGGGCGGGAGGGTCTGCCGAGGGCACCCGGCACCGAGGGCGCGGCGCATCGCGCCGCGATGTCGAATGGCGGCGGCGCAGGCCGATGCGATGGACGGCGACGCGGCGGCCCGACGGGCGGCGCTCCGGGCGCCGTCGTTGGCCAGCCGACGTCGATACGACGGACCCGAACGGCGTGGCGCCACGGGCGGCGCGCTTGCGCATCTGTTGTCGGTGCGGCGGCCCCGACGGTGCGGCGCTCCGGGCGCCGTCGTTGGCCAGCCGATGCCGATACGACGGACCCGGACGGCGTGGCGCCACGGGCAACCGCGTGTCCAGCCGATGCCGACGCGGCGACCTCGGGCGGTGTAGCGCTTCGGGCAAGGTCGCCAACACGGCGTCGAGAATCGAGGGCGCGAGCGACTGCGCGTCCGGGCGTCGCCTCCAGAGCCGCATCGGCCCGTCCAGCCGCCTCGCGACCCGGCGAAATGCCTGGTCAAATGCCCCCACCGGGAGATCCTCCGCTCCGCACTGCCGTGCTCGCGCCCCTCGGCACTGCCGTGCTCGCGCCGCTCCCCCGCTGTCCGCCCGCGCGGACGGCCTCGATACCCGGCGCGCGGACGGCCTCGATCCGCGTCTTGCGAGCAGCTTCGACGTCCGTCCCGCAGACAGCCCGGCTCGGCCGCATCGGCCTGTGCAAGGCTCGGAGGGTGACCGCAGAGAGCAAGGACAGGGGACGGCACCTGCTCGACCGCGTGCTCGCCGGGGTTCCCTCCGCCGAGTCGCCGCTGCGCCACGTCAAGCACCTGCCGGAACGCTCCGCCCGCACCGCGGAGTGGCCGTCGTGGGTGCCGGCCGAGGTCGTCGACGCCTACGCCGCGCGCGGGGTCCGCGAGCCGTGGGTGCACCAGGTCGAGGGCGCCGACGCCGTTCGGTCCGGGCAGCACGTCGTGGTCGCGACCGGCACCGCGTCGGGCAAGTCGATGGTGTACCAGCTCCCGGTGCTGTCGCGGCTGCTGGAGGACCGCACGGCGACCGCCCTCTACCTCTCCCCGACCAAGGCGCTCGGCGCCGACCAGCTACGCGCCGTCGAGGAGCTGGGGCTCGGAGGCATTCGCGCGGCCGGCTACGACGGCGACACTCCGAAGGTCGACCGCGACTGGGTGCGCGCCTACGGCCGCTGGGTCTTCACCAATCCGGACATGCTGCACCTCGGTGTGCTGCCCGCCCACAGCCGCTGGGCGCGGTTCTTCCGCAGCCTGCGCTACGTCGTCGTCGACGAGTGCCACACCTACCGGGGCGTGTTCGGCTCGCACGTCGCGCTGCTGCTGCGGCGGCTTCGGCGCATCGCACACCACTACGGCGCGGACCCGGTATTCGTGCTGGCTTCGGCGACCGTGTCCGACCCGGGCGACCTCGGCGAGCGGCTGACCGGTGCCCGGTGCCGGGCGATCACCGACGACGGTTCGCCGCGCGGCGCGCGCACCGTGGCGTTGTGGGAGCCTCCGCTGCTGGAGGAGGTGATCGGCGAGAACGGTGCTCCGGTCCGGCGGTCGGCTGGTTCGGAGACGGCGCGGATCATGACCGAGCTGGTGATCGAGGACGCCCGCACGCTCGCCTTCATCCGCTCGCGACGCGGGGTGGAGGTCGCGGCGCTGTCGGCCCAGCGCGCGCTCGCCGAGGTCGACTCGAGCCTGCCCGACCGGGTCAAGGCGTACCGGGGCGGCTACCTGCCGGAGGACCGCCGTGCGCTGGAACGCGCCCTGCTCGCCGGTGACCTGCGCGCGGTGGCGACGACGAACGCGCTGGAGCTCGGGGTCGACATCGCCGGCCTGGACGCGGTGATCGTCGCGGGTTACCCGGGCACGCTTGCCTCCTTCTGGCAGCAGGCGGGCCGGGCGGGCCGCGACGGCGAAGGCGCGCTGGTGGTCTTCGTCGCCAGGGACGACCCGCTGGACACCTATCTCGTGCACCACCCGCCCGCAGTGCTGGAACGCCCGGTCGAGGCCACCGTGCTCGACCCGGCGAACCCGTACGTGCTCGAACCGCACCTGGCGTGCGCCGCGTCCGAGCTTCCGCTGAAGGAGGAGTGCTTCGACGCCTTCGGCGGCGCACCCGCGGCGGAGGCGGTCCACGCGCTCACCGCCGACGGCGTGCTGCGGCGACGTCCGCACGGCTGGTACTGGACCGAGCGGGAGCGCCCGCACCGCAGCGTCGAACTGCGGGGTTCGGGCGGCTCGCAGGTAGCGGTGGTCGAGGGCGACTCCGGCCGGATGCTCGGCACCGTCGACCCCGACTCGGCGTGCGCCACGGTGCACCCGGGTGCCGTCTACCTGCATCAGGGCGAGTCGTTCGTGGTCGACGAGCTGGACCTAAACACCGACCTCGCGCTTGTGCACGCCGAGAGCCCGGACTGGACGACTTCGGCGCGGGAGTCGGTCGACATCTCGGTGCTGCGGACCGTCGAGCACCGGCAGGTGGGCCCCGACGTGGCGGTGTGCCTGGGTGACGTGGAGGTCACCTCGCAGGTCGTCGGCTACCTGCGCACGCTGCCGTCGGGCCGGGTGCTCGACCAGGTACCGCTGGACCTGCCCGCCAGGAAGCTGGTGACCAGGGCTGTCTGGTACACGATCAGCCCGGAGCTGCTGTGCGGCAGCGCACCGGGGGGCGCCGGGCTGGATCCGGCGCGCATCCCCGGTGCGCTGCATGCCGCCGAGCACGCGGCGATCGGCCTGCTACCGCTGTTCGCTACCTGCGATCGATGGGACATCGGCGGTGTCTCCACCGCCATGCACGCCGACACCGGGGAGGCGACGGTGTTCGTGCACGACGGTCATCCGGGAGGGGCCGGATTCGCCGATCGCGGCTTTGCCGCGCTGTTCCCATGGCTGGCCGCGACGCGGGAAGCGATCGCTTCCTGCGAGTGCCCGGCTGGGTGCCCGTCCTGCGTCCAGTCGCCGAAGTGCGGGAACGGCAACGAACCGCTGGACAAGGCGGGGGCGGTGGCTGTTCTCGACGCGGTGTCGACCGCGGGCCGGCTCGCCGGATCGGCTGGGCTGCACGAGCGGCGTCAGCGGGATTGAGTGCGATTCGCGCTCGTGCGCAGCGCGGTGGTCGCTCCTCATGCCGCCGGTCGTGTTCTCGGGGTGCCCAGGGCGCGGTGCCGATGCGTGCGGTGCGGTCCCGGTCGACATGGCGGTCATCCGCCTGCTGCGACGAGGTCAGCCACGTTGTGGTCCTGGTTGAGTCCTTGGACGAGGGCGTCCTGCACGAAGTCCAGCGACGGCAGGGTCCACCCGCAGACCTCGGGCTTGACCCGCCAGTGCGCCGCACCGTGCGGGTAGGTGGTCGGCGGCATGGGGACCCAGCTGCCGGCTCCGTGCAACCTGACCTCGGTGAGATCGGCCAGTTCGGGGGCCAGCCGATCTCCGCCGGAGGTCAGGAAATACCAGCGCCCGTTGGGAACGGCCACGATCGGGACCGGGAATCCCAGCGTGCGCAGGGCGACGGCGGCGCGGTAGCCGAGCGCCGCGTCGACCTCGACGGCGTTGACGGCCGTCCCGGTCGCGAGCAGCAGGCTGTGAGGACGACCGGACCACCAGGCGGCCACCTGGTCGGGGTTGGTCCCGAGCCGTTCCTCCCAGTCCTGGTGCACCGGCATCGGACCGTCGGCTTCGCCGCCGTCGCGTCCGATCCACCGAGTGCCCACCGGATAGGTCCCGGGCAGCACCGGCCAGCCGCGCGAAGCGAAGCCGATCGCCTCGACCCGCAGCTCGATCCGGTTGTTCAGCAGCCCGGCTTGGAGAGCCCGGACACCGCCGATGGCGTCCTGCCACTCATCCGCCGACCAATCCATCTCTACTCCGCCTCCCTGTTCAGCAGTGCGCGCGGTTCCCGGTGATTCGGGGGTGTCACCTGAGTCCCGACTCCGTTGTCGCGGACCGTTGGGTCCCGCGCTCACACCACTAATGAACGTCACGAAGGCACCCGCGGTACACCCCCGCATCGACGACCGGTCATTTGGCTTCGACGAACGCAGCGGGCGCGAGAGAGCGGCCGATAGATCATCCTGACGAACGGCGCGCGAACGAGCGCCGAAGTCGCGAACTTGTTGCAACAACGGCCATCCCGAACCGGTCGCCGACCTCTCGTCGAGTCGTGCTGACCGCTCGTCGTGGATCAGCGGCGGAACGGCGTCCGCCGACCTGACTCCACCGGCGGTCGGCCGGACGACGACCGGGCGGCCGGAAGACAGCGCGTCGACGGGCGGAAGCCGAGCGGAGATCCGGCGGTGGAGCGGACCGATGACGATCTCGTACCCGTGGATGTCGCCGTCCAAACCAACATGCCAGTGGACGACAACGTGCGCCACCACATTGACCAGTGCTGCCGAACACATCCGGCCATACGGAGCAGCGAAGCGGCCGCGCACAACTCGCAGCTCCCGGCACATGGAGCAGCTTGCGTCTCGGACACCGTGAACGGCCGAAAACCCGCCGCACGCAACAGCATCATGCGCGCTTGATCGGCCTGCGCAACGCGCTCACGCCCGCAGCTCCAAGATCACGGCGCTCTCACCTCTCGGCGTGTTGCGGCGTTTGCCGTTGCGCCACCGCCAGATTCGCGCGTGTGCGCACCCGTGTACGGGCGCACGCATATGCGCGTACGCGGGCGCGCACATGCGTACTGGCGCCTACTTGCACGTGGAGACAGGCCTGGTCGCAGCGGAATCCACGAGCCAGTGGCAACATTCGGCAACACCTGCGACTAATACCAACGACCTATGCTCAGCAATATCCCAATTGCCTCATCTTTTCCGAGATTTGGTCACCTATCCCGAAGTTCGGCGGCAGTCAACCTCCGGCTGATCCGGCATGGGCGCGTGCGGTGATGACCGCGAAGCTGCCCAGCACGGGCGAGTCCGCCCGCGCCTCGATGCGCGCGTTGGCTCCTTCCAGCCGGCAGGACGTGATCGCGATGTCCATACCCCGCGCCACCCAGTCCGCGCGCCCGCACGCGAACTCCGGACCCTGCACCACGTGCGCCGCTGCCGCCAAGGCGGCGAGGTCAGCAGCCCCCTCCGCTCTGTGTCGCGTGACAACACCGGAGGCCAACTGCAACGCCAACGCCAGCACGGCGACCAGTGCGATCGAGAGCAGTGCGGAGAACACCGTTGCCGCACCACGGTCACCGGCAAGCGAGGCACGTGTCGTCACGGCACACCTCCTTCCGGAGAAGCTGTTTCCGCGGCACTGGACGCTGGCCGCAGATCGCCACCCGAGAGTGGTCGGCCCAAAAGCGGGCCGGTGGTGGCCGGGATTTCACCCGCATCGTTGTCGTTCTCCTTGACATCGGACGTGGCGATTCCGGACGTCGAGCTTCCGGACTCCTTGGTGGGCGTATCGGACTCGTTCGGCGTTCGGGATGTGGTTGGCTCGTTCGAACCTTCGGACTGACTGGGGCCTGGGGTCGGGCCTACTGGCGGGACTTGCTCGGGCGGGACTTGCTCGACTGGCGGGACCTGCTCGGCCAGCGGGACGTCCCCGGCTGGCGCGGGCTCGACGGCCGCCGTGGCCGCGCCTGGTTCCATGACGGCCAATGCCGTGCTCTTCAGCCACTTGCCGGGCAGGAACCCGCCGGGCAGCGGCGACCGCACCTCGGCAGTGACCTGGTCACCGGTCACCGAGACGGTCAAGGTCGCTCCGGTCGGCGCCAACCGTCGCACCGCGCCTGCGGCCTCGGCCTGGCTGCCGCGCGCGGTCAGCCGCGCGGCCTCCACCGCGGCGTCCGTGCAGCGGAGCTGCCCGATCACCGCGCACAACCCACCGACCCCGAGCGCGAACACCAGCACGAGCGAACAAATGCCGAGTGCCGCCTCGACCGTCACGGCCCCGCGATCGCCAGCCAAGGTGCGGATGGTGATGAGTCGCCGGATTGACAGGACCGTGGCCGTGGGTGGTGGTTGTGCGGTTTCCCTTACGTACAAGGGAAATGTTTCAGCCCCGTTGACCCGTACAGAGGCCCGTGTTCGAACGCCGATGCCGGCGCCGCCCGGGGGCAGCGGCGCCGGCACGGCTCGCATGCGCGACATCAGATACCCGCGAATCCGCGTTCGAGCAAAGCGGTTACGGCCCCTTTGATCGTGTCGCTGTTCACCGCGGTGTAAAGGATCGCACCGAGTGCGGCCGCGGCCAGCGTGCCGATCGCGTACTCCGCGGTGCTCATCCCGTCGTCGCCCCGCAGCAGAAAGCGGAGTCGCCGCAACAACAATCGCGAACGCGAAGTGCGCGTCGAAACTTGGCTCCGGACGATGAGGTTGCTCTGCATGTTGATTCCTCTCTCTTCATCGGTGAGCGGACGACTGTCCGCCCTCATTGGACAATCACCAGGTTGCGACAATGCGGTTGAGCATTCCTGCGACCACCGGAAGGACACCGAGGCACAGGAACGCGGGCAGGAAGCACAGACCCAACGGCAGTGCGACCCACACCGTCGCCCGCTGGGCATGGGCTTGAGCCCGTGCACCGACGGACGCGCGCGCGTCCGCGGCGAGGTCGGCCGCCACGTCGGCCAGACCTGTCCCGGTCCGCGCCGTCCGACGGGCGGCGCGGGCGAGTTCCTCGGTATCGGGGTGTCGCAGCGCGGGTTCCCACGCGGCCACGGCATCCGCACCGAGGGCGAGCAGCCGAGCCACCTCGTCGAGCACACCCGCCGGGGCGCCGTCGAACTCCGCCGCAACGGCCCGCAAGATCACCGGCACCGGCAGCCCTGCCCGCATCCCGGCAGCGAGCAGGTCCCAGCCCGCGGCGAGCACGAGGGGGTCGGTCTTCGCAGATCTTCGGCGGAAGCGATCAGCCCACCTGCAACCGCCCATCGAGGCGGCGAACCGGGCCATCGCGATGCGGACAGCTCGCAACCGGGCCGGCAGCGACCCCACCTGCTCCCGCGCCGAGGGATGGGCGTGAAGACCGGCTGAGGACCTTGTTGGCGCGGAGTCGGTGACGAACCCGGGCGGGACGTCCATGGGGAGACCGGGTGGGAGGTCCATGGGGAAACCAGCTGGGAGGCCGCTCAGGGCATCGGTGGGCAGAGCTGTCGGCGATCGTCTCGACCATGGGCTGTCAGTGAGGTCAATCGCGGGTCCAGCCGACGGATTCCCGACGGGGAAACCGTCCGGCGGGAAGCCAGATGCGGTGCGCGGAGAAGAGCCGCCCGTGGAGACGTCAGAGGCGTTGCCGATGACTGGCCAACCCGGCACCAGATCTGTGCTTTGAGTCGCGGCGGAGAAGCCCGACAAGAGGTTGGCGGGGTCGCCCGGCACGGAGCTGGTTGTGGGGTCGGGTGTTGCTCGAGCTGGCAAAAGTCCATCGTTGGGATTGAGTGCTGTCTCCGAGAAGGTCGTTCCGAAGGTGGCCGTGCCCGAGGTGAACGCTCCTGAGGCGACCTTTCCTGGGGTGGCCGTTCTCGAGGTGGCCATGCCTGAGGTGGACGTTCCTGGGCTGGTCGCGCGTGGGATGGGTGTGCTCCGGATTGGCGTGTTCGGGGTGGGTGTGAGTCGGCGGCCGGTCGGTGTGGGGTTGGGTCGTGGCCGGGGCGTGGGGAGGTCGAGCAGGCGGGCGCGGGCGGTGTTCACGGGCGCCAGGAGGGCTGCGATGGCGAGCAAGGCCAGCGCGAGTGCGAGGGCGCTCATGGAGATATCGCTCCCTCCGTCAGGCGGAGGGTCCAGAACAGGCCGGCGCACAACAGGGCGACGCCCACGACCAGGACGGCCTGGCCGAATGCCTGCCCGGTAAGTACGGCCAGCGGTGCCGCACCGACCGCTTCGCCCAGGAGCAGGCCGAGCAGGGGCAGGCCGGCGAGCATGGCCGCGGTGGCACGCGGGCCCGCCATCTTCGACTCGAGATCGCGGATGAAGGCGACCCGGTGGTCGACGTCGCGCCGCACCGCGTCCAGCAGGTCCGCCAGCGCCACGCCGTGCCGCTCGGCGAGCCTCCACGCCCGGCCGAGCCGCGCCAGCGGTTGCCGGAGCTCGGCGGGGTGGCCGCCGTTGTCGAGCACCGTCGGGATGTCACCGCCGAGCTTCGCCGCGGACGCCAGGTCCCGGAAGACCCCGGATATCGCAGGTGCCGAGTCCGCTGCCGCGCCCTCCGCCGCCACAGCCGGATGTGCGCCGGCGCGGAGCCCGGCCACCAGCAACCGGATGCCACCGGAGAGTTCGGCAGACCGCTCCACCCCGACGCGGAAGCTCCGCCGGGACCGCACGTATCGACGTCCGAGAACGGCCAGCGCCACGGCCGCGAACAGGCCGCCGACACCTGCGAGGAGGGCTCCGAGCGCGGCGGCGACCGGTATCCAGCCGATCCGTGCCACTCGGACCACCATTGCTCCCGATGACCACGAGGTGGTCGAGGTCAACGCGCCAAGCCTTCGCTGCGCCCGCAGATCGGGCCAGCAGAGCAACGACAGCGCGAGCAGGAGGAACGTCAGCACGGCAACGCACCTCCCCGCGCGGAGAGCATCGCCGCGAGCGCTTCCGCGCCCGGTCCCCAACCGGAGTGCTGCTCCCACGCCGGGCGGACCTCGATGTGGTCGCCCACGCGGAACGGCACGCCCACCGCGGCCAGCCTGCGGCCCTGCCGCGTCCGCTGGACGTGGAGGACGACCTGGACCGCGGCGGCCAGCTGGCTGTGCAGCGCGGCACGGGAGAGACCGCCGAGCGCGGCCAGTGCCTCCATTCGCGCGGGCACCTCGCGGGGCGAGTTCGCGTGCAGGGTGCCGCCGCCCCCTTCGTGCCCGGTGTTGAGCGCGGCCAGCAGCTCGCAGATCTCGCCGCCGCGCACCTCGCCGACGACCAGGCGGTCCGGTCGCATCCGGAGGGCCTGGCGCACGAGATCGCGCACCTGGATCTCCCCCGCACCCTCGATGTTCGGTGGCCGGGTCAGCAGGCGAACCACGTGCGGGTGGTCGGGTTGCAGCTCGCTGGCCTCCTCGACGCAGATGATGCGCTCGGCGGGGCTGACCTCCCCGAGCATCGCCGCGAGCAGCGTGGTCTTGCCCGCTCCCGCACCTCCGACGACGAGGAAGGCCAGCCGGGTGGCGATGATCGAGCGCAGCAGTTCGGCGGTCGGCGCGTCGAACATGTCCTTGCCGTGCAGGGAGTCGAGGCCGTGCACCGCCGGACGCAGGACCCGCAGCGAGATGCAGGTGCTGTCGGCCACCGGCGGCAGCACCGCGTGCAGCCGGACGGCGCCGGTCGCGCGGGGCAGCCAGGCGTCGACCCACGGTTGCGCGTCGTCGAGCCTGCGGCCGCTGGCCAGTGCCAGTCGCTGCGCGAGGCGCCGCACGGCGTCCTCGTCGGCGAAGGTCTCCGTGCAGCGCCGCAGTCCATCGCCCTGGTCGACCCACACCGCGTCGGGCGCGGTGACCAGCACGTCGGTGACCGCCGGGTCGCGCAGCAGCGGTTCGAGCGCACCGGCCCCGAGGAACTCGCGCTGCACCTGGCGGAGCCGGTCGAGCACGTCGGCGTCGCCGACCAGCCCGCCTGCTTCCGCCCGCACCGCCGTGGCCACCGCGGACGACGTCAGCGGCACGCCGCTGCCCGCGAGCCGGTTGCGCACCCGCTCGATCAGTTCCCCGTTCATGCCGCACCGACCAGGGCGTGTTCCGGGGCGGTGCCGGTCCGCCCGAGCGCCCGCAACACCTCGGAAGCGGCTCGTTCCACCGTCCGGCGCAGACCGGCACGTGTCGCGCAGAAGCCGCCGCGGTCCAGCGCCGTGGACAGGCCGGTCTGCGGGCGCACGGCGGTGAGGACTTCGACCCCGACGGCGCGGCCGACGTCGGACACGCGCAGTCCGCTCGAAGCCGGTCCGCGCACCACGAGTCGCAGCCGTCCGGCCGTGCGGTCGCGGATCTCGGCGACCAGCCGAGCCGCCGCCGCGCAGGCGCGGACCTCGGCGGCAACGACGACGAGGGTGAGATCGGCCTTCCGCAGTCCGGCCAGCGCGGCCTCCGAGAGGTGCCTCGGCAGGTCGCACACCACGGTCTGCCCGGCACGCCGCCCTGCGTCGACCACCGCTCCGACCGCCTGCGGCGTCAGCCCGGAAGACGGGCCGTCGCGGTCGCAGGCCAGCACGGCGAGAGAGCCGGAACCGACTCGGCGCTGCGGCAGGGCGTCGTGCAACGCGCCCGCGGCCACCCGGCCTCCGCTGACGCTGAGCCCGGACCAGCGGACGCCGTCGGTGCTCTCCGCGCCGACCGCCAGGTCCAGGCCTCCGCCCAGCGGGTCGCAGTCCAGCAGCAACGAGCGCTGGCCGCGCCGCGCCGCCGTCACCGCCACACCGGTCGCCAGCACCGACGCGCCCGCGCCTCCGCTGCCGCCGATGACGGCGAGCACCCGCCCCGATCGCGGTGCGGAACGGTCGACCGCCTCTGCGAGCAGCTCGATCAGGTGCCCCTCGTGCGCGGGCAGGATGACCTCCTGCTCCGCGCCTATGTGGAAGGCGGCGCGGTACAGATCACCTCCCGGGGCGCGGGCGAGCACGAGCACACGTGGTCTTCGCGGCAGGCCGTTCGCCACGCCCGCTTCGGCCGCGGGACCGTCCAGCAGCACCAGTGGCGCCGTTCGCCAGCGGTCCCCGACCGACAGCGGGTCGGGCGCGCGGTCCAGGTCGCATCCCGCCGCCGCGGCCAGGCGCAGGACGTCCTCGGCCAGCTCGGCATCGCAGGTGATCAGCAGCGGACGTGGGCCTGCGGGGGCGGTGGGTGGAGTGGAAGACGGCAGGCTGGTAGCGGCGGACATGACGGGGCTCCGATTTCCGGGTGCGGGTGCGGACTGCGAGCCCGCCGGTTTCCGGTCCGGGAGCGCGGCGGTCTCGATATCCACAGTGGCCGGACGTCGTCGAGCCGCCCAGAGTCAATTCGGAAATCTGTGGACAACTACCCCGGCTGTGGATAACTCGGCACCGAACGAAAGTGAAAGGAAATCGGTTCTGCCGGAACCGACTCGAGAAACAAGACGACCCCCGCCAGGGGGGAGGGACGGGGGTCGTCGGCGGTTCAGCTCCGGGGGGTCGAGCTGAACCAGGTCCGGCGGACCGGACTCACACACTGTATCGCCCCGCTCCCCAGGCATGTCCCCCGTCCATTAGAGGGAACGTCCTTGCGTCGAGCCGCCATTCCGCTTCCCGTGAACCCCCATTCGGGTCAAGAAATGTTTCCCGCTCAATGGAACCCGGCCCGGGGACGGCACCCAACGTCAAAGGTGGTGCGCTATTGCGGGGACCCCGCCGCGCGGAGCGGGACTCGTATGCTGGGCGGCGTGACAGAGCCCGCGAACCACCCGGTCGCCCCGCAGCCACGTGTGGCAGCGTTCTTCGATCTGGACAAGACGGTCATCGCGAAGTCGAGCACGCTCGCCTTCAGCAGGCCGTTCTTCCAGGAAGGACTGATCAACCGGCGTGCGGTGCTCAAGAGCGCCTACGCCCAGTTCGTGTTCATGCTGGCCGGCGCCGACGCCGACCAGATGGACCGCATGCGCGCGCACATCACCTCGCTGTGCACCGGGTGGGACGTCGAGCAGGTCAACGCCATCGTCGAGGAGACGCTGCACGACATCGTCGACCCGCTGGTCTACAAGGAGGCGACCCAGCTCATCGCCGAGCACAAGGAGCAGGGCCACGACATCGTGGTGCTCTCGGCGTCGGGCCAGGAGGTCGTGGCGCCGATCGCCAAGCTGCTCGGAGCCACGCACTCCTCAGGGACCCGGATGGTGGTCTCCGACGGGCGCTACACCGGCGAGGTCGACTTCTACTGCTCGGCGGAGAACAAGGCCGCCGCCGCCCGCGAGCTGGCCGAGGAGTACGGCTACGACCTCTCGCAGTGCCACGCCTACTCCGACTCGGTGACCGACCTTCCGCTGCTGGAGAGCGTCGGCCACCCGACTGTGGTCAACCCCGACCGGGGCCTGCGCAAGGAGGCGGTACAGCGCGGCTGGCCGACGCTGGCGTTCGACCACCCCGTGTCGCTGCGCGCCCGCATCCCGACGCCGTCGCGCGCGGCCGTGACGGCCGCCGGGGTCGGCATGGGCGCCGTCGCGGCGGCCGGCGCGGCTTGGTGGGGCGTGCGGTACTGGCGTCGCCACCGGTGATCCGCCGACGGCGATCCGCTGATTCGGCCAATGCGCGCAATCTGCCTGCAAGCGCAGGTTCGCGGCGTGCGGTGCAGATCCGAAGGACCCTTGCAGTGACGCGCGTCACGGACTACAAAGGAAGTGCGGAACCTGGATTGGCCAGGGACGTTACGGAGGAGAAGTAGCGTCCACCCCATACCGGCTCCGTGCGCGGGACTCGGAACACCCACGCGCAGCCGCCGCGGGAGGCTGGTCGTCCACAGGGTCGCGTACCGGGACGCCGGACGCCGGGCCCACAAGTTACGACAAGAGTTGCACGCTTGGTAGTCCGAGAGCTCGCGCGAAGGGCGGCGCCCGCCAACGCAGTTGGCGGGCGCCGCCGCATGTCTGTGGGACGACAGGCCTGGGTCGGCCCGTCGGGGCGTGGACGGCTGGCGGGGTGGCGGCGCGGAAGCGGCTGGGGGCGGAAGCGGCTGGGGATGACGGCGGCGGGCGGCTGGGGATCACGGCGGCTGGGCTGACGGCGGCTGGGGATCACGGCGGCTGGGCTGACGGCGGCTGAGGTGGCGGGCGGAAGGCGGCCCGGTGGCGGAGACAGCGGCGGCGTTGACGACGGCAGGCGGTCGTGCGGCGGCAGGCGGCCGCGCGAATAGCAACCCGGCGGCAGGTGCCCGCGCGAATGGCAGCCCGGCGGCAGGCAGCGGCGTGGACAGCAGCTCATCAGCAGACGAGCGACCCGGCGCGCGGCGGCTGGCGGTGGCGTGTACGGCAGTTCGGTGGCTGGCAGCGGTGCCGATCGCTGCGTGCGGCAGGCGGCGGTGCGGACAACGGCACGGGGTCGCGTGGGGGCCAGCGGCGGCGTGGACAGCGACTCGGCGCCCCGCGTTCAGCAGCTCGGCGGCAGACAGCGACCGCGCGGTAGCGCGAGGGCAAGTGGCGGCGCGGACAGCAGGTCCGTGGCAGGCGGCCAGGCAGACGGGGACTCGGTGGAATGCAGCGATCCGGCGCTGGCGTGACGACAACCCTCGGCGTCTACAACGGGCCGGAGCGGAGAGCAGAGCTTCGAGCCCCTGCAACCAGCAGTGCAGTACGGGACCGAAAGGGCAGCGGATCAAGCCCTGTGACGGCGCCGCGGTGCGGGTGGTGGCCGCCGAACGCCGTCGGCGGTTCGGCGAAGCGGCCGAAGGCGGCCGCGGGCCGTGGACGCCGTCCGCAGCCACGCCGTTGCGCAGCGTTGACCGCCACCCCGCAGGTGGGTAGCTTCCCAATTCGACCGATTTCCCCGTGAACTTCCGACCGGGCGTTGCCGGACGGACCGCCGTCAGGAGGCACAGTGGGCAGGAGAAGCCGCCTCGCCGCGGCCACGATCAGCGCGGTGGCCGTCGTATCCGCCAGCCTGACCGCCATCGGCAACGCCGCCCCGGCCGGTGACGCCCACTCGTGGGCCACTCGCACCATGCGCGGCATGACGCTGGAGGAGAAGGTCGGCCAGCTCTTCGTCACCTACGCCTACGGCCGCACCGCCGACACCCCGCACCAGGCCAACCGGGACGAGTTCGGCGTCGCCACCCCCGCCGAGGTGGTGCAGAAGTACCACCTGGGCGGCATCATCCACTTCAACTGGACAGACAGCATCTACGAGCCGAAGCAGATCGCCGAGCTGTCCAACGGCCTGCAGCGGGCCGCGGTGACCTCGGGCGCGAAGATCCCGCTGCTGATCTCCACCGACCAGGAGCAGGGCCAGATCACCCGGATCAAGGAGCCCGCCACGCAGCTGCCCGGCAACATGGCGCTGGGCGCCGGGCGCTCGCCCGCCGACGCCGAGCGCGCGGCGGTGATCACGGGTCAGGAGCTGCGGGCGATGGGCCTGGCGCAGAACTTCGCGCCGAGCGGCGACGTCAACGTCAACCCCGCGAACCCGGTCATCGGTGTCCGCTCGTTCTCCTCCGACCCCGCGCTGGCCGCCGAGCTGACCGCGGCGCAGGTCCGCGGCTACCAGGGCTACGGCGCCGTCACCGCCTCGGTCAAGCACTTCCCCGGTCACGGCGACACCAACCAGGACAGCCACGAGGAGCTGCCGGTCATCGAGCACGACCGCCAGCAGTGGGAGGCCCTCGACGCGCCGCCGTTCCGCGCCGCGATCGACGCGGGCACCGACACCGTGATGAGCGCGCACATCGTCGTGCCGAAGCTCGACGACTCCGGTGAGCCGTCGACGCTCTCGCGCAACGTGCTCACCGGGATGCTTCGCGAGGAGCTGGGCTTCCGGGGCGTGGTCGTCACCGACTCGCTGCAGATGGAGGGCGTGCGGCACAAGCACCCCGACGCCGAGATCCCGGTGCTGGCGCTGGAGGCCGGTGCCGACCAGCTGCTGATGCCGCAGCACCTGCAGGTCGCCATCGACGGCGTGATCGGCGCGGTGCGCTCCGGCAGGCTCACCGAGAAGCGGATCGACCAGAGCGTGGAGCGCATCCTGCGGATGAAGGCGGGGCGCGGCGTGATCGACCGGCCCTTCGTCGACGTGTCCAAGGTGGACCGGATCGTCGGGTCGCCGCGCAACCTCGAAGCCGCGCAGAAGATCACCGACCGCACCACGACGCTGCTGCGCAACGACGCGGCTGTGCTGCCGTTGCGGCAGCCACCGGGCCGGGTGCTGGTGACCGGTGCGGGCGCGAGCCCGACCAAGGCGCTGGCGGGCAGCATCACCGCGCGCGGTTCGCAGGCGACCGCGCTGGAGACCGGTATGAAGCCGACACCGCAGCAGATCGACCAGGCTGTCCAGGCGGCCGGGCAGAACGACCTGACCGTGGTGCTGACCAACGCCGCGTGGAACGAGGCCAACGCGTCGCAGCGCGACCTGGTGCGCGCATTGCAGCGAAGCGGTAAACCGGTGGTGGCGGTCGCGGTCCGCGACCCCTACGACGCCGCCCACGTGGACGAGGTCCCGACCTGGCTGACGACCTACTCGGACAAGGCGGTGGCGATGGAGTCGCTGGCCAGGACGCTGTTCGGGGAGATCGCGCCGGTCGGCAAGCTGCCGGTCCCGGTGCCCGACCCGACCAGGCCGGGAACCGACCGCTACCCGTTCGGGCACGGTCTGAGCTGGTAACCCCACCAACCACGAGAGGCCCGCGAGACATGGATCGCCGCAGCTTCCTCACCACCTCCGCGCTGTCGGCGTCGATGCTCGGGCTCACCACCGGCGCCGCCTGCGCCGCGCCACCGACCCCGGCGCCGAACCGCTCCGGGGTGCTGACCGGCGCCGACGTGCTGGCCGCCGAGAACTGGCGGCCGATCACCGGCCGCCGCATCGGCGTGGTGACCAACCCGACCGGCGTGCTGGGCTCGATGCAGCACGTCGTCGACGCCATGCACGCCGGCGGTGACGTCGACGTCGTCGCGGTGTTCGGCCCCGAGCACGGCTTCCGCGGCACGTCGCAGGCCGGCGGGTCAGAGGGCGACTACGCCGACCCCCGCACCGGCCTGCCGGTGTACGACGCCTACGGCGCCGACGCCGACAAGCTGGCCGGGATGTTCCGCAAGGCCGGGGTCGAGCAGGTGGTGTTCGACATCGCCGACGTCGGGGTGCGCTTCTACACCTACATCTGGTCGATGTACATCGCGATGCAGGCCGCCGCGAAGGTCGGGGCGTCGTTCCTGGTCCTGGACCGGCCGAACCCGATCGGCGGCACGCAGGTCGCCGGTCCGCAGCTCGACCCGCGCTTCGCCTCTGGCGTCGGGCTCCTGCCGATCGTGCTCCAGCACGGCATGACCGTCGGCGAGCTGGCCAGGATGTTCGCCAGGGAGCACCTGCCCGGAACGCCGGAGCCCGAGGTCGTGAAGGTGCAGCGCTGGCACGGCCGCAGTCCCGGAACCGGGCTGCCGTGGATTCCGCCGAGCCCGAACATGCCGACTCCGGACACGGCCATGGTCTACCCCGGCACCGGCCTGTTCGAGGGCACGACGTGGTCCGAGGGTCGCGGCACGACGCGGCCGTTCGAGATCATCGGGGCTCCCGGCGTGGACTGGCGGTGGGCCGACGAGCTCAACGCCGCGGGCATCCCGGGCGTGCGGTTCCGCGAGACCTACTTCGTGCCGACGTTCTCCAAGCACACCGGGGTGACGTGCGGAGGTGTGCAGATCTACCGCGACGGCGAGATCGACTCGATCCTCGTCGCCGTGACCATGATCGTCACCGCCAGGAAGCTCTACCCGTTCGCCTGGCGCGAGGACGGGATGATCGACAAGTTGTTCGGATCCGACCGGTTGCGCACGATGGTGGACGCGGGTGCGGACGTGCGCGAGATCGTCGGGTCGTGGCAGGACGAGCTGGCGGAGTTCCGCCGCCGGCGCGAGGCTTATCTCCTCTACAGCTGAGGTGGCGGATGGGGAAGACGGTACTGGCGATCGCGGTGTTGTCGGTCGCCGCGCTGACCGCGGGCTCGGCTTCGGCTTCCCCGGTGGGTGGTGGTCGCTTCGACCGGCCGTGGGAGGGGTTCGCCCCGGCGAGCACCGAGCTGCGCGACGGCGACCCCTCCGACGCGGGCCTGCGGTCCAAGCCCATCGACCAGGCGGTCGGCCAGATCGAGGCGTGGACCGAGACCGTGCCCGGGCGGGAGCACCCGATGTACGCGGGCGCGGTCGGCCTGGTGGTGCACAACGGTGTCGTGGTGAGCCGCTCGGAGGCCGGGTACGAGGTGCGCTACGCCGACGGGCAGGGCACCGAGCTGCCGGCCGACCAGTGGGAACCGGTGGACCGCGACACGATCTTCGACGTCGCCTCGATCTCGAAGCTGTTCACCTCCATCGCGGTGTTGCAGCAGGTGGAGGCGGGGGCGGTCGACCTGGACTCGCCGGTGGCCCGGTACCTGCCGGAGTTCGGCGCCAACGGCAAGCAGACGATCACCGTCCGCCAGCTGCTCACCCACACCTCGGGCCTGCCCGCCGAGGTCAAGCTGTGGACGCTGCCGCCCCAGGACCGCATTCCGACGGTCATGGCGCTCCAGCCCAAGAGCCCGCCCGGGACCGCCTACACCTACTCCGACCCGAACATGATCACGCTCGGCGTGCTGGTCGAGCGGGTCACCGGTGACCGGCTGGACGAGGTGGTGGCCGAGGGCATCACCGAACCGCTCGGCATGCGCGACACCGGGTACAACCCGGATCGCGGCGAGCTGCGCCGGATCGCCGCGACCGAGTTCCAGGCAGATCCGCCGCGCGGGATGGTGCGCGGCCAGGCGCACGACGAGAACGCGTGGTCGCTCGGCGGCGTCGCCGGTCAGGCCGGGGTGTTCTCCACCGCCGACGACCTGGCGATCCTCGGGCAGACCCTGCTCAACGGGGGCGCCTACGCCGGTGAGCGCATCCTCGGCGAGCACAGCGTCGAGCAGATGCTCACCAACTTCAACAGCGCGTTCCCCGGCAACTCGCACGGCCTCGGCTTCGAGCTGGACCAGCGCTGGTACATGGCCGGGCTCAGCGGCCCGCACACCGCCGGGCACACCGGCTACACCGGGACGTCGCTGGTGATCGACCCCGCTTCGCGCTCGATCGTCGTCCTGCTGACCAACCGGGTGCACCCGTCGCGGTCCTGGGGCTCCAACAACCCGGCCCGCCAGGCGCTCGCGCAGGGGCTCGCCGAGGCCATGTCGGTCCGCCCGGTCCGGGGGTCGAAGTCGTGGTTCGCCCCGCCGCAGGGCCCGGCGACGCTGACGACCGACTCGCTGGGCTCGGTCACCGGGGCGGCCCAGGTGACCTTCGACGCGTTCGTCGACACCCAGATGGACGGCGACGGCGTGGACGCGCTGGCGGTCGAGGCCAGCGGCGACGAGGGCGCGACGTGGCAGCCGGTGCCGCTCACCGCCACCGGCCCGGGAGCGCCCGAGGGCCCGCAGCAGTCGCTGGCGGGGGCCGGCCACCGGTCGTGGTGGCGGGTGCAGGGCTCGGTGCCGGAGTCGTCCAAGCCGCTGCGGCTGCGCTGGCGCTACGCGCCGGACGACCAGTACGTCGGGCGCGGGGTCAACATCGACGGCATCTCGGTGGCCGACCGCGCCGGTGTGCTGCTCGACGGCGAACGCGACGACGAGCGGCTGACGCCCGAGGGCTGGTTCCAGACGCCGCGCTAGACCGTCGGGGGCCCGCGAGATGATGTCGGTGCCACCACGACGGAAATGAGGTGTCCGATGCCGACCCTAGTGCGCGCAGTCGCCGACGACCGCGACGGTCTGATCGCGTTCCTGGAAGAGCAACGCGCGTCGCTGCGCCGTGCCGTGCACGGTCTCGACGACGAGCAGGCTGCCGCCCGTCCGGTGCCGAGCAGCGAACTGTGCCTGGGCGGCCTGGTCAAGCACGTCGCCAACGCCGAGCGCAACTGGGTGGACGTCGTCGCCGGCCGCCCCTCCCCCGCGCGGGACTGGAGCAGCGAGTTCGGCATGGCCCCGGAGGAGACGCTGGCCGACCTGCTGACCAGGTACCGGAAGATCTCCGACGAGACCGCGGCCGTGTTCGCCGGTATCTCCGACCTGGACCGGCCGCTGGACATCGGCCCGCTCAGCGCCCTGATCCCCTCGGGTACCGAGCGGACTCCGCGCTGGGTGCTCTCGCACCTGATCCAGGAGACCGCGCGGCACGCCGGGCACGCCGACATCCTGCGCGAAGCGCTGGACGGCTCGACGGCGGCGGACCTGCTTCAGGCGACCGGTACGCCGTTGTTCGGCTGAGCCAGCGCCGTCGGGTAACGGCGGCGTTGACGCGCCGGACGTCCGGACCTCGGCGACCAGTGGCCCGCCTGGTGCGGGCGCAGGCTGGCGGCTGGCGACCGGCGCGCCCGTCTCGTCGAGGTACTGCGGCAGGGCCTCCCAGTCGTCGGCGGTGCTCCGCGTCGAACGTGACCTTCGTCGTCGACCGGCTGGAGGAGTTCGGACTGGCCGACCGCCGCCCGCACCCCCCGCGAGGGCGACCGCCGGACCAACGACTCCATCCTGCGCAAAGCACTGCGAGCCCGTTGAATCGTTGGCGACAGGCCGCGCCGACGAGGAGGAGACGACATGGCCGTGATCCCGCAGGACCGCGAGGACATCCTCAACAAGCGGGCGTTCGCCCACGTGGCCACGATCGGGCCGCGCGGCGAACCGCAGTCCAGTCCGGTGTGGATCGGGTGGGACGGCACCCACATCAAGTTCAGCCAGACCAAGACCCGGCAGAAGTACCGCAACCTGCAGCGGGACGCCCGGATCTCGATGTCCTTGCACGACCCCGACCAGCCCTACCGCTACCTGGAGGTGCGCGGTGAGGTCGTCCGGGTCGAGGACGACCAGGACGACGCGTTCATCAACAGCATGGCCAAGAAGTACCTCGGCGAGGACACCTACCCCTGGGCCCGGCCCGGCGAGGAGCGCATCGTCCTCTACGTCGAGCCGCGGCACTGCACCAAGCAGTGACGTGACGCGCCGCGCCGCCCCGGCCGGTGAGCTGGGGCGGCACCGACGCCGTCAGAAGGTCCAGCGGGTCTGGCTGTACTCGCCCTTGCGGAACCCGAACGCCGTCGTCGGCGCCACCTCGAACACCAGCACCTCACCGCCGGTCGGGTGCCGGAACGCGCCGTCGCGCCCGTCGAAGTGCCATTCGGCGCCGTACTTCGACTCGTACGCGTCGGCGAGGCGGCGCAGCCGGGCGTCGTCGACGACTCGCACCGCGTCGCCTTCGACGACGACGTCGAGCCCTTCCCAAAGGGAGTTGCGGCCAGTGGTGAGCACGCAGTGGGCGTTGCGCTCCAGGTTGCGCGCCTTGCGCTCCTCCGGACCGGTGCAGAAGTGCAGCGCGGCGTCCAGCCACACCGCCAGCAGCGGCGTGACGTGCGGACGGCCGTCGGGCCGCACCGTCGACAACCAGTACACCTCCGCGTCCTCCAGGACCTGGCGTGCTCGCGCCCAACTCGTCGGCGCAGCCCCCTCGACGCTGTAGCGGGTGTCGAGCCGGGCCGCGGGTTCTTCTACCGCCATCGCCGTCTCCTCTGGCATGCTTGTTAAAAGCAAGCTTGCTCTTCTTAATTGCAACCAACAAGGGGGAGCAGTGGATCCCGCACCCTTCCGCACCGACGTGAGCCTGCACCGCAACGGCACCGGGCGCCCGACGCTGCGCTTCGAACGCCACTACCGCCACCCGAAGGAGCAGGTGTGGCGGGCGCTCACCGAGGAAGCCGAGCTCGCCGCCTGGTTCCCCTGCGCCGCGCGCATCGACGCGACGCCGGGTGGCACCGCGACGTTCACCTTCCCGGGTGCCCCGCCCCAGTCCGGCGAGGTGCTGGCGGCGGAGCCGCCGCGCTCGCTGGACTTCACCTGGCACGGCGAAACGCTGCGGTGGCGGCTGGCCGACGCTCCGGGCGGATGCCTGCTGCGGCTGGACATCGAGAACCAGGACCCCGCCCACGCCGCCCAGTCGGCCGCCGGGTACGACCTGTGCCTCGACCAGCTCGCCACGCTGCTCGACGCGGGGTCGGTCCGGCGCGTCGAGATGCCCCCGCCGCGGGAAATCGTCCAGCACTACGCGGACGCGTTCTCCGTGCCGGATGCCTGATTCGACTGCACCGCAACGGATTCGGGCGATAGGCTGACGGAGTCATGACGACTGATCATGACAACCGCACGGCGCCTTTCCGCGCCGACGATCCCGCCCAGCACGCCGCGGCCTACGTCGCGGCTTTCAACAGCGGCGACCGCGAAGCACTCGACCAGGTCTACGAGGACGCGGCGGTGCTCGTGCCGGTGCCGGGCCATCCCGTGACCGGCGCGGAACGGGCTGCCGCCGCCGAACACCTGCTCGGGCTCGGACTGCCCATCCAGGCCGCGCCCCGGCACGTCTACGTGGCGGGCGACATCGCCCTGCTCATCGTCGACTGGTCGATCCGCGGCACCGCGCCGGACGGCACCGAGGTCGACATGGCGGGCACCGCCACCGACGTCGCCCGCAGGGGCGCGGACGGCCGGTGGCGCTACGTCATCGACAACCCGCACGGCACCGCGTGGCGGACGTTCGCGAGGTCGGCGATCCCGGAGCCGGAAGGCTCCTTCAGTTGCTCTCCGGGCTGGGGAGGTGGGGGCCGAGGTAGCCGATGTGGACCTCGCCGGTCGGGCCGCGGGTGTCGTCGAAGTAGTGCAGCCGCGGGGCGACCCCACCGCCCCGGTCGATCTTGACGTGGGCGCCGAAGAACTCCCAGCCCGAGCGGTGGACCTCCGGCGGGACCGCGAAGGTGCGGGCGTTGCGGAAGCGCGGCGTGTTGGCCACCATTTCGCTCTCGCCGGAGGCCACCAGGCTCGGGCTGATCCCGCGCGTCCCCCCGAACTCCCGCACGTAGTAGGAGAACCCGCGCAGGCAGGGTTCGCCGCCGTCGGCCGCGCGGCGGCGCAGGGCGTAGGCGGAGAGCAGTTCGAGCACGTCCCAGGTGCGGCGCCGCCACAGCGCCGACCGCAGGTGGCCGTCCAGCTCGACCGCCACCGCGGTCTGCGGCCCGAGCCGCAGCCCGGCGAGCTCCCGCTCCGCCGCCGCCAGCAGCTCGCCGAAGCCGGTGAAGCTCGGCGCGCTCCGCGCCGCCCGCGCTCCACCGCCGTCCGGCTCCGCCGGCTCGGCGCCGCGCGCCGCCCCGCCTCCGGCGGCGGCCCGCGCCCTGGACCGCTGCGCGACGACTTCGTCGTCGACGCGGTCCAGCTCCTCGGCGTAGAGCTCCGCTTCGAGTTCCGCCTCGCGCGCTTCGCGCCACGCCGCCGCGACCGAGCCCGTCCGCAGCGCGGCCTCCGCGCTGTCGCGCTCCTGCCGCAGCCGCAGCGTGAGTTCGGCCAGCCGCCGCCTCGACCGCCGGGCGAGCGCGACCTGGGCGGTCAGGGCGTCCAGGGTGGCGCGGCGGCGGGCCACCGACTCGGCGGCGCTGTCGGCCTCATCCCGGGCCGTCCTGGCCTGTTCGGTGACGGCGTCGAGGCGTCTGCGCAGGATGCGCTTGCCGCTGTCGTCGGGGGCCGGGAGCCAGCGAACGTCGCCGCCGCGCGTGGCGGGCACGATCCGCACGTCGTTCATGGGGTCGTCCAGCAGCGCCGACCACTCCCGCGCGGTGGCGCGGATCTTGCCGCCACCGCGCCACGAGCTCACCCGGATCACGGTGTCGACGATCCGCCGCCACACGCCCGGGCGGTCGAGCCGGGACACTTCGACCGTGATGTCCTCCTCGTGGCCGGCCCACCACGGCGGCACGTAGAGGCGCACAGCGCGGTGCGGGATGCGCCGGTCGGCGGGCACCAGGTCGTTGACGCGCTCGCGGACCGCGTCGTCCACCGGCAGCAGCCCGCACATGCCCCTGGTCGCGTTGCGGAAGCGCCGCATCTCCTGGCTCGGCCGGGCGCCCGGTTCGTCGTGGTAGACCAGCACGGGCGAGTCGCGCATGTCGCGGCTGAAGGTGTGTTCGAGGAACCCGACCTCCCGCAGGCCGAACAGCGGGTTCTGCTGGGTGAGCGAGTAGGCCGAGCTCGGGTCCTTCAGGCCGTGGTCGAGCAGGCCCATGCGTTCGACCGGGTTGCGCTGGTCGCGGATCGACCACGGGCGCCTGGCCTCGGCGTGGACCCAGAAGGTGACCTCGCCGTCGTCGGTGGCGCTCTCCCGCACGCCGACCATCGCCCGCACGGCCGACGAGCCGTGGCCCCAGGACATCCGCCAGCGGCGGCCTGAGCCCTCGCGGCCGCCGTCGATGAGCCGGAGCGCACCGGACTCGTGCAGCGCGACGAGCGTCCGCTCGTGTTCGAGCAGCGACGCCGAGGCGTGGCCCGCGGCGCAGAAGGACGTCGGCGGGAGCGGTTCGGGAGTCACAGCGCGGGCCCCACGTACCCGACGTGCACGACGTCGCCGTCCCGGCGGTAGTGCAGCACGTGGTGTCCACTGTGGTCGAGCAGCACGTGGTGGGCGAAGGGCCGCCAGTCGCCGTCGGCGGTCCGGAAGGTCAGCGCGGCGCCGGGGTCGGCCGTGGTGCCCAGCCGCAGCGGGGACACACCCGCATCGCGCAGGTGCCGCGCGACGTCGCCCCCGGCGGAGCCGAGCAGGTGCAGCACCCGGCGGCAGCGCCGGCGGCGGGCGTCGTCGAGGCGCTCGACCTCGTCTTCGACACCGGGCGCGAGCACCACGGTCGCGACGGGTGGAGCGGCGGCGACCCGGCGGGCAGGCTGCTCGTCGAGGTCACCCCGGACAACGTCTCCGGTGTCGTGACCAGAACTTTCGGCGTGGTCGCCGAGAGCCTCGGCTGAGGCGTCGGCCCCGTCGGCCGGGCGGTGCAGGTCCGCGAGCATTTCCTCGCGCCGGTGCAGTTCCGCCGAGCGGGCTCGCACTAGTCGTTGCGCGGCCTTGGTGCGGCGCAGCGCCGCGCCAAGCGACGTCCCGTCGAGCTCCGCCCGTGCAGCGTCGCGCTCCGCACGCAGACGCAGCACGCCGCGCGCCAACGCCGTGCGCGAACGCGTGAGCGCACGCAACTCCTCCCGATGCCGTTCGATGTCGCTCTCCAGTTCGGCGAGGGCGCTTTCGCGGCGAGTCCGCGCGCTGCGCAGCTCCGCGACGCTGTCACCGACGCCCTGGATGCGCTGGCGCAGCTGCGCCTTGTCGGCGCCGTCCCGGACCGCGTACCAGCGCGCGCCACCGCTGCCGGAGGGGGCGGCCACCCGCTCGTCGTTCCACGCGCCCTCGAACAACGCACGCCACCACTCGTCGTCCACTGGCATCGGTCCGTCCGGACGCCAGCGGGCCGCGCGCAATGCCGCGTCGGCCAGCGCCCGCCACGCCGCGTCGTCGTCGATCTCGTCGGCAGGCACGCAGATGTCCGGCTGGTGCGGCTCCCACCAGCTCGGGAGGACCAGCCGGGCGCCGCGTTCGGGAATCCGGCGCTCGGCGGGCAGTTCCGCGGCGAGCCTGCGGGCGGCGTCGTCGTCGAGGCCGACCATGCCGACCGCGCCGAGCGTCGCGCCGCGGAAGGTGCGCGCCCGGTGGGCGCCGGCCTCGCGGCCGTGGCGGAACAGCACCGGCATCCGGGTGGCGCGGTCGCGGATGACCGCCAGCGGCTGCTCCAGCGCGTCCTCGCCGCTGAACATCGACGATCCGGTGGCGGCCAGCGCGTTCGCGGGGTCGACGAGCACCTGCTGCCCGAGTCCGGGGCGGATCAACGGCGACGGCGCGTCCCACCCCCAGCCGAGCTCGCAGTGCGCGCCGAACCAGACCTTCGCCGCGTCGTCGTGGCCTGGGATGTCGATGGTGGCGAGGACGGCGTGGACGGTCGCGCCGTCGCGCGGCCAGCTCATCCGCCAGCGCCGCAGCGGCGGCCCCGCGCCGCCCAGCTCACCGCGGTCGTGCAGGCGCAGCGCGCCCGCCTCGTGCTGCTGGAGCAGGAACTCCTCGTGCTCCAGCACCCGCTTCGGGGACCAGCCCGCGGCGCAGAACAGCTCCGGCGGCACCGGTGCCGGCTCGCGCTCGGTGCTCGCCTCCCCCGTCGGACTCATCATTTCGAGCGTAGCCGCAGAAGTGTGCAACCCTGGTATGGCTGCGCACCGTCTTCGACGAGGGTTGAGACGCAGCCGTTACCATCGCCCGATGGAAGCGCATTGACCTGCACATATACCGGTTAGTAAGTTTCCCACATGGTCACCGACGACACCCTTCCCGAGTCCGGCGAAGCCAGCCCGCTGATCCGGATCCGCTCGCTGCTCCCCGGCCTGGCCCGCGCCGAGCAGCGGGTGGCCAACATCGTGCTGGCCGACCCGGCGTCGGTCGCCCGCCGCAGCATCACCGAGGTGGCCGAAGCCGCGGGCACCAGTGAGACCACGGTCACCCGCTTCTGCAAGGCAATCGGGGTGGGCGGCTACCCCGACCTGCGCATCGCGCTGGCCGCCGACACCGCCCGCACCTCCAGCCGCGACCGCGACCTCGGCAGCGACATCGGGCCGGAGGACGACGTCCGCAAGATCATCGAGAAGGTGTCCTACGCCGACGCCAAGGCCGTCGAGGAGACCGCCGACCAGCTCGACGCCGAGACGCTGCGCAGCCTCGTCGACGCCGTCGCCCGGGCGCGGCGCATCGACGTCTACGGCGTGGGCGCCAGCGCCTTCGTCGCGCTGGACCTCCAGCAGAAGCTGCACCGCATCGGGCTGACCTGCTTCGCGTGGTCGGACACCCACAACGCGCTGACCTCGGCGGCCGTGCTGCGCGAGGGCGACGTCGCGATCGGCATCTCGCACACCGGTGCGACCACCGAGACCGTCGAGGCGCTGCAGGAGGCCGGCAAGCGCGGTGCCACCACGGCCGCGCTGACCAACTTCGCCCGCTCGCCCATCACGGAGGTGGCCGACCACGTGCTGACCACCGCCGTGCGGGAGACGACCTACCGCTCCGGCGCGATGGCCAGCCGGATCGGGCAGCTCACCGTGATCGACTGCCTGTTCATCGGGGTCGCCCAGCGCCACCTCGACCAGACCAAGGCAGCGCTGGAAGCCACCTACGAAGCGGTCGGCGCACATCGCCTCGGCGCCCGCCCTGACCGTCGCCGGCAGAAGGAGGATGGTCGATGAGGGACACCGAGCGCGCGGTGCGGGTCGAATCCCCGACCGAACGGTCCAACCCCAGGACCAAGGACATCGACCTGCTGCCCACGCTCGACATCCTGCACCTGCTGAACTCCGAGGACCGCACCGTCCCGGCGGCCGTGGGCCGGGCGCTGCCGGAGCTGGCGCGCGCCGTCGACATGGCCGTCAGCGCGCTGCGCGGCGGCGGGCGCGTGCACTACGTCGGCGCGGGCACCTCCGGGCGGCTGGCGGTCCTCGACGCCGCCGAGCTCATCCCCACCTTCAACGTGCCGCCGAACTGGTTCGTCGCGCACCAGGCAGGCGGTGCCGGCGCGTTCCAGCGGGCAGTAGAGAACGCCGAGGACAACGCCGACGCGGGCGCCGCGACGATCGAGGCCGAGGCCACCGGCGCCGACTTCGTGCTCGGCCTGGCGGCCTCGGGCCGCACCCCGTTCGTCATGGGCGCGCTCGACGCGGCGCGGCGGATGGGCGCGGGCACCGGTCTGGTCTCGGCCAACCCCGAGTCCGCAGCGAGCTCCCCGGCCGAGGTGGTGATCGCCGTCGACACCGGCCCGGAACCGATCACCGGCTCGACCAGGATGAAGGCGGGCACCGCGCAGAAGCTGGTGCTCACGTCGTTCTCGACCTCGGTGATGATCCGGCTCGGCCGCACCTACTCCAACCTGATGGTGAGCATGCTCGCCACGAACGCGAAGCTGCGCGGGCGCACGATCAGCATCCTGCGGGAGGCCACCAACGCCCCGGAAGCCGACTGCGAGGCGGCGCTGACCGCCGCCGACGGCGACCTCAAGACCGCGCTGGTGCACCTGCTGACGGGGGTCGACGTCGAGCGCGCCTCGGCCGCGCTCGCGGTCTCCGACGGTCACGTGCGCGAGGCGATGAGGTCGCTCAACGCGTGAAAACCGGGCTCGCGGGCCGGGCAGGCGGTGGATGATGTCCGGGTGAGCCACACCTTCGTGCTCGTGCACGGTTCCAACTGCAACTCGTTCACCTGGGCCCCGATGCAGCGGGAGCTGGCCCTGCTCGGACATCGCAGCCTCGCCGTCGACCTGCCCGGCCACGGCTTCGCGGCGGGCTGGCACCCGTCCTACCAGGCACCGCAGGATCCGGCCGCGCTGGCGAGCGCACCGTCGGGGCAGGCGGGCCGGACTGTGGCCGAGTGCGTCGAGCACGTAGTCGAGGTCGTGCGCCGGGCGGCGGCGCACGGGCCGGTGACGCTGGTCGGGCACAGCCGCGGCGGACTGACGCTCACCGGCGTCGGCAACGCCGTCCCGGAACTCGTCGACCGGCTCGTCTACGTCTCGGCCTGGTGCTGCGTGGACAGCACGGTGGCCGAGTACGTGGCGTCGCCGGAGAACGCCGACAGCGTCCTCGGCGAAGCCGCGGGCGTGATGGTCGGCGACATCGCCGCGCTCGGCGCCATCCGGATGAACTGGCGCACCGCGGACGCGGGGCTCCTGGCTACGCTGAAGACGGCGATGCTCGCCGACGGCACCGACGAGGAGTTCCTGGCTTTTCTCAACACCCTGGAACCCGACGAGTCCCTCGACGCGGGCGGCATCGGCGTCCAGGCCGACGCCGCGACCTGGGGCCGGGTCCCGCGCAGCTACGTCAGGCTCACCCGGGACCGGTCGCTCCCGGTCGCGCTCCAGGACCGCTTCATCGCCGAAGCCGACGCGCTGACCCCCGGCAACCCGTTCGACGTGCACTCGGTCGAGGGCAGCCACGTCGGGTTCCTCGTGCACCCGCAGGAGGTGGCGGGCATCCTCGCCGAGCTCGCGGCGTAGGCGCGGGGCCGGGTCTCCCTCGGTCCGGAACCTACTTGTGGGCCTTCCGGGTGATTCGCGTGAAAGTTTCACAAAAGCGCTCCCGGGCGGCGCGGGCACGCTTGTAACCTCGCCGGGCGGTGATCAACAGGGGGTCGATCACCGCTGGTCGCGGCGGCCGTGACGGCCATTGTGGACATCGGTTCGCGTCGCGCCGACAGGGGGTTTTCGTTCACATCCGGGGGGAAGTGTGTCCGAGCGATGGCGCCTGCCACCGCTGTGGTTCGAACTGTGCTGGGAGGTCGGCGGATTCGGCGACCGCCCGATCCCGGTCGGCGGCTCCACCGACGAGTGGACGCCGCAGGAGCGGGTGGTGCTCCGGCAGCGTGCGCTGGCCGGGATGCGCGCCGCCGGTCTGCTGTCGGGGGACGTGCTGGCGCCCGCCCTGGCACAGGCACTCGCGCAGATCGCCAGGCCGTGCCTGTGGATCGACGGCGCGTGGCTGCCCGTCGCGGGCAGTCCGCCCGCCAGGCTGCTGTCGGTCGTCGCGGGCAGCGGAACGGTCCTGCTGGTGAGCGGCGGGGCCGACGCGCAGGATGTCGACATCTCCGTGCACCCGCGCACGTCGATCTCTGCCGCCGCGGCGCGGGGCATCCCGCAGGCGCCGCCAGGACTGCGCGCGTTCGTGTCCGTCCCGGCGAGCGCTTTCGAGCCGTGGGAGGAGGACTCGGAGAGCGTTGGTGGTGGTCCAGGCGATGCCGGCGGTGGCGGTCCCGGCTCGGAGCCGACGCTGCGGGAGATGATCGACGCGCCGCACTTCCGCGAGGGCCGGTTCACCGCGAACCTGCGCGCCCGCAGCGGCCGAACGCACCGCTCGCAGCCGCTCAACTGGTTCGACGCCTTCCAGCCCGACGGCCGCTACCGCCTGCGGCACGGACTCGGCCGCCGCAACGAACTCGGGCTCACACCGCTGAGCCCGGCCGACATCACCCACGCCCTCGACCGGCGCATCGCCGCCGTCGTCCGGGCGGGCGGCTAGACATCCCTAGACCGCCGCCCGGACGGGCAGGTCGTAGGTGCGCCGGACGCTGGTGCCGAGGGTGCCGATGTCGGCGCCGTAGACGTGCAGGGAGATGGCCTTGGTGGTGCAGGCGTTGCGCACCAGGTGGATGTCGCCGGGCGGGGCGAAGCCGCAGACGTCGCCCGCGGGGTTGGTCACCTGCTGGGTCGGCACCAGCGAGCTGCCGTCGTGCACGGTGAAGCGCTGCTCGTGCTCGACGCCCTCGTAGACGCCGGTGACGCACCAGGCGACGTGGTCGTGCACCGGGGTCCGCTGGCCGGGGAGCCAGACCAGCGCGACGACGGAGAACGATCCGTCGGGTTCGACGTGCAGGACGTGCTGCGTGTAGCTGCCGGGGTCGCCGGTGCGCTGGTCCTCGCGCAGCAGGTCCGGCACCGCGAGGAACGGCCGCAGTGCCTCGGCGACCAGTTCCGCCGTCCGCTCCGCGCGCTCCTCGCGCCGGACGACGTCGCGGATGGCCTGCACCAGGTGGATCTGCTGCGGAGTCATGGGCACAACCGTGCCCAGCAGCGGCAGGAGCGTCGACCACCGGAATGTTGGCCACCCCCAACGCCCCGGTTATGGCTCACACGCCGGTCATGGCTCGCGTCGCATCTGCTCTCCCACGCGGCGGAAGGTCTCCAGCATCAGCGCCGTCGCCGGGATGCGGCGGTGGTCGCGCAGCACGTAGGCCGAGATGCTGCGGTGGTGCACGCGCCGTACCCGCCGCCCGACGATCCGCGGGTGCTTCAGGAACGACAGCACGAGCCGCGGCATCAGCGCGATCCCCGTCCCCGCCGCGACCAGGCTCTGCACGGCCAGGTTGTCGTCGGTGGTGAAGGCGATGTCGGGTTCGAAACCCGCCGCCGCGCACGCCCGCACGAAGTGGTCGCGGCAGCGCGGGCAGCCCGCGATCCAGCGCTCGCCGCGCAGCTCGGCCAGGTCCAGCGACCGGCGCCGCGACAGCCGGTGCCCGGTGGGCAGCACCGCGACCACCGGGTCCTCCAGCACCTCGATGCCGATGACGTCGTCGCAGGGCCGTTCGCCGAAACCCGGGTAGGTGAAGGCCAGCGCGATGTCGCACTCGCCGCGCCGCAGGGTCTCCAGTGAACCCGGCGGCTCGTCCTCGACCAGCCGGATCCGCAGCCCGGGGTGCGCGCGGGTGGCCGACGCGGTGGCGGCGGGCACGATCGTCGCGCTGGCGCTGGGGAACGCGCAGATCCGGATCGTCCCGGCGCGCAGGTCGGCGATGGCCGAGATCTGGTTCTGCGCCGCCGCCAGGTCGGCCGTCACCGACTCGGCGTGGCGCGCCAGGACCTCGCCCGCCTCCGTCAGCCGCATCGCGCGGCCGACGCGGACGAACAGCGGCGTGCCGACGCAGCGTTCCAGCGCCCGCATCTGCCTGCTCACCGCCGGCTGGCTGTAGCCGAGACTGCGGGCGGCGGCCGAGTAGGAACCGGTCGCCACGACCTCGTGGAACATCCTGATGTAGCGCGGATCGACCATCCCGGAAATCTCCCACGGAAACGCGTTCACACGTCTCTGTGAAGATTCCCAGCGGCCGCTAGGCCAAGGTAAGCAGCAGGTGCGGGCGGGACCACGTGATGCTGCCGCGCGGCGGCACCTCGCCCACGCGGCGGGCGCCACGCGCGCGGTAGAACTCCTCCGCGGGTGGGTGCGAGACGATGTGGACGGCGCGGAGGCCGCGCCGGACCGCCTGCGCGCGCATGTCTTCGAACAGCAGCCTTCCCAGGCCGCGGCCCTGCTGGTCGTCGCCGACGAAGAGGTAGTCGAGCTCGCCCTCGCCGGGCTCTCCGCGACCGGGCGTCAGCATCGCGTAGAAGCCGCGCGCCGCGCCGTCGCCGCCCCTGGCCACCCGAACCAGGTTGGCGTCGAGGTAGTCCGTCGTGATCGTGTCACCGACGACCATCGCCTGGTACTCGCCCGCGTATGCGGCGCTGGCGCGCACCAGGGCGGTGAGCTGGCCGGCGTCGTCGTGGCGGGCGTCGTCCACGACGACGGGTGCTTCGTCGCGAGGCAGTTCGGTCATGCCCGCCAGTCAACCTCACGGGTCCGTCACCACGCGCCGGCCGTGGTCGCGCCGAACGAGGCTACCTCGCGGGAGCGCGGATCAGAGCAGGTCGAGCAGGGCGTGCAACGCCGGGTTGTCGTTGGCCCGCCGCCACATCAGGTGCAGCTCGACGGGTTCCGGGTCGGGAAGGTCGACCTCCCGGAACTCCACGCCCTCCACCCGCAGGCGCGCGGCGGTCGAAGGCACCAGCGCGATCCCCAGCCCGACCTGCACCAGGGCGAGGACCGTGTGGACCTGGCTGACGTGCTGGACGTAGTGCGGGCGCACCCCGGCCGCGCGGAAGACGCTGATGAGCAGGTCGTAGAAGTAGGTGGCGTCGGTCGGCGAGTAGGTCACCACGTCCGCGCCGTCGAGCCGGGCGAGCTCCAGCGGTCCCTCGCCGCGGGCGAGCGGATGCTCCTGCGGCACGGCGGCCAGCAGCGGCTCGGAGCGGATCCGCCGCGACTGGATTCCCGGTCCCGCGGCCGTCGGCCGGGCCAGCCCGAGGTCCAGGGCGCCCGAGGAGAGCTGCTCCACCTGGTCGCGGGTGACCAGTTCCCGCAGCACGACGTCGACGTGCGGCAGCCGGTCGCGGGCCGTGCCGAGCAGGCCGCCGAGCACGCCGTAGGCGGAGGTGGCGGTGAAGCCGATCCGCACGATGCCGGCCTGGCCGCTGTTGGTGCGCCGCACCGAGAGCGTCGCGTTCTCGGCCTCGTGCAGCAGCCGCCGGGCGTCGGCCAGGAACGCCCGTCCGGCCGGGGTGAGGCGGACCGCGCGGCCCGCGCGGTCGAACAGCCGGACCTTGAGCTCCTTCTCCAGTTGCTGGATCTGGCGGCTCAGCGGCGGCTGGGTCATCCGGAGGCGCTGCGCGGCACGGCCGAAGTGCAGTTCTTCGGCGACCGCGACGAATCCGGCGAGCTGGTTCAACGTGAACATCGATGCCGTTCGGGTATCAGTGCATGCCTTATCGGAGTTGGACGCGCATTGAAGACCAACCCTAGTGTCGTTCGCAACCGGCGCCAGTGACCAGCACCACGTGGCCGCGATCCGGCCACCTCGCCCCGGCCCTCAAGCTTCGAAAGAGTGACCGATGACGTTCACCCCCGCGAGACCCGACGCGCTGTCCAGCGCGATCGGCAAGATCTTCCGGCGGGTCGTCCCGCTGTTCGTCGTCATGCTGGTCTGCAACCAGCTCAACCGCTCCAACATCGGCTACGCCGAGACCTACCTGGAGGCCGACGTCGGCATCGGCGCCACGGCCTACGGCTTCGGCGCCGGCCTGTTCTTCATCGCCTACGCGCTGTTCGAGCTGCCCAGCAACGTGATGATGGAGAAGTTCGGCGCCCGCGTCTGGCTCACCAGGATCATGGTGAGCTGGGGCCTGGTGTCGGCCGCGATGGCCTTCGTCAACAGCCCCGAGATGTTCTACGTCCTGCGCTTCCTGCTCGGCGCCGCCGAAGCCGGGTTCTTCCCGGCGGTGATCTTCTACTTCACCCGCTGGCTGCCCGACTCCCACCGCGGCCGGGCGACCGCGCTGTTCGTCGCCGGTTCGTCCATCGCCGCGGCGATCTCCGGACCGCTGTCGGGCCCGCTGCTGTCGATGCACGGGTTCCTCGGCGTGCGGGGCTGGCAGTGGCTGTTCGGCCTGGAGGGCGCGCTTTCGGTGGTGGTGGGCGTCGTCGCCTACTTCTTCCTGGACTCGAAGATCCGCGACGCGAAGTGGCTGACCGAGGACGAGAAGACCGCGCTGATCTCGCGCATCGACGAGGAGGACGCCGCCAAGACGGCCGAAACCCGGGGCGGGTCGCGTTGGCGGCTGCTGCTCGACGGCAAGCTGCTGCTGTTCTGCTGGATCTACTTCGCCATCCAGCTCTCCATCTACGCCAACACCTTCTGGCTGCCGTCGATCGTCCGGCGCATCGAGGGCACGAACGACATCACCGTGGGCCTGCTGTCGTCGCTGCCGTGGATCTGCGCGGTGGTCGCGATGTACGTGTCCGGGCGCGCCGGGGACCGCGCGGGCGACCGCCGCCCGCTGCTGGTCGCCGCCCTGATCACCGCCGCCGTGGGGACCTGGCTGGCCGCGGTCGTCTCGCCGTGGCCCGCGCTGGCCTTCCTGTGCGTGGCCGCGATGGGCTTCAAGAGCGCCAGCCCGCTGTTCTGGTCGATCCCGCAGCGCAGCCTGAGCCCGGTGGTCGTGGCCCCCGCCATCGCGGTGATCAACTCGCTGGGCAACCTGGGCGGGTTCGTCGCCCCGTTCGGGTTCGGCTTCGTCAAGGAGCAGACCGGCGAGGTCACCTACGGCCTGTACGCCCTGGCGCTGGCCTCCCTGCTGGCCGCCGCCTCGGTGCTGCTGATCCGGCAGCGGCGGGCCGGCACCCCTGTCGCCGGCGAAACCGCCGGGCAGCGCGATGAACCCCGAGCAAGCGCGATGAACGAGGAGAATCACCGCTGATGTCCAGCTATCCGCCCCACGAGGTCGCCCAGCGGCTGGCCTCCGGGCTGCTGTCCTTCCCGGTCACCCACTTCCGGGCCGACCTGACCTTCGACGAACCCGCCTACCGCGAGCACATCGGGTGGCTCGGCCAGTTCGGCGCGGCCGGGCTGTTCGCGGCCGGGGGCACCGGCGAGTTCTTCTCGCTCACCCCGGCCGAGGTCGAGACCGTCGTGTCCGCCGCCGTGCGGGAGGTGCCCGACGGGCTCCCGGTGATCGCTCCCGCCGGGTACGGCACCGCGATGGCCGTCGAGCTGGCGCGGGCCGCCGAGCGCGCCGGAGCGCACGGCATCCTGCTGCTGCCGCCGTACCTGACCGAGGCCGACCAGGAGGGGCTGGCCGCGCACGTCCGCGCGGTGTGCGCGGCGACCGGGCTCGGCGTGATCCTCTACAGCCGCGCCAACGCGGTCTACACCGAGACCACCGTCGCGCGGCTGGCCGAGGACTGCCCGAACCTCGTCGGGTTCAAGGACGGCGTGGGCGACATCGAGCGCATGACGCGGCTGTACGCGCGGCTGGGCGACCGGCTCACCTACGTCGGCGGCCTGCCCACCGCGGAGACCTTCGCCCTGCCCTACCTGGAGCTGGGCGTGACCACCTACTCCTCGGCGATGTTCAACTTCGTCCCGCGGTTCGCGCTGGACTTCTACGACGCGGTGCGCCGCCGCGACCACGCCGAGGTGCGCCGGCGGCTGAACGACTTCGTGCTGCCCTACTGCGACATCCGCAACCGGCGCGCCGGGTACGCGGTGAGCATCGTCAAGGCCGGGATGAAGGTCATCGGCCGTCCGGCCGGGCCGGTCCGCAGCCCGCTGACCGACCTGGACGATGCGGAGCTCGCCATGCTCGCCGACCTCGTCAAGTCGATGCCGGCCACCGGGGAGGCGTGAGATGCCCACCGGGAACATGATCATCGCGGGTACGCCGGTCTTCGGCGGCGGCAAGCGGGTGCGTGCCGTGGACCCGAGCACCGGCGCCGAGCTGGAGCCGGAGTTCGGGCACGGCGGCGCGGCGGAGGTCGAGCAGGCCTGCGCGGCGGCGCACGAGGCGTTCGCCGTCTACCGCGAGACCGGCGGCGAGCAGCGGGCGCGGCTGCTGGAGGCCATCGCCGACGGGATCGAGGCGATCGGCCCGGCGCTGGTCGACCGGGCGCACGCCGAGACCGGGCTGCCGACGGCCCGGCTGACCGGCGAGCGGGCGCGCACCACCGGGCAGTTGCGGCTGTTCGCCGAGGTCGCGCGGGAAGGCAGCTGGGCGGGCGCGCGCATCGACCCGGCGCTGCCGGACCGCACTCCCCTGCCGCGCGCGGACATCCGGCAGCGCAAGGTCGCGCTCGGACCGGTCGCGGTGTTCGGGTCGAGCAACTTCCCGCTGGCGTTCTCGGTCGCAGGCGGCGACACCGCCTCCGCGCTGGCTGCCGGATGCCCGGTGGTGGTCAAGGCGCACGACGCGCATCCCGGCACCTCCGAAATGGTCGGGCGGGCCGTCGCCCAGGCCGTCGCCGCCTGCGGCCTTCCCGCCGGGACCTTCTCGCTGCTCTTCGGCTCCGGACCCGGACTGGGCACGGCACTGGTGACCGATCCCCGCATCCAGGCGGTCGGCTTCACCGGCTCGCGCTCCGGCGGGCTCGCGCTGGCCGCCGCCGCGGCGGCCAGGCCGAGGCCGATCCCGGTGCACGCGGAGATGAGCAGCGTCAACCCGGTCTTCCTGCTCCCGGGGGCGCTGGCCGAGCGCGCGGGGCAGCTCGGCGCGGAGTTCGCCGGCTCGCTGACGCTGGGATCGGGGCAGTTCTGCACCAACCCGGGCCTGGTCATCGCCGTCGACGGACCCGGCCTCGACGCCTTCCTGGAATCCGCCGCCGAAGCCGTGGCGCGGACCGAACCGACGACGATGCTCACGCCAGGCATCGCGAGCGCCTACGACGAGGGCGTTTCCGCGCTGGCGGCGCAGGAGCCGGTGTCCGTGCTGGCCCGCGGTCGCGAGTCCGCTCAGCCCAACGGCTGCCGTGCGGCGCTGCTGTCGACCAGCGCCAAGAGCTTCCTCGACAGCGATGCCCTCCAGCAGGAGGTCTTCGGGTCGTGCTCCCTGGTGGTCCGGTGCGCCGACGTCGCGCAGGTGCTCGCGGTGGCCGAAGCGCTGGAGGGACAGCTCACGGCCACCGTGCACGCGACCGAGCAGGACCACGAGCAGGTCGCCGACCTGCTGCCCGTCCTGGAGCAGCGCGCGGGACGCATCCTGTTCAACGGCTGGCCGACCGGCGTCGAGGTCGGCCACGCGATGGTCCACGGCGGGCCGTTCCCGTCCACATCGGACTCCCGGACCACGTCGGTGGGCACGCTGGCCATCGAGCGGTTCCTGCGTCCGGTCGCCTACCAGGACGTTCCTCCGGCGCTGCTGCCGCGCGCGGTCGCCGACGGCAACCCGGACGGCATCTGGCGCCGCGTCGACGGCGAGCTCGGCAAGCACTGACCCCACCCGGAGGAACGCCAGCATGAACACCACGACCACCCAGCAGAGCCCGGTGGTGACCGGCATGCGCGTGGTGCCCGTCGCCGGGCGGGACAGCATGTTGCTCAACCTCAGCGGAGCGCACGCCCCGCACTTCACCCGCAACCTGCTGATCCTCACCGACTCGGCGGGCAACACCGGCGTCGGCGAGGTACCCGGTGGCGAGGGCATCCGCGCCACCCTCACCGACGCCACCGACCTGGTGGTGGGCGCACCCATCGCCCGCTACCACTCGGTGCTGACCCACGTGCACCGGCGCTTCGCCGACCGCGACTCCGGCGGCCGGGGCGCGCAGACCTTCGACCTGCGCGTCGCGGTCCACGCGGTCACCGCGGTCGAGGCCGCCATGCTCGACCTGCTCGGCAAGCACCTCGGCGTGCCGGTGGCCGAACTGCTCGGCGACGGGCAGCAGCGCGAGTCGGTGCCGGTGCTCGGGTACCTGTTCTTCGTCGGCGACCGCAACCGCACCGACCTCGGCTACCGCTCGGGCGCCGAGGAGTCCGACGACTGGCTGCGGCTGCGCGACGAGGAGGCGCTCACGTCCGATGCCGTCGTGCGGCTGGCCGAGGCCGCGCAGGCGCGCTACGGCTTCCACGACTTCAAGCTCAAGGGCGGGGTGCTGCCGGGCCGGGAGGAGGCCGAGGTCGTCACCGCGCTCGCCGAGCGGTTCCCGGAAGCGCGGATCACCCTCGACCCCAACGGCGGCTGGCTGCTGTCCGACGCGATCGAGCTGGGCCGCGACCTGTACGGGGTGCTCGCCTACGCCGAGGACCCGTGCGGACCGGAGGGCGGCTACTCCGGGCGCGAGACGATGGCGGAGTTCAGGCGGGCGACCGGGCTGCCCACGGCGACGAACATGATCGCCACCGACTGGCGCCAGCTCGGACACGCCGTGCGCACCGACGCCGTCGACATCCCGCTGGCCGACCCGCACTTCTGGACGATGGGCGGCTCGGTGCGCGTGGCCCAGCTCTGCGACGCGTGGGGGCTGACCTGGGGCTCGCACTCCAACAACCACTTCGACGTGTCGCTGGCGATGTTCACCCACGTCGCCGCCGCGGCGCCGGGCGACATCACCGCGATCGACACGCACTGGATCTGGCAGGACGGGCAGCGGCTGACCCGCGAGCCGTTCCGGATCAGCGACGGGCGCATCGAGGTGCCCACCGCTCCCGGGCTCGGGGTGGAGCTGGACATGGAGCAGGTGGAGGCCGCGCACGCGCTCTACCTCACCGAGGGGCTCGGCACGCGCGACGACGCCGTCGCGATGCGCTACCTCGTGCCGGGCTGGACCTTCGACAGCAAGCGCCCGGCTCTCGACCGTCCCTGAGGGGCGGCCCGGCGCGCCGGCAGCGGACGCCGGGGTGGCGCCTGACGCGAGCCGTCCGGGCGTCGGGGGCGCGTGCGAGCATCCGAGCATGACCCGCACCGCCCCCGACCTCGACCACCTGCGCAGCCTGCGCCAGGCCAAGGACCTCATGGACCGGGACTGGGCGCGGCCGCTGGACGTGGACGCCGTGGCGGCCCGAGCCGGGTACTCCCGCAACCACTTCGTGCGGTCGTTCCGCGCCGCCTACGGGCAGACACCGGGCCGCTACCTCAGCGGTCGCCGCATCGAGCGCGCCCAGGACCTGCTGCGCAACGCGAACCTGACCGTCACCGAGATCTGCTTCCTGGTCGGTTTCAGCAGCCTCGGCAGCTTCTGCACCCGCTTCAAGGAGCAGGTCGGCATCACCCCCGCGGAGTTCCGCAGGGCCAGCCCGCCCGCGGCCGTCCCAGGCTGCTTCGCGCTGATGCACGCGGGCGGGTTCAACCCGCGGCGCAAGCCGGTGATTTCGGAGAAGCCCGGGACCGGTGCGCGCGCCTAGCGTTGCGGGCACCGACCACCGAACAAGGAGCAGCGCATGATCACCGGACTGTCGATCGCCACGGTGTGGGTCCTCGACCAGGAGTCCGCCAAGCGGTTCTACACCGAGAAGCTCGGCTTCGAGCTGCGCACCGACAGCGCGATGGGCGACTTCCGCTGGGTCACGGTCGGGGCCGAGGACCAGCCCGGCCTCGAGATCACCCTCATGGAAGCGGCGGCGCCGTCGCTGGACCCCGAGTCCGCCGAGCAGGTCAGGTCGCTGCTGGCCAAGGGAGTGCTCGGCGCCGGGGTGCTGTCCACCGACGACTGCCACGCGACCTACCGCGAGCTGTCGGCCCGGGGAGTGGAGTTCGTGCAGGAACCGACCAACCGCCCGTACGGCATCGAAGCGCTGCTGCGCGACGACTCGGGCAACTGGTTCAGCCTGACCCAGCGCCACGAGGAGATGGACCCCACCGCCGAGTGGGACCCGTGCGTCGAAGGCGGTTCGCGCAACTGAGCCCCGCTCAGCCCGCCGGGTGCAGCAGCTGTTCGGCGACGCGGCGGTACGCGTCGTCGAACAGGTCCCAGAAGGCCGGGACGTCGAGCTCGGTGGCCACGTCGGCGTTGGGCGCGCCGCCGAAGTCGGTCACCGTCATGCCCGCGGTGAACGTGCCGTGCACCTCGACGTCCACTCGCGCGGGGGCGGTGCGGACCAGCGCCGGATTCGCCACGTAGGCGACCGCGCAGGCGTCGTGGATCGCCGGGCCGCGGCCGTGCGAACCGTCGTGCTCGCCGTAGAAGTCCAGGCACGGCGTGAGCAGCTCGGCCTCCAGCCTGCCCAGCCCGGCGAACCGGCTGCGCACCTGCGCGGTCGCCCGCGCCTGGTGGGTGAGGTCGAGGCCGATCATCACGGTCCGCCACGCTCCGCCGAAGACCACCGCGGCGGCTTCCGGGTCGGCGTGGACGTTGAACTCGGCGGCGGGGGTGGTGTTGCCGCGGGTGTAGGAACCGCCCATGATCACGAACTCGGCGGCCCACTCGGCGATCCGCGGCTCCTTGCGCAGCGCCAGCGCGATGTTGGTCAGCGGCCCGACCGCGGCCAGGCTGATCTCGCCCGGTGCGGCGGCCAGCGTGTCGATGATGAAGTCCGCCGCGTGCGCGTCGACCAGCGCCGAACGCGCCTCCGGCAGCACGGCGCCGCCGAGCCCGGTAGCGCCGTGCACGTCGGCGGCGGTCTTCGGCTCGCGCACCAGCGGCCGGCCCGCGCCGCGGGCCACCTGCACGTCCATGCCGTAGAAGTCCACCAGCCGCAGGGCGTTGTCCGTCGTGTGCTCCAGCTCCACGTTGCCGCCGACGGTGGTGAGCCCGACCAGCTCCAGGTCCGGGATGCCGTGCGCCAGGCCGATGGCCAGCGCGTCGTCGATTCCGGGGTCGCAGTCGAGCAGGAGCTTCTTGGTCACGTCGTTCCTCGTTCGTTCGCCGGCGGTGGGCCGGCGTGTGTTGCTTCACGTTCCGGCGGTGGTTGAGCGCTGGAACCCTTGCATCCGACCTTCGTCGGTCGGATGGCGCGAAGCGCCATTCAAGACGCCATCAGGCGTCTTGAACAGCATCCGCGATGGACTTGGCCTCTCGCGCGCCCGCTTCGAGGGCGCGGCAGCAGTAGTGGAGCCATTCGCCGACGCCCTCGGGGTCGCCGTTGGCGAAGCCGTCCGCCGCCGCCGAGTAATCGCCCTGCCTGCGGAAGTACGCCACCTCCGGCACCACGAGGCCCTTCGGGTCCAGGCCGCTGCCGATCACGGTGAGCCGCGCCGCGGCCCGCGCGATCACGCCGTCGGCGAGGCCGAAGGGCGACAGCGCGAGCAGCTCGCCGTGCACGACGGCGGCCAGCACCGGACCGGGGATCACGCCCTGGGACTTGCCGCTGGAGTCGGCGACGATCCGGGCGAGCAGGTCCAGGCGCTCGGACACCTCGCGATCAGCACGGGGACGGCCCAGCGACTCCTTGTCCTCGACGAGATCGGCCGCGGCGAGCACGTGCAGACGGGCCAGCGCCTGCAGCGGGGCCCGCTGCCACGTCGGCAGCAGCGGCCCCATGCCCTCGGCGATGCGCAGAGCACCCGCCAGCAGGGGGTCGCTCACCTCACCCGTTTCGGGAATTTCGGTCGCTCCGCCTGCGACGGCCGCGCTCGCCCGCGCGGCTCGCACCGACGCCTCGGCGGCCGTCGTGGGCCAGCCGCGCCGGTTCGCCGGGTGCCGGTGCACCTCGTCGATCGCCGCGCGAGCAGAGGTCACCGCCTCGGCGACGCCGTCAAGCTCCAGCAACGGGAGCAGCGATTCCTGGGCGTTCACGCTTAGAAACGCTACCGGGCGGGTATCAACCCACCGCATGGGCCGACCAGGACATGTGCCAAAGTGACCGCTCAGGCGCGCAGGGTAGTGCGTCGAATCCGCACAGTGAACAACAAATTGGTCTAAACCAAGCGGGCCTCCCCCTGTTGGAGCGCCCAGGATCGCATTACGGTTCACACAGCACATGCGCCCCATCAGCCAGGGAGGTTCCCCGCAATGAGCGAGCCCGACGGGCAGAGCAACACCTTGGACAACCTGCTCACCGAGAGCAGGACATTCCCGCCGTCCGGGGAGTTCGCCGCCCAAGCCAATGCGACGTCGGAGCTCTACGCCCAGGCCGACGCCGACCGTGAGGCGTTCTGGGCCGACCAGGCCCGCCACCTGCACTGGGACACCGAGTGGGAGCAGGTGCTGGACTGGTCCGGCGCCCCGTTCGCCAAGTGGTTCGTCGGCGGCAAACTCAACGTCGCCTACAACTGCGTGGACCGCCACGTCGAGGCCGGCAACGGCGACCGGGTGGCCATCCACTGGGAGGGCGAACCGGGCGATTCCCGCGCCATCACCTACGCCGAGCTGGCACGCGAGGTCTCCCGCACCGCCAACGCGCTGGCCTCGCTCGGGGTCGGCGCGGGCGACCGGGTCGCGATCTACCTGCCGATGCTGCCCGAGGCGGTCTACTCGATGCTGGCCTGCGCCCGGCTGGGCGCGCTGCACAGCGTGGTGTTCGGCGGGTTCTCCTCCGAAGCGCTGCGCACCCGCATCAACGACGCCCAGGCCAAGGTCGTCATCACCGCCGACGGCCAGTACCGCCGCGGCAAGGCCATGCCGCTCAAGACCAACGTCGACGAGGCCGTGGCCGCCACCCCCAGCGTCGAACACGTCCTGGTCGTCCAACGCACCAAGACCGACGTGGAATGGAACGACGGCCGCGACCAGTGGTGGCACGACGTCGTCGAGGGCCGGCCCGCATCCCACACCCCGGAGTTCTTCGACTCCGAGCACCCGCTGTTCATCCTCTACACCTCCGGCACCACCGGACGCCCCAAGGGCATCCTGCACACCTCCGGGGGCTATCTCACCCAGGCCGCCTACACCCACCGCACCGTGTTCGACCTCAAACCCGAAACCGACGTGTACTGGTGCACCGCCGACATCGGCTGGGTCACCGGCCACACCTACATCGTCTACGGGCCGCTGGCCAACGGCGCCACCCAGGTCATCTACGAAGGCACCCCCAACACCCCGCACGAAGGCCGCCACTGGGACATCGTCCAGAAATACGGCGTCACGCTCTACTACACCGCGCCGACCACCATCCGCACCTTCATGAAATGGGGCGCGGAGATCCCCGCCCGCTACGACCTGTCCACCCTGCGGGTGCTGGGCTCGGTCGGGGAACCGATCAACCCCGAGGCCTGGATGTGGTACCGCGAACACATCGGCGGCAACCGCGCCCCCATCGTCGACACCTGGTGGCAGACCGAAACCGGCGCGATCATGATCTCGCCGCTGCCCGGGGTCACCGCCACCAAACCCGGCTCCGCCCAGGTCCCGCTGCCCGGCATCGCCGCCAAGGTCGTCGACGAGTCCGGCGAACAGGTCGGCCACGGCGGCGGCGGACTGCTGGTGCTCGACCAGCCCTGGCCCGCGATGCTGCGCGGCATCTGGGGCGACGACGACCGCTACCGCGAAACCTACTGGTCGAAGTTCGCCGACAAGGGCTACTACTTCGCCGGCGACGGCGCCAAATACGACGACGACGGCGACATCTGGCTGCTCGGCCGGGTCGACGACGTCATGAACGTCTCCGGCCACCGCATCTCCACCACCGAGGTCGAATCCGCCCTGGTCTCCCACCCCACCGTGGCCGAGGCCGCCGTGGTCGGCGCCAGCGACCCCACCACCGGCCAGGGCATCGTCGCCTTCGTCATCCTGCGCGGCGGCGCCGACGACCAGGCCTCCGGCGAAGCCGCGATCAAGGCCCTACGCGACCACGTCGCCCACGAAATCGGCCCCATCGCCAAACCCCGCCAGATCATGGTCGTGCCCGAACTGCCCAAAACCCGCTCCGGCAAGATCATGCGACGGCTCCTGCGCGACGTCGCCGAAAACCGCGAAATCGGCGACGTCTCCACCCTCGCCGACTCCTCCGTGATGGACCTCATCTCCGCCGGCCTGGGCAAGTCGACCGAGGACTGAGTTCTCCTGCGAAAGGGCGCCCTCCCAGCATCCGGGACGGCGCCCTTTTCGTTTCCGCAGGCCCGCTACCTGCGAAGACGAGCTTGAAGATCGTTTGCGGCTTCAAGAATCTGTTAGGGTCGTTGCGGGTGTGCCGGGAAGTCTGGTCGGCGAACAGTTCGTGCTGTCCGCCCCCAGGAGGCCCCCGGTGTCGAAGTCCGCCCGCAACCGCACCCGCAGGAACCCCGACGGGCAACAAGGGTCGGCCCGCTCCTTCGACTTCGCCGAGTACCTGCGCACCGAGACCGTCGGCGGCATGGTGCTGCTCGCCGCCGCCGCCCTCGCGCTGGTGCTGGCGAACTCACCGGCGGAGGAGCTCTACCGCACCGTGCGCGACTTCACAGTCGGCCCGCACTTCCTGCACCTGGACCTCACCATCGGCGAGTGGGCCAAGGACGGCCTGCTCGCGATCTTCTTCTTCGTCGCCGGGCTGGAGCTCAAGCGCGAGCTGGTCGTCGGTGAGCTGGCCGACCGCAAGACCGCGACCCTGCCGGTGGTCGCCGCGCTGGGCGGCATGGTCGTGCCCGCCGTGCTGGCGTTCGCCATCGGCCACGGCGCTCCGGGCGCGCACGCGGCGTGGGCGATCCCGGTCGCCACCGACATCGCCTTCGCGCTCGGCGTGCTGTCGCTGACCGGGTCGTGGATGCCCACCGCCGCGCGGGTGTTCCTGCTCAGCCTCGCCGTGGTGGACGACCTCGGCGCCATCGTCGTGATCGCGGTGCTGTTCACCTCCGGCCTCAGCGTGCTGGCGCTGCTCGCCGCGGCGGCGCTCTGCGCCGTCTACTGGTACGCGCAGAAGCGCCGGATCACCACGCCGTTCCTCTACGTCCCGCTGGCCGTCGCGACGTGGATCGCCGTGCACAGCAGCGGCATCCACGCCACCATCGCCGGGGTCGCGCTGGGCCTGCTGACCCGGGTGCGCCGCGACCTGCACGAGACCGCCTCACCGGCGATGCGGCTGGAGCACCGGCTCCAGCCGTGGTCGGCCGGGCTGATCGTGCCGGTGTTCGCGCTGTTCGCCGCAGGTGTCCCGGTCGACGGGGAGGCGCTGGTCGCGATGACCCACGACCGGGTGGCCATCGCCGTGGTCGTCGGGCTCGTGGTCGGCAAGCTCGTCGGCATCTTCGGCAGCTCCTACCTGGCGGTGAAGATCGGCATCGGGGCCAAGCCCCGCGGGCTGAGGTGGCGCGACCTCAGCGCGCTGGCCATGCTCGGCGGCGTCGGCTTCACCGTGAGCCTGCTCATCGCCGAGCTGTCGCTGGAGGGAGCCGCCGCCGAGCGGGCCAAGGCCGCGGTGCTGATCGCCTCCGCGCTGGCCTCGCTGCTCGCGGCCGTGATGCTGCTGCGCAGGGGCCGCAAGGTGCGCAACGGCGACGCCTCGGCCTGACGGGCCGCCGGCGCCGATGTCACTCACGGGTAACACACCGCGAGTCGATCGGTACCCGCCTGATCGAGCGTGGCACGATGAGGTACGTGAACAGCGCCGAGAAGAACCCCAATGGCAGCCGTGACGGTGCGGGCTGGTCGGCCGTCACCTCCATCCCGCTGTCCGAGGAGGGCACCGGGCCCGACAACGGCCAGTCCATCGGTGCGCTGGTCCGCGACGCCACGACGCATCTGTCCACGCTGGTCCGCTCCGAGATGGAGCTGGCCAAGGCCGAGCTCGCCGGCGAGGTGAAGAAGGGCGTCAAGGGCAGCGTCTACTTCATCCTCGCGCTGAGCGTCCTCGGCTTCAGCATGTTCTTCCTGTTCTTCACCCTCGCCGAGGGCCTCGCCCAGCTCGGCCTGTGGCGGTGGGCGGCCTTCGGCATCGTGTTCCTGTTCATGCTGCTGGTGGCGGGCGTCTTCGCGCTGCTCGGCTACCGGCGGGTGCGCAAGATCCGGGCACCGAAGCGGACCATCGAGAGCCTGAAGGACACCGCGCAGATCACCCGCCGCCACGGCGAGGACAAGGCCGTGGAGAAGACCTCCGCCTGACGGCGGTGATCGCGGATTTCGCGGACCGCGGGCGCGATCAGCCGGTGCAGTCCCCGGTCGAGACCGGGGTGTGCAGGCTCGGGGCGGACGCCACCTCGTCGGCGACCTCGTCGGCGGTGAGCACGAACCCGGTCTCCGGGTCGTCCACGGCCGCGCCGAACACGACACCCACCACGTCGCCCCGCGGGTCGATCAGCGGACCGCCCGAGTTGCCGCTCTGCACCTTGCCCCGCAACGTGTACACCTCGCGGACCACGGTGGTCGAGTCGTAGATGTCCGGCCCGCGCAGCCGGATGCGCTCGCGGATGCGGCCCGGTGACGCCGTGTACGGGCCGTCCAGCGGGTAGCCGAGCGCGATCACGCTGTCGCCCGGGTGGGCGTCCTGCTTGAACGACATCGCGTCGGCGTCGAGGGCCGGCACCGACAGCACGGCCAGATCGGTGTTCGGGTCGAACAGCACGACCTCGGCGTCGAACTCGCCCCGGCCGATCTCGATCGCGACCTTGTCGGTGCCGGCGACGACGTGCGCGTTGGTCATCACCCGGTGCGGGGCGATGACGAACCCGGTGCCCTCCAGCGCCCGCGCGCACGAAACCGCGCGCCCGCGCACCTTCACCACGCTGGTACGCGCGTCGCGCACGGCCTCGCTGGAGGCCAGGGCGGGGTCCGGCGGGTCGATCGCGGCGACCGGCGTCTCCGAGAACGGCTCCAGCGCCTCCGGGAAACCGCTCATGCCGAGCATCTCGCGCAGCTCCGACGGCAGCTGCTTGGCCGCGTCGGGCATCACCGAGTCCACCGTGCGCAGCACCGTCGACCTGGTGACCGCGGAGGCCAGGCCGGGCAGCGCCGACGCCGACGTGAACGGCAGCGCCACCAGCCAGGCGACCACGAACACCGCCACGCACTGCAGCACCGCGCCGAGCACGTTGTCGACGCCGGTCAGCTTGCTCGAGGTGATCCGGTCGCGCAGCTCGCGCCCCGCCCACATGCCGAAGGTCTCGCCGAAGGCGACCAGCAGCACCACGATGCCCACGCCGAAGGCGATCCGGGCAGACGGGCTGTCCAGCCGCTCCAGCAGCAGCGGCGCGAGCTTGAGCCCGACGACCGCACCGGCGATGACACCGAGGAACGAGAACAGGGCGGTGATCAACCCGCTGCGCGCACCCGACGCCGCGGCCAGCAGCGCCAGCAGCACGACGAGCAGATCGACCCAGTTCACCCGTTCACCTCATTCCTGCCGGAGATGCTGTCCGATCATGGCAGCCAGCACCACCCCGCAAGCCTCGCATCCGCCCTGCCGGTGGGCGCCGCCACCGGCTCAGTGCGTGCCGAAGCCCACGTCGTCGGCCTCCTCCGCGGCCCTCCAGGCAGCCCCCAGTTCACGCACGTCGTCGCGGTTCCAGCCGCGCGCCCAGCCGGCCAGGTCGAGCACCCCGGCCAGCAGCCCGCCGGTGAATCCCCACACCAGCATCCCCGGGACCAGGAACGCCGGCCCGAGCTGCCGCTCGGCGTAGCGGACCCGGATGCGGTTGGCCGGGTCGGTCAGCCAGGAGACGGGCACCCGCGCCACCGCGGCGGTCTCGGCCGGGTCCACCGGCGCGACCGGCGACGGCGTCCGCCAGTGCGCCAGGACCGGGGTCACCCGGAAACCGCTGTGCGCGACGTGCAGCTCCGGCAGCACCGCGACCGGCCGCACGCCGCCGGCCAGGACCCCCACCTCCTCGGTGGCCTCCCGCAGCGCCGCGCCGACCGGGCCGTCGTCGCCGGGGTCGACGGCGCCGCCCGGGAACGCGACCTGGCCCGGGTGGGAGTTCAGGTTGTCGGCGCGGCGCAGCAGGAGCACGTCCGGTCCGGTCTCGGCCTCGCCCTCGCCGAAGAGCACCAGCACGGCCGCCGGGCGGGCGTCGGCGGGCGGGTCGGTGCGCGGCCAGCCGAGGCGCCCGCCGTCGAGGTCGGCGGTGCGCTTGACCAGCGTCCGCAGCCACTCGGGCACGTCGTCGGGGTCCACCAGCGGCCCTACTCCCGGTCCGGTCATCCGGCACCTCCCGCGGTGCGCTGGACCGCGGTGCGCACCTCGTCGGCCGACTCGAACGCCACCGGCGGGTCCACCCGGCGGACCTCACCGGACGCGGTGACGACGTAACTCATGGGCAGCACGGCGGGCACGTTGAGCGCCGCCCGGATGCGGTTGTCGGGATCGTGCACGTTCGGATAGCGCACACCGAGCTCTCGGAGCAGGGCGAGGCCGTCGTCCTCGTCGCTCTGCACCTGCACTCCCACGACGGGCACGGCGCCGGGCCGGCGCGAGTACTCCTGGAGCGCGGGCAGCTCGGTCCGGCACGGCTGGCACCACGTGGCCCAGACGTTCACCAGCGTGGTGCGGCCGCCGACCATGGCGGCGAGGTCGGCGGGCCTGCCGTCGGCGAGGCAGGTGCCGGTCGCGCCGGGCGGACCCGTCGGCGGGCCGGAGGGGCAGGGCTCCAGGGCCGCCGAGGCGCGCAGCGCCGGGTCGGCGCCCCGCTGCGCCGCGACCGGCGCCGGGGCGGGCGCTCCCGGCTCGGCGGGCTGCTCCGCGCCGCGCGGCCACAGCGCGACGATGCCGAGCACCGCGAGCACCACGACCACGATGGTCCAGCGGATCTCGTTCCGGTACTCCCGCAGACCGCTCACGCGTGCGGCTCCGTCTCGGCCACCTTCTCGATGGTCCGCTCCGGGATCTCGTCGACTATCCCGGCCAACGCGAGCAGGTGGGGCGCCTCGTGCCCGCGGACCAGCTTCGCGGCCACCAGGTGGTCGGTCGGGCCGTCGCCGTAGGAGGGGCAGTCGGCGGCCAGCAGGCAGGCCCCGCACGCGGGCTTGCGGGCGTGGCAGACGCGGCGCCCGTGGAAGATCACGTAGTGCGACAGCATGGTCCATTCCTTGCGCGGAATGAGCTCGCCGATCGCGTGTTCGACCTTGACCGGGTCCTCCTCGGCGGTCCACTTCCAGCGCCGGACCAGCCTGCCGAAGTGGGTGTCGACCGTGATGCCGGGCACGTCGAAGGCGTTGCCGAGGATCACGTTGGCCGTCTTGCGGCCGATGCCGGGGAGCTTGACCAGCTCGTCCAGGCGGGCCGGGACCTCGCCGCCGTGGCGTTCCACCAGCTGGGCGCCCAGTCCCATCAGCGAGGAGGCCTTGTTCCGGTAGAAGCCGGTCGAGCGGATCATCTCCTCCAGCTCGGCGCGGTCGGCGCCGGCGTAGGACTCGGCCGTCGGATAGCGCTTGAACAGGGCCGGAGTGACCTCGTTGACCCGCTTGTCGGTGCACTGTGCGGACAGGATGGTGGCCACCGCCAGCTCCAGCGGGGTGTTGAAGTCCAGCTCGCAGTGGGCCTCGGGATAGGCTTCGGCCAGTGCGCGGAGCATCCGGCGGGCACGCCGGACGAGTCCCAGCCGGGTCTCCCCCGACCGGGCCTTGGCGGCCTTCTTGACAGCGGCGTCACGGGGCTTGTTCCGAGCTTGGTCCGGCACCCCACCAGAGTACGGATGCCACCCAAGCGGAGGGTGCTCGCATGGCCTCGCGCGCGCAGAACATACCCCCGGTTACATCCGCCCCGAAGGCATGAGCGAGGATTTCATCATCATGACTGCCTGGTTCGTGATCGTAGTACCGCTTGTGATCATGTTCTTCACGCTCTTCATGGAGCGCGTGGAGGCACGGCTCCGCCACGTCGCGGTACAGGAGAACGAGGTGGAGGAGCTGCTGGAGAACGCCCGGCCGGACGAGGTCCGGGCGCTGTTCCGGCAGGGAATTGGACGTGCGCTGGAGCTGTTCCAGCTACGCAGGGTGGGACGCGCCGGTAAGCTGCGGACTCGCCGTTCCCGCGACCAGTCTTAGACTTACTGGTAGTGATCGGCGGCACACCGGACCGGTCGCGTGCGGGTCCGGTTCGCAAGACAGCCGCCGCGTCTCAACATGGAGGGACGAGGTGGACGAGACTCTGGCCCGGGCCGGTATCTTCCAAGGCGTTGAGCCGGCCGCGGCGGAAGCACTGACCCAATCGTTGGAACCGTCTGAGTTCCCGCGAGGACACGTGATCTTCGCCGAGGGCGAGCCGGGCGACCGGCTTTACATCATCCAATCCGGCAAGGTCAAGCTCGGACGCAAGTCCCCGGACGGCAGGGAGAACCTGCTGGCGATCATGGGGCCGTCGGACATGTTCGGCGAGCTGTCCATCTTCGACCCGGGGCCGAGGACGTCGACCGCGACCACCGTGACCGAGGTCCGGGCGCTGACCATGGACCGCACGGCGCTGCGGCAGTGGATCGGCACCCGTCCCGAGATCGCGGAGCAGTTGCTGCGGGTCGTGGCCCGGCGGCTGCGCCGGACCAACGGCATGCTGGCCGACCTGATCTTCACCGACGTGCCTGGCCGCGTCGCCAAGGCGCTGCTGCAGCTCGCGCAGCGCTTCGGCAGCCAGGAGGCGGGCCTGCTGCGGGTCACCCACGACCTGACGCAGGAGGAGATCGCCCAGTACGTCGGCGCCTCGCGGGAGACCGTGAACAAGGCGCTGGCGGACTTCGCCCACCGCGGCTGGCTGCGGCTGGAGGGCAAGAGCGTGCTGATCCTCGATCCGGAGCGGCTGGCCCGACGCGCCCGCTGACGGCTCGACGGCCTTTTCGCCGTCGGCCGCGACGCGCGCCGATCGACGGGCCCGGGGCGGACCCCGGGCTCTTCAGTCGGCGCGCGTCTTTGCGTGCACGGGAAGCCGGCGCGTGGAGTGTCCGGGGCCCGCGTGGGTGACAGCCGCAGGTGTCGGCTGAGGGGTCGTGGCCGGGCAGCCGACGACCTGCGCGCCGGGAGGCGGCCTGGCCTGGGCACCGGGCAGGCGGCCTGCGCGCCGGGACGCGCGCCTGGATGCCGGGACGCGCGCCTGGATGCCGGGCGCTGCGTGCCCGCCACTGGGTCGTTCAGCGCGCGGCACCGCCCCGGGTACGTGCTGGCGTTGGCTCGTGGGGCGCGAGCGCCGTCTGAGGCTCACGAGATGCTCGACGGACCGTGAGAATGCGACCTGAGGAGCTGGGTCGGCGAGGTCGGCCTGCTCTGCACCCCGGACGGGCAGAGCGCCGGGTGCGCCCAGGACGGGGCGTGCGAACGGGCTGACCCAGACGTGCGAGAGGGCTGGGCGCCACCCCCGACGTGACGTTCCAGCCCTCTCGCTGCGCGTGGTTAATCCCCCGACGACCAACCACGCTCCCCCGTCCTCCGATGCGTCGGCCCCGAACCTGGCACCGAAGGAAGTCTGTTGTGGGCGGTTCCCGCCGCCCCTTCGCTCAAAGGAAGTCGCGGCAGGCCCGCAGGTGGCTCGGCTCATCCGGACCGCATGCTCGCGGGTCGAGTAATCCGTTGCCCTGGTACGAGTGTGCATGCAATCGGCCGTTCGCGCCTCGGGTAGAAAGTCCCGTCCTGCTGTCCGGTGAGCCGCGTTACCCCGAAAAGAGTTGGTACGTCAGTACCATTCTTCGGATACTGGTGTGGTGTCCAACTCCGTCTCCCTGCGTGACTACCGTGCCGCGCTGACCGCCCCCGGGGCCGTCACCCCGGTGCTGACGTCCCTGCTCGCCCGCCTGCCGATCGCCATGGTCGGTCTCTCGCTGATGCTCTACGTGCAGCGCGAGACCGGCAGCTTCGCCGCCGCCGGGCTGGTGTCGGCCGGGGCGCTGGTCGGCGTGGCCTGCGGTTCGGTCGTCCAGGGCCGGGTGATGGACCGCATCGGGCCGACGCTGCCCCTATACGTCATGTCCGGCGTGTTCGCCGCCCTGGTGGCCGCTGAGATCGCCGTCATCGAGGCGCACGCCCCGGTCGCGGTCCTGGTGGCGCTGGCCTTCGCCGTCGGCATCTCCGAGCCGATGACCGGCCCCGCCTCGCGTGCGCTGTGGAACGTGCTGCTGCCGCCCGGACCCGCCCGGGACGCCGCGTTCTCGTACGAGGCCATCAGCATGGAGGTCTTCTTCATCCTCGGCCCCGGCCTGGCCGGGCTGCTGGTCGCGATGCCGTGGCCGGGCACCGGCGTGGTGGCCGGAGCGGCGTGCATGATCGTCGGCAGCGTCGGGTTCGCGTCGACGCGGGCGGCGCGGTCGCAGCGGCCGGAACGGCCAGAACGGACCGGCCGCGGCAGGAGCAACATGCTCGGCGCGCTGGCGAGCCCGGGCATGCGCACCGTCGCCCTGGCCGCGCTCGGCTTCGGCGCCCTTATCGGGTTCATCGAGGTCGGCGTGCCGGCCGCCGCGGAGCTGGCCGGACACCCGACGGCGGGCGGGCTGCTGCTGAGCCTGCTTTCGGTCAGCTCGGTGCTGGTCGGCGTGCTGTACGGGATGCGGCCGTGGCCGCGGGCGATGCACCTGCGGCTGCCCGCGCTGCTGTTCGGCTTCGCCGCGCTGATCACGCTGCTGGCCGTGCCGACCACGCTGTGGGGCCTGGCGCTGGCGCTGCTGCTTGCGGGCAGCCTGATCACCCCGCAGTCCACGGCGCACTCGGTGTCGCTGGAGATCGCCGCACCGGCGGGAACCGCTACCGAGGCGTTCGGCTGGGTGGTCACCTCGGTGACCCTGGGCGCGGCCTTCGGCCAGTCGGTGAGCGGGCAGATCGTGGAGACCGCCGGGCCGCCCGCAGCCTTCCTGGCGGCCAGCGCCGTCGGCGCGCTCGCCGCGCTCGTGCTCTGGCTGCGCCGCGGCACCCTGCGGCCGGAGCCCGCGGCCGCATCGCCCCAGCTCGCCGGCGTCTGAGCACTGGGCGGCGGCTCCGGACCGAGCCGCCGCCCAACCGCGCCGAACGCCTCGGCTGGAGCGCGACGACCGCGCCCCGTTCAGGCGTCGACTTCAGCCTCCGGTGAATCTGCTCGGTGAAGTTCGTACTCACGATCGCACCGGCGGTCTCGGCTTCCTTGTCCGCGCCGCTGTCGGGAAGGAGGAGCCGGGCGAATTCGACGGTGACGCCCGGGGCGGGCCGGAACCGTCGCACGGATCGTCTCCCCGTCGTGGTAGACCGACGATTCGACGAGCCCCCCGCCATTCCATCCAGGTCTGCCTTGACGGCGTCGATCACGATCCGGCTCGCGGTCCGCACGTGGTCGGGAATCTCGTGTCCACTCACCTTGGTCACCCTTCGATGGGCCACGAACGCGGTGTCGACCTGGCCGCCGGGTGGCCGTCTCGCGGGCGGAGGGGTGTCGGTGCGGGCCGCTAGCTTGCGCGCCATGGATCTCGACGTCACCGCGCCCACGCGGGCGCTGGCCGCGGCCGCGGCCGACCTGGTGCGGCTGCTGCCCGGCAGGCTGCTCGACCCGGTGCTCGCCGGGATGGTCCTCACCGCCACGCCCCAGGGCCTGGAGCTGGCCGGCACCGACCGCGAGCGCGGCATCCGGCTGAGCCGCCGGGCCCGGACCCACGCCGAGGGCCGGATCCTGGTCCCGGCCCGGCCGCTCGCCGAGACGCTGCGCAACCTCGACTCCGTCGAGGTCCGCCTCGTCGTCGAGGGCGCGAAGCTGGCGCTTCGCACGCGGAACGCGCGCTTCGCGCTGCCGCTGCTCGACCTCGCCGCGCACCCCGGCGTCCGCGCGGCTCCGCCGCGCGCCGGGGCGCTGGACGCCGCGCTGCTGCCCGCGGTCGCGGTCGTCGCTGCCGCGACCTCCCGCGACGACGCGCTCCCGGTGTTCACCGGCGTGCACGTCAAGCAGCGCGGTGAGCGCCTGGTCCTGGCCGGGACCGACCGGTTCCGGATGGCGGTGGCGACGCTGCCGTGGCGTCCCGGCACCGACGACCTGGACGTGCTGGTGCCGTCCGGCCTGCTCACCGAGGTCGCGAAGCAGGCGTCGGGTGACGAGGTGATGCTGCGTGCCGACGCCGACCGGGTCGGGTTGAGCTGGGCGGACGCGGAGGTGTCGACGACGCTGCTCGACGCGCCGTTCCCGGACGAGTCGCGCCACCTGCTCCCGGAGGTCGACTGCGCGGTCGAGGTCCGGGCCGACGAGGTGGCCGGTGCCGTGCGGCGGGTGTCGCCGTACGCGGGTGCGCACGGAGCCGTGGTGCTCGACGTCGGGGACGCCGAGGTCCGGGTGCGGGCCGCGGACCCGCAGTTCGGGGACGCGCAGGAGGCGGTGAAGGCGACGGTCACCGGCGACCGCTTCAGCCCCGCCTTCCAGCCCCGCTACCTCGCCGACGCGTTGCAGGCGTTCGCGGGCCGGACGGTCCGGATGGGGCTGCGGTCCGGGCTGCGCAGGTCGACGGTGATCAGCGACGTGGACGCGCCCGAGGCGGACCTGCGCTACGTGCTGATGCCCAAGCGGATCTAGCGGAGACCTCGCGCTTATTCGTGGCTCCACTCGTCCGCGGCACCTAGGCTTCCAGTCGTGGCCAGGATCGCAGACCTGATCTACTACCCGATCAAGGGCTGTGCCGGGACTCCGCTGCTCGACGCGGTCATGACGCCGGCGGGCCTTGCGCACGACCGCAGCTTCATGGTGGTCGACGAGCAGGGCGTCTTCCGCACCCAGCGCCGGCATCCGCGGCTGGCGCTGGTCCGCCCGGACCTCAGCCCCGACGGGGAGCGGCTGACCCTGCGCAGCCCCGGCGTCGAAGCGGTTTCCACCGCCGTCGACGCCGCAGGCCCCCGCCGGGACGTGAACCTGTTCGGAGCCGCGTACAAGGGCATCGACCAGGGCGACGTTGTCGCCGAGTGGCTCTCCGAGGTCGTTGCCGCGCCGTGCCGTCTGGTGCGCGTGCCGCCCGAGCACGACCGGGTCACCGACGGCGAGGTGCCCGGCACCTCCGGCTATGCCGACAGCTCAGCGGTGCACGTCCTCTCGCTGGCGTCGCTCGACCAGCTCAACGAGCGGCTGGTAGAGCGGGGCGCACCGGCGCACCCGATGAGCCGCTTCCGCCCCAACATCGTCGTCACGGGCTGGGAGCCGCACACCGAGGACCTCGTCCGGCGGGTCACCATCGGCGGCAGCGAACTGGGCTACACCAAGCTCGCCGTCCGCTGCGCGGTGACGACGGTCGACCAGGACTCGGGTCGCAGGAGCGGGCCGGAGCCGCTGCGCACGCTCGCCGGCTACCGGCGCGCCGAAGGCGGCATCGTGTTCGGTGCGAAGTTCGCGGTGCTGGAGACGGGCAAGCTCTCGGTCGGGGACGAGGTGGTCGTGACGGCTAGGGCCGAACGCATCAGGTGAATCGGCGTTTCACGCCGATGGCCCTTGCGGGCCACTTGAAGCCCCATCGGGGGCTTCAAGTTCACGCAGGTAAGTGAGCTGGGCCTGGACGCTCCACTCCGCCGCGGGCCACACCGCCGGGTCGACGTCGGCGTAAACGATCTCCACGACCCCGCGGGCCGTGATGTCGGGGCCGTGTTCGCGCAGGACGGTGCGGATCTGGCCGAGCCGCTGGCCGCGGTGCGCCAGGTAGGCCCGGCTGACCGCCCTGATGTCGGGCAGCTCGGGGCCGTGGCCTGGCAGCACCCTGGTGCCCTCCGGCAGGTCGCCGAGCAGGCGTAGCGACTCCAGGTACGAGCCGAGGTGACCGTCGGGGTGCGCCACGACCGTCGTGCCCTTGCCCAGCACGGTGTCCCCGGTGAACACCGCCGGTTCGGCGGGGTCGTCGACGGTGAAGCACACCGAGTCGGCGGTGTGCCCCGGCGTGGCCAGGACGCGCAGCCGCACGCCGGAGGCTTCGACCGTCTCCCCGTCGGTGAGCGGTTCGGCGCCGGCGCACAGCGCCGGGTCCAGCGCCCGGACCGGGGCGCCGGTCAGCCCCGCGAAGTCCCGGGCGCCCGCGGTGTGGTCCGGGTGGTGGTGGGTCAGCAGGACCACCGACACCGGGCGCTCGGCGGCCAGGGCGAGGTGGTCGCGGTCGGCCGGGCCGGGGTCGATGACGATGCGGTCCGCCGAGTCCGGCGACCCGACCAGCCAGGTGTTGGTGCCGTCGAGGGTCATCACGTCCGGGTTGCGCGCCAGCAGCACTGACGCGTACGCGGTCACCGGACGGACCGCGCCGTATGCGGGATGCTCCATCACTGCCCTTCCCCGTCGTGGCCCGGCTCGCCCGGCATCAGCACGTGCCACCTGCCGTCGCGGCGGGCCAGCTTCGGCACCACCTTCGTCAGGACGCGCTCGGTCGACAGCGCCTCGGCAACGCTGCCGCATTCGGCGATCTCGGTCAACGTGACCCACGTCGGGGGCAGCAGCCCGCACCGGCCCTGCCGCCAGTCGTCGAGCGCGGCCCGCGGGGTCCGCCAGTACGCGTCGGACGCCTCGGAGGTCGCGGCGTCGGCGCGCTGGCCTTCCGGCAGCGCCGCGACGAAGAACCTGGTGTCGTAGCGGCGCGGCTCGGCCTCCGGCGTGACCCAGTTCGACCACGGCCGCAGCAGGTCCGAGCGCAGCACCAGGCCCGCCCCGGCGAGGAACCCGGCCAGCGAGAGCTCCCGCGACACCAGCGCCGCTCGCACGTCGGCGAAGGCGGCGGTGTCGCTGACGACGGTGCCCGGGTCGGCGCCCGCCAGGAGCACACCGGACTCCTCGAACGTCTCGCGCACGGCCGCGCACACCAGCGCGCGGGCCAGCTCCTCGGTGCACCCGAGCTGCCTGGCCCACCACTGCGGGGAGGGACCGTTCCACGCCACCGAGGTGTCGGCGTCGCGGGGGTCGACCCCGCCACCCGGGAACACCGTCATGCCTCCCGCGAACGGCATGCCCTTCACCCGGCGCTGGAGGAAGACCTCCGGTCCGGCGGTTCCGTCACGCAGCAGCAGGACGGTCGCGGCGTCCTTCGGCGTGACGGGCGGGTCGGGCGGGGACTCCGGCACGAACCCCTCGGGCAGCGCCAGCTCGTCGGGAAGTTGCACCATGCCGGTCACCCTAAGCCGGGACGACGCCGAAAACCGCGATCCGGGCCCCGAGATCACGGCGTCGCCGCAGGTACCCCCGTCCGCAGGGCCGCCGTTGCGGCGAAGGCACGATGTCGGCATGAGCGAAACGCTGCGGGTCGGAGTGGTCGGAGCAGGTCCGTGGGCCGGCCGGGTGCACGCGCCGGGGCTGGAGGCGCACCCGGGCACGCGGTTGGCGGCGGTGTGGTCGAGGCGCCGGGAGGCGGCCGAGGAGCTGGCGGGGTCGCGCGACGTCCTGGTCGCGACCGGGTTCGACGAACTGCTCGCGTCGGTCGACGCGGTCGCGTTCGCCGTGCCGCCCGACGTGCAGGCCAAGCTGGCTCCGGTGGCGGCCCGCGCGGGCAAGCACCTGATCCTGGAGAAGCCGCTGGCGACCGACCTGGCGGGCGCGCAGGCGGTGGCCGACGCGGCACAGGAGAGCGGGGTCGCCGCGGTCATGATGCTGACCCGCCGGTTCGCGCCGGAGGTGCGGTCGTGGCTGGCGGGGCTCGACGGCGTCCGGGGCGGCGCGGGGCGCTGGCTGGCCGGGGCGCTGCTCTCGGGCGACTACGCCGCCTCGCGGTGGCGGCAGGAGGAAGGCGCGCTGGTCGACGCGGGACCGCACGCGATCGACCTGCTCGACGCCGCGCTCGGGCGCATCGAGCAGGTGCACTACGCCAGCCGCGACGCCGCCAACGACCTGTGGCACGTGGTCTTCGGCCACGAGGGCGGTGCCACCAGCACGCTCACGCTGTCGCTGCGCGTCCCGGTCCAGCCCGCGCTGGTGGACATCAGCGTCTACGGCGAGAACGGCCACACGCAGCTCTCCGGTCGACGGACCGCCGCCCAGGACTGCTACGCGGTGCTGCTGGACGAGTTCCTGGAGCTGGTCCGCGAAGGGAAGACCGAGCACGTCTGCGACGTGCGGCGCGGCCTGCACCTCCAGCGCGTGCTGGCCGACGTGCAGGCGGCCGTGTAGGGCGGCGGCTGCCCCTCGCGCGGTGCGAGGGGCAGCCGCCGGGTCCGGTCAGGGACGCTGCTTGTTGTAGCTCTGGTTGCTCACCGGAGAGGGGTGGGCGCCGATCGGCGGGAAGCCGCCGGTGCCGCCCGGCATGGTCGAGTTCCAGCTCTCCGGCTGCCGCTGGCCCTGGCCGCCCTGGGCCGGACCGGAGCGGTCCTGCTCGCGCTGGGCCAGTTCCTCGTGCAGCTTGCGCAGCAGGTTGCGCTCCCGGTCGGTGAGCTTGGCGTCGACCGCGGCGGGGACCCGCATGTTGCCCTGGCTGTCGGCCTTGCCCTGGTTCTCGGGGGCGTTCTGGTGCTGCTGCGGCGCGGGCTCGGCCGGTGCCGCGGCCTGCTGAGCGGGCTCGGCCGGTGCCGCGACCTGCGCCGGAGCGGGCTCGGAGACCGCCGGGGGCGTCACGGGCTCCGGCTCGGGCTGCGGCTCGGGAGCCGGGCGCTCGACGGGTCGTTCCACGGGGCGCTCGGCCCTGGGCGCGGGTGCTGGTTCGGCCGGTAAGTCATGCCCTCCGGCGGGCTCACCACCGGAGCTGACGCGCGGGGCGCGGGCGCGGCTCATGCCGTTCTGCTGCGCGATCGCGGCAGGCGGCATGTCCAGGTGCACCCGGTGCGCGGCGGCCAGCGCGTTGCGGTGGTACTCCGGCAGGTCGGAACCGCTGCTGAACACCTCGACCGAACAGCCGACGCCGGCCCTGCGCAGCGCCTCCAGCAGCTGGTAGCCCGCCGCCGCGACCGAGCCGTCCGACCCGACCTCGGCCAGCAGCACCCGCCTCGGAACCGCGCCGTAGGTGACGCCGGCCGGGGTGACCCGCCAGGAGCACCACAGCGCGCGGACCCCCGCGAGCCGGGAGGTCACCGGGGCGAGCGCGGCGACGACCTCGTCGTCGGACTGGTCCTGGTCGCTGAAGCGGTGCCCCTCGTCCGGGACCGTGTCGAGCACGTGCAGCCGGTCGGCGAGCCGCTGCTGCGAGCGGGCCTCGTCGAGCACCCGGCGCAGCTGGTACTGCTCGGTCGAGGTCACCGGGATCCGCCCGGCCACCAGGCAGCCGGCCAGGAACTCGGCCGCCGCGTCGAGCTGCCCGGTGCCGAGCAGTTCCCGGGCCGAGTTGACCGCGTCGTCGTCCACACGTCCGGTCATGGCGAGCAGGAGGTTGTGCAACCGGTCAACCGGACCGGCGCCCTCAGCCACGTCCACGTCTGCCTCCTAGATGAAGCCTTGCTTTGGACCTTTGCGACCGCTCGGCCGCCCCGGTGGGCGGGGACGCCGAGTCAGCCACGGTGACCTGCGAGTTCGTCCGCCCCTTCGCAGACCAGGGCGGACTCGGCGAGTGCGGCGCGGTGGTAGGCGGTGGGCTCGACGTCGGGCGGCAGGACCTCGACGCAGGGCTCCGGCTCGCCGAGCGCCCGCAGGATCCGCTGGATCTCGCTGGTGAGGCCGACGACGTCGGCCGACGCGGTCACCAGCAGCACCCGCTTGAGGGGCAGGCCGTCACCGCGCCGCCACGAGCTGCGCACCTCTCGGACGCCCTGCCTGCCGCGCAGCGTGGCGCCGAGGACGAGGATCGCCGGGTCGCCGCTGTCGTCGGTGTGCGAGGTCGCGACGAAGGTGTGGGCGGGCCTGGTCTGCTTGGCCGGGAGGATGGCGTTGACCAGCGCGGGGTCGGCGCCGAGGGGGAACAGCGCGTCGCGCAGCAGGCGGAAGTCGCCGTCGCCGAGCGGAATCCGTTCGCGCACGAGCGTGCCCGGCAGCATCCGCGCCAGGACGTCGGCGGCTCCCCCGGCGAGCCAGTCGCGGTAGCGCCAGAGGTGCCGGTCGGGCAGCCGACCGGCGAGTCGAAGCAGCAATTCGTGGCACAGAAGGTCGGTTTCTCGCACCGCCACGTCAGCCCCTCCCAGGCTCTGTACTTCTCCGGCGCGGTCGCCCGCCACCGCCGTCACGGCTCCCGATTGCTGGACCGTTCGGGTGAACTATGCCCCGCTCAGACCGTACGGATACCCACAGGAACCGATACCCCCATTCGTTGGACACTCACTCAGGTCCATCCGAAATGAAGCTGACCGCAGCGTACTTGCACAGATCCGCGACCGCGGGGCCTGTCGGAAATCTCGGCGGCCCGCGAGCGGCGAAGATCGACTGCAGGTCCGGCCGCGGAACGCAGAACGCGGCGCCACCCAGGAGGAATCCGGAGGTGGCACCGCGCCCGTGCGATGTCGGTTCACTCGACCTCGACGATCAACTCCACTTCGACCGGTGCACCGATCGGCAGCTCGGCCACGCCGACCGCCGAGCGCGCGTGCTGCCCGGCCTCGCCGAAGATCTCGCCGAGCAGCTCCGACGCACCGTTGACCACGCCCGGCTGCCCGGTGAAACCCTCCGCCGAAGCTACGAATCCCACGACCTTGACGACCCGGACGACCGAGTCGATCCCGACCAGCGCGTCGACCGCGGCCAGCGCGTTGAGCGCGCAGGTGCGGGCGTGCTGCTTGGCCTCGTCGGCGCTGATCTCCGCGCCGACCTTGCCCGCGGCCGCGAGCTTGCCCTCGACGATCGGCACCTGCCCGGAGGTGTAGACGTACGAGCCGGTGCGCACCGCGGGAACGTACGCCGCGACCGGCGCCGCGACCCCGGGGAGCTGGATGCCGGCCTCTGCCAGTCGATCAGTCCAGCGTCCCATCTCAGTCGCCCTTCGGCCGCTTCATGTAGGCCACCATCTGCTCGCCGGTCGGCCCGGGCAGGACGGCGACGAGCTCCCACCCGTCCTCGCCCCACTGGTCGAGGATCTGCTTGGTCGCGTGGCTCAACAGCGGCACGGTGGAGTACTCCCACTTAGTCATGCCGATCAGCGTAGATGCCGGGCGGCAACCCGCCACCGACCCGGCCGATCGTGCCGCGGCGCCCCAACGGCAGGCGCCGGCGCGCTAGCTTCGACACCCGTGGAGACGTGGCGGATCGTGGCGACGGCGCTGATCACGGCGGTCGGCGGCTTCATGGTCCTCGGGATCATGAGCACCGTCCGGGCCCGGCGCGACCGCGCCCCCGGCGAGGTCGGCAGGGTGGCCCTGCACGGCGGCCTGGTGGTCGTGGTCCTCGCGGCGCTGGCCGCGACGGTGCTGCCGCCCGCGGTGTGCTGGGGTCTGGTCGCCGCGGGGGTGCTGATCACGGTGGGCGTGATGATCACCGGCTGAGCGGCGGCACCCACGTTCGGCAGACATGCCGGCCGCCGCGGACCTACGCTGATCGTGTGACCGACTGGGACGGGGAACTCAATCACGCCCGGCTGCACGTGGTCAGCGGCAAGGGCGGTACCGGCAAGACGACGGTCGCCGCGGCGCTGGCGCTGGCGCTGGCCACCGGAGGTCGCAAGGTGCTGCTGGTCGAGGTCGAGGGCAGGCAGGGCATCGCCCAGCTCTTCGACACCGCGCCGCTGCCCTACTCCGAGGAGTCGATCGCCGCCGCGCCCGGGGGCGGCGAGCTGCGGGCGCTGGCCATCGACGCCGAACCGGCTCTGCTGGAGTACCTGTCGATGTTCTACAACCTCGGCTTCGCGGGGCGGACGCTGCGCAAGATGGGCGCCATCGAGTTCGCCACCACGCTCGCGCCGGGCCTCCGGGACGTGCTGTTCACCGGCAAGATCAAGGAGTGCGTCGGCCGCACCGACGAGCGCGGCCGCTACGTCTACGACCACGTCGTGGTCGACGCCCCGCCGACCGGGCGGGTGGTCAAGTTCCTCGACGTCACCAGGGCGATGGCGGACCTGGCCAAGGTCGGCCCGATCCGCGGCCACAGCGACGGCGTCGTGCGGCTGCTGCACTCCAGCGACACGGTCGTCCACCTGGTCACGCTGCTGGAGGACCTGCCGGTGCGGGAGACGCTGGAGGCCGTGGCCGAGCTCGACGCCGCCGACCTGCGCCCGGGTGCGGTGCTGTTCAACCGGGTCCGCCCCGGTCGGCTGCCCGCCCGCTCGGCGACCGCGGCGGCGGCCGGACGGGTCGACACCGGGCGGCTGCGCGGCGGGCTGGAGTCCGCGGGGCTCCGGGCGGACGACGAGCTGGTCGGCGCGCTCGCGCACCAGGCCGTCGAGCACGCGATCCGCGCGCAGGAAGAGCAGGCCGCGCGGGAACAGGTGTCCGAGCTCGACCTGCCGTCGGTGTCGCTGCCCGACCTCATCGCGGGCATCGACGTCGCCGAGCTCTACGAGCTGGCCGAGCTGCTCAACGATCACGGCGTCGGGAGCCCGCAATGAACCAACCGCACCGGCCGGACCCGGTCGACGTCGACGCCCTGCTGGACGACCCCGCTACCAAGGTGGTGGTGTGCTGCGGCTCCGGCGGCGTCGGCAAGACCACCACCGCGGCGGCGCTGGCGGTGCGCGCGGCCGAACGCGGCCGCAAGACCGTGGTGCTCACCATCGACCCGGCGCGCAGGCTCGCCCAGGCGCTGGGCCTGCGGGAGCTCGGCAACCAGCCCAAGCAGGTGGTGCTGGAGGGCTTCGAACCGGCGGGCGACCTGAACGCGATGATGCTGGACATGCGCCGCACCTTCGACGACATGGTGCGCGCCCACGCCGGTCCGGAGCGCACCGAGCAGATCCTGAGCAACCCCTTCTACCAGACGATCTCCACCTCGTTCTCCGGCACGCAGGAGTACATGGCGATGGAGAAGCTGGGGCAGCTCGCCGCGTCGGGCACCTGGGACCTCATCGTCGTGGACACCCCGCCGAGCCGATCCGCCCTGGACTTCCTGGACGCGCCGCAGCGGCTGTCGACGGTGCTGGACGGGCGGCTGATCAAGATGCTGTCGAGCCCGGCCCGCGCCGGCGGCAAGGGCCTGCGCCGGATCGCGGCGGCGAGCTTCGGGATGTTCTCCAAGGCCGTCTCCACGATCATCGGCGGCCAGCTCCTCAACGACGCCGCCGCGTTCGTGCAGGCGTTCGAGTCGACCTTCGGCGGTTTCCGCGAGCGCGCCGACTCCACCTACCGGCTGCTGCGCTCGCCGGGAACGGCCTTCCTGGTGATCGCCGCCCCGGAACCGGACGCGCTGCGGGAGGCCGCCTACTTCGTCGAGCGGCTCGCCGGCGACGGCATGCCGCTGGCCGGGCTGATCGCCAACCGCACCCATCCCGTGGTCGCCGACCTGCCCGGGCCGCGAGCGGTTTCCGCGGCCGAGGAGCTGGAGACCGCCGGGGCCTCGCCGCTGGCCGCTGCCGTGCTGCGGATCCACGCCGACCGGGTCGCGGTCGCCGAGCGGGAGAAGCGGATGCTCGCCAGGTTCACCCGGGCCCACCCGGAGGTCCCGCTGGCCGGCGTGCCCGCGCTGCCGTCGGACGTGCACGACCTGGAAGGGCTGCGTGAAATCGGCAGGTTGCTGGCCGGTGGATAACGGGTGGAGAAATGGAGAACCGCGCGGACGGACTGCTCCATCCGCGCGGTCACCCCAATGGAGCCTTGACCGGAAAACCGTGAATAACGGTAAATACCGGTCTTCCGCGGTGAGCGGTCAGCTCACCTGGTACTCCTCGAAATCGGCGTAGTTCTGGCGGGCCGCCTCGAGCAATTCCCGCCAGTTGCGGACGTCGGGACGCCTGCGCAGCAGCGCGCGCCGCTCCCGCTCGGTCATTCCGCCCCAGACCCCGAACTCGATCTTGTTGTCGAGCGCCTCACCCAGGCACTCCGTGCGGACCGGGCACCCGAAGCAGACCATGCGCGCCTTGCGCTGCTCGGCGCCCCGTACGAACAACTGGTCCGGATTCTCGTCTCGGCAAGCTGCCCGAATCCGCCAGTCCCCCTGCTCGAACATAGAGTTCCCCCAGCTCCTCACTGGATCGTCGGCGACCGTATTTCGTCCGGAGCCCCCCGGCACCGGATGTCGGGGCCCGCGCGGAGCGCGTGCCACAACAGTGCTGTCGCTGGACGTGGACGAACTGTAGAGCCCGGCGGTTCCACAACCAATCAATGGTTGTCGCTCCGTTATCTTTGAAACTCATCACATCGGGCGGATATCCCGCGTGACGCTGAGTCACGACCTGACCCCGCCTTACGCTGAGCGGGTGCGAGTCCGGGATGGCGTGCTGAAGCTTTTCGGCCTGTGTGTGCTGGCCGGCGTGCTTGTGGCCGGCCTGATGTTTCCGGTGGCGGGATCACTCGGAGTGGTCTCGAACCGCGCGAGCGACGCTGTCAACAACATCTCCGCGGAGCTCATGAGCCAGGATCCGCCCCTGGTGACCACGGTCACAGACCGGGCGGGAACCCCCATCGCCTACCTCTTCGACCAGAACCGCACCCCCGCGGCGCCCGACGAGATCGCCGACACGATGAAGGCGGCGATCATCGCGATCGAGGACCGCCGGTTCTACGACCACCGCGGCGTGGACTGGGCGGGCACCGTGCGGGCGGCGCTGACAAACCAGATGTCCGGCGAGATCGCCCAGGGCGGTTCGACGCTGACCCAGCAGTACGTGAAGAACTACCAGGTCCACGTGGTCGCCGCGGGCGACCCGGTCAAGCAGGCCAAGGCCATCGAGCAGACCCCCGCGCGCAAGCTGCGCGAGATCCGCATCGCCCTGCAGCTCGAGCGCCGGCTCGGCAAGGAGCAGTTGCTTGCCCGCTACCTCAACGTGGTGCCCTTCGGGAACCAGGCCTACGGCGTGGCCGCGGCGGCCCGCACGTACTTCAACACCACGCCGGACCAGCTGACGATCGCACAGGCGGCGCTGCTCGCGGGCATGGTCAACAGCCCGAGCGCGCTGAACCCGGAGAACAACCCCGCCGAGGCGCTGGGCCGCCGCAACCTGGTGATCGACGCGATGCTGGCGCAGCACCGCATCACCCCGGAGGCCGCAGAGGAGGCGCGCACCTCGCCACTCGGGCTGGCCCGGCCGCTGAGGGGCATCCCCAACGGCTGCATCGGCGCCGGGCCGTCCGACGGGTTCTTCTGCCAGTACGTGATCGACTACCTCGGCCGCTCCGGTTTCACCGAGGACCAGCTCAAGCGCGGCGGCTACACCATCCGCACCACGCTCGACCACAAGGCGACCGCGGCGGCGAAGGCGGCCGCCGAGCGCCACGTGCCGAAGAAGACCAAGGGCATCGCCAACGTCATGAGCGTGGTGGAGCCGGGCAAGGAGAAACACCGGGTGCGGGCACTGGTCGCCAACCGCGACTTCGGCCTCGACGGCACCAAGGGCGAGACCGCGTACGCGCTGCCCAGCGGCATCGCCAAGTTCGGCGCCGGGTCGGTGTACAAGGTCTTCACCGCCGCGGCGGCGCTGGAACGCGGCATGGGCATCCAGACCGTCATCCCCTCGCCGCCGAACTACACCTCGCGGGTCTACAAGAACGGCACCGCGCCCTACACCGTCGGCAACGCCGAAGGCGTGACGCCGGGCCCGCGCACCCTGCAGAAGGCGCTGGCGACCTCGCCGAACACCGCGTTCGTCGCGTTGCAGGAGCGGGTCGGGCTGTCCGAGACCGTCGACATGGCGGCCCGGCTCGGCATGCGCCAGACCCTGCTGGCCGCCGACAAGGCGGGCGACCCGGTGCCCGAGGGCGGCACGGTGCAGACCCAGGGCGAGTGGATGAAGCAGGCCAACATCGGCGCGTTCACCCTCGGCTTCGCCCCGACCAGCCCGCTGGAGCTGAGCAACGTGGCGGCCACCATCATCAGCGGCGGCACCTGGTGCCCGCCGACGCCGATCGAGCAGATCCTGGACCGCCACGGCAACCCGGTCTCCATCACCGAGGACTCCTGCGAGCAGGCCGTCGACGAGGCGCTGGCCAACGCGCTGGCGGTCGGCATGAGCATGGACGACAAGCCCGGCGGTACCGCCGCGGCGGCTGCCAGCGGCGCGGGGTGGACGCGGCCGATGCTCGGCAAGACCGGGACCACCGAGGCCCACCAGTCGGCCAGCTTCCTGGGTGCGACACCGCAGTTCGCGGGGGCGGTGCTGACCTTCAGCGACGGCACCTCGCCGCAGGGCATCTGCGACAGCACGCCGCCCACCCTGTGCGGGGCCAACGGCGGCAACATCTACGGCGGCAAGGTGCCCGCGCGCACCTGGTACGACGCGATGAACGGCGTGCACGAGGGGCTGCCCGTCGTCCCGCTGCCGCCGACGACCAAGCGCTACGAGACCGGCGGCAGCGAGGCGCAGGTGCCCAACGTCGTCGGGCACACCGCGCAGCGGGCGACCGAGATCCTGCAGAAGGCGGGTTACCGGGTGCAGGAGAAGTCGGTCAACAGCCAGCGCAGGCAGGGCACCGTGACCAGCCAGACGCCGCGCGGATTCGCCCTGCCGGGCGAGCTGGTGACGATCGCGATCAGCACCGGATACGTGCCTCCGCCCTCGGTGGTGACACCGCCGCCGCTGCCGACTCCCGGCCGGGGAGAGCCCGGGCGGTCGGGGGAGCCTGGCTTCCCCGAGCAGCCGGGGCAACCGGGGCAGCCAGGCGAGCAGTGGCTACCGGGCCTGCCCGGTCTGCCCGGAGGACGACAAGGCGAGCCCGGACTACCGGGATAGCCGGGCGTACCGCCGGCGCCGCCCGATCGCGAGCGGCCGGGTCGTGGACCGCACCGGTCCACCGCCCGGCCGCTTCTGCGTACCGGGCCGCTGAGCGGGGCATTTACACTCGGCGAACGTGACGAGCATGCAAACGAGCACACGGCGGGCGCGGTCCCGGTACCGGCTGCTGGACGTCCGGGCGACCGAGCGGATCACTCCCCGGATGGTGCGCGTCACCCTCGGCGGCGAGGAGCTGGCCGACTTCGTCAGCAGCGGCAGCGACCAGCGCATCAAGCTCTGCCTGCCCCAGCCGGGGCAGCCGACACCGCTGGGACGCGACCGCGCCGAGGTCTTCGCGCTGCCCAGGGAGCAGCAGCCCAAGCAGCGCACCTACACCGTGCGCTGGTTCAGCGCGCAGCGGCTGGAGCTCGCGATCGACTTCGTCGTGCACGACCACGACGGCCCCGGCAGCACGTGGGCGTCGCGGGTGCGGCCGGGCGAGCAGATCGTGGCGGTCGGGCCCAGCCCGTCCTACGAGCCGAACCCGGAGGCCGACCGGCTGGTGCTCGCCGGGGACGAGACGGCGCTGCCCGCCATGGCCGCGATCCTGGAGGAGCTGCCCGCGGAGGCGAAGGTCCGGGTGTTCGCCGAGGTGGCCGACGCCGCTGAGCGCCAGGACATCGCCTCGGCCGCCGACGTGGAGTGGACCTGGCTGCACCGCGACGGGGTCCCGGCGGGCGAGAGCGACCTGCTCGTGGAGGCGGTCCGCTCCGCCGACCTCGGCCCGGTGCCGTACGTGTGGGTCGGTGCGGAAGCCGACGCGGTGCAGGCCCTGCGCGAGCACTGCCAGCGCACCCTCGGCCTGGACCGCCGTCGGGTGTACGCCCTGGCCTACTGGCGCCGCGGCGGCGCCGCGACCTCGTAGCCTGGGCCCCACACCTGGCCGCGAACGCCGGGCGGCCCTGGGGACACCCGGCGTCGAGCGGTGAGTCAGCCCGCGAGGGCGGACTTCACCAGCGGGGCGACGCGCCCGCCCTCGGCACGGCCCGCGACCTTGGCGTTGACCGCCTTCATCACCTGGCCCATCTGCTTCATGCCCGGCTTCTCGCCGAGCTCGGCGGTCAGCTCGGCCACGGTGTCCTGCACGAGCTGCGCGAGCTCGGCGTCGTCGAGCTGTTTGGGCAGGTAGCGGCGCAGGATCTCGCCCTCTGCGCGCTCGGCGGCGGCCTGCTCGTCCCGGCCCGCCGCGGCGAAGGCCTCGGCCGACTCGTCGCGCTTCTTGGCCTCCTTGCCCAGGACGCGCAGCACCTCCTCGTCGGTGAGCTCCCGCGCCTGCTTGCCGGAGACCTCCTCGACGTTGACGGCGGCCAGCGCCATCCGCAGGACACCGGTGACGGTGTTGTCGCGTTCCTTCATGGCGGCGGTCAGGTCCGCCCGCAGTTTGCTCTTGAGCTCGGCCATGCCCCGATTATCCCGATCGCGGCGATGTGTTTTCCCGGCGAGCCCGCACATTCGCCGACGGCCGGTTCGCCGTAGGGTTGGCAGGGTGAACACGCTGGGAAGGATCCTGCTGACCGGCGGCGCGCTGGGCGCCGCGACCTTCGGCTACGCGGCCGGGATCGAACGGCGGCACTGGACGCTGCGCCACGTCACGCTCCCGGTGCTGGCAGAGGGCGCGCCGCGGCTGCGGGTGCTGCACGTTTCCGATCTGCACATGATGCCCAACCAGCACTCGAAGCAGCGCTGGGTGGCCGCGCTGGACGAGCTCGAACCCGACCTGGTCGTCAACACCGGCGACAACCTGGCCCACCCGCAGGCGGTGCCCGCCGCGCTGCGCGCGCTCGGGCCGCTGCTGGACCGGCCGGGTGTGTTCGTCTTCGGCAGCAACGACTACTACGGCCCGAAGCCGAAGAACTGGGCCCGCTACCTGATGCCCTCGGCGAAGCAGAAGCGCATCCACGGTGTGCCGCTGCCGTGGCGGGACCTGCGCGCGGCGATGACCGAGCGCGGCTGGGTCGACGTGACCCACCAGCGGCACGGGCTCGACGTCGCGGGTCTGCGGCTGCACGTGGCCGGGCTGGACGACCCGCACCTGCACCGCGACAAGTACTCCAAGATCGCGGGTGAGGTGCCGTCGGACACCCACCTCAACCTCGGCGTGACCCACTCGCCGGAGCCGCGCGTGCTCGACGCGTTCGCCGACGACGGCTACGACCTGGTGCTCGCCGGCCACACCCACGGCGGCCAGCTGCGGCTGCCCGGCTACGGCGCCCTGGTGACCAACTGCGAGCTGGACCGCTCGCGGGCGCGCGGCGCCTCGACGTGGGGCGAGCACATGCGGCTGCACGTCTCGGCGGGCCTGGGCACCTCGCCCTACGCGCCGGTGCGGTTCGCCTGCCCGCCGGAGGCGACGCTGCTGACGCTGGTCCCCCGTTCGCAGGAAGTGGGCGCGACCAGCATGAACACCTTGGGAGGGGCCCCCTTCGGAGCGGGTTCGAACGTCCGCTAGACTTTGCTCCGGCGGTCGGACAGGTACCCGATAAGTCCTCCGCCGGAGATCGGGGTGTGGCGCAGCTTGGGAGCGCGCTTCGTTCGGGTCGAAGAGGTCGTGGGTTCAAATCCCGCCACCCCGACAATCGATTGGCCTCGGCCGGATTCGTCCGGCCGAGGCCAATCGGCTTTTCGGGGCCCTGTGCTTCGAGGGATACGTCCCCTACGGCTTGCCGGCGCTGACCTGCAACGGTGAGCGCGTGATCGCCGGACAGGCGCTGATCCTCCCCGCCCGACGCGGACTGACCAACTGGCGCGCTCACGGCCACAGTTCCCTTCCTCGGGATTGGGGGCAGAGCCCCTCCAAGGCCCTCCGGCTCCCGAGAACCCGTGCGGAACTCGCAAGCGCTTTTCACCACGATCTGGGGCACGATGAGGCCATGACCGACGTGCAGGAACGGCTCGAACTCCGCGACCGGATGTACGGCGAGAACGACCTCAGCAAGCTGGAGCTGTTCGCCGGCGGCTACCTCAACTTCGGCTACTGGCGCGACATCGACGCCCGCGGCGGCCTGACCGTCGAGCACCGGGTGGCCAGCCAGGAGGCGATGTACCGGCTCGCCGCCGACGCCCTCGGGATTCGCGACGGGGACCGCGTGCTGGACGTCGGCTGCGGGCGGGGCAAGGGCACCGCGCTGGTCGCCGAGGAGTACCCGGTGCGCGAGATCTACGGCACGGACCTGCTGGAGGTGCAGGTCGACCGGGCCAAGAACGCCAACGCGGCGGCCATCGCGGCGATGCCCGGCAGGCTGCACTACGTCGCCGGAGCGGCGTCACGGCTCCCGCTTCCCGAACGTTCGATGCACAGGGTCTTCTCGGTCGAGGCCGCGCAGCACTTCGAGGACATCCCGGGCTTCGCCGCCGAGGCGCACCGCGTGCTGGCACCGTCGGGCGTGCTGGCGGTGGCGACGTTCTTCGCGACCGCGGCCGGCCGGGGACCGGCGCTGGCCGAGCGGCTGGACACCTTCGCCTCCGGCGTCGACCTGGCCACCGGGGTGGAGGAGTTCCGGGGGACGCTCGCGGCGGCCGGTTTCGCCGGCGTCACCTCCGAGAGCATCGGCGAGCACGTCTTCCCCGGCCTCGACCGCTGGCTCGCCCGCACCGCCTACGCAAGCACCTGGGCGCGTGAATGGCTCGGCTGCTACCGCGACGGACTCGTGGACTATTACCTGATCACCGCCACCCGAGCGGGTTGATATCACCCGACCGTGGCATTAAACGCCCACTCCTCCGGCTGACGGCCCATATCGGGCAGGATCGCAGGGGTGAGCACCTACCCAGCCGCCAAAGTCCCGGAAAAGCTCTTCGAAGACCCCGCCGCCGAGCAGCGCTGGCGAGCCCGGTTCAGCGCGCCGCGGGTGTCGCTGCCCGACTGGGCGCGCGACGCTCCGCAGCGCAGCCTGTACGTGTCGAACGTCAGCGGGACCTGGGAAATCTACGCGTGGGACCGCGAACGCGAAACCCACCGCCAGGTCACAGACCGCCCGAACGGAACCTTCCACGGCACGCTGTCGGCCGACGGCGAGCACATCTGGTGGTTCAACGACACCGACGGCGACGAGTTCGGCAGCTGGGTGGTGCAGCCGTTCGGCTCGGACTCGCACGAGCCCGCCCTGCCCGGCACCCACCCCGGCTACCCGTCCGGGCTGGAGCTGGGCGCGAAGGTGCGCGGCCTGGCCATGTCCACCGACGACGGGGTGACCGTCTGGATCGCCCGCGACGGCGGTGTGCCGGAGGTGATCTACCAGCACGAGCAGGACGGCGGGCTCTCCGCGCTGTCGTGGGACGAGACCGTGCTGGTCATCTCGCACTCCGAGCACGGCGACAGCCGCCACCCCGCGCTGCGGGTGCTGCGCGTCGACGGCTCGGAGGTCGCCGAGAAGTGGGACGGCCCGGGCAAGGGCCTGGAGGCGCTGGACTTCGCGCCGGTCACCGGTGACCAGCGGCTGCTGGTGCTGCACGAGCGCCGCGGCCGCGAGGAGCTGCTGATCTGGGACGTCGAGTCCGACACCGAAACCGAGATCACCCTCGACCTGCCCGGCGAGGTGTCGGCCGACTGGTACCCGGACGGCAGCGCGCTGCTGATCGCGCACACCCACCACGCGCGCACGACCATGCACCGCTACGACATCGCCTCCGGCACGCTCACCGACCTTCCCACCCCGGCCGGGACGGTCGGCGGAGCGGCGGTGCGCCCGGACGGTTCGGTGGAGTACTCGTGGTCGTCGGCGGCGACGCCGTCCCTGGTGCGGTCGCTGTCGGCGGGCGGCGAGGACCGCGTGCTGCTGTCGCCGCCGGGCGAGCGCGCACCGGGGTCGCAGCCGGTGGCCGACGTGTTCGTCGAGGTGCCCTACGGGCCGAACGACACCGTCCACGCGCTGGTCTCGCGGCCGGAGGGCGACGGGCCGGTGCCGACCGTCTTCAACCTGCACGGCGGTCCGCACGCGGCCGACGAGGACCGGTTCTCCGCCTACCGGGCGGCCTGGCTGGACGCGGGCTTCGCCGTCGTGGAGATCAACTACCGGGGGTCCACCGGCTACGGCTCGGCCTGGCGGGACGCCATCGAGGGCCGTCCGGGGCTGACGGAGCTGGAGGACGTCGCGCGGGTCCAGGACTGGGCGATCCGGGAGGGCCTGACCACGCCGGAGCTCAGCGTCGTCGCGGGCGCGTCGTGGGGCGGCTACCTGACGCTGCTGGCGATGGGCACCCAGCCGGAGCGCTGGGCGGGCGGCGTGGCCGGGGTGCCGGTCGCAGACTACGTCTCGGCCTACGCCGACGAGATGGAACCGCTGCGCGCCTACGACCGCGCCCTGTTCGGGGGTTCGCCGGACGACGTCCCGGACACCTACCGCGACTGCTCGCCGATCACCTACGTCGACCAGGTCCGCGCGCCGATCCTGGTCCTGGCCGGCGACAACGACCCGCGCTGCCCCATCCAGCAGATCCTCAACTACCTGGACCGCCTGGCCGCCCGCGACGTCCCCTTCGAGTTCTACCGCTACGACGCGGGCCACGGCTCCCTGGTCATCGCCGAAACCCTCCGCCAGGTATCAGCCGAGATCGCCTTCGCGCGGAATGTGGTCGGAAGGCCCTGATGGGCCTTCCGACGGTGCGAAGCACCATCCGCGCTCCGCGCGGATGACAGAGTCGACACCCCGACAGCGGTGGCGCCCTGAGCCCCAGGGCGCCCCACCGCTGCCTGCGCAGCCGCTCTGCGGCTCTCCTGTGCGGCCGTCCTTCTGCACAAGCGCATCCGTCCTTCGGACGGATGGTGCTTCGCACCATTGAAAGCCCCATCGGGGGCTTTCAACCCACCGGGGCTTTCAAGTCACAACTTCTCCGCCCGGACGACGTCGAGGTTGTGGAACGTCGGTTCGCCGTCGCACAGCTCCCGCATCCTGCGGGAGAGCGCCTCGGTTTCCGGTAGCGCGGAGTTGCGCATCGCCTCGTCGTAGGACGGGAACTCGACGAATTCGTAGTAGCTGTTGGGCTGTTCGTGGTCGGCGGTGAGCACGGCGCGGCTCGCCGTCCGCTTGCCGCCGGTCGCGTTCTCCCACTCGTCGATCAGCTGGTTCACCTCGTCCCGCTTGGTGGTGCGGAACTCGATGAGCTGCACGAAGTGCATCCCGTCCCCGGCCGGGGCGCCGGCTCCGGTCCCCGCCGCGGCCGCGGCCGGGGCCTCGTCCTCGAGGAGGCGGCGGATGTCGTCGCGCAGCTCGGGCGTGTCGTCGTGGCCGTGCACCGAGATCGCGTGCTCCGCGGCGGCCCGCACGACCTCGTCCTCCTCACCGCTGATGGTCAGCGTGCAGTTCATCTCGCTCGGGTAGTTGCGGCAGTCGGCCACTTTCCTGGTCATGATCACTCCTGTTCCCCGCTGAGCCACCTCAGCTCGCGCTGGTATTGCGGGTCCGGATGGGACGCGACGCCCGCGACCAGCGGTGCCCGCAGGTGGGCGGACGGCCAGAACCACTCGGCTCGGCACAGCACGAGCCCGGCGCGGTGCATGCCCTGCAGCACCTCGTGGTTGAAGTGGCACCGTCCGCTGCCGCGCATGATCTCGTCGGCCCGGTCCTGGGCGTTCCCGACGATGCCGCTCGCCCTGGTGTGCTCGAGGAACACCAGGTGCCCGTTCGGCCTGAGCACGCGCCCGACCTCCGCGATCGTCTGCTCCGGTTTCGCCGCCCGGCACAGCGAGAACCGCAGCACCACCACGTCGAAGGAGTTCTGCGGGAAGCGGAGCGTGTCGAGTTCGCCGTCCTCGACCTCCGCTCCGGGGAGCCGCATGGACTTCGCGCGCTCGCACGCCGGTCCGGTCGCTCCGGCCAGCGCCAGCAGGCAGACGTTGCGGTAGTCGGTCAGGTCGTCGAGGTCGTGCGCGCCGATGTCGAGCACGCGGCCGCTCGCGATCCTGCGCACCTGTGCGCGCAGACATCGCTGCGCGTCCTCCGGAACCGTGATGCCATCGCGCCGGTAGTGGCAGACGAGTGTGGTTCCGCGGGTGGTGCTCGACGTCATTTCTCAAGCTTCGGCGGCCGGGCGGGGCGGTCCAAAGGGACTTCCGGCCCATGTTGGGCCGATCGGCGGACGGTACTCCCGACCCAGGAGCCGATACTCGTATTTGCGTGAATTCGCGCGAAACAGCGAGGTTTCAATCAACTCTGCGAAAGGACGGGGCATGGCTCGTTTCAGTCGCCGAGGTTTTCTGGGAGCGGTCGCGCTGGGGAGCGCGGCGACCATGGGCGGGACCAACCGGGTGCTCGCCCAGGCCGGCAAGCCCGCCGGGTTGACCGTGCGCGGCAACGAGTTCCTGCTCGACGGCGAGCCGTTCCGCATCATCGCCGGCGAGATGCACTACTTCCGCACCCATCCCGACCAGTGGCGCAACCGGCTGGACCGGATGCGGGCGCTGGGGCTGAACTCCGTCGACACCTACGTCGCGTGGAACTTCCACGAGCCGCGGCGCGGGGAGGTCGACTTCACCGGCTGGCGGGACGTCGTCCGGTTCGTCGAGACGGCGGCGGAGGCCGGGCTCAAGGTGATCATCCGCCCCGGCCCGTACATCTGCGCGGAGTGGGACTTCGGCGGGCTTCCCGCGTGGCTGCTGGAGTCCGGGAACCCGCCGCTGCGGTGCAGCGACCCCGCCTACACCGAGCTGACGCTGCGGTGGTTCGACGAGCTGCTGCCGCGCCTCGCACCGTTGCAGGCGACCCGGGGCGGCCCGGTGCTGGCGTTCCAGGTGGAGAACGAGTACGGCAGCTACGGCAACGACCAGACGCACCTGGAGCAGCTCAGGGCGGGCATGCTGGAGCGCGGCATCGACAGCCTGCTGTTCTGCTCCAACGGCCCTTCGGACTACATGCTGCGCGGCGGGAACCTGCCGGACACGCTCGCGACGGTCAACTTCGCCGGTGATCCGACGGCCCCGTTCGAGGCGCTGCGCGAGTACCAGCCGGAGGGACCGCTGTGGTGCACCGAGTTCTGGGACGGCTGGTTCGACCACTGGGGCGAGGAGCACCACACGACCGATCCGGTCGAGACCGCGGGCCACGTCGACCGGATGCTGGCGGCCGGCGCGTCGGTGTCGCTCTACATGGCGGTCGGCGGCACGAACTTCGGCTGGTGGGCCGGTGCCAACTACGACACCTCCAAGGACCAGTACCAGCCGACGATCACCAGCTACGACTACGACTCCCCGATCGGCGAGGCAGGCGAGCTGACCGAGAAGTTCCAGCGGATCCGCGAGGCCATCGCCAGGCACGCGCCGGTTCCCGAGCCGCCGCTGCCCGCGCCGCCGCCTCGGCTGCGGCCGCAGACCGCGCGGCCGGAGGCGACTACCGGACTGCTGGAGTCGCTCGACGTCCTCAGCTCGCCGGTGCGCAGCGCGACTCCGGCGCACATGGAGAAGTTCGGCCAGCCCTACGGCCTGATCCACTACCGCACCACGGTCCAGGGGCCGCGCCAGACGGCCGGACTGCGGGTGTCCGGCCTCGCCGACCGCGCGCTCGTATTCAGTGACGGCAAGTACCTCGGCGCGCTGGACCGCAACACCCCGGACCTGACGATCGACGTCGCCGTGCCCGGCCGGACCGGGCGGCTGGACCTGCTCGTAGACACCGGCGGGCGGGTCAACTTCGGGCACCAGCTCAGCGACCCGAAGGGCATCACCGACCGGGTGCTGCTCGGCATGCAGGCCCTGCACGGCTGGGAGATCCGGCCGCTGCCGCTGGAGGACCTGTCCGGGCTGCGGTTCGGCGGTGGGACGTCGGCCGGGCCGGTGTTCCACCGCGCGCGGATGTCGATCGCCGAACCTGCGGACGGGTTCCTGGCGCTTCCCGGCTGGGAGAAGGGGATGGTCTGGCTCAACGGCTTCCTGCTCGGCCGGTACTGGTCGGTCGGACCGCAGGTCACCCTCTACGCGCCGAGTCCGCTGTGGAAGCAGGGCGAGAACGAGATCGTGGTGCTGGAGATGCACGAGGCCGGGCAGGACATCGAACTGCGCTCCGAGCCCGACCTCGGCTAGCCGCTCACGCACCCGCCCTGGCCAGGGTCTCCGGGTCGTCCTCGGCCAGGGACCTGCTGCGCGCTTCCCCGAAGTGCGGGTTGGCCGGACACCGAACCGGTTAGGCTCCGCCGGTGATCAACGTCTTGGCCGGAGTCGTCGGCGCGCTGCTGGGTTTCTCAGGTGCCCTGCTCGGAGCCTGGATCAAGAGCAGGGGCGAGCACCGGAAGTGGCTGCGCGAACAGAAGCTGGCCGGTGCTGCCGAAATGGTCAGCGCGGGTACCAACATCTACGAGTTCCGCAGCGGCAGCAAGGCCTGGCTCGAGTCGTTCGAACCGAGCGAGCTGCGCGAGTGGCAGTCCCAGTTGCAGAAGGGCCGCGCGGCCATCCACCTGCTCTGCACCCGGGAGACCCGCGATCGTGCGGACGCCTTCGTGAGGTCGTGCTGGCACGCCAAAGACGACAAGGAAAACTTGGCCGAGGCCGTCCAGGCACTGCGCGCGTTCACCGCCTCGCTCCGCAAGGAAGTCGGCAGCGACTGATCCCCGGGGCCGAAGCGACTCCTAGAGGTCGAGGTCGTAACGGGCCTCGGTCAGGTCGTGCCCCCACTGCCGGACCGGATTCCGTTCCGTGCGGCGGAATCCGGCTTCGGTGTAGAGCCGGGCGGCGGCGTCCAGGCCGTCCACCGTCCAGAGCTTGACGTGCGCGTACCCTCGGCCTCGCGCGTGGTCGAGCAGGGTGCGCAGCAGCTCGCGCCCGAGACCCGTGCCGCGCGCCGACGGCGCGACCAGGAACCAGCGGAGCTGCGCCACGCCGCCGCCTTCGCCGGTGAGCGCGACCGTGCCGACCGGGTCGTCGCCGCGCTCGGCGACCCAGAGCACCCCCGGTTCCGCCCCGGTGTCGCGGGCGTCGCCCAGTGCCGCCGCGAACGCCGCGAGGCCGCGTGCGACGTGCGCCTCGAAGCGCTCGTCGAACCCGTACTCGCGCGCGTAGAGCCGACCGTGCATGGCCAGCACGGTGCCCAGGTCTCCCGGCCGCGGGCCGGTGCGGATCTCGATGCCGCCCATGCGCCCTCCTGAAACAGTCGTTTCAGTACGATATCCGGATGACCCGCACCGACGAAAGCCGCCGTCGCCGAGAACTGCTGTCCAAGCTGCTGGAGTACTCGGCCGACCACGGCCTCTCCGAGGTGTCGCTGCGCCCGCTGGCCGCAGCCGTCGGGTCGAGCCCGCGCATGCTGCTGTACTTCTTCGGCTCCAAGGAGGGCCTCGTCCGCGAGGTGCACCGGCACGCCCGCGAGGCCCAGCTCGCCCTCCTGGCCGACGCGCTCGGCGACAGGCTCGCGACCGGCTCCCGCGCCGACGCGCTCCGCGCGCTGTGGGAGTGGCTGAGCGATCCCGCGCACCACAACGTCGTGCGGTTCTTCTTCGAGAGCTACGCCCGCTCCCTCCACGCACGCGAGGACGCCTGGGAGGGCTTCGGCGAGGCCAGCGTCCGGGAATGGCTGCCGCACATCCGGCGGGCCCTCGGGTCGTCGGACGCGGAGGCGACGCTCGTGCTGGCCGCGCTACGCGGCCTGATGCTCGACCTGCTCGCCACCGGCGACACCGAACGGGTGCGCGCGGGCTTCGAGTCACTGGTCGCCGGACTGCCGGTCGAGCCGGCGTAGTCGCGCGCGCTGGCCGGTCCGGCTTGGCCGTCAGGCCCTCGACCGGCCCGGCTTGTCGCCCCAGCGCTCGGCCGGCCCGCCTCCCTGGCCGCCCTCGGCCGGTCCTGCCCAGCCGTCATGTCATCGACCGCCCCGTTCCTGCGTGTCCACAGTCACGCGTTCGAGGCACTGCCTTGACTCGTTCAGGTTCTTATCTTGACTCATTCCAATCTATCCGTGGCATACTGGCGTCGCCATGAACCCGGAACTCTCGACGACATCGACCGCGGCGCGGGGGACGAGCGGAAACGCCGTCTGCCGCCGGTGCGGCCGGGCCGCGGGCGCCGACCGCGTCCCCGGCCCCGCGCCGTGCATGAGTCCGCCGGCCGCCGCTGTCCACGCGGCCGGCGAGGCGGAAGTCGCGTTCTGGGGGCTCTGTCCCGACTGCGAGGCTTCCGCGCCGGAGCCGACCGCCCCGCAACCCACCACCAGGAGGAAACGCCCGTGAGTTCGGCACGTTTCACCACGACCAACGCCGGTATCCCGGTCGGAAGCGACGACCACTCGCTGTCGGCCGGCGCCAACGGTCCGCTCCTGCTCCAGGACCACTACCTGATCGAGAAGAACGCGCAGTTCAACCGCGAGCGGGTGCCCGAGCGCGTGGTGCACGCCAAGGGTGGCGGCGCCTTCGGCTTCTTCGAGGTCACCGAGGACGTCAGCCAGTTCACCAAGGCCGCCGTGTTCCAGCCGGGCACCCGGACCGAGGCCCTGATCCGGTTCTCCTCCGTCGCGGGCGAGCTGGGCTCCCCCGACACCTGGCGCGACCCGCGAGGCACCGCGATCAAGTTCTACACCTCCGAGGGCAACTACGACCTCGTCGGCAACAACACCCCGGTGTTCTTCATCCGCGACGCGATCAAGTTCCCGGACTTCATCCGCTCGCAGAAGCGCCGCGCCGACAACCACCTGCGCGACCACGACATGCAGTGGGACTTCTGGACCAACTGCCCGGAGTCGGCGCACCAGGTGACCTGGCTGATGGGCGACCGCGGCATCCCGAAGACCTGGCGCCACATGAACCTCTACGGTTCGCACACCTTCATGTGGCAGAACGCCGGCGGCGAGAAGTTCTGGGTCAAGTACCACTTCAAGACCGAGCAGGGCCACGACTTCCTGACCCAGGCCGAGGCCGACCAGCTCGCGGGCACCGACGCCGACCACCACATCCGCGACCTGTGGAACACCATCAAGGCGGGCGAGAACCCCGAGTGGACGCTGTACGTGCAGGTCATGCCGTACGCCGACGCCGCGGACTACCGGTTCAACCCGTTCGACCTGACCAAGGTGTGGCCGCACGGCGACTACCCGCTGATCAAGGTCGGCCGGTTCGTGCTGAACCGCAACCCGGAGAACTACTTCGCCCAGATCGAGCAGGCCGCGTTCGAGCCGTCGAACCTGGTGCCGGGCATCGGCCCGTCGCCGGACAAGATGCTGCAGGGCAGGCTGTTCTCCTACCCGGACGCGCACCGCTACCGCATCGGCACCAACTACGCGGAGCTGCCGGTCAACCGCCCGGTCTCGGAGGTCAACAGCTACTCCAAGGACGGCGCGATGCGGTTCAGCAACACCCAGGACCCGGTGTACGCGCCGAACTCCTACGGCGGCCCGCACGCCGACACCGAGCGCTTCGCCGACGACGTGGCCGCGGCCGGCATCGAGCAGGAGATCCTGCGCACCGCGTACACGCTGCGCTCCGAGGACGACGACTTCGGGCAGCCGGGCACCATGGTGCGCAACGTCTTCAGCGACGAGGAGCGCGCCCGCTTCGTCGACAACGTGGCGGGGCACCTCAACGGCGGCGTGAGCGCGCCGGTGCTGGAGCGCGCCCTGGCATACTGGCGCAACGTCGACAAGGCCACCGGCGACCGGATCGCCGAGAAGGTCCAGGCCGCCGGCTGACGTCACGGACGCAGGCGGCCTGCCGCTGACTGCGGCAACCCACCACACACCGTGCGGCCCGGGAACTCGGTTCCCGGGCCGCACGGCCGTTCAGGCACCCGTCAGCGGTCGAACCGCCCGGCCTTCACGGCGCCGACGAACGCCGACCACTGCGCCCTGCTGGCCGTGAAGTACCCGGCGTCCCGGTCCTTGCTGTCCCGCACCGCCGCCCCGGCGGCCGACCCCCCGACCTCGACGCAGTTGCCGTTCGGCTGACTACGACTCGACTTCCGCCAGTTCTCAGGCTTCATGGCGCAACTCCTTCAGGATCTCCGTAATGCGTTCGGTGGTTTGGGCGGGACTCAACGCAACTCGGCGGATGTTATCCACGGCACACTGGTATGCCTGCACGTCATCGGCATCGGGCACGAACGCCCCAGAACTGAAGTGTTCGAAGTGGACGACCGAAGGCGCGTCCGGGAAGTCGTACAGGACGAACGGACCGGCGAGACCCGGGTGCCATCCGATGCGCGGCTGCACGACCTGGACCGTCACGTTGTCGTGCAACCCGAGGTCGAGCAGGTATCGCAGCTGCTCCTCCATCACCTCGGGCTCGCCGATCCTGTCGCGCAGGGCGTCTTCTCCGATCAGAGCCAGGAACCGCACGGGATCTCTGCGCGTCAGCACCTCGCGCCGCGCGATGCGGAGCATGACCCTCTGCTCGACATCGGCCGTCGCCAGACCACTCGCCTTCGAGATCGTCCTGGCGTAGTCGGCGGTCTGCAGCAGTCCAGGCAGGCCCATCGGCGCCCACTCGGCGATCGAGGAGGCCGCGCGTTCGCACTCGACCGCTCCGGCGAGCTGCTGCGGAATCCCGGGCATGCCGACGGTGAGCCAGTTCGGTTCGCTTGCGTGGCGGGCGAGTTCGACGACCCGCTGCTTCTCGTCGCCGGTGATCCCGGCCGCGGTGAGCAGCGACGCGACGTCTTCCGGTGTTGGAACGCGGCGGCCCGTTTCCCAGTGCGAGACCGTGCCGTGGCTGAGTCCCAGCCGTTTGCTCAGCTCTCTGCCGCTGACTCCAGAGCGTTCCCGGATCGAACGGATGGCGGCCGAAAGTGCTCGCGCTCGTGGCGTCACACCGCTGGTGTCTACAGGCACGAGACAAATCGTAGCCGCGCTGACCTGCGTTTTAGTTCGCCCGATCGTGGAATTGATCAGTTGTCTACTAGACGTGCAAGCTGTCTACAGCAACTGATCGACCGGCCGATTCAAACGCCCGACTACGGGCCGACCGTACTGGCGGTGGCAATGCTTCCCTTCCACTGGGTTCCCTGCGATGGCGCGCGGCATGCGAGCCGGGACACCCGCCCCGCCGGTGGTTATCCCACCGGTACGGAGGTGAAGACGTTGTGCGGCCGGGAATTGGCGGCCGACAACTCGCAACACGCCTGGTTCTGGGGGACCTGCCCCGACTGCAACCGCGAAGCGCACCGCCTGGCCGCATCCCGCCAGGAAGCCCAGTCGCGCGTGCAGAAGTGCGGGCGCCGCAAGTAGATCCAGGCGGAGATCCACCCCTCCAGACCCGGCTCGGCGTCGCTGACCCCCGACCAGGGGCGTCGAGCCGCGCGGCCGGTCGGCGTCCCCCTCCCCAAGCGCCGGCCGGCCGCATCCAGACCTCCGCGACGGATCAGTGAGTGCCACCGGCACAGCGGATTCACCCGCACCGAAACCGTGATCTCGCTGCCGGACGGACGGAACGCGGGCCCGTCCCGACGCCCGGCGTGCGGTCCGGCCCACGTACGGGCCCGACGGCCGAGCACTCCCGCACCACGGCTTCCCCACTGCCTGATACAATCAGGGCGACCGTCCAGGACGATCGCCCTGTACACTTATTCAAACCTGGAGGAGCGTTGTGAGTTCTCCAGCAGCGGCTCGCGGACACCAGGTGCGGCAGCGACTGCTGACCGCAGCGGCCGAGCTCATCCCCGAACGCGGTTGGACCGCGGTGAGCACGAGAGTCCTGGCCGAACGCGCCGGGGTGACGCCGAGCGTGGTCCACTACCACTTCCCGTCCCTGCCTGCGCTGCTGAACGAGGCCGTGGTCGGCCTCATGCGCCAGATGCTCGCCGACGTGGACGCCTTCCTGAGCGCGGCGGCCACCCCTGCCGACGCGGTCGACGCGATGCTCGAGTCGGTCGACCGCTACACGGGGGCAGACCCGATGTCACTGCTGTTCGTCGAGGCATGTCTGGCGGCCACCCGGGACGAGCAACTCCGCGGGGAGATCGGCGCCGTCGTCGAGGAGTTCCGTCAGCGCGTCGGCCGGTGGCTGGGCGAGCACGGTGTCTCCGCCCCCGCCGAGACCGCCGCTGCCCTGATAGCCGTCGTCGACGGGCTGCTGCTGCATCGAGGACTCGGCGTGGGTCCGGACACCGGTTCGGCCGCGAGGGTTCTGCGCCGGCTCGTCGCCTGAACGCCGCATAGGAGGTCCGCATGAAGGTGATCGTCGTCGGTGCCGGCATGGCCGGCCTGAGCCTGGCGAACCGGGTGTCAACGCTCGGCGGCGAGGTCGTGCTGCTGGAGCGGGCAACCGGCCCTCGCGCGCAGGGGTACATGATGGACTTCTTCGGCCCCGGCTACGACGCGATCGAGGCCATGGGGCTGCTGCCCGCGGTCGAGGACGTCGCCTACCACATCGCGGAGGCGACCTTCGTCGACGAGCACGGCCGACGCCGCGCTGGGGTGCGACCACGGCAGTTCGCGAACGGCCCCCTGCTCAACCTCATGCGCCCGGACCTGGAGCGCGTCCTGCGCGAGCACCTGCCCCCGGAGGTCGACCTGCGATTCGGCACCGGACCGACCGCCGTGACTGACCACAACGACGGGGTCCGCGTCACGCTCGCCGACGGGACGCGACTGGATGCCGACATGCTCGTCGGCGCCGATGGCATCCACTCGACGGTGCGACACCTGGTGTTCGGCCGCGAGGCGGAGTTCCTGCGCTACCTCGGGTTCCACACCGCGGCCTTCTGCTTCGACGCTCCGGAGGTCGAGGCGATCGTGCGGGACCGGGCCTGCCTCACCGACACGGTTGGCCGGCAGATGGGCTTCTACTCGCTGCGCGACGGTCGCGTGGCGGCCTTCGGGGTGCACCGCACTGCCGATCCAACGCTGCCGGAGGATCTCCGAACGGCCGTACGAGACGCCTTCGCGGGGCTGGGCTGGGTGGCGCCCAGAGCGCTCGACCGATGCCCCCCGCCATCGGAGATCTACTACGACCAGGTCGCCCAGATCGAGATGCCCCGTTGGAGCAGAGGAAGGGTCGTGCTGGTCGGAGACGCCTGCTATGCCGTGTCGCTGCTCGCAGGACAAGGTGCGTCCCTAAGCATCGCGGGCGCGTACCTGCTGGCCGATCGACTGGCCCACGCCCGGACCATCGAGCAGGCCGTGGCCGAGTACGAGCAGTTGTGGCGCCCTGTGGTGCGGGAGAAGCAGCAGGTGGGTCGCACCGGCGCTCGATGGTTCCTCCCCGAGTCGCGATGGCAGCTCCGGTTCCGGCGAGCGGTGCTGCGGCTGGCGCGGCTACCCGTGCTCGACCGCTACCTGGCCGCGCTCCTGGCGGGCAAGTCCAGCGCCCTCGTCAGGAACCTGCGGCAAGGCGGCGGCCCGTCCGAGCTGACCGGTGGGCGCCAAGCTACGCCCAGGTGAAGTCCGCGGCGCCCTGCGAACCGGACAGCGGCTGACTGCCCAGCTCGTGCAGCGTGGTCAGGTCTGCCCTCTCCGGCGATCAGGCTGTGGACTCCATGCCCGTGATGGCCATCATTCGCTCGGGTTCTTCAACGGCACGTCGCGAAGAGCACCGGCAGGCCTGCCCGTTCCGATTCGCCGCGTCAGCCTCGCATCTGCGATGCGATGAGCCGTTCGCAGCTGCGGACGACCGTCTGCACCGCTTCGCGGTGCGCGCGGTCGTGCAGGGGGTTCACCGCCTGTTCGCGCCAGCGCGCGAGGGTTGCCGCCGCTTCGTCGGCGAGGTCGGCCTCCATGGCGTTATCGTCGCCGCCCAGTCTGCTGCGCGCGTCGTGGCCGTAGGCGCCGAGCATGCGGTGGGCTTCGGACTGCAGCGAACGCGGGAAACGCACCTGCCCCGACGCGAGCGAGGACAGCAACCGCAGTTCGTCCCACTCGTGCGCGGCGTTGACCATCAGGTGTTCGAACTCGCCGAGCAGCCGCTGGACGCCGGGGCGCGGGTTCGCGCGCAGCACCATGTCGACGGCCAGCAGGATGGAGCGCGCCCGCAGGGCGTCCTGGCGTTCCACGAACTGCAGGTGCACCGCCTCCTGCAGGTCGTTGAGCCTGCTGTCCTCCAGCAGCGCCGTGCGCAGCCCCTTGAGGTCGGTGACGCTGCCGTCGCGCAGGCACGTCATCGCGCGGGCGATGCCGTAGCGGCCGAAGCGCTCCAGCAGCTTCGCCCGCACCGCCGCCGGGACCGACTCGGGCACGGTGCTGTTGGCGAACCGGTCGGCCGACAGCAGCAGCGCCTCCAGGTCGGACTGCGACAGCCGGGCGAGGCCGACGAACGAGGCGAACTCCTCCGCCGTCATCGTCGACGCCGCCTGCCCGAGGAGCCCCACGACGGGGATCACGTGCTGCGAGAAGGACCGCACGGTCGGGTCGTCGCGGTAGCGCTGCGCGATGCGCTCCGCGGCGTCCAGCGCGTCGACACCGCCGCTACCGGTCTCGTCGGCGCGGGAGAACGCGATGATCGTGTTGATCGGCGCGTAGCGGGCGATCTGCAGCTCGTGCACCGACTGCAGGAACTGCAGGTCCGTCTGGTGCGGATGCCTGGTCAGGTACAGCACCGCGTCGGCTTCGGACAGGATCTGCGCCAGCGCGGAGCGGCCGGTCTCCTGCACCGCCGACGACGCCACGCCAGGCGTCTCGATCAGCGTGATCGCCTGCAAACCCGGCGACGGCGACTCGATCACCAGCCGCGCCACCTCGTCGGGCCGCCACCGCTGCAGGTCGCGGATGGTGCCGGTGTCCAGCGACGGCACCGGGACGTTCTGCACGGCGCCGCTCGGGGTGTGCACGAGCACCTTCGGCTCGGGTCCGTACTGGTAGAAGGTGCTGACCTGGGTCCGCTCCTCGGCGTCGGTGGGCGCCAGCTCCTCCCCGACCAGTGCGTTGATCAGCGTCGACTTGCCGGACTTGACGCGGCCGCTGACGGCGATGCGCAGCGGCTGGTCGAGCCGCTCCATCCGGCCGCGCAGCCAGGTGGACGTCCGCGTGTCGTCGCGGTAGAAGGTCATCGCGCGCACCATGAGTGCGCGGGCGTGCTCGAGCAGTCGTTCGCTCATGCGGCGGTGATCCGGTTCTGGGTCAGCAGGCTGGCGCGCTGGCGCAGCACGGCCAGCTCCTCCAGTTTCTTCTTGATCTCACGCGCGCGCCGGTCGCGGTCGACGGCGCTGCGCTCGGCGGAGCGCTTGATGTTCTGGATCTCCCGGCTGACCTCCATCTGCGCTTCCTCGGTGAGCTGGGAGAAGTGCTCGTGCAGCCTGCGGTGCACGCTGCGGATCGCGTCCTTGGCCTCCTTGTTCACCTGGAAGACCACGTGCTCGACGTAGCGCTGCACCGACGCCCTGGCCTCGGTCTGGCGGCGCCGCAGCCGGGAGTCCTTCTCCTCCTTGAGGCTCTTGCTGCCCAGCAGAAGACCCGCCGAGATCGACACCACGTTCATCAGCGGAAGACCCGCCATGGTGGTGATCAGACCGAACATCAGCACACCGCCGTAGGAGCCGCGCAGACTGGTCAGCACCTGGTCCAGCCCCGGGTAGTCGGAGCTCTTGGGCTCCTTCGGCTTCGGCACCGCGTCGAACGGGTCGGGCGGGCGGATCCGCTCGACGTCGGGAAGCGAGTCGCCGTACTCGCGGCGCAGCTCGTCGGCGACCTGCTCGGCGAGCCGCTCGCGGCGCATGTCCAGCCACTCGAAGCTCTGCACGATCGCGTCCGTCAGCCGCTCGGTGAGCCAGTCGATGAACTCGTCCCAGACCTCCTTCGGGTCTGCCTCGTCGAAGGTCTCGTTGACCTGGTGCATCACCGCCCAGGTGCGTTCGCGGAAGTCGAACTCGATGTCGGCGAACAGTTCGGAGATGCCGTCCGAGAGCGTCTTCTGCCAGCGGCTCGCCATCCGGCGCAGGTCCTCGGCGCGCCGCTGCGCCGTCTCCAGCTCGACCAGCGTCTCGGCGGCGGTGCGCGGGTTCTGCGCGGCGAGCTCGGCCTTCAGCGACGTGGTGAGCTGGTTGATCACCTCGGCGAGGTTGTGGGCGACCAGCCTGCGGGTGAGCTGGGCGTGCTTGCCCGCCATCTCGTTGCGCAGGTACTCCAGCAGCGCCGGGAAACCGGACTCCGCGTTGAGCTGGCCGTCCTTGGTCTGCATCGCGCGCATCCGCACGACCGACGACACCGGGAAGATCTTGGTGGTGACACCCGCGTTGGCCAGGTGCTTGCGGTTGACCTCCATGACCCGGCGCCAGTGCGGGGTGACGTCGATCTTGGGCTGCACCACGGCGACGTTCGGGCACAGCGCCGTGACCTGCTTGAGGAAGGCCAGCTCGCTGGTGGTCAGCTCCTGGGTGGCGTCGGAGACCATCAGCAGCGCGTCGGCCTCGGCGGCGACCGCCAGCGTCGTGGTCGTCAGGGTGGAGGACACGCTGCCCACGCCGGGGGTGTCCATCAGCACCAGGCCGTCCTCCAGCACCGCTCGCGGCAGGCCGACCTCGCCGCGGGTCAGCGGGCGACCGAGCTCGACGGCGCGGCCGAGGTTCTCGCGGATGCGCTCGATCGGCACGGGGTGGCGTTCCAGCGCGGCCGGGCCGCGGGCCGGCTCGTGCTCGACGAGCATCGCGGTCGGTTCGTCGGAGTGGCGCACCAGCGTCGGCACGACGGTGGTGACGTCCTCTCCGGAGGCGCACACCGGGGCGTTGACGATCGCGTTGACCAGCTCGCTCTTGCCCTGCTTGGACTCGCCGACGATCAGCACGAGCTGCGCGGGGTCGAGCACCCGCGTGCGGATCTGCCGCAGGCGGCCGTGCAGGTCCGCGCGCTGCTGCTCGGCGCACTCGGCAGTAGCGCGATCGATCAGTTCAACCAGCGCCGTCTCGATCACGGCGGTTATTGTGGCGTGCCGAGCCGAGAAGAGAAACCCGAACGGGTGAAGTCGTACCGCGACACCGATGTGTTACACGCGCGGGCGCCGACAAATCTGCCGCTGAGCAGCACGGGAAACGCGTGGGCGGCGGCACACGGGATTCGGTCACACGTTCCCGGCAGGCGGAATGCCGGGCCCGCGTGAATTCGCAGACCCGGCATTCCCGGCATTCAAGCCTGGATTCAGAGCAGGCCGTCCAGCGGCAGGGCCGAGGTGGCCTCGCCCGCGATCTGCTCGACGGCGCCACCGGCGACCGGGCCGACGACCGGCAGGTCGCTCGGGGCCGGCAGGTGCGAGGTGACGTCGTTGACCGGCAGGTTCGAGGTGACGTCCTCGACCGGCAGGTGCGAGGTCACGTCGTCGACCGGCAGGGAGGAGGTCACGCCACCGACGGTGTCGGTCACGCCGCCCACGGTGTCGGCCACGTCGTCGACCGGCAGGGCGCCCGCGACGTCGTCGACCGGCAGCTCACCGGCGACGTCGCCCACGACCGGCAGCGCGGCCGGGTCGGAGATCGCCGGGGCCACGTCACCGACGACCGGCAGGCCACCGGTCACGCCGCCGGCCAGGTCGGTCACGCCACCGACGGTGCCGGCCACGTCGCCCACGGCGGGCAGCTCACCGGAGCCGGCGGCACCGGCCACGTCACCCACGACCGGCAGGCCACCGGCCACGCCACCCACGGTGCCGGCCACGTCACCCACGACCGGCAGCTCACCGGAGCCGGCGGCACCGGCCACGTCACCCACGACCGGCAGGCCACCGGCCACGCCACCCACGGTGCCCGCGACGTCGCCCACGACCGGCAGGTCGCCCGCGACACCGGTCACGTTGCCCGCGACGTCGGTCACGTCGCCACCGGTCAGGTCGCCCGCGACACCGGTCACGTCGCCCACGACGTTGGTGACCTCGTTGACCGGCTGGATGTTGACGTCGCCACCGATGAGCGCGGAGCCCGCACCGGCGACCAGGTCGCCACCGACGTCGACGCTGTTGTCGACGGTGTTGGTGACCTGCGAGACCGAGCCGTAGGCCACGTCGCCGACGGTGCCGACCACGGTGTTGGCGGTGTCGCCCACGACGTCACCCACGACGTTGCCGACAGCGGCGATGTTGCCGATGTTGTTGTCGCTCGCGATGTGGTGAACGCTGATCAGGTTGTGCGAGTCGTTCTGCTCGATGTCGACGTTGACGTCGCCACCCTTGGCCTCGGGCGCGGGCATCAGCTTGTCGACGTCGCCGCCCTGGGAGAAGTCGGGGGCCTGCGGGGAGGAGTTGTGCAGCATGGTGAGTTCTTCCTGCTCGAGTGGGTGTACGGGATGCAGTTGGTTGATCGCGACGTGCTGGGTGCTCGCAGCGAACTTCTCGACGCTGCTCTGGAGTGAGCGGTCGTACTCCTGCACGACCTCGACCGGCGCGTAGTCGAGCACCAGGGAGGCGGCTTGCAGCACGTCCGTCGCGGTCATGCCCCCGAGTCCTGCCTGATCCAGCGTGGCGTGCGGATCGGCGTCGAAGGCCGACCTGGCCGCCGGGTCGCTGACCAGCCTGGTCAGGAACTCGTGCAGCGTCGGTTGGTCGGCTCCGGATTGCGTCCCGGGACTGGAAGCGAAGGTTTCGGCACGACCTTCCGGCTGAGAGTGCGGCATGTCGTTCTCCTCAGCGGATCGGTTGCGGACGACCGAGTGAGGTCCTGCTTCTCCCTCACTGCCGTTGATCACGCTATGGCCCCCGGCACCCCCGGGCCATCGGGTCAGACGCCTAGTTAGTCGGGACACTATTAGGGGATCGGCCTAGTGACCCGTTAGGGGATCGATGGCAGCATTCGGTACCGCTCCGTAACTGGGCGCGCGTTAAATTGTGTCCACCCCGGACCACACCGGCTCGCCTGAGCCGGACGGCCGAAGGGAGACAGCCGAAGGGAATGCATGCCGTACGTCCTTGGGATCCATCTCGGTGCCACCGCGACCTCGGCCGCGATCGCGCGGCGAGAGGGCGGGCGGTGGGCCGCGGCGGCCCCGGTTCCGCTGGGCAGCGGTAGCGCGGGCGTCCCGACTGTGCTCTGCCGGGCGCAGGACGGCTCGTACCTGGCAGGCGAGCAGGCGCAGCGCCAGGAGCTCACCCACCACCAGTGGGTGGCCCGCGGCTTCACCCGTCGGGTGGGCGAGGACGCGCCGCTGCTGGTCGGCAACGACTTCGTCCAGCCGCACGCACTTGCCGCGACCATGATCGAGTGGGTGGCCGACGCCGTCGCGCACCGCCAGGGCCATCCCCCCGAGCACATCGCCGTCGCCCACAGCGCGAACTGGGGACCGCACCGGACCCACGTCGTGCACCAGGCGCTGGCCCAGCTCGGCATCAGCGACGTGACGCTGCTGCCCGAGCCGGTGGCGGTGGCCATGGACTACGCGAGCAAGCAGCGCGTCGACGACGGAGGCGCTATCGCCGTCGGCAACATCGGCGGCACCGGCTTCGACGCGACCGTGCTGCGCAGGCGCACCCCCGGCTTCGAGGTCGTCGGGCCGCCGCTGGACTCCCCCCACCCGGGCGGCCAGGACCTCGACGACGCGCTCTTCGAGCACATCCGCGCCGAGCTGGGCGGCCTCGCCGGGCTCGACGTCACCGACTTCAACGTCCGCGCCACGCTCGCGCAGCTGCGCGGCGACTGCGTCCACGCCCGGGAGACGCTGTCGTTCCACCCAGGGGCGACGCTGCGCATCCACCTGCCGAAGGTCAACACCGACTTCGCGGTCTCGCGCTCGCGCTTCGAGAAGCTGGCCAGGACGCACCTGGAGCGGGTGCCCGAACTGGTCCTGCAGGCGGTGCAGTCGGCCAACCTCACCCCGGGCGAGCTCGACGCGGTCGTCCTCGCCGGCGGCGTCGCGCGAACGCCGCTGCTGAAGCAGCTCGTCCAGGAGCGGCTGGAGCGCCAACCGCTGGTCGACGGCGCACCCGAGCTGGTCGCGGCGTGCGGCGCGGCCGTCTCCGCCGTGAAGGCGGTGTCGACCGAGGGCGACCAGGCCGCGTCGATGGCCGAGACCAGCGTGCTGATGCGGATCGAGGCTCCCGACGACGACCCGAACCTGCTCGACCCGCTCGACGACGACGTCGCCGAAAGCCCCCGCCCGCCGGTGGAGGTGGAGCCGATGCACATCGAGCCCCCGGACGAGAAGCGGCAGCGGCTCTTCAAGATCCTCAAGTTGACATTGGCCGCGCTGCTGGTCATCGCGGGGTTGATCATGACCTTCTACGGCACGCCGAGCACCGGCGGCCTGCTCGGCGGCGCGGGCGGCCCCGCACCCCAGCAACAGCAGCGGTAGACCCGCGGCCCGCCGGGCGAGCACCGACAACTGCAAGTACGAGAAGCAGAACCCGAGGTAGCCGTTCAACGCCGATCGGCCACCAGCTACAACAGAACCGGCACTACTGGTGAGTAGACAGCCGGACCCCGCCAAGCGGTTGCACGATCGACTGGTACGGCATTCGAGAAGGAACGCGCTTGAACCACCCGACGAACCCGCAGGCCGCGTCGGCGGCCGGGGTGCACGCAGCAGGGCTGCGGGCTGCCATCGCGGCCGAGCCCGCCGCTCCGGTGGTCGCTGGGATCCAGGGCGCCGGCGGATACGGCAAGAGCGCGCTGCTGTCCCAGCTCGCCGGGATCTACCAGGCCGCGGGCATCCCCGTGTCGTCGTCACCGGACGCGTCGCGGGACGGGGCGCACCTCGTCGACGACGCGCACCTGCTCGACGAGACCTCGCTGTACGCGCTGCGCGCGATCGCCGAGAAGCCCGGAGCCCGGGTCGTCGTCGCCTACCGCCCGGGACCGCGCTCGCACGCGCTCTCCGAGCTGATCGCCACCCTCGGGGCGCCGGTGCTGCTGACCGGCCTCGGCCGCGACGAGGTCGCGCGCGGGCTCCCCGGGCCGGCGTCGCGGGAGTGGATCGACTGGCTGATCGAGCAGACCGGCGGCGTGCCGCGGTTCGTCGGACGCGTCACCGGCACGATCGACCCCTCGCAGCTCGGGGACAGGACGCTGCCCCGGCTCGCGCTGGAGCAGTTCCGCCACGACTTCGACCAGCTCGGCGAGCACGCGCGGGCGTGCGTGACGGCGATGTCGGTCGGCGCCGCCCCGCACCCGGAGGTGCTCGCCTCGGTCCTCGAGCTCGACCCGGGCCACGTCGCGGGAGCGCTGGCGTCGGTGCGCTCGGGCGGCCTGGTGGACGACCACGACATGCCGTGGCCGATCGTGCGGGCCGCCGCCCAGCTGCTGACCCCGCTGGAGGTGCGGCTCGGCATCGTGCGGCGGCTGGTCGACGCGCAGCTCGCGCACGGCGGACCAGTGCTGCCGCTGGTCCGCCCGCTGCTCGGCGCCCGGGTGGCGCTGCTGCCCGAGGCGACGCTCTCGGCCGCCTTCGAGAAGGGCGGCGACGAGGCGCTGGCCGAGGCTCCCGAGCTGGCGGGCCGCCTGTTCGACGCGGCGGTCTCGGCGGGCGTCCCGGAGTCGCGGGTCGCGGCCCGCCGCGCCCGGGCCGCCGCCGCCGCGGGGCGGCTGGACGAGGCGCTGCGGCTGGCCGACCGGGTGATCGTCGACCCCGCCGTCCCCGACCGCGCACTGGGCGTGCAGGTCGCGGCGAGCGTGCTGGCCCACCGCGGGCTGCTCGCGCAGTCCGCCGACCTGTGCGCGTGGTCCGTCGACAACCTGCGCTGGTCCGGCGACACCGCCTACGCCGCGGTCGGCCTGGTCGGCACCGGACGGCTGCGCGAAGCCGACGAGCTGCTGAGCTCGCGGCGCGAGTCCGGCCCTCCCACCTCGCTCTCCGGCGCGGCGGCGAAACTCGCCGGCGGCGTTCGCGAGTCGGTCACCGGTGCGGCGACCAGCGCGCTTTCCACGCTGGTCAGAGCCGCCGCGCTGGCCGACCCGGTCGGGCCGGGGGTGATGCTGCCCGACAGCCCGGCGGCCATCGCCGCCACCGTCGCGCTGCACTGCGGCGAGCTCGACGTCGCCGAGTCGTCGCTGGCCAAGGCCGTCGAGTCGGGCAGCGGCGGACCGCTGCTGGAGGTGCGGCACCGGCTGCTCGCCGCGTGGGTGCCGTTGATGCGCGGCGACACGGTGACCGCGCGGCAGGCGCTGGGCTCGGTGCCTTCCGAGCTCGCCGCCCGCGACCGGCTGCTCGCCACCGCCCTGCACGCCGGGATCGCCGGGCGCGACAACGACATGACCGCTCTCACTGCGATCCGCGGCCAGGCGCGGCAGGCCGCCGCCGAGCACTCTCCGGATCTGTTCTGCCTGCTGCCGCTGGGCGAACTCGTGGTCGCGACCGCCCGCCTGCACGACCAGGACTGGCTGACCCCGTACCTGCACGAGGCACAGGCGCTGCTGAGCGCGCTCGGCAACCCGCCGCTGTGGACGTCGATGCTGACCTGGAAGTGCCTGCAGGCGGCGGTGGTCGTGGAGGACATGGACTCCGCCGCCCGGCACGCCGCCGACCTGGGCGAGACCGCCCACCACAACCCGATGTCGGCGGCCATGGCCGAGGCCGCGCGGATGTGGCTGCGCGTGCTGGACGGGCAGGTCGACCAGGACGAGGCCGAACGCGCCGCCCGCGGCCTGCACGCGGCGGGCCTGACCTGGGACGGGGCCCGGCTCGCCGGTCAGGCCGCGATCCGCACCACCGACCGCAAGGCCATGCTCTCGCTGCTGGAGTGCGCCCGCGCGCTGCAGGGCAAGCAGCCCCGGCCGCGGGCGATGTCGGCCAACGCGGGCGAGGGCGAGCTGCTCAGCGACCGCGAACGCGAGGTCGCGCAGCTCGTGCTGGCCGGGCTCACCTACAAGCAGGTGGGCAAGCGGCTGTTCATCTCGGCCAAGACCGTCGAGCACCACATCGGCCGCATCCGCCAGCGCCTCGGCTGCCAGAGCCGGGAGGAGCTGCTCGACCGGCTCCGGGAGCTGGTCGGCTCGGAGGCGTAGCGCCGGCCGACGCACGCGCGGTTGATCGCTGCGGCTGCGCGGCGGCACCGCGCCCATTCGCGCGAGACTGGGAGCACCGCCGACCCGGGAGGGACCGTGACCGACGACGACCTGCGGCACCTGCGCCGCGCGATCGAGCTGAGCGCGCGGGCGCGCGAAAGCGGCGACGAGCCCTTCGGATCGCTGCTGGTCGGCCCCGACGGCGCGGTGCTCGCCGAGGACGTCAACACCGTGCGCACCGACCGGGACATCAGCGCGCACCCCGAGCTGAAGCTCGCCGTGTGGGCCGCGCGGCACCTCGACCCCGCCACGTCCGCCGCGACCACGATGTACACCAGCTGCGAGAACTGCGCGATGTGCTCAGCGGCGATGGTGTCGTCCGGCGTCGGCCGGCTGGTCTTCGCGCTGGACGGCAGGCGGCTGGCGTCCTTCCGCGGCGAGCAGCGCCCCGGGCTGGACCTGCCCGCCGCCGACGTGTTCGCCAGGGCGTCGCGCACCATCGCGGTCGAGGGACCGCTGCTGGCCGAGGAGGCCCTGGTTCCGCACGAGGGCTTCTGGTCACACGCGCAGGGATAGCCCGGCAGCTCAGGCCCGCAGCGGCGCCACAGGAGCCCCGCAGCGGCGCCACAGGTCAGAGCCGCAGCGGCGCCACAGCCCAGTCCCGAGCGGCGCAGGTCAGACGCGCGGACTAGCGCTGCTGGTCGACGCGCAGGGCCAGCGCGGCGCGCAGTGTGCCGGCGATCTCGAACATGGCCTCGCCGAAGCGTCCGCCGGCGCGCCGCAGGCTGGCGAAGCCGTGGATGAGGTCGTCGAAGCAGCGCTCGATCACCGGGACGCCATCCTCCGCCAGGCGCTCGGCGTAGGCGCGGCCCTCGTCACGCAGCGGGTCGAAGCCCGCGGTGACCACGTAGGCCGGCGACAGCCCGGTCAGGTCTTCGGCCAGCAGCACCGACAGCCGGTCGTCCCCGCGCTCGCCGACGTCGGGCGCGTAGTGGTCCATGAACCAGTCCATGTCGCGGTCGGTGAGCAGGAAGCCCTCGCCGAACAGCTCGCGGGAGCGGCGGCGCTTGGTCGCGTCGACCGCCGGGTAGAGCAGCAGTTGCAGGCTCGGCTTGGGCAGGCCGGAACGGGCCGCGTGGTAGGCGACCACCGCCGCCAGGTTGCCGCCCGCGCTGTCGCCGCCGACCGCGATCGCCTCCGGCGAGCTGCCCAGCGCGGCCGCGTTGTCCACCGCGTAGCGGTAGGCGGCGAGCGCGTCGTCGAACGCCGCCGGGAAGCGGCTCTCCGGGGCGAGCCGGTACTCCACCGACAGCACCCTGATGCCGGCGTGCTTGGCCAGGAAGCGGCACATGTCGTCGTGGCTTTCCAGGTCGCCGATGACGAACCCGCCGCCGTGGTAGAAGACCAGCAGCTCACCGGGTTCGGTCAGCTGGAGCGGCCGGTACAGCCGGGCGGCCAGTTCGCCGGTGGCGCCCGGGACCCTGCGTTCGCCGACCGACACGCCGCTGACAGGCGCCTTCGGCAGCAGGTGGGTCGACTGCAGCATCGCCGCCCGCGCGAGCTCGACGGTCGGCGCCGAGAGGTTCCGGTGGCCGCTGAGGTGCTGCAGCTTGAGCAGCAGCTGCGCGTCGAGGGCGAGCTCGCCGCCGTCGATGCGGATCGGTGGGCCCGCGATGGCCCGGCGTACCGGGCTGGGCAACGCGAGGGCGGTGCGCAGCGCGAGCGCCTGCGCCTGGAGCGCTACTCGTTCGATGGCCTTCGGCATGGACGAACCTTCCCGGGCTAGGACAGTCGGAAAGGAGGTTACCCGCAAGTAGCGTGGCGCGCGGCACTGCCGCCGCGCGGTTCCCGGGCTCGCCCGGCCAGTGGTTTTGAAGACCTTCGCTGGAGGTCGTAGCTTGACTTCCTCCCCCGTCAGAGGCGGGGGGTTCCAACCCTCGCGGGTTGGGTTTCCTGCTTCGTCGCCGACCGCGCGCGAGCAAGCTCGCCCCGTCTCACATCAGCTCCACAGGCAGCAACCGCTAGACCAGCGGCCAGGATGTTCTTCGCCGCGTTGTGGTCCCGATCGTGCCGGGTGCGGCAATTCGGGCACGTCCATGCCCGGACGGAAAGCTTCAGGTGCCCCAGGAGGTGACCGCAGTACGAGCACGTCTTGGACGACGGGTACCAGCGGTCCACGACCACGAGGGTCTTGCCCGCTCGTTCGGTCTTGTACTCCAGTTGGCGGCGGAACTCGCCCCATCCGCAGTCGGAGATCACGCGGGCGAGGCGCTTGTTGCCGACCATGTTCTTGACCGCGAGGTCTTCGACCGCGATCACATCCGCGCTGCGCACGAGCCGGGTGGAGGTGCGGTGCAGGAAGTCCTGACGCGTGTTGTGCACCTTGCGGTGCGCACGAGCCACCCGCTGTTTGGCTTTGCGCCGGTTCACCGAACCGCGCTGCTTGCGCGCCATCATCCGCTGATACCGGGCCAGGTTGCGGGCCTTGCGCTCCAGATGACGGGGGTTTGCGATCCGCTCACCGTCTGAGGTGACGGCGAAGTCCTTCACTCCGAGGTCAACGCCCACGGTGTGCCCGGTCTCCGGTTCGGGTACCGGGTCGTCGGTGTCGACGGCGAAGGTGACGTACCAGCGGCCGTCCGGTTCGCGGGAGATGATGACCATCGTCGGATTGAGCGTGGTGATGTCGATGTCGGGCCAGGACCACACGAACTCCAGCGGAGTGGTGGTCTTGGCCAGGTACAGATTTCCGTCGCGCATGCGGAATGCGCTGCGGGTGTAGTGCGCCGACTGCCGCCCGTTGCGAGACTTGAAGCGCGGGTAGCGCGAGCGCCCGGCGAAGAAGTTCGCGAACGCGGTGTGTTGGTGCCGCAAGGTCTGCTGCAACGGCACGCTCGACACCTCGGACAAGAACGCCAGTTCCTCGGTGCGCTTCCACCTCGTCAGTGCAGCGTCGGTCTCCTTGTACGACAGCCGCTTTCCTTCGGCGTGGTAGCGACGGTGGCGTTCAGCGAGAGTCTTGTTCCAGACCAGGCGGACACACCCGAACGTACGGCTCAGCATGGCCGCCTGTTCGCGGTCCGGGTAAGCCCGGCACTTGTACGCCCTCCGCACACTGATCATTTTACACAGGAGTGTTCCTTGTGTAAGACGCCTCGAGAGTGACGCTTTCCTCCCCGCCCTGCCGGACAGGGCATACGCGTTACCTTTCACGCGTGACCGGCGTCCCTGCGGGCGGACGCGCCGGGGACGCTGATGGAAGGATTTCGTGCATGACGTTGACCGTGGTGGGTATCGGCGGGTCGGTGCGGCCCGACTCGCAGTCCGAACGCGCGATGCGGGCGGCCCTGGCCGGGGCCCGCGACGCCGGCGCCAAGGTCCGCGCGATCACCGGCAGCGACCTCGCCCTGCCCTTCTACGACCCGCAGGTGCCCGAGCGCACCGAGAACGCGATCGAGCTCGTCGAGGCACTGCGCACCGCCGACGGCGTGGTCATCTCCTCCCCCGGCTACCACGGCACCATCTCGGGCCTGATCAAGAACGCCCTCGACTACGTGGAGGACCTGCGCGGCGACGAGCGGGTCTACCTGGACGGGCGCGCGGTCGGCTGCATCGGCGTCGCCTACGGCTGGCAGGCCACCGTCACGACGTTGCAGGCGCTGCGCTCGGTGGTGCACTCGCTGCGCGGCTGGCCCACCCCGCTCGGCGCGGCGGTGAACTCGGCGGAGACCCAGCTCGGCCCGGAGGGCGAGAGCGAGGACGAGAAAGTCACCCGGACGCTGCGCACGATCGGGCAGCAGGTGGTGGATTTCGCGAACAGCCGCAGGTGAACTTCGGGCGCAGGTGGGTAACCCGTGGGGAGACTGACTGCCAACCACGGAGCTCGCTACGGAGGTATCCGCCCCATGGCCACGAAGACGGCTGCCAAGGCGCCGATCACCAGCGCACTCAACGACTCCGACCGCGACGTCACCGGCAAGGCCCTGCAGGGCACCCTGCTCGACCTCATCGACCTGCACCTGGTCGCCAAGCAGGCGCACTGGAACGTCGTGGGCAAGTTCTTCCGGGACGTGCACCTGCAGCTCGACGAGCTGATCGACACCGCTCGGGCGTTCGCCGACGACGTCGCCGAACGGGCGTCGGCCATCGGCGTCTCTCCGGACGGCCGGTCGAGCACGGTCGCGTCCGGTTCCGGAATGCCGAAGTTCGACGCCGGCTGGAAGAACGACCGCGAGGTGATCGAGTACATCGTCTCGGCGCTTTCGGAGCTGATCAGCCGGGTGCGCATGCGCATCGACGAGACGGACAAGACCGACCTGGTCACCCAGGACCTGCTGCTGAGCATCGCCAGCGAGCTGGAGAAGTCGCACTGGATGTGGCAGGCGCAGCTCGCCTGAAGCCCCAGTCGGGGCTTCAAGCGGCCCGCTAGGGCCCACCGCGCGAAGCGCGGATTCGCATCGCCTGCGTCGTCAGCGACCGTCCTCGGCGGTCGCCGACGGCGTGTGCCCGGAGTCAGGCCCGTTTGATCAGTGTGTCCAGGTCGAGTGTCAGCTCGAAGGGGTGTGCGGTCTTGAACATCCCGCCGCCGCAGAAGTCCACCTCGTAGACCTCGCCGATCAGGCGGCTCGCGGTCAGCTTCACGACGTCGTCGGTCTCCAGCACCCAGTAACCCTGGATGCCCGCCGCCGCGTACTCATAGCGCTTGGTCACCTGGTCCATCTGCCGGGAGCCCGGGGAGATGACCTCGACCGCGACGGCCACGTCTGCTGCTTGCAACCGGTTCGGGTTCTTGTCGATCAACTCCGTGGGCGCGATCAGCACATCCGGAATGCGCACAGTCGGTGGCCACTTGTGCTTGAGGACCACCTCGACGTCGGGCACCGCCTCCCATTCGGCAGGTAGCTGCGCGACGAGAACGGAACCCAGCGCCCGTACGACGCGCTGGTGCAGCGTGGCGGCTTTCGGGGTCACGAGGAGGACACCTTCCTGGAGCTCGTACCTGCGCGAGTTGTCCTCCGGAAGCTGGTCGAACTCCTCCAGGGTCAGCAGGTGACCGGGCCAGGACATCGTGGACATGCCTCCAATATCGCCACGCTCGGCGACGATCTCCACAGGATGGGTACACAAACGCACGTTCGACTGGCACCCAGGGTCTGCCTCAACGATAAGCGGAGCACCACCCCTCGACCAGGACAACAGCGTCACTCCTCCAGCTGCGCCTCCATGGCCTCCGCGAAGCGGGTGAGGGCGTCGACCACGCGCCGGCGATCCGCGCCCAGGCCCGCGAGCAGCTTGCCGTGGGCCTCCAGCTCACGCGGGAACAGGTCGTCGATGACCTCCTCCCCCTCCGGCGTCATGCGGATCAGGGCCGCGCGCCGGTCGGCGGGGTTGGCCGCGCGGGTGATCAGCCCGCGCTTCTCCAGCTTCGCCAGGGTCTTGCTGATGCCCGCCCGCGACATGCCCAGGCGGGCGGCGAGGCGGGCCGCGGTGACCGGTTCATCGGCGTGCCGGAGCGGGACCAGGAGCTCCACCTCCGCGCTCGTCAGCGCGGCACCGTCGTAAAGGTCCTCGACGGCCCGGTCGAGCAGCACCCGCACCCGCTTGACCAGCGCGACCACCTCCATCGGCGAGGTGTCCAACCCCGGGTTGCGCTCGCGCCAGAGCTCCACGGTCCGCGCCTGCAGCGGAAGCATGCCCACCCACTTTGTTAACCAGCGAACTACCTGTTACCTTTCCGAGCCTAGATCACGCCGCGGCCGCCGGGAAAGCGGTCGGCACAGCCTGGGGAGGAAGAGATGGACGCGACCCGGTACGACGCCGTGGTGGTCGGGGGTGGCGCGGCGGGCCTGTCGGCCGCGACGCTGCTGGCCCGTTCCCGCCGGCGGGTCGTGGTGGTCGACGCGGGAGAACCGCGCAACGCCCCGTCCGCGCACCTGCACAACTTCCTGTCCCGCGACGGGATGGCCCCGGCGGAGCTGCTCGCCGCCGGACGGCGGGAGCTGGCCGGGTACGGCGGCGAGGTGGTCGAGGCACTGGCGACGAGCATCGAGCGCGCGGAGCACGGCTTCGCCGTGCGGCTCGCCTCCGGCGCGGAGCTGACCACGCGCGGGGTGCTGGTCGCCACCGGGCTGCGGGACGAGTTGCCCGACATCCCCGGCCTGCGCGACCGCTGGGGCGACACCGTGCTGCACTGCCCCTACTGCCACGGCCACGAGGTGCGCGACCAGCCCCTCGGGGTGCTGGGCGGCGACAACCGCCCGTTCACCGTGCACCAGGCCGCGCTGGTGCGGCTGTGGTCGGACGACGTGGCGTTCTTCCCGAACCGGATCGCGCTCGAAGCCGGGGAACGCGAGCGGCTGACCGCCTGGGGCGTCCGCATCGTCGACGGCGAGGTGGCGCGGCTCTCGTCGGGCGACGGGCTGACCGTCGAGCTGGCCGACGGCCGTCAGGTGCGCAGGCAGGCGGTGTTCGCGGGCCCGCGCTTCGTGCCGAACGACCGGCTGCTCACCGGCCTCGGCTGCGAGGTCGGCGACAACGGCTGGGTGGCCACCGACGCCTCGGGCCGCACGAGCGTCGCCGGGGTGTGGGCGGCGGGCAACGTCGTGGACTCCCCGGCGCAGCTCATCAGCGCCGCGGGCGCCGGCTCGACCGCCGCCATCGCGCTCAACCACCACCTGCTCGCCCAGGACGTCGAACGCGCCGCCACCGCGCTGTCCCGGGCCTGAGAGCGTCGCCTTGCGTTGTGGTGCGGAGTCCGAAGACCGCCCCCTGAAAAGCCCGGAGGCGTCCTCACCCCGTCGGGGATGAGGACGCCTCCGGCTTGTGAAACCCGCCCACGCTCCGCGTGGGAGGCCGGTCCTACTCGCCGCCCGCCGCGAGGGTCTCGGCGATCTCGTAGGTGTTCAGCGCGGCCCCCTTGCGGAGGTTGTCACCGCAGACGAAGAAGTCCAGCGTGTTCGGGAAGTCCAGCGCCTGCCGCACCCGGCCCACGTAGGTCGGGTCGCCGCCGACGACCGCCGCCGGGGTCGGGAACACGCCGTTGTCCGGGTCGTCCTGCAGGACGATCGACGGCTGCGAGCCGAAGACCTTGTGCGCCTGGTCGACGGTGACCTCCCGCTCGAAGGTGGCGTGCACCGCCAGCGAGTGGGTGGTCAGCACCGGAACCCGCACGCAGGTGGCCGAGACCTTCAGGTCCGGGATGCCCAGGATCTTGCGGGACTCGTTGCGGACCTTGAGCTCCTCGGAGGTCCACCCGTCGTCCTTGCGGGAACCCGCCCACGGCACCACGTTCATCGCCAGCGGCGCCTTGAACGGGGTCTCCTCCGGCAGCCCGGCCGCCGACAGCGCCTCCGCGACGTCACCGCCGCGCACGCCGACCTGCTTGCCCGCCACCGCCGAGACCTCGGCGTAGAGGCGGTCCACGCCTTCCTGCCCGGCGCCGGAGGCGGCCTGGTAGGAGGCGACGACCAGCTCGCGCAGGCCGAACTCGCGGTGCAGCGCACCGAGCGCGGCCATCATCGACAGGGTCGTGCAGTTCGGGTTGGCGATGATGCCCTTGGGCCGCTCGTGCACCTTCGCGGCGTTGACCTCGGGCACCACCAGCGGCACGTCGGGGTCCAGCCGGAACGCGCCGGAGTTGTCGACCGCGATGGCACCGCGCTCGGCGGCCACCGGGGCCCACTGCGCCGAGACCTCGTCCGGCACGTCGAACAGGGCGATGTCCACCCCGTCGAACGCCTCCGGCGCAAGTGCGACGACGGTCCGCTCCTCACCGCGCACGGTGATCTTCTTGCCCGCCGAGCGCGGCGAGGCGATCAGCCGGATCTCACCCCACGGCACCGAGGGCCGGTTGTTGATGATGTCGATCATGACGGTGCCGACCGCGCCGGTGGCACCCACGATCGCAACGGTCGGGCGCGCGTTCTGCTCGGCCATCAGCGACCACTCCCCGCGTAGACGACGGCTTCCTCGTCGCCACCGAGCTCGAACGCCGCGTGCAGCGCCGCGACGGCGTCCTCGAGCTGGGTGTCGCGGATCAGCACCGAGATCCGGATCTCCGAGGTGTTGATGATCTCGATGTTCACGCCGGCGTGCGACAGCGCCTCGCAGAAGGTCGCCGTGACGCCGGGGTGCGAGCGCATGCCCGCGCCGACCAGCGAGACCTTGCCGACGTGGTCGTCGTAGACCACCTGGTCGAAGCCGAGCTCGTCCTTGATCTTCTCCAGCTCGGTCACCGCCAGCGCGCCGTTGCTACGCGCCACGGTGAAGGTGATGTCGGTGCGGCCCGACGCGGTGCCGGAGACGTTCTGCAGCACCATGTCGATGTCGATCTCGGCATCGGCGATCACGCGGAAGATCCGCCCCGCGATACCCGGGTTGTCCGGCACACCGCGCACGGTGACCTTGGCCTCCGACCGGTCGTGCGCGACGCCGGTGATCATCGCCTGTTCCACGGAAAGGTCCTCCACACTGCCGGAAACGATCGTTCCGGACTTGGGTGAGTACGAAGAGCGGACGTGCAGGGGCACGCCGTAGCGGCGGGCGTATTCGACGGCGCGCAGGTGCAGCACCTTCGCACCGGTCGCCGCCATCTCGAGCATCTCCTCGTAGGTGATGCGGTCCAGGTGCTTGGCATCGGAGACGATGCGCGGGTCCGCGGTGTAGACGCCGTCGACGTCGGTGTAGATCTCGCACACGTCGGCGTTCATCGCGGCGGCCACCGCGACCGCCGTGGTGTCCGAGCCGCCGCGGCCGAGCGTCGTGATGTCCTTGGTGTCCTGGGCGACGCCCTGGAAACCGGCGACCAGCACGACCTGGCCCTGCTTCAGGGCCTCCTGCACCCGGCCGGGCGTGACGTCGATGATGCGGGCGTTCTGGTGGGCGGAAGTGGTGATCACACCGGCCTGGGAGCCCGAGAACGAGCGGGCCTCGGCGCCGAGGGCCTCGATGGCCATCGCGACCAGGGCGTTGGAGATGCGCTCACCGGCGGTGAGCAGCATGTCGAGCTCGCGCTCCGGCGGGGCCGGGTTGACCTGCTGGGCGAGGTCGAGCAGCTCGTCAGTGGTATCTCCCATCGCGGAGCACACGACGACCACGTCATTGCCCGCCTTGCGGGTCTCGACGATGCGCTCTGCGACCCGTTTGATGCGATCGGCACTCTCGAGTGAAGAACCGCCGTACTTCTGGACGACGAGCGCCACGTGAAAAAACCTCCTCGGGCCGTGCCTCGCAAGGCTGCGGTCGCCCCGGGTGCGGGTTGTCCCCGCACTGACGCCGGATGGACGAAGAGCGCCGCCGAAACCGGCCGTGACCGGTGCCGGAGGTACCCCGCGACCCGTGGAGAGCAGCTCGGCCCGAACGGCCGAAGCGGCCTCTACCAGGTCGCTCCGCTGCCGGTACAGCCTACCGAATCGTTACCGCCCCGCCCTACTCCGGCAACGTGGGACTAGCCTGGGAGGCCGTTTTGTCGACAAGTTCGGAGGCGCGCGGTGCCCACCTCTCCGGGAGCCTTGGACCCGCAGCGGTGCAACACCGCGGAGACAGTCCGCAACCAGCAGAAACGTCCCGGTGACCACCGGCTGGCCGCGGTCCGGGAGGCGCTGCGCGAACACCGCCGCGGACTGCTCCTGGTGGCCCCGGGTGTGGTTTACCTCGCAATCCGTTTCTTCGGCCTGCTGGTGCTGGCGTGGCTGTCGGCGGCCAATGACGAATCTCTCTCCGACAACCTCGGCGCCTGGGACGGCGAGTGGTACCTGGAGATCGCCGAGCACGACTACGGCGGGGTCGACCCGGGCATGGTCGACGGGTTCGGCAACCGCTACCCGGAGACACCGCTGGCGTTCTTCCCCGGCTACCCGCTGCTGGTGCGGCTGTTCGGCCTGCTCCCGGGCGTGAGCGCGCTCGGCGCGGCGATCACGGTGAGCCTGCTGTGCGGCGTGGTGGCCGCCTACGGCCTGGCCCGGCTCGGGAAGCGGATCGGCGGTTCGGAGGGGACCGGGCTGCTGCTGGTGGTGCTGTTCGCGGCGGCGCCGATGTCGGTCGTGCTGTCCATGGCGTACTCGGAGGCGCTGTTCTGCGCGCTGTCCATCTGGGCGCTGATCGGTGTCGTCGAGCGCAAGTGGCTGCTGGCCGGCCTGTGCTGCGCGGCGGCCGGGCTGGTGCGGCCGACCGCGGCCGCGCTGATCGCGGTGGTCGGGCTGGCGGCGCTGATCGCCATCGTCCGGCGGCGGGAGCTGTGGCGGCCGCTGCTGGCGATGCTGCTGGCGCCGATCGGCATGCTCGCCTACGTGGGCTGGGTCGGCTTGCAGACCGGCAAGCTCGGCGGCTACTTCGAGCTCCAGCAGCGCGGCTGGTCGTCGGCCTTCGACGGCGGCGTGCGGACCACGGAGTTCGTCGTCGAGACGCTGACCGCCGACAAGTCGGTGCTGGAGACCTTCACCGCCTGGATAGTGCTGGCCGCGCTGGTGCTGTTCGTGCTGTGCCTGCGCTACCGGATGCCGTGGCCGCTGGTGCTGTTCGCCGCGGCGGTGCTGGTGCTCGACCTCGGCTCGGACGGGCTGATGTACTCCAAGGTCCGGCTGATGCTGCCGGCGTTCCCGCTGCTGGTACCGGTGGCCATCGGACTGGCCAACCGGCGGACGACGACGGCGGTCTGCACGGCGGTGCTGCTGGTCTGCTTCGGGTCCTGGTTCGGGGCCTACTCTCTGACCGCATGGCCCTACGCGATGTGACATCGGGAGGCGCTCGATGACCGCTGACGAACGCGCGCACGCCCGCACCGGCGAGCCCGCGAGCCCCATCGCTGCCGAGGGGGCGGCCAAGCCCGCGGACTCCTCGGTCCCCCTGCACCCGCTGATCGCCGAGCGCTGGAGCCCGCGGGCGCTGGACCCGGCGGTCGAGCTGACCGACGAGCAGTTCACCGCCCTGTTCGAGGCCGCGCGCTGGGCCCCCTCGTGGGGCAACACGCAGCCGGCGCGCTACATCGCGGGCAGGCGGGGCGAGGACACCTTCGACCGCATCCACGCCACGCTCTCGCGCGGCAACCGGGGCTGGACCGAACCCGCGGCGGCGCTGGCCATCGGCGTGGCGCGGGTGGTCGGCGACGAGGGCGAGCCGATGCCCTACGGCGAGTACGGCCTGGGGCTGGCCAGCCAGAACCTGGTGCTGCAGGCCGTGGCGGAGGGGCTGGTCGCGCACCAGATGGCCGGTTTCGACCGCGACGCGGCGCGAGCGGAGTTCGCGATCCCGGGCGACTTCGAGCCGATGGTGGCCATCGCGGTCGGCGGCTACGGCTCGCCCGCGGAGCTGCCGGAACGGCTGCAGGCCAAGGAGGCCGCGCCGCGCGCCCGCAAGCCGCTGTCCGAGCTGGTGTTCACCGACACCTGGGGCAAGGCGCTCTTCTGATCCCGTGCACCGGGAGTGTCGATCACACCCCCGGCTCTGCCTGGTGGCCGAGCCGCGATCATGCCGAACGGGCCAGTCAAGCGGCTCCGAACGCACCATGAATTCATTTGAGTCTTGAACCAAGATGGTGAAATGGATACTTACCGTAGGGTAATGGAGTAATACTTCACTCGTGTGGACGAGCACGCGACCTGCCGCGACGGCACTCGACAGTGCCGATGCCCTCGCGGGTCTGCGCGTGCGCTACGAGCTGCCGCCGGGGCTGATCCGGCTCGACGGCAACAGCGGCGGCGCGGCTCCGAGCAGGACCAGCGCCCGGCTCCGCAAGTTCGCCGAACACCGCTGGATGGAGAGCTGCGCACGCCGCTTCGCCCCGGACTGGGAGCTTGAGGCGCGCACGTGCGCCGCGAAGCTGGCCCGCCTCATCGGGGCCGGCGAGTGCGAGCTGACCGTGGCCGAGACGACGTCGGTCAACCTGTTCAAGGCGCTGGTGGCGGCCTCCCGGCTGCGCCCGGAGCACTCCGCGCTGGCCGTCGGCCGCGACTGCTTCGCCAGCGACCACTACCTCGCCCGCTCCGCGGCCGCCTACACCGGCACCGAGTTGCTGCTCTTCGACGACCTGGCGGAGCTGCCGTTCGACCGGGTGGCGGTGGTGGCGCTGTCGCACACCGACGTCCGCTCCGGCGCGGTGCGCGACCCGGTGGCCACGACGGCCGCCCTGCACGAGCAGGGCGTGCTGGTGCTCTGGGAGCTCAGCGAGTCGGCCGGTGCGCTCGACGTCGACCTGCACGCCTGGAACGCCGACCTCGCCGTCGGCTGCGGCCACCGCTACCTCGGCGGCGGCCCCGGCGCCCCGGCCTACTGGTTCGTCGCCGAACGCCACCAGCGGGAGCTGGGCGGGCGCGACCGCGGCTGCGACGGCGTGCTCAGCCAGGCGGCATCGGGCTTCAGCGGCGCGCCGTCGACGCTGGCGCTGTCGGAGCTGCGCCACGGCCTGTCGATGCTGGACGGGGTGTCCGGCGCCGAGCTGGAGGCCAAGACGGGCGGGCTGGTCTCGCTGTTCGTCGACCGGCTGCTGCGCGCGCCCGGTGTCGAGATCGTGCCGCCCAGACGCGGCAGGCGGCGCGGTCCGCAGGTGAGCCTGCGCCACCCGCGTGCCCAGCTCGTCGTGGCCGAGCTGTTCGCCAGGGGCGTCGTGGTCGACTTCGTCGACCCGGACCTGCTGCGCTTCAGCTTCGCGCCGTCGTGGCTGCGCTACATCGACGTTTGGGAGGCCGCCGAGGTCGTCCGCGAGGTGTTGGAGCAGCTCGACCGCGAGAGCTGAGGCCCCGGTGCGGGTCACCGGTGCAGGTCGGCCAGGAACTCCGAGATGGCGGGCGCGACCGCCGCGGCGAGGTCGTCGGCCGTGCGGAGGCCGGCGGAGAACGCCGTCGGCACCAGCCTCGCCCGGGGCATGACCTCGACCAGCCTTGCCGCGAGCGCGGTCGGGTGGCGCTCGTCGATCCCGGGGAAGACCAGCGTCGGCGCGGTGACCGCGGAGACCTCCTCCACGGTGCGGAACGACCGGTCGCGTCCGATCGCCGCGGCGGCCGCGACGCTCGCTGGGTCCGAGCGCGGTATGGCGTCCCGGACCAGCTCGCCGATGACCGGTGCGAGCGCGGGCAGGATCGGCTCCCAGGCCGCGCCTCGATCCCCTCGGTCCGCACGCGCTCGGCGAAGGCGTCCATGAAGGCGGTCTCGGCGCGTTTCGCCTCGTCGTCCTCGATGTCCTCGACGCTGATGAGGACGGTGCCCGCAACCCTGTCCGCGTGGGCGGCAGCGGTCCTCATGGCGACGGTCGCGCCGAGACCGGTGCCGCCGACCACCGCGCGGTCGACGCCGATGTGGTCGAGCAGGTCGACCACGTCGTCGGCGTACCTGGCCCAGGTGTGCCTGGCGGGGTCGGCGCAGACCGACCGGCCGTAACCGCGCACGTCGGGCACGACCACCGCGTTGCGGTCGGCGAGGAGGCGGGCGAGCGGCAGCAGGCTGCGGTGGTCCGGTCCTCCGCCGTGGAGCAGGACGACCGCGGGCCCGGTACCGACGGCGGTCGCGTGCAGGAGCACTCCGTCGTCGGCGCGGTAGCTGAACTCGCCCAATCCGCGCCCCTGGCTCAGCGGGCGATCAGTCGCAGGATGCGGACCGCGATGGAGGTCGCGACCAGCCAGAACAGCGCCGCGATGCCGTAGTTGAGCAGGATCGCCAGCTGCGGGTCCTGCGGCACGAACAGGTCGGAGAAGCCCAGCGCCAGCGGCTGCGCCCAGTCCGCGACGAACCGCGCGATGCTGTTGTCCGGGTTCGCGCCGCCGAGCGTCAGCACCACGTGCAGCGCGAGCAGAGCCGCCGCCAGCGTGCCGATCCACCGGACGACCGCGATCAGCGCGCCCGCCACCCGGACGCGCGCACGCGCGGCGTCGAACGACCGGTGCCTGCGCCGACGACCGCCACCGACCTCGTGGGTGCCGGCCGCGGAATCACTCTCGGACATGCCCGGAGTGTTGCACGCCGCACCTACCCGTCGGTAGCCCCGCGCGCGGGCGGTCCGCCGCCTCAGAGGCCGCCTTTTGCCTGTGAAGCGGCGTAGCCGCTTGGCCCACCCACGCAACCGGCACCGCCGCGGGTTCTCAGGCGTCCTCTGGCGAGGACAGCTTTTTCGCGGCGTATGCGTGATACGTGAGAAAAAGATCCCGCAGCCAGAGGACGCCTGAGGTTCCGCCACCGACACCGCCCCCGCAGGCGAGTTCAAAGACAGGCGCTCAGCCGAACACGCGGGCCAGGAGGCCGGTGACCAGCACCCAGAACACCGCCGCGAGCCCGAAGTCGGCCATCACCTGCAGGACCTCGTCGCCCGCGTCGACCATGCCCGGGAAGAACAGCGCGAGCGGCTCCGCGGCCTGCCGCACCGAACCGGCGAGCCCGTTCTCCGTCGGGAACCCCGTCAGGACGAAGACGATGTGCAGCACCAGCATCGCGGCGATCACGAAACCGGCGCCGTTGATCAGCGTCGCGACACCGGACCGACCTCTCTTGGCAGCCATGATCCCAGTCTGCCCGGTCACACCCGCGTGCTGAACACCGCAGCTCGCGGCGGTCCGGTGCCCACCATCTGGGACGACGGCTTGCACACCGGCCCACGGTTGCGGTTAGCCTGGGTCCGTGGCACGCGTTCTCCTGCTTCGCCGCCGCGACGGGGTCTGATCAGACCGGCCCCTCGTCGCGGGGTATGAACGCGCCGGTCGGCAACCGATGGAGCCCCGGTATCCGCAGAACCCCGCGGCAGCGAACAGAGCAGGAGTTTTCCCCGCGATGAGCATTCCCCCTGAACCTCAGACCCCGATCTCCAACCGCGTCCGCAAGCCCTCGCGCCCGGCGCCGGCCGACCAGCAGCCCTGGAACCCGCAGCTCGGCAGCTCGATGCCGTTCCACCGCTACCGCCCGTTCCACGAGCTGGTCGAGGACGTCTCGCTGCCCGACCGCACCTGGCCGGACAACCGGATCACCCGCGCCCCGCTGTGGTGCGCGGTCGACCTGCGCGACGGCAACCAGGCGCTGATCGACCCGATGTCGCCCGCCCGCAAGCGGCGGATGTTCGACCTGCTGGTCCGGATGGGCTTCAAGGAGATCGAGGTCGGCTTCCCGGCGGCCAGCCAGACCGACTTCGACTTCGTCCGCGAGATCATCGAGGACGGCGCGGTACCCGACGACGTGCGCATCCAGGTGCTCACCCAGTGCCGCCCGGAGCTGATCGAGCGCACCTTCGCCTCGCTGGAGGGCGCGGCGAAGGCGGTCGTGCACATCTACAACTCCACCTCGATCCTCCAGCGCCGCGTGGTGTTCCGCGAGGAGCGCGAGGGCATCAAGAAGATCGCCACCATGGGCGCGGAGATGGCCCTGGAGTTCGCGGGCAAGTACCCCGACACCGACTTCCGCTTCCAGTACTCGCCGGAGTCCTACACCGGCACCGAGCTGTCGTACGCGGCCGAGGTCTGCGACGCGGTCACCGAGATCTGGCAGCCGACGCCCGAGCGGCCGGTCATCCTGAACCTGCCCGCCACCGTCGAGATGGCGACCCCCAACGTCTACGCCGACTCGATCGAGTGGATGCACCGCAACCTGTCCCGCCGCGACTCGGTGCTGCTGTCGCTGCACCCGCACAACGACCGCGGTACCGGTATCGCCGCCGCGGAGCTGGGCTACCAGGCGGGCGCGGACCGCATCGAGGGCTGCCTGTTCGGCAACGGCGAGCGCACCGGCAACGTCGACCTGGTCGCGCTGGGCATGAACCTGTTCAGCCAGGGCATCGACCCGCAGATCGACTTCTCCGACCTGGACTACATCAAGCGCACCGTCGAGCACTGCAACCAGCTGCCGGTGCACGAGCGGCACCCGTGGGGCGGCGAGCTGGTCTACACGGCGTTCTCCGGCAGCCACCAGGACGCCATCAACAAGGGCCTGAACGCGCTGCGCGAGGAGGCCGCCAAGGCGGGCGCCGAGGTCGACGCGCACCCGTGGGAGGTCCCGTACCTGCCGATCGACCCGAAGGACGTCGGCCGCAGCTACGAGGCCGTGATCCGGGTGAACTCGCAGTCCGGCAAGGGCGGCGTCGCCTACATCATGAAGACCGAGCACCAGCTCGACCTGCCCCGCAAGATGCAGATCGAGTTCTCCAAGCTGGTGCAGGCGCGTACCGACTCCGAGGGCGGCGAGGTCACGCCGGACCAGATGTGGGCGGTTTTCTCCGACGAGTACCTGGGGGCGCGTACGCCGCTGGAGCTGGTGCGCCAGCGCCTCGACGGCGAGGCGGGCGACGAGACGATCACCGCGACGGTGGTCGTGGACGGCGACGAGCGCGAGATCACCGGCAGCGGCAACGGCCCGATCGCGGCGTTCGTCGACGCGCTGAGCACGGTCGGCTTCGACGTGCGGGTCATGGACTACAGCGAGCACGCCCTGACCGCCGGTGACGACGCCCTCGCCGCGGCCTACCTGGAGTGCGCGGTCGGCGACGACGTCCTGTGGGGCGTGGCCATCGACAGCTCGACGGTGAAGGCTTCGCTGCACGCCATCGTCTCGGCGGTCAACCGCGCCGGCCGCTGACCGCACCCGGCATTGAGACCGAACGGCCGGTCGCCCGTCCAGCTCGGACGGCGCGACCGGCCGTTTTCGCGTCAGGGCAGTCAAGTCAGCGTTCGGCATCCGGGCAGGCAGCGCTTGATGGCCGGGGACGCAGTCGTCGGCTTCCGAGGCCGGAGCCCGTGGGCGGCTCGATGGGCTTTGGGCGACCAGGGGCGGGCCTCTCTTGCTAGGCCTTCTCCGTCCCGCTGAGAGCCTCCGCGGCCTCTTCCGGGGATGCGGCGTCCGCGGCGCCGTCGGCCTCTGCGGCCTCCTCGGCTTCGACGGCGCGCTCGGTGCGGTGGCGGACGTAGAGCGTGATCGCCACGCCGATCAGGACGGTGATGAGCAGCGCGACCCACGAGAACCGCTTGATCCAGTGCTCGGCGACCACGCCGAACAGGTACGCGACGGTGGTGACGGTGCCCGCCCACGCGATGCCGCCGGTGGCGTTGGCCAGCAGGAACTTGCGGTACTGCATGCCGAGGATGCCCGCCAGCGGTCCGGCGAGGATGCGCAGGAGCGCGACGAACCGGCCGCCGAAGACGGCCCACGCGCCCCAGCGGTCGAACGCGCGCTCGGCGGCGGCGATCCGCTTCGGGCCGAAGTGCTTGGGCATGCGGCGGCCGAGGCGGGTCAGCAGCCCCCGCCCGTACTTCTTGCCGACCGCGTAGCCGACCGAGTCGCCGATGATCGCGCCGGTGGCGGCGATGCAGCCGAGCAGGACCGGGTTCACCATCCCCTGCGACGCGGCGACGCTGGCGGAGACGAGCAGGATCTCGCCGGGGAGCGGGATGCCCACGCTCTCCAGCCCGATGATCAGCCCGACCGCCAGGTAGATCGCGACGGGCGGGATCGACTCCAGCCACTCAATCATGCATTTTGCCCGTTTCGCCCAATTGATACCGATTCCGCGCCGTCGCCCGGTCGGCGGACAGCGAACTGCCGCCAGGGTACGGATGCCAAACCCGATCCCACCGTGCGTCCGGCCACTCCGCCTCGGCCGATCGGCCATTTCGTGCGCGCGCTCGCACGAATGTGACACTGCTCACTCGGCCTTGCGCGGATCTTCCACGCCGACGGTTCGTCCGGTTTTTCCGCGCCACCACCGGAAATTCGCGCGCGCCGGCCCCCGAATTACGGAACTGAACCGTCCGACTCGACGAACTCACTCGACCAAAGATGGTAGTGCCGGCTCCTCCGCCACCTTCACACTTCAGGGCACGTCGCGATGTGCGGCATGCAGATTCAGCGACGCCCCTGGGGATACGGGTAACGGGGGAGCGGCCGGAGCAGGTTTCGGGGACCGTCGGGGTCCGGTCGCTTTCCCACCCGCGATCCGCGTCGAGCGGCCCTCGAGACGGGCAGCACCTCCGATCCGCGGCGAGCAGCAGCACACGAGATCCGGCGAGCGGCTCTCGAACCGCGGCGAGTCAAGTCAGCCGTTCCGGTATTGCCGCAGCGCACCGCGCGTGCCGGTTTTGGGTGTCTCATCCGCGCTACGCCACGCTTCCGCCTCCTCCGCGCCGTGAAGCGCACCTCCACCCGTTAGGTGTAGTCAGCTTGAACGCGGTGCCGTCCGCACGGTTCAGTCAATCCCCGAGACGCTGCACGGATCGACCCGCTGGAGTGGAGATGTGGCCCACCGAGGACCCGATGGAACAGCTCCGTTGGCGGATACCGTGCACCAACCCCGCAGCCGAGAATCGCAGGGTGACCGTCCTGGTCATGGGTGACCGGGTGGCCGTGGTGGTGCCGCCGGCCCAGATCCTGGTCTTCGAACCGGACGAGGCCGACGACCTCGCCGCACTCCTGGACAACGCGGCTGAACTCGCGGGGGAGGAATCGGCGTGGGCTTCATCGACACCGATCTGAGCTTCGACCCGAAGGACCCCTACTTCCCCGCGCCCGGCACCTACGGCGTCGAGTGGGGCGTCCAGGTGTTCACCGAGGACAACGGCTACGCCATCCACGCGGGCTGCGCCTACGTCCACGAGACCGACCGCGTCACCGTGCACAGCGACCGCTTCGCGCTGTTCGGGCAGCAGACCACCGTCGACGCGGGCGTCGTCGACGCCGAGGTCGTCAACCGCGATGGCGTGCTGGAGTGGTCGATCAAGGTCCGCCACACCGAGGCCGTGAAGGCCGTGAAGCTGATGCTGCGCGGTCTGCCGCCGGAGCAGCTCCGCGCCGGGTGGTGGACGCCGAACACCGGCCGCGGCTGGGCGCACGGCGTCAACGGCCACCGCATCCAGCTCGAGTACCCCGGGCCGGACATGGCGACGGCGTGGCTGGCGGTGGGCGACGAGGCCGAGTGCTCGACGCTGAGCATCCGCGACCCGCGGGTGCGGCGGCAGATCGTGCACGTGCGGCACCCGCAGTACTCGCCGCTGCCCATCGTCGAGGTCGTGCACGTGACCTCGGCCGACGACCGCTCGCAGACCTACCGCGTGCCGCCGGTCCGGCTGCGGGTCCGGGCCAGCAGCGCCGTCGCCGACCAGGACCTCGACGACCACCTGGCGTTCGCGGAGAAGGCGCACGGCCTGCGGCCGTGGGAGACCCGGCCCGACGTCCCGGACTGGATGCGCCGCGTCGCGCTGGTCGTGACCCTGCACGGCCAGCACTGGACCGGCTACGTGTTCAACACGTTCCCGCAGATGGAAGAGGCTCTGCGGTTCGTCACCCAGCACATCGAGGGCCACCGGGTGCTGGCGTACCTGCCCGGCTGGGAAGGCCGCTACTACTACGCGTATCCGCAGTACCGGCCCGGTCCCGACCTCGGCGGCGACGAGGGATTCGCGGCGCTGGCCGGCACCGCGCGGGAGCTGGGCGTGCGGCTGATGCCGATGTTCGGCGGACACGGCGCGAACGTGAAGCAGTACCCGAAGTGGGAAGACGCGGTGCTGCGCAACGACACCAACCGCTACGTCGAGCTGCTCAACCGCCCGGACTGGGACACCGACCGCGTCGGCGAGGGCAACCAGGTCTTCCTCAACCCCGGCGAACCCGGTTTCCGCGCGCACCTCGTGGAGTCGATCTCGGCGATGGTGCGCGAGTTCGGTGTCGACGCGGCGTTCCTGGACACCCTCGGCTACTGGTTCAACGACCCGCGCTACGACGTCATGGACGGCTGCCGCCTGCTCAGGGCCGAGCTCCTCCAGCGCCACCCCGACCTGCTGCTCGCGGTGGAGGGCTGGTGGGACGCGCTGTCGGCGCTGTTCCCGCTCGGCCAGCACTGGTTCGGCACCGACCGCGACATCCGCAAGCCGCGCGTGCTCACCCGCTACGCGCGCACGACTGGGCACCTGGCGGAAGGAACGCCGGGGCCGGGCAGCACCGGCGTGCACGAGAAGGGATTCGTGCCCCGGCCGCCGGACACATCGCGCGAGGGCCACATCCCGGTCCTCGGCATCGTCGACGACACGCTGCCGACCCACGCCGAGGAGGTCGCGGCGATCTGCCGCTGGGCCAGGGACAACGGACCGCGTTAGCGAAGGACCCGGCTGGACTGCGACGTCAGAAGTCCCAGACGGTGGCGGGGCGTCCCAACCGCTCGTACTCGGCCACGCAGTCCTCGCACTGCCGCGTGACGGATTTCGTCTTCGGCACGTCCGGCCACGGCGTCGATGTCGGCAGCTTGAAGCGGCGAGCGCACAGCACGAGAACCTCGGACCCGGCGGGCAGCGCACCCGGCCGGGTCGTCGTGCCGTGACGGACGTCCTCGCCCACGGGGACGATCCAGAACACGACGTCGGAGCGGTACGCGGTCGGGAGGACGGTGCCGCACCGGGCGCTGCCTTCATCGGCGAACATCGCAACCTCCATGCCGTTCTGCGCGTGTTACAACAATTTTCGGGCTCTCGGTAACACTGCAAAACTCCCCATCCGCGTGATCCACTGGACACGAATGCCCAGCTAGGATCGCTTCATGGGTGGAAACACCGGAAGAACTCCAAAAGCTCGCGCTCTCGGCGCGGAACTGCGAGAACTCCGGCAGTCGCACGGAATCAGCCAACGTGAACTGGCCAGGCTGGTAACGATCTCCAATGCGTCGATGTCACGCTACGAAACCGGCGACCGGATCCCTACACCGGAAGACGTAGCGAGCATCGTCACCGCGCTCGGAGAAGGCGGGGAACTGCGGGAGAAGCTCATCGAGATGGCCCGCGACGCCGCGCAGCCGAACTGGCTCTCCACCGGGGCGGCGGGCGGGCACAACGAGCTGACGACACTCATCGAGTTCGAACGCACCGCAACGCACATCGCTGAAGTCGCTCCCATGATCGTGCCCGGCCTGCTGCAAACCAGCGACTACGCGCGGGCGATCATGGCCGATCTTCCTGCTGCCGAGATGGAACCGTTCGTGACTCTGCGAGTGGGACGCCGGGATGTGCTTACCCGGCGACGACCGGTTGATTTCGAAGCCTTCATCGCCGAGCACGTGCTCCGGATGCCGATCGGCGGCCATGAGGTCATGGCCGACCAGTTGTCGCACTTGCTCAAGTTCGCTGAGCTGCCGAACGTGTCGGTCCGGGTCCTCCCGACGACCTTGCAGCGATGGAGCTTGGTGTTGGAGGGCGCGTTCATCTTGTTCCGGTTCCCCAAAGCGGCGCCGATCGTCAACCTGCAGCACTACAGGTCGAGCGCCTTCTTGTACGACACCGCAGACGTGAAAGATTATGTCGATGCGGTTGACGCCCTCCGGGAAGCGGCACTGAGCCCAGCCGCCTCGGCGGAACTCATCGCCTCGTGCGTCGAGGAAATGGAGGACATCGAATGATCGACACGCCCACGGGGTGGCGCAAGTCCAGCCGATCCGGCCAGAAGTCCGCGTGCGTCGAGGTCGGCCGGGCGGCTGACGGCGCCGCCGTCCGCGACACCAAGGACCGGGCCGCCGGGTACTTCACCACCACCGCCCCGCAGTGGTCGGCCTTCATCACCGGCATCAAGGCGGGGCGCTTCGACCGCTGAGCCGAGCGCGGCTTGGTCGCGATTTGCTGACAGGTGCGGACCGGGGCCGCTGGGCCGCACCCGGCTGGGCTAGCGTCCGACCCCATGTCGAGGGTTTTGCTGGTGGAGGACGACAACGCGCTGGCCGAGGCCCTGGCACTGGCGCTGGGCGGCCTCGGCCACGACGTGCGGGTCGCGGCGTCCGGCGAGCAGGCGCTGGGGCTGATGTCCGACGACGCGGCGACCGACGTGGTGCTGCTCGACGTCATGCTGCCCGGCATCGACGGTTTCGAGGTCTGCCGCCGCATCCGCGCGGCGAGCACGGTGCCGCTGATCCTGCTTACCGCCCGCGGCGACCCGGTCGACGTGGTCGTCGGCCTGGAGCACGGCGCCGACGACTACGTGGTCAAGCCCACCGAACCGCGCGTGCTCGACGCCAGGATGAAAGCCGTGCTGCGCCGGTCGGCGCCCTCCCCGGCCGGTTCCCGGCCCGGCATGCGCTTCGGCTCGCTGGAGATCGACCCGCTGGCGATGACCGTCACCCGCAACGGCGAGGAGCTCCAGCTCACCGCCACCGAACTGCGCCTGCTGCTGGAGTTCGCCGACCACCCCGGGCAGGTGCTCAGCAGGCAGGTGCTGCTCAAACAGGTCTGGGACTACGGCTACGTCGGTGACTCCCGCATGGTCGACGCCGCGGTGGCCAGGCTCCGCGCGAAGATCGAGGAGGACCCCGCGCACCCCGTCCTGCTGCGCACCGTGCGAGGTCTCGGCTACCGGTGGGAGCGGCCGTGAGGCGTCCGCGCCTCGGGCTGCGGATGCGGATCGTCGTCGCCCTCATGGTGGTCACCACCACGGCGACGGTCGCGATGGCGTTCGCGGCGTACCGGCTGCAGGCCACGGGCACGACCGACCGGTTCAACGCGGCCGCCAGCGCCGGGTTCCTGTCGGACCTCAGCCAGGCGCAGGCCAGGTACCGCACCGCCGCCGAGCCGAAGGACCGGATCAAGACGGTCGCCGACTACATGATCGGACGCAAGGGCCTGCACTGGTCGGTCGTCGACTTCATGCCCAGCGCCAACGGGCCGGCGCCGGGACCGGTGTGGCTGCTGGAAGGACCCGACTACTACTACGGTCCGCAGCTCAGGCCGGAGCACGTGGACGCGTCGTCGTTGCGGTTCGAGGGTTTCCCCGAGCCGGCGTTCGTCGCCACCACCACGCCGTGGGTGAACCGCACCGCCGGTCTGGTGGCCAGGGCCCGCACCGGTGGCACGACCACCGAGACGGTGCCGGTCGAGGGCGGTGGGCAGCTGCTGGCCTTCGCTTCGCGGGTCGGTCCCGACCTGGTTCTCGTGGAGTTCTACGACATGCAGCCGCTGCACTCCGAGCTGTCGCAGCTGCGCAACGCGCTCGCGGTGGTGGCGCTCGGGGTTTCGGCGCTCGGCGTGGTGCTGGCGCTGCTGGCGGCGGCGAGCGTCCAGCGGCCGGTCCGCAAGGTCGCCGCCGCCGCGCACCGGATCGGCGAGGGCGCTTTCGACACCCGGCTCCCGGTTCGCGGCAAGGACGAGATCGCCGAGCTCACCAGCGCGTTCAACACGATGGCGCAGCGGCTCGGCGACTCGATCGAGGAGCTGCGGGTCAAGGACCGCCAGCAGCAGCGGTTCGTCGCCGACGTCGCCCACGACCTGCGCACCCCGACCGCCTCGCTGGTCGCGGCGGCCGACAGCCTGGAGCACCCGGACCCGGAGTCGCGTTCCCGGGCGGTCGCGCTGGTCTCCACGCAGGCCCGCCGGCTGGCGAGGCTGGTGGACGATCTGCTGGAGATCTCCCGCTTCGACTCCGGCGCCGCCGAGCTGCGGCCGGAGGGCGTCGACCTGCGGGAGCTGGTGCGCGAGGCGATCGAGCTGGTCACGTGCGATGCCGACGTGCGGCTGGACGCCACGGCGGACACCACGCTCGTCGGCGACCCGCGCAGGCTGCACACGATCGTCTGCAACCTGCTGGCCAACGCCGTGCACCACGGTGCGGAGCCGGTCACCGTTGCGATCGACGGCACCGATCCCGGGCAGGTCGTCCTGCGCGTCGCGGACTCGGGTCCGGGCGTGCCGGAGGAGTTGACGCGGATCCTGTTCGACCGCTTCGTTCGGGGCGACCGGGCGCGCAGCGCGACCGACGGCAGCGGCCTGGGCATGGCAATCGCCCAGCAGAACGCCCTCGTGCACGGTGGGCGGATCACCGTGCACAACGACGGCGGTGCCGTCTTCACCCTCACCCTGCCGCGCGGCGACCGGTCGGCCACCGGATCGGACGCGCCCGGCCCGTCAACCGCGTAGCACCCGACTACCCCGTCACGCTCGCCGCTTCGGCCAGCAGGGCGTCGAAGACCGCCCGGACCGCGGGCCGTTCCGACGCGCCCCGGCGGGAGACCGCCTCCACGTTGCGGCCCGCGCGCACGCCCGCGAGCGGGCGCAGCACCAGGCGCGGATCGTCGACCGTGTACCTCGGCAGCAGCGCCACGCCGAACCCGTCGGCGACCAGCGCCTCGATCACGCGGAAGTCGTTGATGCGCTGCACGACCTTGGGTCGTGTGCCGGTGCGCACCGCCAGCGAGCGCAGGACGTCGTCGACCGGGAACCCGATGTCCACGCTCACCCAAGGCTCGCCTGCCAGCTCCGTCAGCTCGACGCGATCCCGGCTCGCGAGCGGGTGGCCGCGAGGGAGGGCGACGTCGAGGGGCTCGCGCAGCAGCGGCGTGATCTCCATCCGCTCGCTGTCGAACGGCTGCGCCTGGTCGTCGCGGTGGGCCACCACGATGTCGAAGTCGGCGACCAGCGCCTGCACCTCCGGCGGGGTCATGTCGACGTCCCGGCACTCCAGCGAGACCTCGCGGATCGCCGACATCCGACGCAGCAGTCCGGGCAGCAACAGCAGCGCGCCGGAGGGGAACAGGGCCACGCGCACCGTCCCGCGCGGCGTGGAGCGGTAGGTGTTCAGCTCGGCCTCGGCGCGGTCGAGCACCGCGAGCACCTCGTCGGCCCGGGCCGCCAGCGCCCGGCCCGCGTCGGTGAGCCGGAGACCTCGCCCGGCCGGTTCGGTGAGGGTGACGCCGACCTCGGCCTGCAACGCGCGGAGCTGCTGCGACACCGCCGACGGTGTGTAGGCCAGCGCCTTCGCGACCGCGGTGACGGTGCCCCGGTCGGCGAGCTCGCGCAGCAGTCTCAGCCTCCGAACATCCATGAAGGAATACTACAGCGATATTGCAGATTATATCGCTTGTGCTTCATAGTGAGCGGCGCTCACCATCGAGTGCGTGACTGCCAGAGACCGGTTGTTGGCCCTGTTCGTCGTCCTGCTGTGGGGCGTCAACTTCATCGCTATCGACTTCGGCCTTCAGCACTTCCCGCCGCTGTTCTTCGGCGGACTGCGCTTCGCGCTGATCGCCCTGCCCACGATCCTGTTCGTGCCGCGGCCGAAGGTGCGGTGGCAGTGGCTGGTCGGCTACGGCCTCGGCTTCGGGACGCTGCAGTTCGCGTTCCTCTTCGTCGCGATCGAGGTCGGGATGCCGACGGGACTGGCGTCGCTGGTGCTCCAGGCTTCCGCGCCGTTCACCGTGATCCTCGGCGCGCTGCTGCTGCGAGAGCGGCTGAACGCGTTGCAGGGTCTGGGAATCGCGATCGCGGTGCTCGGCATGGTCGCGATCGGCTGGAACCGGGCGCAGGACGCCGCGCTGCTGCCGGTCGTGCTGACCCTGCTCGGCGCGCTGGGCTGGGCGTTCGGAAACCTGTGCAACCGCAAGGCGAACCCGCAGAACCCGCTGCACCTGGCGCTGTGGATGTCGGTCGTGCCGCCGCTGCCGATGTTCGCGCTGTCGGCGTTCGTCGAGGGCCCGGTGGTGGGCTGGCAGGCGGTCTGGACGTCGTTCACCACGCAGACCGGCCTCTACGCGCTGTGCGGGCTCGCCTACATCATCGTCTTCGCCACGGTGATCGGCTCGGGGGTCTGGACGGCGCTCATGGGTCGCAACCCGGCCAGCTCCGTCGCGCCGTTCACCCTGCTGGTGCCGGTCGTCGGGTTCACCTCGGCATGGCTGGTGCTGAACGAGCAGCCAGACCCGTTCGAGCTGGTCGCGGGCGCCGTCGTGGTGGGCGGGGTGCTGCTCGGCAGCATCCGGCGCGGCAAGCCCGTCGAGCTCCCGGAACCGGAACCGGTGCTCACGCCGGCGAGGTGACGACGGCGGGCGGTGTGCGAAACCGCCTGCTCGCCGCTACTTCGACTGCCAGTAGCCCGGTCCAGGGGTGTCGAAGGTGTGCTTGCGGGTCTTGGCGTTCCACGACCAGCGGCCGACCTTCAGACCCCACGAGGAAAGGCCGCGCTGGGTGACGTGCAGCACCAGCGGGCCGATCCGGAAGCTCTTGCGCAGCTTGAAACCCATGACCCCATCGTGTCGACCGATCGCCGAGCGGCGCAACCACCCGACATCGGAGAAGGCGCTCCTCAGCCGAGCGCCTCGGTGGTCGAGGCCGGCGAGGTGGAGCCGACGGCGATGCCACCGAAGTCGTCCGGCGCGACCGCCTCGGCCTCGACGTCGTGCTTGGCGATAGCGCCGCTGCGGATCTCCTCGGCGTAGTGGCAGGCCACCCGGTGACCGGGGGAGATCTCGCGCAGCACCGGGCGTTCGGTGTCGCAGCGAGTCTGCTGCTTCCACGGGCAGCGGGTGTGGAAGCGGCACCCCGTCGGCGGCGCGGCCGGCGAGGGCAGGTCACCGGAGAGCAGGATCTGCTCCCGCTGGTCCTCCACGACCGGGTCCGGCACCGGGACCGCCGACAGCAGCGCGCGCGTGTAGGGGTGCAGGGGCTCGGTGTAGAGGTCGTCGGACTCCGACTCCTCCACGATCCCGCCCAGGTACATCACCCCGATCCGGTCGGCGATGTGGCGGACGACCGCGAGGTCGTGCGCGATCACCAGGTAGGTCAGGCCGAACTCGTCCTGCAGGTCCTCCAGCAGGTTGAGCACCTGCGCCTGCACCGAGACGTCGAGCGCCGACACCGGCTCGTCGGCGACCAGCAGGTCGGGGCCGACCGCCAGCGCGCGTGCGATGCCGATGCGCTGGCGCTGCCCGCCGGAGAACTCGTGCGGGTACTTGCGCAGCGACGTCGACGGCAGCCCCACCGCGCTGAGCAGCTCGCGCAGGCGCTTCGCCGTGGACTCGCGGCCCTTGTCCAGACCGTGCGCGCGTATCCCCTCGACCAGCAGCGACTCCACCGACTGCCGCGGGTCGAGCGAGGCGAGCGGGTCCTGGAACACCATCTGCATGCGACGGCGCATACGGCGCAGCCGTTCGCCCTTCATCGCCGACAGGTCGGTGCCGTCGAAGACCACCCGGCCGCCGGTCGGCTTCTCCAGGCGCAGCAGCGCGCGCCCGAGCGTCGACTTGCCGCAGCCCGACTCGCCGACCAGGCCGTATGTCTCGCCCTTGCGGACGCGCAGCGACACCCCGTCGACGGCGTAGACGTAGCCGACCGTGCGGTCGAGCACCACCCCGCGCTTGATCGGGAAGTGCACCGCGAGGTCGTCGACCTCCACCAGGAGCTGCTCGGTCATGCCCTCTCCCCCGAGGTCGTCGTGGTCGCCGTGCTCGCGGAAAAGCCCCTCACGAGACCTCCTGCGTCTTGCGGGACACCCGCACCCGGTCGGCCCCGCGAGCAGTAGAACAAGCGTTGCTCACGAGACCTCCATGGAAGACGATTCCCGCACCGGGTTGTGGCAGCGCAGCAAGCGCGCCCCCACGTCCACACTGACCTCCGGGGTCTGCTGCTGGCAGACCTCCAGCGCGTTCGGGCAGCGGGGGCAGAACGCGCAACCCGCGTCCCACGGGATGTTGTCGCTGATCGAGCCCCTGATCGGGGTGAGCTTCTGCCCCCTGGTCGCGTCGAGCCGGGGGATCGACGACAGCAGGCCCGCCGTGTACGGGTGCCGGGGCCGGGCGAACAGCTCGTGGCGGGCCGCACGCTCCACGACCCGGCCCGCGTAGAGCACGTTCACCTCGTCGCAGAGCCCGGCGACCACGCCCAGGTCGTGGGTGATCATGATCAGCGCGGTGTCGGTCTCGGCGACCAGCTTGGTCAGCAGGTTCAGGATCTGCGCCTGGATGGTGACGTCCAGGGCGGTCGTCGGCTCGTCGGCGATCAGCAGCCGCGGCCGGCACGCCAGCGCCATCGCGATCAGCGCCCGCTGCCGCATGCCGCCGGAGAGCTGGTGCGGGTACTCCCGCAGCCTCCGGCGCGGGTCCGGGATGCCGACCTTGGCCAGCAGCTCCTCGGCCTCCGGCATGGCCTTCTTGCGGGGCAGACCGCGATGCCGCTCGATGACCTCGGCCACCTGCACGCCGATGGAGACCACCGGGTTCAGCGAGGTCAGCGGGTCCTGGAACACCATGCTCAGGTCCCGGCCGCGCCGCTTGTCCAGCTCCTGGCGGGACAGGCCGAGCAGCTCGGTGCCGTCGAAGGTGATCGAGCCCGAGACCTCCGCGCCGCGCGGCGGGAGCAGTCCCATGATCGCGAGCGAGGTGACCGACTTGCCGCACCCGGACTCGCCGACCAGGCCGACGGTGCGCCCGGGTTCGACGTCGAAGGAGATCCCGTCCACGGCGGTCACCGGCGGCTCGCCCTTGCGGGCGAAGACCACCGAGAGGTCGCGGACTTCCAGCAGCGCCATGTTCGTCCTCGAGGTCCTCAGCGTCGTCTCTTCGGGTCCAGCGCGTCCCGCAGCGACTCACCGACCAGGGTGAAGCCCAGCGCGACCAGGATGATGCAGCCCGCGGGCCAGAACGCGAGCTGCGGGTGCGAGTCGATGACGGTCTGCGCGCCGCCGAGCATCTGGCCCCACTCCGGGATCGAGTCGTCGGCGGCACCGAGTCCGAGGAACGACAGCGCGGCGGCGTCGATGATCGCGACCGCCAGCACCAGCGTGGCCTGCACGACGACCGGGCCGAGCGCGTTGGGCAGCATGTGCCGGAACACGATCGCGGTCTCCCGCACGCCCAGCGCCCGAGCCGCCAGCACGTGGTCGCTCGCGCGCTGCGCCAGCATCGTGCCGCGCAGCAGGCGTCCGAAGATCGGCACCTGCACGATGGCCACCGCCAGGATCACGGTGAACTGCGTCTGGCTGGCGAACAGCGCCCCGATCGAGACGGCCAGCAGCAGCGACGGCACCGAAAGCATCACGTCGACGATCCGCATGACCACCGAGTCGACCCAGCCGCCGAACGCGCCCGCCGTGACACCGAGGACCAGACCGCCGCCGAGGCCGATCACCGTGGCCAGCACCGCGACCAGCAGCGTCTGCTGCGAACCGAGCAGCAGCCGGGAGAACAGGTCGCGGCCGTACTGGTCGCCGCCGAGCGGGAACCCGTCCTGCGGCGGCGGGATCGTGTTGGTCGCGCGGGAGACCTGGTGCTCCAGGACCCGCAGCGCCGGGTCGTGCGGCGCCAGCCAGGGCGCGGTGACGGCCAGCACCACGAAGATGCCGATGATCGCCGCGCCGACCAGGAAGACCGGGCTGCGCCGCAGCCGCCGCCACGCCGACGCGGCGAGGCTCACCCCGGAGTCGGCCGTGCTCTCGGCGAGCTCGTCGATTCGCGCCTTGCGCGTGTTCAGCACCACGTCCGCCCCCTCACCGCGTCCGCAGCCGCGGGTCGATCATCGCGTACGAGAGGTCGACGATCAGGTTGACCAGCACGTACACCATCGCCGCGGACAGGATCACGACCTGCAGCACGGGGAAGTCCTTGCGCTGGAAGCCGACCGCGACCGCCTGCCCGATGCCGGGGATGTTGAACACCCGCTCGGTCAGCACCGCGCCCGCCAGCAGCGCGCCGGTCTGCAGGCCGACCGTGGTGACCACCGGCAGCATCGCGTTGTGCAGGATGTGCCTGGTCCTGATCACCATCGCGCTCAGGCCCTTCGCCCGCGCCGTGCGCACGTAGTCGTCGTCCATCACGTCGAGCACCGCGGCCCTGGTGATCCGGAAGATCACCGCGAACGGGATGGTCGACAGCGCGATCGCGGGCAGGACCAGGTGCACGAAGGCGTTCCACGCCGCGTCCCACTCCCGGGTCAGCAACCCGTCGAGGATGTAGAAGCCGGTCACCCGCGTCGCGTCCATCCCGGTGTCCTGGCGGCCCGAGGCGGGCAGCATGCCGAGCTCGACGGCGAAGACGAACTTCAGCAGGAACGCCAGGAAGAACACCGGAACCGCGACGCCCACCAGCGACCACGTGATGCTCAGGTTGTCCAGCCAGCTCCCCCGGCGCCGGGCCGCCAGGTAGCCGAGCGGGATGCCGACCGCGACCGCCAGCAGCAGCGCCAGGATCGACAGCTCCAGCGTCGCCGGGAAGCGCACCAGGAAGACCTCCAGCGCGGGCGCACCGCGCTGGACACCGGTGGAGGTGCCGAAGTCGCCGGTGACGGCGCGCTCCAGGAACTTCCAGTACTGCACGAAGATGGGCTGGTCCAGGCCGAGCTGCGCCTCGAGCTTCGCGCGGGACTCGGGCGTCGCCCGGTCGCCCAGCAGCGCCGACACCGGGCCGCCGGGCAGCGCCCGCAGCCAGGCGAACAGCAGGACGGACAGCACAGCGACGACCAGCACGAGCTGCGCCAGCCGTCGAACCGTATAGCGGAGCACTAGTCCCCCAAGGTCGGTCCGTGCGCGACGTGCGCGCCGCGCCCCCGTCCAGGCCGGTGGCGCTGCCGGTCACAACCGGCAGCGCCACGACCGGAGCCGGGTCGGCGCAACGCCGTCACGTCACTCGGAGAGGCTCACCGTCGCGAACTCTTCGTCCGTCAGCGGCGAGGGGACCAGGCCCTTCACCCGCTCGTTGAGCACGAGCGCGGGCGGCGAGTGCGACAGCGGGACCGCGGGCAGGTACTCGGCCAGCAGCTTGCGGTTGATCTGCTGGTACATCGCCTGCCGCTTGCCCTCGTCGGGCTCGCTGTCGGCGGCGCGCAGCTCGGCGGCGAGCTGCTCGCCCCACGGTGCGCCCGCGGTGTAGAAGCGGTTCGTCGGCGTGCCGAAGAACGTGCCGATGTAGTTGTCCGGCGTGTTGTAGTCGCCGGTCCAGCCGAGCAGGAAGATGTCGGCGCGGGCGTTGTCGACGTCGTCGATGTAGCCGCCGTTCCACGGCTTGCTGACCGGGTTCACCGTGATGCCCACGGCGCGCAGGTCCTCGGCCAGCGCGTTGTAGATGCCCTGGGGGTCCGGCATGTAGGGCCGGGTGACCTCGGTCGGCCAGTAGAAGTTGACCGTCAGGTTCTGCTGCCCTGCCTCGGCGAGCAGCTGCTTGGCCTTCTCCGGGTCGTGCGGGTACTTCTGCACGTCCGGGGCGTATCCCTCGACGGTGTCCGGGTAGAACTGGGTGGCCACCTCGGCGCCCTCGGGCATGTTGGCCTTGACCAGGTTGTCGCGGTCCAGCGCGTAGGCGATGGCCTGGCGCACCCGCAGGTCGTTCAGCGCCGGGTTGTTCTTCTGGGTGAAGCCCAGGTACATGATGTTGAACGGGTCGCGCACCAGCACGTTGTGCCCGGCGTCGCGCAGCGCCTGCAGGTCGGCGGCGTTGGGGAAGTCGTAGCCGTCGATGCTGCCGGCTTCCAGCTCCTGCTTGCGCGAGGTCTCGTCGGGGATGATCCGGAAGATCAGCTCGCCGATCTTGGCCTTCTCGCCCCAGTACTGGTCGTTGCGGGCCAGCTTGATGGTCTGGTTGCCCTCGTCGTAGCCGCTGAACTTGAACGGCCCGGTGCCCGTCGGGTGCGCCTTGGCGTACTCGGGGTAGGAGAAGCTGTCGCCCTGGGCCTGGACGTTGTTGGCCTGGTACTGCTCCATCGCGGCCGGCGACTGCATGCTGAACGACGGAAGACCGAGCAGGTCCGGAAACTTCGACGTCGCGCGCGTCAGGTGGATCACCGCGGTCGCCGGGTCCGGCGAATCGCAGGAGGAGTACAGCGACGGCGTCTGGCCGTCGGCGAACCCACCGAAGTTCTCGATCCAGTAGTACGAGAGCGCCTGGTTCTGGCCCGCGCCGGTCTGGTGGTACCAGCGCTCGAAGTTCTTGCAGACGGCCTCGGCGTTGAAGTCGGTGCCGTCGTGGAACTTCACGCCCTCGTTGAGCTTGAACGTCCACGTCTTGCCGTCCGGTGTGGACTCCCAGCTCTTGGCCAGCTCCGGTTCGACCTCGGCGGTGCCCGGTTCGAAGCCGACCAGGCCCTCCATGATCTGCCGGGTGACGCGGAAGGTCTCGCCGTCGGATGCGTAGAAGGGGTCGAACAGGTCCGGGGCGCCCGCAGCACCGAAGGTCAGGGTGCCGCCTTCGCCGCCGGCGTTCTCGCCTCGCTGCGAAGTGGCGCAGGCCGCAAGCGTGACCGCCATGGTGCAGGCGATCCCCGCGGTCGCGACGCGCCGCCGCAATGTCCGGTGCGGCGTCGACGGAGCTTTACTCATCAAAGCACCTCGGTGTGTCTCAGGTCTCAGAGTGACGTGAGACTAACCTGGCATTTCGCGCACGGGGAGGCCTTGAGGTTACGATCCAGCTACTTAGGGCGACCTAAGGGGATCGCCGTTTTTCCCAGTGTTGCCAACGTTTTCGGCGCTCAGCGGCGTTGGCGGGACAACGGTGAAGATCGTTGGCGGAGGATGTCGGCGCGGTGCTTCGCGCCGTCCTCGGCGAACCAGCGGCGCTCGAACTCCTGCCAACGGAGCAGGTGCGGACGACTCCATTCGCCGTCGCGGGCGACCGCGCGCTCCAGCCGCAGAGCGGGATCGCCGACCTCGACCCAGATGGCGAGCGACAGCCGGTCGGCCACCGCGCGCCGGGCGGACGAAACGCCCTCGACCACCAGGACGTCGGGCACCTCGACGTCGACCCACGCACCGAGGACCGGCTCCCCGCCGGGCCATTCGGTGCGCTGGTAGCGGCCGGGCTCGCCGCGCCGCAACGGATCGAGAACGCCCTCGGCCAGGCGCGGCCACCACCCGACCGGCTCGTCCCAGGTGGCGAAGTCATCGGTCGGCACCAGCGCGGTGCGCAGGCCGTCCGCGCGCAGCGCGGCCACCAGGCCGCGGGCGAACACCGACTTGCCGGACCCGGAGGGTCCGTCGACGGCGACCAGCCGCACCGCGCCGAGACGCGGCGCGGCGGCGCGAACCAGGGCAGCGGTGTCGGAAGCCCCCGATGGGGCTTCCGATGGCGCCTCGCGCCGTCCGGCCGAAGGCCGGACGCCCTGTTCAGAGCGAGGATGTGCGGACTGATGCATCAGAAAGGAAGCACTCCAGAAGGACAGCCCGTCACCGGCCATTCGGCCGAGTTGGTACGGGCCGTCCCCATCACACTTTCGCCACCGGAGTCCTGCATCCGTCCTTCGGCCGGATGGCGCGGAGCGCCATCCGAAGCGCCATCTGGCGCTTCGGACCCGTCCTTCGGCCGGATGGCGCTGGCGCGCCATTTGAAGCGCCATCTGGCGCTTCAAACAGCCCGACGCCCGGACAGGGCACGGCCCAGGGTCAGTTCGTCGGCGAACTCGAGGTCGCCGCCCATGGGGAGGCCGGAGGCCAGGCGGGTGACGTTGAGGCCCGGGAAGTCGCGGAGCATGCGGACCAGGTAGGTGGCCGTGGCCTCGCCCTCCGTGTTGGGGTCGGTCGCGATGATCACCTCGGTGATCTCGTCGCGGCCGATCCTGGTCAGCAGCTCGCGCACCCGGAGCTGGTCGGGTCCCACCCCGGAGAGCGGGTCGAGCGCACCGCCGAGCACGTGGTAGCGGCCGCGGAACTCCCTGGTCCGCTCGACCGCCAGCACGTCCTTGGGCTCCTCCACGACACAGACCACCGCCGGGTCGCGCCGGGCGTCGCGGCAGATGCGGCACGTCGGCTCCTCGGAGACGTTGCCGCAGATGTCGCAGAAGACCACGCCCTCCTTCACCTTCTGCAGGACCTCCTGCAGCCGGGTGACGTCCGCGGGCTCGGCCGCGAGGAGGTGGAAGGCGATCCGCTGCGCGCTCTTGGGACCGATGCCCGGCAGCCTGCCGAGCTCGTCGATCAAGTCCTGGACGGGACCCTCGTACACGTGCCGCTCACAGTCCCGGCAGGCCGAGCCCGCCCAGCCCCTGCCCGCCGCCGAGCGCGCCGGTCACCGGGCCCATCTTCTCCTGCTGCAGCTCCTGGGCGGCCCGGTTGGCGTCGCGCACCGCCGCCACCACCAGGTCGGAGAGGGTGTCGGTGTCGTCGGGGTCGACCGCCTTCGGGTCGATCGCGACCGACTTGAGCTCACCGGAACCGCTGACCACCGCGGTCACCAGGCCACCGCCCGCGCTGCCGCTGACCTCGGCCTCGGCGAGCTCCTGCTGCGCGGTCATCAGCTGCTGCTGCATCTTCTGCGCCTGTTCCATGATCTGCTGCATGTTCGGCTGGCCACCTGGTTGCACCGCTGGTCCTCCTAGTCACCGCTGTGTACCCCACCCAGCCTAGACGTGTCCGCGCCGCCCGGGAGCGGGGCGTGGAAGGCCCGCACGGCCGCTGGGACCGCCGCGCCGGCCGTGAAATGGTGGCGGCATGAGGCTGGACATCGTGCGGTTGCTCGGGTGCACAAGCCGGCGGGCCTTCGACGTCGACGACAGCGGCCGGGTGCTGGCCGGGTCCGACGAGTCGGGCTCGGTGCAGCTCGCCGAGATCGCCGGCGGCGAGGTCAGCGCCCTCACCGCGCTGCCCGGGGCGGTCAGCGGCCGCTACCTGCCGGGCGAGCGCGCGGTGGTCGTGCAGCACGACACCGACGGCGACGAGCGCAGCCAGCTCTCCCTCCTCACCCTGGACGTGCCCCGGACCGGGCCCGCGACCATGCGCGACCTGCGGCCGCTGGTCCACGACTCCCGCTACGTGCACCGGCTGCTCGACGTGCTGCCCGGCCGGGTCGTCTACGCGACCAACCGCCGCAACGGCGTGGACTTCGACGTCGTGGTACGCAGCGCCACCTCCGGCGCGGAAGAGGTGGTCTACGACCGCGGCGGGATGGTGCTGGAGGCGGCGTCCTCACCGGACGGCCGCTACCTCGCGGTGACCGTGCCCGCCGAGAAGCCGCTGTCGGACCAGATCATCCTCGTCGACACCATGCCGGTCACCGCCGACGAGGAGGTCACCGAGCTCACCGACGCGGACGCGCACGCCCGGCACACCGGGGTCCGCTGGCTGCCCGACGCCTCCGCGCTCGTCGTCACCACCAACCTCGACCGCGACCGGACCGGCGTGGCCCGCATCGACCCGCGGACCGGCGAGCGGCGCTGGCTGGTGACCTCCGACGAGCACGACCTCACCGGCTGGCTCGCCCCGGACGGCTCGACGCTGCTGGTGCAGGCCAACGTCGAGGGCGCAGCCCGGCTCGCGCTGCACGATGCGGCCACCGGTGCCGTGCGCCGGGACGTCCGGTTACCCGGCGACGGCTGGTGCACCTACCCGCTGCCGGCGCCGGTCTGGTCGCCGAACTCCCGCTTCGCGGCGCTGTCGTACAGCTCCACCGCGACCCCCGGAGACGCGCTGCTGCTGGACTCCGGCGGCGAGGTCCGCGCCCTGACCGACTCGGCCGCCCAGCTCGGTTCCGCGCGTCCGGTGCCGCCGACCGCCCACCGAGTGCCGACGCCGGACGGCGAGCAGGTGCCCTGCTTCGTCTACGCGCCGGAGAACCCGCCGCCGGACGTCGCGGGCTCGTCGGTCCTGTTCGTCCACGGCGGGCCGGAAGCCCAGTCCGTGCAGGCGTTCAACCCGATCGTGCAAGCGCTGGTCGACCAGGGCCACACCGTGCTGGTGCCCAACGTGCGCGGCTCCACCGGCTACGGAAAGCGCTGGTACTCCGCCGACGACGTGCGCAGGCGGCTGTCCGCTGTGGACGACCTCGCTGCCCTGCACGACTGGCTGCCCTCGCTCGGGCTCGACCCGTCCCGGGCGGCGCTCTGGGGCGGCTCCTACGGCGGCTACATGGTTCTGGCCGGACTGGCTTTCCAGCCAGAGCGGTGGGCGGCGGGCGTGGACATCGTCGGGATCTCGTCGCTGCTGACGTTCCTGGAGAACACCGCCGCCTACCGGCGGGCGCACCGCGAGCGCGAGTACGGGTCGCTGCGCGACGACGCCGACTTCCTGCGGGAGGCATCGCCCCTGACCCGAGCGGACGCGATCTCGGCGCCGCTGTTCGTGCTGCACGGCGCCAACGACCCCCGGGTCCCGCTGTCGGAGGCCGAGCAGCTCGCGCAGGCCGTGCGGGCGAAGGGAATCGAGTGCGAGCTGCTGGTCTACGCCGACGAGGGCCACGGCCTTGCCAAGCGGGTCAACCGCCTCGACGCCTACCCGCGCGCGCTCGCCTTCCTGCTGCGCCACCTCCGCCGGTAGCCGCCCGCGCCCGCCGGTCAGGCGGTTGCGGCGTCGGCGCGTGTCTGGTCGATCAGCTCGTCCAGGCCGCGGCGGGACTCGACGAGGTCGTCGATCAGCGCCGTCAGGCGGTCGCGCTCCACGCACTGGTCGTCGATGACCTCGGTGACCGGCCTGGACCGCTCGCAACGGGCCCGGCCCCGGCCGATCGATAGTCCGGGCCCAACTGTCGATGGGCCGGTCCCCAGCCATCGATAGGCCAGCCCCAACCGTCAACAGGCCCGACCCGAGCCGTCGTTCGGCCTTGGCTCAGTCGTCGATGCGGCGGGCGCCGAGCTCGCTGGCGAACAGCTCGACGGCGGCTTCCTCCGGATCGGGCCGCGAGGCCATCACCTCGTCGGCCGGGGTCGAGTCGGCCATCATGGCCTCCTCGTCCTCCTCCTCATCGACCGGCGGAGGAGGCGGCGGGGCCTGGCGGGCGGGCCGCGACGGCGGGACGTAGTCCTCCGGCGGGGGCTCCTCGTCCGGCGGCTCGGGCGGCGGCGGGATGTCGTCGGCCGGCGCCCGGCGACCGTTGCCGGCCTGCCTGCCCTGCGACGCGTTGCGCTGCGCCTGCGAGTTCTCCGGCTTGCCGCCCTGCCCCTGCTGGGGGTTCGGCTTGTTCGCCGACCAGTCCGCCGACGGCTTGCGCTGCGGGGCTTCCTCGGCCGGGCGCTGCGGGGCCTGGCGGGGCGGCTGGGCGGGCCGGCTCGGCGCGGCCGGCGGCGCTGCCCCGGCCTCGACGCAGCGGATCTCCCACTCGCCGCCGAGGACCGCGCGCAGCGCGTCCTTGACGAAGTCCAGCCTCCGCTGCTGCGCGAACTGCTTGACCAGGCCCGACGTCGGCATCGACAGCACCAGCGTGCCGCTCTGGATGTCCTGCACGGTGGCGTTGAGCAGCAGCGCCTGCGTCGGCCGGTTGCGCTCGGCGACCGCCCGCAGCACCTCGGTCCACAGCCTCCGCACGTCGGCGGTGTCCCGCCCCGCGTGCGCTCCCGCGCTCGCCCCGGCCTGCGCGGCCTGCTGCTCCGCCGCGGGCCGCTGCTGCGCAGCGGCATCCCGCGCCGCCGCGTCCGGCGCGCCGGGGCGCGCCTGCGGCGCCCGCTGCGCGGGCCGCCCCGGCGGCTCCGCCGCCGCGGGGCGCTCCGGCTGCGCCGGAGCCGGAGCTTCCGCGCCGGCGGGCCGGGCCGACGCCTCCGGCGTCGGTTGCCCGGCGGGAGACTGCTGCCCGGCCGCGGCCGAAGGGCCGGGCTGTGCGGCCGAAGGGCCGGGCTGCCCGCCCGGAGACCCTGGCTGCGCGTCCGAAGCCGCCTGCCTGCCGGCCTGGGAAGGCTGTTCACCCTGACCAACCCGGGAGTCCTGACCAGCTCGGGAGTCCTGACCGGCCTGAGACCCCTGACCGGCCTGGCCGTCCTGAGCGCCCTGGCCGGCCTGGGTCGGCTGCTCCGCTGCCTGCGCCGCACGCTCGTGCGGACGCTGGAAGACCCGCCGCGGTCGTCCCCCGGCGTCCTGGTCCGCGGGCTGGCCGGCGGGCGCTTCGGCCGCGCCGCCCTCCGGCGCTATGGTCATCCGGCGCTCGACCCGCTCGAGCCGTTGCAGCAGCGCGACCTCGGAGTCCGACACCGTCGGCAGCATCATCCGGGCGCAGAGCAGCTCGAGCAGCAGCCGGGGCGCGGTGGCACCGCGCATGTCGGCCAGGCCGGTGTGCACGATCTCGGCGAAGCGCGACAGGGTCGCCGCTCCGAGCTGCTCGGCCTGCTGCTGCATCTTGGTCAGCTCGTCGCCCGACGCCTGGATGAGCCCGCGCTGGTCGGCGTCGGGGACCGCGTTCAGCAGCACCAGGTCGCGCAACCGGTCGAGCAGGTCGGAGGCGAAGCGGCGCGGGTCGTGCCCGGCCTCCACCAGCCGGTCCACGGTGCCGTAGACCGCCGCGCCGTCGGCGGCGGCCATCGCGTCGACCATGTCGTCGATCAGCGCGACGTCGGTGACCCCGAGCAGCGCGACGGCGCGCTCGTAGGTGACGCCCTCCTCGCCCGCGCCGGCCAGCAGCTGGTCCAGGACGCTGAGGGTGTCGCGCGCGGAGCCTCCGCCCGCGCGCAGCACCAGCGGGTACACGGCGGGCTCGACGCGCACGCTCTCCTGGTCGCAGATCCGTTCCAGCAGCTCGCGCATGACGCCGGGCGGCATCAGCCGGAACGGGTAGTGGTGCGTCCGGGACCTGATGGTGGTGAGCACCTTGTCCGGCTCCGTCGTGGCGAAGACGAAGATCAGGTGCTCCGGCGGTTCCTCGACGATCTTCAGCAGGGCGTTGAAGCCCTGCGTGGTGACCATGTGGGCCTCGTCGATGATGAAGATCCGGTACCGCGACTGGGCCGGCGCGAAGAACGCGCGGTCGCGCAGCTCGCGGGTGTCGTCCACACCACCGTGGCTGGCCGCGTCCAGCTCGACGACGTCGACGCTGCCGCCGCCCTCCGGCGCGAGCGCCACGCACGAGTCGCACTCGCCGCACGGGTCGGCGGTCGGGCCCTGCGCGCAGTTCAGCGAGCGGGCGAGGATGCGTGCGCTGGAGGTCTTGCCGCAGCCGCGCGGGCCGGAGAACAGGTATGCGTGGTTGATGCGCCCGGACGCGAGCGCGGTCCGCAGCGGTTCGGTGACGTGTTCCTGCCCGACGACCTCAGCGAAGGTCGCCGGCCGGTACTTGCGGTAAAGGGCGAGCGCCACGGTCGAGACCCTACGCGGTGGTGCCGACAGTGCTGTCGAGGGACGAGCCCGGTGACCCGGCCCAGGAAAGTAAGGGGACCCCGTGCACCCGCCAGAGCCCGCTTACCCTTGCTGCCTTCCGGCCCTGGGGGAGTTCACAGGATGGACGCCGCACGAGGTCCGCGTTAAGTGTAACCCGCCGCCCCCACGGCTTCACGAAGGCCCCGCCGCCCGGTCCGGCGAAGCGCTCCAGCAGCCGGGAACCTGCGCCGCAGCAGCCAAAACACCGTCAGCCGCCCTCACGGCACGCGAGCGCCGCGGACCGCGACCCCGAACGCAGAACCCGCCCCTGAACGCGACGGAGCCCCGGGCGCGATGCGCTCCGGGGCTCCGGTTTGGCGGAGGATACGGGATTCGAACCCGTGAGGGCTGTTAACCCAACACGATTTCCAATTCCGGTGGTACCGGTTCGGAGCCGTCCGAACCGGTACGTCATCGCTGGTCAGCGCAATGGCTGGAACAGTGGGGGTGGTTCGCACGGGGGCGAACTGAGACCCCAACTGAGACCCCGTCGGCCGCCCGTGCCCGGTGCCCTACGGGCACTCGCCCAGCCCAAACCACACGGGGGCGCCCGTTGAGCGCTCTACGGCGCTCTCAGCGCCTCCTGAGATCCATTCTCCGCCAACGACACCCCCCGGTTCCCTAGCCTCAACCAGCATCCGCCGAGCCGTGCTCGACGACCTGAGCCCCCCCCTGTTCCAGCCCGGACCGGGTTCCGGGGACAGTCGACGTGACGACCCTCTAGACCTAGACGGGCCCCCTCTAGGTCTAGAGGGGGCGCTAGAACCTCACACGCGTCCTGGCCAGCCATCTAGCGCCTAGATGCCTCACGCCGGCACCCGAGCGGACCCCCATATTCCAGCGATCGCCCGAGGGGCGACGCCTTGCAGAGATGTACGTTCGAGGAGCTAGTGAAGGGATGACGCCAACCGTGGCATTGACTAGGGAAACCGCGCAGAACGCCCTGAACGCCGCATGCGCCGCCGTAGGACTGGACGCTGCCGGAGCGGAGCTGATCCGCATCGGTTCGAACGCGGTCTACCGGCTCTCAGAGCCCGTGATCGTACGGATCGCGCGCAACGGCGAGTCGATCGAGAACGCACGGATGCAGGTTCAGGTAGCTCGATGGCTGAGCGGCGAAGGCTACCCAGCGACGCGCGCGCTCGACGTCGACCAGCCAGTGAGGTCCCGCGGGTTGGTGACGACCTTCTGGGAGTCGGCCTCGGAGCGGGAGGAGTACGCACCGCTCGACCAGGTCGCTGAGCTGATCCGGCGACTCCATTCGCTCGACGCGCCGTCGTCGTTGCACCTGCCGGAGATACGGCCGCTCGCGAAGCTGGATGCGCAGATCGGGGACCTGGCCAACCTCGACCGCGCGGATGCACAATTCCTGGAAAACCGAATCTTGTCGATTCGAGACCAGTACGAGCGTCTCGAATTCGACCTTACCCCCGGCGTGATCCACGGAGACGCGAACGTAGGGAACGTCATCCTCGATCGCGCGGGCCAGCCGATACTCATCGATCTCGATAGCTTCGCGACGGGACCGCGCGAGTGGGATCTAGTTCAAACCGCGCTGTTCTATGAGCGCTTCGGTTGGCACACCGAAGACGAGTATCGAACCTTCGTTAAGGTCTATGGCTACGACATCATGACGTGGCCCGGATATCGGGTTCTCGCCGACTACCGCGAAGTCGCAATGACGCTTTGGCTGTGCGGTAAGGCGGGGACGGATATGCAGGCTGCCGCCGAGGTCCGCAAGCGGGTGGAGTCGCTCAGGTCAGGAGGGTCGCGTCACGACTGGGCGCCCTTCTAGCGTCTTCTGGCGTCCAGAGTCGAGTACCTGAAACCTGATCGACGAAGTCCTTGACGACCGCACTGCTACCAACACCTGAAAGACGCTGTCGGAACTCGCCGACGTATGCCTCACATCGGGCGGACTTGAGCTGTTCACCGATTTCGAGCGCACCCAACGCTACTTCGCAAGCCTTTTCCGCTTCTCCTTGATCGAGGTATGCGTCGGCGAGAACCATCGTCACGAAGAAATCACTACGCACATATCCGCTCTCCACTGGCCCAAGTGATTGGGTAGCGTACGTCGTAGCGTCAACCGCTCGACCGAGATCACGGTTGCAGTGGCCGAGTTCGGCCGCTAGCTCAGCTTCGTTGAAGTATCCGAACCAGTCTGCGGGATCGTCGTCAGGCTTACGCCGCTCGAACTCGCGGACCGCGGCAGCCATTGCCCTATCGCAGTCAGCCGCCTCTCCAAGCCGAGCCAGGGCGCGAGCCTCCATCGAGTAGAAGTGCGCGGCAGCGCTGGCTGATCCCGAGCTCGCGGTTCCCATCCGCGCCGCACGAGCAAGGTTCGCTGCCTCGCGGTAGTTACCCAGGAAGGTCGCCTGGTGGCTCATGGCGTCGAGGATGCTCGCGCCAAGGAGCCGATCCCCTGACTCGTCCGCCAAGCGGAGCGCCTGGATGAAGTAGCGCTGCGCCAAGCCATGCAGCCCAGCATCGTAGGACATCCAGGCACCGAGCAGCGTTGCTTGAGCTGCGGCCTTGTACAGCTCCCGCCCGACCTTGTCGTCGTACGAACCGCGGAGCAGGCCGCCGAGGTCAGTCCCCAGGAATTCGATCAGCGCTCGCCGGGCATGGCCTCCTCCGTGCTGCCCGTCGAGCCGATCGAACATGTCGGTCATGCTGCGGAGGCCAGTGATGTCCGCCGTAGTAACCCGACGCTTTCCGGTGCCATTGACCATGTCGTGACGTGCTGCGACCAGCCAAGAGAGCGACGCTTCGTTCCAAGCCGCGACGTTGGCCGGCGCAACGAGCAGAGCCGACGCCTGGTCCAGATCAGCGCGCCACAGACTGGTGACCGCCGCGATTCCGTCCAATGCCTTGGTCGGGTACGAAAGGCCGAGATCAGCGGGCATCGTCTCGCCCGAGGCGAAACCGACCTCTTCAAGGCCGACACGACGACCAAGACGCTCACTGAGGGCCTGTGCAACGGCTTTTCGTACCTGCGGGTCGCGCGGAACCATGCCGCTCAGCCAGCGCTGAACGTAGGTGTGTGTGAAGGTCTTGCCCGCATGACGGCCAGCGGCCCGCGCGAAGACCTTCAGCCCGACGCTGCCGTCTTCCTTGAGGAACCCGGCCTCGCGCATCAGGGCAGCTAACTGCTCGTTGTATGCCATCCCTGTGCTCCTCGTGTGTCCACCGAGTGTGCAAGTGTGCCCCCTTGTGTGCCCTGTTGTCCTGCATTTCCTGGCGGTTCCATTGAGGCGTGAGCAACCACAGGAACAGCACAGTCCAAATCGGACTAGCGCTGACGGTTCACGGACTCAACGCAGGAGGATGCAATGGGCAAGAACGCGCTCCCGATGGTGCAGAACGGCGGCGGGGTTCTGCGGAAGCTGGCCGGATGGGCCGTTGCCGTCGCGCTGGTGGTCGTGGTGGTGAAGTACCCGAGCGAGGCCGCCGGCTGGGTGCAGACGGCGGCCAGCTGGCTCGGCTTCGTGATCGACGGGCTGGTGACGTTCTTCCGGCAGGTCGGCAACTAGCCGTCCGACAGCCGGTTTTCCAGCGCCGTAAGCCGGTCACTGATCTCGCGCAGAAGCCGCAGGACTTCAGTCAGATCACCGGCCTGTACTGCGACCTGGCGGTCAACTACGGGCGGGAGGCTCGCGGGGTCAAGATCCTCGTGAACGAACGATCCGGTGCCATGCCTCGTCACGATCACCGAACGGTCGCGCAGCACCTCGAGGGCGCTCCGCACGGTCCCGACCGCTACGCCGTATTCGGTAGCGAGTGCGCTGTAGGTCGGAAGCTGGTCCCCAGGTCGAAGGGCGCCGTTTCGGATCGAGTCCGTCAGGTCTTCGGCGATCTGAAGGTACGGGGGCTGGGAACTTTTCGTGTCGAGTTTGCCCATGTCAGGCAGGGTACAGACAGGTCTAGCAACGTACCTAGTCAAGCAGTTCTGTTGACAGACCTGACACACATGTCTACTGTTCCTCTCATACCGGTTGTTGCAGGAGTCCCAGACGCCCCAGCCGGACACGAAAAAGCCCCGGTCAGTGCGGCAACACCGACCGGGGCGCACATCGAAACCGTTGGAGAAACGATGCAGTTCGAGGGTAGCCGGATGTACCGGGTGAAGGCAGTAGCCGAGATGTTCGACGTCTCGGTGAACACGATCTACCGGGCGATCGAGTCCGGTGAGCTGGACGCGATGAAGTTGGGGACGGGCAAGGGCACCATCCGCATTCCGGGGTGGGCGTTGTCGGTCTACGCCGAGAAGTGCTCGCAGGCCGCCTACGAGGCGTTCGTGACCGGCACCGAGTCGGCCGCCGCCGACGACCGTGACGAGACCGCGGGGGAGGTGGCGTGACGATGCGACTGCACACCGAGCGCGCACAGGGCATGGTCGGCGACCACCACGCCACGTTCATCCCCACCCACCGCGAGGACAACGACACCCCGATCGTGATGCAGGTGAGCATGAGCGTGCCGGTGTCGCTGGAAGACGTCGAGGCCGTGTTCTGGATCCTGGTCAACGGCGGCGCGACGCTGGAGCCCTGCGAACTGGGCGACGACCAGTACGCCCACGCGATGGTGCTGGAGACCTTCCTGCACGAGGGCTCCAACCGCATCTACCTGGTACGCCAGGACATCGAGGACATCAAGCCGGGCAGCGGGGACTACGCGCTGCTGCTGATGATCCGCCGCCGGGTCGCCGAGCTCTACGGCCGCCCCGACGTGCCCGCGCCGCGTCGCGCGCTGACGGGGGTGTGAGGCATGGGCGTGCGATTGCGGGAGTACCGCAAGGCCCGGTGCTGGTCGCAGAACATCGCGTGCAAGCACCTGATCGCGGTCGCCGACCGGCAGGGCCTTCGTATCCACTCGTGGGGCACCCTGCTCGGGCTGCTCAGCGAGTGGGAGCGCGGTGTGCGGGTCGTGTCGGCGACCTACCAAGAGCTCTTTGCCGAGGTCTACGGCACGACCCCGGAGATGCTGGGTATCGCGGGATCCTGGTCCCGCAATCACCCGGTGGTCACCCGCGCCGACATCGACCGCGGCGCTCCGATGACGCAGGTGATCTCCAGCCCGAAGGACCCGCTCATCGGCGGCCTGTCCGGCGCCGAGCGCATCGAGCTGGAAGGGGCGGCCGCGTGATGACCGCCTCCAAGGTGCCGGTGCATGGCGTGGTGACGGTGCTCTACGCCTGCCCGCTGACCGACGCGCAGCTGCGCGACGCCGAGGTCTCCGACCTGGCCCGGTTCGTCGCCCTGGTCCACCGCACCACACCCCGCAAGGTGCTGGGACCACTGGAACAAGGGCTGGCGGTGCTGGCCGAGTCCGGCGGGCCGAGCTTCGACCGGCGCCGCTACGCCCTGGCCCAGGCCAGAGCCGACGCGATCCGGGCACTCATGCCGGCACCGGGACGGGACACCTCGGCAGAGCCCCCGCCGGTGCATCCGGTGGAGATCGAGCCGGACGCGATCTGGCCGAACTAGCCCGGGTGTTCCCGCTGGTCGCGGCCACACCGCCAGGGAACAGCGCAAACACACTGTTTCCGCTGGTCGCAGCCACACCCGTCGGGAACAGCGAAAACGGGTGTTCCTGCTGGTCGCAACCACAGGGCGTGTTTTGCCCTGTCGGAAGCGTCCCGACAGGTGCGCGAACAGCACCAACCCCGGCCCGGTGGCGCCATCCGACCACCCCACCCGTGGGGCCTTGAACGCCGCCATCGGGCCGGGTCTCCCGCCCCTCCCGATCAGCCGACCGGTCCCGGGTCCGGACCCGCCAGTTCGACAGGGGTGCTCCCAACTCCCCCGCGGGTTGGGAGCCCTGAACCACCGCCGAACGCGGGCCGCGGACCCGAGGCCGACCGCTCGTACTACGCGGCGTGACCGGCGCCCTGCCCGTCACCACGGGCACGCCGCCCGACATGTCGCCAACCGCCGTAGCAAACCCGCAAACCCCGCAACCAGCCCCACGACCAGCAAAAAGAGGCCGGGACAGGAGGGGGAACCAAACCCGCCGAGCTTCCCGCCAAACCCGCAAACCCGCCAAACCCAGCCGCCCAAACCCGCAAACCCGCACCAAACCCGCACCGCAAAACACCAGCTCGAAGCCCCTTTTGCGGGTTTGCGGGTTTAAAACCCCGATTCCCGCCCCCACTGTTCCAGCCTCAGTGAACCCGACCCGACCACGACCGCAGCGTCACCGCCAGTAGCCGCCCGGGGCCTGGCTCCGATCCCAACCGAGCGGGGATCGGGGGTCGATCGACCTGGACTCGATCGGCCTCGATCCACCCGGTTGGCCTGCACGAATCGAGGTCGATTCCTCCGGGTTCTTCACCGCTTCTCACCTGCATGGGAAGAACCTCACCAAGATCACCGAGAACGCCAGCGAGAACCCACCCGAGAAGCCGTGAACCCGGGTCCGCCCCCGGGTTCCCAACCCCTCTGAACAGCACTACGACCCATCGGAGCGGTAGCCCATGAGCAAGCCCGACACCCCCGCAGCCACCCCAGCGGACCAGCCTCGGCGGCTGCGCCTGGTCTCCGACTCCGACCAGCCCACAGCGAGCCCGGAGACTCCCGGCACGGGGACGGGGCCGGTGTTGCCGCCGGACCCGGAGACCGAACGCCAGGCGCTCGCTCAGATCGCCAACGCCCGCGCCGAGCTCCCCGCCCGTGATGAGGCGATGTTCGAGACCTTCCTCGGCGACCTGGTCCGCCAGGTGCAGCCCACCAGCGAGGCCGACCCCACCAACATCCTGGCCTCCCTGCTGGCCGGGACCGGGGTTTACCTCGGTGCCCGCCCGCACCTGCGGGTCGGTGACGACCGGCACCCGCTGCTGGTGTGGCCGATGGTGATCGGCCGGACCGGCATCGGCCGCAAGGGCGCGGGTTGGTCGGCCGCCAAACGCCTGCTGCTGGCCGCTGATGCCGGGTTCGTGGCCTCCAACATTCACAGCGGGCTCACGTCCGGTGAGGGCCTGACGCAGGCGTTCGCCGACGAAGACGAGGGGGACGGGACCGAGCCCGGCAAGGGCAAGCCGCGGCCCCGGGCGCTGCTGCCGACGGGAGATCGGCGGCTGCTGGCCTTCGAACCGGAGTGGGCCTCGGTGATGGCCCGGATGCGCCGCGAGGGCAACACCCTCTCGGCGACGCTGCGCGCGGCCTGGGAAGGCGGCAACCTGTCCACCCTCGGCGTCAACGCCCGCATCGTGCGCGACGCCCACGTCGGCATCCTGACCCACATCACCCCCGGCGAGTTCACGGCCAAGCTGTCGTCGTCGGACATGGCCGGAGGCACCTACAACCGGTTCCTCCCCGTCTTCGTCGCCCAAACCCAGTTCCTCCCAGCAGGCACCGGCGCCGACCCCGCGCTCATCGAGCGCCTGGCCGTCGACCTCCGCGCCCGCCTGGACCAGGGCGCCACCCTCGGACAGCTCGGCTTCAGCGATGAGGCCGCCTACCTGTGGCGACGGCTCTACGTCGAGTTCGGCGGCTTCAGCACCGAAGACGGCCCGATCGAGCAGTTCCTCTCCCGCGCCGCACCCAACTGCCTCCGGGTGGCCGGCATCCACGCCGCCCTCGACGGCACCGCCACCATCCAGCCCCCGCACCTGGTCGCCGCCGCCGCGTTCATCCGCTACGCCGTCGACTCCGCCCGCGCGGTGTTCCGCAAGGCCGATCCGGTGCTGGCCCAGCTCGCCGCGTTCATCCGCGAGGCCGGGCCGCAGGGGCGCACCCGCACCGAGATCACCTCGGACTTCTTCCAGGGCAACGCCAAGAAGCCCCGCATCGACGCGCTGCTGGAACGGCTCGTCGCCGACCAGACGATCGCCAGGACCCAGCGGCGCCCGGAGGGCCGGAAGGGAGGACGCGCCACCGACATCGTCATCGCGCACGAACACTACGAACTTACGAACAATGCCCCTGACCAGGACAAACCCTGAAAGCAAAGTTCGTAGCTACGAACTTTGCTCCCCACGAAACCGCAGGTCAGAGCCAAAGTTCGTAATTTCGTCAACTTCGTACCCACGGGAGCCGCCATGCACACCGACCACCACCCGACCCCCGCCGCAAGGCAGGGGACCCGGCAGGGAACCGCCAGGGAGGCAGGGAATTTCCCCTACCCCGTTCCCTCCACCACTCCCTCGACGCGACCTGCGCAGACCCCGCCACAGGGAACGAGGGAACGCCCCGCACACACCGCCCGAAACCCCCGGAATCCGGGGTTGTCGACCTCGACGCCAGCTTCCCTCCCCCGCCCCCGGGAGGCCGGGGACGCAACCCGGCTGCTGCTGACCGTCGAGCAAGCCGCCCGCCGGTTGTCGGTCGGCCGCACCACCATGTTCAAGCTCATCAAGTCCGGCGACGTCGACTCGGTGCGCATCGGCCACGCCCGCCGCGTCCCCGCCGAAGCGCTCACCGCCTACATCAACCGCCTGGCCCGGAACGCGGCATGACCACCGCCGCCATGTCGCCCAGTCGGCCCACTCCGAGGGTGGGAGGGGGTGCCGTCCCAGCCGTCCCAGCCGTCCCACCGCAGGTCAGCGCGGGACGGCAACACGCCCTGGGACGGCACGAGCCGTCCCACTCCTGCAAGCCGTCCCAGCCTGACCAGCACCGGGACGCTTGGGACGGCTGGGACGGCTACCCCCCTCACCCCGTGCTGCCGGACCGAGGTTGGCCAGTGAACGGGCCAGTGAGCCCGGCAGGGGCCAGTGAATATCCACTGGCCATCCACTTGCCCGGCCCACTGGGCGCGACCTGCGCGAACGCGTCCCCAGTGGGCAAGTGGATGCCCGGTGGATCAGGGGTGGATGCGCCGATTCAGGGTGGATTCCCACCGACGCGCCCACCCACTCACTCCACCACCCGCCACCAGCCACAACCCCGCCCAGGTGGATGGGTGGATCTGGTGGACACCCCGCGCGGAGACGCCCCTGCGCGGCTGTGCCGGGGCGGCCCGCACCGTCCACCCACCCGCTCGAACCGCCCGCCCTCAACCACACCGGGAGACCCGCGATGACCCCGTTGGACATCACCGGCCGCGCGCTGGCCATGCTCGCCGCCCTCGCCCTGCTCACCGCCGCAGCTGCCGCCGTCGTGCTCTGGCGCGCGGTCCTGCCCGTGATCCTCATCGCCGCCCTGGCGGTGACCTCCGGAATGGTGCGCACCCTCGCCCTCGGCGGCTTCGCCGCACTGGCCGGACTCCGCGGCCTCATGCTCGCCCTCGACCGCGCGGGCACCGCCGTACCCACACCCCGACTCCGACGCTCGCCGCCTGCCTGGATACCTCAGACCGCCGGTGCCGGCCATGAGCCCGGCAATGAGCACCCCGCCACCGAATGAGATCGCTCATCCCCCGCTCATCCCGCCGCGACCTGCCGAAATGAGCCGAATGAGCCCAATGAGGTCGGCGCCCGGGGCGCCTGTCGGGGCCCGCTGGCACGCTCACCACCAAGGCACCTCGGCTCATTCCGCACCGCTAGACCTAGCACCCACACCCGCTAGACCTAGCGGGAGCGCTAGCGGCCCGGACCGCCGCCGACCAGCGAGCTAGCACCTAGCAGGCCAGCGGCCAGAGCCCCACCACAGCACCGAACACGGCCCGCCCGTGACCCCGACCAGGCACTAGACGAGTTAGCCACCCGGCACCCTCGCTCACCCCCGAATTGGGAGCCCCCAAGGCCGCTCCCAATCCCGGGTCTAACCCGTAACTCGGCTAACTCTCCGCAGGTCAGACCAACAAGCAGGCGATCTCACCCCCGAGTTAGATATCTAACTCGCCTCCGGCGACCTAACCCCGGGTCTAACCCCCACCGCGCTCTCGCGCGGCGACCCCGCACGCCCACAACCAGCCACGAAACCGACCACCGAGAGGAACCACCCATGCCCCGCAAACGCCGCCCAGAAGGCACCCGCGCGCCGAACGGATCCAGCAGCATCTACTACAGCGAGACCGACGGCTACTGGCACGGCCGCGTCACGATGGGCGTCAAGGACGACGGCAGCCCCGACCGACGCCACGTCAAGCGCAAGGACGAAGGCGAGTGCCGGCGGCGGGTGCGCGAGCTGGAGAACGAGCGCGACTCCGGCAAGGTCCGCAAGCCAGGCCGCGCCTGGACGGTCAAGAAGTGGCTTGAGTACTGGGTGGAGCACATCGCCGCACCGTCCGTCAGGGAAACCACGATGGTCGGGTACCGCGCTTCGGTCTACCGGCACCTGATCCCCGGCGTCGGAAAGCACCGCATCGACCAGCTACAGCCGGAACACCTCGAACGGCTTTACGCCCGCATGCAAAAGAACGGTTTGAAGGCGGGTACCGCCCACCTGGCGCACCGAACGATCCGGGTCGCGTTGAACGAGGCGGTTCGTCGTAGGCACCTCTTGGAGAACCCGGCAAAGGTCGCGAAAGCGCCGCGACTCGACGAAGAGGAAATCGTCCCTTTCACGGTCGACGAGGCCCGGCGAATCCTCGATGCAGCTTCGAATGTTCGAAACGGCGCGCGGTTCATAATCGCGCTGACGCTGGGCCTACGTCGAGGAGAAGCGTTGGGAATCAAGTGGTCGGACATCACGATCGCGTGGAAGCACGGCTGCGACAAAGGCAGTCCTTGTCGGCGAAAGCAGGATGCACAGAGGTGCGGCCAGCGCCGCGGAAGCGGGACGCTCGTCATTCGTCGCGCGATTCAGCAACAGGTGTGGAAGCACGGCTGCCCGGAAGAAAAGCCGTGTGACCATCGCTACGGCGCGCATTGTCCGCAACGTCACGGCGGCGGCGTGGTCGTGACCGACGTGAAATCCCGCGCCGGAAGACGCACCGTTGGTCTCCCACAGCCCGTGATCGAAGCGCTCGAAGACCACCGCGCACACCAGCAGTTCGAGCGCGAACGGGCACGCGACGAGTGGGAAGAGGACGGTTGGGTCTTCGCCAACCGGTGGGGCCGGCCGGTCCACCCCACCGTCGACTACGACAACTGGAAAGCGCTGCTGCGCCTGGCAAACGTACGCAACGCTCGCCTGCACGATGCCCGACACACGGCCGCGACCATGCTGCTCGTGCTCAAAGTCCCGCTTCCTGCGGTCATGGAGATCATGGGGTGGTCGGAGGCGTCCATGGCGAAGCGGTACATGCACGTGCCCCACGACTTGGTCACTGCGATCGCTGATCAAGTGGCCGGATTGGTGTGGCCGGATTTGGATGCCTAGTTGCTGCCCCCAACTGGCGCGGAGAGACGCTGCCCCTCCGCGCCCGACGCATCAATGTCCACGCCCAACTGCCGTCGAAGTGCCGTCCGCATACGGATCAGGGCTTCCGGCAGCCGACTTTGGGCTACTAGGGAACGTGTGTGTGCTCGGCTGTGCCTGTCCAAATCATCCGCCTTCACCGCGGCACGGGCCTCCTCGGCCGCTTCAGCGAGATCTGCAACAACGGTGGTGACGTCGTTCATGCGCTGCGCGACCTCGGGCGTCACCAAGATAGCCAGCTCGTAGGAAACTCTGCGGAAGCCCTCGAAGGGCGCCTCAAGGTCGGACTGCGTGATCTGCGCGTAGCGTTGACTGTCCCGAGCCTCCGTACAGAGTTCAGAGAGCTTCAGGGCGTGAGAGATGTAGTCACCGTATACGGCCTGTATGCGGTCCAGCCGCCGTGTTTCTCTCTCGATCTCTCGCTCGGCGGCGCGAGCCTCCCGTTCAGCCTCTCGCTCAGCGGCGCGGGCTTCCCGCTCAGCCTGACGATCCAACTCGCGCCGCGCGTCCTCCCGTCGCTCGCGCAAGTGACTTACGTAGAGCAGCACGCATTGGGCGACGAGCACGCCACCCAGGGCGACACCACTAACGATCAACGACACAACTTGGGCAGCGCCCACACGGCCTCCCCACGATCCAGTAAACAGAGCAGCCGACAAACGAGCCTACTGAGACCCAAACTGAGACCCCACGCGAGAGGCCCCGACCGCGGGACTCGCGGTCGGGGCCTCTGACCTGCGGAGGATACGGGATTCGAACCCGTGAGGGCTGTTAACCCAACACGATTTCCAATCGTGCGCCTTAGGCCGCTCGGCCAATCCTCCGTGCGGAAGCCTAGCAGAGCGGTTCCTGACCAGGAGATATGGCCTGTGAGCTGCGATGACGGCGCTGGGTCCCCGATCATCGGGGATCACCCGGTGGCACGACCCGGATCGCTCCGCCGGAGCACGCCGCGCAGGACCGCCGGGAGCGGTCGGCGAAATGTGAAACAGATCGCACGCGGCTCGCTAGCATGATCTCCGCCGCGCGGCGCGAGATCTCCTCGCGACCACCGCCCGGCGATGGAGCGCCATGAACGACGCGGGATGGCTGCACGATCGGCCCATCGCCCACCGGGGCCGCTACGACGAGAGCGCGGGCGTGCCGGAGAACTCCCTGGCGGCGTTCCGCGCCGCCGTCGAGCTCGGCACTCCGTTCGAGTTCGACGTGCAGCTCACCGCCGACGGCGTCGCCGTCGTGGCGCACGACGCGAACCTGCGCCGGGTGACGGGTGAGGACGTCCTCGTCGCCGAGAGCACGCACGCGCGCATCCGGCGGCTGCGCACCGGTTGCGGCGGCGAGCCCGTCCCCACCCTCGACGACGTGCTGGAAGTCGCCGGTGGCCAGGTTCCGGTCCTGGTCGACGTGCGCAGGTGGGGCGGGCACGGCGGCACCGACCTGGAACGCGTCGTGGCCGCGAGCCTTCGCGGATACCGGGGCGCGGTGGCGTTGCAGTCGTTCGACCCGCGCGCGGTGCTCCGGCTTCGGCGACTCACCGCGGACCACCCCGTCGGCCAGGCTTCCGGTTCCCTGCCGTCGGCCGCGCCGCCGCTGCGGTGGATCGGCCGGTCGATGGTCTCCAACGTGCTCACCCGCCCCGACTTCGTCAGCTACGAGCTGGCCGCGCTGCCGTGCTGGTTCGCCGACCGGTGGCGGACGCGAACCCGCCCGCTGATCGCGTTCACCGCGCATTCCCGGGCCGAGGCCGGACGCGCGTTGCAGGTCGCCGACAACTACTTCTACGCGGGCTTCACCCCGGACGAGCATCGCGAGGAGCAGAGGCCATGAGGTTCCGCCCGCCGTTCCGCCACCGGCTCCCCGACGTCTCCGAGCACGGCCTGGAGGCGGCGGCCGACATCTACGCCCAGCGGCTGCGAGCCTTCTACGACTCGCGCGCCCGCTGGCACCGGCGGTTCTACCGGTTCAGCGGAATCCTGGTGATCGCGGTCGGCGCGGGGCTGCCGATCCTGACGACCCAGCAGTTCCCCGGGCAGGACCTGGTCATCTCGATCGCCGGTGTCACTGTCGCGGTGTCGGCGGGCCTGCGCGCCTTCTACCGCTGGGACCAGTCGTGGATCCTCCTGCGCCGCACCGAGATCGCCCTGACCGACGCGCACTGGCAGTGGAAGGCCGGGCTCGGCGCCGACCCGGTCGCCAACGCCGAGAACACCCAGCGGTTCCTGGAGGAGCTCGGGTCGCTGCGGCGGCAGGAGTCCGACTCCTTCTTCCAGGACCTGTCATTCCCCGGCTCCGCCGAGGCTTCCCGCCCGCAGCACTGACCGCGGTACCGGCCGGGCACGCCCTGCCGGTACCGCGGCGACCTCAGCCCTTGAGGCGCACGATCTGCGGGTCGTGATCGCTGGCCTGGTCGGCGAACTCGGCGTTGACGTGCACGACGTCGTAGTCGGCGGTACCGGCCGCCGGACTGGTCAGGATGTGGTCCAGCGCCTGCGAGTTGCCTTCGTAGACGTAGCTGTAGCGCTCGGCGGGCGGCAGCCCCTCGGCCGCGTCGACCAGCGCGCCGTCGGCGGTCAGGGTGCGCACCACAGGCGAGAACCCGAAGTCGTTGAGGTCACCCGCGACCACGATCCTGGCCTGGTCGTCGACCGCGCGGAGCTGGTCGGCGAAGGCCCGGACCGCCTTGGCCTGCGCTTCCCGCTGCTCCTCGGAGCCGCGGACCGGCGGCTGGAACCGGCCGTGCAGCGGCTGGTCGCCGCCCTTGGAGTTGAAGTGGTTGGCGACCACGAAAACCCGCTGACCGCGGAAGGTGAACTCGCCCACCAGCGGCTTGCGGCTGTTCTCCCAGGCCGCGTTCGCGGGGTCGATGCGACCGGGCGAGACGCTGAGCGCGGCTCCGCCGCCGTCTGCGACCGGCCGCACCGGCGTCGTCGCGTCGCCGCCGGGGCGGTCGTTGAACGACACCCGCGCCGGGTCGAACAGGAACGCGACCCGGATGTTGCCGCCGGGCTCCCCGCCGTCGGCGCCGTTCTGCGGGTCGATCTGCCGCCACTCGTAGCGCGGGCCACCCGCCGCGGCGATCGCGTCGGTGAAGCGGCGCAGCGTCTGGTCGGCCGCGACCACGCCGTCGTCTTCGGCACCGGTGTTGTCCTGGACCTCCTCCAGCGCGACGACGTCCGGGGAGGCCAGGTTGCCCGCGATGCCCTGGGCGAGCCGGTCGAACTTGGCCTGGTCGTCGTCGGCTGCGAGGTTCTCGACGTTGTAGGTGGCCACCGCGAGCTCGTCCTCGGCCTGGTCGCGGGTCGTCTCCCGCTGGAGCCCGCCCGGCTGGTGCTCACCCAGGACGGCGGCTTCCAGGACGTAGCCGCCGAACCGGCTGTAGTCCAGCGGACCTGCGGTCGCGCCGGCGAGCCGGTCGCCGACGTCGGCCTTCGGGAACGGGCGCTCGGCGAACGGGATCAGCGACTCGACCTTCAGGCGCCCGCCATTCGGGTCGTCGTAGGAGGTGTAGGTGCTGCCGCCACGCTCGTTGGCACCCTGCTCCGGCTTGGACGTCACCCACAGCGCGTTGTAGGCGTCGGTCGGGCCGACGACGCGTGCGTCGGACACCGCGAGGCTCATCCCCTCGCGGGACTCGTAGAAGTCGAGCGCGTACTCGGCCGGGTCGAGCTCCCGCTTCTCCAGCTCACCCTTCGGGGCGTAGGCCTGCGGCACCGACTCCGGGGTCAGCGCCTCCGCCCGGACCGCGCCCTTGCCGGTGACCTGCCACTGCGCGTTCTTGAGCTCGGTGACCGACTGGTTCGCGGTGTCCTGCGGCGTCTCGCCCTCGGCGGTCGGGTAGTACTCGGCGACCTCGCCGGAGACGGTCACGGCGTCTCCGACGGCGACCTGCGGGGTCTGCTGACCGGTGAACACGAACAGGCCCTCGCTGGTGCGGGGGTCCTTGTCGGGTTCGGGGTCCTGGAACCAGAACCCGCGCGACGAGCCGAAGGCGCGGACGCCGGTGACGACTCCCGGGACGTCGGCGACGTGCTTGCCGGCCAGTGGCGAGAGCCGCCCGGTCCCCTGGATGTCGTGGATCCTGTCGGCCGCGTCGGCCGTCGCCACCGGTGCGATCGACAGCGCACCGCAGGCGACGACCACGCCGGCGGCGATCGTCGAGTTCCTGCCCACTTCGCACACCCCTCGTCCAGCAGCGGACGCTGCTCGTGAAAATTTCACTCCGAGGGGTGAAAATACCGTCGAGAGGTAACCTGCAGTGGTCATCCATGTGGCGCAAGTCAGGCGCCCGGATGAGCCATCGCTCCTCGATCGAGGCTCAGGTCGAGGCAGGAGCGCTCGTCAGACACCCGGTGTGCGGCCCGCCGCGGGCCCCGCGAAAGCAGAAGAGCCGGTCACCGCCTTGCGACGATGACCGGCTCTCACCGGCGGTAGCGGTGGGATTCGAACCCACGGTGGCTGTTAACCACACACGCTTTCGAGGCGTGCTCCTTAGGCCGCTCGGACACGCTACCGCCAGCAACTGTAACGGACGGACTCCGCGCCTTCGGCAGGGGGGCCACCCCGCCTGATCAGCGCCAGGCCCGCATCGCGTCGGCCAGGGTGGCGCGGGCCCGCGACAGCCGGCCGCGCACCGCCTCCTCCCCCGCCCCGACGCGCTGCCCGATCTCCACATAGGACAGCCCGTCGACCTCGGCCAGCAGCCACACGTCGCGCTGCCGCGTCGGCAGTCCGGCCAGCGCGCGGCCGAGCGCGCAGACCCCCGCGCCGGCCTCGGCCATCCGCTGCGGGTCCGCCACCCCGCGCGCGGCCCCCACCGCGGGCCGGTGCTCCGGGACCGAGCCCACCGGGTAGGTCCGCCGGATGCGCTTCCGGCGAAGGACGATCAGGCACTGCCTGCGCGCGATCTGGAACAGCCACGCGCGGGCCGCGCCGAAGTCGGCGAGCTCGCCGACCCGCCGCCAGACGGTCACGAAGACGTCCTGCACGACGTCCTCGGCCTCCACCCGGTCGCCCAGCATGCGCAGCGCGAGCGCGAACACGCCATCCGAATGGCGACGGACGAAGACCGCGAACGCCTGCTCGTCGCCCGCCGCCGCCCGGGCGGCCAGCACAGCATCCGTCGGTTCCACGCCAACCCCCGAAGTGCGATGGATCCGCCCCGCTCGCGCCGGCGGGGCGGATCCATCGTCACAGGCCGGGCATCGGATGACGGCCGGGACAGGCCACCCGAACCGGTGGAATGCGCGGCCCCCGCAAGGCCCTTGTCCGGGGCGCCCGAAGATCACCGAGCGGGTCAGCGCTGGCCGTGGAAGAAGGCCTCCAGCAGCGCCGAGCACTCCGCCTCGAGCACCCCGCCCACGACCTCCGGGCGGTGGTTGAGCCGCCGGTCGCGAACCACGTCCCAGAGTGAGCCCACCGCGCCGGTCCGCGGCTCCCAGCACCCGAAGACGACCCGTTCGACCCGGGCCAGCACCAGCGCGCCCGCGCACATCGTGCAAGGCTCGACGGTCACCGCGAGCGTGCAGCCCTCCAGCCGCCACCCGTCGCCGAGCACCCCGGCGGCGGCCCGCAGCGCGAGGATCTCGGCGTGGGCGGTCGGGTCGTGCAGGGCCTCGCGGCGGTTGTGGTCGCGGGCGAGCACCCGCCCGTCGGGGCCTGCGACGACCGCGCCGATCGGAACATCCCCAGTGGACAGAGCGCCGGGCGCGACCTCCAGCGCGGCCCGCACCAGCTCGGTGTCGCGGGCACCGGCGGCGGTCACTGGTCCAGCTTCTCCATCAGGCCGGCGAACTGCTCCCCGAACCCGCAGCGCTGGGCGATCATCTCCAGCTGCTCGTCCGGGTACAGGTCGACCTCCTCGATGATCACCAGGAGCTCGCCCTCGGGCAGCCCGATGTCGGACAGGATGGCCAGGTTGCCCTCCGGCCACACCTCGTCGTCGTCCTCGTCGGGCGGGTCGATGCGCAGCAGGTCGAGGACGTCGGCGGCGATGTCGTAGTCCAGCGCCGCCGCCGCGTCGGACAGCAGCAGGTCGACGCCGCCGGGCACCGGCCGGATGAGGACGAAGAACTCGTCGTCCACATTGCACATGCCGAACACCGCGCCGGTGGATCGCAACCCGCGCAGTTCCGTGATCGCGGTGTCGAGCCCCGCCAGCACCGAGCTGTCCATCGCGCTGCACCGCCACCGGCCGTCCTCACGCACCACGGCAACGGCGAAGCCCGCGACCGGCTCCTGGTCCGTCATGAGGACACCGTAGAGGGTGCGAACGCCACCCGAAAGCACTATTGCGCGCTCGTAACCTTCCGGGCTCGGATTCCCGCTCATCCGGGTACGTGGGCCCGCCGGCGGCGGCTCCGGCAGGATGGTCGCCATGCGTGCCGTATGCGTCATCGGACTCGGACTGATCGGCGGCTCGGTGCTGCGGGCCGCCTCCGCCGCCGGACGCCCGGCGTGGGGCGCGACCGCCTCGCGGCCGGACGCCGACGCGGCGCGGGCGGAGGGCTTCGCCGTCGAGGACAGCGCGGAGGACGCGCTGCGCAGGGCCGCCGCGGAGGACGCGCTCGTGGTGGTCGCCACGCCGCTGACGGCGGTCCGCGAGGTGCTGCGCCAGGTCGCCTGGCACGCGCCGGAGGCATGGCTGACCGACGTGGTGAGCGTGAAGGACCCGGTCGAGGCCGAGGTCCGCAGCCTGCTGCCGGGCGCGAAGTACGCCGGGGGCCACCCGATGGCGGGCCTGGCCGAGTCGGGCTGGCGGGCCGGGTCGGCCGAGCTGTTCAGCGGCGCCTCGTGGGCGGTGACCATCGAGGACGGCACGACGGCGCCGGCCTGGCGGGAGGCCGCCGCACTGGCCGTGGACTGCGGGGCGCGAGTCGTGCCGTGCTCGGCGGCCGAGCACGACTCCGCGGTCGCCCGCGTCTCGCACCTGCCGCACGTGTTCGCCGCGGTGCTCGCTGCGGTGGGAGCCGACGGCGGCCCGCTCGCGCTGTCGCTGGCGGCCGGGTCGTTCCGCGACGGCACGAGGGTCGCGGGCAGCGCGCCGGACCTGGTGCGCGCGATGACCGAGGGCAACCGGGTCGCGCTGCTCGACGCGGTCGACGACGCGCTCGGCAGGCTGGGTGCCGCCCGCGGCTCGCTGGCCTCCACCGGCTCGCTGAAGTCCACTGTGGATGCCGGCCACGAGGCCCGCCGGGCACTGGAGGCAGCACCCGAGCCGCGCAGCCTGCGGGTCCGGCTGGACGAGAAGGGCGCACTGGACCGGCTGCGCGACGTCGGCGCCCGCGGGGGCCGCGTGGTCGCGCTGGACGAGGACGCGGCGACCGTCGAGGTGCCCTGACCGGCACCACGGAGCCGAGCGGCCGGGCTGTTTCACAAGCGGCGTCAGCCGATCGCGGTGCGGGACCAGCACCGCTGCGCCAACCATTTCCTCCGCCGTCCCCCGGACAGACAGAGGGGCCGCCCTGTGCGAGAGGCGGCCCCTCCATGATCCGCTCCGGCCACTACCGAGCGGGACGGCCGAACCCCCGGTCCCACCCGCCAGCCCTGGGCCGGGCGGCGAAATCGACTACCGGCCAAAAGTAACCAGGCCTCGCTGCTCCCGCCCCGCCGAAGCGATCAATCCGCACCACCGGGTGACGCAAGCCCGTTGTCACCCGACCCGATCGGGTATACCGTTCGAATGACCGGATGACCAGATTTCAAATCTGGTCATAAGGTCACTGCGACACGACCCACTACCCATCCAGACGACCCGAACAGGAGGGCAAGTGCCCAAAGCCGAGGTCAGGAACACCGACCGCGCCGACCGCATCCTCGACGCCGCCGCGGAGCTGATGCTGCGCCTCGGCTACCGCAAGGTGACCATCGAGGACGTCGCCCGGCAGGCCGGAATCGGCAAGGGCACCGTGTACCTGCACTGGCGCAGCAAGGAGACGCTGTTCCGGGCGCTGCTCCACCGCGCGTCCATCGCGCTCACCGAGCAGATCCTGGAGCGTCTGGAGACCAGCCCGGAGGAGATCCGGCCGCACCGGTTCCTCCGCACGGCCTTCGTGATCACGATGCGCGACCCGATCCTCCACGCGATGTTGCTCCGCGACACCGAGGTGCTCGGCGACCTGCGGGACAGCCTCACCGGCAGCCTGGAGTCGGTGGTCAACGAACGCTACTTCGCGCTGATGGCCGAGCGCGGGTTCCTGCTCGACATGCCCCACCTCTCCTACGCGGTGTCGGCGTCGATGCTCGGGCACTACCTGATCGACCGCTTCGACCCGAGCGTGCCGTCCGACCTCGAGCTCCGGGGCGAGATCGTCGCCCACACCGTCCGCGCCTCCTTCGAGCCGGCGGAGGGTCCCGACCGCGCCACCGTGGTCAGCACCGCGACCGAGATCAGCACCATGCTCCGCGACCTGCTCGCGCACTACCGCGAGCGGATCTACTCCCACGACCCGACGCGCGAGCACGGCTGAGGTCGTCGCCCGCAGACCGGAGGCACCGCCATGTCCATCCCCGCCGACACCTGGGGCATCCCCGCGTCGCAGTTCTGGCTGCGCGGCCGGCGTCCCGAGCGGACCGTCGACTACGACGCCGCGACCGGCATGTGGAACGTCTACGGGTACCCGGAGATCCAGCACGTCCTCAGCGATCCGCGCACCTTCTCGTCGGACACCACGCGGCTCATGCCCGCCAAGGTCGCCGAACGCACCTCGGCGCTCTCCGAGGGCAGCCTGCTGCAGATGGACCCGCCGGAGCACACCAAGCTCCGCAAGCTGGTCAGCCACGCCTTCACCCCGAAGGTGGTGGCCGACCTCGCGCCGCGCATCGCCGACCTGGCCAACGAGCTGCTCGACGACGTCGGCGACCGGATGGAGATGGTCGAGGACCTGGCCTACCCGTTACCCGTGATCGTCATCGCCGAGCTGCTGGGAGTGCCCGGCAGCGACCGCCACCTGTTCAAGAAGTGGGTCGACGCCCTGCTGCAACGCGACCAGCAGTTCTCCCTCGTCGACGAGAGCGACGAGCAGGTCCAGCAGGTTGAGGAGGCGATCGCCCAGGTCAAGCACCTGACCGACTACCTGGGCGAGCACGCGGCCGAGCGGCGGCGGGCGCCGCGTGAGGACCTGCTGACCAAGCTCGTGCAGGCCGAGGTCGACGGCCACCGGCTCAGCGACACCGAGGTCGTCAACTTCGCCAACATCCTGCTGCTCGCCGGGCACATCACCACGACCATGCTGCTGGGCAACACGGTGCTCTGCCTGGACACGCACCCGCGGCAGCGCGACGCGGTCCGCGCCGACCGGTCGCTCGTGCCGTCGGCGATCGAGGAGTCGCTGCGGTTCTTCAGCCCGTTCGCCGTGCTCGGCAGGGTCACCCAGCGCGAGGTCGAGGTGGGTGGGCAGACCATCCCGCAGGACCAGATGCTGATGCTGTGGATCGCCGCGGCCAACCGCGACCCCCGGCAGTTCGCCGATCCCGACGTCTTCGACGTCACCCGCGACCCGAACCCGCAGATCGCCTTCGGGCGCGGCATCCACTTCTGCGTCGGGGCGCCGCTGGCCCGGCTGGAGGGCAAGGTCGCGCTGAACATCCTGCTGGACCGGTTCCCGCACCTGCGCACCGATCCGGACGAGGGGCCCACGTTCCTGCCCGCGCCGACCACCACCGGCGTGCGGAAGCTGCCGTTGCTGCTCACCCCCAGCGCCTGAGCAGCAACGGCAGCCCGCAGTCCCCCGGCCACTCCTTTAGACGCACCAACCGCCGAATGGTTGCCTCGAAAGGCTGACTTTCCGCGCGAACGGACACGCCGCGTGGGGACGCGGGGCGGAGCGCCTCCGGGTGAGGAGCACCCTCACCCGGAGGCGCCCACCGGCACGTCCTCGGGACGTGCCCGCTCGGGGACGGCGGCCCGCGCGGCGGGCGCGGGCAGGCGCCAGAACAGCACCAGCGCCAGCACCGAGACCACCGCCGACGCCGGCCCGAGCGCGGCCCAGCCCCACGCCGCCGCGACCGCGCCTCCGGTGATGCCGCCGAGCCCCATGCCGAGGTAGAGCGCGGAGGAGTTGAACGCGATCACCACCGCCGCGCTCGCCGGCGTCAGGTTGATCAGCCGGTGCTGGATCGCGGGCATGATGCCCCAGCCGCCGAGGCCCCACAGCACCAGCAGCCCGGCGACCGCCCAGGTCGCCGAACCGGCCAGCGGAAGCAGCGCCAGGCCGGCGGCCAGCGCGAGCAGCGAGCCGGCGATGCCGACTCCGGAGCCGAACCGGTCGGTGATCCGGCCGACGACCGCGTTGCCCGTCGCACCCGCCACGCCGTAGACGAACAGCAGCGCACCGAGCGTCCCCGCACCGGCGCCGGTCAGCGCCGACAGCATCGGCGAGGCGTAGGTGTAGGCGGCGAAGTCGGCCAGCGAGCCGAGCAGCGAGACCGCCAGCACCCACACCACCGTCCGGTCGCGCAGGACCGACAGCCGCTCGCCGAACCGGGCCGCGGGCGGCGCGGGCACCCGGGGCAGCGCCAGCAGCGCCACCGAGGCCAGGACGCCGAGCAGGGCCACGATCCAGAACAGCCCGCGGTAGCCGAGCATCCCTTCCAGCAGCACGCCCATCGGGACGCCGACGACGGTGGCCAGCGTCAGTCCACTGAGGACCATCGACACCGCGCGACCGCGCCGGTCCAGCGGGACCAGGTCCGCCGCGATGACCACGGCGGTCGGGGTGAACATGCTCGCCCCCAGGGCTCCCAGCACCCGGGCGGCGGTGAGCGAGGCGAAGTCGGGCGCGACCGCGGTGGCGATGTTGCCGAGCACGAACAGCCCCAGCGAGACCCACAGCAGCCGCCTGCGCTCCCAGCGTCCGGCCAATGTGGACAGAACCGGCGCGCTCACCGCGTAGGTCAGCGCGTGCATGGTGATCAGCTGCCCCGCGGTGGTGACCGGCACACCGACGGCACCGGCGATCGAGGGCAGCACACCGGCCACGAGGTAGGAACCGGTGTTGATGACGAAGGTGCCGACAGCGAGCACCAGCAGCCGCAACGGCATGGGCGTCTCTCAAGGGTCTGCGCACCGGGACGGACATGTCCGCGGGCGGGGTCGGGCGGGGCAGGGCAGGACGGACCGCGCGAGCGGCCGTGCGCAGGCCGTGGAGCGGTTCGCCTTGGTGCCAAGCCGATTCCCGGCCACCCACCACGGCTGCCGGTGGCAGCGCGGGACACCCGGACGCCGGAATCGGCCGGCGGATGTTCGGTTGGGGATGACCCTGCAACTGCGGACGGTCGAAGAGGACCAGACCCGTTCTCGGTGTCAGCACAACAACGGCCGACTGGCCGCACCCGGCATTTCGGCCGGCCGGGCCGCGGCGTTACGACCCGTGACGCGCGTCACGGAACCGCTCGAACTCGGTTGCGCCGAGCGGACGACCTGCGCGAACCTGCCGCGCATGACCAACGCCGTCGACGACTTCTCCGCCCACCTGCGCCGCCTGGGAGCAACCGGGGAGGTGGTCGAGTTCGAGACCGAGGTGCCGACCGCCGCCGCGGCGGCCGAACTGCTCGGCTGCGAGGTCGGCGCCATCGGCAACAGCCTGGTGTTCGACGTCGGCGAGGAACCGCTGCTGATCATCACCAGCGGCGCGCACCGGGTGGACACCAGACACGTGTCGCGCACGCTCGGCCTCGGCCGGATCCGCCGTGCCACACCGGAGTTCGTGCTCGCCGCCACGGGGCAGCCGGTCGGCGGCGTCGGACCGGTCGGGCACCCGGAGCCGATCCGCACCCTGGTCGACCGCCACCTGGAGAACTACCCGACGGTCTGGGCCGGCGCGGGCACCAAGCACCGCATGTTCCCCACTTCGTTCGGCGAACTGCTCCGGATCACCGGCGGAACGGCGATAGACGTGAGCGCCGGCTGACGGCGAAACGCATTTTCGCGACTTATCGACAAATCGCCACCGGAAACCGCGTTGCATTTCCCGGGTTCACCCCGGGGTGACCTGCGGACTCACGATCGTGGCGGCTCGAGAGTCCCCGGAAAGTGCTACCCGCAGTGCGTTTGCGCAGCCCAGAACGCCTGTTGACGGTCCACAACGGAGGGACCCAGAGACGTGAAATAGCGGACGCGCGGTAATCACATCACCATTCGTGCACATTCAGGCCAGCCGTCCTGACACCTTATGGTGAAGAGCATCGTTTCGAACCTGCGGCGCCGTCCCTCCCCCGCTAGAAAGGTGATGCAACATCGTTTCGGACGCTCCGGAACAAACCATCCCGATGAAGGAAGGCAGGCATCATGCGCTCTCTGTCTCGTGCGGTCATCGTCGGCGCCATGACCGTTCCGCTGGCCCTCGGATTCGCCGGCTTCGCGGCCGCCCACGGCGACTCGGCGGTCTGCAACGTCAAGGCTTGCAACAACCACGACTGGACCTGGGACTGGTTCAGCGTCGAGAACACCGAGACCCCGACGATGAACATCGCGAACATCAGCTGAACCTGCTCGGATCCGGAAAGCCCCGCCGCGAAAGCGCGGCGGGGCTTTCCGTTTCCCGGTCACAGGGCGGGGTCGAAGCGCCCGTCGATCGCCGTCCAGCCGCCTTCCACGTACTGCACGGTGCCGGTGACGTAGGACGCCGCGTCCGAGGCCAGGTAGACCACGGCCCCGGCGATCTCGTCGGCCGCGCCCCAGCGCTTCAGCGCGGTCTTCTGCGCATACGCCCCGTACCAGCGCTCGTCGGACTTGATCTGCTCGGTCAGCGGCGTCTCGAACGGCCCGGGCGCCACCGCGTTGACCCGCACGCCCTGCGGCCCCAGCTCTGCCGCCAGCGCTCGGGAGAGCTGCACGACCCCGGCCTTGCTCGCCGCGTAGATCCCCTGGCCGGGCTCCACGACGTCGGCGCGAAAGCTCGCGAAGGTGATGATGCTGCCACCGCCGCGCCGCGCCATGTTCCTGCCGAAGTCCCGCACCAGCCGGTAGGTGCCCTTGAGGTTGAGCTCCACGACGCGGTCGAACTCGTCGTCGACGGTGTCGAGCAGGCGTTTGCGCACGTTGACGCCCGGGGTGATGACCAGCACCGCGGTCTCGTCCTGCTCGTCGGCCAACTCGCGGATGGCATCGCCGTCGCGGATGTCGAGCTCCCGCCAGGACGCCTTGTGCCCGAGCTCCCCGATCGCCGCGACGGTCCCCTCGGCGCTGTCCCGGTCGAGGTCGGCGACGACGACGTCGGCACCGAACTCGGCCAGCCCCAGCGCGCTGGAGCGGCCGAGCCCGCTGCCTCCGCCGACGACGACCGCGGTGCGTCCGTCGAGCCGGAACAGGTCGGCGAGCCGTTTGGTCATGGTCTACCTCCCGCAGCTGAGCACGATTTGGTCCAACCTATGCCGCCGCCCGGCCCGCGGTCTTGAGCCTTTCGGAGGTACCTGGTGGTCGCGCTGGGTTCCATGGTCGCTGCGCGCTTCTGGAGCGCGAGTTTCAGCGGCGCATGAACAACACGTAGCCGTGGTTCCAGCCCCGGTCGCTGGGCACGGTGGAGAAGTGGTCGACGATCCACCCGGCCGCCTCGATCGCCTCGATGTGCCGCGACCAGGAGTCCACCTCGTCGTCCTTGGCCGAAGGCAGGTCGAGCAGGCGCACCGCGAAGCGCTGCCGCCCGTCGTCGTAAGCCTGCTTGGCCTTGGCTGCGAGGTCTTGCGGTTTGTTCTGGAGGAGTCCCATCGCCCCATTCAAGGCCCCCGGAGCGTGCGGGCGAAGATTCGTACACCGACTCGTGATGTCGCGCCCTCCATCACCGGCGGGCGATCGAGGGCTTCCGGATGCCGAAGGCCCCCGCGGCCGTCGGGGCGCCGCGGGGGCCTTCGTCGAGCTGCGCGACCGCTACAGCCCGCAGGAACCGCGGTCGAGGTGGAAGAGCCTGGCGTTGGCCCAGCGGCACAGCCACATGCCGACCATGACACCCGCGATCGTGACCAGGGCGGGCAAGTAACCGCTGGCGACCTGGATGATCGGAATGGCGGGGCAGCCACCCGAGATCGCCCAGCCGGTGCCGAACATGATGCCGCCGGGGACGACGCCGGCGTGGATGCGTCCGGGGGTGCGACGGGCACCCACCACGGCGAAGACCACGACGATGATCCCGACCGCGCCGGCGAAGGCGAACAGCATGCGCGGGTCCTGGAAGGTGAACATGCGGTTCAGCTCGGCGTAGTCGCCGAACCCGATGTTGGTGACGGTGAAGCCGAGGGCCAGACCGGTGATGACGTTGGCGACGAGAACAGCGCCCCGGGTGCGCATCAGACCACCTTCCACAGCAGGAACGACACCAGCACGGCGGTGCCGAAGAACACGGCGGTCGCGACGAGGCTCACCGGGCGCAGCCTGCCGCAGCCGCTGAGTCCGTGGCCGGAGCTGCACCCTCCCGCGAGGCGGGTTCCGAAGCCGACCAGCAGCCCTCCGGCGAACAGCAAGCCGATCATGGCGTTCGGGTCCGCGGTGACGAGATCGCGGAACCCGGCGCCCATGTCGAAGCGGACCTCGAACCGGCCGGCGGTCACCGCCGCCACCCATCCGCCGGCGAAGATCGCCAGCAGCAGTGCGGCCTGGGTCACCACGGGCACCGGGCGCATGCTCGCGGCCGAGGTCGCCTCGACGGCCGAGGATCCGACGTACTGCGCCCTCACGTCGTCTCCGCGATCCTGGGTCGAGGAGCGATCGCCGAACTCCTCGGCGGTGGCCGCGGCCAGCGCATCGGCGAGCGCACCTTCGTCGGCGAACCGGGCCTCATGCCGTTCGTGACGTCGTTCGGCGCGCCAGTGCAGGACGCGGTCCCACGCCGACGACACACCCAAGGACCGGTCGGTGATGAGGGTGTAGTTGATGGTGACGAGCGCGAGGCCGACGGCTCCCGCCCACCAGGGCCAGTAGTTGCTCATGCGGGACCTCTCATCCAGTCGGCGAGCCGCCTCCACCAGCCCCGCTTCTCGGGCTTGCGCCGCCGAGCGGGTTCTCGTGGTTCGGACGGCGGTTCCTCCGGGGACCGCGGTGGCGGCTTCGGCTGCGCCACGGCGCCGAACTGCTCCGTGGTCTCGGTCGACCTGGGTTCGGGTCGCGCCGCGCGTTCATGCGCCGCGCGTTCATGCTGGTGTGCGCGGCCAAGGTCGGAGGCGCGCACCGGCTCGGTCACGGCCGTCCTGGACTCCTCGGCGGCCATCGCCAGGTAGTGGGCGTCGCGCCCGTTCGGGAGCAGCGAGATCGGCACATGCTGGCCCGTGCGGGCCACCTGGTACCGGGCGCATTCGAGCCAGCGGTCCTCGCTGTCGCAGTAGTGCTCGCGCCAGCCGCGCAGGCTGGCCTTGAGGAACGGGAAGAGAGGACAACTCTCGGCGTGGGTACAGCCCACGTCACTCCGATCTGACCGGCGCACACCACCGGCCGGGGAAGGCGGCGTGGCGCGATCCGGTCGGTCGTTGCAGAACCCGGCCAGCGATCGCAGAGCGTCGCGCGGTGTAGCCACGGCATCGTGGTGATCCACCGGACGGGTTAATCCCGTTCCGCCCTCCGCCCGTTACTCGTGCGACGGCGGCGGCAAAAGGCGAATGCTGGTCGCAAATCCGTGAACACCAGCGGTTTTTCCCAGTTGCTTTCGATCAAACAACCAGAATGGGCAAATTTGGTTATCGCACTGTGATTCATTCTTCTTCTCATCGTTGGACGCAGGCGTGGAATCGGTCCTGCTCCATTGCCCGTGCCCGTGCCCGTGCGACGACCTCGGGCTGCGATCAGGCTCAGCACGTCGATCTCGCCCGTGGCCGGGGTGACCACGCCGACGTGGATGGTCAGCTCATCCGCTCGCACCGCCCCGCGCCAGCCCGCCGCTCAGCCTTGGCAGCGCGGCGACGACGAGAGTCTCGCTCTGTGGCCCGGGCTCTAACGCAGCCGGGGCGGCCTGGCGTTGAAGCGCAACTGGTCCTCGTCCGGTTCTCGCGCCTGGGCCACGGCGTGCTCGAGTTGATCGCTCAGCTCGCGCGCGAGCCGCTGCATCGATCCGCTCCACTGCTGGCTCACCGGCAGGCGCACCAGCCGTTGCTTGAGGAGGCCAAGCAGATCGCGGACTTGCACGTACTCCCGCTGCAACTCGTCGACCACGTGATCAGTATGAGCTGAACCACCCTCAAGTACGAGGTCCGTACGATAACTGTTCGAAGACCCGCCCTGATCAGCGGAAACACCCGAACCGCTGCCGGTCCCCAGCGGCGAAGGGGCCCTCGGCCGGGTCCAGCGATGAGCCATGCCCACCGCGACCGTCGGCGATCAACCGCCAGCCCGGGAACCCGACGCCGTCATCACCGGGGAACCCGACCGCCGTCCGGAGCAGGCCCTGAAAAGCAGGAAACCCCCTGCTAGAGGGGGTTACCAGCTGTCTCGACCAGACGCGCGCCCGTAGGGATTCGAACCCCAAACCTTCTGATCCGTAGTCAGATGCTCTATCCGTTGAGCTACGGGCGCATGTTCATTTTTGGATCCCCGCCGGGGCGGGAACCGCTGCGGAGGCTCCGGGATTTGAACCCGGGAGGGGGCGTAACCCCCAACCGCATTAGCAGTGCGGCGCCATAGACCAGACTAGGCGAAGCCTCCCGGTAGTCCTCTCTCGGCCACCGGAGAAAAGACTACACAACCCCCGAACGGCCCGACACAGGGGGGTCGCTTAGGGGTCCCGGGAGGCCCAGGCGGGGCCCTCCCGGGACCCACCGCTCAGGCTCCGGAATGCCTGCTGATCTGCACGAACGGGGTCAGGGCGTCCGGGTTCTGCAGGGCGTCACGGCTGACGGCCCGCTCCGGGTCGGCGCCGGCGAGGATCTTCTTCACCGGCACCTCCAGCTTCTTGCCGTTGAGCGTGTGCGGGATCTCCCCCACGACGATGAACCGGTTCGGCACGTGCCGGGGCGAGAGCTGGCCGCGCAGGGCCTCCTTGAGCTTCGGCTGCACGTCCTCCAGGGCGACCCCCTCGGCCAGGACGAGGAAGCACAGCAGCTCGCCGTCGGTCTCGCCCGCACCGGAGGTGTCGATCACCAGGGAGTCGGTGACCTCGTCGAAGCCCTCCACGACCCGGTAGAACTCCGCGGTGCCCATCCGGATGCCGCCCCGGTTCAGGGTGGAGTCGCTGCGCCCGTAGATCACCAGGGTGTCCCGGTCGGTGATGCGCACCCAGTCGCCGTGGCGCCAGACACCCGGGTAGGTGTCGAAGTAGGCGTCCCGCAGCCGCGAGCCGTCCGGGTCGTTCCAGAAGAACACCGGCATGGTCGGCATCGGCTTGGTCACCACCAGCTCGCCGACCTCCTCGTGCAGCTCCCGGCCGTGCTCGTCGTAGGCGGCGACCGCCGCCCCGAGCATGCGGCAGGAGATCTCGCCGAGGTACACCGGCTCGTCCGGCGAGGCCCCGACGAAGGCCGTGCACATGTCGGTGCCGCCGGAGATGCTGGCGATCTGCACGTCCTCGCCGACCGCGTCGGCGATCCAGCGGAAGCCGTCGGTGGTCAGCGGCGCGCCGGTGGACCCGACGGTGCGCAGCGCCGAGAGGTCGTAGTCCTCCTTCGGCCGCAGCTCCCGCTTCAGGCAGGTCTGGATGTAGGGCGCGGAGGTGCCGAAGTAGTTGACCCGGTAGCGCTCCGCCAGCCGCCACAGCGCGCTGAGGTCCGGATGGGCCGGGCTGCCGTCGAACAGCACGATCGTGGTACCGGTCAGCAGCCCGCCGACCAGGAAGTTCCACATCATCCAGCCGGTCGTGGTGAACCAGAAGAACCGGTCCCCCGGCCCGAGGTCGCAGTGCAGCCCGACGGCCTTCAGGTGCTCGAGGGTCATGCCGCCGTGGCCGTGCACGATGCCCTTGGGCAGGCCGGTGGTGCCCGAGGAGTACAGCACCCACAGCGGGTGGTCGAAGGGCACCGCGTCGAACGCGAGCTCGGCGCCGCGGTGCCGCTCCAGCAGGTCGTCCCAGCCGACGCAGCCGGGCAGGTCGGCCCCGTTGCCCAGGTAGTCGACCAGCACCGTCGCCGGGGAGCCGGGGATGGCCTCGCGCAGCTCGTCGACGGTGGAGCGGACGTCGAAGGACCGGCCGCCGTAGACGTAGCCGTTGACCGCGATGAGCACCTTCGGCTCGATCTGCACGAACCGGTCGGCGACCGCCCGCAGGCCGAAGTCCGGCGAGCACGACGACCAGGTCGCGCCCAGGCTCGCCGCCGCCAGGAAGGCGACCAGGGTCTCCGGCGAGTTCGGCGCGAGCGCCGCGACCCGGTCGCCGCGCTCGACACCGAGCTCGACCAGCCCAGCACGCGCGGCGGCGACCCGTGCCCTCAGCTCGCCGAAGGTGATCTCCTCACCGCGTCCGTCCTCGCGGGCGAAGATGACGGCCAGGTCGTCGTCGGCCTTGCCCGCGCCGCCGCGCAGCGCCTGCTCGGCGTAGTTCAGCGTCGCGCCCGGGAACCAGCGCGCGCCGGGCATGACCTCCTCGGCCAGAACGCGCTGCGGCCGGTCGTGGTAAGCGACGTCGAAGAAGTCCGCCAGCGCACCCCAGAAACCTTCGAGGTCGGCGACCGACCACTCCCAGAGCGCCCGATAATCGGACAGATCGAGGTCTCGCTCAGTGCGCAGCCACGCTCGAAAGGCAGCCATCCGGCTCTCCGCGATCCGCGCCGGGCTCGGCTGCCACAGCAGCTCAGGAGTGGTGCTTGAAGTCATGGGACGTTCCTAACCCACAACCGCCCCCCGCGGCCATAGCGAACACCAACACATCCGATTATCGGACACTCGATCAGCGCAGGTGCAGGTCGAACCAGTTCCGGGTGCGCTGCCACGCCTCGGAGGCGGCCTCGGCGTCGTCGTCGAAGCGGTGGTCGGTGTCGTCGAAGCAGACGACGTCGGTGGCCACCCCGGCGCTCTCGGCGGCCTCGCGCAGCTTGTCGACCTCCTCGACCGCGATGTCCTCGTCGCCCGCGCCGTAGAGGCCGAGCCACGGGCAGGTCAGCTCGCCGGCGATCTCGACCAGCGCGGGCAGCGCGTCCGACAGCGGGTCCAGGATGCCGGGACCGCCGACGGTCACGGCGGCGCCGAGGCGGCGGCTGGCCGCCACGACCAGCGCCGCGGTGCCGCCGATGTCGAAGCCGACCACGCCCAGGTGGTCCGGGTGCACGCCCTGGTCTGCGAGCCAGACGAAGGCGGCGTCGGTGTCGGCCAGGATCGACTCGCCGGAGAGGCGCTGGACCTGGTCGATCACGTGCTCGGCGGTGTGCTGCTCGTCGAGCTCGTCGGTGCCGTCGCGGTGGTAGAGGTGCGGGGCGACGGTGAGCCAGCCCTCCTCGGCCAGCGAGCTGACCAGGTGGCGCACCCGGTCCGTGACGCCGCGGGCCTCGTGCAGGACGACCAGTCCACCGCGTACGACGTTGTCCGGCTCGGCCACGGTGAGCCTGAGTTCGGTGCCGTCGGTGAGCGCGAGCGTCTCGGTCCGGGTTTGGGTCATACCGTGCAGGTAACCACGCCGGGGTGAACGCAAGTCAACGTGATCAACCAGACGGGCGAGTGATTTTGCCCTCTGCGACAAGCGGTTCCGGAGCGTTCTCGACCAGGCCGCGAAGGGCGGCCACCTGACCGCGGAAAAGGCGGCGGACTTGGTTGGCCGACCGCAACCACGTGCGCGGACGTCTTCCCGCGGATCTCCACCCGACCCGCTTCCGCAAGGACCCACGAGCGCTTGGACGGCGTCGAACCGCTCGGTTCGGCCGTGTCGCACACCGCGGCGAAATCCACCCAATCGGCCCCGCCTCGAACACCGCGCAGATCGAGATTCTGGGCGGGGAGGATGACTCGCGAACCGCGCATTCCGCGATTCCAGCGACAGACATGGCGGACGGCGAAGGCCGCCAGGTCGCCGAGACCGGAGCGAAGCGGTCGGGGGGCCGGTCATCCGTGCACGTCGTCGGCCTTCCGACTGGAGCCCACGTCGGATCGGCGAGCAGGCGACAATGCGTTTCAACCCCGGCGGCCGGCGCGCTAGGTTCGGCCGAGCGCCATCTCCGCCCGCAAGCAAGGAGTCACGAATGACCGTTCGCACCCGCGCCGATCTCGATCAGCTCCCGGCGTACGTGGCAGGTCGCACCGTCCCGGGCTCGATCAAGCTCGCCAGCAACGAGGTCTCCGCCGGTCCGCTGCCCAGCGTCGTGGAGACCATCACCCGGGCCGCCGCGGAGGTGCACCGCTACCCCGACATGGGTGCGACCAAGCTGACCGAGGCCCTCGCGGACAAGCTGCACGTCGCGCCCGAGCGGCTCGCCGTGGGATGCGGCTCGGTCGCCCTGTGCGAGCAGCTCGTCCAGGCGACCTGCTCGGCCGAGGACGAGGTCGTCTACCCGTGGCGGTCGTTCGAGGCGTACCCGATCATCACGCGCGTCGTGGGCGCGAGGCAGATCCCGGTACCGCTGACCGGCGAGCACGCGCTGGACCTCGACGCGATGGCCTCGGCCATCACCTCCAGGACCCGCCTGGTCTTCGTCTGCTCGCCCAACAACCCCACCGGCCCCCTCGTGCGCCGCGCCGAGCTGGAGGCGTTCCTGGACCGGGTTCCCTCGGACGTACTCGTGGTGCTCGACGAGGCCTACTGGGAGTTCGTATCCGACCCCGAGGCTCCCGACGGCGTCGAGGTCGCCCGCGCCCGCGAGAACGTCGCGTCGATGCGGACCTTCTCCAAGGCCTACGGCCTGGCCGGGCTCCGCGTCGGCTACACCTACGCGCCGGAGCACGTCGCCGCGGCGCTGCGCAAGGTGTGCATCCCTTTCAGCGTCAACGCGGTCGCGCAGGCCGCGGCGGTGGCGTCGCTGGAGGCGCAGGACGAGCTCAAGGAACGCTGCGACAGCGTCGTGTCCGAGCGCCGGCGGGTGCGCGACGAGCTGCTCGGGCTCGGCTACGAGGTCCCGGAGACGCAGGCGAACTTCGTGTGGCTCCCGCTCGGCGAAAGCACCCAGGAGTTCAACGAGCACTGCCTGGACAACCGCGTCGTGGTCCGCGCGTTCGTCGGCGAAGGCGCCCGCGTCACGATCGGGCGACCTGAGGAGAACGACACCTTCCTCGCGGCCGCGCGGTCCTATCGTCGGTAGTCGCAGGACGACGATCGGCACCGGCGTGCGAACGCGCGCCGGTGCCCGCGCGATCGAGGGGTTGCGATGGACGACATCTCCGCCGGCTACCTGGTCGTCGACGCCGCTTCGGGACGGGTGCTCAGCGAGCGGGACCCGCGGCGGCGGTTCCGGTCCGCCTCGATCGTCAAGATCCTCATCGCGCTGGACCACCTGCTCGAGCTCGGCCCGGGCGGGGACATCCCCGACGACGACCGCGCCCTGCTCGGACCGATGCTGCGGGCCAGCAACGACGACGCGGCGAGCACGCTGTGGGAACGAGCGGGCCAGCGGGCGGTCATCGATCGGATGGCGCCCGCGCTCGGCCTCCGGGACACCGAACCGCCCGCGGACGAGGGAATGTGGGGATACACCGCCATCAGCGCGGCCGACGTCGTCCGGATCTACCTGCACCTGCTGCACGACGCGCCGGACGACGTCGGCGCGTTCGTGCTCGGCCACCTGCGCAACCACACGCAGTGGGCCGACGACGGCTTCGACCAGTCCTTCGGTCTGCCCAGCGCACTGCCCGACGCCGGCGCGGTGAAGCAGGGCTGGTCGGGCTTCGGGAGCAGGGCGCGCACCGACGCCGGCTCCGGCGACGGCATCGACCTGAAGCGGCCCGCCATGCACACCACGGGCACAACGGCCGACGACGGCACCGTCATCGCGGTCCTGACCCTGCATCCCGACGACACCGACTGGGACACCGCGGCGAAGCGCGTCACCGAGCTCACCCGCGCGATCGTCCGTACCTGAGCATCTGACCGAAGCGGCTGACCTGCCGAATCACGCCCTGAAATGATCTTCACTTGCTAGCGTCGTTCCCGTCGTGACGAACGTCGGCGACGCGAACAGAAGACAGGGCACCACATGAACAGAACAAAGCGTGCTGTCACCGGTTTAGCGGCTGCGACCGCGAGTCTGGTGATTGCTGCGACACCGGCACTCTCCGCGCCACAGGCACCGCAGGTCGACCCGGGCATCACGCTCGGATACACCGTTGTCGACGCCCGGTCCGGAGAGACCACCCTGCAGAGCAACGAACACGAGCAGTTCCGGTCGGCTTCCGTGGTCAAGCTCCTCATCGCGCTGGACTACCTGGAGGGTCTGGAACCGGGAGCCGAGATCCCCGCGGAGGACGAGGCCCTGCTGCAGCCGATGCTGCGCTCCAGCAACGACGCCGCCGCCAGCACGTTCTGGGTGCGCGGCGGCCAGAAGGCGATCGTCGAGCGGATGGCCGACAAGCTCGATCTCGACGACACCCGACCGCCCGCGAAGGAAGGCATGTGGGGCTACACGGCCCTCAGCGCCTCCGACGTCGCCAAGACCTACCGGTACGTCCTCGACGACACCGAGCCCGAGGTCCGCGACTTCATCATGGGCAACCTGCGCAAGCACACCACGTGCGCCGACGACGGCTTCGACCAGTCCTTCGGGCTCGCCGGCGCCCCCGGCGCCGACGCGGTGAAGCAGGGCTGGTCCGGATTCGGTGCCGCCCCGGAGCCCGGCGAGGAATGCAGGGACTCCAGCGACGACCCCGCGGCGACCGCGCGCGTGCTGAACTCGCCCGAGGTGGCGCGGGCCCGCCAGATCGCGCCCGGCGAGGACCCGGACGACGCGCCGGAGATCGACCTCAAGCGGCCGGCGATGCACACGACCGGCACCGTCGACGACGGCGACAAGATCGTCGTGCTGCTGACCCTCGAGCCCGAGAAGACCGACTGGCAGACCGCCGCGAAGCGGACCACCCAGATCGCCAAGGCACTCGCCCTGGCCTGAGCCGGAGACGTGGATCGGGCCGGGAGTGCGGCCCCGGCTCGATCCACGCGGCGTTCCGCCGCCGGCTCGACCCTCAGCTCCCGCGTCAGCCGGCCTCGACCGGCTGCTCCTCGCGCCCGGCCTCCGCCTGGCGCCTGCCCAGAACCGAATGCCTGCGCCCGTACGCGAAGTACACCGCCAGCCCCAGCACCAGCCAGACGAAGAACCACACCCACGTGAACACCGTCAGGTTGATCATCAGCCACAGGCAGGCGAGCACCGCGAGCACCGGCACCACCGGCACGAAGGGCGTCCGGAACCCGCGTTCCAGGTCCGGCCGGGTCCGCCGCAGCACGATGACGCCGACCGACACCATGGCGAAGGCGAACAGCGTGCCCACGTTGACCAGCTCGGCCAGCACGTTGGTGTCGAACAGGCCCGAGACCAGGGCGACGACCACGCCGACGAAAGCGGTCGCCCGGGCGGGCGTGCCGCGCTCGCCGGTCTTCGACGCCGCCTTCGGCAGCAGCCCGTCCCGCGACATCGCGAACAGCACCCGGCTCTGGCCCATGATCAGCACCATCACCACGGTCATCAGGCCGATCATGGCGGCGACCGAGATGAACCCGGCGACCCACGTGACGCCGTGGTCGGCGAACGCCGTCGCCAGCGTCGCCGAGCTGCCGTCCGGGCGGTCCTTGAGCGTGGTGTAGTGGCTCATGCCGGTCACCACCAGCGAAACCGCGACGTAGAGGACCGTCACGATCACCAGCGAGCCGAGGATGCCGCGGGGCATGTCCCGCTTGGGATCGCGGGTCTCCTCGGCCGCGGTGGCCACGATGTCGAAGCCGATGAACGCGAAGAACACCGTCGAAGCGGCGGCGAGCAGACCGAACGTGCCGTAGGTGCTCCCGGCGCCGCCGAACAGCAACGACAGCAGCGACTGGTCGAGCCCGGTGGCACCGGCGTCGGCGCCCGCCGAAGGCGCCGCCGGCGGGATGAACGGCGTGTAGTTCTTGGGGTTGACGTAGCCGATGCCGACGACGATGACCACCAGCACCACGGTCACCTTGATCGCGGTGATGACCTGGTTGACCCGCGACGAGAGCTTCGTGCCCGCGACGAGCAGCACCGTGATCAGGCCTGCGATGAACATCGCGCCCCAGTCCACGGTCACCGGTCCGACGGTGGTGACCGGCGACAGGTCGGCTCCGGCCAGTCCCAGCACCTCGGCCAGGTAGGAGGACCAGCTCTTGGAGATCACCGACGCGGCGACGGCGAACTCCAGCACCAGGTCCCAGCCGATGATCCAGGCGATCAGCTCGCCGAAAGTCGCGTACGAGAAGGTGTAGGCGCTGCCGGCCACCGGGACGGTGGAGGCGAACTCGGCGTAGCAGAGCGCCGCGAGCCCGCAGGTGACCGCGGCCATGATGAACGCCAGCGACACCGACGGCCCGGCCATGTTGCCCGCCGTGCTGGCCGCCACGCTGAAGATGCCCGCACCGACGACGACCGCCACGCCGAAGACCGTGAGGTCGAAGGCGCCCAGCGACTTCTTCAGCTTGGAGTTGGGTTCGTCGGTGTCACGAATCGACCGCTCGATCGACTTCGTGCGCAGTAGCCCGTTGCCCGGCATGGTGTCTCTTTCGCCGCGTTCGCTCCTGGCCGCCGCAAGTGATCCTGGTTGCACCAAGGACAGCCAGACCATGCCGCGACCCCGGGCGGGGAGGCTACGCCGCGAGAAAGGGGCCGCTCCTCGCCGGTACGGGCGAGGAGTGCGAGATCTCACACGGTGGTGTCCGGCGAAGAGAGGGGGAGTACTTCGCCGGGACACCACCGCGGGGGTTGTGGCCGTCCTGATCCGACAACGGCCACGTGGAGCGCGCAGTGACCTACGCAGCACGCGAATTTAGTGCCATGCAAGGAAATCACGCCATCCACGGAGCAGAATTCTGCCCCTTCGGGTGGAAGATCGAATCGAGCGACTGATCTTTTTCACCCGAGCAATGCTGCGTCAGCCGGTCACCGCGACGTGGCCGAGCACCGCGGAAGGGGCAGGCGCGGTCGGCAGCGCCGCGGCCTGGACCTGCGGCTGGGCCTGCGACACCGGGCTCACGGCACTGGGGGCCGGGGCCGGTGCGGCCGGGCCGGGAGCCGCCGGTGCGCAGGGCAGCTGGCCCGGCAGGAACGGGGGCTTGACCGCGCACGGGAACTCCGGCTTGGGCTTGGGCTTGGGCTTGTGGTGCTCGTGCTCCGGCTTGGGCTTGGGCGGCACGACCACGTTGACGTCGCCGGTCTCCTGGCTCGGGTGGTCCACGATCGGCGCGTTCACGCACTTCGTGTCCGTCGTGGACAAGGCCTCCACGACCGCCCCGACGATCGCGATGTCGTTCCCGCAGAGCTGGATCGGCAGCAGGCTGACGTTGTTGCCGTTGGCGACGTTGACTCCGTCGTTGTCGACGCTGTCGGCGAGGGCCGGGCTCGCGGTGGCCAGCAGCCCGGAGCTCAGGGCGACCGCACCGAGCAGGAATCGCTTATGCATGTGCACTTCCTTCGATTACCGGTTTGGAGGGGGATTTCTCGTTGTTCACCGCAGGAGCACGAGCGTGCCCAGCGGTAACGACGTCAACGTCCGTAGTGCGTCCGGGGGCACCCGCACGCACCCGTCGCTGCGGTCCTGGCCGAACACCGACGCGTCCGGCCAACCGTGCAGCGCCACCGTTCCGGGGCCGCCGCCGTAGGTGCTGAACGTCTCCGAATGCGTGCCGAGAGGCAGGATGATCGGGCTGTACCTGGTCACGGTCTCCTCGATGGCGGCCATGATGAAGGTGCGCCCGCGCGGGGTCGGGGAAGCCGGTGCGCCCACGCTGACGTCCCAGGAGGCGGTCTCGACGCCGTTCTCCCGGAGCACCAGCCGCCGCTTGTCGACATCGACGTCGACGACGTAGGGCGACCGCGCCTTCTCGGTCCGCTCCGGACCGCCCAGCCACACCCATCCCGTGGAGCCGTTCGGCCGGGAGGGCAGCAGGACCTGCGCCCAGCCCTCGCGCTCGGCGATGGCCGGGACCCAGGTCGGATTCGCGAGCTGGGTCGCGGGCAGCCGGGCGAAAGCCCGGCCGTGCGGTGCGTCGTACACCGCCAGGTCCTGCTTGACACGCACCACCACACCCGTCGTCTCCGACTGGGGTGCCGGGTCCGAGGGGGCGGCGGCGAGATCGCCGAACGTGGTGGATTCCGGGAGAGCGGCCAACTCGTGCGCCGCGATCGTGTCGGGCACCATCACCAGCGGGGGCGGGGTGCCCGGCAGCTGGGGCTGACCGGCGCATCCGGTCAGCACCAGCGCGCCGACCACGGCGGTGGCGGCGCGCCGGAAATCGATCGTTGGTGATCGAATTCCGCGAGATCTCATCATCGACTCCTGTCCCGGTGACGTCAGCGGCGTCCCGGAAGGAACCCGGGGAATCCGTTCGGCGGTCGCACCGGACCACGCGGGGTCCGGTGCCGCAGGGACACTAACCCGGGCTGCGGCGATGGCCGGTGAACGGCGAGTCGGGAAGATCGAGACCGAAAGTGCTCTGACCAGCAGAAACAGAATTGCGTTAACCGTGCCTGGTTCTAGCTGATCACCCGCAAGGGTGTAGTTTTTAATTCGTCCGAGTGATCACGAGAACAAGCTTCGAATATGACGAACCGGGCCGCCCTCCCCATTCTCGGGGAGTGACGACCCGGTTCGGAAGCCGTTGACCGGCCGTGGCTCAGGCGGACTGATCCGCCGCGGCCGCGTGTCCGCGCATTCGCGCATGCGCGCGGACGCTCAGGCGGTCCAGGAACTCAGGCGGTCCAGGTGCCGCCGATGCCGACCGGCTTGTCGCTGCTGTCGGTGGCCTCCCACTCGACCTTGAGCGACGAGAGGTCGGTGCCCTCGGGCACGTCGTAGACGATCATGCCGGTGCCGGGCTCGCCGTTGGGGGCGAGCATCTCCAGGAACATGTCGTCGAGGGTCGCCGCCGCCTGCTCGTAGCGGTTGCCCTCGCCGTCGACCAGGGTGAACTCGTCACCGCTGACGACGCCCATGATGCCGTCGGTGAGCACGGCCTCGGCGGCGATGTAGACGTACTTGCCCTCGGCCGGGACCATCGTCTCGAGGGCGCTCTGGTCGGTCGGCGCCTGGAGGGTGACCTTGAGGGCGGTGTCGGCCTCGGGCGCGAACTCGACGGACTCGCCGAACTTCACGGTGCCGGAGCCGGTGGACGCCTGCTGCTCGCCGGCGGACTGCTGGTTCTGGGTTTCGCCGCTGCTCTCGCCCGCGACGTCAGCCGGGGCAATGGTGTCGGCGCCGTTCGAACCGGCGCATCCGGTCAGCCCGAGCAGCAACGCGACCGCAACAGGCGCGATCAGCCTTTTCAATTTTCCTCGCACAAGATCAGAGGGAACACGAACGGGTGAAAGACTGCCACACCCGGAAGACGGGACGCAATTTCTGAATGCAACTGATCCAGGGATTGGAAATACTGCACCTGAGATCAGATAATGAGCCTCGGAGAACCCCTCGACGAGCATACGGCAAATGCATATCGGAATCGAATCCGATGAAACCGGAATGCGTCCCGATGCGTCCAATCCCCGGCATCTGCCGGGTCGTCCGGCCCGCACCGCTCGGGCGAACGTCGCACGTCGGACGGCGGCACCACCGGCTCGGCACGACTTGGCAAGGGCGTCGCACCCTCGGTACACACCATGCCGCAAGATCCGTGCATTGCACAGCCGCGCACGGTGACGGAAATGGCGCTGGACCGCAGATGCGTCTCCGCTCAGATCCAGACCCGTGGACCAGTACTCACGGCTGACGAGGTCGGCCGATGGCCGATACCTGGCCCGGCAACGGAAAAAGACGATGACCGCGTTCTTGCACACGCCGGTGAAAGCACTCCGGTGTGCTTCGTCCCCGCAGCGAGAACATCCACCGCTGGCGACTACACGCCCCCGACCCCTTCTCGCAGCAGACCCGCGCAGGAGGACCACCGTGCTTCTAGTCTTCCCGCCACATGGCCAACAGCCACGCATAGATCTCCGGCCGGCTCATCTCCGGACGTTCCTCTTCGACGGCGTCGGTCACGCGCCTCGCCTCGTCCCGGTTCAGGCCCCGCGACTGAGCCGCGCGCAAGTACTCACGTTCGGCGGCCGACGGTCGTCCGCCGCCGGCTCCGCGGCCCGGCAGATCCGCACGCCATTGCTCCACTTCGGACACACGCGCCGGCCGCCAACCCGGCACCCCGTCGATCTCGACGTCCGGCACGGGGAACGGGTGCGAGGAGTCCGGTCCATGGCGTTCGCGCCACTTGGCCACCGCTGACCGGGACACGCCGAGACGCCCGGCGAGGCCGGACGCCCCGAGATACCGCACTGGAACGCTGTTCACGACAGCACCCATCTCCCTAACGTTGTCTTGATCGTTGACGACGTTAGGACGCCGCGATCACTATGTCAACGTCGAGGACAACGTTTCTCGGCACGATTCGCATGTTCGGCCCTCAACTGGGGCGAGAACTTGAGACCAGGCGCAACGGAGCCCGGCGAGGATGGTCCTCGCCGGGCTCCGTTCGTGCTGGTCACAGCGGCGGAAGCGGGGGGATTCGAACCCCCGGTGCCTCTCGGCACGCTCGCTTTCAAGGCGAGTGCATTCGGCCGCTCTGCCACGCTTCCAACATCGCAGCGTAGCCAATCGGACGGGTCCGGAAACAGCCGGGATGCGTCAGGTGTCGGTGCTGCGCAGGCGCGCGGTGAGCTTCCCGAAGACCTTGGCCAGGACCTCCTGGTCCTCCGGGTCGATCTGGTCGATCATGTGATCGCGCACGCCCGCGACGTGGGTCGGAGCGGCCTCGCGCAGCCTGCGCTCGCCCGCCTCGGTAAGCATCGCGAACACCCCCCTGCCGTCGCTCGGGCAGTCCTCGCGGCGCACCAGCTCCGCCGCTTCCAGGCGCCGGATCTGGTGCGAGATGCGGCTCTTGGAGTGCGCCACCTCGGTGGCGAGCTCGCTCATCCGCATCCGCATGCCCGGCCGCTCGGACAGCCGGACGAGGATCTCGTAGTCGGCGATCGAGAGTCCGTGGGCGGCCTGGAGCTCGCGGTTGAGCCGGTGCTCGAGCAGGGCGCTGCCGACGATGTAGGAGCGCCACGCGGCCATCTCCCGGCCGTCCAGCCAACTGACTTCAGCGTCGGACACGTTCTTCACTCGTTCAGGCTACAAGGCGGATACATCGGAACGGATGATTCCGTCCGCGCGAAAATGATTTGCCGACTAACTGTTCCCGCTCGCTACGATCGTGGGGTGGCCGGCCTGCTGGAACCGGATCCCGAGCGGATGCCGCTGGGGCGGCTGGTCGCGCTCACCGGCCAGCGGCTCGGCAGGCACTGGCACCAGGCCGTCACCGCGCACACCCAGCTGAGCGGGACGGCGCTGGCAGCGCTGACCGCGCTCGCCGAGCACGACGGCCTCACCCACCGCGACGTCGCCAGGCACTGCTGGGTCCGCCCGGCCACGCTCACGCCGGTCGTGGACGCGCTCGCGGCCGACGGCCTGTTGAGCAGGAAGCGCGACCTCAGCGACCGCCGGGCCGTCCGGCTGTGCATCACCGCCGCGGGAAGGCAGGCGCTGCGCGAGGCGTTGGAGGGGGTCGGCGCTCGGTTCCGCGCGATCGCCCCGCCCACGACCCCCGAGGAGGAGGCGGTGATCCGCGCCTACCTGCTCACGATCCTGGACGGGCTCGACGCGGTGGAAGCGACCGAAGCGAGAGAGGGCAGCAGTGACGTCTGCGGTTGAAGTGGTCGACCTGGTCAAGAGGTACCCGAAGAGCGCGTCCAACGCCGTCGACGGGCTGAGCTTCGAGGTCAGCCCCGGCGAGGTGTTCGGACTGCTGGGACCGAACGGCGCGGGCAAGACCACCACCGTCGGGATCCTCACCACCCGGGTCCTGCTGACCAGCGGTACCGCGCGGGTCGCCGGGATCGACGTCGCCGCCGACCCGGTCGCCGCCCGCGGCAAGGTCGCCGTGGTCCCGCAGCGGGTCAACCTCGACCGCTCGCTCAACGCCCGGCAGAACCTGGTCTGGCACGCCAACTACCACGGCGTCGGCAGGTCCGAGCGCCACCGGCTCGCCGACGAGCTGCTGGAGCGGATGGGCCTGTCGGGCAAGGCGAAGGCCAGGGTCGACGACCTCTCCGGCGGCCAGGCCCAGCGGCTGATGATCGCCCGCGCGCTGATCCACCGTCCCGAGGTGCTGTTCCTCGACGAACCGTCGACCGGGCTGGACCCGCAGGCCCGCCTGTTCGTCCACGACCGCGTCACCGAGCTGCGCGCCGACGGCGTGACGGTGGTGCTGACCACGCACGACATGGACGAGGCGGAGAAGCTCTCCGACCGCGTCGGCATCGTCGACCACGGCAAGCTGCTCACGCTCGACACGCCGGAGAAGCTGATCAAGTCGCTGCCCGGCAGCGGCACCCTCGCCGTGACGGTCCTGTCGGCCGGTGTCGACGAGCACGAGCTGTCCGAGCTGCTGTGCGCGGTGCGCGGGGTCGAGCGGGTGGAGTCGGTCAGCGCCGGCCAGACCGCCGAGGCCGAGCCGGAGCTGCGACTGCGGCTCTACGTCGAGGGCGAGCCGTCGGCGTTGCTGGGGCCGGTCGCACAGGCCCTGCACCAGCGGCAGGTTCCGATCATCGACCTGTCACCGGGATCGGCGACGCTGGAAGACGTGTTCATCGAACTCACCGGGAGAGAACTGCGATGACCTCCGTCCGCGCGTTCACCGCGGTCCTGGGCCGCGACGTCTTCGTCACCGGGCGGGAGCTGCCGAGCTTCCTGGCGCAGGTGCTGGTGCAGCCGGTCGCGATGCTGTTCATCTTCGGCACCGTGCTCGGCCAGCTCGGTTACACCCAGCCCGGCTACGAGCAGATCCTGCTGCCGGGGATGATCGCGCTCAACGCGTTCCTGGTGTCGCTGCAGAACACGTCGTTCCCGCTGGTGCTGGACTTCTCGTTCTCGCGGGAGATCGAGGACCGGCTGCTGGCGCCGCTGCCGATCAGCCTGGTCGCGGTGGAGAAGATGCTGTTCGGGGCGCTGCGCGGGCTGTTCGCGGCGCTGCTGATGGTCCCGATCGGCATCCTGATGTTCGGCACCGTGGCGTGGGACCTCGCCGGACTCCCGTTCGCGGTGCTGTGCATGCTGCTCGGGTCGCTGTCCGGCGCCGCCGTCGGCCTGACGGTGGGAGCCGCCGTGCCGCCCCGGCGCATCAACATCATGTTCGCGGTGATCCTGGCGCCGCTGATGTTCACCGGCGCGACGCAGTTCCCGTGGGCGCAGCTCGACCAGCTCCGCTGGTTCCAGGTGCTGTGCGCGTTCAACCCGCTGACCTACCTCAGCGAGGGGATGCGCGGCGCGCTGCTGCCGGAGGTGCCGCACATCGCGCCGTGGATCTGCGTGCTCGCGCTGGTGGCGGCGACGCTGCTGTTCGGCGTGCTGGGCGTGCGCTTCTTCCTGCGCCGCGCGCTGGACTGAGACGCCGTCTTCGATCTCCGAAGCGGCGAAGCCGCTTGGCCCACCCGGGCGAGTTCGAAGACAAGCGATGAGCCGCGCGTCAGTCGTGGTAGGCCGCCAGCACGTCGACCCAGACCAGGTGGTGGTCGGAGGTGTCGTTGAGCCGGGACAGCTCGTCGTGGCCGCCCGGCCAGAACACGCCTGAGCGCAGCGCGACCAGCGGCAGCGACGGCAGCACGTAGTCCACCCGCAGGTTGCCCGGGCTCTGGTCGCCGAAGTCGGCGGTGTCGAAGAACGGCGCTCCGCGGTGACCGGTGTTGGCGCCGCCCTGGTTCCGCGCCGCTTCGACGGCCCCGAAGCTGCCGGGTCGCGGGTCGACGACGCGCTGCGCGTTCAGCAGTTGCGTGGCCGCGCGGTCGGCGCTGTCGCCGTCGTTCGGATCGGCGTTCTGGTCGCCGGCGATGACGAAGGGCGCGCCGCGTTCGAGGCCGCCGGTGCGGCCGGCGTCGTCGTAGACGTAGCCGGCGCCGGCGACGTAGTCGGCCCAGAAGCGGATCTCGTCGTGGTTGCGCACGCCGTTGCGGTCCTCGGGACCGTCGAAGCTCGGCGGGGTCGGGTGCGAGGCCAGCAGGTGCACGGTCCGGCCGCCGACGTGGATCGGCAGGTCCCAGTGCGACTTCGACGACAACCGCAGCGCCTCCTTCTCCCGCGGTGAGTACCAGTCGGCGGGCTCGGGCGTGGCCGGGTCGTCGGGGAGCATGGCGCCGGGCATGTCGGTCCAGCGGAAGTTCTGGAACGTGCGGACATCACCGATCGGGTGCTTGGACAGCACCACCATCCCGTACTGGCCCGGGAACTGGCCGAAACCGTACGCGTCGCCGGGGCCGCCGGTGCTGCCGTCGTTGTCCAGGTCCATCCCGGACGGCACGCCCGTGTTGACCGGCGCGGTGTAGGCGTAGGGGTAGTCGACGGGCTGCGCGCCGTTGTGGCCGACGGCGAGGTAGTTGGCGCGGAACGCGTCGACGGCCGCGCCGCCGGGCACGTGGTCGAACTCGTTGAGCAGCACCACGTCGGGCCGGTTGCGCTGCACGACCTCGGCGACCTTGCGCGCCTGCTCGTCGTCCGGTGTGGACAGGTCCGCCAGCAGCTCGCCTTCGGTGGCGCGGTTGAGCGAGGCGTTGAAGGTGGCGAAACGCACCAGGCCGGGGATGTCGGCGGGCTCGGGAGAGGCGACCGCGGGCGCGGTGACCGAGGCCGTCGCTGCAACCACCGCGGACACGGCGAGGACGGTGCGCTTCATCGGGACTCCATGCTGCTCGGGCTCGGACCGCCGGTTCTCACGTTCGTAGTTTCACCCGCGGACGCGGTTTCCGCGGCCTCAGGCGAGAAGTCGCACTGCGTGCGGGTGCCCCGCCCGTCCCGGTAGGACGGACGGGGCACCTCGCCGTTCCACCTCAGGCGCGGTCGCGCCCGCACCCGTGCGCGTCCGCGCCGTGCGCGTGCTGCTCCGGCTCCGCCGTCGCGACGCGCTGCGCGGTCAGCGCGCCTTCGGCGCCGCGCAGCTGCGCCCGCTGCGCGCGGGTCTGCACTCCGTTCACACCTTCGGTGCTCGCGGCGTAGCGCTGCACGACCGACGCGACGGCCTTGGCGTTGCGCTCCAGGGCGACCCGGTCGACGTTGGCCAGGGTGTCGCCCGGCATGTGGTAGTTCGGGTCGTAGGCCTTGCCGGCCTCGCCGCCCCACTTCGCGGCCTGCTCGGGCGTCTTGATGCCCTCGGCGCCGGTGAACAGGCCACCAGCGGGGATGCCGACCGCGATGAACTCGCCGTAGTCGGAGCGGCCGTCGAAGTCCTTGCCCTCGGTCTGCACCCCGTTTGCGGCCATCGCGTCGACCAGGTCGCGCTCGATCTGCGCCGAGCCCTGCGGGCCGGGGCCCGCGCCGACGCCGTCGGAGTTGTCGCCGTCGTAGGCGAAGTAGCCGGCGTTGGGCGAGCCGATCATGTCGAAGTTCAGGTAGAGCGCGATGTCGAGCTGCTGCTCGAAGCTCAGGCCCTGCACGTACTTGGTCGAACCGACCAGCCCCGACTCCTCGGCACCCCAGAACGCGAAGCGGACCGCGTTGTTCACCTTGGGCGTGCTGCCGAGCCGCAGCGCGGTCTCCAGCAGACCCGCGCTGCCGGTGCCGTTGTCGTTGATGCCCGGGCCTTCGGGAACGCTGTCGAGGTGGGCGCCCGCCATCACCACGTTGTCGGCGCGTCCGGTGCGGGTCTGCGCGACGACGTTGCGGGTCTTGACGGTCTCCAGCCGCGACTGCACGTCGAGGTGCACCTCCGCACCGGCCTGGCCGGCCAGCGCCTCGCCGACCTGCTTGGTGACGCCCGCGGTCGGGATCCGGGCGTCGGCCGGGTCGCCGAGGGTGCCGTTGAGCGCGCCGTCGACGTTGTTGTAGATGATCGCGCCGACCGCGCCTGCCTCTGAGGCGATGCGCTGCTTGTCGGCGAAACTGCAGGTACCGCGCTGGATCAGCACGACGGTGCCGCTGACGTCGGTGCCCTGGTAGTCGGTCGCCTCGCAGCCCGGGGTCGGGTCCGGCGGCAGCACCGAGAGCGGTGCGGTCAGCCCGCCCTGCGGGGTCGCGGGCGAGTACTCCAGCGCGTCGCCCTCGACCGGCTGTCCCGCCACGGCGAGACCGAACTTGTCGAGGTAGTAGGCCTGGTACTCGAACTTCGGAGTGGTGACGTCGAACCCGGCCGAGCGCAGCTTGTTCGCGACGTAGTCGACGCTGGCCTCGTAGCCCGGACGTCCGGAGGCGCGGTTCCCGCCGTTCTGGTCGGCGATTCGCTGCAGGGCGACCAGGTGCCGGTTGACCGCGTTTCCGCTGATCCGGTCACCGAGGTCGCGCGAGGGAGCCGCGGAAGCGGGCGCGACGGCCACCGCGAGAGCAGCGCAGCTCGCGAGGACCGCGGTCGTCACACGCCCGGATGTGATGGTTCGCAAACTCATCATTTCCCCCGTTTCGGGTGAGTACGTGACGATCAGCCTTGAGACAACTACCCGGCGAAGTCAAGAGTTCACCTGCAAAGGTTAAGAACCAGGAATACGTTCCCCTTTTTGCCGGACTACCGTCTTGAACCATGTACGCCATCGCGATTCGAGAGCCGGGCGACCCGGACGTGCTGGAATGGACCGAGCAACCGGACCCGAGCCCGGGGGCGGGAGAGGTGCTGGTCAAGGTCGCGGCGGCCGGGGTCAACCGGGCCGATCTGCTGCAACGGCGGGGTTTCTACCCACCGCCGAAGGGAGCCAGCGAGATCCTCGGGCTCGAGTGCTCGGGCACCATCGCCGAACTGGGTGAGGGGGTCACCGGCTGGACGGTCGGCGACCAGGTCTGCGCCCTGCTCTCCGGAGGTGGATACGCCGAGCAGGTCGCGGTGCCCGCCGCTCAGGTCCTGCCGGTTCCGTCCGGTGTGGACCTGGTCGAAGCCGCCGGGCTCCCCGAAGTCACCTGCACAGTATGGTCCAACGTCGTCATGGAGGCAGGTCTGCGCGGCGGGCAGTTCCTGCTGGTGCACGGTGGATCCGGCGGGATCGGCACGTGCGCGATCCAGGTCGCCACCGCTCTCGGCGCGCGGGTCGCGGCGACGGCGGGATCGCCGGAGACGCTCCAGCTGTGCCGCGAGCTCGGCGCCGACCCCGCCATCAGCTACCGCGACGAGGACTTCGTCGAGGTCGTCAAGGGTCTCGGCGGCGCCGACGTCATCCTCGACAACATGGGCGCGTCCTATTTGGACCGCAACATCTCCGCGCTCGCACCCGACGGGCACCTGGCCGTCATCGGCATGCAGGGCGGGCGCAAGGCCGAGCTCGACATGGGCAAGATGCTGGCCAAGCGGGCACGGATGTCGTTGCTCGCGCTGCGCAGCCGCCCGGTCGAGGGAGCCAACGGCAAGGCCGCGATCGTCACCGACGTCCGCGAGCGGCTGTGGCCGCTGGTCGAGGAGGGCAAGGTGCGGCCGATCGTGCACGGCCGCATCCCGATGCGGGAGGCCGCGCGGGCGCACTCGGCGCTGGACGCCGGCGGCGTGCGCGGGAAGATCCTGCTCACGGTCGACTGAGTTCCGCGGCGGTGGCGACGCCAGGCGGCGTCGCCACCGCGGACTCTTGGACGGCGGCGTTCGCGCTCAGGCGCAAGCTCGCGCGGCGCGCGGAAGCGGACGCGCGGAGAAGACGGCGGAAACGGCGGGGCAGGACTTCTGGAGGACGGCTGCCCACCGGAAGACGGGCCGCCCGCTGACGGAGACGGCCGCCGGAAGACGTGCCGCCCACTGGAGGACCGGAAGGCCGCTGGGGTCGTCAGCCCAGTTCGGCGACGGCCCTGACGAGCTGGTCGACCTCGAAGGCGTTGGTGTAGTGCGCCAGGCCGACGCGCACCGCGCCGCCGACCTCACCTACGCCGAGCACCGCGAACACGCCGTGCGTGCCGGGGTCGGCGAACGCGCAGACACCGCGCTCGGCGAGGTGCTCGATGGCGTCCTCCGCCTTGACCCCGCTGACGGTGAACGCCATCGAGGGCACCCGGCGCATCGCGTCGCCTATCACCATCACGTGCCGCAGGCGTCGCAGGCCGTTGGTCAGGTTCGCCAGCAGTCCGGCCTGGTAGGCCTTGACCGATCCGAGCGAGGTGAGCAGCCGCTCGCGGCGCGGGCCGATCGCCGCCTCGTCCAGCGACGCCAGGTAGTCGACCGAGGAGACCACGCCCGCCAGCAGCGGGTAGGCGTGCGGACCGAGCTCCATCCGCTCCGGTCCGCGGGCGCCGGGCTCCAGCGCCACCGAGGGGAGCTGGTCGAGCATCGCGGGGTTGCGGAACACCAGCGCGCCGACCGGCGGCCCGCCCCACGCCGAGGCGTTCACCGCGACCACGTCGGCACCCATCGAGGCGATGTCCAGCGGCACGAACGGCGCCGCCGCCGAGGCGTCGACCACCACCAGCGCGTCGTGCTCGGCCGCGGCCTCCGCGGCGGCGCGCACGTCGGGCCGGGTGCCCACCGCGCCGGAGGCAGCGGTGATGGCGACGACCTTCGTCCGGGGCGTGACCAGCTCCTTGTACTGCCAGGCGGGCAGCTCGCAGGTCTCGATGTCGACCTCGGCGAAGCGCACCGAACCGCCGGAGCGCTGCGCGGCGCGCTGCCACGGCGCCACGTTGGCGGGGTGGTCCAGGCGCGAGACGACGACGTCGTCGCCGATCATCCAGCCGTCGCCGAGGGCGTCGGCGAGCCGCTGCAGGAGGACGGCCGAGCTCGGGCCGAGCACGACCCCCGCGGGGTCGGCTCCGACCAGGTCAGCAATCGCGCGACGGGCGGCATCCACGATCGCCTCGGCGCGCTGCGACGCGGGGAAGATCCCGCCGGGGCCGGATACCGGGGCCCGCAGCGCGGTCGATACCGCGGTCGCGACCTGTTCAGGCACTTGCATACCCGCCGGGGCGTCCAGGTGCACCCACCCATCGCCGAGCGCGGGGAACAGCCCGCGCACCGCAGCGACGTCGAACGCCATGCGTGACACCGTACGGAGGACACCGATGCATCTCGCCTCCGGGTGGCCCATATCGCATCCCCGCTCGCCCCGGCCGGCGCGGGCAAGCCAGGATGGAGCCATGAACCAGAGCGAGCACGAGCAGAGCGAGGGCAGGCCCCAGGTCTTCGTGGTCGGCGAGGACGGTGCGCCGATCGGCGCGGCCTCCGGCTCGAGCGAGGGCGGCGAGCGCGGCGAGGACATCAACGAGCTGGTCGAGCAGCCCGCGAAGGTGATGCGGATCGGCACGATGATCAAGCAGCTGCTGGAGGAGGTCCGCGCGGCGCCGCTGGACGAGGCCAGCCGCAGCAGGCTCAAGGAGATCCACCAGTCCTCGATCCGGGAGCTGGAGCAGGGCCTCGCGCCGGAGCTCATCGAGGAGCTGGAGCGGCTGTCGCTGCCTTTCGCGCAGGAGGCCACCCCGTCGGAGGCGGAGCTGCGGATCGCCCAGGCCCAGCTGGTCGGCTGGCTGGAAGGTCTCTTCCACGGCCTGCAGACGGCGCTTTTCGCCCAGCAGATGGCCGCCAGGGCGCAGCTGGAGCAGATGCGGCGCGGCCTGCCCGCGGGCACCGGCGACGTCGAGACCCCGCACCAGCCCCGGGGCACCGGCCAGTACCTCTGAGCGTTTTCGGGGGAACCGCGAGTCACCCGCGGAGCCCTGCTTCCGCGGGCGTTCGCGACCCTGCGCGCATACCCCCGCACGAGACGTGAGCGACAGCGTGAACCCGCCCGGAAAGTGCGGAATCCGCGATGGCTGTCCGTGAGCGGTGCCCAGGGCCGGAACTCGCACGGGCGGTCGGTACTCTGACGCACCGTGCAGGCCACAAGCACGCTAGAGCGATCAGAAGCACCGCCCGAGACGTCGTCGCGGAGCTGGCGCAAGGCGTTCAAGGACATTTCCGACGGGTTCCAGCAGCGTCAGCTGTGGGCCCATCTCGGTTGGCAAGACATAAAGCAGCGCTATCGCCGCTCGGTGATCGGCCCGCTGTGGATCACGATCAGCATGGCAGTGACGGTCACCGCACTCGGCCTGCTGTACTCACAGCTGTTCAACCAGGAACTGAGCGTCCACCTGCCCTACCTCGCGGTCGGGTTCATCATCTGGGGCTTCATCGGCAACAGCATCAATGATGGTGCAGAGGTCTTCATCTCCAACGAGGGCCTCATCAAGCAGTTGCCGTCTCCGGTGTCGATCCACGTGCTGCGCCTGCTGTGGCGCCAGGTGCTGTTCTTCGCGCACAACCTGGTCGTCTACTTCGTGCTCATCGCGATCTTCCCCAAGCCAGTCGGTCTCGGAGTGCTACTGGCCATTCCGGCATTCGCGGTGCTGGCCATCAACGGGGGCTGGGTGATGATCGTCGTGGGGATCATCTCCACCCGCTTCCGCGACATCCCACCGGTGACCCAGAGCATCGTCCAGCTGATGTTCTTCATGACGCCCATCGTGTGGAACTACGACCAGTTCCGGGCCAGCTCGAACCCAGCCATCGCGGAGCGGGCAAAACTCGCCGAGATCAACCCGTTCATGCACTTCCTGGAGATCATCCGCCGCCCCATGCTCGGGGACCCGATCGTTTGGCGGCACTGGATCGTGGTCGGCGTGATCACGGTCGTCGGCTGGGCAGCGGCCCTGCTGATCCTGCGCAACTTCCGTGCCCGTGTCTCCTACTGGGTGTGAGTGAGGCTGAACCGTGGTCAGCATCGACGTTTGGAACGCAGCCGTCGACTTCCCGATCTTCGACGCGAAGTCGAGATCGCTGAAGAAGGCCGTGCTCGGAAAGGCCGGCGGCAGGATCGGCACCGACAGCCGGGTCCCGATCATCGAGGCCCTGCACGACATCAACCTCTCCCTGCGCCACGGTGACCGGGTGGCGCTGGTCGGGCACAACGGCGCGGGCAAGTCCACGCTGCTGCGGCTGCTCGCCGGGATCTACGAGCCGACGCGCGGCAGCGCCCGCGTGGTCGGCAAGGTCGCGCCGGTCTTCGACCTGGGCGTGGGCATGGACCCGGAGATCTCCGGGTACGAGAACATCATCATCCGGGGTCTGTTCCTCGGGATGAACCGCAAGCAGATGGAAGCGCGGATCGACGAGATCGCCGAGTTCACAGAGCTGGGCGACTACCTGGAGATGCCGCTGCGCACCTACTCCACCGGCATGCGGGTGCGGCTGGCGCTGGGCGTGGTCACCTCGATCGACCCGGAGATCCTGATCCTGGACGAGGGCATCGGCGCGGTCGACGCCGACTTCCTGGAGAAGGCCCGCGACCGGCTCAACGACCTGGTCAAGCGCTCGGGCATCCTGGTGTTCGCCTCGCACTCCGACGAGTTCCTCATCGAGCTGTGCAACACCGCGCTCTGGATGGACAAGGGCGGCATCAAGGAACGGGGCTCGTTGCGCAGTGTGCTGACGCACTACAAGGGGCACGACCCCTTCGAGAATCTGAGCGAGGAAACCCTGGCCCGGATCGGCGAGTCCGCGGCCTCGATCGGGAGCGAAGAGGGCTCATGAGCACCGACTCCGAGCAGCAGCCGACGCCGCAGGTCCCCGAGGTTCCCGGGGGGTCAGTGGTGGCGGTGATCGTCACCAGGCACCGCAGAGAGCTGCTCGCCGAGTCGCTCAAGGTCATCGCGACCCAGACCCGCGTGCCCGACCACCTCGTCGTGGTCGACAACGGACCGGACCAGCCCGCGCGGGACGTGGTCGCCGAGTGCCCCATCCCGTCGACCTACCTGGCCTCGCACCGCAACCTCGGCGGCGCGGGCGGGTTCGCGCTCGGCATGCTGCACGCGCTGTCGATCGGCGCGGAGTGGGTGTGGCTCGGCGACGACGACGGCCGCCCGGGCGACGACCGCGCGCTGGAGACGCTGCTCGACGAGGCGCGCCGCCGCAAGCTCGCGGCGGTGTCGCCGGTCGTGGTGAACATCGACACGCCGGACAAGCTCGCCTTCCCGCTGCGCCGGGGCCTGACCTGGAAGCGCACCCCGGAGGAGCTGCGCACGCCGGGTTCGGACGGCGACTTCCTGCCGGGCATCGCGTCGTTCTTCAACGGCGCCCTGTTCCGCGCCTCGACGCTGGACGTGGTGGGCGTGCCGGACTACCGGCTGTTCTTCCGCGGCGACGAGGTCGAGCTGCACCGGCGCGTGGTGCGCTCCGGCCTGCCGTTCGGCACGACGCTGAAGACGCGGTTCGTGCACCCGGACGGCTCCGCGGAGTTCAAGCCGATGCTCGGCGGCCGCTTCCACGCCCAGGACCCCTCCGACGCGAACAAGCGCTACTACACCTACCGCAACCGCGGTTACCTGCTGTCGCAGCCGGGCATGCGCAAGATCGGCGCGCTGGAGATCCTGCGCTTCGGGCTCTACTTCGTGGGGCACCGGCGCGACCCGAAGGCGTTCCGGGAGTGGCTGCGGCTGCTTCGCCAGGGCAGGCGCGAGCACTTCTTCCGGCGCTGAGGCGGACCGGTCACCGGGTGGTCACGAAACACTGAGAGTGACCTGAGAAGGAGCTGAGTCAGCAGGTCACAGCGTTACCGGTGACCACTCGTTCGTGTCCAGACACACATGCACCGAACGCCGCGGCCGGGCTCGTACCAGCGGCTACTATTCTCCATTCGTGTTTACTGGCCAGGACGACGACAGCCGGAAGGACGACGACGGAACTCCGTCGGGCTCCTCGGCACGAGCAGCGAGTAACGGTCACGACGCTCCAGCCACGCGGCTGAAGCTGTTCGCGGCGATCACCGGACTGCTCGGCACCGTCCTGGCGCTGGCACTGCCGTTCCTCCCCGTCAACCACGAGGTCACCACCCTCAAGTGGCCGACGGCGCAGGGCACCAAGCCGGTGTCGGCTCCGCTGGTGTCCTTCTCCCCGGTCTGGCTCAACGCGAACGTCTCCTGCGAGACCGCGCGCGGACTCGACGCCCGCACCGACGGGCGGCCGGGGACCCTCCTCAGCACCAACCCGCCGAACTCCGACTACGGCAACCTGACCGGCCTGGTCCTGCAGGTCGACAACAACATGTTGACGCTGCTGTCCAAGGGCCAGTCGCTGAGCACCGTCCCGCTCCCCGCGGGCGACTGCACGATCTCGGTGCACTCCGACGCGGGCGGCACCACCGCCAACGTCGGCGACCAGCAGCTGGCCTCGACCCGCGGCGACCAGCGCCCGCAGCTCACCGGCGTCTACTCCGACCTCGACGAGTCGGTCGACAACGTGCGGGACCTGTCGTTCGAGGCCCGCGTCGACAACCGCTACGAGAGCAGCGCGACGGTGCTGAAGCTCTCGGCGATGGCGCTGGTCGTGCTGGCGTTCATCGGCTCCGTCGTCGCGCTGCGCAGGCTGGACGTGCGCGCGGGCCGGCGACCGCCGCGCCTGGTGCCGCCGGGCTGGTGGAAGCCGACGTTCCGCGACGTCGCGGTGATCGGCGCGCTCTGCGTGTGGTGGGTCATGGGCGCCATGACCTCCGACGACGGGTACATCCTGACGATCGCGCGGGCGCGCGAGACGGCGGGCTACGTCAGCAACTACTTCCGATGGTTCGCCGTACCCGAGGCGCCCTTCGGCTGGTTCTACGAGCTGTACTCGTTGTGGGTGCAGATATCCACGGCGACGCCGTGGGTGCGGCTGCCCGCCCTGCTGATGGGCATCGTGAGCTGGCTGCTCATCAGCCGCGAGGTGCTGCCCCGCCTGGGCCGCCAGGTCCGGCGCAGCAACGCGGCGGGCTGGGCCGCGGCGGCGGTGTTCCTGGCGTTCTGGCTGCCCTACAACAACGGCCTGCGGCCCGAGCCGGTCGTCGTGCTGTTCTCGCTGCTCGCCCTGTGCGCGGTGGAGCGCGCGGTGGCGACCGGGCGGCTGATGCCCGCCGCGCTGGGCCTGGTGGTGGCCGCGCTGGCGGTGGGCGCCAACCCGCACGGCCTGGTGGCGGTGCTGCCCTACATCGCCGCGCTCAAGCCGCTGCTGCAGATCGTGCGCAAGCGTGCGCGAGAGTTCGGCTGGGTGCCGGTGCTGGCGCCGATCGCGGCGTCCGGCTTCGTGATCCTGACCGTGGTCTTCTCCGACCAGACGCTCCAGTCGGTCCTGGACGCCACCGACCTGCGCACCGACCTGGGCCCCAGCCAGGACTGGTACCAGGAGCTGAGCCGCTACAACCTGCTGTTCAGCCAGACGCCGGACGGCTCGATGACCCGCCGCATCCCGGTGCTGCTGGTGATGCTGTGCCTGACGACCTGCGCGGTCGTGCTGCTGCGCAGGGGCAAGATCCGCGGCGCCGCGCTCGGCCCGAGCCGCAGGCTGCTGGCCGTGGCCGCGCTGTCGTTCGTGGTCCTGGCGCTGACCCCCACCAAGTGGACGCACCACTTCGGCCTGTTCGCCGCCGTCGGCGGCGCGCTCGCGGCGCTGACCGCGCTGGCCACCAGCAGCACCGTGCTGCGTTCGAAGCGCAACCGCGCGGCGTTCTTCGCGGGGCTGATGCTGGTGCTGGCCTTCGGCACCACCGGCCCCAACGCCTGGTGGTACGTGTCGGGGTGGGGCGTGCCGTGGTTCGACAAGCCGCCGCTGATCCTCGGCTACAGCGCGAGCACGGTGTTCCTGCTCATCGCCGCCATCACGATGATCGTCGCGTTCGTCGAACACCTGCGGCTCGACCCGCACAACCCCGAGGTCGTCGACGAGAAGGCGCGCGGCATGGAGGGCCAGAGCCGCGCGCTGCGGCTGGGCACCGCCCCGCTGTCGATCATCTGCGCGCTGCTGGTGGTTTTCGAGCTGGCCAACTTCGCCAAGGTCATCCAGAAGCAGTGGGGCAGCTACAGCCTCGGCGCGGACAACGTCAAGCAGATCACCGGGTCCAGCTGCGGCCTGTCCGACTACGTGTACGTGGAGGCCAACCCGCAGGCGGGCATGCTGAAGGTCTCGGCGAACCAGCCGACCACACCCGCTCCCCCGGTCAGCCCGGACGTGCCGGTGCCCGCCAAGCGCCTCAAGGACAAGGAGTCGCCCGAGGCGTACCTCAAGGCGAAGCTGGAGGGCTTCAACCGCTCCGGGCTGCCGCAGGGCGACGGCAACGACCCCGATGAGCCCGACTGGTCCCCGCCGCACCGCTTCGGCGGCGACAACGCTCCGGTGTGGGGCAGCTACGACCAGACCGGCACCGGGATCGGTGAGCTGCGCACCCAGTGGTACGACCTGCCCGAGCGCGCCGCCAACGGCGAGGTGCCGGTGGTCGTGATGCTGGCCGGCGCCAACGGCGGCGCCAACTCGGCCTACATCGAGTTCGGCCGCGACACCGACCAGGGCTTCCAGGTCATGCAGCGCCACTACGTCCCGGTCAGCCCCGGCCCGGAATGGCGGGACCACCGGGTCACCGTGCGCGGCGACGCCGAGGGCGCGACGAAGATGCGCGTCGTGGCCACCGACCAGTCGCTCGGGCCGAACGGCTGGGTCGCGGTCAGCGCACCGCGCGCGCCGCAGCTGCGCAACATGACCGACTTCGTCGGCGACGCGCCGACCTTCGTCGAGTGGACCGCGGCGCTGGTGCACCCGTGCCTGCAGATCCCGGGCATCCGCAACGGCATCGCCGAGATGCCCAAGTTCCGGGTGTCGGCGGGCGCCGAGGTGCGCGACATCGGTCAGGGCTGGTCGTCGCCGGACAGCGGCGGCCCCCTCGGGTGGCTGAACATCACGACGAGCATGCGTGAGCTGCCGACGTACGTGAAGAACGACATCCACCGCGACTGGGGCTCGCTGTACCGGGTCGACCCGTTCGTGCCGGACGCGCTCCCGGCGGAGGCGGCGATGGAGGTGCACCCCGAGACGCACTGGGGCACCTGGACGCCGGGGCCGCTGAGCAAGACGGTGCAGCTGCCCGGCGACGTGCCCAACTCCGACGACCGCAACGACGTGCAGGGCTTCGGGGACAGCGCGGAGGAGCCGCAGCCCGGCCAGCACCCGTGAGGTAGGCGGCCGGAGCCGTGAGGCGGCGGGCAGCCGTCGCCTCACGGCTCCGGCGGCAAGCCTGCGCCGGGCGGCTCCGGCGTCCGGCTCGCGCCGCCTGGCTCCGGCAAGCTCGCGCCGGGCGGCTCCGGGCCGCCGCCTCCTACGCCCTGGGCGAAAGCGGGGCCCGTGCGGTCAGCTCAGGGTGAAACCGGGTGTCACCGCGTCCGCACGCGTGGTGACCTGGATCCATGACCAACAACACCCGGCAGAACCTCGTGCTGCACCTTTCGGGTGCCGCCCAGCCCCTGCACGTCGCGCTGGACCCGGCCGAGGCCGACGCCCTGGTCGAGCAGCTGCCCGAGTTCATGGCGGCCGGATCGGCCAGGACGCTCAAGACCGCCGACGGCGGTCGCTTCTCGGTCAACTTCGCCCACGTCGCCACCGCGCACGTCGAGAACAGCCGGGGCGACGCCAACGCCTACGGCGCCCCGTCGCGCGGCGCAGGCTTCGTCCGCTGACGTGAAAAAGCCCCCGCGGGCCGGGGCCTGCGGGGGCTGGTGCGACGCGGTGGGTCAGTCGCGGAACACGACCCACTTCAGCATCACGAAGTTGATCAGGGTGCCGAGCCCCTGCGCCACGACCCAAATCAGGGTGAACTGCCAGTTCGCGTAGGGCGAGGTCAGCCAGATCAGGAGCTGGTTGGTGCCGACGTTGACGAAGAACGTCACGGTGTACAGAACGGCGAACGCCCCGGCCTTCGCCCCGGCATTGCCCGTCCCTGCACCGCTGAAAGTGAACTTTCGGTTGATCAGGTAAGAAGCCGTGGTGCCGAGGATGAAGGAGATCGTCTTGGACACCCACGCCGGCCAACCGAGCCCGGCGAGCAAGGCCATGTACGTGCCGTAGTCGATGATGGCGCAGCCGCCGCCGACGACTACGAAGCGGATCAACTGGTTGAACACGCCGAGTCGCTTGACCTCGGGGTTCGCGGCTTGTTCGGCAGCTGGTTCGGCCACGGCCACTGCTTCACCTCAGGAGTTGCGACGACAGGCGAGGACGACGTGAGTCCGCCCGGCAGTCTATCGATGACCCCGAGCACACCGCCGGGGACCGGCCGCACCCGCCCGTATCGGCACCCGACCCGCGGATAGACTCGGCTGGGTGGGATCGGTAAAGGACGAGCTTCAGACGCTGACCGGCTGGGGGCGCACCGCGCCGACCACGGCTCGTGTGATCAGCACCCCCGATGTGGAAGTGATCGCGAAGGCGGTCCGGGAGGCCGGTGAGCGCGGCGTCATCGCGCGCGGCCTCGGTCGCAGCTACGGCGACCCCTCGCAGAACGCCGGCGGCACGGTCATCGACATGACCGCGCTCGACCGCGTGCACCAGGTCGACGTCGACAACGCCATCGTGGTCGTCGACGCGGGTGTCTCGCTCGACACGCTGATGCGGCGCCTGCTGCCCTACGGCCTGTGGATCCCGGTGCTGCCCGGCACCCGCCAGGTCACCGTCGGCGGCGCCGTCGGCTCCGACATCCACGGCAAGAACCACCACTCGCAGGGCTCCTTCGGCAGCCACGTTCTCGCGATGGACCTGCTCACCGCCGACGGCCAGGTCAGGAGCCTGACCCCGGACGGTGAGAACTCCGAGCTGTTCTGGGCGACCGTCGGCGGGATGGGCCTGACCGGCATCATCCTCAACGCCACCATCCGCCTCAAGCGGGTGGAGACGGCGTACTTCCTGGTCGACAACGTCCAGACCAAGAATCTCGACGAGCTGATCGAGCACTTCACCGACGGCTCCGACGACAACTACATCTACTCGGTCGCCTGGTTCGACTCGCTGGCCCGCGGCGACAAGCTGGGCCGCGCGCTGCTGACCCGCGGCAACTCGGCCAGGATCGAGGACCTGCCGAAGAAGCTTCGCAAGGACCCGCTGAAGTTCAACGCGCCGCAGCTGATGACCGCCCCGCCGATCTTCCCCAACGGTCTGGTCAACAAGTACACCATCACCGCGTTCAACGAGGTCTGGTACCGCAAGGCGCCGACGAAGTTCGGCATGGTCCAGAACATCACGCAGTTCTTCCACCCGCTGGACCTGGTCGGCGAGTGGAACCGGGTGTACGGGCCCAACGGCTTCCTGCAGTACCAGTTCATGGTGCCGTTCGGGCAGGAGGCGATGTTCCGCCGCTCGATCGACAAGATCAGCGCGTCGGGCCACGTGTCCTTCCTCAACGTGCTCAAGACCTTCGGCAAGGGCAACGACGCGCCGATGTCGTTCCCGCGCGAGGGCTGGACGCTGACCGTGGACATCCCGATCACCCCGGGCCTGGACCGCCTGTGCGGCGAGCTGGACGAGATGGTGCTCGACGCGGGCGGCCGGCTCTACCTGGCCAAGGAGTCGCGCACCACGCCGGAGATGATCGAGCGGATGTACCCGCGGATCGGCGAGTGGCGCAAGATCCGCGCCTCGGTCGACCCCGAAGGCGTGTTCCATTCCGACCTGTCCCGGAGGCTGAGCCTGTGACCGCTGCCGTGGAAACCCGGAAACTGATGGGGTGGGCCCGCACCTCCCCGACGACGGCGCGGGTGGTCAGCACCCCCGACGTCGAGGTCATCGCGCGTGCGGTGCGCGAGGCCGACGAACGCGGCGTCATCGCCCGCGGCCTGGGCCGCAGCTACGGGGACGTGTCGCAGAACGCCGGCGGCACCGTCATCGACATGACCGCGCTGAACCGCATCCACGACATCGACCGCGACAAGGCGGTCGTCGACGTCGACGCGGGCGTGAGCCTGGACCAGCTGATGCGGGCCGCGCTGCCGCACGGCCTGTGGGTCCCGGTGCTGCCGGGCACCCGGCAGGTGACCATCGGCGGCGCCATCGGCTGCGACATCCACGGCAAGAACCACCACTCGCACGGCAGCTTCGGCAACCACGTCGTGTCGATGGACCTGCTCACCGCCGATGGCCAGATCCGGACGCTCACGCCGGACGGCGAGGGCTCGGAGCTGTTCTGGGCGACCGTCGGTGGTGTCGGGCTGACCGGGATCGTGTTGCGCGCCAAGGTGAAGATGAAGCGCACCGAGAGCGCGTACTTCATCGTCGACGCCGACCGCACCAAGGACCTCGACGAGACGCTGGAGCTGTTCTCCAACGGCTCGGACATGAACTACGACTACTCGATGGCGTGGTTCGACGCGATCTCCACCGGCCCGAAGCTGGGGCGTTCGGCGTTCTCCCGCGGTTCGCTGGCCAAGCTCGACGAGCTGCCGCCGAAGCTGCGCGCGGATCCGCTGAAGTTCGACGCGCCGCAGCTGCTGACCTTCCCGGACGTGTTCCCCAACGGGCTGGCCAACAAGCTGACGTTCAGCACGCTCAGCGAGATCTGGTACCGCAAGACGCCGAAGCAGGGGCGCGGGCAGGTGCAGAACCTGACCGCCTTCTACCACCCGCTGGACATGTTCGGCGAGTGGAACCGCGCCTACGGCTCGAAGGGTTTCCTGCAGTACCAGTTCATCGTGCCGTTCGAGGAGGACGAGGCCCTGCGCAGGCTCGTGCAGCGGATCGCGGAGTCCGGGCACGTGTCGTTCCTCAACGTCCTGAAGCGGATGGGCGACAGCAGCCGCGCGCCGCTGTCGTTCCCCATCCCGGGTTGGACGATCACCGTCGACTTCCCGATCAAGGACGGGTTGCACCGCTTCTGCGAGGAACTGGACGAGATGGTGCTGGGTGCGGGCGGCCGTCTGTACTTCGCGAAGGACTCGCGCACCACGCCGGAGATGGTCCGGCAGATGTACCCACGTCTCGACGAGTGGCGCCAGGTCCGCGCCGCCGTCGATCCCGAAGGAATCTTCAACTCCGATCTGTCCCGAAGGTTGTCCCTATGATCGACGCGGTTGGAAACCCGCAGTCCCTGTTCATCCTCGGCGGTACTTCCGACATCGCGCTGGCGACCGCGGAGCAGTACGCGGCGCAGCGCCCGCTGCGGATCATCCTCGCGGCGCGCCCGGAGGAAGCCGATCTCGTGGAGGCCGCCGCCGAGCGGCTGCGCAAGACCGGCAGCACCGTCACCACGCTTCCGTTCGAGGCCACCGACCCGCAGACCCACGGCGAGGTCGTCGAGAAGGCGTTCGCCGACGGTGACATCGACGTCACGCTGGTGGCCTTCGGCGTCCAGGGCGACAACGAGAAGGGCTGGACCGACCCGGCGGCCGCTCGCTTCGTCGCCGAGGTCAACTACGTGGCCCCGATCTCGCTGGGCGTGCACCTGTCGAACAAGCTGCGCAAGCAGGGCCACGGCCACATCGTCATGATGTGCTCGCCGGCCGGTGAGCGCGCGCGGCGCTCGAACTTCGTCTACGGCTCGTCGAAGGCCGGTGCCGACATCTTCTACACCGGCCTGACCTACGCGCTGGCCGAGTCCGGCGTGAAGGTGACGGTCGTGCGGCCGAACTTCGTGAAGACCAAGCTCACCGAGGGCATGAAGCCCGCCCCGATGGCACAGACGCCGCAGCAGGTCGGCGCCGCCATCATCGACGCCGTGCGCAAGGGCAGGGAGTCGATCTGGGTTCCGGTGCAGATGCGCTGGGTGATGAGCGTGCTGCGGCACCTGCCGCGGGCGATCTTCCGCAAGCTGCCTTTCTGACCAGCGCCTGGATTTCGCAGGCGGAAGGCCCGCGAACCTGCCGGCGGCCATGGGCCACCCGGAGGTTCGCGGGCCTTCCCGCGTCCGGCTGTCCTCGACTCGAGAGCCGACCACGCAAGTCGAGTCCGAAGACAGGCACTCACACCAGGCGTTCGCCGTTCCAGGCGTAGGTGCGCGTTTCGTGCGAGCTCGGGCAGCAGTGCGGGTCGTCGGGCGCGAAAACCGCCTGGACCACCTCGAGCTTCCCGTCGCTGACCCGCACGTCGAAGTCCAGCCCCTCGAAGGCGAACACCTGCCGCAGCTCACTCTCCCGCACGGAGTAGACGTAGGCGGCCAGCATGCCGCCGCTGCCACCGGAGTCCACCCGCACCACCAGGTCGTCCTCGCCGTCGGCGGTGAGATCGGTGTAGACGGGGTCCGCGAGACCGCACGCGCCGCACGCTTCCAGGGTCTCCTTGACACCCTGGGAAACCGCCGGGTCGGTGAGCAGCGTGCGCCTGATGTCGACGTTGCGGATGTTCGCGAGCTGCTCGGGCCGCACGTCCGCCGGAGGCGGCGTCAGCACGGGCGCCGGTCCTTCGACGCGCAGTGCGGGATGTCCGCAGCTCGGGAGCGTCGCGATCGCCCCCGCCACGGCCAGCGCCCCGGCGAGTCGACGTGGTCCGCGCACCTTCGGCTCCGTTCGTCGGTACGGCCCGGCTCAGTACCGCACGGCCACGTCCTCCGGGAGGTTCGCCGGCTGGTTGGCCAGCTGGTCGGCCTTCTCGGGCGGAAGGCCGTCTGCGGTCACCGTGTAGCGGCTGTAGTAGTTCCCGTCGCCGACCTCGCGCACCTGGTCGACCCGCAGCGTCGCGTCAGGGTAGTACTGCGGCGGCGCGCCGGCGCAGTCCGGCTCGCACGGGTTGAGGACCAGGGTGCCGTGTGCCACGGCCTCTTCCTGCCCCCACCGGGTCCACTTCAGGTCCTGGAGACCGTCGTGGGAGGTGATGGAGAAGTTCCCGGGCTGCTCGGCCGCGTGCTGCCACCTGTCCATCAGCTTGACCGGCTCCGGGGTCTCGTCGCTCCACGCGATACCGCCCGCCGTGCACGTGGCGACCGTGATCGCGGCTGCCACCAAGGAGATCTTGCGCATGGTCGTTCTCCGTCCAGCTCGTGCCGCCGCTCCGATCGGCGGCTTCGACGCAGAAGCTAGGGACGGTTCTTCGCGCTGTTCCCGCAGTCGTGTAACAGCCGTTCATCGAACGGGATCGCGTCTCCGCCGGTGGCAGGGACGGTGCGTCGATGAGCGGCCGTTGCAAAGCCTCCGGCCAACCGCAACGGTCCGCTTGTAGTGTTGCGCGCGCTCGGCCGGGACGAGGACCGGTGCCGTCGGGATCCGTGGAGGGTGTGGGTGGATACGTCGCAGGACGTGGGCGACTGCTCGCGCTTGCTGCTCGTCGAGGACGACGCGGTGTTGCGCGAGGCCACGCAGCTCGCGCTGGAGCGCTACGGCTACGACGTCCGCACGGCCGTGGACGGGCTGGCCGGATGGGAGGAGTTCCAGGCTGACGCGCCGCAGGTCGCCGTGCTCGACGTGATGCTGCCGAACCTCGACGGCATCGAGTTGTGCCGCCGCATCCGCGGGTGCAGCCACGTCCCCGTCCTGATGCTTTCGGCTCGCACGGACCCGCTCGACGTCGTCCAGGGCTTGGAGGCCGGTGCTGACGACTACGTCGTCAAGCCGTTCGACACCTCCGTGCTCGTCGCACGGATCCGCTCGGTCGTCCGGCGGCTGCGGCGCGAACCGGCCCCGGCGTCGGCCGTCCGCACGTTCGGGGATCTCGAAGTGGACCTGGACTCGCTGGAAGTCCGCCGAGCGGGGCGGTCGGTGCCGCTCACGCCGACGGAGCTGCGGTTGGTGCTGGAGTTCGCGGCGCAGCCCGGGGTCGTGCTGACCAGGAGCGCGCTGCTGGAACGCGTGTGGGATTACGCGTGGGGCGGCGACACGCGCGTGGTCGACGTCCACGTCCAGCGGCTGCGCGCCAAGATCGGCCGGGAGCGCGTGGAGACAGTGCGCGGGTTCGGCTACAAGCTCGTGCCCGGCTGACATGCGCGTCCGCACGAAACTCGCCGTCAGCATCGCCGGAATCGCCGCGGCGGCCAGTCTGGCGCTGGGCCTGACGGTGCACGAGGTGACGCAGCGGACCAGGCAGGACCAGGCGCGGCAGGTGCTGGCCGAACGGCTGGAGCTCGCCGCCCGCGCCTACGGCGACACGGGTTCGCTCACCCTCGGAACGCGGCTCGACGATCCGGGGCTACCCGCGCCTCTGCGAACCGCGGCGCACTCGGGGCAACTCGCCACGTACCTGGACGAAGCGGCGGACGGCAGCGAGTTGTGGGCGGCGACCTCGGTGCTCGGGCGCGTGATGTCGGCGCACACGTCGTTCGAGTCGGAGCAGGCCGGGATCCGCGAGCTGGACCGCACCATCATGGTCGCGGGCACCGCCACCGTCATCACCACGACACTGCTGGCCATCATGATCGCCGCGAGCCTGGGGCGCCGGTTGAGCACCGCGGCCGCCACCGCGCGCGAGGTCGCCGGCGGTGCGCTCGACGCGAGGACCGGGTTCTCCCGCACGCGCCGGCCGCGCGACGAGGTCACCGACCTGGCCGGCGCCCTCGACGGGATGGCCGCCGCGCTGCAGGCCCGCATCGAGGCCGAACAGCGGGTGACCGCCGACATCGCGCACGACCTGCGCACCCCGGTCGCCGGTCTGGTCACCGCGGCCGAGCTGCTGCCTCCCAGCCGTGGCACCGAACTGGTGCGCGACCGGGTCGCGGTCCTGCGCACCCTGGTCGAGGACGTGCTCGAAGTCGCCCGCTTGGACGCCGATGTGGAGGTCGCCGACAACGACCACGTCTCCACCGCGGAGTTGGGGAAGCGGTGCGCGGCCGCCAGTGGCGCGGAGCTGCGGGTGCTCAAGGACGCCCAGGTCAGCACGGATCCGCGCCGCGTGGAACGAATAGTGTCGAATCTGGTGGCCAACGGACTGGCGCACGGCGAGCCGCCGGTCGTGATCACCGTGGACGGTCCGGTGCTGCGGGTGCGCGATCGCGGTCCGGGCTACCCGCCCGAGCTGCTCGAGACCGGCCCGCGGCGGTTCCGCACCGCCGCACCGGCACGGGGCCGGGGACACGGCCTGGGACTCACGATCGCGACCGGCCAGGCGGGCGTTCTCGGTGCGAGCCTGACGTTCGCGAACCACGAGGACGGCGGCGCGATCGCGACGCTGCGCCTGCCGGACTGAGCGATGACGTCAACCGCGCTCTTTCCCGTGCCCGCAGGAAGACCGCGGCTCACTTCCCCCGGCGGGCAGGGCTTTCCGCGTCGGTGAGCGTCGAGCGGGCCTGTTCCGCGGCGGCGTCGACCTGTGCGGTGAGGCGGTCCAGGGTGTCGCGGAGCGCGTCGAGCTCGTCGACCGGCATGCCGGTGGCGCACAGCATGCTCGCCGGGACGTGTTCGGCGCGGCGGCGCAGGTCGCGGCCGTCGCCGGTGAGGGCGACCTCCACCGACCGCTCGTCGCCCGCGCTGCGGACGCGGGTGACCAGCCCGGCTGATTCCAGGCGCTTGAGCAGGGGCGACAGGGTTCCGGAGTCCAGGCGGAGGGCGGCGCCGAGGTCTTTGACCGAGACCGGTTCGCGCTCCCAGAGCACGAGCATCACGAGGTACTGGGGATAGGTCAGGCCGAGGTCGGCCAGGAACGGCCGGTAGAGGTTGGTGAAGGCGCGGGACGCGCTGTAGAGCGCGAAGCACACCTGGCGGTCCAGGGTCAGGTACGACTCCCGCCCGGCGTCCGAAGCACTCATAGCGGGCGAAGCTACCACCCGGTTTCGGTGGCGCTCAACTCAACCGTGCGCAATCTTTGCAGGTCACGGGCATTCAGAGGGGAACACAGTGATGAAACCCACTTTGGTTGTGCACAATTGAATTGCGCGCTACCTTCGCTGGCGAACGGCATCCGGCAGGTTCGCCGCAGCGGCGGGCCGCCCGACCGAAAGGGGCCAATCGTGAACGTCCTCTACACCGCCGAGGCGACCGTGACCGGCCAGGGACGCAGCGGACACATCCGCTCCTCCGACGGCACGCTGGACACCGGCCTGAGCATGCCCAGGGAGCTGGGCGGCGCAGGCGGTGCCGGCACCAACCCCGAGCAGCTCTTCGCCGCCGGCTACGCGTCCTGCTTCCACAGCGCGCTGCACCTGGTCGCCGGGCGCGCGAAGGTCTCGTCGGAGGGATCGTCGGTCACCGCGCACGTGAGCATCGGCAAGGACCGCGAGGGCTTCGGCCTGGCCGCCGAGCTGGTGGTCGACCTGCCGGGCGTGGAGCGCGAGCGCGCCGAAGAACTGGTCGCGCAGGCGCACGAGGTGTGCCCCTACTCCCGCGCCACCAGGGACAACATCGAGGTGCGCGTCAAGGTCGCGTGACCGGTCCCGGGAGTTCCGCGGCGGGGCCTCGCCGCGGAACTCCCGGCCTGACCACGGGCGGAAGCAATCGTGATCCTTTCGAGACGCTGGAACGGTAAACCTGTTCACCCCCATCGCAGATCTATGAAGCATGGGAGCCGTTCCGCCATCGGATGATGGCCAGACCCGGATACGCCGCCGCCACTGGACGCTGGCAGGCCTCGCCTGCCTCACCCTGGTCTTCGGCGTGCTGGCGGTGCTCTCACCGGTCCGGGCCGACGCGCCGGTGGTGAACTGGCCGAAGGCGGGTTCGGCCCCCACCTCCACGGTGCTCCCGCTCTCCCCGTACCGGCCGCTCGACATCGACGCGACGATTCCCTGCCAGGCCCTCAACTCCGTCGGTGCCGACGGCGGGGCCGCACTCAACACCCACCCCGCGGACGGACCGGGGATGAACGTGACCGCGCGGTCGGGCACCGCCCGGTTCTGGGTCGACGGCCAGGAAGTGCTCGTCGACTCGCTGCGAACGTCCTGCGTCTACCACGTGCGCGCCGACGCGGGCGGGGTCCGCATCGACCGCGACGGCGTGCTGCTGCTGCACCGCGCCGACTTGTTACCGCCCCAGGTTTCGGAGCTGTCCACGCAGGCCGCCGACACCGGCGGGCTGGCCGTGCAACTGCATCCGGACGCCCGCTACGAGTCCACCCCGACCGCGTTGAAGACCGTGCTGCTGATCGCGCACGGGCTGAGCCTGTTCGCGCTGCTCGTGCTCGCCTGGCGGGTCTGGCGCGGCACCGGGCCCGGCATGCGGTTCCCCAGGTTCGGCGCGGCCGACGCGGTGGTCCTGCTGGTCTCGGTGGCCTGGATCTTCCTCGGTCCGTCCAACATGGACGACGGCTGGTACATGATGATGGCCCGCAACGCCGGTGAGAACGGCTACATGGGCAACTTCGTCTACATGTTCAACGTCACCGAGAACCCCTTCGTGCTCAGCCAGTACCTGTTGCAGGTGTGGGGCGAGCTCGGTGGCTGGTCGCTGTGGTGGATGCGCGTGGTGCCGACCGTCTGCGGCCTGGTGACGTGGATGTTCCTGCGGGTGCTGCTGGCGACGCTGCTCGGCCGCGCCGCGACGCTGCGCGCGGTGCCGTGGGCGCTGCTGGCCGCCCACCTGCTCTGGTACCTGCCCTACGGCACCACGCTGCGGCCGGAGCCGGTGATCGTGATGTGCGCGGCGGCCACGCTGGTGTTCGCCGAGGCGGCGGTGCTGCGGCAGTCCATCGGCGCGCTCGCCGTCGCGACGGTGTGCGCGGCGCTCGCCGTGACCGCGTCGCCTTCCGGCGTCGTCGCGGTCGCTCCGCTGCTGCTCTGCCTGCCGTGGCTGGTCCAGTGGCTGCGGGCGCAGCCGTGGGCGGCGCGCGTCGCCGCGGTGCTGCTGGCGGCGGCTTCGGCGACGGTCGTCGTCCCGGTGGGCTTCGCCGACGCCACGCTCGCCGACGTCGTGGAGGCCACCCGAGTCCACCAGTGGTACTACCTGTCGTTCTCCTGGTACGAGGAGTTCCAGCACTACAACACTTTGCTCAACACCGCGGGATGGGCGCGGCGGCTGCCGGTGCTGCTGACGCTGGCGGTCGTCGTGGTGGTCGCGATCGCCAGCGGGCGCGGCGGCATGGGCCGGGACCCGATCCGCAGGCTCACGCTGGTCTCGGTCATCACGACCTCGGTGGCGCTGGTGCTGATCGCGCTGAGCCCGACCAAGTGGGTCAACCACTTCCACGCCGTCGCCGCCGCGCCGACCGTGCTGCTCGCGGCCGTGCTGCTGCGCTCGCCGCTGCCCCGGCGCGCGGGACTCGTCGTCACCGGCGCCAGCGTCCTGCTGCTGGTGGGTGCGGTCTCGCTGAGCTTCGCCGGAGACAACCGGTGGATGCCCTTCACCGATGCGGGCCAGCGGTTCGGCGAGCACCTGAACCTGGACTCGATGACCAACAACCTCGAACCGCACATCGGGCCGCTCTACCTGCGAAATCCGCTGATCTGGGTCGGGGTCGCGGTCGCGGCGTGGTTGTGGGCGAGGTGGCGGCGGCGCCACGGCCAGGTGGTGCGCGTCGGTCCGGACCGCGCGGTGCTGGGTGCCGCGTCGTTCGGCGCGGTGCTGCTGATGCTGGCGCTGTTCGTGGTCGCGCCGATCGGGCAGGCTCCGGGCTGGACGGTCGCGCGGTCCGGCGTGCAGGCGATGGCCGGCGGGTGCGGGCTGGCCAGCGACGTGCGGGTGCAACTGCCCGCCGGACGGCTCGGTCCGCCGGGTGAGGCCGAGCTGAGCGGGGACTTCGCCACCACCGCACCGCCGCTGCCGACCTCGCCGTGGGAGGAGCCGACGACGATCTGGCACGACGAGCGGCCGGACGGCAGCAGCACCGGCACGGGGCGCCTGGCCACCGGCTGGTACCCGATCGCCGAGCCCGCCCCGCACGTGACCGTCCCGGTGGCGGGACGGCTCGACGGCCAGGTCCTCGAGGTCGAGTTCGCGACGCCGGCCGGGGTCGTCACCGAGACCCTGCACCCCGAGCTGCGCCGCTCGGCGCTCCGCGAGTGGCAGCAGCTCTCGGTGGAGGTGCCGGCCGGTGCGAGCGCGCTGCGCGCGGTGGTGGTCGACCAGGTCACCGGTGCCCGGACGTGGCTGGCGGTGGCCGAGCCCAAGCTGACCGACGACCGGCCGGTCACCGAGCTGACGCGGGGCAGGGCGGTGCTGGCCAACCACATCAACGCGCCGCTGTGGCCATGCGTGGACCAGGTCGGCATCCGCGACGGCATCACCGACACCCCGGTCGTGCGGCTGACCGCGGACGAGGGCCTGCCGCCGGAGTGGCTGGACAACATCAGCAACCTCGAGTGGGGCGGCGCCTGGGTGGGCACGACCCGGGAGTGGGTGCAGACCAGGCTGCACGCCGAGCTGCCGGGCGGCCCGCCGCGGGCGCCGTGGGGCAACGTCTTCGTCATCCGCTACCTGCATCCGGTCGGCCAGTACGACCTGCGGGTTCCGACCGAGATCCGGTCGAGCCTGGAGCGGTTCCCGACGCTGGCCGACAACGACTACCCCGACATCGAGCGCAACGCGGGCACTCAGCAGTCCGAATCGGACAGCGAAGCCCGGTGACCGGCCGGTCCGGTCACCGACGCGGCCGGGACGGCGGGAGTGGGGTCTCGCCGTCCCGGCCCACCTCTGGCGCTTGAACCTTCTGGGTTGCCACAGCGCGCTCGAAGACTCACGGGTCCGGCGATGGGCGAACCGGGGGACGCGCTCGCCGACGGGCAACCGACCACCACGGCACCACGTGTACATGGCAGCCCAATTCGGGGCCATGAAAGGGGATCGGATTTGAACAGGAAACGGCTTGCCGCGGCGATCGCAGCGTGCGCCGCGCTCTCACTCGCATCCTCCTTGCCCGCCACCGCCGCGTCCGGCGAGGCCACGCCGGTGCAGGCCGACCCGCAGGCGTTCACGCCGATCGAGCTCCGGTACTGGACCGAAGCCGGGCTGCGGGAGCTGCTCGGCAACCCGGTCGACACCGAGTACGTCGAAGGCGACATCTCCTACCAGCACTTCCAGAACGGCTGGCTGTACCACTCCCCGGCCACCGGGGTGCACGAGCTGCACGGCGACATCGCGCAGCGGTTCGTCCGCTCCGGTGCGCACCGCGTGCTGGGTGTGCCGACCACCGACGAGGTCGCGACCCCCGACGGCGTCGGCCGCTACAACCACTTCACCCGCGACGCCTCGGTGTACTGGAGCCCGTCGACCGGGGCGCAGACGGTGGCCGGGACGATCCGCAAGTTCTGGTCGGACAAGGGCTGGGAAGCCGGCCGCCTGGGGTATCCGACCTCCTCGACGGCCGGAACTCCTGACGGCGTCGGGGTCTACAACCACTTCGTCGGCGGGGACGGCGCGGGCGCGTCGGTGTACTGGACGAAGGCGACCGGTGCGCACTCGGTCCAGGGCGCGATCCGCGACCTGTGGGCGGCCAACGGCTGGGAGAACGGCTTCGGCTACCCCAGCAGCGACGAGCTGACGACGCTGGACGGCCTGGGCAGGCAGAACGAGTTCACCGGCAAGGACAACCCGCCCGCCGCGGCGTACTGGCACCCGGGCAGCGGCGCGCACTTCGTGACCGGGGCGATCATGCAGCGCTGGCACGAGCTTCGGCGCGAGCTGTCCTACCTGGGGTACCCGACGTCGAACCCGTACGAGGTCGGCGACGGCCGCACGCAGGTCGACTTCGAGGGCGGCTACATCGCGCTCGACCAGAGCACCGGGGCAGTCATCGACCAGCCCTGGTGACCAGCGCGGTCCACACCAGCGCGACGACGGCGGTCAGCACGTAGGTGTTGCCGACCACGTGCTGCACCGGCGTCCAGGACAGCTCGGCTCCCCCGACGCCGGGCAGGAAGTGCCACGGGGCCGTGACGGCGATCAGCGCCGTCACGGCCACCGGCAGAAGGCCGTGACGGCGCCGGATCGCGTTGCCGCCCAGCAGCAACAGGCCGGGCACGACCCACACCCAGTGGTTCGACCAGGACGTCGGTGAGACGAGCACGGCGAACAGCCCGACGGTGACGAACGCGGCCGGGGCGCTCACCCGGGGCAGGATGCGGGCGGTCAGCACGAGGATTCCGAGGCACAGCACGGCCCATGCGGCGTTCTGGGCGGAAGGCGGCAGGTCGAAGCGCGCAAGCGCACCCAGCACCGACTGGTTGCTGTTCAGCGCGTGTCCGGCGACGTCGGCGGCCGGTCCGCGGCGGAACCAGTAGTCGACCGACGCCGTGAAGTCGACGGCGAAGCCGATCGCGGTGCACAGCGCCGCGGTTGCCACGGCGCTGAGAGCGGCGCGGAAGTCCTTGCGCAGCAGGAATAACAGCAGGAACGCGGCCGGGGTGAGCTTGATGGCGGCGGCGATGCCGACCAGCAGACCGCGCGGCCAGCGCGGCTCGCGGGCCAGGCAGTCGAGCGCGACCAGGCCCATCAGCGCGATGTTGACCTGCCCCTGGCCGAAGCAGGCGTGCACGGGCTCTAGGACGAACGACAGCGGAAGTCCGGTCGCCGCCACCGCCAGCGCTCCGCGCGGCCCCGCCGCGGGCCACGCGTGGCGGGTGACCAGGTAGATCGTCGCGCCGAGGGCCAGCACGTCGACGGCGTCGAGCATGCCGAGGCCGACCGCCGAGGGCACCAGGGCGAAGGGCGCCAGCGGCAGCAGCGCGAACGGCGGGTAGACCCACGGCAGCGGGTCGGGGTTGCGGACCGGCGCCCTGGTGTTGATGAAGTCGCCGCCCGCGAGCCAGGTGTGCACGCCCCACCGGTAGACCTCGAAGTCGCCCCAGAACGAGTACACCGAGACCAGCGTCCCCAGGCAGCCGGCGAGCGCCGGCGCGGACACCACCAGGACCAGCCGCAGCCTGCCGTCGGCCACCCGGCGGAGCCGTTCGGGCAGCGCCGGCGGATGGCGCGGCGGAGCTTCGCTGACCATCGCGCCAGCCTACGGACCAGCGACCCCCGTTCGTGGCGTTTTCAGCACGGTGCGTACACGACGCACACCTCGCGCATCGGCGTCCGGATCGCCGGACCGCGATCAGCGGTACTGCCGCAGAAGTAGTCCGGGCACGCTGGGCGCATGTCGCGCGCCTTGACGCTGCCCGAGGAGTTGCTCCTGCTCGCGCACCGCGAATCGGGGAAGCTGCGCGAGTCCACCCGGGTCGCGGCCGCCTGCGCGGTGGCCGAACTGGGCGAGCTCGCTCTGCGCGGGAGGCTGCTGGTCCGGTTCGAGGAATCCGCCCTGCCGGGCTTGCGCTTCTTCCGGTTCGAGCACGCCGTGATCGAGCTGCTCGCCGCCGAGCGCACCGGCCTCTGGTGGGCGGACCACCTCCTGGCCGAGCTGTTGCAGCGGCGCGAAGCGGGTCCGATACCGCTGGACTACAAGTGGGTCCGACGGCACCACGACGCGTTGCCCCGCCACCGCGCCGCGCTCGCCCACCGCGGCCTGCTTCGCGTCGAACCCGCCACGGGACTGACCCGCTTCATCGCCCGGGAACGCCACCGCCCCGACACCGCGGTGCGCGACGCGCTGATCGCGGAGCTGCGCGCCCCCACCGCCGGCCGGCGCGCGCTCGACGCACGTCTGCTGTTCCTGTCCGACCTCGTGGCCGCGGTCGGGCTGCACGGCGAGCTGGGCATCAGCGACCGGGCCTTCCCCCGGCGGATGAACCCGCGGCGCGGGATCGGCGTGGTGACCTTCCGGCCAGAGGCGATGCGGGACACCAGCTTCGCGCTCGCCTCCGCCGTGCCGACGAGGTCCGGAAGCGACGGCGGCGGAGGCGACGGCGGTGACGGTGGAGGCGACGGCGGCGGAGGCGGAGGCGGAGACTGAACGACGTTGCTACGGGCGGTCGAGTCCGAGGCTGCGCACGACGTCGTGGGCCATCTGGATCGCGTAGCTCTGACCGCGGTCCTGCGGGTAGATCTGCGACATGGTCGCCAGCGTGACGTTGCGCATCGACGTCCGGTGCGGCGGGATCAGGGCCCGGTACTGCGGGGTCACGACCGGCTGGGCGAAACCCGCCTTCGAGAAGTGCCAGTCCCGCACCCACGACAGGTCGAACCCGGGGTTCAGCTTGCGCAGCCAGGGAACGTAGGCCTCGAGCAGCTCCTCCGGCTCGGTCGTGAACCGCCAGTCGTCGCGCGGCACGTAGTTGCCGACGTACACCACGTGCCTGCCGCCGTACTCGGCCGGGTCGACCATGTTGGTGTGCTCGACGACCGCCAGGAACGGGAAGGCCGGGTCGTTGATGTTCAGCCAGTAGTACGGGATCAGGCTGCGGTCGCATTCGAGGATGAAGCAGGTCGCGCCGAGGTACTGGTTGCGCCAGAGCACGTCGTCGGAGGCGGTGCCCGCAGCCTTGGCGAAGACCGGCTGCGGCACCGTGACGATGAGGTGGTCGAAGGTGTAGCTGCTGCCGTCGTCGCCGGCTCGCACCTCGACCTCGGTGCCGGGCTGGCGGATCGACGAGACCGGCTTGCCGAACTCCACCTTGCCGCCCCGGTCGGTCACCGCCTCCAGCAGCGCCCGGTACACCTGGTCGAAACCGCCGTGCACGTAACCGAGCTCGAAGGTGCGGTAGTGGATGCGGGCCCACAGCCAGGCCATCGAGATCTCCCCGGCGCGCGAACCGAACTTGCCGGTCAGCAGCGGCTCCCAGATCGTCTCGGTCACCCTCGGCCCCGCCCAGCGGCGCATCCAGTCCAGCGCGCGCACGGAGTTGAACCGCTCGCCGTCGCGGACCAGCTTCAGCGCCGCCGACGACGCGGCGAAGCGCGCCCGGTCGAGCATCGAGAACTCCGGGAACCGCAGCATCTCCAGCGGCGTGCCGAAGTCGTGCATCCGGCCGTCGAGGTGGATGCCGATGCTGGGCTTGTGGAAGCGCAGCTTCGAGCCGAGCCCCAGCTCGTGCACCAGCTCGATCACCGCGCGGTCGGTCTTGAAGCTGTGGTGGTAGAAGCGCTCCAGCGAGTTGCCGCCGACCTCGATCGAGGCGGCCAGCCCGCCCAGCTCGTCCGACGCCTCCAGCACGGTGACCTCGTGCCCGGCCTTCACCGCGTCGAACGCCGCGGTCAGCCCGGTCGCACCCGCACCGACGATGCCCAACCTCATCCGAAGCTCCACTTCCGGTTGATCGTGTACTGGAAGACCAGCACCAGCGGCAGCGATCCGGCCTTCACCAGGTTCGGGTCGACGCCGAGGAAGCCGGAGAACACCTGCAGCAGCACGAACGTCAGCCCGATCCCGGCCACGCCCACGGCGTAGAAGCGCAGGAACCGGACCAGGATCCGGTCGCGCTTGCGGAAGTTCAGCAGTGCGTTCAACACGAAGTTGTTGGTGATCCCCGCCGTGGTGCTGATCGCGTTGGCCAGTTGCTCGTGCAGGCCGGCCAGGTTGAACAGCAGCAGGAAGAGCCCGTAGTCGAGCAGGACACCGCTGCACCCGATCAGGGCGTAGAGGACCAGCGAGCGGCTGACCAGCCGTTCGCGGACCACCGGTGCTCCGGGGTCAGTCCTGGTCATACCGGATCACTTTCCGGACGATGTAGAGCGGCCGCTGCTGGACCTCGTTGTAGATGCGGCCGACGTAGGAGCCGATCACCCCCAGCGACAGCATCTGCACCCCGCCCAGGAAGAGCATCGCGACCATCAGCATCGTCCACCCGGAGACGGTCACCTCGGGCAGGAAGACCCGCAGCGCCACCGCGTAGACGATGCCCAGCAGCGCCAGCGCGAGGCTGACGAACCCTATCCTGGTTATGAGCCGCAGCGGTACCGTCGAAAAGCTGGTCACGCCGTCGGCCGCCAGCCGCAGCATCTTGCGCATCGGGTACTTCGTCTCGCCGGCGACGCGCTCGTCGCGGTCGAAGAGCACCTCGGCCTGCTGGAACCCCATCGACGCGACCATGCCGCGGATGAAGCGGCTGCGTTCCCGGAAACCGCGCAGCTCCTCGGCGGCCCGCCGGTCGAGCAGCCGGAAGTCGCCGGTGTCGACCGGGATGTCGACCTCGGCGCAGTGGCGCAGCAGCCGGTAGTAGCCGTGCGCGGTGAACCGCTTGAACCTGCTGTCCTGCCGGGTGCGCCTGCGGGCCGAGACGATCTCGGCACCGGACAGCCACGCGTCGATCAGCTCCAGGCTGACCCGCGGCGGGTCCTGCAGGTCGGTGTCCATGATGATCACCGCGTCCCCCGCCGCGTGGTCCAGGCCCGCGGTGATCGCGATCTGGTGCCCGAAGTTGCGGGCGAAGTCGACGACGTGCACCCGTGAATCGTTTTTCGCGAGGTCGCGCAGGATTCCCAGCGAACCGTCGACCGAACCGTCGTTGACGTAGACGAACTCGTAGCGGAACTCCGGCCGCGTCGCGACCACCGCGGTCAGCTCTTCGTGGAACCTGCGGATGCCCTCCACCTCGTTGTAGACCGGCAGCACGTACGAGACCAGCGAAGGGCTGCCCTCTTCCGCGGCTTGTTGTTGCGGCACCGGAACTCGGACAGAGTGACTGATCGCCTCGGCCATGTTCACTCCCCTCGCCAACCCCACCGTGAAACCGGAACGCTCTGAACATCGAAGCCGTTGCCCGATAGCGGGTAATCGACCTCGATCAGGTGGCCCCACTCGGCATATTGGGGAGCGTCTTCGACACCGAGTAGCCGCGTGGGTACCTCTTTCTGGTGACCGACTTCCCGGACACCGGCGAAGCTGCCGCCGATCACGCGCTCGTAGGCGGCCCTGCCGCCGAAGCCGAGCCCGTGCGGCGGGTTGACCAGGTACGCGGGCGGTTCGGCGAGTCCGCCACCGACCTCGGGCATCGCCTGCAGGCACGGCGCGGACCAGGTCATCGACCAGTCCACCAGGATCGGCGACCTGCCCCGCAGGTACTGGGCCATGGGGACGACCTCGCGGATGCGGGGCGCGGTCACCGCGAGCCACCCTGCGCCGTCCGTGGTGGCGTCGACGGCCCGGATGCGGACCCGAGTCGCGCCGTCGGGCACCTCGGAGTGCAGGGTCCGCCAGGACGGGTTGTCCTGCGGCTTGTCCTCGATGACGTGGTCGGCGGGGTAGGCGGGCCGTTCGTCGCCGTCGAACGCGGTGTCGTCGAGCACCCGTTCGCCGATGACGCCGTTGCGCGTGCCGAATTCCAGGGCGATGCGGTTCCCGTCCCCGGTGCGGCCGGCGACGTCGACGGCCAGCTCGCGGGAGTCGGGCAGCTCAGCCGGCAGCGGGAACCAGCCGGTGGTCAGCTGACCGGTGGAGATCGGCCCGCCGCCGAAGCTGCTCCACGCAGTCCCGCCCGGCGGCGGCGAGGCGAATCCGCCGTTGCGGCGGAAACCCACCGCCTCCGGGTCGCCGCCGGAGACCTGGAGCCTGCCGCCCGGCACGTCGGGCGTGACCACGACGTGGTCGACGATCCCGCAGCTCTGCCCGGTCAGGCTCGCCAGGTTCTGCCCGCCGACGGAGTAGCTGCCGCTCTGGCGCAGCGGCGCGACGGCGAAGGAGTACAGCACGACGGCCACGGTGGTGCCGACCGCCGTCACGCCGAGCACGGCGGGCATCCGGACCAGCGTCCGACGCGCGGCGAACCGGTCCCTGCGAACGGCACCGGAAACCGCCGCTGCCACCAGCAGCGCGCCGACGCCCAGCGACCACAACAGCGGGTTGTTCAACGGGCTCACGGGCCCGTCGCCCCACGGAACGCCGTAGTGCGAGTGCAGGAACCAGTTGTTCTTGCCCGCGAACGTCAACGCCGCGGCGACCACACCCAAGCCGGTGCAGAGCAAGCCGAGCAGCACCACGGTCCGCTCCCCGGCCAGCCGCCGTGCGGTGACCACGACCAGCACCACCCCCGCGGTCAGCGTCGCGGCACCGACACCGGCGAGCGCACCGAAGTAGTGGGTCCACTTCGACGGCGTCAGCCACATCAGCGCGAGGCCGATCGCAAGGCAGCCCGCCGGGACCCCGGCCATCCGCATACCCGGCAGCCAGCGGGCGCCCCGGCTGAGCAGCAGCGCGGTGAACAGCAGCACCACCGCGGTCAGCAGCACCGGAGCGCGCCTGGCCACGTCGCCCTGGAGGTCGAAGCCGAGCAGGAACTGGTAGCGCTGGATCTCCAGGTACCACGGCACGTTCGGCCCGTAGAAACCGTGCATCCGGGTCGCCTCGCGAGCACCGGCCAGCGACTGGTCGGCGAACATCGCGACCAGGCCGGTGGAGGTGATGCCTGCGAGCAGGACCATGTCCGGCACCCGCAGCATCCGCCGCAGCCGACCGGCGAGCACGATGAACGGCGCTATCGCGGTGATGCCCATCGGGTTCACCGCCATCGACAGCCCGGCCCACAACGCGGCGGCGCCGAGCAGGCCGAGCCGCTGCTGCCGCACGCCCTGCAACGTGAAGGCGAGCGTCGCCGCCACTCCCAGCGCCACGAACGGCTCGGGCCGCACGCCCAGGCCGAAGGGCAGCCACCAGGCGAGGAAGCTCAGCGCGGCGAGCGCCCGAACCGACGGCTTGCGGCTGTGCTCGGGGATGACGGCGCTCAGGACGCCCCGGCTGAGCAACTGCCAGGTCAGCAGTGCGGCGATGACGCTGGGCACTCGCATGGCCAGCGGCGCCGCGCTCAACCCGGCCACCAGTTCGAGCAGCTGCTGGGCGAGCAGGAACGGTGCCTCGGAGGCGTTCTCCCAGCGGTAGTAGTTGCCGACGTCGCCGGTGTTGAGCGCGTTGGTGATGGTCACGCTCGCGAACGAGTCGTCGGGCGTGTTCGGGCCGAACACCCACCAGCCGCCGACCACGCCCACCACGAGCAGGTCCACCAGCCCCGACACCGCGCGGCGCCAGGCACCGAGCCGGGTCTCCTCGGGTGCGAAACCATCGCCGTTGGGGTGTGTCGTGCCGTCGCCGGCGAGGAGTGCCGTGCCGTCGCCGGCGAGGAGTGCCGTGCCGTCGGCGTTGGTGCGGGCGCGGTTGCCGTTGGTGGCCGGCGGGCCGGGCTGGACGGGCAGCGGCGCAGTGGTCGCCGCGACACCGACCGCGCGGATGCCGCGCGTGCGCACGGCGAGCAGCACGAAGGCGAGGCCTGCCAGCAGGAACTGCCCCCACACCAGCAGTGCCTTCTCCGCGGTCGGCTCGTTCTCGAACGGGTTGGCGGCCCGTGCGGTCACCCGCATCCCGGCCGCGTCGTCCGGCGGCAGGTCGGTGGCGAATGCGACGACGTCCTCCACCCGCACCCCGGGGAGCGTGGCGGTGCGGTCGCCGATCCGGGCGGTGCTCCCGGAAGCGTCGGAGTGCAGCGAGATGGCGCAGTCGCGGCCGATCGGCGCCCGCAGCGCCTCGCGCCCGCCGACCAGGACGAGCGCGGTGCCATTTGCCGTGGTCACCGCGAAACCCTGCGTGGGCTGGCCGGGCAGGCGGCTGCTCACCAGCGTGGCGGGCCTGCCGAGCGCCTGGCCCGACCGCACCACCCGGCACGGCACGTCGACGTCCACCGACACCGGCCGGTACGGCACGAAGAACGCCAGGGTGGACCTCGCGGGCGCGGCGGCTTCCGGCCAGGTGACGGTGACCTCGCGGGCGACCACCGGCGCCAGCGGCACCGCGACGGCGGCGAGCAGGCCGAGGAGCCCGACGACGATCCCCAGGATCGCCGACAGCACGCGGGCGGACCTGCCCCGCGGCGCCGGTTGCCGGACGTCCGGCGCCACCTGGTCCCTCGCCTCGGCCGGCGCCCCCCGCTCCGGCACGTCCAGCCCCTTGCCATCCGCCACGCCTGCTCCCCGCGATCAGGTGCTCGCTTCCGGATGCGTTTCCAGAACCGCAGGATGTAGGAAAAGCCGCAGGGCCGCCGCGCGACCGATTCCGCGAACGGTCGATGAAAGCGTGTGTCCCCAAGCAAAGCAGCCACACCGGCACTCGGCGACAGTCCACTCGAAAGAGTGGTCGGCCGCGGCACCTGATCAGGCGAAGGTCTCGCGCAACCGCTTCAGTGCTCTTCGAAGGGGTAGGCGCCGTCGCCGTCCGCACCGCCGATCCGGATCCTCGTCACGTGCCGGTCGTAGACGTCGCGCTCGGTGTCGTAGCTGACGGCGTAGACGTGGCCCCACCGGACGCCGGGGGCGCCGCGCAGCCTGCTCGGCAGTTCGATCCGGCGCGACTGCATCGGCACCCCGGCGAAGACCCCGCCGAGGTCGGGGGCGTACGCCATCGACGCCTCACCGGCGGGCGGTGCGACCAGCACGCCGGGGCTGTCGGCGGTGCCGCCGCTGACGCGCGGGTAGTCGATGCGGCACGGGAAGAGCAGCCCCATCGGCCAGTCGACCAGCGTCGGCCCCTGCGCGTCGAGCACCTCGGGCAACGGCACGACGTCGCGGACCACCGGGGCGCTGACCGCCAGCCAGCCCTGCTCGTCGGTCGTCCGGTCCTCGGCGTGCAGCCGCACGGTGCGGGCACCGGCGGGGGCCTCGACGGTCATCACGCGCCACGGGCGGAAGTCGCGCCAGTCGACCGGCCTGCCGTGGCGGGGGTCGTCGAAGGGCAGTTCGGTCGGTGGCGGGTCGCGCAGCTCCCGGACCACGTCGCCGATCGGCGTGCCGAACTCGACGGCGAGCGAGTTGCCCTGCTCCGGCCGGCCCGCGACCCAGATCGCGAGCACCTGGTCGGGCTCCAGCGCGGGCAGCTCGAACCACCCGGTGGTCAGGGTGCCCGTGTTCTGCGGTCCGCCTTCGCGGCTGTCCCACACCGGCGGCACGTCCTCCTGCGGCTGGACTTCGCCGTCCTTCCTGGACTCCGGGTCCAGGTCGGGCTCGGGCGGCGGCGACCCGGAAAGGGCGAAGCCGTCCGGTTCCGGTGCGCCCGGCAACGCCCGCAGGGTCGCGGCCAGCGGGAGCGTCTCGACCTCGTCCTCGACACCGCAGCTCGTGGCGGTGACGCTGTGCCAGTTGGTGCGCGCGACCGAGAATCGGTCGCCCGTCTCCCGGTATGCGGTCGTGAACGAGCCGAGCAGCACGATCGTCGAGGCCAGCGCCGCCAACGCCAGCACCGACGACGGCATGGTGGTCCACGCCTGCCGTGCCTCGGCCTCCCCGCGCCGCGACAGGAGCACGACGGCGTAGGCGACCAGACCGGACGCCACGCCCACCGCGAGCCACAGCACCGGCTGGTCCAGCGGATCGACCGGTGCGTCCGACCACGGCATCGCGATGTCGGAGTACAGGTACCAGGCATTGGGCCCCATGAACGCCAATCCGGCCGCCAGCGACGCCGCCGACGCACCGCAGACGCCCAGCACCCGCGCCTCCCGCGGCGCGCGCACCCGCGTCAGCATCACGACGGTCACCGCCAGCAGAGCAGGACCGAGGCCGGCGAGCGAGCCGAAGTGGTGGGTCCACTTCGACGGCGTCAGCCACAGCGCGGCGAAGATCGCGGCCACCGCACCGAGCAGCAGCGCGACGTCGGGCGTCCGCGTCGAGCGGTGCAGCCCGCGCAGCACGCAGCCCGCCGCGATCAGCGCCGCGGTGACCACCAGGAAGACCGCGAGCCGCTTGCCCGCCGCGCCCCAGTGCGTCGTGCCGAGCAGCACGTTGTAGCGGTTGAACTCCTGGTACCAGCCCAGGCTCGGGCCGAACTCGTCGTGCAGCCAGGTCGCCTGCGCCACGCCGTTCCACGTCGAGTCGGCGAACATCGCGACCAGGCCGACCGATCCGGCGCACCCGACCAGTGCGATGCGCGCGGGAATCGCCAGCCACGCCGGTACCGCTCCCGGCCGCACGACCAACCGCCCGATGCGCGGCGAGAACACGAGCACGATGACCAGCGCCGCGACGCCGGTCGGTGTCACCGCGACGGTCAGGCCGGCGGCCACCGCGGCCAGGCCGAGCCAAGCGAAGGGGCCCGCGGAGTGCTCGGCCTTCAGCAGTGCCGCGACCAGCACGGTGGTGCCCAGCGCGACGAACGCCTCGGGACGCACGCCGAGGTCGAATGGGAGCCAACAGGCCAGGAAGAACACCGCGGCGAGCAGGTGCGCCCGCAGCCGCGAGCCCGGTCCGCACAGCGGGCCGACGACGCCCCTGCTGAGCACGACCCAGGTGAGCGCGCCCGCCAGCACGCTCGGCAGCCGCAGCCAGACCGGCGCGAGGCTGTGGTCGGCGAACCACCGCATCGTGTGCTGCACCAGCGTGAACGGTGTCTCCGACGCGTTGAACCAGCGGTAGTAGTTGCCGATGTCGCCGGTCGGTTCGAAGTTGCGGACGGTCATCATCGCGAAGCCGTCGTCGTCGCTGATCGGGCCGATGACCAGCCACCAAGCGAGGATCCCGAGCACGGCGGCGTCGACCGGCAGCAGCAGCCAGGTCCTGAGCCGCGCGGCCCCGCGCAGCGCCGACATCGCCGGCGGTGCGGTCACCACCAGGAACAGCAGTGAGAGAGCGGCCATCAGCAGCGCGCCGGTGACCATGCCGCGCTTCTGCTCGGTCGGTGTGGTGTCGAACCACGAGAACGTGCGCGCGGTGACCGAGAGCGTGGCGGCCTGCACAGGTTCGAGATCGGTGCTGAAGGTGAAGATCTCCGGCGCCGCGACACCGGGCAGCCTCGTGGTGGAGGCGCCGACGGTGACCACGGACTGCGCGGAGTCGGCGTTCACGTTGAGCGTGCAGTCGCCGGCGAGCGGTGGGAGCTCCACCTCCCGCTGCCCGAGCAGGAGCCGCGGCTCACCTTCGCGGACCGCGAGGACCATGCCTTCGCGGTCGCTGCCCGGCGGCAGCGTCGAGAACACCGTTCCGTCCGCGCTCCGCAGCGTCGCGCACGGCACCGCCGCGTGGAACTCGGCTGGGCGGTAGGGCGCGAACAGCGCCGTGGTCGACCGCAGCCCGTCGTCGAGCGTCGTGCCGGTGCCGGGCGCGTCCGGCGTACCGGCGTGCACGGACGGCCACCGCACCTCGGTGCGGTCGGACCACACCGGCGCGAACGGCAAAGACAAAGCGCAGACCAGCCCCAGCAAACCGACCGTGAGCGCGACGAAGTGAGCGAGCCACAGCGGAGCGCTCCTGCGCTCCGGTCGCTCCGGGCCGGGCTCGGCGGGACGTTCGAGTACGGCCGAACCGATCGGGTGGTTCACCGGCTCTCCCTGCTGGGGAGTTCGGACTGTTGTTTGACCATACTGACGAACAACCCGCCGCGAAGGTGTGATCGTTTCGGCGATTCGCCCGCTCGGCGTCCCCGGCCGCATGGGCGTTCACCCCCGCGGCGGCTCTCCGGACCACGCCGCCACGATCGGCGGGCGCCGTGTCGAGGCAGGTGACGTGGTCGAGGCGGGTCCGGCACCGGACCGGCGGCGGATGCGGCCGCCGCCTCGTCCGGTGGTGCCGAGGGACCTAGGCGTATTCCTTGATCTGCCGTTCGAGCAGCGCGGTCGTCTCCGCCTCGTCGAGGGCCGACTCGCGCAACCGGTCGAAGGCCGCGCCGTAGCGCTCGACGTGGGAGCCGCCGTCGAGGTAGCCGGCGGTGTAGAGGTCCTCGACGTAGACCACCGTGCTGCCGGACTCCCGCAGGTGCAGCATCACGAACGACGACCCCATGCCTGCGTGCGCGCCGGTGTGGAACGGCAGGGCCTGGAGCGTGATCTCCGGGGACTCCACCAGCTCGCGCAGGTGGCGGAGCTGACCGCCCATCACCTCCGGTCCTCCGACCGGGCGCAGGAGCACGGCCTCGTTGAGCACGACGTGCAGCAGCGGGACGTTGCCTCCGGACATCCGCGTCTGCCGCTCCTCGCGGACCGCCATGAGCCGGTCGACCTGGCCGGGATCGGTGGCCATCGCATGCGCGCGGGTGTACTCCGCGGTTTGCAGCAGGCCCGGCACGAGCTCGGGTTCGTAGCCGCGGATCTCGTCGGCGATGCTCTCCATCGCGACGAAGCGCCGCGCCCAGTCCGGGACGCGGACCTGGGTGCGCTTGCGGGCCTCGCGGGCGAGCTCCAGGACGGTCTGCGCGGTGTTGCCGTTGGCGCCGTAGAGGTCGATCAGCAGACGCGCGTCACCGGCGCTGATGGTGGAACGGCCGGTTTCGATCTTGCTGATCTTGGGTGCCTGGCACTCCAGCACCTCCGCTGCGTCCTCGCGTTTCTTACCCGCGCTCTCGCGCAGTTCCCGGAGCAGTTGGCCGAGCTGCAGCCGCGCGACGGGCGGGTTGGCGACGGTCATGAAAATTCCTTCGAATTCAAGAAGCCGGTCATTCTTCCCGATCACCTTGGCATGGCGGTGCAAGGAAATCGATCACCCTTTTAGGGACTCGCGCGTCGGACCGTTCCATTCATAGGGTTCTCGCCGGCGGCGGCTCCGGCGGCGACTCCCCGATCTCCCGGCCGGAGCCGCCGCTCGATCTGTCGTTCTGCCTTGGGAGACAACGGTGTTCGGAATCTCGTCTTATCGGCCGACCGTATACTGGCGTCCCATCGCGGGCGAACGGCACGCGCTGCGCCCCACCTCACCGCCTCGCGAGGGGGAGGAACGGGAAACGCTGTGCGGCAAAACAGTCCTGATCCCCGATCCGTCCTACGTGGACTGGCTGGCACCGACCTGCGCCTGCTGCATGGAGCAGGCGCGCATGCTCTGCGATGCCCCGGAAAGGAAGATCTGATGCATCCGGTTCTCAGCGGCACCGCGGGAATTCTGCTGCTCGGCTGCGCCGCCGCGGTGGCCCTGGCGGTTTTCCCGCTGCGCGGAGGAAAGGGGCAGCACGCACACGCCGGTCCCGGAACGGTGACGGTCGAGCACCTGTGCGGCGCACGTGCCGAAGCGGAGTCCGAAGATCAGGAAGAGATCGAGTGGCCGCGAGTGGACTGGGATGAGCTGTCGGCGCGGGAAATGATCGAATTCCCGGCGGGCCGTGACGATCTTCCGGCGGCCGAGGCTTTCCCGGATCCCGCGGACGTTTTCCCGGGTCTTGCAGATGCTTTCCCGGGCGTGCCCGATGCGTTCCCGGAGCCGGCTTTCCTGGACGTGGCCGCCGCGCTCCCCGAGTCCGCCGACGCTTTCCCGGACGTGACCGACGCTTTCCCGGACCTGGCCTCGGCTTTCCGGGGAGCCGCCGATCCCGTTGATCACGAATACGTCGGACGGCATCGCCTGCGCTGCAACGACATGCTCAGCCACCGCCTCGAATGGGAGCTGATCAACTGGCCGGAGCCGGTGCGCGGACCGTACAAGGTCGACATCGCGTTCGTCCCGCCAGGCGTGGAGATCCTCGCGCCCGCGTCGCACTGACACGGCGACGCCGTGGGGGCCGCTCGCGGCGACCCCCACGGCGCGGTCACGCCGGGACCGGTCCCGGCTCCGCCCGGATCACGCCGGGTTGAGGCCGGGCCTGCCGTCCTCGACCACGAAGCTGGCGGCGGTGCGCACCGGAGCGCCCGGCTTCGACACGTACGGCACCACGCGGTAGTCCGCGCGCAGCTCGCCCTCGGTGAACCTGGTGCGGATGTAGCCGCGCTGGTTGCTGTAGAAGCGCACGTGCGGGTTGTCCCGCAGGTAGCCCTTCTCCTTCTCGGTCAACGACTCCGAGCCGTCGCCACCGCTGGTGATCGACGTGGTGGTCAGCTCGGTGGCCACCGTGCGGCCGTCGCTCTGCACGTCGTTGGCCCAGTTCTTGTGCACGTCACCGGTCAGCACGACCGGGTTGCGCACCTTGCCCTGCTGGAAGCCCTGGATGACGCGCTGCCGCGATCCGACGTAGCCGTCCCAGGCGTCGGGGTTGTAGCCCTCGGCGTCACCCTCGGCCAGGTCGATCTCGGCGAACATGACCTGCTGGCCGAGCACGTCCCAGCGCGCCTGCGACGACCGCAGGTTCGTGAGCAGCCAGCGCTCCTGCTCCGCGCCGGTCAGGCTGCGCGCGGGGTCCAGCCGGGCCGGGTCCGTGGTCGGCACCTTGTCACCGCCGACCTGGTCGTCGCGGTACTGGCGGGTGTCGAGCATGTGGAACGTCGCCAGCCGGCCCCACTCGATGCGGCGGTGCAGCCGCAGGTCGATCCCCTTGGGGATCTGGGCCCGGCGCAGCGGCATGTTCTCGTAGTACGCCTGGAAGGCGGCCTTGCGGCGCTCCAGGAAGTCCGGCTGCGGCTTCTCCGGCTTCTCGTGGATCTCGTCGGCCCAGTTGTTGTCGAGCTCGTGGTCGTCCCACACCACGACCCACGGCGCGGCCGCGTGCGCGAACTGCAGGTCCGGGTCCGACTTGTACTGCGCGTGCCGCTGTCGGTAGTTGGCCAGCGTCGTGGTCTCGGGGCCGGCGTGGTCTCGGATGTTGCCGCCGGGGATCACGTAGTCGCCGGCCTTGTACTCGTACTGGTAGTCGCCCAGGTGCAGCACCAGGTCCGGGTGCTCCTCGGCGAGGTGGCGGTAGGCGGTGAAGAAGCCGTGCTCGAACTGCGCGCACGAGGCGAAGGCCATGGTCAGCTCGGTCATCGCGCCCGGCAGCGGCGCCGTCCGGGTGCGGCCGACCGGCGAGACGGCGCCCTCGGCGCGGAAGCGGTAGAAGTACTCGCGGTCCGGGCGCAGCCCGGTCAGCTCGACGTGCACGCTGTGGCCGAGGCTCGGGGCGGCCTGCGCCTCACCGCGCTGGACGACGCGGTGGAACCGCTCGTCCTCGGCGACCTCCCACTGCACGGGGAAGGTCTTGTCCGGCATGCCGCCCATGCCGTCCTCGGCGATCGGGTCGGCGGCGAGCCGGGTCCACAGCACCACGCCGTCGGGGGCCGGGTCGCCGGAGGCGACGCCGAGGGTGAACACCTCGCCGCGGCGGGCGAAGCCGGCACCCTGCTGCGCGGCAGCGGGCAGCGCGGCGCCCGTGGAGAGCGCGACGGCGCCGGCGGCCGTGCCGCCGAGCAGCACGCTCCGGCGCGAAACGGTGGTGGGATCGGACAAGGCAACCTCCAGGGTTCGGGGACTCCCACTTTTGCCCCGTACGGTGAAGGGCCACCTCCGAACGGGTGATCCGCGGATGAACAATTCCGGTGGCGGCGGGCCTCGACGGGTGCTTCCTGGCGGCAGCGCGATGTTCACCGCTGCGGTAGGCCGGGACGCCGGATCGCCTCGATCAGGCGACCTGGTTCGCCGGGCCGTGGGCAGGAGCGGCGGTTCGACCCCGTCGGACTCACGTGCTGGTGTCGCCGGAGCCCTCGTCCGGCACCGCCCGTGCCAGTTCGCTCTCCGCCCATTCCGCCCACTCGACCATGGCCCGGTACTGGCGCACGCCGTACTCCCCGGCGAGCCGTCCGAAACCCCACTCCCCGTCGGGGCCGCCGGCCGCTTCCACCCTTGCTTCCAGCTCGGCCACCTCCTCCTTCGCGTGCTCGTGGATACCGCGCAGCAGCGGAAGTGCTTCCGACGGATCCAGGACTGACATGAGGAAGAGCCGCAGCACGAACTCGTTGCGGACGGGCTGCAGGGAGGACCAGTCCATGAGCCAGCCGTGCAGCGCTTCCCGGCCCGCCTCGGTGAGCGCGTAGGTGCGGCGTCCGCGCGCCCCTTCCTCCACGACCGCGATCAGGCCGTCGGCGGCGAGCTTGTTCAGCTCCGGGTAGATCTGGCTATGCCTGGCGTGCCAGGCGTAGCGCTTCAGGGACCGCTCGAACCGCTGAGTCAGGTCGTAACCGCTCTGCGGTTCGTCGGCCAGCAGTCCGAGCAGGGCGTAGCGCAGCGACATCGTTACCTCCGAACCCGACTCTACCTGACAAAACCGTCATGTCACTGCACACCTGTCATAGTTGACATGTTCATGGTGACATGTCAAAGTCATCGCCGAAGTTGCCGGCATCTCTTGCCCCGAGGGGAAACAAATGACGGAAGTCGCCGAGGCGGCGTCGAGCGCGCCACCGGTCCACCTCGTCGGCCACCTGGAACCCGTGCCCGACGAGGTCGAGGTCCACGACCTGCGGGTGACCGGCACGTTGCCCCGGGAGCTGGCCGGCCGGTACCTGCGGAACGGGCCCAACCCGCTGCCGGGGGAGAACCCGGGGCACTGGTTCGCCGGACACGGCATGGTGCACGGCATCCGGATCCGCGACGGCCGCGCGGAGTGGTACCGGAACCGCTGGGTCCGCACCAACCTGCTCGAAGGCCGCTTCGAGGCCGGCGACGGCGCCACGCTCGACCGGTCGGTCACCCCGGCCAACACCCACGTCATCGAGCACTCCGGGCATCTGCTCGCGCTCTGCGAGGGCGGGCTGCCCTACGAGCTCACCGCCGGCCTGGACACCGAGGGGCCGCGCGCCTTCGACGGGCGGCTGACCAACGGGATGACGGCCCACCCCAAGGAGGACCCGGACACCGGCGAGCTGCACTTCTTCGGGTGCGGCTTCCGGCCGCCGCACCTGACCTACCACCGGTTGTCACCCGCGGGCGAGCTCGTCCGCAGCCAGGTCGTCGAGGTTCCGGGCGCGACGATGATGCACGACTTCGCCATCACCGAGAACCACGTGATCTGGCTGGACCTCCCGGTGACCTTCGACCTGGACCTGGTCGGTCGCGCCCTCCCCTACCGGTGGAACGACGACTACGGCGCTCGGCTGGGAGTGATGGCGCGCGACGGGGAACCGACCGTGCGCTGGTTCGAGATCGATCCCTGCTACGTCTTCCACGTCGGCAACGCCCGCGAGGACCCGGCCGGACGCATCGTGCTGGACGCGGTGCGCTGGGACAGGGACACCTTCCGCCGCGGGTGGTCGCGCCTGGGCGGCGACGGCCGTGCCCGTCGCGACGGCGGGCCGGCCGCCGAGTTCTCCGGTACCGGTCGCAGCACCCTGCACCGCTGGATCTTCGACCTGGCGTCGGGTTCCGTGCGGGAGCAGGCGATCGACGACCGGGGAGTGGAGTTCCCGACGCTGAACGAGAACCGCGTCGGCCGGGACAACCGATACCTGTACACCGTCGCCGAGCAGTTGGACGACTCGAACACCGGCGCCGCGATCGTCAAGTACGACACCGCCACCGGCATCGGCGAGACGCACGAACTCGGAGCCGACCGGACCGCGGGCGAGGCCGTGTTCGTGGCCGCGGCCGGCGGCCGCGACGAAGACGACGGCTGGCTGCTCTCCATCGTCAGCGACCGCTCCGGCAAGAGCTCCGACCTCGTCGTGCTCGACGCCACCGACCTCACCGCCGCCCCGGTGGCCACCGTGCACCTGCCCCGCCGGGTGCCCACCGGATTCCACGGATCCTGGATCCCGGACGCAGAACTGGACGCCTGATCATGACGACTTCGCAGTACCGCACGACAACCGCCGGCGCGAGCCTCGCAGGCTCGCCCGACGAAAGGCCCATGCCCGACGAAAGCCCCACGGTGACCCTGCCTCAGACGCAGCCGGCCTCGCCGGTCCGGAAGTTCCTGAAGATCTTCGGCGGACTGCTGGTGGACGTGGGTCTGCCCATGGCCGCCTACTACGGCCTGCGCTCCTACGGCTTCAGCGAGCACGTGTCGTTGCTCGCCGGAGCCGGGGTGGCCGGGGCGCGGCTGCTGTTCGTCGCTTTCCGGGCCGGGAAGCTCGAGCCCTTCGCGGGCTTCATGCTGCTGACGTACCTGCTCGCGCTCCCGCTCGTCCTGGTCTCCGGGGACGACCGCACCCTCGTCATCAAGGACTCGCTGGGAACCGGCATCACCGGCCTGATCTTCCTCGCGAGCTGCTTCTTCGGTAAGCCCGCGATGTTCCACGCCGCGAGGCGGTTCCGCTCCGCCGGCGACGACGTCGAGGCGTGGGAGGGCCTCTGGGAAACGAACCCGGGCTTCCGCCGCAGCTTCATCTTCATGACCGCGGTGTGGGCGGTCGTGCTGCTCGCCGAAGCGGCCCTGCGCGTCGGCCTCGCCTTCGTGCTGCCCATCGACGTGATGGTCGCGTTGTCCGCGGTGCTCGGCATGGGAACGATCGCACTGCTGCTGACCTGGACGATGATCTACGGGGCCCGGCGGCAACGGCGCCTCAAGCAGGCCGCGCACGCCGGATGAGCATGCGCTGACAGCGCACCGGTCGCCGGAAGCTCGTAGGCAGCCCTGGCCGTTCGTCCCTTGTGGACGGACGGCCAGGTATTTTCCGCTTGAATCCGCTTAGGGCGGCCGGTCGGCGGGACGCGGGAAGGGGCACGCCCGCGCCGACCGGCCGCGTAGCCCGGTGCCGGAGGCCGGGGAATCAACGGCACCGGGCGGCCCTCAGAGCGCTCGCACTCCCTCGACGACTCTTCTCAGCAGGTCGGGACCGACCCGCGCCCAGTCGATCGACTCGTGCACGAGCCACAGGACGTCCTCGGGAGTCGGCCCACCGAGGCCCGAGTCGGCAGAAGTGATCTCGGACGAGTCCGGTGCCGCGCTCACCTTCCCGCCCCACCTTTCAGTTCCTTGAGGTTCTCATTGCAGCGCTCGCAGGTGGGCGCACGTATCCAGTCCATCTCCGAAGGCGTGGCGAGTGCGAAATCCTCACCGCAGAAAGCAGAACCGGCTGGGCCGGAGTTGATCCGGCTACCGGGAAACGCATGCCGCACGAACCCGTACGCACTGGACTTGTCCGGTACCGGCAACCAGTAGTAGCGCCAGGCGGGGAAATGCGATGAGTCGATCACGGCGCTTCTCCTGCCCTCAGCCGTCGCCGTCGGCGCTGATCTTGTTGGAGCCGCACCCGGACACACAAGCCGACAGGTGCAATTGCGCGCTATTTTCAGTCGATCGAGTGCAGCCCGTTGATCGAAAACGGCGATAAGCTCAGGCGCATGCCAGCCACGCCCACCCGGCGCAAACGCCGACTCGGACAACTCCTCCTCGGTCTTCGGGACCGTGCAGCGAAATCTCTCGCGGATTCGAGCGAACTCCTCCGCGTTGCCGAATCGACGGTGTCACGGTACGAAACGGGACACGTGCGCCCGGGCTGGGCCACGATGCAGGCACTGCTCGCGTTCTACGGCGCGGAAGACCACGAACGCGTCGAAGCCGCGGCGATGTGGGAGGACGCGGCGGAACAGGCGACGCGGGTGGTGACTCCGGCCGGAAGCTCCAAGGCCCTGCGAGCATTCCTCCGCGCGGAGAACGAAGCCGATACGGCACGGATTCTTGAACCCCATGTGGTTCCAGGACTCCTCCAGACGCACGGATACGCCCGCGCGATCAACCTCGGTGGTCAGCAGTTCCACAGCACGCCGCCGGAACGGTACGTGACGGCGAGACTCAGCAGGCAGGCGAGGTTGAGTCCACCCTCTCCGCTGATGCTCCACGCGGTGATCGACGAGTCGGTGATCCACCGAACGGTCGGCGGGCGGGAAGTCATGATCGAACAACTACGCCACCTGCTGAAGCTGGCCGACCGCGACAACGTGTGCCTTCAACTGCTTCCGTTCGGCGCAGGAGCCTACGGAAGCATGGACGGTGCGTTCACGATCCTCGGTTACTCCGACGTAGAGGATCCGCCTGCCGTTTACGTGGACTCCGCCGCAGGCGGGACCTGGGTGGAGAATGGGGACGATGTGACCAGGTTTGCGGACATGTTCACCGAGGTCGCCGAGAGCGCATTGAGCGGCGAGGAGACCTCGCTGCTCATCCGCTCGCAGATAAGGACCTTGGAAGATGAGCCTGACGTGGCGCAAGAGCAGCCGAAGCGGAAGCGGACCAAGCAACTGCGTTGAGCTGGCGATCGAGGACTTACGGACCCACATCCGCGACACCAAGGACAGGGACGGGGGCACGCTGCGCGTGAGTCGCCGGGCGTGGGCGAGCTTCCTCGGTGAGGTCAAGAGCGGCGGGCTGGACCTGCGCCGCTAGACGCTGCCGAGTCTGTCTGATCCCCCGTACACAACCAAAAACGCCCCCGGCCGGAGCCGGGGGCGTTTTCGTATGCCTGGGCTACAGGTAGAACGCCAGGAACAGGAAGCCTGCGAGGATCACGCCGAGGACCAGGAGGACCTTGTCCTTCAGCGCCACCTCCTCCGGCTCGCCCGCGACGCCTCGGTCGACGTCCACGGCGTAGCGCAGCATGGCGATCACGAACGGGACGATCGAGATCAGGCCCCAGCGGGACTGCTCGATCTCACGGATGTCGTAGGCCCACAGGGCGAAGGACATGATCGTGATCGCGGCCGAGATGGCCCACACGAACCGCAGGTAGGAGGGCGAGTACGCCTTCAGCGACTTGCGGATCTTCGCGCCGGTCTCCAGCGCCAGCTTCACCTCGGCGTAGCGCTTGCCCGCCACCATGAACAGCGATCCGAACGCGGTGACCAGCAGGAACCACTGCGAGATCGCCAGTTCGGCGGCCGCACCACCGGCCACCAACCGGAGCAGGAAGCCGGAGGCGACGATGCACAGGTCGATCACCGGCTGGTGCTTGAGACCGAAGCAGTAGCCGAGCTGCACCCCGATGTAGACCGCCATCACGACCACCAGCGGGAAGCTGATGAACGCCGAGATGAGCAGCGATCCGCCCAGCAGCAGCACCGCGACCACCCAGGCGATCGGCAGCGGGATCAGGCCCGCCGCGATCGGGCGGTTGCGCTTGGTCGGGTGCTGCCGGTCCGCGTCGACGTCGATCGCGTCGTTGATGAAGTAGATGCCCGACGCGGCCATCGAGAAGACGACGAACGCGAGCACCGCGTCGAGCAGGACGCCGGTCTCGAGCAGCCGGCCGGAAGCGAACGGCGCGGCCAGCACCAGGACGTTCTTGACCCACTGCTTGGGGCGCAGCTCCTTGACCAGGCCGGTGGCCAGGCCGGCGGGCGTGCCCGCCTTCGCGGTGACCTTCGCGTGATAGGCGTCCGACGACTTGTCCTTCGGGTCGTCGGAGACCTTGGTCGCCTCGGGCTCGAGGACCTCGTCGCCGAACTCCGAACCGATCGTGCCCTCGGCGTCGGCCTCGACCTCCGCCTTGGCCTCCGCGGCGCGGGTCTCGGTCTGCTCCGCCCGGGTCTGCTCTTCCTTGGTCTCGGCGGCCTCGTCCTCCCGGACGGCCGCGGTTTCCTTGTTGTCAGCCACGGTTCCTCCGCCGTCTGATGAATCGCCGGACGCCCCACGCCACGACACCGCCGAGCGCGGAACCGGCGACCACGTCGCTCGGATAGTGAACCCCCAGGACAAGACGGCTGACCATCATCGGCGGCACCAGCACCGGGGTCAGCTTCTTGCCGGTCAACCCGCCGTAGAGCACCGCGGCGGCCGTCGTGGACGTCGCGTGCGAGGACGGGAAGCTCAGCTTGCTCGGGGTGCCGACCAGCACCTCGACCTGCGGGTCCGCCGGGCGGCGCCGGCGCACCACCCGCTTGACCCCGATGGATGCGCCGTGCGCGAGGGCGACGCCCGCGGCCGCGGTGATCCACTCACCGCGGCGCTTGCGGTCGACCAGCGCACCGACGGCGCCGATGGCCAGCCAGCCACCCGCGTGCTCGCCGAACAGCGACATCGCACGCGCGGCCTTGACCACCTGCGGCTTGGCCAGCGCGCCCTGCACCTTGCGCAACGCGACGGTTTCGGGGGTGACCGTCGACTTCGCCTCGTCTGTCTGTGCGGAATCCTGCGGTTCGGCAGGAGCCGCCGTGGTCAGGTCTGCAGCCACTTCGTCTCCGGGGGTTGGGTTAAGCGCTCAGGCTCGGTGGTTCGGGGGTCACTTCTGGTCGAAGACCTGTTTCCAGGACTCGGCGCTGGTGAGTTCGGGCAGGGCCGCACGGTACGCCTCCCGCAGCCTGGACCACTCCCGGCCGAGCCTGCGGTAGTTGGCCAGCGCCCGGAGGCCGAGCTTGCGGAACTCCTCCGGGTTGCGGCGGCGGAACGCCACCCCGCTGCCGTCGGCGTTGGACACCGTCGCGCTGTCGAGGTTGCCGAGCAGGAACCAGCGGGCGCTGGCGGCGGGCACGTTGAGCTGCGGCCGGTCGGCGGCCTCCCGGTTCGGCTCCTTGAGGTTGTGCAGCAGCGCCTTGGACGCGCGGGCCGCGATCACCGCCGGGTTCACCGGCGGCTTGAGCAGCCCCTCGGCCATCACCGGGTCGGCCGACGGCGGCGGGAACTCCCGGGCCGACGGCAGGGTCTGGGCGTCCTCGTAGTGCTTGCGCAGCTCGCGGACCTCGGGCAGCGCCGTGCGCAGGGACTCGAAGAGCCCCTCCGGCCCGGCCATGAAGTCCTCCAGGGCCTTCTGCTGCACCGCGACCGTCGAGTACTCCATCGACAGCAGGTGGCGCAGCGCCAGCTTGAGGCCCTGCTTGACGATCGGGACCTTCACCTCGTCCGGGCTGTGCAGCGCGGCGAGGATCAGGCGGTTGCGGGTGTGGAAGTACGCGGTCCAGTCGGTCGCGTCGTTCTTGTCGGTCCACGGCATGTGCCAGATCGCCGCACCCGGCAGCGTCACCGTCGGGTAGCCGTGGCCGCCGGCGCGCAGCGAGTACTCCGCGTCGTCCCACTTGATGAAAAGCGGCAGCGGCAGGCCGGTGCGCTCGATGACCTCGCGCGGGAACAGGCACATCCACCAGCCGTTGTAGGTGGCGTGGACGCGCTGGTGCAGCTTCTTGCTGCGGCGCAGCGGCTTCTTGGCGAAGTCGTGGTCGGTCACCGCGCCCGGCGCCGGCCGCCACATCGCGCCGCCGATGTCGACGACCTCGCCCATGGTGTGCAGGCGCGAGCGGGCCTGCAGGTTGAGCATCTGGCCACCGACGATGACCGGCTGCGACGACGCGCGGGCGAAGGCGTTCGCGCGCAGCACGCCGTCGGGCTCCAGCGCGATGTCGTCGTCGATCAGCATGACCTGCTCGGCGTCGGAGTTGTAGACGCCCTCGTACATCACCCGGCCGAAGCCTCCGGCACCGCCGAGGTTGGCCTGCTCGATCACCTGCAGCTTGTCGCCGAGCCGGGCGGCGGCCTCGTCGAAGCCCTCGGTGTCGCGGATCTTCTGCGGGCCCTGGTCGGCGACCACGACGCGCTCCACGACGTCGAGGACCTGCGGGTCCTCGCCCAGCGTCTTCAGCGCGGTCACGCAGTCGGCCGGGCGGATGGTGGTGGTGCCGACGACGACCTTCTGCCGGGGCAGATCCAGGTCCGTGGTCCACGCCGCCTCGTCGACCTCCAGCGAGGCGTCGTTGGTGAACACGTCGAACCAGATCCAGCCGCCGTCCTCGAACGGCGCCAGCGACACCCGGAACTCCAGGTCGGTCCAGGTGTCCTGGCTGCTGACGTGGGTGCCCTGCAGGTGCACGCTGTCACCGTTGGGCTTGGAGCGGTAGACGTCGAGCCGACCGGCCCCCCTGACCTTCAGCCGCAGCACGACCTCGCTGACCTTCGTCCAGCGCTTCCAGTAGCTGGCCGGGAAGGCGTTGAAGTACGAGGCGAACGAGAGCTTGCTGTGCGAGGGGACCCGCACCGAGCGCCGCGAGACGACGGTGGCCGAGCTGGACAGCGTCTCGGGCTCGTCGATGTAGAGCGCACGGACGTCCAGCGGGTCCTCGTCGCGGGGGAACACGACGCGCTGGAGCACCTGCTCGGCGGCCACCTGCGAACCGCCGGCGCGCACCGACGCGACGTCGCTGAGCTTGCTCTCCCCCGCCGCCGCGGTTGGGGCTTCAGTGGTCCGGTCGGTCACGCGTCAGTCCTCCAGGGAGCCGTCCAGCGAACGGCCCTCGGTGAAATACGGGGCGATCTTGTTGTCGAACATGCTCAGTGCCGAACCGATCGCCATGTGCATGTCCAGGTACTTGTAGGTCCCGAGCCGTCCGCCGAAGACGACCCCGCGCTCCTTGGCCTCCTTCTTGGCCAGCTCGCGGTAGGCCTCCAGCTTGCTGCGGTCCTCGGAGGTGTTGATCGGGTAGTACGGCTCGTCGCCGCTCTCGGCGAACCGCGAGTACTCCCGGACCACCACGGTCTTGTCCTTGGGGTAGTCCCGCTCCGGGTGGAAGTGCCGGAACTCGTGGATCCGGGTGTAGGGCACCTCCTCGTCGGCGTAGTTCATCACCGACGTGCCCTGGAAGTCCCCGGTGTTCACGACCTCGGTCTCGAAGTCCAGCGTCCGCCAGCCCAGCTCACCCTCGACGTAGTCGAAGTAGCGGTCCAGCGGCCCGGTGTAGACCACCGGCACGCCCTCGGGCAGGTCGCCGCGCACGTCGAAGAAGTCGGTGCTCAACCGGACCTCGATGTTCGGGTGCTCGGCCATCTTCTCCAGCCACGCGGTGTAGCCGTCGACCGGCAGACCCTCGTAGCTGTCGTTGAAGTACCTGTTGTTGAAGTTGTAGCGAACGGGCAGCCGCGTGATGTTGGCCGCGGGCAGTTCCTTGGGGTCGGTCTGCCACTGCTTGGCCGTGTACCCCTTGATGAACGCCTCGTAGAGGGGACGGCCGATCAGCGAGATGGCCTTCTCCTCGAGGTTCTGCGCGTCCGCGGTGTCGATCTCGGCTGCCTGCTCGGCGACCAGCGCCTTGGCCTCGTCCGGCGTGAACGCGCGGCCGAAGAACTGGCAGAGCAGGCCCAAGTTCATCGGCATCGAGTAAATCTGCCCCTGATGCCTGGTGAACACCCGGTGCTGATAATCGGTGAAGTCGGTGAACTGGTTCACGTAGTCCCACACGCGCTTGTTCGAGGTGTGGAACAGGTGTGCACCGTAGCGGTGCACCTCGATACCGGTTTCGGGCTCCGCCTCCGAATAGGCGTTGCCGCCGATGTGGTCACGTCGGTCCAGCACCAGCACCCGCTTGTCCAGCTGGGTCGCGGTGCGCTCTGCGATCGTCAGTCCGAAGAATCCGGAACCCACAACGATCAGGTCATAGCCTGCGAAGCTCACAGTCGACGAGGGTAGCGGGGACGGACATCCGCTCCGAAACCGCGTTGACGTTAGGCGGTCCGCATCGCTACTCGGCGTGTCGAGATCGCCTCTTTCCACGCCTTTCCGCTGGCCACGGCCAGTTGATTAACCACGTCGGGTGAGGAAAGAAATACCGTTCGTCGTCAAGATTGCGTCCGTGTCCCGCCGAAGGATGACTCGCCGGTGAGTCGTAGCGGGTAGCATCGAGGTCCCGGTGGGGCTTCGTACAGCCCGCAGGGCTCCCAACGCGTCGGCGACGACTTCGCGGAGGCCCCGGTGGTTCCGGCGAAGCCCGCGAATGCCCGGAACCTCTGCCCAGGTCCAGGAGGTCTGACGGGGTCCGCTGAGTGCCGCCACGGGCTCCGCCGGGACCGCGGAGGTACCGGGAACCGATATTGGAGGGTGATCGAGGCGTGACCCGCACGCGCGAGCGCTACCTGCTGGCCACGGCGATCGTCCTCCAGGTCCTGTCGATCTGGTTCGTGCACTGGATCGACACCCGCGGCTACATGGACACCGACATCTACCGGCTCGGTGCCCGCGCGTGGCTGACCGGCCACGAGGTGTACGGCGACGACCTCACGCCCGAGAGCCCCGACTCCGGCACGCTGCCGTTCATCTACCCGCCGTTCGCGGCGATCCTGTTCACCCCGCTGACCTGGATGTCCTCGGACGCGGCGGTGGTGACCGTCGCGGTGTGCTCGCACCTGGCGCTCCTGCTCACGGCGTACTCGCTCGCGCGTTCGTCGACCTACCTGGCCAACCGCGCCGGGCAGGTCGCCGTGGTGACCGCCGTGCTGATGCCGTTGCTCACGCTGATCGAGCCGACCCGGGAAACGCTCAACTACGGCCAGATCAACCTGGTGCTGATGGCGCTGGTCGCCGCGGACTGCCTGCTGCCGCGCACCCGGTGGCCGCGCGGTCTGCTCGTGGGCATCGCGGCGGCGATCAAGCTGACCCCGCTGGGCTTCCTGCTGCTGTTCCTGCTGCGCCGGGACTTCCGCGCCGCCGCGGTGGCAGGCGTCACCTTCGCCGCGACCGTGCTGCTGGGGCTGCTGGCCGCGCCCGACGACTCCGCCGACTGGTGGCTGGACAAGATGCTGTCCACCGGCGACTCCCTGGGCACCGTCTACGCGGGCAACCTCACCCTGCGCAGCCTGCTGGCCAAGCAGGAGCTGACCGGGCTCCCGCTGAACGTGCTGTGGGTCGCCGGGTCGCTGGTGCTGCTGGCGCTGGCCGTGCTCGGCATCCGCTACGCCCTGCGGGTGCGCAACGTGCCGCTGGCGCTGATGGTCAACGCGGTCCTGGTGCTGCTGGTCTCGCCGATCTCGTGGTCGCACCACTGGGTGTGGGCCGGACCGGTGCTGGCGCTGCTGTTCGCGATGTCGGTGCGCCACCGCTGGTACGGGGTGCTGCTGTCGACCGGGCTCGGCGCGCTGACCGTGCTGGTCGGCCCGCAGTGGTTCCTGCCCAACACCGACGACCGAGAGCTGGACTGGACGTTCTCGCAGCAGATCGTCGGCAACGCCTACACGCTGCTGGGCATCGCGTTCCTGATCGCGGCGGCGGTGGCGCACTTCCGCATGCACCCGCCGATCCACCGGCCGCCGGAAGCGGCCAGGCACGAGCCCGCGCCGTCACACGGCCGACCCAACCTGCCCGCGTAGCGGGTCACTCTTCGGGGTTCGCGAGGTCGGCGGTCACCGATCCGGCACTCGATACTCGCCAGGTCCGCCGAGAGCGAGCTGAGGTGCCGCCATGCGTCTGGGGCTGAGCTTCCCGTGCGTCCTGCTGCTGACCGCCGCGCTTGCCACGAGCGTGCGGGCCGAGCCGCCGGAGGCACCTGCCGGGGGCACGGCGGTCGTGCCGCTGGGCGAGACGCCGAGCCGCGGCGGGCAGCGCGAGGTGCGCCTCGACCAGCCGTTCAGCATGGTCGGGCTCACCTGGTCCGGCGAGGCTCCCGACCGGGTCGAGCTGCGGCCGCTGACCGAGGGCGGCTGGGGCGCGTGGACCGAAGCCGAGCTGACCTCCGCGCGGGGCAGCGAGCCGGTGTGGACCGGCCGCACGACCGGTGTTCAGGTCCGGGCCACCCGCGGCGGCGACGACGTGACCGGTGAGCTGCGGCTGGTCGCCCTCCGGCCGTCACTCGGCAGGACGCCGGTCGCCGCTGCGCCCAAGGCCCCGGCGGGCCGCTCAGCCGAACCGAGCGCCGCTCCCTCGCCGGTCCCCGAGGCGCCGTCGTCCACCACCGCGACGCCGCGGCACGCGTCCGCCCCGCCGCCGCTGGTCCGGCGCGCCGACTGGGGTGCCGACGAGCGGAACATGAAGTGGACGCCGCAGCCCACCGAGACCAGGGCGGCGACCGTGCACCACACGGCGGGTACCAACGACTACGGCTGCGCGGACTCCGCCGCGATCGTGCGCGGCATCTTCGAGTACCACGCGGTGCACCTGGGCTGGGGCGACATCGGCTACCACGCGCTGGTCGACAAGTGCGGCACCATCTTCGAAGGCCGGGCGCAGGGACTGGAGCGCGACGTGATCGGCGGTCACGCGATGGGCTTCAACCCGAACACCTTCGGGGTGGCGATGCTCGGCAACTTCCAGGACGTCGTCCCCACCTCCGACGCGCTCACCGCCGCGGGCGCCATCATCGGCTGGAAGCTCCGCGAGTCGGGGGTCGCGCCGGACTCCGCGGTGGAGCTGGTGTCGACCGGCGGCGAGGGGTCGCTGCACCCGCCGGGCGCGGCCGTCCGGCTGCCTGCGATCTTCGCCCACCGCGATGTCGGACAGACGCTCTGCCCAGGCCAGCTGGCCTACGACCGGCTCGACGAGATCCGCTCCGCCGCCCTGAACTGAGCGCCGGTACCAGCGCGCCCGTCCGAGCCCGTCACAGCTCCGGCAGCACCTCGGAGGCGATCTCCTCCACTGTGGACTCCTTGCCCGCGTAGGGCTCCTCCGGCCGCGGCCAGTGGCTGATCACGTCGGTGAAGCCCAGCTCGTGGGCCCGGCCCACCACCTCGCGGAAGTACTCCACGCTGGACAGCGAGTAGACCGGCGCAGCGTCCAGCGACAGGTACCGGTCGATGCGCGCCGGGTCGCCGCCCTCCTCGGCCACGACGTCGGTGAAGCGCATCGACAGGTCGGCCACCGCGCGCCACCAGGTGTTCAGGTCGTCGGTGTAGCCGCCGGCCGCGATCCAGCCCCGGCCGTACCTGGCGGTCAGGCGCATCATCCGGGTGCCGTTGGCGGCGATGGCGAAGGGCATCCGGGGCGGCTGCACGCAGCCCGGCGCGCGCCGGGCGTCCACGGCGGTGAAGTACTCGCCGCGGTAGGTCGTGCTGTCGTGCACCAGGACCTGGTCCAGCACCTCCACGAACTCGGCGAAGCGGTCCACCCGCGCGCTCGCGGGCAGCTCCGAGCCGCCGAGCACGTGCGCGTCGAAGTCGACGCCGCCGGCGGCGAGGCCGAGCGTGAGGCGGCCGTCGGAGATGTCGTCGAGCGCGGTGAGCTGGCGTGCGTAGTGCACCGGGTGGCGGAAGTCCGGCGACGACCCGAAGGTGCCGATGCGCAGCGTGCTGGTCACCGTCGCCGCCGCGGTCAGCGTGGTGACCGCGTCGAACCAGGGCCGCTCCAGGCCGGGCCGCCAGCCGATGTGGTCGTAGGTCCAGGCGTGGGCGAAGCCGTACTCCTCCGCCATCCGCCACAGCGGTTCAGCCGCCCACCACCGGTGCTCGGGCAGAATCACGATTCCTACGCGCACGCCTCTGACCGTATCGGGTGATCGACTGCGGCGGGGACGTGGCCGGACCCCCGTCCGGCGCGCGGCCGCGACCGGGCAGGATGGTGCCGTGCGCAAACCTGGCCTGGTGGCTTCGGACGTCGACGGGACGCTGCTCGACTCGATGGAGCGGGTGAGCTCCCGCACCGCCGCGACGGTGCGGCGGGTCGTGGCCGACGACGTCCCCTTCGTGCTGGTGACCGGCAGGCCGCCGCGCTGGATGCCGTCGGTGGTGGCCGGGCTCGGCGTGTCCGGGGTGGCGGTGTGCGCCAACGGCGCCGTGCTCTACGACACCAAGGCCGACGCGGTGCTCGCGAGCACCGAGATCGACACCGTGACGCTGCACGACGTGGTGCACGAGCTGCACCACGAGATGCCCGGCTGCGCCGTCGCGGTGGAGCGCACGACCGGCGGCGCCCACGACCGCGTGCACGAGCAGTTCCTCGCCGAGGAGGGCTTCCTGCAGGTCTGGGCCAACTCCGACATCCACGTCGCCGCCCCCGACGAGCTCGTCGGCAAGCCCGCGGTGAAGCTGCTGGTGCTGCACGACGCGATGAACAGCGCCCAGATGGCGGCGATCGCCGAGGAGGTCGTCGGCGACCGGCTGGAGATGACCTACTCCACCGGCGCCGGGATAATCGAGTTCTCGGCCGCGGGGGTGGACAAGGCGAGCGGGCTGCGCACGGTCGCCGCCGATCTCGGGGTGGACCAGGCGGACGTCATCGCCTTCGGCGACATGCCCAACGACGTGCCGATGCTCTCCTGGGTGGGCCACGGCGTCGCGATGCGCAACGCCCACGAGGCGGCCCTGGCGGTCGCCGACGAGGTGACCGCCACCAACAACGACAACGGTGTGGCGCAGGTGCTCGAACGCTGGTGGTGACCGGCGTCAGGTCGGCGTGAGCAGGGTCGCGCCGACCGCGAGGAACTCCGCGTCCTGCCCGCCCACCGCGGAGAGCTTGTGCGGGACCTTCGAGCTGAAGCTCACGCTGTCGCCCGCCCGCAGCGTCGTGGAGTCCGACTCGAACTCCACGTGCAGCTCACCGCTGAGCACGTAGAGCCAGTCGTGGCCCACGTGGCGGACCGGGCGCACTGCGGAGCTGGCCGACGACAGCCGGTACCGCGCCGCGTAGAGGCCGGGGATCACCGCGCGCGGCGTCAGGACCTGCACCGACATGCCGCCGTCGTCGACCGACGGCACCTCGTCGCCGCGCAGCACCACCGCCGCGGGCCCGGGCCTGGCGTCGGTGAACAGCTCCGAGAGACCGACGTCGAGCGCCTCGGCGAGCTGCGCGAGCACCGGCAGCGACGGCGTCGCGGTGCCGGACTCGACACCGGCCAGGTGCGTCTGCTCCAACTCGGCCCGCCGCGCCAGGGTCGCCTGGTCGAGGCCGCGCTCGGTGCGCAGGCGGCCGATCCGGCCGCCCAGACCGGCCAGCGCCTGACCCGCTGAGCCGTTTGGGGTTTCCGGTTGATCCGACACGCCACCCACCATAGGTCGACTTCCGCGCCGACGCGCGTGGCCGGAGTGTGCCCACGGCACGAGCCGGGTAGACGCGGAAAGGGAGGTGGGAACCGATGTCGACGAAGACCGCCGTGCGCGACCTGCTCGACCGGGCGGGCACCACGTACGCCGAGGAGGCGGGCATCAAGCTCGAGGACAAGCCCGCCCCGCTCTACCGGCTGCTGGTGCTCTCGGTGCTGCTGTCCACGCGGATCAAGGCCGGCATCGCGGTGTCGGCCGCGCGGGAGCTGGCCGAGTTCGGCACCCCGCAGAAGATGCGCGACGCGACCTGGCAGCAGCGGGTGGACGCCCTCGGCCGCGGGCACTACGTCCGCTACGACGAGAGCACGGCGACCTCGCTGGGCGACGGCGCCGAGTACCTGCTCGACCGCTACCGGGGCGACCTGCGCAAGCTGCGCGACGAGGCCGGAGGCGGCATCAAGGCGCTCAAGAGCAAGCTGCAGGAGGTCAAGGGCCTCGGACCGGTCGGCGCGGACATCTTCTGCCGCGAGGCCCAGGCCGTCTGGCCGGAGCTGCGCCCCTACTTCGACAAGAAGGCCCTCTCCGGCGCCAAGAAGGTCGGCCTGCCCGAGGACGCGAAGCGGCTCGCCGAGCTGGTCGGTGACAAGGACCTGGCCCGGCTCGCCGCCGCGCTCGTGCGGGCCACGCTTGAGAAGGACGTGGCCGAGAAGGTCAGCGCGTAGGTTCGAGCACCTCGCGCCCGCCCAGGAACGGCCGCAGCGCCTCCGGCACCCGCACCGAGCCGTCGGCCTGCTGGTGGTTCTCCAGGATCGCCACGATCCAGCGGGTGGTGGCCAGCGTGCCGTTGAGGGTGGCCGCGATCCGGGTCGGGCCGTCGGCCTCCCGGTAGCGGGTGTTGAGCCGCCGCGCCTGGAACGTGGTGCAGTTCGAGGTGGAGGTCAGCTCGCGGTAGGTCTGCTGGCTGGGGATCCACGCCTCGCAGTCGTACTTGCGGGCCGCGCTGGCACCGAGGTCGCCGGCCGCGGTGTCGATCACCCGGTAGGGCACCTCGATCTTGGCCAGCATCTCCTCCTCCCAGCCCAGCAGCCGCTCGTGCTCGGCCACCGCGTCCTCCTCGCGGCAGTACACGAACATCTCCAGCTTGTTGAACTGGTGCACGCGGATGATGCCGCGGGTGTCGCGGCCGTAGGAGCCCGCCTCGCGGCGGAAGCACGACGACCAGCCCGCGTAGCGCAGCGGACCGGCGCCGAGGTCGATGATCTCGCCCGAGTGGTAGCCCGCCAGCGGGACCTCGGAGGTGCCGACCAGGTAGAGGTCGTCCTCCTCCAGCCGGTAGACCTCGGAGGAGTGCGCGCCCAGGAAGCCGGTGCCCTCCATGATCTCCGGGCGCACCAGCACCGGCGGCACGACCAGCGTGAACCCGTTGGCGGTGGCGTGCGCCGCGGCCATGTTCAGCAGCGCCAGCTCGAGCTGCGCGCCGATGCCGGTGAGGAAGTAGAACCGCGCGCCGGCGACCTTCGCCCCGCGCTCCATGTCCATCGCGCCCAGCGACGTGCCGAGCTCGAGGTGGTCCTTGACCTCGAAGTCGAACTCGGGGGGAACGCCGACGTGCTTGAGCACGGCGTAGTCGTCCTCACCGCCCGGGGGGACCCCCGGCCCGACGATGTTGGAGAGCTTCTTCTGCGCCTCGACCAGCGCCTGGTCGGCCTCGGCCTGCTCGGCCTCGGCGTCCTTGACCTGGGCCGAGAGCTCCTTGGCCTTCTTGAGCAGGTGCTCGCGCTCCTCGCCGGCGGCCTTGCCGACCTGCTTGCCGAGCTGCTTCTGCTCGGCGCGCAGCGAGTCCGCGCGGGACACCGCTGACCTGCGACGCTCGTCGGCGGACAGCAGCGCGTCCACCACCGACGCGTCCTCGCCCCTGGCGCGCTGCGAAGCGCGCACGGCTTCCGGATCCTCGCGTAGCGTCTTCAGGTCGATCACAGCAGGTCAGCCTAGCCGCCTCCGCGCGCGGTGCCCTGCCCGGGGCAGGGCTCGCCGCGGGCGGTGGTGGTCAGCTCCCGTCGGGGATGCGGTGCGGGACGAACGCGGCGCCGTCGTCGGTGATCAGACCGGCCGTCTCGCGGATGCCGAGCCCGGCCGAGGAGTCGCCGACGACCCAGGCGCCCAGCGCCGGCCGCATCCCGTCGAACTCGGGCAGCGGGTCGAACGCCTGGTAGACGTAGCCCTCCTCGCCGTAGAAGCCGCCGGTCTCGGTCTCCCAGCCCGGCGCGACGATGGAGATGTTGTTGCCCTCGCGGCCCAGCAGCGGCTTGCGCACGTACTCGGTGAGCAGCCCGGGCTGGCCGATGTAGGCGGGCAGCAGGTTCGGGTGGCCCGGGTGCATCTCCCAGAGGATCGCCAGCAGCGCCTTGTTGGACAGCAGCATCTTCCACAGCGGCTCGATCCACTGCGTCTGCGGCAGCGTCTTCACCGCGTGGGTGCCGAAGTCGTCGTCGACCATCCACTCCCAGGGGTAGATCTTGACGACCGAGCTCATCGGCGCCTCTTCGAGGTCGACGAAGCGCTCCAGCAGGCTGTCCCAGCCGATCTCCTCGATCGCCAGCCCGACGGTGTCCAGGCCCGCCTCGGCGGCGGTCTCCTGCAGGTAGGCGGCGGTGAGGTTGTCCTCGCCGGTGGAATCCGAACCCGACCAGGTGAAGTGCACCTCGTTGGTGCCGAGCTGCTTGCCGATCTCCTCCCAGCGCTCGACCAGCTTCTCGTGGATGGAGTTCCACTGGTCGTCGCCCTCGTGGACCTCGGTCAGCCAGTGCCACTGCACGACCGCGGCCTCCAGCAGCGAGGTCGGCGTGTCGGCGTTGTACTCCAGCAGCCTGGCCGGGCCGGACCCGTCGTAGCGCAGGTCGAAGCGGCCGTAGAGGTGCGGGTCGTGGCGCTTCCACGACTCGGCGATGTGCGGCCACACCCACTCCGGGATGCCGAAGTCGCGGTAGCGCTCGGTGGTGACCACGTGGTCGACCGCGTCCAGGCACATCGAGTGCAGCAGCTCGACGTCGGCCTCCAGCGAGAGCACCTCGTCGAGGCCGAACTCGTAGTGGACGCCCTCGTCCCAGTAGGGCCGCTGGGAGCCGTCCGCGGCACGCGCGGGCGTGCCGAAGACCAGCCCCAGCTCCTCGACCTTCGACTGCCAGTCCGGCCGCCGCTGCGTTGTCCTGCGCCGCACCCGCTCAGCTCCCGCTACCGGACTTGTTGTTGATGCCGAAGCCACCGCGCTGGACGGTCGAGCCCTTGCTGTCCTTGATGGTGCTCCCCGATGGCTTGGTGAAGTTCGGGCTCGACACCGTGGAGCCGACGGCGGGAGCCGGGGCACCCGGCGCGGTGTAGCCGTAGCGGTACTGGTTGTAACCGCCGATACCGCCGCCCGGCAGGAAGATCGGCATGAAGAACATGCCCGTGCCGTGGTTGACGTAGCCGTGGTGCGAGTTGACGTAGTTCTCGTCGCAGAAGTCGTCCTGATCGGCCGTGACCTGGCCGTTCTGCGGCACGGCCGCGCAGTACTGGGTGACCGCAGCCTGCTCCTGGCTGTAGGCCGCGCCCTGGTAGAACGCGGCGACGAGGGCCACCACGCCGACCGTGGCACCGCCGCCGATCATCACCCGGCGCCGCGTGCGGGTCTTGCGCTCGGCCTCGGCCAGCTCCGCGGCCTGCTTCTCCTCGCGCCGCTTCTCGGCGGCGATCCTGGCGCGCTGCTCGGCGAGCGTGGGCTCGCGCGGCGCCGTCGATTCGGGGTCCTGGTAGCGCATCTGGCCGCGACGCTGTTCGCCGTCACCCGGCGTCGTCGGCTCCTGGCCCTGCGGCTTGTCGTCGTCTGCCAATGGTCCGCCACTTCCGGTCATCGCCCACTCCCAGCAGCAACATTACCCACCTGAATGGTGGAGGGGTGTCCGACCGTGTGACGAACATCGACGTGAATCGGTTTCGAACCGAGATGAGCGCATCAGGCAGCGCACAGGTCGTCGAGGCATCATGTGTTCGATGGCCGACACCGACTCCCCCACCAGGACCAGCCGCAGGAAGCCCCACACGCGGCTGGTCATGATCTCGGCCGCCATCGGCGCGATGCTGATCCTGCTGATCAGCGCGCTGCTGAACTGGCCGACCGGCGGTGACGGGGTCGGGGGGCCCGGCCGGATCGGCTCCGCCCCGGCACCCCGCGCCGTGTTCAGCGCCAAGGCGGGCACCTGCCTCAACTGGACGGAGCCCGACGCCGCCGACATCCGGCAGGTCACCTGCAGCGAACCGCACCTGTTCGAGGTGACCGGCACCGCCGACCTCAAGGGCGAGTTCGGCCCGCAGGCCCCGTTCCCGGACACCGAGCAGTGGCAGCAGCTCAAGACCGACCGCTGCACGCAGGTCTCCACGCAGTTCCTGTCCGGCCGGTTCGACCCGCACGGCCGGTTCGCGGTCGGCGCCTTCACCCCGAGCGAGCAGGGCTGGGCCGAGGGCGACCGGACGCTGCACTGCGGTCTCCAGCAGCCCGGCCCCTCCGGCAAGCTCTACCGGATCAGCGGCAACGCCTCCAAGATCGACCAGTCCAACGTCTACGACGAGGGCCGCTGCCTGGGCATCAACGGCACCGCGGTGTGGGACCCGGTGGACTGCTCCCAGCTGCACTCGGTCGAGATCACCGGCGTCGTCGACCTCGGCCAGCAGTTCCCGGAAGGCTTCCCGGCCGTGCCCGACCAGGACAACTTCCTGGCCACCAGGTGCGGCGAGCTGACCGCCGCCTACGCGGGCGGGCCGAACGTGGTCCGCGACAAGGGCCTGACGACCTACTGGGACACCCTGCCGATGGAGAGCTGGGACGCCGGGTCGCGCAAGGTCAACTGCAAGGTCAGCGCGCAGCTGCCGGACGGCAGCGGGCTGGCGCCGGTGACCGGCGGCGTCAAGGGCGAGGTGCGGGTGGACAAGGAGCCCGCCCCCGAGGACGCCGCCCCGGTGCAGCCGGGCGTGCCGGCCGAGGGCGAGCGCTGAAGCACGCCGGCGCGGTCCGGTTTGGGGTAGAACTGGGACCGTGCCGGTGGAGATGACCAGGGCTCGGTTCGAGGAGCTGGTGGCCGACGCGCTGGACCTGCTGCCCGCGGAGTTCGCGTCGGCGATGAACAACGTCGTCGTGCTCGTCGAGGACCGCAACCCCGAGGACCCGTCGCTGCTCGGGCTGTACGAGGGCATCGCCCTCACCGAGCGCGACAGCACCTACGGCGGGGTGCTGCCGGACCACATCACGATCTACCGCGAGGCGCTGCTGGACATGTGCGCCGACGAGGACGAGGTCGTCGACGAGGTGGCCGTGACCGTGGTGCACGAGATCGCGCACCACTTCGGCATCGACGACGAGAAACTGCACGCCCTCGGCTGGGGCTGACCCCGCGCCGCGCGGCCGCTGCTCAGCAGGTGGTGGAAGCGCCTGTTTTTGATCTTCGAAGCGGCGCAGCCGCTCGGCCCACCGCCGCGACCGGCACCGTCTGAGATTCCGCCACCCACACCGCCTCGCAAGGTGAGTTCGAAGCCTCAGATGCCGAGGCCGTCCCACTCCACGCAGTGCCAGCCGGTCGGTGTGGGCGCCGGTTCGAGCACGATCACGCCGGTGTTGGGCAGGTAGGCGGCGTTGGCGCTGGCGGCGTCGACGTCGGCCGCCAGGTGAGCCGCGGCCAGCCGGAGCATCGCCCCGTGGCTGACCAGCACCACCGAGCCACCACTGGCGCCGTCGAGGGCATGCCGGGCCGCGCCGAGGAAGCGCGCGAGCGCCTCGCGGCCGGTCTCGCCGCCCGGCATCGGCACGTCGATGTCGCCGAAGTGCCAGCTCTGGTAGACGTCCTCGAAGCGCTGCCGCGACTCGCCGTCGGTGGTGCCCTCCAGGTCGCCGACGTAGATCTCCTGCGTGCCGTCGACGACCTCGACGTCCAGGCCGTGGTGCCGGGCCAGCGGCGCGGCGGTCTGCTGGGCGCGGACCGCGCGGCTGGCGCGGATCGCCAGGACCTTCTCGTCGGCGAGCCGGTCGGCGAGCGCGCGGGCCTGCCGCCTGCCCTCGTCGGTCAGCGCGGGGCCGGGCGGCAGGGTGTCCAGCGCGTGCACCACGTTCGACGGGGTCTGGCCGTGCCTGGCCAGCACCAGCCGGGTGCCGTCGGAGCTGAGGGCGAGTTCGTCGGTCATGCGATCCTTCCCGCTCGGATGTCGTCCAGCCACCGCGCCGAGGCCCGGAACGCCTGCTCGGACGCCGAAGGGCGGATGGCCGACGGCGCGCGGTCGGCCTTCGGGTAGGAGCCCAGGAAGCGCACCTCGCTGCAGCGGCGCCGCAGCGCGGCCAGCGCGTCGCCGACCCGGGAGTCGGCGACGTGCCCGTCGAAGTCGAGGAAGAACCGGTACTCGCCGAGGCGGTCCTTGGTCGGCCGGGACTCGATGCGGCTGAGGTTGATGTCGCGCAGCGTCAGCTCCGACAGCAGCAGCGCCAGCGTGCCGACCTCGTCGGAGATCACCGCGGCCACCGAGGTGCGGTCCGCGCCGGTCGGCTCCGGTGGCGGGCTGGGGCGGCGGACCAGCAGGAACCGGGTGAAGGCGTCCCGGACGTCGGCGACGCCCGCCGACAGGCGCTCCAGCGACGGGTAGCGCTCGACCGCGATCGGCGCGGCCACCGCGGCGTCGTACTCGCCGTCGCGCACCGCCGCGGCCGCGGCCGCGGTCGAACCCGCGAAGTGCACCTCGGCGCGCGGCAGGTTCGCCTCCAGCCAGCCCCGCACCTGCGCGATGGCGTGCGGGTGGCTGGCCACCGTCGACACCTCTTCGGGTCTGGTCCCCGGACGGACCAGCACGTCGAACACCACCGGCAGCACGGTCTCGGCGACCGCGACCACCGGCTCGTCGCTGACGAGCGCGTCCATCGTGGCGGGCACCGAGCCCTCGACCGAGTTCTCCACCGGCACCCCCGCGGCGACGACCTCGCCCGAACGCACCGCCGCAAGCGCCTGCCGCACGTCGTCGTGGGGGACGAGCTCGGCGTCGAAGTCGGCGGTCAGGGCTCTGGTCGCCTGTTCGGTGAAAGTTCCCGAGGGTCCGAGGTAGGCGATTCGTGGCACGGCGCCCAGCCTACGGGTGGCGCGTTGTGCGCAACGCCACCGGCGGTGTGGCCGAGGTCATTCTTCGGATGTGTGACCTACCCGATGACACGAATGCGTCCATTCCTGCGATGCTGTGAGCGTGACCGCGGAGTCGGAGCGCTCGTCGGACGGAGCGGAGCCGGAGCTGCGGCTTGTCCTGTGCGCATTGGACGAGCCGCTGGCCGCAGCCTGGCATGAGGTGGCCGAGGGCCGGGACGGTGTCGAGGTGCACCGCGGCTCGGTGCTCGACATGCCGGTGGACGCGGTGGTCAGCCCCGCGAACTCGTACGGGTGGATGCGCGGCGGCATCAACGCCGTCTACGCGCGGGCCTTCCCCGACGTCGAGCAGCACGTGCGCAGCGCGGTGCTGGCCTACCACGGCGGCGAGCTACCCGTCGGCGAGGCGCTGCTGGTGCCGACCGGCGCGCCGGCGCCGCCCTGGCTGTTCAGCTCTCCCACGATGCGGGAGCCCGGTGAACGCCTTCCCGCCGACACCGTGCACCCCTACCTGTGCGCGAGGGCCGTGCTGCGGCTGTGGGCGGGCGGTGCGCTGGAGAACGGCGTGCTGGTGCGCGACTTCGTGCGCTCGATCGCGATGCCCGGCCTCGGCACCGGCGTGGGCGGTGCCGCGCCGGAGCTGTGCGCGCGGCAGGTCGCGGCGGCGTGGGACGAGGTCTTCGCCCACGTCGAACACCGCTGACGCCCCCTGTGCCGGCGCCCCGGGCGTGACCGACCCCGGACAGGCGCGAGGGCCCGCGCGTCGCGGGCCCTCAGCACTTCGGAGCACCGGGTCGACCCGGTGCGGCGTCAGTTCAGCTCGGCCTTGCCGTCGCCCTGGCGCCGGTCGGCGATCTGGATCTTGGTCGGGGCGGGCGCGGGCTTGCTGACCTCGTGCACCCGCACCTCGAGCACCCCGCGGTCGTAGTTCGCCTCGACCTGCTCGGCCGTCACGCCCTCCGGCAGGTTGAACTCCCGCCGGAACGCACCGGTGCGGATCTCGCGCAGCAGCACCGCGCCGTCCTCACCGCTGGTCTTCTCGGTGCGGCGCTGTCCGCTGATCGACAGCCGGCCGTCGGTGACCTCCACCTCGACGTCCTGGGCGATGTCCACGCCCGGCAGCTCCAGCTTGATCACCACGTCCGAACCGTCGCGCTCGACGTTGGTGGCCGGGACGAAGCCCTCGACGCCCTGGCTGCCGAAGAACCGGCGGCTGATGCTGTCGAAGTCGCGGTCCATCTGGCGGACCAGGTTGCCGAACGGGTCCCAGCTCGACCTGCGAACCAGAGTCATCTCGATCCTCCTGCGTTTCGCTGCCGGCTCCTTCCACCGGCTCACATCCCTACCAACGGCGCTGGCCGTCTTCTTGTTCCCGAGTCTGTAACCAAACTTGAGCGCAGTCAACTCAAGGATGTGCGAGGCAGGCGAGACGGGCTGACACTGAGTACCGTCGGCGGCACCGGACGTACCTGAGGAGGCCCGCAGATGCTCATCCGCCGTTTGGCCCGCCCGCTGCTGGCGACGACGTTCATCTACGGCGGCGTGCAGGCGCTTCGCGATGTGCCCAGCCACGCCAAGGCCGCGAGTCCACTGCTGGAGAAGACCACGGGCAAGGTCCGCGACTCGCTGCCCGAGCAGGTGCCCACCGATCCCGAGACGCTGGTCCGCATCGACGCGATGGTGAAGATCGGCGCCGGCACGATGCTGGCGCTGGGCAAGTTCCCCCGCCTGGCCTCGCTGCTGCTGGCGGGCAGCGTCGTGCCCACGACGCTGGCCGGGCACCCGTTCTGGGAGATCTCCGACCCTGAGCAGCGCCAGAGCCAGCAGATCCACTTCTACAAGAACCTCGGGCTGCTCGGCGGCCTGCTGATCTCGGCCGTCGACACCGGGGGCAAGCCGTCGGTCGGCTACCGCGCGCGCCACACGGCGCAGCGTGCACGCCACACGGCGCACAAGGTCTCCGAGCAAACGCACCAGGCGGTCGGCACCGGGAAGGGCAAGGGGCGCAAGAAGCGCAGGAAGTGAGCGAGATTCGGCACCTGCCCGCGACAGCGCGCGAGCGGCTCCGTAGCGTGGTGCCCGTGCCAGTGCGGGTACTGCTTGTCGATGATCACGAGGTCGTTCGCCGCGGCCTGCGCGACCTGCTGGACACCGAGGACGACGTCGAGATCGTCGCCGAGGCGGGCGGGGTCGACGAGGCGCTGGTCCGCGCCCGCAGCGTCGAACCGGACGTCGCGGTCGTGGACATGCGGCTCCCCGACGGAGACGGCCTGGAGCTGTGCCGTCGGCTGCGCGCCCTCGACCCCGCCCCCTACTGCCTGGTGCTGACCGCGTTCGACGACGAGCAGGCGCTGGTCGGCGCGATCAACGCCGGCGCGTCGGGCTACCTGCTCAAACAGGTGCGCGGGCAGGACCTGGTCAACGCCGTGCGGGAGGTGGCCGCGGGCCGTTCGCTGCTCGACCCGGTCACCACCGCGCGGGTGCTTGACCGCCTGCGCCAGTCCACCAGCCCCGTCCCGGACGAGCTCGACGCGCTCACCGAGCGCGAGCGCAAGGTGCTGGAGCTGATCGGCGAGGGCCTGACCAACCGGCAGATCGCAGAGCGGCTGTTCCTGGCGGAGAAGACGGTCAAGAACTACGTCACGGCGGTGCTGGCCAAACTCGGCATGGAGCGCCGCACGCAGGCCGCGGCGTGGGTGGCGCGGCGGCAGAGCCACACCTAGCGCTTCTGGCGGTTGAGTAGCAGGCCGACGACGATGCCGACGAGCATGACCGCGACGAGCGCGGTCCACAGCGGCATGGTCACGACCGGCACGAAGACCCTGATGTCGACGACGTGCCGGTTCTCCAGGATGAAGACCACCGCGAGCGCGACGAGCACGAGCCCCGTCACCACCCGCGGAGACACCCCGCGGGACCGCTTCTCCGGCCGGTTCTGCTTGACCATGAGGGCTCCTAGCCGCTCTTGGGCCCAGTATGCGCGCTCACGCCGCGTCTTCCCAGGGCAGAAGGCCCCGGAAGCGGCAGCCCAGCGGCACTTCACAGGTGACCGTAGTGCCTTGCCATGAAAGGTTCCTTGCGGCGAGTCGTTTCAATTGCCCTTTCGCCCCGAAAAGCAGGGGAGAAATACCCGCAGACCGTCGCGGACTGCGATGCATGCGCTACCGTACGTACATGCGCAAGCCGATCGACCTACCCCCTGAGAACGGCTTGGGCTTTTGAGTGGGGCGCGCCCTATCCCCCCGTGCGCCCCACTCATCCCTGTCCCCAGAAAAAGAAACCTGGCCCTGCCGTCCCAGGAAGGACGGCAGGGCCAAGTCGTGATCTCCATGGCCAACCACAATGGCCGAACCCAGGCAAAAAGCCCACCCGGCCATCGCCATGAATACATTCGCCAGCGATATTTTGCCCCGCTATCGCCGGTTCCACATTCCCCACTTGCTCGAAGCAACGAGCTTGAAACTCCCCGCTTCGAGCAAGCGGCCATGAGACTGGTGAGCACCGCCGTTCTCCACCAATACCGTCTCGTGTCGAGCAGCATAAGGAAGCGGCCAAAGGAGCCGCAAGAGCAACTCGGGCAGCCAAAGATGCCCCTACTTCTCTCCACCGCTGCCGCGGCCAGGGAGCACCTCGCGGGCGTTCCCCGCGGTACCGGACCGGACGGAGCCGACAGCGGACAATCGCCACCGGCTACGTCAAAAGTGGGACTAGCCACGTAAAGACGACACATCGTGCCGCCGCACTACTTCGGCAGGCTTGCCAAGCCGGCACTACGCAGCCGGGTTCAGCGCAAACGAATTCCTTGCTCCACGGCGCTTCGGGAGTCCCCGGCCGACTCGTACGACCACGCGAACCCCCAACCACCATATGGACGTGCTGTTCGACAGCGGCCGCACACTGTCCAGGTACGCACAGTTCATTGCCCAATACCACTATGAGCCACTGGAGAAGGCGATGGCTGATCCGGCCGGAATGGTGTAAGCGAACCAAGCCGGCTTCCGCACGCGGGCCTACGATTACCAAATCCGTTCAGCGGCCCGGCGGTTTTGCCGCGCACCGCTACATGCGCTGGACTTCTACCGCAAACTCGTCGATGTCACCAAGGGAATACCGGACGGACTGGTCCACCGGCATCCGCCACACCCGCGTCTTTCCAGGGCAGAAGGCCCCGGAAGCGCTCAGCCCAGCGGCACTTCCCAGGTGACCGTGGTGCCGCTGTCCGGGGACGAGGTGATCACACAGCGGCCCCCGGCCGCCGTGGCGCGCTCCTCCAGGTTGCGCAGGCCGCGCTTGGAGACGTCGCGGGGCACGCCGCAGCCGTCGTCGACGACCTGGAGCAGCAGGCCGTAGGGCGTGCGGCGGACGCGGACCAGGACGCTGCGCGCCCCGGAGTGGCGGACCACGTTCGACAGCGCCTCGCGCAGCGCGGCGCGGGCGTGGTCGGCCACCGCGACCGGCACGTCGGAGAGGTCGCCCTCGATGTCCAGCTTCGGCGGCCTGCCCAGCAGCTCACCGGCGATGCGGACCTCCGAGCGCATCGACTCGGCGAGGTCCGGCGCCTGCGCCGGGGTGCCCGGATCGGCCGAGGTCAGCGTCCGCACGGTGGCCCGGACCTCGGCGATCGTCTGGTCGATCTGGTCCATCGTCTCGGCCAGCCGCCTGGCGTCGGGGGTGTCGAGCCTGCCGTCGAGCCGCCGCTCCAGGACCTCCAGCTGCACGCCCGCCGCGTACAGCCGCTGCACGATCACGTCGTGCAGGTCGCGGGCGATGCGCTCGCGCTCCTGGTAGACGGCGATGCGCTGGCGCGCGGTCGAGCCCTCGGCGAGTACCAGCGCCATGCCCGCCTGCGCGGCGAACGCGGTCAGCACGTCGACCGCGACCCTGGTGAACGTGCTGGCGCCGCGCCTGCGGTAGACCGCCAGCGCGCCCAGGCGCCGCTCGCGGGTACCGAACGGCGCCGCCGCGAACGGGCCGTAGACCCGCAGCGCGGCGGGCACGTACGGCGCGGTGATGGGGTCGTCGATGACGTCGTCGACGACGACGGCCACGCCGCTGCGGGCGACGCGGGCGGCCGCCGAGCGGGTGGACAGCACCGCGCCGACCGGGTCGGCCAGCGGCACGGTCGAGGACGGACCGCCGTAGGCGGCCTCGACGGTGAGCCTGCCGTCGTCGCCCCGGACCATCACCAGGCACAGGTCGGCTTCGGCGAGCGCGGCGGCCTTGCGGACGACCATCGGCAGGACGGTCTCCGGGTCCTCGGCCGACAACGCGACGGTGGTGATCTCCGTCGACGCCGCGAGCATCTGCCTGGCAAGGGTCGAGTCCATGACATCCACGAGGCTATATCTCCTGGTAGGGCCTGGATCGATTCGACAGCGGGATCGGGTGAAGGTCACAGCCGCCACCCCGTGGCGGCGGTGGGGAGGGGGAGCGCCGCGGTCCCGAGCGGGCGGGTGGTGTCGGCTGTGGGGCGGTGCCGGGCCACGACGCGGCAGGCGGCTCCGGTGTGGTGACGGCATGCCGCGGAGCCAGCGGCACTGTGCCGGACCCGGGTCGCGACGCGGCACATGGTTCCGGACGTGAGGCGGCACGCCGCACAGGCAGCGGCATCGCGCCTGGTCCCGGCCGCGCCGCGGCTTCCTGCACGGGCGGCACGGCGGTTCCGGACCATGGCCGCGAGACGTCGGCGTCCGCCGCCGACCTCGCCGACACGGCGCACCCAAGGCCCCTACCGCGCGCGAAGCGCATGCCGCGGCGCACTCCGGCCGCGTAAGAACGCGACGCGGGGCTCACGCCCCTACCACCGCCCTGCCGGCTCCCGGCCGGGCGGAAGCGTCGCGGAGCACGGTGACCTCGCCGCCTTCGACCCGCAGCACGATGTCGGCGTGGTCGGTCTCGGCCCATCGGTGCGTCACGTGCACGACGGTCCGGCCGCGGAGGGCTTCGTGCAGCCGCTCCAGCAGCGCCTCGGACGTCGGCACGTCCAGATGCGCGGTCGGCTCGTCGAGGAGCACCACCTCCGCGTCGCTGGCGAGCAGCGCCCGCGCGAGGGCGACGCGCTGCGCCTCGCCGCCGGAGAGCGCGGCGCCGCCGGACTCCACCAGGTGGTCGAGCCCCCAGCCGGGGAGCCCCGCCAGCCGCAGCGCCTCCGCCAGTTCGTCGTCGGTCGCGCGGGGCGCGGCGACCCGCAGGTTCTCCCGGATGGTCGTCGACACCAGTTGCGCGTCCTGCGGGCACCACGAGACCGCCGCCGGGGCGCGCACCTCACCACGCTCGGCGCGCAGGAAGCCGAGCAGCAGCGCCAGCAACGTCGACTTCCCACCGCCGGACGGACCGACGACGGCGACGTGCGCGCCGGCGGGAACCCGGAGGTCCACGTCGCGCAGCGCGGGCTCCTCCGACCCCGGCCAACGCACGCGGACGCCGGTGAGCGCGATGTCCTCGTCCGCCACCGGGGCGACCCCTCCGGTGGGCTCCTCCGCCGCCAGCAGCGGCGCGACGCGCGCCTGCGCTTCGCGCAGCGAGCGCCACTGCTGCGCCGCCGGCGGCAGCAGCGCGACGGCTTCCGCCGCCGCGAGCGGCACCAGCGCCAGCAGCGGCGCCAGCTCGGGCGCCAGGCGGCCTCCGGCCACCGCCTGCGCCCCGAGCCACGCGCCTCCGAGCACCGCCGCGCCCACCAGCAGGGTGACGACCGCGGTGGCGCTGCCCGCGCCGAAGGCGGCGCGGCGGGCCCGCGCGGCCAGCCGCGCGTCCTCGTCGGCGAGCCGGGCGCGGCGCTGCCGGTCCGCGCCGAAGGCCAGCAGTTCCGCCGCGCCGTCGAGGAGCTCGAGCACCTGCGCCGCGACCCGGCGGCGGCCGCGCGCCGCGACCGTGGTCGCCCGGCGGTCGGCCAGCACCGCGGCGACGGGCCCGGCGATGCCCGCCACGAGCAGGCAGCCCGCGAGCAGCGCACCGGCGGCGGGGAGCACGGCGGTCTGGATCGCGACCGCGCCGATGGCGACGACCAGCGCGATCAGCGGTGGTACGAGCACGCGCGGCACCAGGTCGCGGACGGCGTCGACGTCGTCCACGAGCCGCGCGACGCCGTCGCCGCGCCGCAGTCCGGCGCTGCGGACCGGTCCGATGCGCACCAGCGCGTCCCAGAGCCGGCAGCGGAGCCGGCCGGAGAGGCGGAAGGCGGCGTCGTGCGTGACGAGCCGTTCGAGGTAGCGCAGCGCCGCGCGGGAGAGCGCGAAGGTGCGCACGCCGACCACGGCGACCGAGAGCATGAGGACCGGCGGCTGCTGGGAGGCGCGGGCGATCAGCCACGCCGAGGTCGCGGCCAGCGCGAGCCCGGACAGCAGCGACAGCCCGCCCAGGGCCACGCCGGTCAGCGTCCGCGGGCTGAGCAGCTCGCGGATCCGGCCACGTGCCTCCGGCAGGTCGATCGCCGCGTGCGGCCGGGAGACCTCGGCGGAGGCCGCCTCTTCGGCCTCGGCCCGGGGGCGGTGGCTGGCGAGGATGACGGTGGTGCCGCGGTCGGCCGCCGCGCGGACGGCGGAGTCGACGCGGTGGGCCGTCGCGGCGTCCAGATGCGCCGTCGGTTCGTCGAGCAGCAGCACCCGCGCGCCGCCGTGCAGCCGCAGCAGCGCGCGTGCCACGGCGACCCGCTGGCGTTCGCCGGTGGACAGCTCGTCGATCCGGCGGTCGACCAGGTGCGCACCTGCGACGTCGGCGAGCACCGACTCCGCGAGCGCGCGGTCGACGGTGACGTCGGAGTCGGCCACGGCCAGGCGGAGTTCGTCGAGAACGGTGCCGCCGGTGAAAACCGGCCGCTGCGGCACCCAGGCGAGCAGCCGCCGCCACTCGCGCGGGTCCAGGTCGGCGATGTCGACGCCCCCGCAGGTGATGCCGCCGCTCTCCGGGGAGGCGAAGCCGAGCAGAGCGGCGAAGGTGGTCGACTTGCCGCTGCCGCTCGGGCCGATGCCGCCGAAACCCTCCAGCCGCAGGACCTCCCCCGGCCTGGCCGTGAAAGCGAGCCCGTCCGGCGCGTAGCCGTCGCGCCGCGCGACGCGCAGACCCGAGACCCGCACGGTGAACTCGTCCGGGAGCGATGAGCGACCCGGTCGCGCGTCACCGCTGCCTTCCACGACTTCCTCGACCCGCCGGACCGCCTCGACACCGTCCTCGCTGGCGTGGTGGGCCGCGCCCGCCGCGCGCAACGGCAGGTAGCACTCCGGCGCCAGCACGAGCACCAGCAACCCGGTCGCCAGGTCGAGATCACCCGACACCAGGCGCAGGCCGATGCCCACCGCGACCAGCGCGACCGACAGCGACGAGAACAGCTCCAGCACCAGCGCGGAGAGGAACGCGATGCGAAGCGTCGCCCCGGTCGTGCGGCGGTGGGTTTCACCGACCCTGCGAACGACCTCGCCCTGCGCCCTCGCCCGCCCGAACGCGGTGAGCACCGGCAGCGCGCGGATCAGCTCCAGCAGTTGGCCGGAAAGTCGTTGCACCGCGTCGGCGGCGCGAGCCGTCCGGCGCTCGGTGTAGCGGCCGACCAGCCACGCGAACAGCGGGATCAGCGGCACCGTGATCACGATCGCCAGCGCCGAGACCCAGTCGGAGAACAGGATCCACGCGCCCACCAGCAGCGGCACCACACCGGCCGTGACCAGCGCGGGCAGGTACTTGGTGAAGTAGGCGTCCAGCGCGTCCAGGCCCTTGGTCGCCAGCGCGGTCAGCTCGGCGGGCCCGCGTCGCCGGACCCACTCCGGTCCGCGCCGCAGCGCGGAGTCGAGCAGGGCCGCCCGCAGCTCCTCCTTCGCCCCGGCGGCCGCCCGCGCCGAGACCGCCTCGGTCGCCCAGCCGAACGCGGCCCGCGCGACGACCGCGCCGGCGAGCACCACCAGCTCGTCGCCGATCGCGGTGGTCCCGGTGGTCACCACCGCCGCCAGCGCGGTCGCCAGCGCCCACGCCTGCACGATCAGCGCGACCGCGTTGCCCAGCGCCAGGGCGCCCGCCGCGACCAGCGCGCGACGCGCGGACCGCGACAGCTTCGGCAGCGCTCCGTTCGGGCTCATGAGGGCGCGTGCACCTTCGGGATGTGCTTGGTGCCGATCCGCTTGCGGAACACCCAGTAGGTCCAGCCCTGGTAGACCAGCACCGCCGGGGTGCCGAACGCCGCTACCCACGTGATGACCGCCAGCGTGTAGGGGCTCGACGCGGTTCCGGCGACCGACAGCGACCACGCCGGGTCCAGAGTGGACGGCAGCACGTTCGGCCACAACGTGCCGAACAGGCCGACGACGACGGCGGCCAGCGCGACGCCCTGCAACGCGAACGCCTGCCCGTCACGCCAGCCGCGCAGGCGCAGGAACCCGGCCGCAGCGGCAAGCACCGCGATCACCAGCGGCACCCACGTCCACGCGGTGCCCTGGGTGAACTGCGCGATCAGCACCAGCGCGGTGACCGGCAGCAGCAGCGGGACGCCGAGCCGCAGCGCGAACTTGCGGGCCCGCACCCGCAGGTCTCCCTCTGTCTTCAGCGTCACGAAGAACGCGCCGTGCAGGAGGGCGAACCCGCACACCGCCAGCGCGCCGACCACGCTCGGCAGCGAGAAGATCCCGAGCAGGCCGCCCACCCGGTCGCCGTTGGCGTCCAGCGGCAGGCCGAAGACGTTGGCCGAGAGCACCAGGCCGACGACCAGCGGCGAGATCCACGACGCCAGCACGATCACGGTGTCCCAGCCGCGCCGCCAGCGGTCGCTGTCCACCTTTCCGCGGTACTCGAAGGCCACCCCGCGCCCGATGAGCGCCAGCAGCAGCACCAGGAACGGCAGGTAGGCGGTGCTCAGCAGCGAGGCGTACCAGCCGGGGAAGGCGGCGAACGTCGCGCCCGCCGCGACGATCAGCCACACCTCGTTGCCGTCCCACACCGGCCCGATCGTGTTGATCATGACGCGCCGCTCGGACTCCTCGCGTCCGAGGAACGGCAGCAGCATGCCGACGCCGAAGTCGAAGCCCTCCAGGAACAGGTAGCCCAGCCACAGCAGAGCGATCAGGCAGAACCAGACCGTGGGCAGATCCATCAGTCGCTCCCCTCAGTACGCGAACGACAGGGCTTCATCGGACTCCTTCTTCCCCTCCGGCGGTTCCGGTGGCAGCACACCCGCGATGCCGCCGCGCACGTAGCGCACGATCAGGAAGATCTCGACGACCGCCAGCACGCCGTAGATCGAGGTCAGGCCGATCAGCGAGGTCAGCATCTCGCCCGGTGTCACGCCGGAGGACACCGCCGTCGCGGTGTACATGAACACGCCGTCGACACCGGACGGGTTCGGGTTGGGCGCCACCACGAACGGCTGCCTGCCCATCTCGGTGAAGATCCAGCCGAAGCTGTTGCCCAGGTACGGGGTGGCGATGCTGAGCACGGCCAGCGGCGTCCACCAGCGCCACTTCGGGTACCGGCCCTTGCGGGTCAGCCACAGCACCACGACCGCGCCGGCGGCGGCGACCGCCCCGAAGCCGATCATGAACCGGAAGCCCCAGTAGGTGACCGGCAGGTTCGGCACGTAGTCGACGGGCTTGCCCGCGTAGGGGCCGAGCCTCGGGTCGTCCGGGTAGTGCGAGCCGTATGCGGCCTGGTACTCGCCGATGAGCTGCTGCACGCCCCTGACCTCGCTGTGGAGGTCGCCGTTGGCCAGGTACGACAGCAGGTAGGGCACCGTGAGGCTCTTGACGTCCTCGCAGTTGGACTGGCCGACGTCGCCGATCGCGAAGATCGAGAAGCCGGCGGGCTGCTCGGTGTGGCACAGCGCCTCGGCGGAGGCCATCTTCATCGGCTGCTGCTCGAACATCAGCTTCGCCTGCAGGTCACCGGAAATCGCCAGTCCCGCGAAGGCGATCACGCCGACCCACGCGCCGAGCCGCAGCGAGCCGTGCCAGACCTTGCGGTCCTCGTTCTGCTCTTCGGTGCGGCGCTCCAGGCCGGGGTTCTTGCCGACGGTGTCGCGGTGGTGCTTCCAGATCTGCCAGGCCGAGATGCCGACCAGGAAGGCGCCGGCCACGGCGAAGCAGCCGAACACGGTGTGCGGGAACGCCGCCAGCACGGTGTTGTTGGTCAGCACCGCCCAGATCGAGTCCAGCCGCGGCCTGCCGTCGGTGAACACGATGCCCACCGGGTGTTGCATCCACGAGTTGGCGGCCAGGATGAAATACGCCGACGCGACGGTGGCCAGCGAGAACGCCCACGCGCACGCCAGGTGCACGCCCTTGGACAGCCGGTCCCAGCCGAAGATCCACAACCCCAGGAAGGTGGACTCGACGAAGAACGCGACCAGGCCCTCCATCGCCAGCGGAGCGCCGAAGACGTCGCCGACGAACCGCGAGTAGGCGCTCCAGGACATGCCGAACTGGAACTCCTGGACGATGCCGGTGACCACGCCCATGGCGAAGTTGATCAGCATCAACTTGCCCCAGAACTTGGTCATCTTGAGGTACCGACGGTCACCGGTGCGGTACCACGCCGTCTGCATCCCCGCGACCAGGATGGAAAGCCCGATGGTCAACGGCACCATCAGGAAGTGGTAGACGGTCGTGATGCCGAACTGCCAGCGTGCGATGTCGAGCAGGTCCACGCCCTACACACTGCCGGGTCGCGCGCGTGGATTCGCAGGGTCAGGGGTCCTGCCACCCGGGCCGAGAGTCCCGTGCGGACCGGGACCAAGGTCCCGCGCTCGCGGGAGCGCCGCGCATCGGCCCCAGTTGTTGTACCAACCAACCCGCAACAGCGGAAGGTCCCGGCGGGAAATCCGTCGCGGCGCCGGCCTGGAAACCGCCGCGGCACGGGATGCGTATTCCCTGGCAGATCCCGGCAAGAACCGCCGGGACGGCTCGAAGGGAACACCCATGCGCACCTCCACTCCGGCATCCTCCCGGCCTTCGCGCGCACCGGCACGGTCACCGTCCTCGACAGCGGGTAGGCGATCCGGAAAACCGTTCCGCGGTCCCGTGCGTCAGGAGTGTCGTGCGCGATCGAGAACTGAGCGACGAGCGGTTGCTCCGGAAAGTGGCGCGCGGCAACCGCTCCGCCTTCGACCAGCTCTACCAGCGCAACGCGGGCTGGATCGCGGCGCGGTTGCGCCGCCGCTGCGAGGACCCGGAGCTGGCCGCCGAGGTGCTCCAGGAGTGCTTCCTGACCGTGTGGCGCTCGGCAGGCGGGTTCGACCCCCGCAAGAACGCCGCGGCGTGGCTGTGGACCGTCGCGTCCAGCAGGCTGGTCGACGCGCACCGCCGTCGCCAGGCGCGGGTCCGGACCACCGGTGAGCCCCACGAGTCGGCGCTCACCTCGGCGTCGGCCGAAGCGGAGTACATGCGTTCGACGCTCAGCCCGGAGCTGGCCGACGCGGTGCACCGGCTGCCTCCCGAACTGCACGCGGTGCTGAAGGCGACCGTCCTCGACGGCATGACGGTCCGGGAGACCGCGGCGCTGCTCGGCATCCCGGAAGGAACCGTCAAGACCCGCGCCCGCAAAGCCCGCCACATCCTCAGGGAGGCACTCGCATGACGCACCAGCACTTCCCCGCGTCGACCCTGCGTGCCTACGCCGAGGGCGCGCTCACCGACGCCGACGCGATCGAGGACCACCTGCTCGACTGCACGGACTGCCGGCGACTGGTCAACGAGTCCGCTCTGGACGATCCGCTGGTCCAGCAGGTGCGCACCGGTCTGACCGCTCTACCCCCGCAGCCACCCCGTCCGAGCCGCTGGCGCCGGCTGCGAGTGCTGCTCAACGCCGCTCCCGCGGTGCGCGGTGCGTGGCTGTTCACCGTGCTCGCCACGTTGGCGGGCGCGGTCGCGGCCGACCTGCTCGGCGGCCCGGGCGGCGGGGTCGGCCCGTGGTGGTCCGAGCACGGTTCGGCCTTGCTGCTCGTGGCCCCCGCCCTGCCCGTGCTCGGCGTGGCGCTGTGCTTCGGCAGGCTCGGCGACCCCGCCTACGAGATCACCGCGAGCACCGCGTCCGGCGGCCTGCGCCTGGTCCTCTGGCGCACGCTCTCGGTCCTGCTGACCACCGTTCCGGCCACCGTCCTGGTCGGCACCGTCACCGGCCGGGTGACGGCCACCGCGTGGTTGCTGCCGTGCCTGGCGCTCACCGCGATGACGCTGGCGCTCGGCTCGCTGCTGCGGATCGAAGCGGCGGCCACGGCGATCGCCGTGGGCTGGCTGGTGGTCGCGGTCGGGCCGCTGCTGGCCGACCGGGTTCCGGTCGTCCTCGACCGGCCGCTGCCGCTGCTCTGGTCGGCGCTCATCGCGGTGTCGGCGTTCGTGCTCTTCCTCCACCGCACCACGTTCCACGATTCCAGGAGTTGAAAGCCTTGATCCAGATCGAGGACTTGACCGTCAGGTACCGAGCGCGCCACGCGCTCGCCGGTGTCACCGCCCGCTTCGACGTCGGCGTCAACGGACTGCTCGGACCCAACGGCGCGGGCAAGTCGACGCTGGTCCGCGTCCTGGCCACGCTGATCACGCCGACCAGCGGCTCGGCCGAGGTCCTGGGTCGCCGGCTCGACGCCGCTTCCGACCCTCGCGAGATCCGTCGCCGGCTCGGCTACCTCCCGCAGGAACTCGGCTACTACCCGAGGTTCACCGCGCGCGAGTTCGTCGAGCACTTCGCGTGGCTGAAGGAGGTTCCCGCCGCCGGGCTGCCCGACGCCGTGCCGCGCGCGCTGGAGCGCGTCGGACTCGCCGACCGCGCCGACGAGAAGATCCGGCGGCTCTCCGGCGGCATGCGGCGCCGCGTCGGCATCGCGCAGGCCATCGTCGGCGAACCGCCCGTGCTGCTGCTCGACGAGCCGGCCACCGGTCTCGACCCCGAGCAGCGGATGGAGTTCCGGCAGCTGCTGGCCGAGCTCGGCCGGCAGTCGTGCGTGATCGTCAGCAGCCACCTCGTGGAGGACGTGGCGAAGGCGTGCGACCGGATGTGGGTGCTCGACGCGGGTCGTCCGGTCTTCGAAGGCACCCCGGCCGAACTCGCCGCGGACGGCGATCTCGAAGCCGGCTACCGGGCGGTGCTGTCCTCGGCCCGGGAGGAGGCGGCATGACCGGCCGGATCATCCGCACCGAACTCGTCCGGGGCGCCGGCGGCCCGCTCGCGCTGGTCGTGCTGGCCGCCACCGCGGGTGTGCTGTTCACCAACCCGGACTGGGCGGGCAACTGGAACGGCCTGGCGATGGGCGTCCGGGGAAGCCTCCTGCTCTCGTGCCCGCTGGTGGCGATGGCCGGGACGTGGGCGGTGGGCCGGCAGCACCGGCGGCAGACCTCGGAGCTGCTGACGATCGCACCGCGTCCGCGCTGGCAGCCGTTCACCGCATCGTGGCTGGCGCTGACCGCGGGCGCCTGCCTCGGGCTGCTGGCCGGGTGGCTCACCGGCGGCGCTTTCGTCCTTCCCGTGGCCACCTACATCGGCCTCGGCTGGGTCGCGACGTTGCTGGCCTGCGTACCGGTTCTCGGGGCGTCGGCCGCGTTCGGGATGCTGGTCGGCCACTTCGTGCCGTGGCGTCTGATGACGCCGGTGACCGGCATGGTGACCGGACTCGGGATGCTGTGGACGCAGTCGTCCGTGTCGGGCGGGCTCGAGTGGCTGGGGCCCGTGGCGGGGAATTCGTGGCTGGGCGGCACCGGCTACGCGGCTACCACCAACGCGCTGCACACCGCGTGGTTCTCCGGGCTGGCGCTGACGTTCCTGGCGGTCGCCTCGCTGCGGCGCAGGATCCTGGCGCTGGTGCCCGCCGCGCTCGCGGTGGCGGCGGCGACGTCGCTCATGGCGCTGCCCCAGCACTGGACCACCGAAGCGGTCGCCGAGGAACAGGTGTGCGTCACCAACGGCGCCACCGTTTGCGGGCCTCGGTACCAGGAACACCTCTACCCGGAACTGGCGGGCCTCGCGCGACCGATGCTCGACAAGATCCGGGGTGTTCCCGGCGCACCGGCGCAGATCACCTACGGCGGCGCGGAGGGCACGACGCTGCACGAATCGACGCCCGCAGGAACCCTCGCCGACCCCGCGGACGAACGCCGGGCGCTGGCCTACTGGCTGGCCAGTGCCAACTACCGCTGTCCGGGACAGCCCTTCTCCGAAGGCTCGTCCGCCGCTGCCCGTTGGCTGCTCGAAGGCATCCCGGGCACCGAAGGCCTCATCTCCGGCGTTCCCGTTCGCGACCGGGACTGGGTGGTCAGGTACTACGCGGCCCTGGAAAGCTGCGACACCCCCGCCATGCACGAGTTGGTGGGCGAGTAGGACGAGCCGGCCGCCGCGGACCGCGTCTCGCGCTCCGCGGCGGTCCCTCACTTCAGCGCCGCGGCCACGGCCTCGGCGGTCTCCAGCACCAGCGGGCCGATCTCCTCCGGTGACACCGGCACGAGCGCCACGATCCCCACGCTCGCCCGCAGCCCCGGCACGCCGCGCACGGGCGCGGCCACGCCGAAGGCGCCGGACTGGAGCTCGCCGGTGCTGCTGACCCAGCGCGGGCCGCCCGGCGGCAGGTCCACCGCGCGGCCGGCCGCTCCCCGGTGCACCGGATGCCTGGTGCCGACCCGGTACGACACGTGGTAGTTCGTCCACGACGGCTCGACCACCGCGACCGCCTGCGCCTCGCCGCCGTCGGCGACCGTCAGGTGCACCGTCGCGCCGACCTGCTCGGCCAGTCCGCGCAGCGCGGGCAGCGACGCGACGCGCAGCTGCGGAAGCACCCGCCCGGCCAGCCACAGCACCCCGAGCCCGAGCCGCACCTTCGAACCCTCGCGGCGCACCAGACCGCGGTTCTGCAGCGGCCCGAGCAGCCGGTACACCGCGGCGCGGCTGACGCCGATGGCCGCGGCCAGGTCGCTGATCGTGGGCGCCTCGCTCTCGGCGTCGGCGACCGCCTGGAGCAGGTTGAGGCCGCGCTCCAGCGTCAGCGAGCTCTCCTTGGCCGGGGCGTCGCCGGGCGCGCGGGTCACCGGCGAACGGGTCGGCTCTGGTGTGAAGGCCATCGAGTCACCTCCGGGCCACGGCGAGGACGGTTCCGGTCACCTCGCCGAGTCCGACCACCGAACCGTCCGGGCCGGGGGCCGTGCCACCGAGTGTCACCCGGTCGCCGTCCTGCAGGAAGGTCCGCTGCTCGCCGTCTTCGAGGCTGACCGGTTCGGCCCCGCCCCAGGTCAGCTCCAGCAGGCAGCCGCGCTGCCCGCGCTCGGGCCCGGACACGGTGCCCGAGGCGAACAGGTCGCCCGGCCGCACGGGTGCGCCGTTGACGGTCATGTGCGCGAGCTGCTGCGCGGGCGACCACGCCATGTCGGCGAACCTCGGCCGGGAGAGCACGGTGTCGTTGCACCGGATCTCCAGGCTCAGGTCGAGCCCCCACGGCTCGGACTCCACCAGGTAGGACTGCAGCCCGTGCTCGGGCACCGGCGTGGGCACGCGGGCGTGCGAGAACGCCTCCAGCGGCGTGATCCAGCCCGCCAGCGAGGTGGCGAAGGACTTCGACAGGAACGGCCCCAGCGGCTGGTACTCCCAGGCCTGGATGTCGCGCGCGGACCAGTCGTTGACCAGCCCGACGCCGAACACGTGCTCCTGGATGTCGGAGGTCGCCACTCGTCCGGACGGTTCACCGCCGCAGACGAAACCCACCTCGGCCTCGAAGTCCAGCCGCCGCGTCGGGCCGAACGCGGGCTGCAGGTCGCCCGGCGCCTTGCGCTGACCGCAGGGGCGGTGCACGTCGGTGCCCGAGACGTACACCGTCCCGGCGCGGCCGTGGTAGGCGACCGGCAGGTGCGTCCAGTTCTCCAGCAGCGGCGACGAGCCCCGCCGGAAGATGTGCCCGACGTTCTCGGCGTGGTGCCGGGAGGAGTAGAAGTCGACGTAGTCGGCGACCCGGAAGGGCAGCACGAGCGTGTGCCAGTCGGTGCGCAGCAGCTCCGCGCCGGGCGGAGCGCTCCCGGCGGTGACGATCTCGGTCAGCCGCTCGCGCAGCTCCCTCCAGCTCTCCCGGCCGGCCGCGAGCAGAGGATCCAGCGAGTCGCCGTCGACCAGCTCCGGCAGCCGGGGGCCGAGCGAGCCCGCGATCCGCCGCAGCGGGAGCGCGTGCCTGCCGACCCGCACCGACACGACCGGACCCGCGGAGGTCACCAGCACGCCGTAGGGCAGCGTCTGGGGCCCGAAGGGCTTGTCGAGCGCGAACTCGGGATCCTCGATCCAGCTCACAGCAGTTCCAATCCTTCGAGGTCGGTGACCGGATCGGTCAGCGAGGCAGAGCCGTAGGAGGCGAAGACGTCGCGCACCGCCCTGGCCGCGTCGTCGGACAGCGAGCGCGCCTCGTCGGCGAGCCCGGCGTCGTCGGTGCTGCCCAGGGCTTCGCGCACATTCTTGCCCGACAGCGAGCGCGCGGTGGCGACCAGCAGGTTGAGGAAGCCGTGGTGGGTGAAGCCGGTCTCCGGGTCGGTCCGGCGGACCGCGCTGTGCACGCCCGCGGTGACCTTGAACGGGACGCCGAGCGTGCTGGCCACCGCGAGGAAGTCGGAGACGACCTCGACCGACGGGAACGACTCCGCGGTCTGGCCGCCGCAGCGCAGCTTCGGCCAGCAGCCGTGCTCGGCGACCCGTTTGATGCCGTCGAGCCAGCCGTTGGCGCCGCGGCGGGGCTCGACCACGCGGACGATGTCCTCGGGCACGAACTCCGAGACCCGTTCCAGCCAGATGTCGTCGACGTCGGACGGCGCGGGCATCTCCACCATCCGCAGCGCGAGCAGCTCCTGCCTGCCCTCGATGATCGACAGCGCCTTCGGCACCCCGCCGAGACCGGTGTCGCAGACCAGCGACAGCGCCACCGGCTCGGCGGGCTTGGCCTTGGCCAGCTCGGTGATCAGTTCGGCCAGCCGGGACGCCTGGCACAGCATCGGGCCCATCACGCCGGCGTACGGACCGCTCCGCGCCGCGAGGTGGTCGACGACCGCCTGCGGCACCGGTGCGCTGCCCGGTGGGAACAGTGCTGCGTCATCGACCAGTCGGGCGAACAGGGGCGGGATGCCGCGCGGACCGGGCGCGCGAAGCTCAACAGCGCTTGACACGGCTGACACGCTAATGCCGTACCGGCCAGTGAACAAAGGTGCCCGATAAACGAACGCCCATAGGGACCAATTCGGCACTACGGTCGGGTGGAAGACCGTTCACCGGAACGCCGCAAAGCGCCGGTGGGGGCCACAACACCCCATTGTCACGTGCCTGTGGCGCGGGCCCGCGCGCAGGGTCGGCACACGGGTAGCGCCGCTGGTCGCACCGGACGCGGCTCGCACCGCCGAGCGGCGGCCCCAGCGGCCCGCGTTCGCATGGGACGCACTGCTCCTCGCCCGCGGGGTCGCGGCCGACCGCCCGCCTCGCGCGAAAGTCCGTCCACCGCTCGGCCCGCCCGCTGGCCGCTCCCGCACCCGAGATCACTCCGATCGGGTGGTTCTCGCCGAATCCGGCGTCCGACCGGCGCCCGCCGTGCGTCATCGGGGTGACCAGCCGCGTGGTGCGTCCGCACGCCGTACCGGCTCCGCCGGACACGGTTCTCACCTCCTGGCGGAGAAGTCGACTTCCACCCGCAGGTCATCTAAGTTAGGGTTACCTAAGTTGGAGGTGAGCAGTGGGCGAGAAGACGACCCGCCGACCGGCGCTGCCGAGCCCGGCGGAACGGGCCAGGACGATCGCCAGACGCGGCGGCAAGGGGGTGCTGATGCCCTCCGGCGAGAACTCGGCGCGGATCGCGCCTCTCCTGCACCACGTGCACCCGGACGGCGCCGCGACCGTGCTGCTGGCCGACGAACACCCCCTCATCGCGTCGGCCTGGCAGGCCCCGCGCGGCGAGCTGACCGCGATGCTGGAGGTGGCCGACCCGACGCCGGTCCGGCTCCGCGAGCCGGTGCGCGGCCTGCTGTGGCTCACCGGCTGGCTGCGCGTGCTGGAGCCGGAGCAGGCGCGCGCCGAGGTCGTCCGGGTCGCCGAGCAGCGGCCGGACTCCCGTCTGCTCGACGCCGGGCACGGCGCGAGCGTGCTGCGGCTGGAGTCGGCGTCGATGGTGCTCGCCGACGCCGAAGGCACCGCCTCGGTGCAACCCGAGGACTTCCTGGCCGCGAGCCCCGACCCGTTCTGCCTGATGGAGGACGGCTGGCTGCGGCACCTCGAGCTGTCGCACCGCGACGTCGTCGGCCTGCTCGCCCGCCACCTGCCGGAGCGCCTGCGCGGCGGGCACATCCGGCCGCTGGGGCTGGACAAGTACGGCCTGCGGCTGCGAGTGGAGTCCGCCGACGGCGACCACGACGTCCGGCTGGCGTTCTCCCGGACGGTCACCGACGCCGAACACCTCGGCGTCGAGCTGCGCCGGCTCGTGGGCTGCCCGTTCCTCGCCCAGCAGCGCCAGGGCTGACGCCCTGCCTTCGGTCTTCGAATCGGCGCAGCCGCTTGGCCCGCGACCGGCACGGCCGCGCAAGGGGCCAGGCCCTGCGCTTCAGTACCGTTCGCCGGAGGTCGGCACGGTCCGGATGCGGCCCTCCCGGTAGTGCAGCGGCTCGGTGTCGTCACCGAGGAGCAGCGCCTCCTCCACCGGCAGCCTGCGGGTGACCACCCAGAGGAACGAGTGCGCGGCGGTCCACGCGTCGGCCGGGCCGCCCGCGTCGACGAACCGCACCCGCGTGGCGTCCGCGCCTTCCCTGGTCACCTCCACCAGCACGCCGTCGCGCATGCCGACCAGCTCGGCGGGCCCGACCGGCCCGTCCAGGGTGTCGAAGGGGCGCAACGACTCCAGCGTCCGGGCGATCAGACGACTGTCGGTCCACCCCCACAGGAACACTCGATACCCGTCCATTCCGCTCCTCACGACGGCTCGCCGTTGCAGGGGTGCCGCAAATCGGACGGGAACCGCGCGGGACTCGTTCCCTCCGCCACTTCCACAGTTTTGCCAGTTCTCCCCCCACCGCTGGGCGTCGGCCGACGCCGGAGCCCCGGGTAGGGTCCGCGAGGTGAGTGGCAAGCTGCGCGCATGGTTGGCCCCGGGTCGTCCCGGCACCCCGGAAGTGATCACCGACCCGGCCGAGCGCAGGGCACTCGTCATCGAGCTCCTCATCGTCTTCGCGGTGACGCTCGGCCTCTCCGCGCTGCAGAGCCTGCTCTCGCTGCTGGACGCGCTGATGCGCCCGGAGCCGCTGGCCGACCAGGCCGTCGCGATCAACGTCCCCCGCGCGGAGCTCGGCCTGCTGGACATGGCGCAGCAGCTCGCCGGCGTCCTGCGCCTGTGCGCGTGGGGCGCGCTCGGGGTCTACCTGCTGTGGCGGGGCGGGATCGCGCTGCGCAGCGTCGGCCTGGACCGCTCCCGCCCGCTGCGCGACGCGCTCGGCGGCGTCGGCCTGGCCGCCCTGATCGGCGTGCCGGGCCTGGGCCTGTACCTCGTCGCGCACGCGCTCGGGCTGAGCCTCACCGTGCAGCCGTCCACTTTGGACGAAGCGTGGTGGCGGGCGCCGGTTCTCGTGCTGGCCGCCTTCGGCAACTCCTTCGCCGAAGAGGTCCTGATGATCGCCTACCTGCTGACCCGGCTGCGCCAGCTCGGCTGGGGCGAGAACCGGGCGCTCTGGGCCTCGTCGGTGCTGCGCGGGGCCTACCACCTCTACCAGGGCTTCGGCGGGTTCGTCGGCAACGTGGTGATGGGCCTGGTCTACGGCAGGGCGTGGCAGCGCACCGGCCGGATCTGGCCGCTGGTCGCCGGCCACGCGCTGATCGACGTCGTGGCGTTCGTCGGCTACGCCGCGCTGCGCGGCCGGGTGGGCTGGCTGCCCTGATCCGACCGAAAACCGTACGCAACGAATAGCCGCTCAACGCGCTTCGACACTTAACGTTCGATCGAATTCGCCTTCGAACACTGGCGTTTCCGATCGTCAGAGCTAGGCTTCGGGCCGTGAGCGAACCACACGTGCAGAGCGAGGTCGGCCCGCTGCACACGGTGCTCCTGCACCGTCCGGGCAACGAGCTCAAGCGGCTCACGCCGCGCAACAACGATCAGCTCCTGTTCGACGCGATCCCGTGGGTGGACCGCGCCCAGGAGGAGCACGACGCCTTCGCCGAGACGCTGCGGGGCCGGGGCGTGGAGGTGCTGCTGCTGCACGAGCTGCTCGCCGAGACGCTGACCGACACCCGCGCCCGCGCCGCGGCGGTGCACTCCGGCGTCGACGAGCTCAAGGTCGGCACCGACATCGCCGACACCCTGCGCTCGCACCTGTCCAGCGCGGACGCCCCTGCGCTGGCCGAGGTGCTCATCGCCGGGATGACCTTCGAGGAGCTGCCCGCGTCGGAGGGCCAGTCGCTGGTGCGCCGCATGCACCACCCGCACGACTTCGCCATCGAGCCGCTGCCGAACCTGCTGTTCACCCGCGACTCGTCGGCGTGGGTTGGCGACCGGGTGGCCATCGCGGCGCTGGCGATGCCCGCGCGGCGGCGCGAGTCGGCGCTGACCGACCTCGTCTACGCCTACCACCCGCGGTTCTCGCACTGCGCCCGCGCGTACGGCGCGCACTCCGCGCCGGTCGAGGGCGGCGACGTCCTGCTGCTCTCCCCTGGCGTGGTGGCCATCGGCGTCGGCGAGCGCACCACGCCCGCCGGGGCGGAGTCGTTCGCGCGGTCGGTGTTCGCCGACGACCTCGCCCACACCGTGCTCGCCGTGCCGATAACGCAGCAGCGCGCGTCGATGCACCTGGACACCGTGTGCACGATGGTCGACCGCGACGCCGTGGTCATGTACCCGGCGATCCAGGACTCGCTGACCGCGTTCTCGCTGCGCCCCCGCGACGGCGGGATCGACGTGTCCGGACCGCAGCCGTTCCTCACCGCGGCGGCCGAGGCGATGGAGATCGACCACCTGCGCGTCATCGACACCGGGCTCGACCCGGTGACCGCCGAGCGGGAGCAGTGGGAGGACGGCAACAACACCCTCGCCGTCGCCCCCGGCGTCGTCGTCGCCTACGAGCGCAACGCGGAGACCAATGCCCGCCTGGAGGAGGCCGGGATCGAGGTGCTGCGCATCAGCGGCTCCGAGCTCGGCTCCGGCCGCGGCGGCCCCCGGTGCATGTCCTGCCCCATCATTCGCGAAGTGCTCTGAGCACGTGCGCAACCGTTCGCCAGGAGCCGCGGTTCCTCTTTTCCGGAACCGCGGCCCGGCGCGGGAACTATTGCCGAGAACACAGCGGGACCGGGAATTCGGAACGCCCCCGCCCCGCCAGGCCATTCGAACGGTGGCCCATGCCGCACAGAACGTGATCAATATTCACCTGCGGCGGCTGTGACCAGCGGATATCCAGCCGCGACAAGCCTGAGGTTTGCCTAACCGAAATAAGGTGAACAAAACCTATATAAGGCAAGCCGAAACAATTGTAGGCGACCCTGATAAATGCGTCTTGACTGATTCCAGAGTATATTGGCCGCATGGCTATCACCGCGAAGAAGATTGAGCGCAGGGAATCGAAGTTCCACCAGTTGCTGCAGGAGCAGGTGCACAACGAGTTCACCGCCTCGCAGCAGTACATCGCGGTCGCGGTGTGGTTCGACAACGAGGACCTGCCCAGGCTGGCGTCGCACTTCTACAAGCAGGCGCTGGAAGAGCGCAACCACGCGATGATGATCGTCCAGTACCTCATGGACAACAACATCAAGCCGAACATCCCGGGCGTGCCCGACGTCCGCAACGACTTCTCCGAGACCCGCGAGCTCGTGGCGCTGGCCCTGGAGCAGGAGCGCGAGGTCACCCAGGAGATCGTGAACCTGGCCAAGACCGCCCGCGAGGAGGGCGACTACCTCGGCGAGCAGTTCATGCAGTGGTTCCTCAAGGAGCAGGTCGAAGAGGTCTCCCAGATGTCGACGCTGCTCAACGTGGTGGACCGCTCGAACGGCAACCTGTTCGACGTCGAGACCTTCCTGGCGCGCGAGACCGTGGGCGACGAGGGCGCCGACTCCGGTGCGCCGCCGGCCGCGGGCGGCACGCTCTGACCCCGCCAGGTCAGGCCCTGCCGCGCACCCGGTCCGGGACTGAGCCCGCGCTCAGCCTCCCGGACCGGACTCGTCCTGCGACGGGTTCTCCCCGGACTCCGACGACGGCCGCGACGTCGTCGGCGGGTTTTCCGGCTCCGAGGTCGACGGCGGCTCGGAGGTCGTGGGCGGCAAGGTGTCGCGCAGGATCGACGGCCGCTCGCTGGTCTGCGGGCTCGGCGTCACGTGCGAGCTCTCCGGCGGCGACCACGGGTGGTGCGGATCGACCTGCGGCGGCGGCGACGAGCCGCTCGACCCGCTCGGGCTGGTCGTGCTGGTGACCACCGGCGGCACCGCGGGCGGCACCGGCCGCTTCTCGTAGCTCATCGCCGCGACGCCACCGCCCACCAGCACCGTCGCGGCCAGCGCTCCGCCGACCGCGGCCACCGCGGTGTTGCGCTTCCTGCGGCGACGCGCACCGGCCACCAGCGACCACTCGGCCCCGGTCCGAACCGGGATGTCGAGCTTGTCGTCCCGCAGCACCCGCCGCAGTTCGTCCTCGAGGCCCATCACACGTCACCTCCCTCAACCAGCGGTCCGAGGCGCTTGCGCAGCGTGGCCATCGCCTTGCTGTTCTGGCTCTTGACCGTTCCGCAGCTCACCCCGAGCGTGTCGGCGATCTCGGCCTCGGAAAGCCCTTCGTAGAAACGCAGCACCACCACCGCGCGTTGCCTCGGCGGCAGCGTCTGCAACGCCTGCCACACCGGCTCGTCCTCCAGCCGGTCGTGCCTCGGCTGGGCGGGGACGTCCGGGAACTCCGCGATCAGCGTCTCGCGCCGGGTGCGGCGCCAGCGGCTGACGTGGGTGTTGGCCATCGCCTTGCGCACGTAGGCGCGCGGGTCGTCGCAGTTCTGGCTCACCTTCGCCCACCGCGCGCCGACCTTCTCCAGGACGGTCTGGACCAGGTCGGCCGCGTCGTGCGGGTTGCCGGTCAGCGCGTGGCCGTAACGCATCAGCCCAGGTAGAGCTACCCGGACGAACTCCGCGAAGTCGTCTTCCGTCGCCGCCATGTCCCCCTGATGCGCGCGCCCAGGCCAGCTGCGTGCCGCCTCCGCGGCGGATGCGGGTGCAGCAGGCAGGTGCGCGGTCACACTCCACTCCCTCCACGCCGGGACTCGCCGTGGAGGACACGTCCGTCCACCATGATCGGTTGCCGCGGCCCCCCTTCGTCACTCGATCGGAGCAATGTGGGGGTGATCGCCGCCGAACCGTGACTCAGCGGACGGTGATCTGCCTGCCGCGCAGACCGTCCCGGGACCGCCGCTCGGCGGCGTTGAGCGGCTCGGAGTCCAGCGACTCCAGGGCCTCGGCGAGCCGGGTGCCGAGCTCGGCCGCGGGCTGCTCCCACTCGCGGGCGTGCTTCTCGCGGTCGAGGTCCCAGACCGGCACCAGCAGGCCGTGCGCCCGGAACGACCCCGCGTACCGGCTGTCCTCGCCGAGCGCCAGCTCACCGCGCGCCGACAGCCGCGCGAGCGCGGCCAGCAGCTTCTCCTCCGGCTCCGGGCGCACCCACCGCAGGTGGGCCTTCTCGCCGGCGTCGACCCAGTAGGCCGACTCGACGCCCTCGGCGTTGAGCCGCTCGGTCGGCATGATCGCGGCGTTGGCCCGCTCCAGCGACAGCGCGACCTCGCCGGTCGGCTCGGTGTCGCCCGGGATCCACCACGAGAAGTCGTCGTGCAGCTCGACGTCGAGCTTCGCGTCGACGTCGACGAGGTCCTGCAACCGGTTCGGGACGGTGCCCGCCTCGGCGGTCTCCGGACCGACGACCGGCAGCGAGGTGCCCGCCTCGGCCGACTGCACCCACTCCAGGGCCCGCGCGAGGTCGCGGCTGATGTCACCGGAACGGGTCTGCACCTGGAGCCCGACGAACGCCTTCTCGTCGACACGCATCAGCGCGGCGGCCGCCATCGGCAGGACGGTGGCGAGGGTGACCTCGCGGCCCTCCCGCACCGGCAGCTTCGCCGTCGCCGACGGGACGAACTCGCGCAGCGCGACCAGCTCGCACTCGGCGGCCAGCCCCTCGAAGGGCCTGGTCACGATGACGTCGGCGGCGCCCCCGGCGCGGCCGTGGCAGGCCTTGTAGCGCTTGCCGGAGCCGCACGGGCAGGGTTGGCGCGGGCTGATGCCGCTTTCGGGCCTCGGTTCGGCGGTACGCTTGGCCACTTTGGACGTCTCCTCGCTCGCTGTGACTGTGGTTACGACGCTATCGAAGCGAGGTCAGCGCTGGTCAACCAGGTAGGAGCGGGTTGAGCCCGGCCGGTTGGTGGCGATGTAGCGGACCCCGGCGCGCCGGCACAGCTCGATGTCGGCGGGCTCGTCGACCGTCCAGCAGTAGGTGGGGTGGCCGCGTTCGGCGGCGCGGGCGACGTAGCCGGGGTCCTGCCGCAGCAGCCGGATGTCCGGACCCGCGCAGTCGGCCCACGACGGCAGTTCACCGGACCGGCGGCCGTTGGGCATCCGGTCGAACAGCAGCACCGTCGGCAACCGCGGCGCCGTCTGGCGGACGCGGCGCACGGCATTGGACGAGAACGACATCATGACCACCTGCGAGGACTCCGCGTCCCGCGGTGCGGCCAGGCCGTGCCGGGCCAGCAGCGCGACGAGCTTGGCCTCCACCAGCCCGGCGTAGCGCACCGGATGCTTGGTCTCGACGAACAGCTTCACCGAGGTGCCCGCGACCAGCTCCAGCAGCATTTCCAGCGTCAGCACCCCGCGCTCGCCGGAGGGGTTGCGCCAGCCGCTGAAGTCCAGGCCCGACATCATCGGCACGGTCAGCTCGCTGACCACGCCGCGACCGTTGGACGTGCGGTCGATGCGCCGGTCGTGCACGCACACCAGGTGGCCGTCGCGGCTGACCCGCACGTCGCATTCGAGCGCGTCGGCGCCCTGTTCGAGGGCCAGTTCGTAGGCACCGAGGGTGTGCTCGGCGCGTTGCGCCGACGCCCCCCGGTGCGCAACGACTGCCGGGGTCGCCTGGCACACGCCGACATTATGCGCGCGAGATCTGTCCGGGGACCGCGCGGCGTGGCTAGTCTCGATCGATGTTCGACACCGCCGATCCGGCCTTCGTCGCCGACCCCTACCCGTGCTTCGCCGAGCTGCGCCGACGGGGCGAGGTGCACCGGCACCCGGGGCTCGGGATGGCGGTCGCCGTTTCCCACGCCGCCGCCTCCGAGGTGCTGCGGCACCGCGGGCTCGGCCGGATCTGGGTGGACGCGCAGCCCGCCGCGGACTTCCCCGCCTTCAACCTGCTGCACCGCACCTCGCTGCTGGAGACCGAGGGGGCTGAGCACACCCGGCTGCGCCGCAGCATCAGCGCGGCCTTCGCGCGCGGCCACGTCGAGCGGGTGCGGCCGTGGGTCGCCGGACTGGCCGACGCGCTGGTCGGCGGCCTCGTCGAGCGCGGCGGCGGAGACGTCGTCGAGGAGGTCGCCGCGCCGCTGCCGGTGCAGGTGATCGCGGAGCTGCTGGGGGTGCCCGAGTCCGACCGGAACCTGTTGCGGCCGTGGTCGAACGCGATCGTGAAGATGTACGAGCCGGGCCTGCCCGAACGCAGGCGCGCGGCGGCGGAGTCGGCCGCGGCGGAGTTCGCCGAGTACATGCGCGCGCTGGCCGACCGGCGGCGCTCGGCCCCGGCCGACGACATGGTCAGCGACCTGGTGGCCGCCGAGGAGCTAAGCGCGGACGAGGTCGTCGGCACCGCGGTGCTGCTGCTCATGGCCGGCCACGAGGCCAGCGTCAACCTGGTGGCCAACGGGGTGCTCGCGCTGCTGCGCCACCCCGGCCAGTGGCGGCGGCTCGTCGACGACCCCGGCCTGGTTCCGACCGCCGTCGAGGAGCTGATCCGCTACGACTCGCCGCTGCAGCTCTTCGAGCGCACCGCGGTCGAGGACGTCGTGGTCGCCGGGCACCGCGTGGCGGCGGGGTCGAAGATCGCCGCGCTGCTCGGCGCGGCGGCGCGCGACCCGGAGGTGTTCGAGTCGCCGGACGTGCTCGACGTCGGGCGGCAGCCGAACCCGCACCTCGGTTTCGGCGCCGGCATCCATTACTGCCTCGGCGCGCCGCTCGCGCGGGTGGAGGCCGCCGCCGCGCTGTCGGCACTGGTGCGGCTGGCGCCGCGACTGGAGCAGGCGGGCGAACCGGTGCGGCGCCCGGAGTTCGTCATCCGCGGTCTGCGGGAACTGCCCGTCTCGGTTTGACGGCTCAGCGCTGGGCGTCCGCGGGCCGGGGCGGCCGCGGGGGTGCCGGAGCGTCGCGGAGGCCGAGCACGCGCAGGTGCGGCAGTTCGGTCGGGTCCGCCGGGACGAGCAACGTCGTCAGGTACCGGACGACCCGGATGGTGACCACCGCGAGCACCACCACCGCGATGTTGGTCCACACGTGCAGCACGACGCCGTCGGCCAGCGCCTGTGTGCCGCTGCGGAATCCCCACAGGAAGGCGGTCCAGCCGAGCAGCAGGCTCGCCACCCAGGCCGCCCACCACACCAGGACCAGCCGCGACGGGCGCGGACGGGCACCCCGCTCGCGGGCGCCCTCCCCGACCAGGACGGCGTGCTCCAGTTCGCTCAGCGACGAGCCAGCCACGACCAGGTTCAGGCCGGGAACCAGCACGCCCAGCACGAACTGGGCGTCGGAACGCGCGCTGCGCACACCGATCCGCTCGGTCGCGGCCTCGCGCGCCCGCAGCGCCCACAGGACGACGACCACTCCGGCGAGCGCACCGAGGACCAGGGTCAGCACGCCGGTCGTGACGACCAGCGCATCGGAGACCGCCAGGGTCGTCGCGGGCAGCGCCTCACCGCGGCTGCGCAGCAGCAGGACGTAGCGCCAGAGCTCGGCGACGGCGGTCAGACCGCCCATGCCCGCGATGATCCACAGCGTCGAGGTGGCCGTCGCATACAGTGCGGCCACCCGCCGCACCGGGTCGACGGCGGGCCCGGTGGGCAGCGCCAGCGGCCACCGCCAGGCCAGCGCCGGGAACCCCCAGCGCGGCACCGCCGGGTAGGCGGGCGGACCGGCGTAGGGGCGCGCCTGGCGCCGGACGGCGCGCGGGCGCGCGCCACCCGGCGGGGTCGCCACCCACCGCACCCTCGACACCGGCGGCCGGGTCACAGCACGAACGGCTCGGAGTCGGGATCCTCACCGGTCAGCGGACGCCCGGAGGCCGCCCAGCCGTTCATGCCGCGCTCCACGTTGACCGCGTCCCAGCCGTTGGCGTTGAGGTATGCGGTGACCTTCGCGGAACGGCCGCCGGACCGGCAGACGACGTAGAGCTGGTCGGCCTCTGGCACGTCCCCCAACCGGGAGGGGATCTGGCTCATCGGGATGTGCACCGCGCCGGGGGCGTGGCCGGCGGCCCACTCGTTGTGCTCCCGGACGTCGAGCAGCGCGGTGCCTTCGCCTGGCAGGTTCTCGGGCAGGTCCTCCGGCTGCACGCCGGGGACCTGGCCGTCCATCGGTGTAGTCACACCCCGATGCTGCCACGCCCGCCGTGGTGCCCGCGTGAGGCTCCGGCGCCCGGCCGATCGTCGCTCACAGTGACCACGGATTGGTTGCTCACGCTTTCAGGTTCAATTCCGGTTTCGCGCCGAAGGTTGGTGAGCGAAACGTGCCACAGTTTTCCCGTCCGAATCAGTCCCCCGTCTCGCACAGAAAGAAAGGAATACGTGTTTCGTCACGCAATTCTCCGCTGGCAGCAAGGAAGCGGCTGGGGTCATCTGGCCCTCAGCACCGAAGCCGGAGCACCCCGATTCGCAGGCTTCGTACGCATGACGGACCCCCGCGTCCTGGAACTGCTGGCGGAGAACTCCCCGATCAAGGCCGACAGCGACATGCTCGAACTGCACTTCACCGTGCGCGACGACGCGCTGGTAGCGGCCTGAGACGTACGAGGGCCCGCCCGGCGTGCGCCGGACGGGCCCTCGTCTGCGGTCGCGGCGGATCAGTGCCCGCTGCCCGCCTTCTCCGCGCCGGCACCGGTCAGCGACCGGACCTCCATCTCGGCGTACTTCTCCTCGTTGAACGGCTCCTTGCTCAGCACCGTTCCGAGGTAGCCCAGCAGGAACGAGACCGGGATCGAGATCAGGCCCGGGTTCTTCAGCGGGAAGTACGCGATGTCCAGCGACGGGAACATCGCTTCGTCGTTGCCCGACACCGCGGGCGAGAAGACGATCAGCACGATCGTCACCGCCAGACCGCCGTAGATGCTCCACAGCGCGCCCGCGGTGTTGAAGCGCTTCCAGAACAGCGAGTAGAGCAGGGTCGGCAGGTTCGCCGACGCCGCCACCGCGAAAGCCAGCGCCACCAGGAAGGCGACGTTCTGGCCGTTGGCCGCGATGCCGCCCAGGATGGAGACCACGCCGATCACCACGGCGGTGATCCGCGCGACCTTGACCTCCTGCTGCTTGTCGTCGACCGCGCCCTTCTTCAGCACGTTGGCGTAGATGTCGTGGGCGAACGACGCCGAGGCCGTGATGGTCAGACCGGCGACCACGGCCAGGATCGTGGCGAAGGCGACCGCCGAGATGAAGCCCAGCAGCAGCGGGCCGCCGAGCTCAAGCGCCAGCAGCGGCGCCGCCGAGTTGACCCCGCCCGGGGCCTCCTTGATCGTGCTCGGCCCGACCAGCGCACCGGCGCCGTAGCCGAGCACCAGCGTGAACAGGTAGAACAGGCCGATCAGCCAGATCGCCCAGACCACCGAGCGGCGGGCCTCCTTGGCCGTCGGCACGGTGTAGAAGCGCATCAGCACGTGCGGCAGGCCCGCCGTGCCCAGCACCAGGGCGATGCCCAGCGAGACGAAGTCGAGCTGAGAGGTCGGGCTCTTGCCGTACTGCGCACCCGGGTTCAGCACCTTCTCGCCCGCCGCGTCGGCGGCGGCGCCGAGCAGGCCCGACAGGTTGAGGCCGTACATGCCCAGGACCCACAGGGTCATCACGAACGCGCCGGCGATGAGCAGCGCGGCCTTGATGATCTGCACCCACGTGGTGCCCTTCATGCCGCCGACCAGCACGTACAGGATCATCAGCGCGCCGACGACCGCGATGACCACGGCCTGGCCGACCTTGTCGGTGATGCCCAGCAGCAGCGCGATCAGGCCGCCCGCACCGGCCATCTGCGCCAGCAGGTAGAAGAAGGTCACCGACAGCGTCGAGAGCGACGCCGCGGTGCGCACCGGACGCTCGCGCATCCGGAAGCTGAGCACGTCGGCCATCGTGTAGCGGCCGGTGTTCCGCAGCAGCTCGGCGACCAGCAGCAGCGCGACCAGCCACGCCACCAGGAAGCCGATTGAGTACAGGAAGCCGTCGTAGCCGTAGACGGCGATGGCGCCCGCGATGCCGAGGAACGACGCGGCGGACAGGTAGTCACCGGCGATGGCGATGCCGTTCTGCGGACCGGTGAACGCACGCCCGGCGGCGTAGTAGTCCGACGCGGTCTTGGTGTTCTTGCTCGCGCGGAACACGATCACCATGGTGACCGCGACGAACACGGCGAAGATGCCGATGTTGAGCCAGCGGTTGTTCGCGGTCTCGCTCTGCGCGAGCACCTGCGCGCTCAGTGCCGGGGAGGAGGTCAGGGCGATCACGGCTTGCCTCCTTCGGCACTGCTGGCGGACTTGCTGTCGGCGTCGCTGTCGCTGTCGGAGTCGCTGTCGGAGTCGGTCTCGGACTTGCTCTCGACGTCGCTGTCGGAGTCGCTCTCGCTGTCGGAGTCGCTGTCGGACTTGCTCTCGACGTCGCTGTCGGAGTCGCTCTCGCTGTCGGAGTCGCCCTCGGAGTCGCTCTCGACGTCGCTGTCGACGTCGGCGTCGCCCTCGGAGTCGCTGTCGCTGTCGGAGTTGCTGTCGCTGTCGCTGTCGGAGTTGCTGTCGCTGTCGCTGTCGGAGTTGCTGTCGGAGTTGCTGTCGACGCTGCTCTCGACGCTGTTGCGGATCTCCTCCGACACCGGGTCGAGGTGGCGGTTGGCGTAGCGGACGTACAGGGTGGTGATGACGAACGTCGACACGAACTGGAGCAGGCCCAGCACCAGCCCGACGTTGACGTTGCCGATCAGCTTGATGCTCATGAAGCCGTGCGCGTAGTCGGCGAGCAACACGTAGACCAAGTACCAAGCCAGGAACAGCGCCGATACCGGGAAGACGAAGTTGCGCAGCCGGCGCCGTAAGGCTTTGAACTCGGGGCTGCTTTGCGCGGAGGCCCAGGTTTCGGCGTCGATACCGGACCCGGACCCGGACGGGTGGTCCGTGGTGCTCACGGCGCTCCCTTCAACATTGAACCGGCTCCGTCCGCGGGGTTGCACAGAGCCGGAAAATCGTTCAACGCGGGAACGCTACGTAGATCAGTCGGCTATGTGAAGACCCGTTCAGGGGTACAGCCTCTAACGATCGTGTGAAGATCGACTTCCCCGCCGACACGCACCGAAAGTGGCCCGAATGCGGTAAACCGTGGGAATCCCGGCGTTAACCGGTGGTTCGCATCACGAACTGCAAACGAATCGGAGTCCGTTTTCACCCGTTCAGCCCTAAGAGGACTTCCCGGTCGTGATCACTCGCGCAGGTGCCTGCCCGTCTTCGGCTCCTGCGGCACGCCCCGCACCGACGTCCGGTCGTCGATGAACCCGAGCCGGTCCGGGGCGTGCATCCGCAGCATCACCCGCGACACGCCCGCGGGCACCCGCCGCCGCGTCGCGCGGCTGACTCCCCAGGTCACCAGGAAGGCGACCGGCACCGTGACCACGGCGGGCTGCCAGCTCAGCGCCGACACCCAGCTCCCGTCGTCGCCGGTCAGCATGCTCACCACGACCGCCACCAGCACCAGCCCGCCACCGGTCACCAGACCCGCAGCCGCACCCGCCGCGGTCAGGCCGCGCCACCAGATGCCCAGCACCAGCATCGGGCAGAAGGTCGAGGCGGCCATCGCGAACGCCAGTCCCACGCTCTGGGTGATGTCCTGGTCGGACATGCGCAACGCCAGCAGCGTCGGCAGCACGCAGGACACGACCATCACCAGGCGCACGTCGACCGCCCTGCCGCGCAACACGTCGGCCGACAGCACCCCGGCAACGCTCACCAGCAGGCCCGACGAGGTGGACAGGAACGCCGCGAACGCACCCGCCGCGGTGACCGCCCCGAGCAATCCGCCCAGCCAGTTGCCCAGCATCAGGTGCGGGAGCAGCAGCACCGCCGCATCGGTCTCCCCGGTGACCAGCAACATCGGGACGTAGAACCGCGACAGCAGCCCGAACACCGTCGGGAACAGGTAGAAGGCGCCCAGCAGCGCGAGCACGTACAACGTGGTCCGCCGCGCGCCCTGCCCGTTGGGGTTGGAGTAGAAGCGGGCGAGCACGTGCGGCAGGCCCATGGTGCCCAGGAAGGTCGCCATGATCACCGAGTAGGTCTCCACCAGGCCGCGGATGCCGCCGTCCTGGGGCCGCAGCCACGACGCGTTGTCGGGCTCGGCGTCGTCGACGACCGGAACCGGCGAACCCGCCGGGAAGCGCAGCACCACGCCGGTGGAGACCGGGTGCTCGCCGGGTCGCATGTAGACGGTTCCGTGCTCCGCACCGACGACCTGCACCCACACCGGTTCGTCGACGCGCAGCCGCACGTCGGTCTCGAAGTGGACCGCGGTGTCGCGCTCGAAGACCGGCGGCGCGGGCGAGTCCAGCGCGCGCTGGTGCTGGGCGTCGCCGGTCATGAACACGAAGAACAGCACGAACGCGGGCAGCGTGATCGCGAAGAGCTTCACCCAGTACTGGAAGGCCTGCACCAGCGTCACCGCGCGCATGCCGCCGCTGAGTGCGCTGACCAGCACGAGCCCGGTGACCGCGAGGACTCCCACCCAGTACGGGTGCCCGGTGACCGACGACAGCGTCAGCCCGGCCGCCTGCATCTGCGGGACCAGGTAGAGCCAGCCGATCAGCACCACCAGCGCCGTCGACAACCACCGCAGCGGCAGCGAGTCCAGCCGCTCCTCGGCGAAGTCGGGCAGCGTGTAGGCGCCGGAGCGGCGCAGCGGAGCCGCCACGAACAGCATCAGCGCCAGGTATCCCGCGGCGAAGCCGATCGGGTACCACAGCGCGTCGACCCCCTCCTTGAGCACCAGCCCCGCGATGCCGAGGAAGGACGCGGCCGACAGGTACTCGCCGGAGATCGCGGCGGCGTTGCGCTCCTCGCGCACCGACTGCCGGGCCGCGAGGAAGTCGGAGGTGGCGCGGGCGTTGCGGGCGCCCCAGAACCCGATGCCGAAGGTGGCGGCGGCGATGACGCCGATGCCGGACAGCGCCCAGATGCTCGAACTCATCGCGCCGCAGCCGCCTCCTGCCGCGCGCCGGGCGGGCCGCCGGCGGCCAACTTCGAGATCTCCAACGGTGCCGCCCGGCTACTGCTCGACCATGTGGATGAAGTCGCGCTCGTGCCGCTCGGCCACGCGCACGCACAGGTACCCGACCAGCACCAGGAACGGGTACGGCAGCACCCCGAGGACCAGCCACGACACGTGCATGCCGAACCAGACGGTGTCACCCAGCGAGGGCAGCGCGTAGAACAGCGCGGGCAGGCTGAGCAGCACCAGCAGCGCGAACCCGGCGAGCAGCAGAGCGCTGCGCATCTGCACTTTCATCAGGTGCCGGACCAGGAACTCGCCGACGCTGGTCTGCTCCTCCAGCTCCATCATCGTGCGCGCGACCTGGCGCGTCCGCCGCTTGCTGTCGGCCAGCACCACGCGGCGCCTGCGCGGCGGACGGGTCGACTCGCCGCGCGCCCGGATCTCGAAACCGTGGTCGCGGCTCATGACATCCCCGGCTGCTGCCCCCAGCCGCTGCGCGGCGCGCGGACCAGGCGGTCCTTGAGCTCGCGGGTGTGCCGCCTGCTGACCGGGAGCTCCTTGGCGGGCCCGCCGCCGAGGACCACCGAGTACCCCGACGACGACATCCGCAGCTCGTTGACCAGCCCGAGCGACACCAGGTACGAGCGGTGGATTCGCAGGAACCCGGCGTCGGCCCAGCGTTCCTCGAGCTGGGCTAAGGGGATGCGCACCAGGTGCGAGCCGTCGGTGGTGTGCAGGCGGGCGTAGTCGCCCTGCGCCTCCACCCAGCGGACGGTCTTGCGCGGCACCAGCTTCGTGGTGCCCGCGAGCTCGACGGGGATCACCTCGTCGTCGTCCGGGGCGGACCCCTCGACCGGACGGCTGGGCGCGGTGTTCTGCGACTTGCGGCGCTCGATGGTGCGCAGCGCGCGGTCGACCCGCTCGGCGTTGGCGGGCTTCATGATGTAGTCCAGCGCGCCGACCTCGAAGGCCTCCAGCGCGTTCTCCTCGTGCCCGGTGATGAACACCAGCGCGGGCGGGTTGCGGAACGCCTGCAGCACCCTGGCCAGTTCCATGCCGCTGAGCCCGGGCATCGACACGTCGGCGAACACCGCGTCCACGATGGACTCGTCCTGGTCGCGTCTGCCGCGCAGCTCCGGGTCGTCGCTGCGCAGCAGGCGCAGCGCTTCCGCGGCGTCGAAGGCGGTAAGCACCCTGCCGACGCGCGGATTGTTGCCGAGCAGGTACTTCATCTCGTCCAGGCCGGCCATCTCGTCATCGACGGCCAGCACGACAAGACCGGAGGAGCTCTGTCGAATACTCACTGTAACGCCATATCCTGCCGCGCCGGGGGCGCACTGTCCACGGTCGAATGTCGGCGTCGAGCTTCAGCACTCCCGCGTCGGCGTCCGCCCCGGCGCCCGACACGCGAAGAAGCGCACCCCGTCATCTTCGCGCCGGGCGGACCGGCAGCGGCCCCGGCGAAATCCACGGCAAGTGAGATGAATCACGACTGGTGCTATAACGTACGCGTGTGCGGAGCGTGCAGGTCCTGGGGGCCTCACTCCCGCTTCCGGTACCAGCCGCGGGAAACCTCTACAGGCCGAACCGCGACCACATCGCGCGGTGTTCCAGCGCCTCCACCACGGCACCGACTCCGCCGAGGCGGGCCGACGCCGGGGAACCGACGCCCAGCTTCGCCAGCAGCGGCTTGCGCGGCTCCACGGTGACCAGGTGCGCGTCGGGGAACTTCCGGCGCACGATCCCGCGCAGCGAGCCGACACCGTCGACCAGTCCGAGCTCCAGCGCCTTCGCGCCGCTGTAGACCTCGCCGGAGAACAGCTCCTCGTCGGTGCCCTTCAACCGCTCGCCGCGGCGGTCGCGAACCCACTGCTGGAACTGGTCGTGCAGCTCGGCCTGCAGCCCGTGCAGCCACCGCACGTCGTCTTCCTTCTCCGGGCTGAACGGGTCGAGCCGCACCTTGTGGTCGCCCGCGGTGTACACGCGGCGCTCGACGCCGAAGCGATCGAGCAGGCCGTTGAAGCCGAAGGTCGCGCTCACCACGCCGACCGAGCCGACCATCGAGGTCTGGTGCGCGTGGATCTCGTCGGCCGCGCAGGCCAGCCAGTAACCGCCGGAGGCCGCGACGTCCTCGCAGAAGGCCAGCACCGGCACCTTCTTCTCGTCGGCCAGCTCGCGGATGCGGTCGGCGACCAGCGCCGACTGCGTCGGCGCACCGCCGGGCGAGTTGATCGAGAGGACCACCGCCGACAGCCGGTCGTGGCCGAAGGCGCGCGTCAGGGCGGACTCGGTGGTCTGGGCCGAGATCGTGCTGCGGCTGACCGGCGACGGCGTCGGCGTGATCACGCCGTGCAGCTTGACCACCGCCACCACCGGACCGCGCTCGGCCTTCTCGCCGAGCTTGCCGGGCAGCTTCGCGGACAACTTCTCACTCAGCAGGTCGGTGAACTTCTGCGGCGCCTTGTCGTTCATGCTTCGACGTTACCGGCTCCGCGGCGACCTGGCCGCTACCTGGGCAGGACGGCCCGCGGCACCGCGGGCTCTGCCCGTCGGTGACGGCTCGGCGGCCGGCGTCGGGGCTGCGGCACCACCGGCTCGGCGGTCGGTGCAGCTCAGCGGTCCGTACGGCTCGGCCGTCGGTGCGGCTCGGCGATCGCCGGTGGCTGGTCCTGGCCGCTCCTACTGCGGTCCGGCCGCCAGCCCGACCGAGGGCTCTTCGATCGCCTGCGCGGGTACCGGGCGCACCCCGGGCGCGAACTTCGGCACGCGCATGATCACCTTCATGCCCGCGCCCTCCTCGGTCTCCACGACCAGGCCGTAGTCGTTGCCGAAGGTTGCGCGCATCCGGTTGTTGATGTTGCCCAGGCCGACGTGCGCGCCGGTCAGGTGCGCGTCGGCGAGCTCGGCGTCCAGCCGTTCCGGGTTCATGCCGATGCCGTCGTCGTCGACGCTGATCAGCGCCTCCACCCCGTTGTCCTCGGCGATCACCGAGACCGTGCCGCCACCGGGCTTGTTGGCCAGGCCGTGCCGCACCGCGTTCTCGACCAGCGGCTGCAACGCCAGGAACGGCACCACCACCGGAAGGACCTCCGGGGCGATCTTGAGCTGCACCTTGAGCCGGTCGGGGCCGAAGCGGGCGCGCTCCAGCGTCAGGTACCGGTCGATGTTGCGGATCTCGTCGGCCAGCGTGGTGTAGAGGCCGCTGGTCCGGAACGAGTAGCGGGTGAAGTCGGCGAACTCCTGGAGCAGGTCCCGCGCCTGCTCGGGGTCGTTGCGGATCTGCGAGGAGATGGTGTTGAGCGCGTTGTAGATGAAGTGCGGCGAGATCTGCGCCCGCAGCGCCCGGACCTCGGCCCGCGCCAGCCGCTCCTTGGACTCCTGGAGCTCGGCCAGTTCGAGCTGCGTGGACACGTGGTTGGCCACCTCGCCCGCGGCGCGCAGCAGGCGCCTGCGGTCTCCGGCGGAGATGATCACCAGCGCGCCCCGGTTCTCCCCCTCCACCTCCAGCGGCACCACCACGGCGTGCCGCATCACGCACGGCCGCTGCTCGCACGCCACCTCGCCGTGGTCGACGTACTCGCGCTTGCCGGTGCGCAGCACCTGCTCGATCCGGGTGCGCAGTCCCCCGTAGTGGTGGTTGGCCTCGCCGTCCCAGCTGAGCAGCGTGCCCTCGGCGTCGACCACGCCGACCGCGATGCACCCCAGCAGGGCGCGCAGGTGCGGCGCGGTCTGGTCCGCGGATTCCTGCGTCAGCCCCGCCCGCAAGTGCGGCGCGGCGCTGGTCACCTGGTGCAGGGCCGCGAGCGTGGCGTCCTCGACCGAGGTGCTCACCCGTCGCGACCGGCACAGCATCACGAACATCGCGAGCACGGCTAGCGCGGCGAGCGTGGTCAGCACCGTCCGCTCAGTCAGAAGCTCCGGCACAACATCAATGTTGGGGTTCGACACTCCGGGAATCAAGGCGGCTACGCTCAGTGCACTCGTTCCATCGGTGAGCGGTACCCGTTACTTCCGTTCAGCGGAACCGGTTCGGGTGACCTGGTGGAACGGCCTGTGTACAACTCGCCGACTTGTCCACAGCCTGTGGACAAGTCATTTCAGGAGCCGGGAGAGCCGCCGGTCCGCCAGCGGTCTGCCTCCGGTCTGGCAGGTGGCGCAGTACTGCAGCGACCGGTCGGCGAAGGACACCTCGCGCACCTTGTCCCCGCACACCGGGCACGGCAGCCCGGTCCGGCCGTGGACGCGCATGCCGGAACGCTTCTCGGCCTTGAGCCTGGCCGCGTCCTGCTTCAGCGACCGCTCCACGGCGTCGGTCAGGATCTCCCGCATCGTGGCGTGCAGGCGCTCGACCGCGTCGGCGTCGAGCCTGCCCGCGGTCGCGTAGGGCGAGAGCTTGGCGGCGTGCAGGATCTCGTCGGAGTAGGCGTTGCCGATGCCCGCGATCATCGACTGGTCGGTGAGCACGGTCTTGATCCGCTCGGTCCGCCCGGAGAGCACCGCGGTGAGGCCTTCGACGTCGAGCGAGAGCGCGTCCGGGCCGAGCTTGGCGATGCCGGGCACCTCCGCCGGATCCTCGACGACCCACGCCGACAGCTTCTTCTGCGTCCCGGCCTCGGTCAGGTCGAAGCCGACGCCGCCACCGAGGTGGACGCGCAGCGCGATCGGCCCCCTGCCCGGCTTGGGCGGGGCCGGGGACAACGAGTCCGACCAGCGCATCCAGCCGGCCCTGGCCAGGTGGAACACCAGGTGCAGACCCTCGCAGTCGAGGTCGAGGTACTTGCCGTACCTGGTGGCGCCGGTGACGGTGCGGCCGTGCAGCTCGCTCCACGGCGGGCTGACCGTCTTGAGCACGCTCAGCGAGGCGATGTCGACGCGGGCGACGCTTCGGCCGGTGGCGTTGTCGCGGAGGTGCTGCGCCAACGCCTCGACCTCGGGGAGTTCTGGCACCCCACCAGTGTCCACCACCCGACGGGCCCGGTGCCCGGCTCGACGCGCGATCCTTCGACCGGTCGAGCGTGGTGGCCTACTCGACGGGCTGCAGCTGCCCGTTCATGTCGGGCTCGGCGTAGAGCTCGATCTGGCGGGCGACCTTGGCCGCCTCCTGGCGGGCGTTGAGCCCGCCGCGGACGACGCCGAGCCAGGTCTCCGGCGGGTGCTCGTCGTGGTCGCCGGGGGTCTCCGCGCGGATCGTCCACGGCCTGCGCAGCACCCAGCGCACCGGGAAGAACAGCGCCGCGGCCAGCAGGGCGAGCAACAGCCACGGCGGCACGACGACCTCGGGCGGTGTCCACACCACGAACACGACCACGAGGAACAGCAGGACCGCGCCCATGATCACGCCCGGCATCGGGCCGCCGTTGACGTCGTGCTCGAACTCGTCGGCCGCGATCGGGTTCGACCACTCGACGTTGGTCTTGACGGTCCACATCCGGCCGTCGGAACCCCGAACCACCCGGTTCATCGTCGCCTCCCCGCCCACCCGGGCTGGTCGATCGGTGTCGTCCCACGCCGATGACCCCGCCGGTCACCGAGCGTGCATACACGGTACCGCTCCCGTCATCGGCCCGGCGGGTGAAAGTCGGCCGTCACCCGACATTGTCGATCATGCCGGGCGGTGGGGCCAGCCTCGGCGACGACTCTTCGCCGAGGGATGAGCCACGCCACACGGGCGCGGTGGCGCTCCGGACGGGCGCGACGGCATCCACCGAGTCGGGGGACAACTCGACGCACCACGGGCTACTGGCGGGCGCAGGTCAGGTCCGGGGCCGCGCCGAAGGTCCGGCGTGCCTTGGCACGAGTGGCCCCGCTCTTCGGGCCGCCGGTGATGTCCGCGCCGTTCTCCGGGCCGGCGCGGTGCTCCGCGGCCGACGCCGCCTGGAAGTAGGCGGCCCGCAGACCGCGCCGGGCCCGGTGCGCCAGGACGGCGGTCGCGTTCGGGCTCAGCCCGAGCTGCCCTGCGATGCTGGCCGGGCGGTGGCCCTCGACCTCGGTGCGCCACAGGACCTCGCGCCACCGCTGCGGCAGCCTGTGAAACGCCCTGGCCAGCAGCTCGCCCTCGGCCTGTATGCCCTGGTGGTCGCGAAGCCCGGGTATTCGTTTACCGATCTCGTCGACGAGCATCGGCTCCTCGCGGCGAGCGGCGCACCACTCGGCCTGCACGCGGCGCACGACGGTGAGCAGGTAGGTACGGACGTAGTCCTTCGGACCGGCCCCCGCCCGGACCGCGCGCAGCACGCGCAGGAAGACCTCGGCGACGACGTCGTCGGCGTCGATCCCCTGCCGCGGCGCCCGCATCGCGAACCGGCGCACCGCCTGGACGTGCCGCCAGTAGAACTCCCCGTACGCGAGGTCGTCCCCGGCGCGCAGGCGGTCCAGGAGCGCGCGGTCGATCTCTTCGCAACGGCCCGGCCCCGGGCGCGCCGCGCCGCCGGCGTCTTCGTGCATGAATGGCCCTCCCCAGTTTCGGCGACCCACTTGGTATCGCGTGACCTGGGAAGATCGGTACTCCGGCCTCACTCGGACGAGTGGATGCCGGTGACGGAGCTCACGGGAGGCGAACATGGATCTCGAAGAAGCGGTGGCAGTGGTCCGGCAGCAGCACCGGGCCGTGCTCAGCACCCTGCGCGCGGACGGGACACCGCAGATGTCGCCGGTGCTGGCCACCACCGACGACGCCGGGCACGTCACGGTGAGCACGAGCGAGAAGTCGGCGAAGGTCCGCAACCTGCGCCGCGACCCGCGCGCCTGGCTGTGCGTGCTGCCCGACGAGTTCTTCGGCCGCTGGGTGCAGGTCGAGGGCGACGTGGAGATCGTCGAACTGCCCGACGCGATGCCGCTGCTGGAGGAGTACTTCCGCAGCATCTCCGGCGAGCACGACGACTGGGAGCAGTACCGCGCCGCGATGCGCGACGAGGGCAGGGTGCTGCTCCGGGTGACGCCGACCCGCGCCGTGTCGGCTCCGACCGGTTGACCTGACCAGCGGTAACGCGCTCTCGGAGCGGGCAGGCGGTGTTCACCCGGACGCGAACCGGACCCCCCTCGAACAACGGGCGAACGATGCGTTAAAGTAGTCCGCAACAGGCCCTGAGGGGCCGGAGAAAATGCGGATGTAGCGCAGCTGGTAGCGCATCACCTTGCCAAGGTGAGGGTCGCGGGTTCGAGTCCCGTCATCCGCTCGCAGGCAGAAAGCCCCGCCGCACGATCGGCGGGGCTTTCTGGCGTCCGGGGTCTGGCGTCTGGCGTAAGCACCGGGCAGGCGAACGGCCGCGCCGGGCAGCAGGGTCGAGCAGTCGAGCGGCCGAGGTGACGCCGGCCGCCCCAGGTTTCCGAGCGAGCCGTCGAGTTGCCGAGCAAGCGGCCGAGGTGACGGCGACCGACCCGAGTTTCCGAGCGAGCCGAGCTGACCGAGCGAGCCGCCGAGCTGCTGAGCGAGCAGGCGAGTTGGTAAGCAGGCAGCCAAGTTGCTGAGCTAGCGGCCAAGCCGCTGGGCAGGCAGCCGAGCTACGGAACGAGCAGGAGAAAGCCGGGAGAAGTCGTTCGGCCGACTCCTTTCCAGCGTCGTCCCACAACCGGCCCCGGAGCCGTCGCACGGGCCGCCTCGTCTTCCGGTCGGCCCTGGCTCCCGTGTGCCCCAGGTCAGCGGGTTCTGCGCGGGGCGGGCACGCCGATGGGCGGGAGCCACGTACGTCAGTTGGACTGGACCAAACGGACTCATGGTCTGGACCAAAACCCACGACTTTCCGTACGGGATGTTGCGCGAAACGGTGCTGTTTCCCGGCGCGTCGCCGGGAGTAATTTCTTCGAAACCCCGAAGCAGTTGGAAGGAGCATCCCGTGCTCGCGAAAAGAATGAAACGCACTCTCGGCATCGCGTTGTTCGCCCTCGTCCCGCTCACCCTTCCCGTGGTGACCGCCGGAATGGCGCAGAGCCACGGATTCACCCAGAGCCCGTCGAGCCGCCAGGACGCGTGCGCGCAGGGCAAGGTCTCCGACTGCGGCACGATCGTCTGGGAGCCGCAGAGCGTCGAGGGCCCGAAGGGCTTCCCGCAGGCCGGGCCCGCCGACGGCAAGATCTGCTCCGCCGGGCTCGCCCAGTTCGCCGAGCTCGACGACCCGCGCGGCGGCCAGTGGCCCGCGACCAACGTCAGCGCAGGTCAGGACTTCACGTTCACCTGGAAGATCACCGCGGCGCACTCGACGATGTCGTTCCGCTACTTCGTCACCAAGGACGGCTGGGACCCGTCGCAGCCCCTGACCCGGGCCGCGCTGGAGCCCGCGCCGTTCGTCAGCCAGGACCTCGGCGGCCAGCGTCCGCCGAACACCTACACCCACACCGGCAAACTTCCGAACAAGTCCGGCAAGCACGTGATCCTCGGCGTCTGGGACATCGCCGACACCGGGAACGCCTTCTACTCGTGCGCGGACGTGAACTTCGGTTGATCGACGGAACAGTCCGCAAGAACGCCTCGGTGCACCCCCACACCGAGGCGTTCTCCATTCCGCGAAAATCTCTGCCGTCCATTTTCCGGTCTTCAGTGGGAAATTTTCTGCCGTGAATTTCAAATAGAGAAGACATCGCCCCGGCGATACGGTAGGAGCGGTCGCCACTGAACCAGCTCGCCAAGCGTCTGCCTCGGGAGTGCGGATGGGAGTCGACACCGGACGGACACCTCTTCCGGCCGGTCTTCCGGCCAGGGCCGCGGACACCTACCCGTCGAACACCGCGCTTTACGCGGACCCGGCGCTGGTTCACGGCACCGACTACCGCATCCGGCACCGGCGGCACCGCACGCCTTCCCCTCCGGCCGTCATCGCCCCGCACGGAGGGGAGATCGAAGCCGGGACCTCGGAGCTGTGCCTGGCGATCGCCACCTGGCCGGACGGCGCCGCCTTCGACTACTGGGCCTTCGAGGGGCTGCGCTCGCCGAGCGCCCTGCACGTCACCTCGACCCGTTGCGACGATCCGCTCGCACTGTCGCTCTGCGCGCGCAGCCCTTGCGCGCTGAGCCTGCACGGCTGCCGCGCGGAGCAGACCGGCACCGACCGCGACGCGCAGTCCGTCCTGGTCGGCGGCCGCGACGGGACCACCCGGCACCACCTCATCCGCGAGCTGCGCCGCGCCGGCTTCGACGCCACCGACGCCTCCTCCCACGGCGTCCTCAGCGGCATGTCCCCGGCCAACATCTGCAACCGGACGCGCAGGGGCCGCGGCAGCCAGCTGGAGATCACCACGCCCCTGCTCGACGCCATGTTCACCAGCAACACCATCGAAGGCCGCAAACACACCAGGACACCCGTCTTCTGGGCCTTCGTGGCAGCGGTCCGCGCGGCGTTCCTCCAGTGACCGGAGCGCGGTGCGGACCCCCGTGAAGATCAGGGGCCTCCCCCGCGCCGAGACTCTGGCGCGCCCCTGCCGTTCGGCGGGGCGACACCATCGAGCCGTTCTCGTCCGGCTGTCACCTTTTCCCAGGTAAGCCCGATCAGGGCACGCCCCTCCGGCCAGTGCGGCGCCGGATGAGCAGAAAAGGAGACCGGCGTTGAACGACACCGGACGATTCACCCCCACCGACCGCGTCAAGCCCACGCGATCCACCGGTAATAGGACGGTCGCCGCAGTCCTGACACTCGGCATCGCAGGCGGCCTGGGTATGGCCAGCCTGGGGACGGCCCAGGCGGAACCCGTGGCCTCCGCTTCCACCGTCGCCGGCGCACCGTCGCTCACCGCCGGTTTCAAGCAGCGCCAGGTCACCCCGGAAGAGGCCAAGCAGGTCGAGGACGACGCCAACAAGGCGTTCCGGAACGCCGAGGAGGCGCGCAACGCCGCTGATGCCGCCCGTGCGACGGCGAACGAGCTGGAGGGGCAGCGGGCCGCGGCCGAGGCCGAGCGCGGCAGGCTCTTCGGCATCGCGTTCAGCAAGCTGGACGAGCTCAACGCCGCCGAGGAGCAGCTCGCCAAGACGATCGAGGACTTCAACAGGGCGGAAGCGGCCGCGAAGGCGGACCCCACCAACGTCGTCCTCAAGGCCGTGCTCCTGCAGGCCCGCCTCGCGTTCAACGACGCCGTGCAGCTGCACACGAACAAGAAGGAAGAGCTCCGCCAGGCCAACACGGCTGTCGTGACCGCCGGCAACCAGATGCGCGAGCTCGAGAACCGCGTGCGGATGGCCGAGTCGGCCGCCCGCAGCGCCGAGGGCGCCGCCGAGGTGGCCGACCAGGAGTTCGCGAAGGCCGCGAAGAAGTTCGAGGACGTCACCGGAGTCCCGTTCGTCCCCAAGCCGGTCGAGGTTCCCGCCACGCCGAGGCCGGTCGAGGCTCCCGCCGCACCGACCGGTGACGAGATCGTCAAGGACGAGCAGAAGGAAGACGAGCAGAACAAGCCCGGCGAGGAGGAAGCGAAGTCGCCTGCCCAGACCGCCGACGGCGAGGAAGACGGCAAGCGCGAGCAGGATCCGGACCAGCGCGTTCCCGGCTCGGGTGGTGAGGAGCAGTCCTCCAAGAAGTCCGACGACGTCGGCACCGGTTCCGGCGTAGGCAGCGACACCGGGGACGGCAAGGAGTCAGCGGGCAAGAAGGGCACCACTGCCGGCAAGAGCGACGGCACGGCCGTCGGCGAGGGCAACGCCTCCAACGGCCAGAACACGGGCGGCACCGCCGTCGGGGAGGGCGACAGCACGGAGGCTGGGACCAGCAGCGGCGGCTCCGCGGTCGGCGCCGGCAACGCCACCAGCGGTCAGAGCGGTAGCGGCGGCAGTGCTGCCGGTACCGGAGACGGCACGAAGTAACCGCGAAGGTCGCACGAGAGCCCGGATTCGCCCCTACCCAGGGATGAGTCCGGGCTCCGGCGTGCTCGCCGCCAATGCAGGTGGGCGGCTCCCGGCTCAGCTATCGCCCGGCATGGCCAACCCCACCGGGCACGACACGCCGGTGCCGCCGATGCCGCAGTAGCCGTTGGGGTTCTTGGCGTCGCTCAGGTACTGCTGGTGGTAGGTCTCGGCGTAGTAGAAGTCGCGCAGGGGCGCGAGTTCTGTGGAGACGGTGCCGTGGCCCGCGGCGGTGAGGGCCGCCTGGAACTGGTCGCGGCTGGCCTCGGCGATCTGTCGCTGCTGGTCGTCGGCGTAGTAGATCGCCGAGCGGTACTGGGTGCCGACGTCGTTGCCCTGGCGCATGCCCTGGGTCGGGTCGTGGTTCTCCCAGAAGACCTTGAGGACCTGCTCGTAGCTGATCACCTTCGGGTCGAAGACCACCAGGACCGCCTCGGTGTGGCCGGTCAGGCCGCTGCACACCTCTTCGTAGGTCGGGTTCGGCGTGTAGCCGCCCGCGTAGCCGACGGCCGTCGACCACACGCCCTCGGTGCGCCAGAACGTGCGCTCCGCGCCCCAGAAGCAGCCCATGCCCACCACGGCGGTGGCCAGGCCCTCCGGGAACGGCGGGACGATGCGCCGATCCGGGTGCACGGCGTGCCACTCCGACACCGGCATCGGCGTCGAACGGCCCGCCAGCGCATCACCCGGCTCGACCATGCGGACCTTGTGCGAGGAGAACGGGTCACCGAACAGCGCCATACCGACGAGGGTACGCGGCGGTCACGTGCCGTCCACCTCTCCGGGAAACGACCGCATCGCGGGACGGGTCTCCTCCTCGGACTGCCGCTGGTCCGGTCGGGCGTGCCGACCGCCCTGCCCGCGCGCCGGAGGCGCGGGGCGCGGCCCCGACGGCGGCTCGACCGCGCCGGAGAGCCGGCGGGCGAGGACGGAGTCCTCGTCCGGAGCCGGCGGACGGTGGCCGTTGGAGCTCGGCGGCGCAACGGCGCGCGGCGGGCGCGGGCGGCGCGGTGGCACCGGAGGTGCCGCGCCGCCCGACGGCGGAGCGTCCGGGCGCGGAGCGTCCGGGCGCACGGGCCACGTGCCCGGCACCGCGCCGGGCCGCGGAGCGGGCCCGGCGGGCCGGGGCGGGGCGGAGCGCGGCGAAGCCGGCGAGTCCGGCCCGGACGGGCCGTAGGGAGCGGAGGGAGCCGGCTGTCCGGACTGTGCGGCCGCGGGGGGTGTGGCGTGGCGGGATGAGCGGCCGTTGGGGGATGACGGCGAAGCCTCGGGGAAGCCGGGGGACGCGGGCGGCCGGGGCCGCTGGTGCGGGCGAGACGGGGCTGCGGCCGGGTCCGGGGCCCGCCGGGTCGGCGGTGTCCACGGTGACGGAGAGCCGTGGGAAGGCTCCCCGGGATCGGCGGCGCGTCGGTGCGCCGGCGCCGACGGGTCGCGGGGCGGCATTCGGCGTCGAGTGGCGTCCTCGGCGGCGGGAAGGGATGTCACCTCCGTCTCGGGGAAAGCTGCGCGCCCGGATTCGGGGAAAGCTGCGCGCCGGGGTTCCCGGTCGTCGAGGCGGTCGGGCGGCGCTGGGCGATCACGGCGGTCGGCGCCGTTCCGCTCCTCAGCACCATCGAGGTCGTCGGCAAGATCGTCGAAGGCGTCGTCGTCCGGTTCGTCGTCGGCCTCGCCGTGCTCCTCGTCCTCCAGCGACGGCGACGGCTTGCGCGACGGCTCCGGCTGCGCCGGGGTGATGTAGTGCCGCAGCCGCATCGTGGGGTCCTCGACGTACTTCCACGACAGCGTGCCCATCACGTACGCCAGCGGCGCGGCGCAGACCAGCATCAGGTACTGGTTGGCGATGCCCGCCATCGCCAGCAGCTGCTGGATCGGGAAGCCCCAGACGTAGACGCCGTAGCTGCCGTTGACCCACACCCCCGGCACCTCCAGCCGCGAAGGCCAGAAGTGGCCGGTCACGATGACCGCGTAGCTGACGGCGAAGGTCATCAGGAACGAGCCGACCTGGTTGTTCGGCATCAGCACCAGCACGCCGAGTCCCGCGGCAGCCGCGACGGGCGAGAGCGGGACGCGGTAGAGGTTGAGCACGACTCCCAGCGCGAACGCCACCAGGAACGCCACCAGCGACTCGATCGGCACGCTCAGCAGCGAGCCCGCCGACTCCGCGCCCGGGGTGTCCTCCAAGTGCCTGTCCCAGGCCACCAGACCGACCAGCGCGACCACCGAGAGCCAGCGGTAGCGCTGCTTGCCCGCGCCGAGCAGCAGCAGGGTGTAGAGGCCGCCGTAGGCGAGCAGCTCCATCGGCAGCGTCCACAGCGAACCGTTGACCGCGTCCGGCCACGGGTTGCCGGTGAAGACCCCCGGCAGCTCGTGCTTGAGCGTGAGCATGCCCGCGTTGTTGACGATGTAGCCCCACGTGCCGTGCGCGCTGAAGTACTCGCCGACGGGCAGCGTTGTGACCATCGGGCCGACGACCAGCGCCATGCCGAGCGTCACGGTGAGCATCGGCGGCCACAGCCGCAGGACGCGCTTGGCGGCGAAGCGCGCCGGATGCGGGTCGCGGATCCAGCTCTCGGTGATCTGGAAACCGCTCATGGCGAAGAACCCCATGAGCACGCCCTCGTCGGGCTGCACCGGCCATTCCGGCGGGAACAGCTCACCCGTGCCGACCAGCGGAGAGCTGTGCCCGTAGATGACCACGAGCGCGCCGATCATGCGGATCCACGCGAATCCGTGGTTGGGCGATGCGAACAACTCGGGGCGGGCGTGGACGACTCTGGCGTCACCCACCCAGATCACCCCATCACGACATGGCCCCCACCACCGGATCAACGCTGCGTAGCGTATCCCGCCCTGGTCGATCTATGGAGACCATTGCCTCCACCTGGGCTACCGTTAACTGCGGGTGAAGCGGGGGGAACCGCCGGATCGTTATCCGGCCGGTGCACCCGACCATTGCGCAGGGGTGCAAAATGGCGGTCGATCGCCATTGGTGTGCGGTCGCCAATCCGGAAAGGGCGCATCGGTGACCTGGCAAGACGAGCTGCAACATCTCGACGCCGAACTAGCGGCTGGACGCATCTCCGCCGAGGAGTACCGCAACCGCCGCGACGTCGCGCTCGGCAGGGCGCAGGCGCAGTCCGGTCCCACCTCCGGCGGTTTTCCCCAGCAGGATCCCCAATCCGGCGGATTCCCCCAGCAGGACCCGCAGTCCGGAGGCTTCCCGCAGCAGCAGCCGGGGCAGGCCGACCCGTTCCCGCCCGCGTTCAACTGGGGCGCCGCCGCGCAGGGCGTTCCGCAGCCCGGGCCGCAGGGCCCGCAGCCGCCCGCCGGCGAGGAGTCGACGCAGATCGTCCACAACCCGATGCTGCAGCAGCCTCCGGCGCAGCACGGCGGCGACTCGGAGAGCACCCAGGTCGTCAACCTCAACCAGGCGCCGCAGCAGCAGTGGCCCGGTCAGCAGCAGGGCCAGCAGCAGTGGCCGCAGCAGCAGGGGTGGAGCACCTCGGACAACCCCGGCACGCCGTGGGGTGACGAGCTGCCGCCCGCCGAGCACGGCGACACCAGCTGGATGCGCCAGGGCCCGGAGGTCTTCGAATCCGCGGGCAAGTCCTCGAAGGGCAAGCTGGTCGCGGGCCTGTCGATCGGCGGTGTGCTGCTGGCCGGCGTGATCGTGGCCGGCGTCTTCTACTTCACCTCCGGCGGCGAGGAGCAGGTGCCCGACGCCCAGGGCACGACGCAGCAGCAGGAGCCGCCGCCCACCACCAGCGCGCTCCCCGAGCCGCCCGCCGCCAAGCCGGCGCCGCCCGCCACCTCGCAGGAGGTGCTCATCGCGTCTCCCGGCGGACCGCCGCACCTGTGGAACGGCGCGCTGGACCCGGCGCTGCTCAGCGGCCCGAGGGCCGGGCTGCTCCAGCCGCAGCAGGTGCGCGACTTCGCGCTGCAGAACGGTTTCGCCGACGGCTGGTTCGTCGGCACCGAGGGCGCGCCGCGGTCGACGCTGCTGGCGCTGCGCATGCCCGACCAGAACACCGCGTCGGGCCTGGTGAAGAAGTACCTGGAGTCGCAGCAGGGTCTGTCCACCGTGGACGAGCTGTCGTACCAGGGCGTGCAGGTGAAGTCGGCGGGCAACGTGTTCCGGACGGCTTACGTGGTGCACAACTGGGCGGTCATCATCGACGTCGGCGCCGACGACAAGGCCGCCGCGCAGCAGCAGTTCCAGACGGTGCTGGGTCAGCAGCTCCAGCAGAGCCCGCCGACCGTGCGGGAGTGACCTGAGCGGGAAAGGATGAGGGGGATGCCGGTCGGCATCCCCCTCATCTTTTTGCGTCCAACGCGGCCACCGTGGGCGACGAGGTCGCGCAACGGCGGGGCCGCCCGGGTGTCAGGCGACCTCGTCGGTGACCTTGCTCAGGAGCTCGCGCAGCGTGCCCAGCGACACCGCCGGTCCGAACTGCGCGGCGACGGCGACCTTGCCGGCTTCCGAAAGCCGCTGCCACGCCTCGTCGTCGATGAGCAGCCGGACGACGGCGTCGGCGAAGCCGCGGGCGTCGTCGGCGACGAGCACGTCGCGGCCGTCGACCAGGTGCATGCCCTCCGTCGCGACCGTCGTGCCGACCACCGGGACGCCCTCGCCGAGGCTTTCGCCGACCTTGCCCTTGACGCCCGCGCCGAAGCGCAGCGGTGCCAGCGTGACGCGGCTGCGCCGGTACAGCGGCGCGAGATCGGGCACCCAGCCGTGCACCTCGACACCGCGGCCGGCCAGCTCCCGGACCTCGCCGGTGGGGTTGCTGCCGACGACGTGCAGCACCGCGTCCGGGCACTTCTCCCGCACCAGCGGCATGATCTCCTGCGCCGCCCAGCGCACCGCGTCGCTGTTCGGCGGGTGGTCGAAGCTGCCGACGAACAGCACGTCTCGCCGTCCCGCCGGGTCGGCCGCCTGCCAGTCGATCTCGTGGACGTTGGACAGCACCCGCACGTCGGCGTCGGGCACCAGCTCGGTCAGCAGCTCGCGCTCGGCCTCCGAGACCACCAGCGTGACGTCGCAGGACCGGGTCAGGCCCAGCTCCATCTGGCGCGACGCGAACGCCTTGCGGCGCAGAGCCTGCCCGGCCTCGGCCTCGCCCTGCGACTCGGCCAGCGCCGCCTGCCGCTCGAGCCTCAGGAAGTGCACGTCCACGGTGTCGTAGGCGATGACGCACTGCGGCGCGCTGGTGCGCAGCTCCTCGACCAGGCTCCACGCCACCTGCGGGCGCGAGAGCAGCGCCATCGAGATCTCCGAGCCCGCCTCGGCCAGGAACGCCTGCTGGAGCTCCGGTGCGGGCAGGACGGTGACTCCGAGCTGCTGCAGGTCGGTGGTGTAGGGCTCCAGGCGGGCGTGGTTGCCGGGGAAGAACACCACGCGGCAGCCGAGTTCGACGAGCTGCTGCATGATGCGGCGGATGCGCACCGAGCCGGAGTCGAAGTCCGGTCGCGGCACCTGGTGGTCCTTGACCAGCACGATCGGGCCGTGGTGGCCGCGGGTGCCGCGGTGGCGGGCCAGCCACAGGTTGCGCGGGGAGGCTTCCGGCAGGTGCTCGGCGGCCAGCGTGTCCGCCCACTTCTCGACGAAGGCCCGGCGGTTGAGCTCCTGGTGCTTCTTCACGCCGGTGCTGATGTCGGTGCCGTTGGACACGCCTTCGTGGTGCACGACCACGGCCTTCGGCTGCACCACGGTGCGGTAGCCCCGCGCGCGGACGGCGAAGGCGAGGTCGGTGTCCTCGTAGTAGGCGGGCGCGTAGCGGGTGTCGAAGCCGCCGACGCCGCGGAACAGCTCGGCGCGCACCAGGATCGCCGCGCCCGAGCAGTAGTCGACGTCGCGCACGTCGTTGAACTCCGCGGCGCCGGCGTCGCCGTTGCGGCCGTAGTTCCAGCCGTTTCCGTCGGCCCAGACGATGCCGCCGCACTCCTGCAACCGGCCGTCCGGGTAGACGAGCTTGGCACCGACCAGGCCGATGCGCTCGTCGGACTCCATCGTCTCGACCAGGATGTCCAGCCAGGACTCGGTGACCTCGGCATCGTTGTTCAGGAAGAACAGGTGCTCGCCGCGGGCGTGCTCGGCGCCGAGGTTGCAGGCGCCGATGAAGCCGAGGTTGCGCTCGGCGCGCACCAGGCGGACGCCCTCGCAGGCGGCGAGCTTGGCGGCGCTGTCGTCCGGGGAGGCGTCGTCGACGACGATCACCTCGAATGGCACCGACACCAGGTGCCCGGCCAGGAACCGCAGGCACTGCCGGGTGTAGGGCCACTTTCCGTGCACCGGGACGATCACGCTGACGACCGGGCGGTCGCTGCACGGCACCGGCAGCGGACTGGTTTCGGCCGTCTCGGTCACCTGCGGCACGCCGGGTTTGCGGCCGAGCGCGATCTCGTAGACGTCGCGGCGGGTCGTGCCCCGCGGGGCGACCCGCTCGACGACCTGCCGGTACTTGCCGACCGCGCGCTGCACGAGCGCGGAGTTCTGGGCGGCGAGCTCGGCGTTGGTGGCGGTGAGCTCGGCGGCGCGCTGCTCGGCTTCGGCGACGCGGCCTTCGAGGCGGGCGAGGCTGTCCTGCAGCCACTCGATGCGGGCGGCGTCGCGTTCGGCGGCCTGCTCGGCGGCGGAAAGCTTGGTGTCGACGACGACGCGCAGCTCCGCACGCTCGCGCTCGGCGGTCTCGGCGCGCTGCTCCTCCTGCCGCCGCAGCGACTCGAGCTTGGTGATCGTCGCCTTCAGCTCCTCGGCCTCGACGCGGCTGCGCTGGTAGAGCCGGTTGAGCTTGGCGACGTCGGCGACGGCGGTGTCGCGCTGCTCGACGACCGCGCCGCCGGCCCCGTGGGCGAGGGTCAGGCCGGCGTCGAGCAGTACGGCCGAGCCGGGCAGCTTCGGCAGCTGGCGGTCGGAGGCGATGCCGACCAGGTAGGTGTGCGGCAGGCCCGGCTCGACGGTCCAGCGGTCCTCGCCCTGGCGCAGCGTCTGGAGCCGGACGCCGTCGATGGCGGTGTCCGGGTCGCCCGGGTCGGCGGGCGTCATGACCGAGCCGACCGCGACGTTCTGCTTGAGCAGCGCGACGTGCCGGAACGCGCCCTCCAGCAGGGACTCGAACTCCGGCGCGGTGAGCTCCTTGACGTGGAACGGGTTGTCGTTGCCGTGCTCGTGCTGGTAGACGGCGGTGTCCGGGGTGCTGACCAGGAAAAGCCCGCCGCGCACGAGCCGGTTGCGCACCAGCGCCAGCACCGCGTCGTGCTCGGCGACGTGCTCGATGGCCTCGAAGCAGACGACCACGTCGAACGGCTTCTCGTCGGCCAGCAGGTCGGGGTCGGTGATGGAACCGGTGCGGAAGCTGACGTCGCGGCCGCCGTAGGTGCGCCGGGCGTGCTCGACGGTGGTCTCGTCGATGTCGACGCCGACGACCTCTGCGCCCTCGGCGGCCAGCAGCGCCGCGCCGTAGCCCTCGCCGCAGGCCAGGTCGAGGACGCGCTTGCCCTTCACGAAGCGCGCGGCGATCGCGTAGCGGTGGTAGTGCTCGTAGATCACCTGGACGTCGTCCGCCCACGGGACGCAGCGCTCGCCGGTCCAGTCGATGAGCCGGTCGTCACCGCTGCCGCTGTTGTCGATCATCGTCGTCCCTCACCGCGAGAAGTCTGCCCGCAGGCTAGCGCGTCGCTTCCGCTCCACGGGGCGGGATCGCCCGACTCGCGCGGGGGATGCCGGCACCTCCGTACGGGCGGATGAGGAAGTTCTCATCTTCTCTTCATCCCGGCGCGCGGGTGCGGCGGTCACAGTGGTGGCATGAGGTCGGTTCCCCGCGCGCTCCTGCTCGTCCTGGCGCTGGCGCTGCCGATCGCGGCCGTCGTGGTCAGCTTCGCCATCACCGACGGGCCACGCGTCCCGGACGTGCCCGCGCAGGTGCGGATCGGCAGCTCGCCGGGCCCGGACCAACCGGTGCCCTCGGTCGCGCCGCCCCCGGGGACACCGCCCGCCCAGCTGCCGCCGCCACCGCCAGACGACGATGACGACGACCACGACGCCGACCATGACGACTGAGCCGCGCACCGCCCAGCGCAGGCACGGCACCCGCATCCCCGCGCGCGCCCAGATCATGGGCTGGATGCTGCTGGTTCTGGTGGTCGTGCTGCTGTCGGTGATCCTGATCGTGCGGCAGTTCCTGCACAACGACGTCAACAACCAGGTCACCAGGTCGATGGAGCAGGAGGCCCGGGAGTTCAGCCAGTTCGCCGAGAAGGGCCGCGACCCGGTGACCAGGCAGTTGTTCACCGATCCGCAGTCGCTGTTCCACTCGCACCTGAGCAGGCAGTACCCCGACACCGCCGAGGCGCTGATCGGCGTGTGGCGCACGCCGGCGGGTCTGGAGCCGATAACCCAGGCGCAGGACGGGCTCAAGCCGGTGGCCTCCGACCCCGCCGTCCTCGGCCCCATCGTCTCCTCCCCCGCCAACCACGGCCGGGTCGACACCCCGGCCGGGCCGATGCGCTGGGTGAAGGTGCACGCGGTGAGCAACGGCGTGGACGCGTGGTTCGTCACCGAGCACTTCACCGCGGCCGAGACCGCCGAAGCCGACCGCACCGTCCAGACGTTGCTGCTGGTCAGCGCGTTCGGTGTGCTGCTCGCGGCGATCTCGTCGTGGGTGGTGGCGGCCGAGATCCTGGCCCCGGTGCGCACCGTGCGGCAGGCCGCGGCCGAGATCAGCGAGCACGACCTGACCCGGCGCATCCCGGTGGAGGGCCGCGACGACATCGCCGCGCTGGCCGACCAGTTCAACGCCATGCTGGACCGGCTGGAGGACGCCTTCCGCACGCAGCGCCGGTTCGTCGACGACGCCAGCCACGAGCTGCGGACGCCCATCACGATCGTGCGCGGCAACCTCGAGCTGCTCGGCGACGATCCGGCGGAGCGGGAGGAGGTGGTGCGGCTGTGCACCGACGAGCTGGACCGGATGACCCGCATCGTCGAGGACCTGCTGATGCTCGCCAAGGCCGACCGCCCCGACTTCGTCACCCCGGCCCCGGTCTCGCTCGCCGAGCTGACCAGCGACATCGAGGCCAAGGCCCGCTCGATCGCCGACCGCAGGTGGGTGCTGGAGGGCATCGGCGAGGGTGAGGTCGTGGTCGACGAGCAGCGGGTCACCCAGGCGATGGTGCAGCTCGCGCAGAACGCCGTGCAGCACACCGAGCCCGGCTCGACGATCAGGATCGGGTCCGCGCTGAGCCTGGGCCGGATCTCGCTGTGGGTCACCGACGAGGGACCCGGCGTCGACCCGGCCGAGGTCGAGAAGATCTTCGAACGCTTCTCGCACGGCAGCGGCCCCGGCCGCGGCGGCGCGGGGCTCGGACTGGCGATCGTCAGGGCCATCGCCGAGGCCCACCACGGACGGGTGCGGGTGCTTTCCGCGCCGGGCGAGGGCGCCACTTTCGGGTTGGAGCTGCCGGCCACCCCCGGCACCAGAACCGCTGAGGAGAGCGACTCTTGAGCAAGATCCTGATCGCCGAGGACGAGGCCCGGATCGCCGCCTTCATCGAGAAGGGCCTGCGCGCGAACGGCTTCACCACGACCGTCGTCGGCGACGGCGACACCGCGCTCGACTACGTGCTGACCGGGGACTTCGACCTGGTCGTGCTCGACCTCGGCCTGCCGGGCAAGGACGGCTTCGCGGTGCTGCGGGCGTTGCGCGCCCAGCGCGTGACGGTGCCGGTGATCATCCTGACCGCGCGGGACTCCGTTCACGACACGGTCGCCGGCCTCGAAGGCGGCGCGGACGACTACATGACCAAGCCGTTCCGCTTCGAGGAGCTGCTGGCGCGGGTGCGGCTGCGGTTGCGGCCCACCGACCGGGCTCCGGAGGTGACGGTGCTGCGCGACGGCGAGCTGTCGCTGGACCTGCGCACCCGGCGCGCCCAGGTGCCCGAGGGAACCGTCGACCTGACGGCACGGGAGTTCTCGATGCTGGAGCTGTTCCTGCGCCACTCCGGTCAGGTGCTCTCGCGCGAGCAGATCCTCTCCCACGTCTGGGGCTACGACTTCGACCCCGGCTCGAATGTCGTGGACGTCTACGTGCGGGCGCTGCGGCGCAAGATTGGCAGCACACGCATCCACACCGTCCGCGGCATGGGCTACCGCCTCGGCGTCTGAGTGCCTGTCCTTTGAAGTCGCCTTGCGTGGCGGTACCGCCGGGCAGCCCGCTACGCAGATCGTCACCGCAACTCTTTAGAGTGAGGCCGTGAGCTCTTACTGGCACCGCGTCACTCCGCCTCCCGCCGCCTGACGGGCGCGGGAGCGCGGTTTCACTTCCCCAGGTAGTGCGCCTGGGGCCCTCGCACGCGCCCGTTCGCCGACAGCCGTATCTCCTCCGCGAACGGAAAAGAGTTCACGTGTCCAACGACGTCTTCACGCCTTCCCGCCCCGCGCCCGGAAGGACCCGGTTCACCACCGGCCCCCTGCCGGTCCTGCTCGCCTCCGCCCTGTGGGGCACGACCGGCACCGCCGCCACCTACGCGCCCGCGTCCGCCGGCGCCCTTTCGATCGGGGCGGCGACCATGGGCTTCGGCGGGATCCTGCTCTGCCTGGTCGCCGGTCGCTCCGCGCTGCGCGTGCTGCGCTCGGCGCCGGTCGGCCTGCTGCTGACCGGTGCGCTGTCCATCGCCGTGTACCCGCTGGCGTTCTACTCCTCGATGGCCTTGGCCGGGGTCGCGGTCGGCACCGTCGTGACGCTCGGGTCGGCGCCGGTGTTCGCCGCCGTGGTCGAGCGCGTCCTCGACGGGGTCCGGCTCGACGGCCGCTGGGCGCTGGCGGCGGCCGTGACGGTCGGCGGCGGCGTCCTGCTCATCACCGACGGAGTCCAGCTCGGCGACGCCGGGGGAGCGGTCGCAGGCACCCTGCTCGGGCTGCTCGCGGGCCTGTCGTACGCGATGTACTCGTGGGTCGCCGCCCGGATCCTGCGCGGGGGCCGCCACGGCTCCCGGGCCGTGATGGGTGCGATGTTCGGCAGCGCCGCGCTGGTGCTGCTGCCGGTCTTCGCCTGGACCGGCGGGCCGCTGCTCAGCACCGGGGTTGGCGTGGCCGTCACCGCCTACCTCGCGGTGGTGCCGATGGGGCTGGCCTACGTGCTGTTCGGCGCGGGCCTGCGCCACACACCGGTCCGGGTCGCGACGACGCTGAGCCTGCTGGAGCCGGTGGTGGCGGCGCTGCTGGGCGTGTTCGTGGTCGGCGAGCGGCTGGGAGCGATGGCCTGGCTGGGCATGGCGGGCATCGGCATCGGGCTCGTCCTGGTCCTCACCCGGCGCTGAGGGACCTGTGCACAACACCGGAATGATGTCGAGTTTCCCCTGGTCGCAAGTTGTGCACAGAGTTATCCACAGGCTGTGCACAACGGCTGTGAAGTGATCAGCGGATGAACTTGGCCTAATCCGGCGTTCACGATCAGCTCAGCGCCCGGCCACATCGTTGAGCGCATGAACGTCGGGCAGCAAGGGGGCGACCACCGCATCGCCGGCCGCGTGCACGGCGACGAGCGGGGAGTCGACTACCGGACTCCGGCCCGCCCGCGGGCGGCCGAACCACCGCGGCGCGAAACCGGCTGGGCCGTGGGGCTCACCGCCGCCGCCCTGGCGCTGCTCGGCGGCGTCTCGCTCCTGCTCCTGCCCGCCGAGCAAGCGCGGGCGGCAGGCACCGTGCTGGTGTTCGCCGCCGCGGTGGCCGGCTGGATCAGCAAGCGCTTCGACGACACCCACGTCGCGCTGGCGGCGGCCGCGGCGGTGGTCGCCATCGGCGCCCTCGAACCCGACGAGATGTTCGAGACGCTCGGCTCGGAGCAGATCTGGCTGCTGGTCGCGGCGTTCGTGCTGGCGGCGGGCATCAGCCGCACCGGGCTGCCCGCCCGGCTGGCGGTCTCGCTGATCTGCCGCGCCCGCTCGGCCCGCGCGCTGGTCCACCTGGTCTCCGCCGGGCTGGTCGTGACCGCGCTGCTGATCCCCAGCACCAGCGGTCGGGCCGCGCTCGTGCTGCCCGTCTTCACCGCGCTCGCGTCGGCCTTCGCCGGCCGCCCGCGGCTGGTGCGCGCGCTCTCGCTGCTCTTCCCGACGGTCGTGCTGCTCTCGGCGGTCGCCACCCTCGTCGGTGCCGGCGCACACCTGATCACCAGCCAGATCCTCGACGAGGCCACCGGCGCGGGCATCGGCTTCGCGCAGTGGCTGCTGTGGGGTCTGCCGCTGGCCGTCGTGAGCTCGCACGTCGCCGCGGAGCTTGTGCTGCTGCTGTTCACCCGGCGAGCCGACCGGACCGCGCGCCTGCGCGTCGACGGTGCCGGGCTCCGCGAGCGGATGGGGATCCCCGAGCGCGTCCAGCGCCACGAGCTGCGCGCCGCCGCTCTGCTGGGCGCGGTCGTGGTGCTGTGGAGCACCGAGTCGCTGCACCCGTTCCCGCCCGCGCTGGTCGCGCTCGCCGGGGCGCTGCTGATCACCGCGCCGAAGGTGGGCACCGTCCGGATCGGCGCCGCCGTGTCCGAGATCCCCTGGTCGACGCTGCTGTTCATGGCGGCCACGACCGCGCTCGGCCTCGCCCTGACCGAGTCCGGCGCGGCGTCGTGGGCCGCCGAGCTGCTGCTCTCGGGCTCCGGCTCGACGCTGCTGGTCTCGGTCGTGGTGCTGAGCACCCTGGCGCACCTGCTCGTGCAGTCCAGGTCCGCGCGGTCGTCGGTGCTGATCCCGCTGGTCGTCCCGGCCGCCGCGGCGGCGGGGATGAACCCGGCCGCGCTGGCCTTCGCCTCGACCGCCGCCGCGGGCTTCTGCCACACGCTGCCCTCGTCGGCCAAGCCGGTGGCGATGTTCGCCGCCGTGCCCGACGTCCCCACCTACACCGCGCGCGACCTGCTGAAGCTGTCCGCGCTGCTGGCTCCGGTGCTCGCCGCGCTGGTGCTCTTGTTCGCCACCCAGGTCTGGCCGGTCCTCGGCCTGCCGCTGCGCTGATGGAGGAAAAGATCATGCGATTCCTGGTCGCTCCCACCGGGTTCAAGGAGTGCCTCGACGCGCGGGAGGTCGCCGATGCCATCGGCGCGGGCATCCGCCGCGTGGTGCCGCGGGCCGTCGTCGACGCCATGCCGCTGATCGACGGCGGGGAGGGGTCGGCCCGGCAGCTCGCGGGCACGACCGGCGGCGAGCTGGTGCCGGTCGTGGTCACCGGACCGGTCGGCGAGCCGGTGCGCTCGCACTTCGCGCTGCTCGGCGGCGACGGGCCGCGCACCGCGTTCGTCGAGGTCGCCGCGGCCGCCGGTCTCTCGCTGGTGCCGCCCGGCCGCCGCGACCCGGGGCTGACCACGAGCCGGGGCGTCGGGGAGCTGATCGCGGCCGCGCTGGACGCGGGCACCACCCGCGTCGTCGTCGGCTGCGGCGACTCCGGGATCTGCGACGGCGGTGCCGGGGCGTTGCAGGCGCTGGGGGCGGGAGTGCTCGACAGCACCGGCAGGCCCGTCGGCAGCGGCGGCTACGCACTCGCCCGCGCACGCCGCATCGACACCAGCGGCCTGGACCCCCGGCTGCGCGGCGTGAAGCTGGTGATCGCCGCGAACCCGAGCAACGTGCTGACCGGGCCGCACGGCGTGGCCCGCGTGTTCGGACCGCAGAAGGGCGCGACTCCGGCGCAGGTCGAGGAAATGGCGGCCGCCATGAGCATCTGGGCGGACCTGCTGCGCGGGCACGGCGGCGCGCGGATCGCCGACCTGCCCGGCAGCGGCGCCTCCGGAGGTCTCGGAGCCGGGCTCGCGGCCGGGCTCGGCGGCACCCTGCGGTCCCGGTTCGACGTGCTGTTCGACCAGGCCGACCTGGACCGCCGCCTGGCCGTCGCCGACCTGGTGATCACCGGTGAGGGCGCCATCGACGCCTCCACCGCGCGCGGGAAGGTCCCCGCCGAGGTCGCCCGGCTGGCCAAGCGCCGCGGGAAGCCGGTGCTGGCCATCACCGGCACCATCGGCCCCGGGGCGGAGAGCAGCTACGACATCGGCATCGACGCCATCGCCGGGATACTGACCGGTCCGGTGGACCTCGCCGACGCCATCAGCCGCGCACCCGAGCTGATCTCCGACGCCACCGCCCGCACCCTGCGGATGCTGCTGCTCGGGCGGTCGCTCGCGGCCTGAGGGTCCGCAGGGTGAGTTCGGACTCTGCTACTCGGCCACGGCCAGGGCCGGCCGGATCGGGCCCGCCTCGATCAGGTCGGCCAGCTCGGCCGAGGGAACCGCCTTGGAGAACAGCCAGCCCTGGTAGCGCTCGATCGGGATGCTGCGCAGCCGGTCGAACTGCCCCACCGTCTCGACGCCCTCGGCGACGCAGGAGCAGCCCAGCGCGCCAGCCAGGTCGGTCACCGCCTTCACCACGACGAAGTCGTACGGGCTGGTGGTGATCTCGCTGACGAAGGTGCGGTCGACCTTGATGATCTGCGCCGGGAAGTCGCGCACCCGGCTCAGCGACGAGTAGCCGGTGCCGAAGTCGTCCACCGCGAACCGCACGCCGCGGCCGGTCAGCTCGGCCATCCCGGCGCGCACCCGGCTGGGCAGGTCGACGATCGCGGTCTCGACCAGCTCGACGATGATCCGGCTCCAGTCGATGCCGGTCTCGGTCACCGCGCGTTCGAGCAGGTCGGTGAAGATCGGGTAGCCGGGCATCAGCTCACCGATGTTCAGCGAGACCGCGACCGGCTCACCGTCGCGCGGTGCCGGCCACCTCGCGGCGTCGCGCAGCGCCCGGCGCACCACCCAGCGGTCGATGTCGGGCATCATGCCGTTCTGGTCGGCGATCGGCAGGAACACGTCGGGGTGCAGCAGTCCCCGCTGCGGGTGCGGCCAGCGGATCAGCGCCTCGGCGGAGCGGATCGTGCCGTCGGCGCCGACCTGCGGCTGGTAGTGCAGGGTCAGCTCGTCGCGGTCGAGCGCGCGCCGCAGCTCGGCCTCCAGCCGCAGCCTGCCCTCCAGCGAGTCGATCAGCGCGGGTTCGGCCATCGAGATCCCGACGCGGCCGGTCTTCTTCGCCCGCACCAGCGCCGACATGGCCAGCCGCACCAGGTCCTCGCCCCGGCCGCCGGACTCGCTGGCCACAGCCGCACCGATCATCGATGACACCTGGATGCGCTCGCCGCGCACCTCGATCGCCGCGTGCATGACGCGCGAGACGGTGGTCGCCACCGCGGCGATCCCGCCCGCCTCCTCGACGTCCGGGCAGATCACCGCGAACTCGTCACCGGCCGCCCGGGCCACCGGCCAGCCCTCGGGCAGGTGCTCCTCCAGCCGCCGCGCCAGCGCGACGAGCACCTCGTCGCCCGCCGGGTAGCCGAGCGACTCGTTGACCCGGCTGAAGTTGCGGATGTCGCAGTAGAGCACCGCGGCGCGGTCGGGGTGGGCGTCGGCGAGCAGGTCGGGGATGGCCGCGCGGTTCCACAGCCCGGTGAGCTCGTCGTGGTAGGCCCAGTAGCGCAGCGACTCGGCCTCCCGGTACCGGTCGGTGACGTCCTCGAAGACCACCACCCAGAACGGCTCGCCGGAGTCCTCCTCGGCGCGGGCGATGTGCAGCTCGCAGAAGACCGGCTCGCCGTCGGAGCGGACCAGCCGGCACTCCTGGACGCTCTCCCCGTCCGGCGGGACGCCGCGCGCGAACGCTTCGACGAGCTGCTCGCGGGCAGGGGCGTCCTGCGGGATCAGCGCGGTGGCGTGACTGCCGCGCAAGCGCTCGGGCAGGTGGCCGAACAGCTCGCACATCGCCATGTTGCAGTCGAGCACCGTGCCGTGGCGGTCGAAGAGCCCGAGCGCGACCGGCGTCAGCGAGAACAGGTCCCGGAACAGCCGGGAGGACTGCTCCAGCCGGCGCGAGGACTGCTCCAGCTTGTTGTGTACGACGGTGTCGTCCCTGGCGACCTTCGCGTAGCCGCGGAGCTCACCCTTGGAAGACCACAGCGCGGTCGTCACCACGTGCGCCCAGAACAGGCTGCCGTCCTTGCGGACCCGCCAGCCCTCGTCGACGTGGCTGCCCAGCTTCCTCGCCTGCTCCAGCACCCACTCCGGGTGCCCCTCGGCGCGCTGCTCGGCGGTGTGGAACACCGCGGCGCTGCGCCCGATCACCTCGGAGGCCGTCGCTCCGATGATCAGCTCGGCGCCCAGGTTCCAGCTGGTCACCAGCCCGTCCGGGTCGAGGGTGAAGACGGCGTAGTCGCGCAGCGCCCGCCCCAGCGGTCCGACCGGTTGGTCGGTGTCCGCGTGCAGGCCTGTGTCGGACATGCGTCCCTCCAACAACCGAGAGCCGTCGCCGTCCGCGTGGAACGGGTGGTGTTCGCAATACTCCGCCGAAGTCATCCGAACGTGCGATGCGCCCTCCGTCCGGGCGGTGTTGGCGCACCGCCCGCTACCAGTGTCTCCACTACTTCGACACGATGCAGCAGTCTATGTGGCGCGCTTGTGTCACATGTCTCAGATGCTGGTCACCGCCCTGCCGCGTAGCCCTGCGCGCCGCGCGCGTTCGCCGCGGCGCGCAGCGTGCCGGTCTCGGGGTCGCGGGAGACCGCCGACAGGCGGCCGAGCGCCCACGGACCGCCGTCGAGCACGTCGTGGCCGCGGCGGCGCAGCTCGGCGATGCGGTCCTCGCCCAGGCGGGACTCCACGACCAGCCGCCCCGGCTCCCACGTGCGCGGGTAGAAGGAGCTGGGGAAGGCACCGCTGTGCCAGGCGGGCGAGTCGATCGCCTCCTGGAGGTTCAGGCCGGCCCGCACGTGCGCGAGCCAGAAGCACAGCTGCCACTGGTCCTGCTGGTCCCCACCCGGGGTGCCGAAGGCCAGCACCGGCACGCCGTCGCGCAGCGCCAGCGACGGGCTGAGCGTGATGCGCGGGCGCCTGCCCGGGGCGAGCGAGTTCGGCAGGCCCTCGTCCAGCCAGAACATCTGCGCCCGGCTGCCTAGGCAGAAACCGAGTCCGGGGATCGCCGGGGAGGACTGGAGCCAGCCGCCGGACGGCGTCGCCGACACCATGTTCCCCCAGCGGTCGACCACGTCGATGTGGACCGTGTCGCCCCGGCTCTCCCCGGTCGGCGAAACCGTCGGCTCGCCGAGCCCGACGCCGCTGGGGTCCTTCGGGCCGCCCGCGCCGCGCTCCTGCGCGACGAAGCCGGGCAGGCGGACCCGCCGACCGCCGGGAGCGCCGGGGCGCAGCTCCATCGACGCGCGCTCGCCGATGAGCGCGCGGCGCGAGGCGGCGTAGTCGCGGGACACCAGGTCCTCCAGCACGCCCTCCTCGGCGGAGTCGCCGTACCAGGCCTCGCGGTCGGCGAAGGCGAGCTTGGCCGCCTCCGCGGCGGCGTGCACGGTGGCGGCGTCGGCGACGCCGTCGGCGTAGCCGACCTCGGCGTCCTCCAGCATCCGCAGCTGCTGGACCAGTGCGGGGCCCTGCGACCAGATGCCGAACTTCGCCAGCGTCCAACCGCCGGGCAGGTCCGCGGTGAGCGGGTCCTCGTAGGTGGCCTCGAAGTCGGCCAGGTCCTGGCCGATGATCACGCCCGCGTTGTCGCGGCCGGAGTTGTCGCGGTGCGGGGTGCGGACGAACTCCTCGACCGCCTCCGCCACGAACCCCTGCGACCAGGCCCGGCGGGCGGCGTCGATGCGCGCCTCCCGACCGGTCGCGGCGGCCTCGGACTCGGCCAGCAGCCGCTCCCAGGTGCCGGCGAGCGCCGGATTGCGCAGCAACGCTCCGGGCCGCGGCACCTCGCCGCCCGGCAGCAGCCACAGCTCGGCGGAGGTCGGCCAGTGCTCGGTGAACATCTCGCGGACCGTGGCGATGGTGGTGGCGATCCGCTCCACCGCCGGATAGCCGTTGCGCGCGTAGCCGATGGCGTACTTGAGGACATCGCGCAGCGACTTCGTGCCGTGGTCGCGCAGCAGCGTCAGCCAGCCGTCCCAGGCGCCGGGCACGGTCGTGGCGAGGAAGCCGGTGCCCGGGACCAGCTCCAGGCCGAGCTCGTCGCGGTAGTGCCGGATGGTCGCACCGCGCGGAGCGGGACCCTGCCCGCACAGGGCGCGCGGCCGCGGGTCCTCGGCGGTGGCGAACAGCGCGGGGACCTCGCCGCCCGGGCCGTTGAGGTGCGGCTCGACGACCTGGAGCACGAACCCGGCCGCCACCGCGGCGTCGAAGGCGTTCCCGTCGTCCTCGAGGACGGCCATCCCCACCGCCGAAGCCAGCCAATGGGTGGACGCGACCATGCCGTGCGTGCCTGCTAGCTCCGGGCGGGTGGTGAACACCCGAACCACCTTATTCGGCCACACCCGACCAGGCGGTATCCCGCCGATCCGGTGGGTGGAAGGCAGCCCCGGAGCGAGCGGGGCGACCTGGTGGTGGATGGCCGGTCATCGTGCGGTGCTGATCGAGGTTGCGGTCGGGTCGGCGTGCTGATCCGCGGTTGGTGGTCCGATTCAGCCGACAAGACCGAGGGGACCGGAACTGGACGGCCCGGACTGCCGGCCAGGGCTCGGCGGCCCGGCCCTGTCGGCGAGGTTGCCGGTCGGGCTTGGCGGTCCGGCCCTGCCTACCGGTCCGGGCCAGACGGTCGAGGCCGCCGTGTCGGTGTGCCGGTCGGGTCGCGTGTCGGCCAGGTCGGTGTGCCGGGCAGGTCGCGTGTCGGCCAGGTCGCGTGCCGGGCAGGTCGCGTGCCGGGCAGGTCGCGTGCCGGTCGGGTCGGTGTGTCGGTGTGCCGGTGGGGTCGGTGTGTCGGGTCAGGGGGTCACCGGGGTGCGGCCCACACCCCGCCAGGACAACCCCGCCCGCCGCAACACGTCCGGATCCAGATGGTTGCGGGTATCCACCACCACCGGGCCCTCCAACAGCCCCGCCACCCGCGTCCAGTCCACCGTCCGGAACTCCTGCCACTCGGTCAGCACCACCAACCCCGCCGCGCCCTTGGCCGCCTGATACGGGTCATCCACCAACGTCACCAACTCCGCCACCCCCGGCTCATCGCCCCGCAACCCCGGGTCGTAGGCCACCAGCTCCGCACCCCGCGCCGCCAGCAACCCCGCCACCGCCATCGCCGGCGAATCCCGCAGATCATCCGTACCCGCCTTGAACGTCAACCCCAACAACCCCAACCGCACACCCCGCAACGACGCACCCGCGCCCACCCCGCAGGCCTCGGCGACCTTGTCCACCATCCGCTCCCGCTGCCGCGCGTTGGCCGCGATCGTCTCCCGCAACAACCCGAACTCGAACTCCACCGACTCCGCCACCCGCATCAACGCCGCGGTGTCCTTCGGCAGACACGACCCACCCCAACCCGGACCCGGCTGCAGGAACGACTGCCCGATCCGCCGATCGAACCCCATCCCCTCGGTCACATCCGCGATATCGGCACCCAACCGCTCGCACAACTCCGCCACCGCGTTCACATACGACAACTTCGTCGCCAGAAAACAGTTCGCCGCGTACTTGACCATCTCCGCGCTCGCCGCGTCGGTCAGCACCGTCGGCGCCCCCAACCGCGCATACAACGCCGCCACCCGCTCCGCCGCGTCCTGCGAATCCGAACCCACCACGATCCGATCCGGATTCAGGAAGTCATGCACCGCCGAACCCTCACGCAAGAACTCCGGATTGCTCACCACCGCCACATCCGCACGCCCCACCAGCTCGGCCACCCGCGCCGAGGTACCCACCGGCACCGTCGACTTGCACACCAGCACACACCCCGCCGGCAGCAACTCACCCACCTCGGCCACCACCGACTCCACCGCCGCCAGATCCGCCGCACCACCCGAACCCATCGGCGTCGGCACGCACAAGAACACCACCTCGGCCTCGGCCACCGCCGCCGCCGACCCCACCGCGAACTCCAACCGCCCCGCGGCCAGCCCCTCACCCACCAACTCGGCCAGCCCCGGCTCCAGAATCCGCACCTCACCCCGCGCCAACGCCGCCACCTTGGCCGCGTCCACATCGCTGCACACCACCCGATGCCCCAACGACGCCAGACACGCACCCGTGGTCAACCCGACGTAACCGGTCCCCACCACAACGATCCGACGGGCGAACACCGCACACCACCTCTCGGCGAAATCCCAGGCCCCGGCCCTCTCCGTTCGAATCGTGGCACAGTCACGCGAAAGCGGAACCGACTTGGGCAACTGTTCACCGGACGTATGTCGCATGTGTCCCAGCGGTGTTGCGCCGTTTAGGCTCACGCCCCGTGGAACAGCGACGTCTGGGCGAATCCGGTCTGGTGGTCAGCGCGGTCGGCCTGGGGTGCAACAACCTCGGCAGGCCCGGTACGGCGACGGAGTCACTCTCGGGCGCGAGGGAGGTCGTGAACACCGCTCTGGACTGCGGCATCACGTTCTTCGACGTGGCCGACGTCTACGGCTCCCCGCGCGGGCGCAGCGAGGAGCTGCTCGGGCAGGCCCTGTCCGGCCGGCGCGAGAGCGCCATCATCGCGACGAAGTTCGGCATGGACATGCAGGGCTACAACGGCCCCGACTTCGCCGCCCGCGGCTCCCGCAGCTACGTGCGGCGCGCCGTGGAGTCCTCGCTGCGGCGGCTGGGCACCGACTGGATCGACCTCTACCAGCTGCACCGACCCGATCCGGTGACACCGCTGGAGGAAACCCTCTCGGTGCTCGACGACCTCATCCGCGAGGGCAAGATCCGCTACGTCGGGCACTGCAACCTCGCGGGCTGGCAGATCGCCGACGCGTCGTGGACGGCCACCGCGGCCGGCCTGGCGACGCCGGTCTCGGCGCAGAACCACTACTCGCTGCTGGCCCGGGAGGCCGAGCGGGAGGTGATCCCGGCCTGCCAGAAGTTCGGCGTCGGCGTCATCCCGTACTTCCCGCTGGCCAACGGCCTGCTCACGGGCAAGTACCGGCGGGACCAGGAACCGCCGGAGGGCAGCAGGCTCGCGGGTCGCGACCAGCTGCTGGCCGACGCGCCGTGGGAGCGCATCGAGCGGCTGCGCGCCTTCGCCGACCAGCGCGGCGTGCAGATGACGGCGATCGCGGTCGGATGGCTGGCCGCGCAGGAGGCGGTCGGCTCGGTGATCAGCGGCGCGACCACGGCGGAGCAGGTGCGGGCCAACGCCGCGGCCGGGCAGTGGCGGCCGACGCCCGCCGAGATGGAGGAGATCGACGCGCTCTGCCCGCCGTTGCGGCGCTGAACGCCGCCGAACGCACCCGTGAGTCCTTCGGGTCGCGGTGGCGACCGGAAGGACTCAGGGCAGAGACGTCACCCGAACGCGTGCGGATCCCCTCGCGGTTCGGGCGCCGCGGGCCGCCGATCACCACGGACGGTGCCTGAATCGTCCCAGGGATCGACCTCAGCATTCCCCCTGCGGCGGACGCGGAATTCCTGGTCGGTCGTCACCCTGGCAGGTATGGAGCTCATCGCGTTCGCCGCCGTGTTCGTCGGCCTCGCGCTGCTCGCGGCGCTGCCCCTGATGGCGCTGCTGCTGCTCGCCGACACGCCTTCGCGGCACCCCGACCACGACCGCTGACCCGCCGCCCGGATCACGACTCCCTCCGCCCTCCCAGCCCAGGCCCGCCGCATTCCTCCTCACTCCGAACGGCTCCGCACGGGGTCGTTCCCGCGTCGCGCGCCGCGATCCCGGCAGCGGCCGCGGGTGTCGCCGGCTGTTCCACAGTCCGAGATCACCCGGTTAGGCTGCGACCGACTGCCGAAGCTGCGACATGCGAGGAGACCTGATGCTGATCACCGACACCGCGGCCATCGTCACCGGCGGGGCTTCCGGCCTCGGCGCGGCCACGGCCAGATCGCTGGCATCTCGGGGGGCCCGCGTGTTCGCCGTCGACCTGCCGCAGGTGATCACCAAGGCGCCGGTCGTCGACGGGGTCAACTACGTCGGCGCCGACGTCACCGACGCCGAGCAGGTGCAGACCGCGGTCGACCAGGCCGCCGGCGGCGGCGTGCCGCTGCGGATCGTGGTGAACTGCGCCGGGATCGGCCCGTCGGCCCGGGTGGTGGGCCGCAAGGGGCCGCACGACTTCGACCTGTTCCGGCAGGTCATCGAGGTCAACCTGATCGGTACCTTCAACGTGCTGCGGCTGGCCGCGGCGGCGATCGGGCAGACCGATGCCGACGAGCAGGGCCAGCGCGGCGTTGTCGTCAACACCGCCTCCGTCGCCGCCTACGACGGCCAGATCGGCCAGGCCGCCTACGCCGCGTCCAAGGGCGGCGTCGCGAGCCTGACGCTGCCCGCCGCGCGCGACCTGTCCTCCTCCGGCATCCGGGTCATGACCATCGCGCCGGGTATCGTGGACACCCCGATGCTGGCCACCATCAGCGAGGAGTTCCGCAAGGGGCTCGCCGACAGCGTGCCGTTCCCGAAGCGGCTGGGAACGCCGGAGGACTACGCGCAGCTCGTCGTCGGCATCGTCGAGCACGACTACCTCAACGGCGAGGTCATCCGGATGGACGGCGCGCTGCGCATGCCGCCGCGCTGACAACACCCGTAGTGGAAGCGGGGAACCTCCTTCGCCCGGCGAGCGTCCTACCGGGTGAAGGAGGTACCGCTTCGAGGACGCATCAGCACGTGCGCGCCGCTCCCGGCAACGGTGGACGCGGCAGACGCACCTCGTGACCGACCGCCCGACCGCGGTCGCACCAGCCATTCCGCTTTTCGACCGCGGTACCTCCTGCGCGGAAAGCGGCCGCGACTTTCGCCAGAGGGAGCCAGGGATGGACAACAGCCGATACGACCCCGACCTGCGTCGGGAGCAACTCCAGCGGTGGCAGCGCAAGGCGGCCGAGCTGGAGTACTACGCCGAGCGCCTCGCCGAGGAGCGCTTCACCGGTACCTCCGACAGCGGTCTGGTCACCGCCGAGGTCGACGGCAACGGGCGGCTGCTGGACATCTCGGTCTCCGACGAGGCGCTGGAGCAGGCGCACCCCCAGAACATCGGCCCGGACGCCGTCGAGGCCATCGCGCAGGCGCGGGCGACGGCGGCGGTGACCGCGATGTCGTGGACGGAGTCGGTCGTGGGGGAGGTCTCGGCATGAGCGAGCGGATGCGCAGGCTGGTCATGCTCGTCGACGAGATGGAGGAGAGCATCGTGCGCGCCCGGCAGGCCGCCGAGACCGCCGCCGAGCACAGCTACTCCATGGAGATCGCCGACGACCTCGGCACCGTCGTCGTCGACTCGTCCGGACGCCTGGTGAGCATCGAGCTCGACCAGGAGAACCTCCGCTACACCAACGCCGAGGCGCTGGGCCCCCGCCTGCTGGAGGCCGTGCTGGCCGCCGAGCGGGGCGCGGAGCGGGCGAGCAGGCAGATCCTTGAATCCGCGGGCCGGACGACCCGGCCGAACTGACGAGAGGGGAAGGCATTGCCTGGTCAGGTGGAAGGAACGGGCTACTCGGTAGTCCCGGAGTCGCTGCGCGGGACCACGACCGCGTGGGAGGAGTCGCGGGACCGGTGGCTGCTCCTGGCGTCCAGGATGGAGACCGAGTTCTACATGCCCGACAACGCCATGGGGCTGCTCGGGCGGGAGCAGAACTTCCCGCGGACCTACAACGAGGCGCGGGCGACGATCGGGCGGAAGCTGGCCGAGGGCGCCGACGTCCTCGGCGGCACCAGCACCGACCTCGACCGCGTGGCCGACGAGTACGAGGACCGCGACTACGAGTACTACAAGAAGTTCGGCTACCTCAACGACGAGATGGACGATCGCGTCAGCGGTTCGTTCTGAAAGGCGGTCCCATGGCGCGCAAGAAGCCCGAGTGGCCGGAGGAGAACGCCGGCACCGTGCGCAAGTACGCGAACCGGTTCGACCACGAGGGTGCGCTCGAAACGCTCGACATGATCCGCGACGAGCTGTTCGGTGACTCCGAGGCGATGGAGGCGCTGGCCAGGCAGTGGGGCTCGGACAACACGATGACCGACTCCGGCCTGGAGATCCAGCGGGCGTCCAACGAGCTGGCGGGCTACTGGCAGGGCGGCGGCTACGACGCCTACACCAAGCACGAGTTCGCGGTGCGCGGGCTGTTCACCAACAACGAGACGCAGATGAACGGCATCTCCGACGTGATGCTGGACTGCGTCGAGCTGATCTACGGCACCTACGCCGACGCGCTGCGGTTCATCTCGTCCTGCGCGCACGACCTGGTGTCGTTCAGCCTGGCCGACCTGATCCCGGGCGCGGGCACCATCGTGAAGATCATCCAGGTGCTCAACGACTTCGTGAAAAACGTCTCCGACCTGGTGGCCGCCGCCATCGAGAAGATGGGGACGCTGATGGTGAAGAAGGGCAAGCTGACCACCTTCGCCAACGACTTCTCGGGGCTTGGCACCGACACCGGCGGACCGCTGGTCATGCCCGGCGCCGCGGGCAACCCGGACGCCTGGAACGTCAAGCCGATCGAGGCGTAGGCGGGCGGGTCGCGCCCGCCGTGCCGTTCACAGGTCTTCGGCGAACGGCACGGCGAGCGCGGCCTCGGAGTTCATCCAGCGGCGGATGGTCCAGGTCGCGCGCACGTCGTCCTCGTTGTAGCGCAGGATCCGGTCGCGTTGCGCCGCCACCGGCGGGGCGCCGTCGAGGCCGACCGCGTCGCGATACCAGCGCATCGAGTTCTCGCCGCTGGCCTCGGGGTCGCGCCAGGCGAACCCGGCGCTGGGCGCGATGACCTTCAGACCCTTGCCGTTGGGGCACAGGAACTGGTCGCGGACCGAGGCGAACAGGTCCACCCACTCGTCGGACTCGATGAACGCCCGGACCTCGGCCACCGGCGGCACGCCCGGCTTGCCCGCGAACCGCTCGGCCGACGCCAGCATCCAGCGGTTCTCCGCCAGCTCGTTGTAGCAGTAGGCGCGGAAGGTCAGCCCCCGCTCCAGCGCGCGTTCGCGCACCGACGAGAACCACGACCAGAACTCGGCGAACGAGCGGGCCTCGTCGTCGGAGGGCAGCGGGTCCCAGGTGGCGAAGGCGCGGTAGCCCGGCTCCTCGCCGACGTCGGCGCCGGAGAGCCAGCTGCCCCACATGTAGGCGCCGGAGTCGGCGTAGCTCTCCATGTCCACGTCGACCTCGACGTCGGCGCGCGGCACGCTGAGCCGGCGGACCCGGCGCACCAGCGGCAGCTCGCGCAGCCACGCCTTGGCCAGCAGCACCACGTCGCCGGTGCGGGCGACGGTCAGCGGCAGCGTCTCCAGCGCCTCGGGCGACAACCGCGCCAGCTCGTCCACGGTGGAGACACCGATCGCGCGCAGGCTGACCGCGTCCTCGCCGCGGACCACCAGGCTCACGTCGCGGTCGGTGCGCAGCTGCCGCTCGCAGGTCGGCCACCACGGGCAGCCCTTGCACTCGGTGATCCGCGACGGCCGCGCCAGCGGTTCGGCGCCGCTGGCCGCCGCGGAGGCGACCGCGAGCCGGTCGGCGAAGCGCGCGTCGTACTCGGCCAGCGCGGTGCGCCCGCCCGGCCAGTTCGGGACCCGCAGGTCGTGCCACACGACGAGGTCGGCGTCGACGCCGATCACGCCGCCGGTCGCGCCCGCCGAACCCATGCCGGTGGCCTCCAGCATGCGCACCGCGTGCGCCAGCCGGAGCTGGTCCCGGGAGTGCGAACGCACCTTGAAGCGCTCGTCGGTCCGCGCCGACGCGGGGTTCGGGTCGGTCAACGGGGAGGTGCGGGCGCCGCTGCCGGGGTCGGTGATCTTGTGGCGCACCACCAGCACCGGCAGGTAGCCGTCGCGGCCGCGCACCAGCAGGTCGACCGCGCCGCGCCTGCCGTTGGCGCGGTCCAGCGGCAGCTGCGCGCCTGAGATGTAGCGGACGCCCTCGTTCATGGCCGCCACCGTCAGCCGCTCTCGTTCGGCGGCGTCGAGCTCGCGGGGGACCTCGGTCCAGGCGTCACCGAGCAGCCTGCCGAGCCGCTCGGCCACGAACCGGCGGTGCTCGGTGGCGTCGGCGATGCGCTGCTCGATCCCCGGATCCGGTGGCGCCTTCTCGACCTCGCGCATCGCCGGATCGGATTCGAGGTGCACGCGTCGACGACACCGCGTCACCACGCCCGCGTCGAGCAGCACCCTGTCATCCACGGTTGAAGCGTATGCCGTCCTACTGACAGCCGCGCCCATCACCCCGGTGACACGGCGAGGCGACCCGCTACGCAGCGTGGCCGCTCCGGCGCGTTGCTGTCGTGCCCGGCGGCGGGCGGACTTAGAGTGACCGCACCGCCGCCGGGACCAGGAAGGACACCACCGATGCGCAGGTCCGCGAAGAAGCGCGCGAGGTCGCCGAGGCTCGGCTGCACCCGCACCGCCGGGCGCTCGCACAAGGCGCTGTGGATGGCCGAGCCGGCAGACCGGGCGGACAAGCGCGCCACGAGGTCGCAGAAGCAGCGGACCAAGGCGCTGAAGCGGCAGATCAAGGCGGAGGAGAAGCGGCTGGAGCTCCAGGAGCGCGGCGAGGGCGGCCGGGTCACCGCGGGCAACGCGAAGAAGGTCATCGCGGTGGCCAGGGTCGTCGTGCCGGTGCTCGCGCCGTTCGCCCTGCGGGCGTCGGTGGCCGTGCGCGCCTACTACGACCGGATGCGTGCCCGGCGCCTGGGCGTGCCGGTCGACGACCTTGGCCGCTTCACCGGCAAGGGCGCCGCCCTGCACGCGCGGATCGCGGGCGACCGCGACGCGCTGCGCGACATACGCACCCAGACGGTCGGGCGCAGCGAGGAGGAGGTCTTCGCCGTCGACCAGTACGCGGAGGAGACCGACGGCAGGCTCGGGCAGCTCGCGAGCGCCGTCCGGGCCGCGGAGCGGATGCCCGCGCAGCGCCGCCGGGCCGCGCACCGGGCGATCGACGGCGAGCTCAAGCGGCTGGAGGGCCACCTCCTGCGGCGGCTCGGGGTGTGACGCGACGTTTCGCCGCCAGCCGAAGCGTGCCGTTCCTACGCTGGTGGGCGTGGGTGAGCGCAGAGGCGGCCCAGGACTGGGCGCGGGTGGTGACGCCGACTTCACCACCCCGGCGGAGCTGATCGGCAACCCGGCGCGCTCGGCGATGCTGCTGGCGCTGCTGGACGGCCGCGCCCTGCCGATGTCGATGCTGGCCTCCGAGGCCGGGGTGGCGCCTTCCACGGCCAGCGCCCACCTGTCCCGGCTGGTGTCGGGCGGGCTGCTGCGGGTGCGAGGTCAGGGCCGCCACCGCTACTACGAGCTGGCCTCGGCCGAGGTGGTCGCGGCGCTGGAGGCGCTGGCCCGGCTGGCACCGCCGAGGCCGGTGCGGTCGCTGCGCGCGGGCACCCGGGCGCACGCGCTGCGGCTGGCGCGGACCTGCTACGACCACGTCGCGGGTCACCTGGGCGTCGCGCTGATGCAGGCGCTGCTGGAAGCGGGCGCGGTCGTCGGCGGGGACGGCAGGCACGATCCCCGGGTCGCGCGCCTGGACCGGCTGTCGGCTCCGGGGCGCGACCTCGACTACCGCCTGACCGACGCCGGGTGGGAGCTGTTCTCCCGGCTGGGCGTGGTCGTGCCGAGCGGACGGCGCAGGCTGACGGCCTACTGCGTGGACTGGACCGAGCAGCGCCACCACCTGGCCGGCGCGGCGGGCAGCGCGCTGCTGACCAGGTTCGAGGAGCTCGACTGGGTCAGGCGCGGCGCCAAGGGCGCGCCGCGCGCGCTCGGCGTCACCGATGCCGGCCGCCTCGGGTTCGCCGAGCACTTCGCCATCGACACCGAGGCGCTCGCCGCCTGACCGCCGGTGCGCGGCCCGACCCCCGACGTTTCGTCCGCAGGCGAAAGCCCTGGTCCATAGCGTGCGGAGGTACCAGCAAGCACGTCGGGAGGACCGGACCGGAGCATGACGCCGACCGTCGAGATCACCGCACCGCCACGTCGCAGGCTGCTGCTCTGGGTGATGTGCGTGGGCATGTTCCTGGTGCAGCTGGACGTCACCGTGGTCAACGTGGCGCTGCCGCGCATCGGTGCCGAGCTCGCGCCGGACCTGTCCGCCCAGCAGTGGGTCGTCGACGCGTACGCGGTGGTGCTGGCCGGCCTGCTGCTGGCAGGCGGTGCGGTCGGCGACCGCTACGGCCACCGGCGGGTGGTGCTCGCCGGGCTCGGGGTCTTCGCCGCCGCCTCACTGGCCTGCGGTCTGGCCCCGGACATCGCGGTGCTGGTCGGCGGCCGGGCCGCGCAGGGGCTGGGAGCGGCGATGCTGCTTCCCAGCACGCTGGCCGTGATCACCAGGGCCTTCCCGGACCGCGCCGAGCAGGCCCGCGCGGTCGGCGTGTGGGCGGGCACCTCCGCCCTGGCCCTGCCCGCCGGGCCGCTGATCGGCGGTGCGCTGGTCTCCACCCTGGGCTGGCGGTCCGCCTTCCTGGTCAACCTCCCCGTCATCGCGGTGGCCCTGCCGCTGGCGTACGGGGTCGTCGCGGAGTCCGCCGACCGCGGTGTGCGCTCGCTCGACCTGCCGGGAGCCGCGCTGGCCACAGCCGGCCTGGCCGCTCCGGTCTACGCGGTGATCGAGGCAGGCGCGGCCGGGATGACCACCTCCGCGTGGGGTGCGCTGGCGATCAGCGCGCTCGCGGTGACCGGCTTCCTGCTGCGGGAAAGCCGCGCCCCGCAACCTCTGCTGCCACTGCGACTGCTGCGTTCCCGGCGATTCAGCGGCGCCAACCTGGTGGCCGCCGCGATGAACCTGGTGGGCATCGGCACCGTGTTCGTCACGACGCTCTACCTGCAGGGCGTGCAGCACCGAAACGCCGCCACCGCCGGAGCGATGCTGCTGCCGCTGTTCGTGCCGATGGCAGCGCTCGCGCCGGTCACCGGACGCCTCACGGGCCGGTTCGGCCCGCGTCCGCCGATGACCGCCGGGCTCGTCATCGGCGCCGCCGGCGCCGCGTCCCTCGTCGGCATCACCCCCGACAGCGGCTACGCCCGGCTGCTGCCCGCGCTGCTCGGCCTCGGAACCGGGATGGGCCTGCTCACCGCGGCCGTGGTCGCCGCGGCGGTCCGGGCGGTGCCAGCCGACCGCGCCGGGCTGGCCGGCGGGGTCAACAACACCGCGCGCCAGACCGCGGGCGCGTTGGCCGTCGCCGTCTTCGGCGGCATCACCGGCGGCCCCGCCGACGCCGTGCGGTTCACCGGAGGGCTGCACCTGCTCGGTCTGCTGTCGTGCGCGCTATGGATTTCGGCGCTCGCCCTCACCTGGTTCGCGATTCCCGCGGAGAAGGCCTGGTAGCGGCCTGCCCTAGCCGATACGCATGACCGTCGATCAGGCGGTTCTCCCGGCGGTGCCGCTGGTCCTCGACTGCAATGGCGGAAAGGTCGCCGATCGCGACTCGACGGGGAAACCTTCGGAAAGGCGGGAGAATGACCGTTTCCGAGCTCGACCACAAGGCCACCGGGTACAGCACGCGGCAGGCTTACTGGCTGGCCCGCGCGGCGGAGCTGACCTACCAGGACGAAGCGGCAATGCGGTCGGAAACGCAGAAATGGGGCTTCGACCGCTTCCACTACTTCTACACGCAGCACCACGAGCTGCCGATCGAGGACACCCAGGGCTTCGTCGCGGCCAGCGACAAAATGATCTTCGTGGCCTTCCGGGGCACCGAGCCCACCAACATCAAGGACTGGCTGACCGACGCCAGCGGCCCGGCCTCGCCCGGTCCGGGCGCCAAGGGTTTCGTGCACCTGGGCTTCCACCAGGCGCTGATGTCGGTGTTCCCGGAGATCGAGGACAAGATCGCCGAGTTCAGCAGCAACGGCCAGACGCTGTGGATAACCGGGCACAGCCTCGGAGGGGCGCTGGCCATGCTGGCCGCCGCCCAGCTGCACTTCGAGGACCCGAGGCTGCTGCCCGACGGCGTCTACACCTTCGGCCAGCCTCGCACCTGCGACCGGCTGCTGGCCAACGCCTACGACGGTGCGCTGAAGTCGCGGACCTTCCGCTACGTCAACAACAACGACATCGTGCCGCAGGTGCCGCCGGAACCGGTCTACCACCACGTCAGCACGCTCCGGTACTTCGACTCGAACGGCAGGCTGCGCGAGAAGAACAGCCTGCTCGGCGGCCTCGACGACAAGGCCAAGGGACTGACCGCCGACATGTTCGCGCCGGGAACGGACGGACTGCGCGACCACTCCATGGCGAAGTACGTCGAACTGCTGGAAAGGAACGCGAACTGACCTCCGCCGGATGCGGGTGGCCCGCGACGGCCATCCGCATCCGGTGAACCAGTCGGCGCGATCGCGCGTCGCATTGACGTGGCAGGGGTCTGGCAGAGCTGGGACACGTCGTCGTCACGGCGCTGCTCGCCGTTCCGGTGGCGGCGTTGGTCGTCGTGGCCCTTGTGCGCCTGCGCGGGCCGAACGCCGCGGACCGGCCCGCCGCGTGGCGGCGGTCGCTGTCGGAGGTCCTGGCGGTCGCCGGTACCGCGCCCTGGCTCTGGATGGTGCTGACGCCGAAAGCCGGCGACCGGGCGGTTTCCCCGGTGCCACTGCGGGATCTGCTCGAACTGCTCGGCGCACGGCCGGTGGCCATCGCCGTGCAGCTCACCTTAAACCTGCTCGTGCTCGCCGCGTTCGGCGCCGCCCTGCCGGTGCGGTTCGCCGCGATGGCCGGGCCCGCACGGGTCGCCGTCGCCGCCGCGTGCGCCGCGGCCTCGATCGAGCTCGCCCAATACGCTCTGCACCTCGGCCGGGTCACCTCGGTGGACGACGTGCTGGTCAACACCGCCTGCGCGGTCTTCGGCGCCCTGCTCACCCGGCGCTGGTGGAAATCCCCCCAGGTGACCGGGAAATCGGCGGAGCAGGCCGACCGGTAGCACGCACCTGGCGCTCCGGGATTCCGCAACGGAGCTTTCGGCGCGGCGGGTGCCGGATGTTCGTCGCACCGAGTGGCGCGAATTCGGTCGAAGATCGCTCAATCGTGCAATTGCCGCAGGTAAACGTGGTGGACGAACCTGGTCCAGCACCGTTGGACCGCGGCGGACTGGGATCAGGTGATGGACGTGGCGGCAGGGAACGCGGAACTCGATCCGCATCTTGAGGCGGTGCGGGCGAGTGTGCGGGCGGGCTTCCGCTTCCGCCACCTGCCCGACGCCGACGACGTCCACGCCCTGCAGGGTTTCCGGGTCCTGTCCGGCGCGATGGACGTCTACCTCGCCCGTGCCGCCGACGACGCGCTCGGCGCCCGCTACCGGCTCGAAGACCTCCAAGGGCCGAGTCCGGCGGCGCTGTGGCACCGGCACGGCACGGTCGCCGAGGTGGTGACCGCGCTGTTGGAACTCCCCGAGCACGGCACGCCGAAGGCTCCGAAGCTCGCCCACGCCCGGCCGGACGGCCTTTGGGTGCCGCACGGCGCGAACCCCTGACCGGCGAAGCGGCGAGGAACGTCCGCGCGGACACCCCTCGCCGTCGCGGCTACGGCGCGGCCCGCCCGGGCAGGGTCACGAAGCCCTTCTCCACCATCCAGTCGCGGGCGACGTCAGCCGGGTCGCGGCCCTCGACGTCGACCTGCGCGTTGAGCTTCATCAGCTCGACGTTGTTCAGCTGCGCCGACACCGGCGCCAACACGTCGGTGATCTGCGGGTACTGCCGCAGCATGTCGGCGCGCAGGGTGACCCCGAGGTTGTAGCGGGGGAAGAACAGCCGGTCGTCGTCGAGCACCTTCAGGTTCAGCGAGCGGATGCGGCCGTCGGTGGTGAACACCTCGCCGAAGGTGCAGGTGCCGCTGGCCGTCGCCTGGTAGATGCTGCCCGAGGTCAGGGTCTTGATCTTGGCCGGATCGGCCCTGAACCCGTAGGTCTGCTCCACCCCGGGCATGCCGTCGTTGCGGCTGGCGAACTCGGTGTCCACGCAGAAGGTGGCGTCCTGCGGGTTCTCGGCCACGACGCGCCGGACGTCCGACAGCTTGCTCACACCCAGCCGCTTCGCCGCTTCCTGCGTCATCGCGAAGGCGTAGGTGTTGTCCACGTCGAAGGTAACGGCGGTCCAGTCGATCCCGTTGCGCTCAAGGTCGAGCTTGCGCACCGCCTCGTACTGCCGGCGGGCGTCGGGGATCGGGTCGGTGTTGCCGTTGTAGCTGATCCACGACGAGCCGGTGTACTCCCACAGCACGTCGATCTGGCCGCTGGCCAGCGCGTTGCGCGCGCTGGCCGAGCCGGTGATGTTGCTCAGGTCGCGGACGTTGGCTCCGGCGGCGTCCAGCGCGAACTGGGCGATGTAGCTCAGCACGATCTGCTCGGTGAAGTCCTTGGACCCCACCGTGATCCGCACGCCCTCCAGCTCGGGGACCGGGCGGATCGAGCCGGGCGCGACCGGCAGCGGCACGGCGGAACCGGAGCTGAGCCCGCAGCCGCCGACCAGCATCCCGGCCATGCCTGCCGACATCAGCTTGAGCGCGGTTCGACGGTTCAACGCAGCCCCCTCGGCGACAGGTACTCCTCGGCGAGCGCGGCGAGCCAGTCGACCAGCAGCGCGAGCGCCATCGCCAGCACCGAGCCGACGCACATCACGGTCCAGTTGTTCAGCTTGTACCCGGTGTCGATCAGCTCGCCGAGACCGCCCGCGCCGACGAACAGCGCCAGCGTCGCGGTGCCGACGGCCAGCACCAGCGCGGTGCGCAGCCCGGCCAGGATGTAGGGCACCGACAGCGGCAGCTCGATGCGCAGCAGCACCTTCACCGCCGACATGCCGATGCCGCGGCCGGCGTCGACCAGCGAGCGGTCGACCTGCTGCAACCCGACCATCGTGTTGCGCAGCACCGGGAGCAAGGCGTAGACCGCGATCGGCAGCACCGCGATCCAGAACCCGGTGGAGCCCTTGGTGGCCAGGAAGAACAGCACCAGCAGACCGACCGACGGGGCGGCCTGGCCGACGTTGGCGATGCCGATGACCACCGGCGAAACCCGCCGCGCCCACGGCCTGCTGAGCAGCACGCCCATCGGTACCGCCACCACGACGACGATCACCGCCACCGCGAGGCTCAGCAGGAAGTGCTGCCAGGTCAGGCTGACGATGTTGGTGGCGTTGATGCTGCGCGCGGTGACCTCGTCGAGGTCCTGGCTGAACGCCCAGCCCAGCACCGAGCCGACGATGGCCAGCACCGCGACCGGCTGGAGCAGCAGCCGCAGCCGCTCGGCCCGCCTGGACCCCGAGTCGGAGGCGTACTGGCTGCTCATGACTCGGTTTCCTGGTCGTCGGCGTACTCCTCGCGCAACGCCTTGATGGTGTTCATGACGGTGTCGATGTCGACGACGCCGACGTACTCGCCGCGCGAACCGGTCACCACGGCGACGCCGTCGTCGTCGGTGAGGATCGCCTCCAGCGCGTCCTGGAGGGTCGAGGCCGGCGAGACGCTGTCCTCGACCGGGCGCCCGGCGCGGTCCAGCGACGAGACGGCGCCCGCTTCGCGCGCGGTCGCCCAGCGCAGCGGGCGCTTGCGCTTGTCGAGCACGAGGCCGATCGCGCCGCGGCGGGTGCCCAGGCGCTCGCGCAGCGCCCACGGCGGCTCGTCGGCCTGCGCGGTCGGCACCTGGCCGAGCTCGATCTCGCGCACCCGGCGCAGCGTGAGCTGCTTGAGCGCGGCGCCCGCGCCGACGAACCCGGCCACCGTGTCGTCGGCCGGGTTGGCCAGGATCGCCTCGGGCGTGTCGTACTGGAGGATCTTGGAGCGGTCGCCGAGCACCGCGATGCGGTCGCCGAGCTTGACCGCCTCGTCGAAGTCGTGCGTGACGAACACGATCGTTTTGCCCAGGTCTGCCTGCAGGCGCATCAGCTCGTCCTGCAGCACACCGCGGGTGATCGGGTCCACCGCGCCGAACGGCTCGTCCATCAGCAGCACCGGCGGGTTGGCCGCCAGCGCCCTCGCCACGCCGACCCGCTGCTGCTGCCCGCCGGAGAGCTGGCGCGGGTAGCGGGTGCGGTACTCGGAGGGGTCCAGGCCGACGAGGTCGAGCATCTCCTCGACGCGTTCGACGATGCGCGACTTGTCCCAGCCGACCAGGCTCGGCACCATGCCGACGTTCTCGCCGACGGTCATGTGCGGGAACAGCCCGGCGTGCTGGATGGAGTAGCCGATCTCGCGGCGCAGCTTGTCCGGGTCGAGACCGAGCACGTCCTGCCCGCCGATGGTGATCCGCCCGGAGGTCGGCTCGATGAGCCGGTTGATCATGCGCATGGTGGTCGTCTTGCCGCTGCCCGACGGCCCGACCAGCACCACCGTCTCCCCCGCGGGGATCGTCATGGTGACCGATTCGACAGCGGGCTGCTTCTGCCCGTGGTAGCGCTTGGAAACCTCCTCCAGGCAGATCTCCACCCCGTGCCCGGGCATCTCGATGTCGTTGTCAGCCACGAATACCTCTCGATGTGGTCAGGCGCCCGATGAGCACGAAGATCGCGTCCAGCAGCAGCGCGAGGACGATCACGCCGAGGGTCCCCGCCAGCGCCATGTTCACCGCGTTGGCGCCGCCGAGCTGGGAGAGACCGCTGAAGACCAGGTTCCCGAGCCCGGGGCCCTTGGCGTAGGCGGCGATGGCCGCGATGCCCATCAGCATCTGGGTGCTGACCCGCATGCCCGCGAGGATCGCCGGCCAGGCCAGCCGCAGCTCGACCCTGGTGAGCACCCCGAACCGGCTCATGCCGATGCCGCGGGCGGCGTCCAGGATCGGCTGGTCGACTGTAGACAGCCCGACGATGGTGTTGCGCACGATCGGCAGCAGCGCGTACAGCACCAGCGTCACCACCGACGGCGCCACGCCGAGCCCGAGGAACGGCAGCAGCAGGCCGAACAGGGCGAACGACGGGATCGTCAGGACCGCGCTGGACAGCGCGGTGGCGATCGCCGCCCCGGCGGGGCTGCGGTAGACCGCAACCCCGACCAGGACGCCGACGATCGTCGCCAGCACGATGCACTGCACCACCATGCTGGCGTGCTGGTAGGAGTCCACCAGCAGCAGCTGCCACCTGGAGGCGACGTAGTCCAGGAAACCCACTGGACTATTCGCTCCCGCTCGCGGACTTCGCCTTGGAGTCCGCGTCGTCCTCCGACTCGTCGCCGTTTTCCGACGGCTCGGCCGGGGAGACCTCCAGCTGGAAGTCGCCGTCGTGCTCCTCGGTACCGATGATGACGGCCTGCTCCAGAACCTCGGCACCCTTCTCCTCGCGGAGGGTGATCCGGTCGCTGCGCAGGTCCCGCATCAGCGCGACGCACATCAGCACCATGATGATCGCGAACGGCAACGCACCGATGAAGGTCAGGTTCTGGATGCCCTGCAGCGCGGTCTCCTGACCGCCTCCGATCACCAGCATGATCGCGGCGACGGCACCGGTGGCGGCACCCCAGAAGATCACGACCCACTTGCTCGGCTCGATCGAACCGCGCTGGGACAGCGTGCCCATGACCACCGAGGCGGCGTCGGCACCGGAGACGAAGAAGATCGCCACCAGGACCATGACCAGCACCGAGGTGACCAGCGTCAGCGGCATGTGCGCCAGCACGTCGAAGGTCTGCGCCTCCGCCGAGCCGTCGCCGTAGACCGGCTGACCGCCCTGCTGGGTGTTGATGGCCGCGCCACCGAAGATGGCGAACCACACCAGGCTGACCACGCTGGGGACCAGCAGCACGCCACCGATGAACTGGCGGATGGTGCGGCCCCGGCTGATGCGGGCGATGAACATGCCGACGAAGGGCGTCCAGGAGATCCACCACGCCCAGTAGAAGACGGTCCAGCTCGAAAGCCAGTCGAGCATGTCCGGACCGCCGGTCGCACCGGCGCGGGAGGCCATCTCACCGAAGTCGCTGAGGTAGGAGCCCAGCGTGGTGGGCAGCAGGTTCAGGATGAACACGGTCGGGCCGACCACGAACACGAAGACCGCCAGCAGCGCGGCGAGCACCATGTTGATGTTGGACAGCCACTGGATGCCCTTGGCCACGCCCGAGACCGCCGAGGCGATGAAGCAGATCGTCAGGACGACGATGATCAGCACCAGGATGGTGGTGCCGGTCTCGCCGATCCAGTTCGCGGCCTGCATGCCGCTCTTGATCTGCAGCGTGCCGATGCCCAGCGAGGCCGCCGAGCCGAACAGCGTGGCGAACAGCGCCAGGATGTCGATCAGCCTGCCGATCGGCCCCTCGGCGTTGCGCTTGCCGATCAGCGGCAGGAACACCGCGCTGATCAGCTGCTTGCGGCCGCGGCGGAAGCTGCTGTAGGCGATCGCCAGACCCGCGACGGCGTAGATCGCCCACGGGTGCAGGGTCCAGTGGAACAGCGACGTGGCCATCGCGGTCTTGATCGCCTCGTCGGTCTCGCCCGGGACGCTGCCCGGCGGCGGATCGACGAAGTGCGACAGCGGCTCGCTGACGCCGTAGAACATCAGACCGATGCCCATACCGGCGCTGAACATCATCGCGATCCAGGAGATCGTCCTGAACTCCGGCTTCTCGCCGTCCTGCCCCAGCGGGATCCGTCCATACCGGCTGAACGCCAGGAACAGGGCGAACACGACGAAACCGGTCGCGGCCAGCACGAAGCCCCAACCGAGGTTGGACATCATCCAGCTGAAGGCCGCCTGCGAGCTGGTGCTGAGCGAGTCGGTGGCCAGCACGCCCCACGAGACCAGGCCGAACATGATCGCGGCGGTAACGCCGAAGACCACCCAGTCGGTGCGCGGGTGGTCGGTCAACTGCGGCGAACCAGGTAGTTCCGTCGAGTGCGGGCCCGGGGACGGGCCACCGCTTCCTTGCTGCGTATCGGTCGACACAGGTTTCGGCGCCGACTGCTCGACGCCCCCTCCTCTCCGTCGTCAGTTACGACGGCCAGGAACCTCGCACCCGTCTCCCACTGCTCGTACAGGATCGATCCTGACCGTCTGCAACCCATAGACCGTGACCCAAACGGGGGACCAAGGCAAGCTCACCTGCGGTCGGCGTGGCCGAACCGACACCTAGACTTGACCGCTGTGACGATCCAGCTGACACCGGCGAAGGGCGCGCTGCGCGTCCTCCGCGGTGCCGGTCTGGCCATCACCTCGGCGTCACTTTCCGTAGCAGCGCACATGACATCTGGCGGCTCGTTGCCCGATCCGGGCACGACCGCTTTGATCACCGCGTTGCTGTCCGGAGCCGGTGTGGCACTCGCCGGTCGCAGGCGTGGGTTGCCGAGCATTGTAGGGGCCCTGGCCGTCGCCCAGCTGGCACTTCACGTATTTCTCCAGCTAGCGGGCTCTCACCAGGGCACTCCGGGACACCTCGTCGCACCGTTCGACCCGGTTGGGATGTCGGCCGGGCACGCCCTGGCGGCGCTGCTGACGGCGGTGCTGCTGGCCCGCGCGGAGCGTGCACTCTTCGTAATCGCCCGGTTGCTCGGCCTGTTCCTCCCCCCGAGCCAGCCACGACTACTCACGGTCACCAAACCTGGGGTCATTCGCGCACCCGCACGCCCGGTTCGCATTCCGTCACACCAGGCGCACCTGCGGCGGCATCCGCTGCGCGGGCCGCCCGCGCACTCCTGGTGATCACGTGGCGTTCGCGCCACCCGATCGTTGTCGATTCGTCACTTCACCCGCACGCGTCGAAGCGTGCGGTCATTCGCATGACCAGGAGTTCTGTCCCCATATGTCCCCTAAATCCGCAAGAAGAATTCTGTCCCGTTCGACCGCCTCGGCCGCGGTTGTCGGGATCGTCGCGCTCGCCTCGGCGGGCACCGCCTCCGCCCACGTCTCGGTGAACCCGGACGGCGAGGCCGCCAAGGGCGGCCACGCCAAGGTCGCCTTCCGGGTGCCCAACGAGCGGGACGGCTCCGGCACGGTGAAGATCCGGGTGTCGCTGCCGCTGGACCACCCGCTCGGCTCGGTCCGGACCAAGCCGATGCCGGGCTGGACCGCCCAGGTGGAGAAGGTCGCACTCCCGCAGCCGGTCGTCGTGGCCGGCGCGCAGGTGACCGAGGCGGTGTCGGCCATCACCTGGACCGCGCAGCCCGGCAATCGCATCGCCCCCGACCAGTTCGACGAGTTCGAGGCGACGCTCGGCACGCTGCCCACCGACACCGACCAGTTGCTGCTGCCCACGGAGCAGACCTACGACAACGGCGAGGTCGTCCGGTGGGACGCCCCGACGCCGCCCGGCGGCGAGGAGCCCGAACACCCGGCGCCGACGCTGGAGCTCGTCGAAGACTCCGAAGGCGGTCACGGTCAGCACGGCCAGCCCGGTCAGCAGGGGCAGCACGGCACGGCCGAGCAGGCAGAGCCCGCGCACGCCGCCCAGTCCGCCGACGACACCGCCCGCTACCTGGGCGGCGCGGGCCTGGGCGTCGGAGCCCTCGCGCTGGGCATCGGCATCGGCGCGCTAGCGCGGAGCAGGAAGGCCAGGTCATGAGGCGGTTCGTCGCGGTCGCGGCGCTGTCGCTCACCGCGCTGCTCGGCGGGGCGGGCACCGCCCTCGCGCACAACGTGCTGATCGGCAGCGACCCCACCGAGGGCGCGCAGCTGGAGGTCGGCCCGCAGCAGGTGCGGCTGACCTTCGACCAGCCGGTCCGGGCCGGGGAGGGCTACAACACGGTCAACGTCGTCGGACCGGACGGGACGTACTGGACCGACGGCGCGGTGCAGGTCGACGGCACGTCGGTCACCGCACCGGTGCGGCAGCTCGGACCCGCGGGCACCTACACCGTCGGCTACCGGATCCTGTCCGCCGACGGGCATCCGGTGCCGGGCAAGGTCACCTTCACCCTGACCAAGCCGGGCGGCGGCACGCCGGCCCAGCCGCCCCAGGCCCAGCAGGAGCAACAGTCGGCCGAGTCCGGCGGCATGCCGGTCTGGCCGTGGGTCCTCGGCGCGGTCGTGCTGGTCGGCGTCGGCCTGACGCTCGCACTGCGGATGGGCAGGCCCACCGGCAAGAACTGAGCCGCGCGGGGTGGTGGGGCGCCGGCGCCCCACCACCCCGCGGCAGGTCTCGCCAACTCACCGCGGGAAGACCGTGGCCTGCCAAACCGCTGCGGGAAGAACGTCGTCGCCACTCGCCGCGGGGGCTCGCCAACCACCGCGGGACGTGGCCCGCAACCTTCGCAGGCCCACAAGCCGCGGGGCTCACCACAAGCCGCAGGCGCCATTGCCCCAGCTACTCGCCGCGCGGTTGGTCGTGGCTCGGTACTCCCCGCGCTGCGGTCGTGGCCCACCTACTCCCCGTTCAGCGGGTCTCGGCCCCACCTACTCCCCGCTCAGCGGGTCTCGGCCCAACTACTCACCGCGCTGCGGTCGTAGCCCACTACTCACCGCGCTGCGGTCGTGGCCGGAAACCGGTGGACCGGCGGAATACACTGTTGATCATGATCGAGCGCGCCCGCGCGCACGGCCTGCGGGTCCGGCCGGTGTCGGTCGACGAGACCGGCTGGGACTTCCGGGTCGTCCACGCCGTCGACGACGACGGCGTCCGCTGGGTGCTGCGCGCCCCGCGCCGGCCCGAGGTCGCCCGGCTCATCGACGTGGAGGCCCGGGTGCTGGAGCATCTTCGGCCCCGGCTGGCGGTCGCGTTGCCGGACTGGGAGATCCGCGCCGCCGACCTGGTGGCCTACCGGCGGCTGCCCGGCAGGCCGATGGCCGACGAGGACCCGCTGACCCTCGCGTTCGACTGGCGGGCCGAACCCACCGACGCCTTCTTCCGGGCGTTGGGCGAGGTCATCGCCGAACTGCACCGCACGCCGGTGGCCGAGGCCGCCCGGCTCGGCGTCCCCGTGAGCAGCGCCGACCAGCAGCGCGCCGAGGTCGCCCGGCAGCTGCGCGAGGCCCGCGCGCGGCTGCCGGTGCCGGCGCACGAGGTCCGGCGCTGGGAGAGGTGGCTGGCCGACGACCGGTTCTGGACCGCCGAAACCCGGCTCGTGCACGGCGACCTGCACTTTGGTCACACGCTGGTCGACGGGTCAGGAGCGCTGGTCGGGCTGCTGGACTGGACCGACGCCGCGGTCGCCGACCCGGCGCTGGACTTCGCCGCGCCGCGGCTGGCGTTCGGCCCCGACGGGCTGGACCGGCTGCTCGGCCACTACGCGGAGGCGGGTGGCACCGTTCCCGAGCTGTTCGGCGAGCACATCGCCGAGCACACCGCGTTCCGCTCCAGCGCGCTGCTCGGCCTGCACGGACTGCGCCTCGGCAACCCCGGGTACGTCGCGATCGCCCGGGCCCGGCTGGCCGACCAAGATCGCAAACGTTCGGCGCGGACGAAGTCGTGTGCGGTCCACCAGGAATTATTCCGCGATGCGAAAAATCGCGACTGTCGCTGAACGGTCACTCACGTTCGGTGAGTTGCTCCAAAGGTGGCCGCTTGGTTGACTCCATACGGCGCAACGCGGCCTTGCCGCGGCGCTCGAGTTCGCGCCGGCTGATCCAGCCCGCCGCGTAGTGCCGGTACGCCTGGCCGAGCATGACCATCTCCGCCAGGTGGTCGGCGCTGCGCTGCCTGGCCTCCGGCGAGAGCTGCGGGAGCAGCGCGACCTGAGCGTTCACCACGTCGTCCAGCACCTGCGCCGAGCGCAGCGCCCGCTTGCCACGCCACCTCGGGACCAGCTTCGCCCGCCTCATGTTCGCGATCTCCATCGACAGCCCGTCCGGTCGCCTGACAGCTCTGGCCACTTCTGGTTTACATGCAGAATGGTGAATCTGTCTCCCAGAATCACTAAACGATACGAGCGTGTCGAACAAGTTCGCCCGAACGTACGAAAGTGTGAGGCGCTGTCATCCACTAGTTGTAGGGCGCCCACTGCGCAGTGACATCACCGGCTCGCATCGTGCGGAGCCTGCGGCGCAGCTCACCGCGGATGCCGGGATTGCTGCGCAGGATCGGCAGCACGCTGACGGTGATCTTCAGTTCGCGCAGGTCGCGCAGAACCTGGAAGCCCTCCCACGCCAGCAGATCGAAGCCGTAGGCGCGGGCCAGCTCTTCGTAGCGCTCCGGCGGATGCCCCAGCCGCAGGCGTCCCACGGCCATCGGGGTCAGGTCCCACTCCGGCGGGCCGACGCACAGCGAGTCCAGGTCGCACAGCACCGGACCGCCAGGTGTGACGATCAGATTCCCGAGGTGGGCGTCGCCGTGGACCACACCGCGCGGAAGCGGGAAGCGCAGGGCGTCGAGCCGCTGCTCGACGTCGTCGCAGCGCTGCTCCAGGAAGTACCGGTCGTCGGAGTCGAGCTCCTCGGCGTCGAAGAGCCTGCGCCGGACGTCCTCCATCGGCCGCCATTCCGGCAGCGTCGTGGGCCGCGGCAACGAATGCACCCTGCGCAGCAGCCTGCCCAGGTGCGCGCCGGTCGGCCGTGCACCGGTGTCGGGCACCGAACGCCACAGCGTCGCCAGATGCCCGCCCACGCGCACCGGCTGCCGGATGCCCGGCAGCAGCCGCACCGCGGGCACGTCGTGCTCGGCGAGCCACCTCGCGGCCTCGACAACGTTGACAGCACGATATGAAAAAGACGGCGCGAGGACGATGCGCACGATCACCTGCTCCCGTTCGAGCAGGAAGACCCCGTTGTTGACGAACCGGAGCAGCCGCGCGTCACGCGAGTCGAGCCCGACCGCGGCGCATATCTCGGCCAGCGCCAGCGCCAGCTTGGGCCGGGTGTACCGGCCGTCCTCCATGGGGCGTGTCTGGAAACTCATCATCAGCCAACCGATGCCTGCCCGGGCGGAGCCCCGGCCGCCTGCCTCCGGTGGCGGCGCGGGACCGCCCGCGCCGCCACCGGGGCGTCCGCCCGGCGAGCTCCGGCCTTCACACTTCGCGGAACCGCCGGATCTCCTCGGAGAGGTCGCGGGCGTCGGAGTTCATCCGGTGCCTGCCCGCCTCCAGCTCCAGCGGCCGCAGCCGGTCGGCGACCCTGGCGGACTTGACCTTCTCGCCGATCGCCAGCGCGGTCCTGCCGACCTTGATGCCCTGCTGCAGGTCACCGGCCCGGATGTGGTTGGTGGCCTGCAGGCTCAGCCCGAACACGTGGGTGCGTTGCATGTCCGTGCCGTAGGCCTCGTTGCACTTGATGGTCTCGGCCACCGCGATCGGGGCGTAGCGGTCCGGGTCGAACACGGCGAGCGCGTCGTTGGCGGAGCCGATCATGCCGTGCAGATCGTTCTCGGTGAAGAACCGGACCCAGTCCGGGGCGTCGTTGACGTCGGCCCTGGCGAACTCGTCCTTCGTGCGCCCGACCATCTTCTGCACCTGGTCTGGCTTGTTGAGCATGCCGTAGGCCCACGCCTCGTTGGCGCACAGCACGGCGACGGTGAGCGCCGAGCCGGACTCCTGGGCCGCGATCTGGCCCAGCTGGAACAGCTTCAGGGCCTCGTTGGGCTCCTGGTAGTGCAGGTAGACCCGGCCCATCCGGTAGAGCACGCTGGCCACGAGGCTGTCGTCCTCGGCCTGCTTGGCGAACTCCAGCGCCTTGCCGAAGTGCCCGCGGGCCGGATCCAGCAGACCGGTGTCGAACGAGGTCCAACCGGCCAGGCTGTGCATGTCGGCCAGCGACACGAACAGCTTCCTGCGCACCTGGTCGGTCGCCGTGGCTTCGAGCAGTTGCTGCGCCCAGGAGAGCTGGGCGACCACCGCGTCGCGACAGGTACCTCCGCCGTAGCGGTAGTCGAGGTCTCGCAACGCCTTCGTCGCGGCCTGGATCTGTTGCACGTCGGTCATGCCGATGCGGCCCGGGGCCGGCGTCTGGGCGCTCGCGGGCACCCAGCTGCTCTCCTCGGCGCCGAAGACGGCCGCACCCATGGTGACAGCCGCGGCATGGGACAAGAACTTCCGACGCTTCACCGACTCGTCCTCCTCAGCCTGGGAGTCGCTGGTCGAGTTAGCGACCCTCACTGCCGTCGCCCCGTCGTAGGCGAGGCCCATGTACCCCCTCGGTATTCCCAGCCCGTCAGCGATGCGTGCCAGCACGTCATATGCCATGACCTGCCGACCCTTGAGGATCTCGGACACCTCGGACTGCGACTGCCCGGTGGAGGCCGCTATCTGGCGTTGCGAAACACCGTGCCTGCGAAGCTGCTTGTAGACCTCGCTGATGTTCCGGTTCGCCAGGGCGTCCCGCATCGGTCGCTCGTTCCACACGTCGGGTGTAACGGGCGAGCCGCTGGAACCGATGATGTTCATTTGGACCCCCTCACGCACTGACGGGCGTTGGTCGCAGAGTAAGGGCACTCCAGCAAGTCGGTGAAGTGCTCTTCGTCGGAGGTGATCGGCGGGGGTGAAGTCCGCCGACCGCTCGTCGTCGCCGTCGGCCCGGTCGTCGCCTACCGACTAGGCGAAGTGGCCCGACACGCATCAATCTAGTCGTGGGTAAGCAACCGAGTACGGAGAGGAACCCCGACGACCGTGGACAGCACCGAGCAGCAGGGAGACCCGGCCGGTCCGGCCGAGTCCTCCGGCGGTGCCGGCGACCGCACCAGGTGGTGGCGGTTCCACTGTCGGGACGCGACCAACGCGCCGCGGGACCTCACCGTGCTGGTGAACCGGGACAAGGTGGTTCTCGTCGGACCGCCGGGCGAGACCGCAGTGCTTTCCACCGGCGGAGCCGGTGAGCTGAGCACCGCGCTGCGGGCTGCCGCTGAGCAGGCGAGAAAGTGACGGTGAGGTTGCGGTGGACGAGATACTGGGACAGGTGCTGCGCAACGCGGTGTGGGAGCGGCTCGACGTGCTCACCGAGCTGGCGAACCGCGCGGACGCCCCTTCCCTGCTCGCCGTGGCGCGCTCCGAGCTCCCTCGTTTGACCGAGGGGTGGCGCACGCTGCTCTCCGCTCACGACGCCGACGAGAAGGGCAACTGCCCGGAGTGCTCGAGCCGCTGGCGCCCGTGCAAGGCACCCTGCACGGTGTGGCGCTCGGCCTACGAGCACCTGGTGAGCGGCGCCCTGGCGCCTCGTCCCGCACGGCACCTGCGCCCCGCGCACGCTCTGCGCGAGGTGGCGCCGGTGCCGTAAAGCCGGCGGTCTCGGTCCCGGAAGCAACATCCTCCTCCCCGACCCGGAACCAGACCGAGAAACCGCCTCGTGGTGGCCGACGGACGTGGACGTCGTGAACCCCCGACCTCGACATCGCGGTCGTCGGCCACCACATCGACCTCCAACTCCACAGTGGACCTCCGCCCGCGGCCGACAGGCCGGGCGGACCGCAGACATCCGCGGACCGGTGCCGAAGCACTCCCCTCCCCCGACCGGTACCGGTTCGCGGATTTCCAAGCCTCTCCGCATCCGTCCTCCCCGACCCGGACGCGGAGTGTGAAAAGGCCCCGGCACTCGTTTCCCCGGACGAGTACCGGGGCCTTTCGCTTGTCCCGGTGCTTTTCGGTCGGAGCGGGGCTTTCGGCAGGACCGGGGCCTTTCGCTCGGCGGGCTACTTCCGCCGCAGGCGGACGCGTTCGGCGAGGGCGTCGTCCAGGCGCAGCCCGCCGGACGCCGACGGCCTGGTGTGCTGCGCCGGGACCATCATCAATGGCTGACGGGGTCCGAGCAGCGGCGAGTACACCGGGACGAAACCCTGGTCCAGCACCGCGATCGCGAAGTCGACGGCCACGTGCCCGCGGGGGTCGAGCACCCCGGTGCCCTGCCACGGCAGCAGGCCCGACCCGCCGAGGTAGGTGAAGCCGCAGCGACCCGGCCGGGCCGCGCTGACGGTGAGCCGCACCCGGTGCGGGAACAGCTCCTCGTAGCCGAGTTCCTCGTCCACCCGCAGCGTCGCCAGGTATCGGACGACGGTGTGCCAGGCCCGGCTCAGCACCGCGGCCCGGCCCCGCCGGACCTCGTCCGGCACCGCCGGGTCGGCCGTGTTGTAGATGTCGGCGTAGACCAGCGTCGACCAGGTGAGCCGGTCGACGCCGGCCGGTACGGTCACCGGGACCGAGTACACCACCGACATCAGCATCTCCCGGAAGAGGCGCATGGACTCGCCCAGCGCTCCGTCCATCATGGACACCCGGTGGTCGACTCCGTCGAGCGTGCGCAGCGGGTTCGCGGTGATGTCCAGGCCCTGGAGGGCCTGGTAAATCTCGGCGCGGTACCGCGCCAGCCGCGCCGCGCGCCGCGCGGGCAGGTCGGGACCGAGCCGCTGCCGGGCGACGGTGTCGATCTCCTCGACCGTCGTGCAGTCGTCGATGCCGACCAGCCGCACGTACTCGCGGAGCTTTCGGCTGTAGGCGCCGGTGATGGCGGCGGGGCGGGGCCGGAAGTGCCTGCCGTCGGTGAGGATGTTGAAGTGCACGCCGGGCGGGTAAACCGCGCTCACCGCCTGCCGGAGCTCCCGCAGCCGCGCCAGCCCGCCCAGCTCGGCGAGGTCGGGCAGCGGACCGAACGCCTTGAGCCGGTTGAGGCACTGCTTGACCGGGAAGCCCAGCAGCACGATCTCCAGCGGCTCGTCGCGGGAGACGAACGGGCCGGCGTCGCGAAGCATGTCCTCCCACCGGTAGTTCGAGCGCGAGCCCTTGAGGAACTGCTTGCGCGTGAACACGTGGTGCAGCGCCCGGATGACCTGCTCGAACCCGGGTTCACCCTGGTCGAGCCCGAACTTCACGCGCGCGCCGCGCGCGGTCCTGGCCGCCGAGCGGTCGGCGTCGGCGAGCACCGAACCGACCAGCGACAGCGTCTCCCGCTCGCTGAGGTGCACCGCCCAGTCGCGCGAGATCCGGTTGCGCCGCATGGCACCGATCTGCAGCTCCTCCAGCGAATGCGTGTTGGACAGGCTCGGTGCGGCACGGCGCGGGACCGTCTCGAAAGTCGAGATCACCGGCGCCTGGTCGCCGAGCGGCTGCCCCGGCCGCCGTTCGGTGGCCATCCCGGGGATCTCCACGGCCACCGCTCTGGCCCCGGTGAACTCCTCGGTGAGCGCGACGCGGTTGCGCTGCAGGTCGTCGAAGACCGCGACGACGTCGATGTCGCCGAGCTCGCGCAGCTTCTCGACCTTCAGCTCGGAGATCGGCCTGGTGCGGTCGTCGGGCATGCACAGCAGCGCCGCGTCCGGCACGCCCGCCGCCGCGAGCACCGCCTCGGTGTGGGCCCGCACGCGTTCCCTGCGGCCGGTGCAGAACACCACGCGGCCGCCGCCGTCGTGGACGTCCCACACGAACCGCGCGAGGCCGGGGTTGACGGTGTCGGTCCGCAACCGCTCCCACGGCCGGGAGAACGCGCGGAAGAACTCGGCGTGCACTTGCCGCCAGTCCACCGTCGGGTACTTGCGGCCGAGGCCGCTGAGGTCGACGAAGTTGTCCCAGGCCGATTCGGAGAAGTTGGGCAGCACCGGCAGTGAACCCGGCCGGGCGAGCTCGAGGATGCCCTCGGGCGCACCCGGGCGCGGACCGGAGACCGCGCGGGCCGCGTCGAGCGTCCTCCGCATCGGCAGGATCCCGCACAGGTCGAGGTCGATGACGACCACGGGCTGCGGCAGGTCGCGTTTCCAGCGCCGTTTGCGGGTGCGCTCCTCGACGGCGTGCAGCACTTCCTTGAGCACCCGGTCCTGGTCCTCCGGCACGCTGTGCGCGAAGCCGCGCAGCCCGTGGTCGCCGGCAAGCAGCTCGGCCGTGCGCGGCCGCAGGAACCGCAGCTCCTCGGCGGTCACCTGGTCGACCGCCGCTCGCACCGCCGCGTGCGGGTGCCCTCCGCCCGCGAAGCCGATCGCGGCGAAACCGGCGGTCAGCTCGTCGAGCGTGCGGGTGAGCCCGTCGGCGGCAGCGGTGACCTCGGCCCCGGTCGGCTCCGGCCGGACCTCGCCGGGGTCGGTGACCACCGCGCGGCCGGTGAGCTGTAACTCGGTCGACAGCTCGAAGCCCGCGCCGTCGGGGTTCAGCGAGAGCAACGCGAGCCGGTGGTCGTCCAGCGCCAGGCGGAAGGTCCGCAGCAGCGGCCGGACCAGGTGGTCGAGGAAGTAGCCGAGCTCGTCCTCCCGGTGCTCGAAGCGGTTCTCGATCACCAGCCGCAGCAGCCCTGCCCGGCCGCCGGCGGTCGGGCGCAGCAGTGCGGGCAGACCAGCGACGACTGTGCCGCCGGGATGCCCGGGATGCCTCGGCGAAGGCTCGATGCCCTGCAGCAACAGCACGGAGTCGGCGTCGGCCAGCGCCGCCGGTACGGCCTGCGCCGCGCAGTGCATCCGCAGCACCGGGTCGGACTCCACCGCGGCCGCCAGCGCGGACCAGTTGCTGAGCTGGCTGCGCGCGCCACCGAGGTCGGTGGCGCGCAACCGGACCGGCGGGCCGGCCTCACCCCGGACGGTGATCACCCCGCCGTTGTCGTCGACGACCAGGTCCGGTCGCTCCAGCCCGCCGCCGCTGGCGGGGAACAGCATCGAACCGTCCGACGCCACCAGCGGGGCGAGGAAGTGGCGGAGGTCGGTGCCGCAGTCGGCCGTCAGCCGCTCCAGCCGGTCCGGCGGCACCGCGACCCAGCGGGTCGCGCCCGCGGCGGGCACCTCGCCGGACAGCGTCCGGGTCAACCGGTGCAGCCAGGCCGGATCGTGCGTTCGGCGGGTCCGCCGCAACCTGACCAGCGCGCGGTACAGGTCGGCCCAGGTCGGCGCTTCACCCAGCGGCAGCCCGACACCGGCGCCGGGTCCGGTCAGCCGCCACGGTGCCGGCTCGACCCGGAGCCCGTAGGCGCCGTCGCGGAGCATGGCGTTGGCCTCCGCGACCGCCAACGGGGACCACAGGTCCCGTCGACGCCAACCGTCCAACGGGCGCTCTCCTCTTGTCGGTGCCCCGCAGCGGGCGAGGGCCTGCGACGCGGTCACCGGGCGCGCCGCGAGCCGGCCCAGGCGGCCGCGAGCCGCGGACCGGGCGGCGCTTGCCGGGTGGCCCTGGCCGGTGTCCACCGCATGAGCACAGCACGAGGGGGACCGGAAGAACGAGAGGCGGCGCCGCAGTTACCCACGATGACCCTTCTGTCGCGGACCGAGAAGACTCGAACACGCTAGATAGTGACCCTTCGCACTGGCAACGTGACCGAATGCATACGCCGTCCTGGCCCCCACCGGCCCCGCGCGGGCGGCGAAAGCGGCTGTGCACCGGCGGAACGGCTCCGCGGTCACGGTCAAGGCGTTCCCGGGCGAAACACCCGACCGGCTGATATAGGTTTCGGCATGTCCGAAGGGCACGAAGAGTGCCGGAACGAGAGACTTGAAGCATCGGGGCCGCCGGGTCCCGGTGCACCAGACCGCCGGGCTCCGCCCCTCGGCGACGATGGAAGGGCTCCCCTGAAAGAGAGTCACGGTCGTGGTCGGCAAGATGGTCAAGAACATGATCAAGGAGTCGCCTTGCCCACCGAAGTAGCGCCCCTGCGCCGCAAGCCGGTTCAGCAACGCAGCGCCCAGCGGGTCGAGAAGATGCTCGAAGCCTGTGCCCAACTCATCGACGAGGTCGGTTACGACGGGCTGTCGACCACGCTGATCGCCGAGCGGGCGGGCGTGGCGGTCGGCTCGCTCTACCAGTTCTTCCCCGACAAACGCGCCGTGGTGCAGGAGCTGACCCTGCGCAACCTGGACCGGTTCGTCCGCACGGTGTCGGCGCGCTTCGAGGGCGTCGAGATGGCGCACTGGTGGGACGCCGTGGACGCGGTCTTCGACGTCTACATGACCATGCACCGCGAGGTTCCCGGGTTCAGCCGCCTGCACTTCGGCGACGTCGTGGACCTGCGGCTGCTCGACGCGAGCAAGGACAACAACACGGTCATCGCCGAGAAGCTGACCTCCCTGATCGCCGCCGAGTTCGACCTGGAGGCCGCCGACCTGATGCTGCCGCTGTCGGTGGCGGTGGAGGCCGCCGACGCGGTGCTGCACCTGGCTTTCCGCCGCGACCCCGCGGGCGACCCGACGCTGGTCACCGAGGCGCGGGAGCTGGTCCGGGGCTACCTGGCCAACCGGCTGCCCGACGATCAACCGAAGGACCTGCCCTCCCCGCGGTAGGTGGGCACCGAGTCGGCCACCCGGTCGCCGTCGACCAGGTGGTACTCGTTGAACCGCTCGGCGAGCTCGCCGGCCTTGGCGTGGCGGAACCAGACCCGGTCGCCCAGGCGCAGCCGCCGGGCGGCGTGCCCGGCGACCGGCGTCTGCACCTCGCCCGCGCCTTCGACGGCGGTCAGCTTCAGCCCCGTGGGCAGGTAAGGCGTCGGTGCGCGGTCGGCGCCGACCGGCCCGGACGCGATGTAGCCGCCGCCGAACACCGTCGCCACCCGGCCGCCGGGGCGGTGCACTACGGGCAGCGCGAACAGCAGGGCGGGCTCCGGCCGGAAAGACCGGTACGCGTCGAACAACGTCGGCCCGACCAGCCCGGACCCGGCGGCGACCTCGGTGACGGCGGACTCGGCGGTGGTGGTCTCGATGCTGCCGGTGCCGCCGCCGTTGACGAACTCCAGCTCGGCCAGTTCCCGGATCGCGGTGACGATCTCGGCCCGGCGCCCGGCGAGCTCGGCGGCGGACCGGCGCTGCATCCACCGCACCCCCGCCCCGCGCAGCGGGCTGCCGGGCGGGGCATCACCGAGCCCGGCGATCTGGCCTTCGTAGGCCATCAGGCCCGCGAGCCGGAACCCAGCGCGGCGCACCACTGCCTCGGCGAGCCGCCGCGCGTCCGCGGCGGTGTGCACCGGCGAGCGCCGGGTGCCGATGTGCATGGCGGGCAGCGGCCGCCAGGACGCGTCGATGTCCAGGCACACCCGGATTTCCGGGCGGCGCGTACCGACGGCGGCGTCGACCAGGTCCAGGTGCTCGACCGAGTCGACCATGATCGTGATGGCGGCCGCGGCCGTCGGACGCGCCACGAGTTGGCGCAGCGCTCCCCGGTCGGCCGTCGGGTAGGCGACCAGGACGTCCTCGCTGAGTCCGTCGCCGTGCAGCCAGAGCGCCTCGGCGAGGCTGTAGCACATGAGGCCGGCGAAGCCGGGCGTCGTCAGGGTCCTGCGCAGCAGTTCCCGGCACCGCACCGACTTGGTGGCCACCCGCACCGGCCGTCCCGCCGCACGTCGCACCAGGTCGGCGGCGTTGCGGTGGAACGCGTCGAGGTCGGCCACCGCGAACGGCGGGTCGAGTTCGATGGTGGCCGTGTCGAGTCGTCGCGACTCGGGGAGCGCCTTGAGCACGTTTCACACGGTAGGCCGACAACCCTTGTTATGTGAATCATATTCACATAATTTCTCCCCACCGAGTGTCATCCGGAAAGGGCTCGCTGTGACCAGATGGACGAACTGGGCGGCCACCGAGACCGCCGACCCGGCACGGGTCGTGGCACCGCGCGACGCCGAGGAGGCCGCGTCGGAGATCCGTGCCGCCGTCGAGGCCGGCCGGCGCGTCCGCCCGCTCGGCACCGGGCACTCCTTCACCGGAGTCGGCGCGCCCGAGGACGGTGGCGTGGCGCTCGACCTGTCGCACTGGACCGGCGTGGTGGGCGTCGACGGCGAGCTGGTGACCGTCCGCGCCGGCACGCCCCTGCACCGGCTCAACCACGAGCTCGACGAGCTCGGCCTGGCCATGGCCAACCTCGGTGACATCGACCGGCAGACCGTCGCCGGGGCGATCTCCACCGGCACCCACGGCACCGGCGCCGCGCTCGGCGGCCTGGCCACCCAGGTGGAGGCCGTGGAGCTGCTGCTGGCCGACGGCTCGCTGCGCCGCTGCTCGGCGACCGAGGCCCCGGAGCTGTTCGCCGCCGCACGGGTCGGTCTCGGCGCGCTGGGCGTGGTCCACACCGTGACGCTGCGCTGCGTGCCCGCCTTCGACCTCAGCGCCGACGAGCATCCCGAACGCCTCGACAGTGTGCTGGAGCGGTTCGACGAGCTGGCGCGGGACAACGACCACTTCGAGTTCTACTGGTTCCCGCACAGCTCCAACACGCTGGTCAAGCGCAACAACCGGCTGCCCACCGGAACCCGCCCGGAGCCGTTGGGCAGGCTCCGGCACTTCGTCGAGTACGAGATCGTGGAGAACCGGCTGTTCGGCGCGCTGTGCCGGATCGGCCGCGGCATCCCGGCGACCGTGCGCCCTTTCAACCGGCTCTCCGGCGCGGTGCTCTCGGCCCGGTCCTACAGCGACCGCTCGCACCGGGTGTTCGTGACCCGGCGCGACGTGCGGTTCGTGGAGTCCGAGTACGCGGTGCCGGTGGAAGAGCTGGGTGCGGTGATCGGCGAGCTGCGCTCGGCCGTGGGCACGCTCGAACACCCGGTCATGTTCCCGATCGAGGTGCGGGTCGCCGCCGGCGACGAGGTGTGGATGTCCACCGCGTACCGGCGTCCCTCGGCCTACATCGCCATCCACCAGTTCGTCGGGATGCCCTACCGGCACTACTTCGAGACGTTCGAGTCGATCGTCGCCTCGGTCGGCGGTCGCCCGCACTGGGGCAAGATGCACCGGCTCGACGCCGCGGCACTGCGCTCGCGCTACCCGCGGTTCGACGACTTCCTGCGGGTGCGCAAGTCCGTCGACCCGGGCGGCGCCTTCGGAAACTCCTACCTGGACCGCGTGCTGGGCGCCTGAGCCTCAGCGCCTGTTTTGATCCTTGAAGCGGCGCAGCCGCTTGGCCCACCCCCGCAACCGGCACCGCCGCGGGTTCTCAGGCGTCCTCTGGCGAGGCGTGATACGCGAGAAAAGATCCCGGAGCCAGAGGGCGCCTGAGTGCCTGTTTTTGATCCCCGGGGGTGGGGTGGAAGAGGGCCTTTGCTAGTGATCGTGACACCACATCAAGATCGACACAGCAAAGGCCCGATCCGTTTGTACACCACAACAGCCCAGGACAGCTCTACCGCCCGCCCACGCCGCTACCCGACCGACACCACCGACGCCGAGTGGGCATTGATCGAACCGCTGCTGCCCACTCCGGCGTGTGAGACCTCCAGCGGCGGTCACCCGGAACAGCACCCGCGTCGCGACGTGGTCGATGCCATCCGCTACGTCATCGACAACGGCTGCAAATGGCGCGGACTGCCCGCGGACTTCCCTCCGTGGCAGACCGTCTCCGGCTTCTACAACCGCTGCAGCCGCGACAACGTCGTCCTCGCCCTGCGTGACAGCCCGCGCGAGCAGATCCGCACCCGCGCCGGACGCCACCACCAGCCCAGCGCGGGCGTCATCGACTCCCAATCCGTGCGCGCCGCCGAAACCGCAGGCCGCGACACCCGCGGCTACGACGCGGGCAAGAAAGTCAACGGACGCAAACGACACATCACCACCGACACACTGGGCCTGCTGCTGGGCGTGTGCGTCACCGGAGCCCACGTCACCGACCGACGCGGCGCCGAACTCCTCCTGCGCTACCTCCGCACAACCCAGCAGCGGCTCAGCCTGCTGCGGGCCGACGCGGGCTACGCGGGCCGCCTGATCACCTGGGCGGACACCGCCCTGGGCATCACCCTGCACATCGTCCGCAAAATCACCGGACAGATCGGTTCCCAGGCACTACCCCGACGCTGGGTCGTCGAACGCACCCTGTCCTGGATCACCCAAGCCCGCCGCACCGTCCGCGACTACGAACGCCTGCCCGCCCACTCCGAAACCGTCATCAACTGGGCCGCCATCACCCTCATGACCCGCCAACTCACCCACCAACCAAGATCAAAAACAGGCACTGAGGTTCCGCCACCGGCACCGCCACGCAGGGTGGGTTCCAAGAAAGCCTCAGGCGACGGCCGCCCGCACGCCATCGGGGATCGGGGTGTCGCCGTTGACCGCTTCGAGGATCTTGCCGGCCGATGCCGGTTCGTCGAGCAGCGCGATGATGACCGACGCGACGTCGGCGCGGGTGATCTCGGCCCTCGCGACCGACGCGCCGATGCGGACCCGTCCGGTCGGGGCGTCGTCGGTCAGCCTGCCGGGCCGCAGGATCGTCCAGTCCAGGTCGCGCTCGCGCAGGTCCTGCTCGGCCGCGCGCTTGGCGTCGAGGTAAGCGGCGAAGACCTCGCCGATGTCCGGTGGGTACGGGCCTTCGGTGCCCATCGCGCTCACCTGGACGAAGCGCCGCACACCCGCGCGTTCGCACGCGTCGGCCAGCACCGCCGACGCCGCGCGGTCCACTGTGTCCTTGCGCGCCACGCCACTGCCCGGACCCGCCCCCGCGGCGAACACCGCGGCGTCGAACCCCTCGATGCGGCCCGCGAGTTCGTCGGCGCCGACCTGCTCGAGGTCGGCGACGATCGGCACGATCCCGTCGGCGCGCAGGTCGGCCTCGTGGTCGGGGTTGCGCACCAGGCCGAGCGCGGAGTCCCCGCGCGCGGCGAGCGCCGCACCGAGCAGCCGGGCGATCTGACCGTGTCCACCAGCTATCGCGACTCGCATGCCCACAACCCTAGTTCGGTGCCCGCCCGGTCGCGCTCGACGGCGATCGCGGCGCCTCAGCCGCGGGTCGGGGCCGGCGCCTCCACGGCCAGCAGTTGCTGGTAGACGACCTCGTTGATCCAGCGCGAGACCGCGGTGTGCTCCACCGGCGGCTGGTCGTCGAAGCAACGGCCTTCCAGCTCGCTCTGGACAGTCTCACCGTCGGCGGAGAGCACGCCGATGCCGAACTGCCGCGCGCGGATCAGGCAGGTCGACATGAAGTCCGGCGCGACGGTGACGCTGCGCGGCACGACGATCGCGGTGTTGGTGAACCGCGCGAAGGGCACGGCGGCGGTCAGCGCGCTGCGCCAGTGCCGGGCGGGGGCGAGCACGCCGGTGACCCTGGCGGCGGGCGGCGGCACCCGGCCGTCCATCTCCGGCCAGACCCAGGTGGCGATCTCGGCCCGGTCCAGCACCGGTTCGCTGCCCAGGCAGAGCCGTTCGGCGTGCGCGTCGGGCACCAGGTCGGCCACCGGCACCACGTGCCTGCCCAGCAGCTTCAGCGGCGGCAGCAGGCTGCCGGACCAGCCCAGCACGCGCACCGACTGCTCGGCCAGCTTGCCTATGGAGGACGGTAAGTCCAGCGGTGACCGCACGTGGGCCGAGCAGACCCGAATCTCGTTGTCGATCGCGGTACGTCCCGGCGTTCCGGTCACGGTCTTCCGCCTCCCTCGAAGCACTGCGAAGGCCACTGGGCGTGGTGGTACCGATGACTAAAACAGCTCAGCGGCGTTCGCAGGCGGCGCGGCGACGGCTTCTGCGACCGGCGGACGGCAGCGGTCGGTGACTGGTCGATGAACGACAACTCGACTTCAGCCCGGCGATCCTCCATTCAGGTGACTTCGGGGGCATTAGAGCGAAAGTACGCCGTCGGCGGCCGGGTCCTTCTCCAGCAGCCGCTGCCGGATCGACTCCGCCGCGGGCAGCAGCGGCTTCACCAGCTTGACCACCTCGGCCCGCACGCTGTGGGCGACCAGGCCGAGCGCGGCGACGACGGAGCCGGTCGCGTCGCGCACCGGGACCGCGACCGAGCAGTTGCCCAGGCTCATCTCCTCGGTCGCCTGCGCGAAGCCCCGGGCTCGCACGCCGTGCAGCTCGCGTCCGAGCCTGCCGGGCTCGGTGATCGTGTAGGGGGTGTGCCGGGAGAGCCCGTGCTCGCAGCACTCCTGCAGCAGCGACGCGGGTGCGTGGGCGAGCAGTACCTTGCCGACGCTGGTCGCGTGCAGCGGCAGCCTGCCGCCGCTGCGGGAGACGATCGGCACGGAGGTGTGCGCGGTGAGCTTCTCGACGTAGACGGCCTCGGTCCCGTCGCGCACGGCCAGGTGCACGTTGTCGCGGGTTGCGGCGCACAGCTCCTGCATGAACGGCAGCGCGACCTGGCGCAGCGTCGAGTTCACCGGCGAGAGCAGGCCGATCTCCCACAGCCGCAGGCCGATCGAGTACCGCCCTTCGGGGTCGCGGTGCAGCGCCCCCCAGTGCTCCAGCTCGCGGACCAGGCGGTGCGCGGTGGCCAGCGGGATGCCCGCGCGGCGGGCGATGGCGGTCAGGGTCAGCCGGCTGTGGTCGATGTCGAAAGCCGTCAGGACGCTCAGTGCACGCGCCGTGACCGAACGACCGGCATCTCGGCTGTTGCCCGCCATTTCGTACCTCCTGTCGTGACGGCAACAGCCCAGCACAGTCACCGCGCGACGCCAAGACACAGTCTTGAGTCATTTCGCGGTCACGGTCGGGTGGCGCTTCGGCACGTCCGCGCTGTTCGAGGGCGTCTCGGCTCGGGTACGGGCCCCTCCCACCGGAGCCGGAACGCGGGTGCGCGCGGGCGCCGGGCGGCGCAGGTGTAACCGAGATCTCCTGCCCGCCCGCGTTCCGGGCGGCGCGAACGGTTGAGTTCCACCGCGCTCGAAGTCCTACCTTCACTTCCGGATATAGGGAGGAAGCTATGGATACGGGCAAGCAGCGCGAGGGCCGCGGCTGGGACGGCGAACGGCTCGACCTGGACGCCTACCTCGCCAGGATCGGCTACCGCGGCGACCGGTCGCCGACCATCGCGACGCTGCGCGCGCTGCACTTCGCGCACGTGACGTCGATTCCCTTCGAGAACCTGGAGATCGTGCTCGGCCGCGGCCTCCCGCTCGACCTGGAACCGCTGCAGGACAAGCTGGTTCGCCGGTCGCGTGGCGGGTACTGCTTCGAGCACGCCCGGCTGTTCTCCGCGGCCGCGGAGCGACTCGGCTTCGGCGTGACCGGGCTGCTTTCCCGGGTGAGCATGGGCAGCGGCAAGCTGCGGCCGGCCACCCACGCGGTGCCGCTGGTGACCACCGCCGACACCGGTGAGAGGTGGCTCTGCGACGTCGGTTTCGGCAGCAGCCCGCTGCAGCCCATCGAGTTCGCCGACGGCACCGTGACGTCGCACGGCGGCTGGACCCACCGGCTCGCGCTCGACGGGGGGACCGGCGAGTGGGAGGTCCAGCGGCCCGCGGGCGACGGGTGGGAGGACCTGCACCACTTCCCGCTCAACCCGGCCTACGCCATCGACTACGTGGTGGGAAACCACTACGTGTCCACGCACCCGAACTCGCCTTTCGTCGGGCGGGTGGTGTTGCAGCGGATGGAGCCGGGAGTGCTGCACGTGCTCGACGAGACCGTGCTGACCGCCCACCGGCCGGACGGCTCGGTCGAGAAGCGGACGCTCGATGCGGGCGAGGTGGCGGAGGTGGTCGCGGAGGTCTTCGGCATCGAACTCGAGGCCGAGGACGACGCGGCGCTGCTCGCGCACCTGCGCCGCGACACCGCATAGCTCCCGGTCCGCGCCGTGCGGCCCCGGCCCGTGCGGTGCAGCATGGGGCGGGACGGGCCCCAAGTCAGGTGTTCGGGGCCCGTGGCGACCCACTCCGCGGTGCCGGCCGTACCGGCGCCGCCGACATGGGAGGTGCGGGGGGCATGAAGATCAAGTGCGTCGGAGCCGGGCCGGCCGGGTTGTACTTCGCCATCTCGGCGAAGCTGCGCGACGCGGGCCACGACATCAGCGTCATCGAACGCGACCCACCGGGCGCGACCTACGGCTGGGGCGTCGTGTACTGGGACGACCTGCTCGACGTGCTCTACGGCAACGACCGGGAGAGCGCGCAGCAGCTGCGCGCGGCGTCGACGCTCTGGCAGGAGCAGGAGATCTGCCTCCGGAGCGAGGACTCGGCCTACCTCGGCGGCTACGGCTACAGCCTCGGTCGGGCGGCGTTGCTGGACGTCCTGGCGCACCGGGCGCGGTCGCTGGGCGTGGACGTCCAGTACCGGCACGGCGTGGAGGACCTCTCCGAGCTCGCCGACGCCGACCTGATCGTCGGCGCGGACGGCGTGCACAGCCGGGTCCGGCAGACCCACGAGCAGGAGTTCGGCACCCAGCTCGACGTCGGCAACAACCCATACATCTGGCTGGGCACGGACAAGGTGTTCGACCGGTTCACCTTCGCGTTCGAGGAGACCCCGGCGGGCTGGGTCTGGTTCCACGCCTACCCGTCCAGCGCCGGGATCAGCACCTGCATCGTCGAGTGCACGGCGCAGACCTGGGAGGCGCTGGGGCTCGACTCGCGCACCGACGAGGACGGCGTGCGGCTGCTGGAGAAGATCTTCGAACGGCCGCTCGACGGGCGCAGGCTGATCAGCCAGTCGCGCGGCAGGCCCGCGCAGTGGATGCGGTTCACGCAGGTGCGCAACCAGAGCTGGGTCCACGGCAACATCGCGTTGATGGGCGACGCCGCGCACACGACGCACTTCACCATCGGGTCCGGTACCCGGCTGGCGATGCTGGACGCCATCGGCCTCGCCCAGTGCCTCTACGAGAGCGAGTCGGTGTCCGCCGCGCTGCACGAGTACGACCGGCTGGCCCGGGCGGCGCTGCGCCCGGTGCAGGCGGCCGCGCGCAGCAGCATGGCGTGGTTCGAGCACGCCGACGACTACCTGGACCGGGACGCCACCTCGTTCGCCTACGCGATGGCTTCGCGGCACGGTCTGCAACCGCCGTGGCGCTACCAGCTGCACCGGGCGACGCAGGTTCCCGCGGTGCGCAGGACGATGCGGGCCATCGACTCGGCCCGGCGCCGGGTGCTCGCGCTGCGGCGGGGCGAGTCGCTGCTGCCGCCGGTGCGGCAGCAGCGGGTTCCGCTGACGTCCTGACACCGGCAGCGACGAGCCCGGCCCCGACCGCTTCGGTCGGGGCCGGGCTCGTTCTCGGTCAGGGCCGGACCCAGCGCTCGGCCTTCCCGCTCGAGGACCCGTTCGGCCGCACCTCCGCCGGGTGGTGCAGCCGGTAGAGGTTGGCGTAGCCGCTGTCGTTGGCCAGCAGCTCGGCGTGCGTGCCCGCCTCGACGATCCTGCCGTGGTCGAGGTAGACGATGTGGTTGGCGTCGGCGACGGTGAGCAGGTTGTGCGAGATGACGATCGTCGTGCGCCCGGACATCAACCGCCGCAGCGGGCCGAGCACGCGCTTGCTCGCCTCGGCGTCGAGGCTCGTCGTCGGCTCGTCCAGCAGCAGCAGCGGTGCGTCGCGGATCATCGCCCGCGCGATGGCGATGCGCTGGCGCTGTCCGCCGGAGAGCAGCCTGCCCCGCTGGCCGACGCGGGTGTCGTAGCCGTCGGGCAGGTCGAGGATGAACTCGTGCGCGTCGGCCGCCCTGGCCGCCTCGACCACCTCGCGGTCGTCGGCGTCGGCCTTGCCCGCCCGGATGTTCTCGGCGATGGTCCCGTCCAGCAGCAGCGTCTCCTGCAGCACGATGGCGATGTTGGACCGCAGCTCGCTCAGGTCCAGCTCGCGCAGGTCGTGGCCGTCGAGCCGGATGCGGCCCTCGGTCGGGTCGTAGAAGCGCAGCAGCAGCTTGGTGAGCGTGGACTTGCCCGCACCGCTGGCGCCGACCACCGCCGTCGTCGTGCCCGGCAGCGCCTGGAAGCTGATGCCGGATAGCACGTCGACGCCGGTGTCCGGGTAGCGGAAGCCGACCTGCTCGACGCTCAGCGTTCCCTCGGTCCGGCCGATGCGGACCGGTTTGTCCGGCGTCCGGACGTGCGGCTTCTGGTCGAGCAGCTCGGCGATGCGCTCGGCACCGGCCGATGCCTCGAACACGGTGTTGGCGAGCTGCCCGAGGCTGCGCACCGGCGTGTAGAGCTGGGACAGGTACACCAGGAAGGCGAGCAGTCCGCCCAGGCTGATGCGGTTCGACGCCAGCTCCCAGATGCCGACACCGAGGATCGCCATCACGCCCAGGACCTCGACCAGGTCGACCAGCGGCGAGAACATCGCCCCGATGCGCGCGGTCGCCAGCTCCGCCCGGACGTTGCCGATGCTCTGCCGGTAGAAGCGGCCGACCTCGGCCTGCTCGCGGCCGTAGGCCTGGATGAGCGGGGCGTTGCCGAGGCTCTCCTCGGCGACGGTGGTGATGGAGCCGCTGCGCCCCCGCACCTCGCGGGAGGCGATCTTGATACGCCGGGAGAAGAACCGGGCCACCCAGAGGAACAGCGGCACCGCCACCAGCGCCACCAGGGCCAGCCGCCAGTCGAGGTAGAAGATCACCCCGGCGAAGACGACGACCTTGACCAGCGAGGAGACGGTCTGCGAGATCCCCGAGAGCACCAGGCTCTCGATGGCCCCGACGTCACCGGTGAGCCTGCTGATGGTGTCGCCGAGCCGCCTGCGGTCGAAGAAGCCGACCGAGAGGGTGTGCAGGTGGGCGAACACCCGGGTCCGCATCCGGTGCAGGAAGTTCTCGCCGATCCAGACCGTGAGGTAGGAGGAGGCGAAGTCGATCGCCCCGCCCAGGATCGTGATGCCCGCGTAGGCGGCGGCGACCGCCGGGAACAGCGCGAAGTCCCGCGGGGTGAGCACGTCGTCGATGACGATCTTGAACAACCAGATCGCCGCGCCGTCCAACAGCGGGGACAGCAGCACCAGCACCAGGCTGAGCACCATCCAGCCCCAGAACGGGCGCGCGTCCGGCCAGAACCGGCGGAACACCTCCCGCACGCGCAACGTCGGCGCGGCCTCGACCAGACCTTCGGAATCCGGCGCCGCCGGCTGCAGCAGCCATCTCATCGCCCCCAGCACTCTCTCACCCCGCAACCTTCGTCGGACACGCGTAGCTCCCACTCAGGGAGTGGGAGCTACGCCGTTCATCTCATCGCTGATAGCTCATGGGGAGCAGGACGCTCAGCAGTCCCACCAACGGCCCCACCAGCCGCCCCAGTGGCCCCAGCCCCAGCCGTGGCCCCAGCCCCAGCCGTGACCCCAGCCCCAGCCCCAGCCGTGGCCCCAGCCCCAGCCACCGCGGTGGTTGTTGCGGTTCTTGCCGGAGAAGAAGACAGTGCTGATTCTCATTTCCGATCTCTCGCTTTCCGGGTCTGTCGGCCTCGCGGCCGTTTCCCTAGAAGGCTTCTCAGCGCCCGGCCCGCCCCCATGTCGGCGCACAGGCCTGGACGGGTGTACCGATCATTTCCGATCGTCCGCACCCTCGCTGCCGCGATTTGGTGCCGCAGGGCTCTCGTGGGAGTCCCCCAGTCCCAATTCCCCGCGGTCGGAGGGCACATGCGGGTGATCCACTCATCCGCGCACTGTTGTCACTCCCGTTGATCGGAGCAGTCACCGTTATCCCCCGGTGACTCGTCCACCCTAAACCCGCATTCGGAGTCATACAAGCGATACCGGAAACCTACCCGGAGGACGGGCCGGGCACCGATCGGAATCACCGTCCGTCGTCGATTTTCCGGGCTTCCAGCCACCCGTACGGGCACTAGGACCCTGGCGTCCACCAGTGACTACGGACGATTGGACGACTTCCGCGGACGGAACCACCGAAATATGATCTAGTGGTTCCCGAGGCGTCCGGCCAGTGGCGAATCAATTTTCGACCGGAGCCGCTACAGCACGCAGCCGAGGAGGGAGAACAACCGGGAACACCGGTGAGCGATTAACCATTTCCCGCCTTTCTCATGATAAGTCCACGTAACCAGGAGAGAGCATGGATCTGCGCCGATGGCTCACGACCGCGGTAGCGGAGGTCGAGCGCTGGCAGGAGGAGTTCGGGGACTTCACCACGCACCCGGCGGCGGAGGTCGCCGACCAGGAGCTCGGCCCGGCGTTCGCCGAGCTCGCCGAACGGCTGCGCGACAACTACCCCTTCTTCCACCCCCGCTACGCCGGGCAGATGATCAAACCGGCGCACCCCGCCGCCGTCGCGGGGCACCTGGCGGCGATGCTGGTCAACCCGAACAACCACGCGCTCGACGGCGGCCCGGCGACCGCGCGCATGGAGCGGGAGGTGGTCGCCCGGCTGGCCGGCGTGTTCGGGTACGGGCCGGACCACCTCGGCCACCTGACGACCAGCGGCACCATCGCCAACCTCGAGGCGCTGTACGTGGCCCGCGAGACGCATCCCGGGCGGGCCGTGGCCCACAGCGCCGACGCGCACTACACGCACTCCCGCATGTGCCGGCTGCTCGGCGTCGAGGCGGTGCCGGTGCCCACCGACAACGCCGGCCGGATGGACCTCGACGCGCTCGACTCGCTGCTGCGCACGCACGACATCGGCACCGTGGTCCTCACCGCGGGCACCACCGGCCTCGGCGCGATCGACCCCGTCCACGAGGCGCTCGCGCTCCGCGAGCGCTACGGCGTGCGGCTGCACGTCGACGCCGCCTACGGCGGGTTCTTCACGCTCATCGCCGACGACTCCCCCGACGGCGTGGCCTCTGCGCCGTTCCAGGCGCTCGGCGCGTGCGACTCGCTGGTCGTCGACCCGCACAAGCACGGGCTCCAGCCCTACGGCTGCGGCGCGGTGCTGTTCGCCGACCCGGCCGCCGAGCGCTTCTACCGGCACGACTCGCCTTACACCTACTTCACCTCGGCGGAGCGCCACCTGGGCGAGGTCTCGCTGGAGTGCTCGCGGGCCGGCGCGGCCGCGGCCGCGCTGTGGCTGACGTTCCGGCTGCTGCCGCCGACGCCCGACGGTCTGGGCCGGGTGCTGCGACCGGGCCGCCGCGCCGCACTGCGCTGGGCGGACCTGCTCTCCGAGTCGCCGGTGCTGGCCCCCTACCAGCGCCCGGAGCTGGACATCGTCACCTACCTGCCCCGCGCCGGGCGCCTCTCGGACATCGACGCCCTTTCCGCCGCGGTGCTGGAGGGCGGCATGACCGCGCCCGCCGCCGAGTCGGTCTTCGTGGCCACCTACGGCGTGGACAGGCCCGCCCTCGCGGCGCGGGGCCACGAGGTCGAGGCCGACGTGGCAGTCGGCCGCATCCTGCGCAGCGTGCTCATGAAACCCGAGCACGACGACTGGCTCGACTACCTGCACACCCGGATCGAGGAACTCGTCCGAACCGCCGCGGGGCGGTGAGACCGTCACATCGGCGTCCATTCCGATGGCAAGTCATTGCCTCCCGGCTCACCTTGGAGCACGATTTTCGACCGGACTGCGGACTCTTCTAAACGTTCTGGCAGCAAGCAACCGGCCATCCCAGCGGGTGACGCTGGGTCACCACTCCGCCGACCGCGGGCGGGCCGCGACAACGGACCACGAGAGACGCCGACCGTTCCTCCGAGGCAGAAGTCCCGGCACCGGTCACGCAGAGTCTCCGCACGAGGACATCGGAATTTTCGGTAACGCTACCGACCGCGACGATGAAGCGGCACAGGAATTCGAAAGAAACGTTGCCGTGGATTCGAGCGATAGAGGCGCCGGCACGACCCCCGAAAGGCAGTCGCCGAGAAAGTTCACCGGCACCAAGGCAATTCTTCGTGCCCGTACCGGAAACGCCGTGAGAACCGGCAGCAGCCGGACGCACCCGTTCACGGCGACCGGTGCGTCGTCGCGCGGCGAAGACGCCCCCTCGGCTGCGCTCATACCGCCGCTGTCTCCGGTGAGCAGCCTGGCCGTCGTCGGCGGCAGTCCGGGCGGGCCATCATCGCGCGGGACGGTCTGGTTCAGGATGACGCTGGAAACGCAGCGTTCTCTCGCTTCGAACCGCCTTCTGCGAGGCCGACGACCGCGCGGAGGCGCCGTCGCCGGTTCGGTCGGACTCCGGCCCGGGTAGCCCCTGCGGGACGCCCGTCGCCGCGCCCGGAGGGCCAGCACCATGATCGACGAGTCGCAGTGCTCCATCTCGTTCATCGGCAACGCCACGACGCTGCTCCGGTTCGGTGACTTCACCCTGCTCACCGACCCGAACTTCGTCCGGCGCGGGCAGTGGGTGCACATCGGCCACGGGATCGTCACCAGGCGCCGGACGCAGCCGTCGATGAACGTCCACGAGCTGCCCGACCTCGACGCGGTCGTGCTCTCCCACCTGCACGGCGACCACTTCGACCGGGTCGCGCGCCGGGGCCTGCATCGCGACCTGCCGGTCTTCACCACCGCCCACGCCGCGCGCAAGCTGCGCGGCTACGGCTTCGCCGAGGCGGTGCCCATGCCGCGCTGGACCCAGCGGTCGATGAGCAAGTCCGGTGACCGGCTGGAGATCACGTCGCTGCCGGGCAAGCACGCGTGCGGCGCGCTGGCCGCGGTCGTCCCGCCGGTGATGGGCACGCTGGTCGAGTACCTGCCGCGCGAGGGCGACCCCCTGCGGGTCTACCTGAGCGGCGACACGGTCCTGCATTCCGACCTGCGCGAGATCACCGACCTCTTCCCCGACATCGACGTCGCCGTCCTGCACCTGGGCGGGACGAAGGTGTTCGGCCGGCTGCTGACCATGGACGGCGGGCAGGGCGCGCGGTTGCTCGACATCCTCAAGCCCGCGCACACCATCCCGGTGCACTACGACGACTACGGGGTGATGAAGTCACCGCTGTCGGACTTCCAGGTCGCGGTCGACCAGCGGCCCGGCGTCCACGCGCAGTACGTCCACAGAGGACAGACCTGTCCGCTGCCGCCGACCTGACCGACCGAAGTCCCGCCCGGGCCGGCTCCCCGACGTGGCACCCGGAGTTCGCAAAGACGCCATCGCGGGTTCTCACCGTTCCCCGAGTGGTACGCAATGCTTGCGCGCGCCTGGAGGCCCGGGGCGCGCGGGCCGGCGACCGCGAGGGGACGGACATGCGAGCCAACCGGAGAGACCTGCTGCGCGGCGCGGTCGCCGCGGGTGCCCTCGGAGCGGCCTGGCCGCTGAGCGTCCGGCTCTCGCCGGCGCAGGCCCACGCCGCGGCCCGCGAGCTGGGCGCGACCTGGGACGAACCGCCGTTCACCCTCGGCGTCGCGTCCGGAGACCCGCTGCCCGACGGCGTGTCGCTGTGGACCCGGCTGGCTCCGCAACCGCTCGCCGACTCCCAACCGCTGCCGGACACCGTCGAGGTCGAGTGGGTCGTGGCCACCGATCCAGAGCTCTCTAACCGGGTCGCAAGCGGGACCGCGCCCGCCCGCGCCGAGTTCGGGCACAGCGTCCACGTCGACGTCGGCGGCCTGGAACCCGGACGCCGCTACTTCTACCGGTTCGCGGCGCGGGGCAGGTCCAGCCGCCTGGGCCGCACCCGGACCGCACCGGTCGGGCCGCTGGAGCGGGTGCGCTTCGCCGCCGCCAACTGCCAGGCGTTCCACGACGGGTTCTACGCCGCGCACCGCGGGATCGCCGCGGAGGACGTCGACTTCGTCGTCCACCTCGGCGACTACATCTACGAGCACGGCCAGGTCGGCGGCGAGCACGTCCGCGACCACGAGGGCCCCGAGGCCTTCACGCTCACCGACTACCGCCGCAGGCACGCGCTCTACAAGGGCGACCCGTCACTGCGCGCCGCGCACGCCGCCCACCCGTGGTTCCTGACCTGGGACGACCACGAGGTGGTCAACGACTACAGCGGCACCGAGCCCTCCAAGCCGTTCCGCGAGCGGAGGGCGGCGGCCTACCAGGCGTGGTTCGAGCACATGCCGGTGCGCTCGGCGAACGCCCAGGCGCCGCGCGTCCACCAGCAACGCCACTGGGGCGACCTGCTGGAGCTGACGATCCTCGACCTGCGGCAGTACCGGTCCGCGCAGAACCTGCCGAACGGCACGATCCTGGGCCGGGAGCAGAAGGACTGGCTCAAGCAGCGGGTCGACGCCGCGCCCGACTCGTGGCACTGCTGGGTCAACTCCATCATGCTGAGCCAGCTCGCCCAGCCCGGCGGCGGCTACTACTTCACCGACCAGTGGGACGGGTTCCTCGCCGAGCGCCGGGAGGTGCTGACCCACGTGCACGACTCCGGGATGCCCGACCTCGTGGTGGTCACCGGCGACTGGCACTCGGCCTTCGTCGACGACGTCCGCCCGGACTTCGACGACCCCGACTCGCCGGTGATCGGCACCGAGTTCACCGCGCACTCGGTTTCCTCCAGCGCCTACGACGCCGAGTGGAACCGCACCAACGGACCGGTGATGGGCGGTGCCAACCCGCACCTGAAGTACTTCGAGGGCGACCGCTACGGCTACGACGTACACGAGGTCACGCCGCGCAGGTGGAGCACGCACATGCGCGTGGTCGCCGACCGCGACGACCCGCGGTCGCCGGTCTCCACCCTCACCACCTTCCACGTCGACCGGGGCAGGCCCGGCTCGTACGAGGACCCGGCCACGATCCACTCGCCCGCCCAGTACCGGCGGGCCTGAACCGTCCACACCGGACACGCGGGGAGGCGCTGATGCGACGGTTGACCGCACTGGTCGCGGCGGCGATCGCCGGGCTCGGCGCGTTTCCGGCCGCGGCCGCACCGGAAGCGGAGCCGGCCGGCACGCAGGTGCGCGTGCTGACCTGGAACATCCTGCACGGCGGGCGCGAGTACGGGCCGCGGAACCTGCCGAACCTGCTCGACCAGGTGGTGGCCGTGCGCCCCGACGTGTTCTTCACCGTGGAGACCTACGGATCCGGGCCCGACATCGAGCGCGCCCTCACCGAGCGGGCCGGCAAGGGCGCCTACACCGGTGTCCGGGTCACCGACCGGCCGCCCGGCGAGGACAACCTGTGGCTGTTCACCCGCTTCCCGGTGAGCCACCGGTACCCCGCTCCGCACGGCGGCGTCGTCGACGACTTCAACTTCGGCGGGGCGCGGGTGCGGCTGCCCGACGGCGCGGAGCTGAACCTGTTCACCGTCTGGCTGCCCTACAGCGACCCGTGGAACGGCTACCTGGTCGACGACAACGCCGCGGCGATCCGCACCGGTGTCCCGCCGCGGCACAGCGGGGCCGACGTCCAGCGGGCCGAGACCGAGCAGCAGCGCCACATCGACGACATCGTGCGGACGCAACTGCCCGCGATGCTGGGCGGCAACACCGATCCCGTACTGATGGGCGGCGACTTCAACACCCTCGCGGCGCACGACTGGCGGCCGGAGCACGCCGCGTGCTCGGGCCACCTGGGCATGAGCTACCCGCTCGGCGCCACCGCGGCGGTGACCGCCGCCGGCTTCGCCGACACCTACCGCACCGCCCACCCCGACGTGTGCGCCGAACCGGGCAGCACGTGGAGCCCGCAACCGGCGGAACGGATGATCACCCCGCAGCGCATCGACTTCACCTTCGCCCGCGGAGACGTCCGCGTGGAACGCAGCGAGGTCATCGACCAGCGCATACCCGAACACGGTCCGGGCGTCTTCTACTCCGACCACGCCGCCGTCCTCACCGACCTCGTGGTCGCCCACCGCTGAAACCCGGGCGGAGGAACGGAAACGCACGCGGAACACCTCGGCCGTCCACCGAGACCGAAGGGCCGATCTTGGGCGGCGTGACCTTCACCGGCGTCTCGAACGACTCCGGGGAGACCCGCCTCACCAACGGCAGCGCCACCGATGTCGATCTATGAAATGCGCCTCAGTGGGATGGGGCACCGGTCGCCGTCGCGGGCGTGCCCGGAAAGCCGACCCTGGAAAGAAGTGAGGCCCCCACCTCGCGGTGGGGGCCTCACTTCGAGTGGGCGAGGAGGGAGTTGAACCCTCACGTCCTTACGGACACACGGACCTGAACCGTGCGCGTCTGCCATTCCGCCACTCGCCCGTGGCTTGAGCCGAACTCTACACTGCCTGATTTCGGCCCCTGGCACCGGGGTCGGTGTAGTCGGTTCGACCGTCTTGCACCGGACCCGCTGCCCTGTTGGCTGGAGCAGCCTAACACGCCCTGACAAGCGTCTTCCGCAGGGGGGCGCCCCACTTGGGAACTGGGCGGTGTCCCGGCCCGTTGACCCAGATACGATGGTCGGTGGAGTCGTTCGCGTGGAGGGGATTGTCGTGGGCCTCGTGCAGCGCTTCGAGCGCCGGCTCGAAGGCATCGTCGGTAATGGCTTCGCGCGCGTTTTCGGTGGGAAGGTCGTTCCCCAGGAGGTCGCGCAGGCTCTGCAGCGGGAAGCCGAGCTGCAGATCCGCGAGCTCGCCGGGGGACGGTTGCTCGCCTGCAATCACTACGTTGTGCAACTGAGCACCCCCGACCACGCACGGCTCGCCGGTGAGGAGGACCGGGTGACCGACCTCCTCGCCGACTGCGTTCAGGAGCACCTCACCGAGCAGGGGTGGGACACATATGGTGACGTCGTAGTCTCCCTGGAGCGCTCTGAAACGCTGCACACGGGACAGTTTCGAATCAGATCGTCCGTCGACCCCGACGTAACCCGACGGCCGGCAACACCTCGTACCGCAGGAGACCGACCCATGAGCCAGCCACCAGGCCACTACCCCCAGGGAGACCCGTACGGCCAGCAGCAGGGGCAGTACGGCTACGACCAGGGATACGGCCAAGGCCAGTACGGGCAAGACCCCAACTACGGCTACGGCCAGCAGCCCCCCGGCTACGACCAGGGCGGCTACCCCCAGCAGCCCCCCGGCTACGACCAGGGCTACCCCCAGCAGGGCTACGGACAGCAGCCTCCCGGTTACGACCAGGGCTACGGCCAGCCCGCCGGATACGACCAGGGCTACGGGCAGCAGCCCGGCGGCTACGACCAGGGCGGCTACCCCCAGCAGCCCCCCGCGGCCTACGACCAGGGCTACGGGCAGCAGCCTCCCGGTTACGACCAGGGCTACGGCCAGCCCGCCGGATACGACCAGGGCTACGGGCAGCAGCCCCCCGGCTACGACCAGGGCTACCCGCAGCAGCCGGGTCAGTACGGCTACGACCAGGGCGGCTACGGCCAGCAGCCCGGCGGCGCCTACCCGCCGAGCCAGCCCGGTGGCTTCCCCGAGCAGGGCTACCCCCAGCAGCCCGGCGGCGCCTACCCGCCGAGCGCGCCCGGTGGCTACCCCGAGGCCGCTCCGCGCCAGCTCACCGCGACGCTGCAGCTCGACGACGGGTCGAACCGGTCCTACACGCTCCAGCACGGCTCGAACGTGATCGGGCGCGGCCAGGAGGGCCAGTTCCGGCTGCCCGACACCGGTGTGTCCCGCAAGCACATCGAGATCACCTGGGACGGGCAGAGCGCGATGCTGGCGGATCTCGGTTCGACCAACGGCACCACGGTGAACGGCACCCCGGTGCAGACTTGGCAGCTGGCGGACGGCGACGTCATCCGGGTCGGCCACTCCTCCCTGGTCTTCCGCAGCCAGGGCTGAGCCTCCCCCCGGGTCACAACGCCCCAGACAACGAGTAGGAGCGTTCACAACAAGTGCCAGAGCTGGTGATACAGCTGACCAGAGCAGGGTTCCTCGCCCTGCTCTGGTTGTTCGTGCTGGCCGCGCTGCGCGTGGTTCGCTCCGATCTCTACTCGGCGTCCGGCATGCGCGTTCCGATGCCGGGGTCGGGCAGGGTCCAGGCCAAGCAGGCCCGCGGCAAGAGCAGGGCACCCCGGCAGATGGTGGTGACCCACGGGGCTCTCGCGGGCACCCGGATCTCGCTGGAAGGCCGGCCGATCATGATCGGCCGGGCCGACGACTCCACGCTGGTCCTCGACGACGACTACGCGTCGACCCGGCACGCCAGGCTGTCGCTCCGCGGCGCCGACTGGTACGTGGAGGATCTAGGCTCCACTAACGGCACATACCTCGATCGGGCGAAGGTCACGGGGCCGACCAAGGTCCCGCTCGGAGTTCCGATCAGAATCGGCAAGACGGTGATCGAGCTGCGCTCATGACCCTCGTCCTTCACTACGCAGCCCGCAGCGACCGCGGCCTGGTGCGATCAAACAACCAGGACTCGGTCTATGCCGGCCCACGACTACTCGCTCTCGCGGACGGCATGGGAGGCCATGCCGCCGGTGAGGTGGCCAGCAAGGTCGTCATCGCGGCGCTCGCGCCGCTCGACGACGACGAGCCCGGCGACGACCTGCTCGGGCAGCTCCGCGACGCGGTGCTGTCGGGCAACAGCGCGATCTCCGAGCTCGTCGCGGGCGACCCGGACCTCGACGGGATGGGCACCACCCTCACCGCCGTGCTGTTCGCGGGGAGCAAGCTGGGACTGGTCCACATCGGCGACTCACGCGCCTACCTGGTGCGCGACGGCGAGCTGTCCCAGATAACCCACGACGACACCTTCGTGCAGTCGCTGATCGACGAAGGCCGGATCACCGAGGAGGAGGCCGCCAACCACCCGCAGCGCTCGCTGCTGCTGCGGGCGTTGACCGGCCACGAGGTGGAACCGAGCCTCGCCGTCCGGGAGGCCCGCGCCGGAGACCGCTACCTGCTGTGCTCCGACGGTCTCACCGGACCGGTCAGCGAGGAGACGCTCGCGGAGGCGTTGCGCATCGCCGACCCGCAGCAGTGCGCTGACCGGATGATCGAGCTGGCCCTCAAGGGCGGCGGTCCGGACAACGTCACCGTCATCATCGCCGACGTCGTCGACGTCGAGTTCGGTGAGGACGCCCCCATCGTCGGGGGGGCCGCGGGAAATGGCGATGAGCATCCACAGCCGGATTCCTCAGCGGCACGAGCCTCGGCGGCTACCATGCCGAGGCCGCAGCCGCAGCGGTACGAACCCACGTCACCGCCACCCGAGCCGCGGCGCCGCCGGCGCTGGCTGCGTTCGGTGCTGGTCGTCGCAGGCGTGCTGGTCGTGCTCGCGGGGGCAGCGCTGGCCGGGCGCTGGTGGATGCTCAACCAGTACTACATCGGGGTCAACCAGGCCGACGATGTGGTGATCTTCCAGGGGTTGCAGGGCAACGTCCTCGGCATGCCGCTGAGCACTCAGGTCGAGGACTCTTGCCCCGCCGGCTCGCCCCCCACCTGCGATCCGATCAACATCAAGGACCTGCAGGAAGCCCAGCGCGCGGACGTCCGCAACGGGATCACCGAGGTCAACGGGCTGGAAGCGGCGCAGGCGGCGATGCACCGCCTGCGGATGACGGCGCTGCTGCCCGAGTGCGAGCAGCCCAAGCCGCAGCCGAACCCGAACGTGCCTCCCCCGTCCGGCCAGAACCCGCCGCCGGCGTCGTCGGTCCAGCCCCCGCCGCCGCCCGACCCGAACCAGCCGAACCAACCGCCCAGCCCTGAAGACACCCCCTTGCAGCAGCAGGAGCAGAAGCCGGGCGTCACCTGCCGGACGGTGAGTTGATGTCACAGCCGGCCGCCGCAGCCGGAACGCAGACCCCCAGCGGCCACACCCCGGAACCCGGGGTTCCCACCCGTCGGGGGACCGAGCTGTTCCTGCTCATCTGCTCCGCGGTGATCATCACCGTCGCGATCATGCTGGTGCAGATCAGCCGCGAGCAGACGATCAGCCGCGAGCTGTTCTACTACGGTGCCGCGTTCCTGGCGCTGTTCGGAGCAGCGCACTTCGCCGTGCGCAGGTGGGCGCCCTACGCGGACCCGCTGATCCTGCCGCTGGTGTCGCTGATCAACGGCCTGGGACTGGTGGTGCTGCACCGCCTCGACTTCGAGGAGGTCACCGGCTCGCCGTTCACGGGCAAGCAGATCATGTTCGCCACCGTCGGCGTGGTGCTGTTCATCCTGGTGCTCGCGCTGGTCAAGGACCACCGGACGCTGGCCCGCTACAGCTTCACCTGCGGATTCGTCGGCCTGGCGCTGCTGGCCCTGCCGGGTCTGCTGCCTAGCAGCATCTCGGAGGTCAACGGTGCGAAGCTGTGGATCAACATCGGCGGGCAGTCGATCCAGCCGGGCGAGTTCGCCAAGCTGCTGCTGCTGATCTTCTTCGCGTCCTTCCTGGTGTCCAAGCGCGAGCTGTTCACCACGGCGGGCCGCCGCTTCCTGGGCGTGGACTGGCCGCGGGCCAGGGACCTGATGCCGGTGATCGTGGCGTGGCTGCTGTCCATCGGCATCGTCGTGCTGGAGAAGGACCTCGGCACCTCGCTGCTGTTCTTCGGCATCGTGCTGGTGATGCTCTACATCGCCACCGAGCGCGCGGTTTGGGTCGGCCTCGGCCTGTCGCTGTTCGGGATCGGCTGCTTCATCGCGTTCAACCTCTTCGACCACGTCCAGGGCCGGGTGAACACCTGGCTGGACCCGATGGCCACCGCGGGCCAGGACCCGGACCCCGGCTTCCAGCTGCGGGGCGGGCTCTACGGCATGGCCAGCGGCGGCATCTTCGGCTCGGGTCTGGGAGGCGGCAGGCCCGACCTGACGATCTGGGCTGCCAGCGACTTCATCATCGCCGCCATCGGCGAGGAGCTCGGCCTGGTCGGGCTGATGGCGCTGCTGATGGTCTACCTGCTGCTGATGATGCGCGGCCTGCGCACCGCGCTGGCGGTCCGCGACTCGTTCGGCAAGCTCTTCGGCGGCGGCCTGGCGTTCACCGTCTGCCTGCAGCTGTTCGTCGTCGCGGGCGGCGTCACCGGGCTGATCCCGATGACGGGTCTCACCGCTCCCTTCCTCGCATACGGTGGTTCGTCACTGCTGGCGAACTACATCCTGGTCGCTCTGCTGTTGCGGATCTCCGACGCCGCGCGCCGGCCGCAGGCCCCGTCGAAGCCGAAGCCCAAGCAGGCTCCGATCGCCGAAGCACATACCGAACTGGTGGAGCGTCCCCGATGAACAAGCCGCTGCGCCGGGTGGCGCTGGCCATGATGGTGATGGTGGTGTTGCTGATGGGCAACGCCACCTACGTCCAGGTGATCAAGGCCGACGAACTGCGGGACGGTCCGGGCAACACGCGGACGCTCTACGACGAGTACTCCCGCCAGCGCGGCCAGATCATCGCGGGCGGCCAGTCGCTGGCCAACTCGGTGGAGACCGACGACAAGCTGAAGTACCTGCGCACGTACCCGGAGGGGCCCGCGTTCGCCCCGGTGACCGGGTACTACTCGTTCGTCTACGGCGCCAACGGCGTCGAGCGGGCGCAGATGAACCTGCTCAACGGCACCGACGACAGCCTGGCTTTCGACCGGCTGTCGGACATGATCACCGGTGAGCCGCCGCGCGGCGGCGACGTCGAGCTGACGATCAACCCGGCGATGCAGCGGGTCGCCTACGAACAGCTGACCAGCAAGGGCTTCCAGGGCTCGGTGGTCGCGCTCGACCCGAAGACGGGGGCGATCCTGGCGATGGCCAACGCCCCGTCCTACGACCCGAACAAGCTGGCCTCGCACCTGAAGTCCGAGGCGCTGGCGGGATGGAACGAGGCGTCGCAGGCCGAGGGCGACCCGATGCTCAACCGCGCGGTCTCCGAGATCTACCCGCCCGGGTCGACGTTCAAGCTGATCACCACCGCGGCGGCCCTGCAGAACGGCTACAACGCCAACAGCCAGGTCACCGACGCGCCGTCGATCACCCTGCCCGGCACCAGGACTCCGCTGCCGAACTACGGCGGCAACACGTGCAAGGGCAACACGCTGACCAAGGCGCTGGCCCACTCGTGCAACACGGCGTTCGCCGAGATCGCGGGCAAGCTCGGCGCGGACAAGATGCGCGAGACCGCCGCGGCCTTCGGCTTCGGCCAGGACCTGCAGGTGCCGATGCGCGCCGCCAAGTCGGACCTGGGTCCGATGTCGGACGCGCCTTCGCTGTACCAGAGCGGCATCGGTCAGCGCGACGTCCGCGTCACCCCGCTGCAGAACGCGATGATGGTCTCCGCGATCGCCAACGGCGGCAAGCTGATGAAGCCGGAGCTGGTGCGCAGGACCACCGCCCCGGACAAGTCGGTGATCAACGAGATGCAGCCGGAGGAGCTGAACCAGGCGGTCTCGCCCGACGTGGCCCGCACGATCCGGGACATGATGCTGCAGTCGGAGCAGAACACCAAGGGCGACGGCAAGATCTCCGGCGTCGAGATCGCGTCCAAGACCGGTACGGCCCAGCACGGCGACCCGGACGACAAGCCGCACGGCTGGTACGTGGCGTTCGCGCCCGCCGAAGCCCCCAGCATCGCGGTCGCGGTGATCGTGGAGAACGGCGGTGACGAGGGCGCCGAGGCCACCGGTGGGTCGATCGCGGCGCCGATCGGCCGCGCGGTCATCCGAGCCGGGCTGCAGGGGGGTGGCTGATCCGTGCTGACCACCGGCCAGTTGCTGGCCGAGCGCTACCGGCTCGGCCAGCGCATCGCCGTCGGCGGGATGGGCGAGGTCTGGAAGGCCACCGACGTCCGGCTGGACCGGACGGTCGCGATCAAGGTGCTCAAGGCGGAGCTGTGCGGCAACGCCGAGTTCCTGCACCGCTTCCGCACCGAGGCCCGCACCACGGCGTCGCTGAACCACCCGGGCATCGCCGCCGTGCACGACTACGGCGAGACCGCGGCGATCCCGGACGGTCCGGAGGACACCGCCTACCTGGTGATGGAACTGGTCGAGGGCGAGCCGCTGGCCGCGACCCTGGCGCGCGAGGGCCGCATCAAGGCCGAGCACGCGCTGGACATGCTGGAGCAGGCGGGCCACGCGCTGCAGGCCGCGCACGAACGCGGCCTGGTGCACCGCGACGTCAAGCCCGGCAACATCCTGATCACCCCGAACGGCAAGGTGAAGCTCACCGACTTCGGCATCGCCAAGGCGGCCGACGCGGCACCGGTGACCCGCTCGGGCATGGTCATGGGCACCGCCCACTACATAGCGCCCGAGCAGGCGCTGGGCAGCGAGGCCACCCCGGCCAGCGACGTCTACTCGCTGGCGGTCGTGGGTTATGAATGTCTCAAGGGCCACCGCCCGTTCCTGTCGGACAACGCGGTGACCGTGGCGATGATGCACATCCGCGAGGTCGCGCCGCCGCTGCCGCCGGACGTGCCGCCCGGGGCGCGTGCGCTGATCGAGGCGACGCTGGTGAAGGACCCGCGCCGCCGCTACGCGACCGGTGGCGAGTTCGCCAACGCCGTCGCCGCGGTCCGCGCGGGACTGCCGCTGCCGACCCCGGCCGCGCTCGCCGTGCCGCAGCAGCGCCAGCAGATGGGCACACCGGTGCCGGGCACCGGCGTGCACCAGCTGCCACCGGCCATGCCACCCATGCAGAACACCTACCCGCCCGGGCTGATCCCGCCGCAGGCGGCCGCACCACAGCCACCGCCGCCCGCGCCCCGCCCGCGCTACAGCCGCACCATGATCTGGGTGGCCGTGTCGGTGGTGGTCGTCGTCGCGCTGACCGCCATCGGCATCGCCGTGGCATTGCGCACGACCAACGGCCAGGGTGTTCCTCATAACGATCCAGAACGGACCAGGCAGGTCGCGGCCGGTGCGGCCACGAACCACCTGGATTCCGCGGACCGTTTCGACCAGACTGCGCTACGTCCGGTCCGAGGGACGAACCGCACGAACACGCACCAAAGCACCGAAGTCGGGGGGACCGCGCACGGCGTCCAGCGGGGGACGTCGTGATACCGCCGGTCGGCATGATGATGGGACGATCGTTGACAAGGATCGGGACGACGCATCGATGAGCTCACCGCGACTTCTCTCCAACCGCTACGAGATCGGTGACACGCTCGGCTACGGCGGTATGTCGGAGGTGCACCGCGGCCGGGACATCCGGCTGGGGCGTGACGTGGCGGTCAAGGTCCTGCGCGCCGACCTGGCCCGGGACCCCACCTTCCAGCTCCGGTTCCGCCGCGAGGCGCAGAACGCCGCCGCCCTGAACCACCCGGCGATCGTCGCCGTCTACGACACGGGCGAGACCGACTCCGAGAACGGTCCGCTGCCCTACATCGTGATGGAGTACGTCGACGGCCGGACGCTGCGCGACATCGTCAAGTCCGAGGGTCCGCTGGCGCCGCGCCGCGCGATGGAGGTCATGGCCGACGCCTCGGCCGCGCTGGACTTCAGCCACCGGCACCACATCATCCACCGCGACGTGAAGCCGGCCAACATCATGATCACCCGCTCCGGCGCGGTGAAGGTGATGGACTTCGGCATCGCGCGGGCGCTGACCGACGGGCAGGCCGCGGTCACCCAGACCGCCGCGGTGATAGGGACCGCCCAGTACCTCTCGCCGGAGCAGGCGCGGGGCGAGTCCGTCGACGCGCGAAGCGACGTCTACGCCTCGGGCTGCGTGCTGTTCGAGCTGCTCACCGGCGAGCCCCCGTTCACCGGCGACTCGCCGGTCGCGGTGGCCTACCAGCACGTGCGGGAGGACCCGCGCAAGCCGTCCGACGTCAACCAGCAGGTCCCGGCGTCGCTGGACGCCGTGGTGCTCAAGGCGTTGAGCAAGAACCCCGCGAACCGCTACCAGTCGGCCGCCGAGATGCGCGCCGACCTGGTGCGGGTGCTGTCCGGGCAGCGGCCGAAGGCTCCGATGATCATGTCGGAGGAGGAGCGGACCTCGATGATCGCTCCGGCACCCGCGACCGAGGTTATGGCCCCGGGCGGACGCCACCGCAGCGTGGAGCCCGCCGTCGAGGACGACCTCGACGCCGAGCAGCAGCGCAAGCGGCGCAAGAACTGGCTGATCGCGCTGGTCACGCTCATCTGCGTCGCGGTGTTCGCGCTGGTCGCGTGGGTTGCCAACGCGCTGCTGAGCGGCCCGAGCGGCGACGACAAGATCGCGGTTCCGCAGCTCGAGGGCATGACCAAGTCCCAGGCGCTCAGCGAGCTGACCGCCGGCAACTGGTTGTGGCAGGAGCAGATCCCGTGCCCGTCCAGCCGGGAGGACGTCGGCCGCGTCATCAACCAGACCCCGGACCCGGGGGTCCCGATCGACAAGAAGCAGGACCGGATCAGGGTCTGCTTCGGCACGGGACCGGAACAGGTCCAGATCCCGGACCTGCGCGGGATGTCCATGGACCAGGCCAGCGCCAAGCTGTCGGAGGTCGGGCTCATGCTCGGCTACAACCCCAAGACCCGCGAGGTCGACAACGACAGCCAGGTCGACAAGATCCTGGAGTGGGACCCGGAGGGCACCGTCGCCAAGGGAACCACGATCAACGTGGTGCTGGGCAAGAAGGCCGAGCAGCGGGCCGTCCCCGACGTCCGCAACATGCCGTACGAGACCGCCGAGAGGATGCTGAGCTACGCCGGTTTCCAGGTCCAGCGCTCGGACCGCGACTCCAGCGAGCCCGCCGGCATAGTGGTCGACCAGACCCCGGCCGCCGACACCAAGTTGAAGCCCGGCTCGAAGGTGACGGTCTACGTCTCCAACGGGCAGCAGATCTCGATGCCTCCGCTGACCGGGCTCTCGCCGACCGACGCCAAGAGGCAGCTCCAGCAGCTCGGCTGGAACGGCCAGCTCGTCGAGCAGAAGGAGTCGACCTCCGACAGCAAGCTCGACGGCAAGGTCATGCGCAGCTCGCCGTCGGGCGGCGACAAGATCAGCAAGAACCAGACCATCACGATCTACGTCGGCGAGTACGACAGTTCGCCGACCACGCAGCCCGACGACGGGTTCTTCCCGCCGTTCCCCTGAAGGCAGCCGTGATGGAAGGGGCCCCGCGATCTGAACTGGTCCCCGAGGGTTGGACTGGAAATCCAGTTCCAGCTCTTGGGGAGCGGTTCGTGTATCCAGGTAGTTCGTTGTCGGAGCGGCAGCGTGAGGCTGCCGTGGCTTTGTTCGAGGCTGGTTACGGGGCGAAGGTCGTCGCGGCCCGGTTGGGTGTGTCGCGCACGGCGGTGAGACGCTTGCGGCACCGATGGGTCCTGCGAGGCGCGGGAGCGCTGATCATGAAACCGAAGCAGTCGTTCTCGTTCGAGTTCAAGCTCGAAGTCGTGCGTCGGTTCCTTGACGGCGAGGCCACCACGGCGGAACTGGCCCGCGAGTACGCCCTGTCCTCGCCCAAGCTGGTCGAGACCTGGGTGCGCAAGTACCGGCGTGAGGGTGAGGACGCGCTGCGGCCCAAGCGGCGAGGCCGACCGGAGCCTGTCAAGTGGTTTGTGTATAGGACTTTGGGTGGGTCAGTTGAGGTAGGGGTCGAGGCGGTCGGGGAAGTGCAGGGCGAGTGCGCCGAGGGCTTGTTTCCAGCCTTGGACGGTGGCGCCTTCGACCAGGCGTGCGGGGGCGTTGCGCTGGTGGGTGGGTAGTCCGCGTTGTTTGTCGCGTTGTCGGGCGCGTTTGTCTTCGATGTCGCGGATGGCCAGCCACAACAGCTTGATCACCGCGTCGTCGGAGGGGAAGTGCCCGCGGTTTTTGATGATCTTGCGGAGTTGGTAGTTCAGTGACTCGATCGAGTTCGTGGTGTAGATGATCTTGCGGACTTCGGGCGGGAACTCCAGGAACGGGATGAACCGTTCCCACGCGTTTTCCCAGGTCCGCACGGCGGCCGGATACTTGCGGCCGAGGTCGGACTCGGCGAACTCCAGCAGGGCGGTCTCGGCGGCCTGGGCGGTGGGCGCGGTGTAGATCGGTTTCAACGCCGCAGCGACCTTCTTGCGGTCCTGATACGAGACGAACCGCATCGCCGCCCGGATCAGATGCACCGTGCAGGTCTGCACCGTCGAGGACGGCCAGGTCGCCTCGATCGCCTCCGGCAACCCGGGCAGGCCGTCGCAGCAGACGATCAGGACGTCTTTGACGCCGCGGTTGCGCAGCTCGGCACACACCCCGGCCCAGAACTTCGCCCCTTCGGAGGCCTGGATCCAGATCCCGAGGACGTGTTTGACGCCGTCGAGATCGACACCGACGGCGATGTGGGCGGAGCGGTTGCGGACCTGGTGGCCGTCACGCACCTTCACCACCAGGGCATCCAGGTAGATGATCGGGTAGATCTCTTCCAGCGGCCTCGACTGCCAGGCCGTGACCTCCTCGAGCACCGTGTCGGTGATCTTGGAGATCGTCTCGTGGGAGAGCTCGGTGCCGTAGGTGCGCTGCAGGTGGTGCTGGATGTCGCGGACGGTCATCCCGCCCGCGTACAGCGAGATGATGATCTCGTCCAGGCCGCCGGCCCGCCGCGACCCCTTGGGCACCAGCCGCGGCTCGAACGAGCCCGCCCGGTCGCGGGGCACCTCCAGATCGACCTCGCCGACCTCGGTCGAGATCGTCTTACCGCTGGCACCGTTGCGGGAGTTCGGGCTGCCCCGCCCGGCCGGATCCCCCTTGTCATACCCGAGGTGATCGGCCATCTCGGTCTGCAAACCCCGCTCGAGCACGGCTTTGACCAGCTCGGGCAAAAACCCGCCCTGCCCGGTCAACGCCAGCCCGCCCCGGTCGACGGTGTCCATCACCCCATCGAGCAGGCCTGCCTCGATCATCTCATTGACCGCGTCCCGCGCTGACGAGGGCTGTGCGGCCGTCCCGAACGGATGTCCTTCCTGCTGCTGCGAATCACGCGTGCCCATCGGTGCGTACTCCATCAACTATCGGATCTTGTACACAACCCACCTGACACGCCCGCCGACCGCCAGGCGCCCCGGAACCACCCGAGGGCGAGCTCAGCGAGGTGCAACGGCTGCGGCAGGAGAACCAGCGTCTGGCTGCCGAAAACGCCTACCTGAAAAAATTGCGGGCCTCGAGAGCGCAGGGGCGAAAGTAAAGACCCAGGTCATCGCCACTCTCAAGGCGCAGTACCCGCTGGCTGTGCTGCTGGCGGTCGCGGGCGTAGCCCGCTCGACATTCTTCTACCACCAGGCCCGGATGGACGCCGAAGATCCGCAGGCAGACCTCAAAGAAGCGGTGACGGAGGTCTTCGAGCAGGCCCACCGTCGGTACGGGCATCGGCGGGTTCACACGATCCTTGTCCGCCGGGGCTGGCAGGTCGCCAAAAAGACCGTGCTGAAACTGATGCGGGCCCTGGGCCTGGTCTGCAAGGTCCGGCGCCGCCGACCGTATGTGTCCTGGAAAGGGGAGGTCGGCACGATCGCCGCCAACGTGCTCAACCGCGAGTTCGCCGCGACCGCGCCGAACACCAAGTGGGTCACCGACGTCACCGAGTTCCGCGTCGGCACCGGCAAGATCTACCTGTCCCCAGTGATCGACCTGTTCGACCGGTCCGTCGTGGCCTACTCCTGGAGCACCTCACCCAACACGGAGCTGACGAACTCCTCGCTACGCAAGGCCATCGCCACACTCGAACCAGGGCAAACCCCGCTGGTGCACTCCGACCAGGGATTTCAGTACCAGCACGCCTCCTGGCGCAGACTCCTCACCAACGCCGGCCTGACACAGTCGATGTCCCGAAAAGCCACCTGCCTGGACAACGCCCTGGCCGAGAACTTCTTCGGCCACCTCAAAGAAGAACTCTTCCACCACAACCAGTTCGACACCGCCAAGGACCTCACCACCGCCCTCGACGACTACCTCGACTGGTACAACACCACCCGCATCTCCACCACGATGAAGGGTCTGAGCCCGGCCGAATACCGAGCCCAGACCCCCACCAACTAGCCTTCAATTAGTCGGTCCAACCCTCGGGGACCAGTTCAATCCGCGGGGCCCCTTCTTCGTCGGTGGGTCAGCGGCGCGCGGCCGCAGCGACCTGGCGCATGCCCTCTTCGAGCTGGGACACGACGTGCTCGTCGACCGGGTTGCCCGCCGAGGCCATCCAGTTGGCCAGCATCCGGTGCCCGCCGTCGGTGAGCACCGACTCGGGGTGGAACTGCACGCCCTCGACCGGGAGCTCCCGGTGGCGCATGCCCATCACGATGCCCGACTCGGTGCGGGCGGTGACCTCGAACTCGTCCGGGATGGTGTCGGCGCGGACGATCAGCGAGTGGTAGCGGGTGGCGATGAAGGGTTCCGGGAGCCCGGCGAAGACGCCGGCGCCGTCGTGCCGGATCTCGCTGACCTTGCCGTGCAGAAGCTCGGGGGCGCGCTCGACGACGCCGCCCCACGCGGCGCCGATGGCCTGGTGGCCGAGGCACACGCCGAGGACCGGCCGCCGCTCGTCGGCGCAGCGCCGGACGAGCTCCATCGTGCGGCCCGCCCGGTCGGGGGTGCCCGGCCCGGGGCTGAACAGCACGCCGTCGGACCACTCCACCTCGTCGTCGGTGACGACGTCGTTGCGGCGCACGACGCATTCGGCGCCGAGCTGCGCCAGGTACTGGACGAGGTTGTAGACGAAGCTGTCGTAGTTGTCGACGACGAGTACGCGCACGCCCACAGGGTACGTGGCACGCCGCCCGGTGTCGCGCACGTTCCGGCACGTGGCACCCGACGCGCCCGGGTGCCTTCAGAGCGTGGTGACCTCGTTGAACGGCAGCAGCGGCTCAACCCGCGGGAAGACCACGAACAGCAGCAGCGCGATGACCGCCGCGACCAGCAGCACGGCCTGGACGGCCTTCGCCGCGGTGGGGCCCGGCAACCGCCGCCAGATCCAGCCGTACATCAGCGCTCCTCGAGTTCGGGTGGTCGCAGGCCGGTGTCGGCCGGGTCCTTCGGGTACCGCTTCACCAGCACCCCGTGCACGATGAGCCGCTGCGCCGCGGAGAACTCCGGGTGACAGGTGGTGAGGGTGATGAGCCTGGTCTGCTGGTCCTTCGGCAGGGTGTCCCGCGGCCGGCCCGGGACCGGGTGGATCACCTCGCCCTGTTCCGGACCGACGATGCGCCGGCCGACCGCCTGGTCGTAGGGCACTCCGATCGGAGCCACGCCCCGGCACTTCGGGTACGCCGCCCGGGAGTCCCAGCTCGGGGCTTCCTCGGCCAGGGGCAGCACGCGGTAGATGTACCACTCGGTCGCGGTCTCGACGACCAGCGCGTCGCAGGAGTGCAGCCGGTCGAGGTCATTGAACGGCGCGCCCTTGCCGATGCGGTGTCCGGCGACCGCGAAGTTGCCCTGCTCACCTGGGCGGGCGGTGGCCGAGTAGTGGCCGGGTCCCGCCGCGAGCGTCGCCGGATCGGTGCCCTCGAGGACCGTGAACCGGTAGTCGGGGCCGAAGGCCGGTATGTGGAGCCGGGCGAACGCGTCTCCCTCCCCCGGCGCGGGCGGCGGGGGCCCCGGAGCCCGCCACTGCTGGTCGAGCCGACGGCTCGCGTCGTCCTGCTTGCGCGCGGTGAACCAGTCGGTGACGTAGACCTCGTAGAACACGAACAACAGGAGCACCAGGCCGAGGGTGATGAGGACCTCGCCGAAGACCCGGACCGCCGCGCGGACCCGGTGGGGACGGCGGTCCGGCGGTGGTGCCACTGCGAAGTCGGTGGACCCCACGGTGTCCCTTCCCACTGCCGGCCGACCGAACTCGCCAGCGCACGGGGTGTTCGGTCGGCTACGAGATTACGTTAACGTGTTAGTCGGAAAACGAGCCGCTCCGCCTCCGGTTCCGCTCCGGGCCGGATCGCGCGGTACGGCCGCCGCCCCCGAGCACGCAGCCGACGCTGCGCTGCCTCCCCTGGCGAGGACACCATGCCGAAGTCCAAAGTCCGCAAGAAGGACTCCTCCACCCCGGTGGCTGATCGCCGCACGCCGGTGAAGGCGAAGGCGGTAGGACCGTCGCACCCGATCTACGTCGTGGTCATGCTGGGCATGATGGTCATCGGCCTGCTGTGGCTGGTGGTCAACTACCTGGCGGGGGACAAGATCCCGTTCATGGCCGACCTGGAGGCGTGGAACTTCGCGGTCGGGTTCGCTTTCATGATCATCGGCCTGCTGATGACCATGCGCTGGCGCTAGCCGCCGGAAAACCGCACGTGATCGAGGCCCGGAGGTGCTACACCTTCGGGCCTCACTCTGTTCATGTCGGCGAAAGCGTCCGGTAACCGAACAACACGTGTGTAACTCATCCCCACTGGGGATAACTCCTGTGGATAACTTCACCCGCTGAACGGATCAGCGCTGGTCAGACCCTGGTTTCACGTGAAACCACGGCGGTGGATGAGGAGGCGGAAAGCGGTGCGTTCCCAGATTTCGCGTGAGTGGTCCACACCCGTCGGCCTGGCCGCTTCCGGGTGGGTGCTCACCGCGGCCGCGGTTGCGTGGTGGCTGCTGAGCGGCAGCGCGCCGGACCGGCTGTTCGTCGGCGCGGTGGTGGTCGTGCTCGCGGCCGCCTCGGCCTACGCCACGCTCTGCCGGCCGCGGCTCAGCGCCGACGCCGCAGGCATCACCGTGCGCGGTCTGCGCGGCCGCAGGTCGTGGCCGTGGGCGGCGGTGACCGTGCGGACCGAGCGCAGCTCGCGGCTCGGCCGCACCGTCGAGGTGCTCGTCCTCGACACCGCCGACGACGAGCTCGTGGTGCTGACCAGGCTCGAACTCGGCGCCGATCCGGTCGAGGTCGCGGACGCGTTGAACGCGATGCGACCCGGCTAGGCCCCGTTCGGCAAGCGGCATCAGCTGCTGGCACGGGACCCGACCCGGACCGCTACGCGAACCAGCTCTGGAACATCCGCTAACCCACGGCGCAGCGGGTGCCCGCGCCGCCGTAGCCCGTGCAGACCATGTTGCCCAGCGACATGTCCTTGGTGACCAGCGCGACGGCGAGCACCAGGAAGATCGCCGCGAGCGCGCCGCCCTGGAAGAGCAGCCTGCGCTGCCTCGGCGCGTAGACCAGCGCCGCCGTCGCGGCGGCGCCCACGAAGAGCCCGCCCAGGTGCCCCAGCAGGGACAGCCCCGGGATGGTGACGCTGAGCAGCACGTTCAGGCCGATCACGATGAGCACCGGCCGCAGGCTGACCTTCAGCCGCAGTGCGGCGACCGCGATGCCGCCCATCAGGCCGTACACCGCGCCGGACGCGCCGGCGACCGGCTGCACCAGCTCGCCGAACACGAACACCGCGGTGCTGCCGCCGAGCAGCGACAGGAAGTAGACCGCGGTGAACCGCAGGCGGCCCAGCACCAGTTCGAGGTCCCGGCCGATCACCCACAGCGCGATCATGTTCATCGCCAGGTGCGGCAGGCCGATGTGCAGGAAGCCGGAGGTGACCAGCCGCCACCACTGGCCGCCCGCGACCAGGATCGGCAGCAGCGCCGACGTGGCGAACCCGTCGGAGTCGAAGTTGTCCATCCCGCTGCCCGCCTGGACGGACGTGTAGACGTGCACCAGCACGTTGACCGCGATCAGCACCGGCACGACGACCGGCTTGGCGGCCAGCCGCGCACCGGCGACCGTGACCGCCTGGCGGGTGCCACCGCGGCCGGCCTGCACGCAGTCGACGCAGTGGTAGCCCACCGACGCCTCGCGGAGGCAGTCCGGGCAGGCCGGGCGTTCGCACCGCGTGCAGCGCAGCCCGGTCGGCCGGTCCGGATGGCGCACGCACGCCTGAAGCGGCGGCGCCCCGTCCGAACCGGTCGGCTGCCCGTGCGGCGGTACCGTCACGTCAGCCCTCGCCGCGCTCCACGGTGACCTTCTCGATCACGATGTCGTTGACCGGGCGGTCGGCGGGACCGGTCGCGGTCGTGGCGATGGCGTCGACGACATCGCGCGAGGCCTGGTCGGAGACCTCGCCGAAGATCGTGTGCTTGTAGTTCAGCCAGCTCGTCGCGCCCACGGTGATGAAGAACTGCGAGCCGTTGGTGCCGGGACCCGCGTTGGCCATCGCCAGCAGGTACGGCCGGTCGAACTGCAGCTCCGGGTGGAACTCGTCGCCGAACTGGTAGCCGGGGCCACCGCGCCCGGTACCGGTCGGGTCTCCCGTCTGGATCATGAAGCCCTCGATGACCCGGTGGAAGATGACCCCGTCGTAGAACGGCCCGGAGCGCTCGCCCTTCGCGTTCGGGGCGTCGTACTCCTTGGTTCCTTCGGCCAGGCCGACGAAGTTCGCGACGGTCTTGGGCGCCTTGTTCGGGAACAGGTTGACCCGGATGTCGCCCTGCGTCGTGTGCAGGGTCGCGGTCAACGTCGTCCCAACGAGCGATCCGTTGTCTTCAGCCACCAGACCATCCTGCCATCGAAAGGCGGGAACGTGGTGTCTGGGTGCAGTATGGGGGCTGATCGTCACGTGCCAGGCGTTCCCGCCACCCGGCCGGGCCGCCTGGACGCCAGAGCGAAGACCGGCGAACGCCGGGCGTAGGAGGCACACGATGGACGAAGTGAAGGCCATGACCCGAGCCGGTGAGAACGTGGGCCGGGCAGTCGGCACCGGGATCCGCTCGGCCCGCATCGGGGCCGCGCGAGCCGGGCGGGCCGGAATGGCGATGTCGAAGACGGCCGCGGCGCGCGCCGAGTACGAGCTGGCCCACCGCGGTATCGACACCGACGAGTTGCAGGAGCTGATCGCCCGCAAGGCGACCGGCATGTCGCGCAAGCAGCTGGCCAAGCGGCGGCGCAAGGCGCAGAAGCAGTTCGCCAGGAACGCCGAGATCGCCCGCCGCGAGCTGGCCAGCCGCATCGCGCCCGAGGCGCGGCGCAGGCGGAAGTGGCCGTGGGTGCTGCTGGTGCTGGCCGGGGTGGCCGCGGCGGGCGTCGCGCTGTCGCGCCGGCCCGAGGAGCTGCCGGTCGCCGAGGCCGAGGACGGGCCGCGGCACGGCGCCGACGGCCGCCACTCGCCGGTGCCCGCGCAGGGCGACGGCCGTGCCGACCGGCCGACCTCGCTGGGTTCGGAGTACCAGCGCTGAGGGCCTCCCTGCCCCTGAACTCGCCTTGCGTGGCGGTGCAGGTGGCGGAACCTAGGCGCCCTCTGACTTCGGGATCTTTTTCTCGCGTATCACCCGAAGACGGAATGTGAGAACGGCGGCACCCGCTGGGTGTCGCCGTTCTCACGTCCGAGGGTGCCTTGCGTCGCACAGACTGATCAGATGAGTGAGCAGATCGAGCTGTCCTTCGACATCGAGGCCACCACGGAGGTCGACGCGTCCCCCGATGAGGTCTACCGGGTCGTCAGCGACATCACTCGCATGGGCGAGTGGAGCCCGGAGTGCACCGGCGGCGAGTGGCTGCGGGGCCAGCCCGGCGCGGCCGGGTCCCGGTTCCACGGGCACAACCGGGCCGGCGGGGAGACGTGGACCACCGAGTGCGAGGTCGTGGCCGCGGTCCCGGGCCGGGAGTTCGCGTGGGCGGTGCTGACCTACGCCAGGAGCCCCGAGGTGTCGGTCTGGTCGTTCGCGATCGAGCCGGACGGCGACGGCTGCGTGCTCACCCAGCGCTACCGCATGCAGGAGCCGCCTGCGAGGTTCGCGAGCTTCATGCGCGGCATGGACGCCGATCAGGCCGCGGCCCTGGGGGCCAAGCGGCGGGCGATGCTCGAGGACGCCATGTCCAGGACGGTCGCCGGGATCAAGGCTGCCGTGGAGGACTGACCACCACGTCAACCGACGTTGACATACCTCCCGTGTCAACCTACATTGACACCATGACTGAAGCGACGGAACTGGCCTCGGCGGCGGGCGGCCGGGACCCGCGCGCGGGCCTGCGCGCCGTGGCCGCCCTGCGCAAGCTGCTCGAACAGCTCGAGGCGGTGCAGGTCCGCAACGCGCGCAACCAGGGCTGGTCGTGGCAGGAGGTCGCCAACGAGCTGGGGGTCTCCCGGCAGGCGGTCCACAAGAAGCACGGGAGGGCATGACGATGTTCGAGCGATTCACGCGCACCGCACGCGACACCGTCGTCCGGGCCGTCGAGGAGGCCAAGCGGGCCGAAGCCGCCGAGGTCACCGCGGAGCACCTGGCGCTGGCACTGCTGGCGACCCCGTGCGGAGCCCTGCTGGCCGAGCACGGCGTGCGGCGCGAGGACATCGCGTCGGCCTACGAGACGGCCCGTCGCCGCGCCGGGCTCTCCGAGTCCGACGCCTCGGCTCTGCGCGCGCTGGCCATCGAGGTGGACCACGTCGTCGGCAGCGTCGAGGGGGCCCACGGCACCGGAGCGATGGTGCCGCGCGGGCGCCGCCGCCGCTTCGCGCCGCGCGGGCACGTCCCCGTCGCCGCCGACACCAAGGAGGTGCTGCGGCGCTGCCTGCGGGAGGCGGTGGACATGGGCGACCGGCAGCTCGACGACCGCCACCTGCTGCTGGGTCTGGTCACCACCTGCGGCGTCGCGGCCGACCTGCTGGACGAGCACGGGATCGACTACGCCTCCCTGCGGGCTCGCCGGCGCAAAGCGAGCTGACGGAAGCCGGCCGGGTATCTGCCGCGAAGTCCCCGGCCGGTTCCGCGGCGCAGCCGCTCAGCGCGGACGGCGGTTCACCCCGGGTCCGAACCGTCTTCGGCGGTGAGCATGTCGCGCATCCTCGCCAGGACGCGCATCCGCGTCGGACCGACCGAGCCCCGCGGCATCCGCAGGGCCTGGGCGACGTCGTCGTAGCTGGTACCGGGATCCGACACGAGCATCCCCAGCAGCGCCTGGTGCTTCTCCGGCAGCAGGCGGAAGGCCGCGAGCACCTCGCGGTCGCGGTCGTGGGTGACCGCGACCTCCTCGGGTGTCGCACCGGCCGCCGCGCGTCCGGGCCCGACCTCGGTGGGATCGGCGACGGGCACGGTGCGGATCCGCACCCGCCGGTTCCGGATGGCCTCCCGCTTGGCGACGGTGACCAGCCACGGCCGGATGCGGTCGGCGCGGTGCAGCCTCGGCAGGTGCTCGACGAGCCGCTGCCAGGTCATCTGGCAGACGTCCTCGCAGTCCGGCGGGGACAGTTCGTAGGAGCGGGCCACGGTCCAGATGACCGGGCTGTAGCAGCGCACGAGCTCGTTCCAGGCGCGCCGGTCGCCACGCCGGCACCGGTCGACCAGCGGTGACGGCTCGGTCCGCGGCTCTCTGGCGGTCGGCTCCGCCTCCGCGGCCGGCGCCGCGTTCGCGGTCGTCTCCCGGTCGGCAGTCCCCAACGCAGGCATCGTGTTCTCCCTCCGGCAACTCTCCTCGCGGGCAGGTGGCTGGCGTTCGAACCTTGATCACCTTCGATGGTGGTGCCGGAAGATTCGCGGGAAATCGGTCACGATGACTGGTTCGCGTTCGGGATCGAGAAAGAGCCGGGCCGCGCCGACCGGGTCACCCGTCGCGGAGCTGCCGCACGAAGTCCGTGCCGGCGGCACCGTCGCGGAAAACCGGGTGGTCGACGACCTCGCGGTGGAAACCGATGGTGGTGGCCATGCCTCTGCCCTCGACGCGGTACTCGTCCAGGGCGCGGCCCATCCGGTCCAGCGCCCGGTCGCGGTCCTCGGCCCAGACCAGGAGCTTGGCGATCATCGAGTCGTAGTTCGGCGGCACGGTGCAGCCGGGGAAGCAGTGGGAGTCCACCCGCACACCGGGACCGCCGGGCGCCACGTACTGCTCGATCGTTCCCGGCGTCGCGGCGAAACCGCGGTCCGGGTCCTCGGCGTTGACCCGGCACTCCACGGCGTGGCCGCGCATGCGCACGTCCTGCTGGCGCACCGACAGCCTCTCCCCGGCGGCGACGCGGATCTGCTCGCGCACCAGGTCGAGCGAGGTGACCAGCTCGGTCACCGGATGTTCGACCTGGATGCGCGGGTTGACCTCCATGAACCAGAACTCGCCGTCGTCGTCGAGCAGGAACTCCGCGGTCCCCACGCCCTGGTACCCGGCGGCCACGGCACCGTCGACGGCCGCGCGGCCCATCCGCGCGCGCAGGTCGTCGCCGACGCGCGGCGAGGGCGCCTCCTCGACGAGCTTCTGGTTGCGCCGCTGCACCGAGCAGTCGCGTTCGCCGAGGTGGACCGCGCCGCCGTGGGAGTCGCAGACGACCTGGATCTCCACGTGGTGCGCCGGGCTGAGGTACTTCTCCAGGTAGACCGACGGGTCCTTGAACAGCGTCTGCGCGGTGGCCCTGGTCTCGGCCAGCGCCGAGGGCAGGCTCTCGCGGTCGCGCACGACGGTGATGCCGCTGCCGCCGCCGCCCGCGGACGCCTTGATGATCACCGGGTAGCCGATCTCGTCGGCGATCCGCTCCGCCTCTCCCGCGGAGGCCACCGGCGACAACGTGCCGGGCAGCAGTGGCAGGCCCGCGTCGCGCATGACGCGGCGGGTGCGGGCCTTGTCGCCGAGCACGTCCATGACCCCGGGCGGCGGGCCGATCAGCGTGATGCCGTGCTGCTGGCAGATCTCGGCGAAGTACGGGTCCTCCGACAGGAAGCCGTAGCCGGGGTGGATGGCGTCGGCACCGGTCTTGCGCGCGGCTCCGATGATGTTGGGGATGCTGAGGTAGCTCTGCCGCGCCGCCGCGGGACCGATCCGGACCGCTTCGTCGGCCAGCCGGACCGGCAGCGACTCCGCGTCCGCGGTGGAGTGCGCCGCCACCGTCGCGATGCCGAGCTCGCGGCAGGCGCGGATGATCCGCAGCGCGATCTCCCCGCGGTTGGCGACGAGCACCTTGGCGAACACGGTCACACCTCCTCGACGGGGTCGAGCTCCACCAGGACCTGCTCGAACTCCACCAGTTCGCCGTCGGGGGCCAGGACTGCGCGGACCCGCCCGGGCCGATCGGCCGTGACCGGGTTCATCAGCTTCATCGCCTCGACGATGCCGAGCTGCTGGCCCTCCTCCACCACGTCACCGACCTCGACGAACGGCGCTTCGCCCGGTGACGGGGCGTGGTAGAAGGTGCCGACGAGCGGCGCGACGACGCGGATCGCGCGGTCCTCCCCCGCGGTCTCCTCGACCGGCGGCTGAGCGGTACCGACCGCCGCGGCACCTCCCTGCTCGTCGCCGGTCTCCCAGTCGACCTCGATCGCGTTGCCACCGGCGCGCAGGCTCACCCGGCGCACCGGCCGGCCCGCCGCGCGCATCAGCCGTTCCGCCTCGGCGCGAAGGGTGGCGAGGCTGTCGCCGTGTTCGGGTGCCTCACCCGCGATCCGGGTGACGCCGGTTCCGTCGGTGATGTGCGCGGTCATGGTTGCACCTCGCTGTCGCTGTGGTCTGGGTCTCCGAACCGGTCGAAGCGCCGCCGCCGCTGGTCGAGCAGCGCGTCCCCGTCCAATTCGGACAGTTCGCCGATGCTGGCGCGCAGGGCGGCGGCGAGCCGGGACGCCATGGCGGCGTGGTCCTGCTGCGCTCCCCCGGCGGGTTCGTCGACCACGCCGTCCACGACGCCGAGCCGCAGGAGGTCCTCGGCGGTGATCCGGAGCTGTTCGGCGGCCTGCGAGGTGCGTTCGGCGGTTCCCCACAGGATCGTCGAGCAGCCCTCCGGGCTGATCACCGAGTAGTAGGCGTTCTCCAGGACCAGGACCCGGTTGCCGACGCCCAGCGCGAGCGCGCCACCGCTTCCGCCCTCGCCGGTGACGACGGAGACCGCGGGCACCTTCAGCCGCGCCATCCGGCTGATGCACTCGGCGATGGCGGTGCCCTGACCGCGCTGCTCGGCGTCCACCCCGGGATGGGCGCCGGGGGTGTCTACGAAGGTGACCAGCGGGAAGCCGAAGCGCTCGGCGTAGTCCATCATCCGCCGCGCCTTGTGGTAGCCGGCCGGCTGCGGCATTCCGAAGTTGCGCTGCACCAACTCCGCCGTCTCGTGGCCCTTCTGGTGGCCGACGACCACCACCGGCCGGCCCCCGAGCGTGCCGATGCCCGCGACGACGGCGGGGTCGTCACCGGACACCCGGTCGCCGTGCAGCTCCACGAAGTCCTCGAAGATCCGGGCGCAGTAGTCCGATGTGCTCGGTCGTCCGATGTCGCGAGCGGCGTGGAGGACCTCCGAGGCGTCCCGGTCCGCGGCCGGGCGCGGCCGCGTGCGGTACCCGCGCTCCGCCGCCGGAGCGGCGGTCCCGCCCGAGTGCACCCGCAGCAACCGGGCCAGGTGGGCGCGCAGCTCGTGGCGCGGCACGACGAGGTCGACCATGCCCGCGTCGCGCAGGTACTCCGCGGTCTGGAAACCGGCGGGCAACTCCTGCCTGATGGTCTGGCGGATCACCTGCGGGCCCGCGAAGCCGATGCGCGCGCCGGGCTCGGCCACCACGACGTCGCCGAGCATGCCGAACGACGCGGTGACGCCGCCGTAGGTCGGATCGGTGCCGATGCTGACGACCAGGACACCCGCTTCGTGCAGCCGCGCGACCTCCTGGCTGGTCTTGGCCATCTGCATCAGCGAGATGGTGCCCTCCTGCATCCGGGCGCCGCCCGAGGCGCAGACCAGCACCAGCGGTGTCCGCCGGTCCAGCGCCGTGCGCGCCGCGCGGGCGACCAGCTCACCGGTGACGCCGCCGACGCTGCCGCCGAGGAAGCCGAAGTCCAGCGCGGCCACGACCAGCGGCGCGCCGTCGATCGTCCCGGTGCCGCACAGCACGGCCTCGTTCGAGCCGCTGCGGCGCTGGGCCTGCGCCAGCCGTTCGGTGTAGGGGCGGGAGTCGGTGAAGCCCAGCACGTCCACCGGCGCCACGTCCGCGCCGAAGCGCTCGAAGGAGCCGGCGTCCAGCAGGGACTCGATCCGGTCGTGCACCCCCATGCGCATGTGGTGCGCGCAGTCCGGGCAGACGTGCCCGTTGCGGCGCAGCCGGCGCAGGTACACCAGCGACCGGCAGTTCGGGCACCGCGTCCACCGCACCTGGTCCGCGTCGGCCAGTCTGGGGTCCTGGGCGAGCGTGCGAGCCGGCTCAGCCATCGTGCCTCCCTCGGTCGTCCTCGGTGCCCGCGTGCGCGCGGCCGGACTCGGCGAGCGGGAGCGCGACCGCCGACACCAGCCGCCCCGAGCCGTGCAGCGCCCTCACGTGCCGGGCAAGCGGCTCGGTCAGCCCTGCTGGGAGCCGGGTGGTGACTCCCCGGGCCCGGTCGAGCAGCAGCCGCAGGGCGGCGGCCAGCCAGTCCGGCGACTCCGGTGCTCCTCCGAACAACGGCAGGTGCCTGCTGAACCACCACAGGTGCACGCAGCAGGCGGCCGCGTGCAGGTAGCAGAAGCGTTCCGCGTGCTCGAAGCGGTCCTCGGCGTCGCGGGCCGGGCCCGTTTCCTCTCCCATCTCCGCGAGTTCGTGGGCCACCTGGCGCACGAGTGCCGCCGCGTCGCCGTTCCCGGAGGTCAGCAGGGCGCGGTCGGCACGCCCCACCACCGCGGGCAACGCGGAGACGAAGGGGTCGCGGCGGCAGGAGAGCACCAGCCGGTCGAGCCGGAACTCGGGAAGCGGCGCGTCGAGCGCGAAGGTGGCGGCGAGCGCGTCGTCCGGGTCGCTGCCGTCGGCGGCGAGCACCCGCGCCGCCTGCGCGGCGACCTGCCGGATGTTGGCCACCGGCCCGGTGTCGACGTAGCGGACCACCTCGTTGTCGCGTCGCGCGGTCTCGAACGCGCCGGGCAGCTGGCTGCGGGTGCCGAGCACGTCCGCGCAGCGGGCGAAGACCTCCGCCGAGAGCTCGGTGAGGACCTTCTTGACCACGCTGGAGTGCAGGCTGGCCGCGGCGGGCGCGGTGTGCAGGGCGCGGGTGCACGCCAGCGCCAGCGCGTCGCAGGCGACGACGGCCGCCGCCGCGGTGCCCAGCTCGCGGCGGGCGTGCTCCTGGTCGATCAGGGCGCTGCCCGCCACCACGTGCTCGGTGGCGAAGTCCAGCGCCAGCCGCAGCGCGGTGTCGCTCGCGGCGAGGTTGGCCGCCGCGCTGGTCGTGCGCACCAGTTGCATGGCCGTCATCGCGGTCTCCATGCCGCGTCCGGTCTCGCCGACCACCGACTCCTCCGGCACGGGCGCGCCTTCGAACCGGAACCCGGCGAAGTCGATGCCCCGCATGCCCGCCGGGTGCTGCTGCTCGCCGGTGCGGGCCTCGCGCACCGCGTCGCCTTCCACCAGGACGGTGGAGAAGGCGGCGGGACCGCGGCCGCCGGAGCGCGCCACGACCAGCAGCGCGTCGCACCGGCGGCCCAGCCCGACCAGCCACTTGTGCCCGTCCAGCCGCGGCGCGCCTTCGGAGTCGCGGCTCAGCGCGCAGGTGTTGGACAGCAGGTCGCTGCCGTGCTCGGCCTCCGACAGCGCGAACCCGACCGCTCCGCCGCCGCGCAGCAGGCCGACCACGCGCCGCCGTTGCTCTTCGGAGCCGGCCAGCAGCACGCACCCGGCCGCGGTGATGCTGAACATCGTGGCCGGCATGACCGTGATGTCGCGCCGGGCGGCGACGCGCACCAGAGCCAGGGTTTCGTCCATGGTGGACAGTTCACCGCCGTGGCGGGAAGGCAGGTAGGACAGCCGCAGCGCGGGCCCGGCGGACTCGACCAGCGCGTCCGGGAACGCGGCGCATTCGTCGCGCCCGCGCATCGCGGCGAACCCGCAGGGGTTGTCCGGATCGGCCGGATCGCCGAGCTTCGCGTCCAGCTCGGCGGCAGCGGCGTAGGGCCCCGTCCAGTTCCCGGCGGCTCCCCGCCACGCGACCTCGTTCACCGTCGTCACCGCTGGTCACCTGCCTCCGGACGGTATTCGGCGCACGACGCCGGCAACCGCACGCCGCAGAGCTGGAGCTGGTGCACCCGGCTGGTGAAGGCGGCGCCGCGCAGCAGTTGCCAGGCGACCTCGGCGACCGCTCGGTTGTCCGGTTCCGCCAGGTGGCTGCCGCGCACCCACTCGTTGAACGCGCCCATCGCCGGGCCGCACCAGATCTGGTAGTCCTGCTCCCGGCCGGCCTCCCCGGTGTTGGCCCAGCGCGAGGCCATGCCCAGGTACCAGCGGAATATCAACGCCATCCGGCGCCTCGGGTCGGCGGCCGCCCGTTCGAGCTGGTCCGGGTCGCGCCGGCGGAAGTAGCCGACGACCTCCTCCCACACCTGCTCCACCGGACGCCGCAGCACCGACTTCTCCAACCGCGCGCGCTCGACCTCCGGCAGCGCCTCCACGCCGTCGTGGTCGCGGTACAGCTCGTAGAGCTGCTTGGCCCGCATCGGGAACAACGTGCCGCGCTTGAGCACCTGGAGCTGCACGCCGAGCTCGAACATGTCCGCCGCCGGGGCCATCTCGCAGTCGGCGATCCCCGCGCCGGCCAGCAGCCCGCGCACCGCGGGCGAGGTGCCCGCCTCCAGGCAGGACTGGTTCACCGAGCCGGTGACCACGTAGTCGGCACCCATCGCGAACGCGGCGGTCGCGGCGGTGGGGGTGCCGATCCCGCCGGCCGCGCCGATCCCGACCCGTTCCCGGTAGCGGTGGCGCCGCCGCACCTCGTCGCGCTGGCGCAGGATCGTCGGCAGCAGCGCGGGCATGGGCCTGCGGTCGGTGTGGCCGCCGGAGTCGGCCTCGGCGGTGACGTCGTCGGCCAGCGGCACGTGCCTGGCCAGCTCCGCCTGCTCCGCGGTCACCAGCCCGTCGGCGGCCAGCGCGTCGACCATGGACGGCGGGGCCGGGTGCAGGAACTTCTCGGCCACCTCGGGCCGCGACACCTTGGCGATCAGCCGGTTGCGGGCCAGCGGTGCGCCCTGGGCGCCGCGTTCGAGCCCGGCGACGCGGTAGCGCACCAGGTGCGGTGTCACGTCCATGAACGCCGACGCCTCGACGCACCGCACGCCGTGGCGCAGGTAGAGCTCGACGGCGCCGCGTTCCAGGCCCTCCTCGCTGGGGCTGTGGATGAGGTTCACCGCGTACGGGCGGTCCGGGATCTCCTCCGCGAAGCGCACCAGCGCCTTCTCGATGCGTTCGGGCAGCAACCCTGCCGAGCCGAAGGACGCCAGCAGGCCCGCCCGCGCCATCGCGATGACCAGGTCCTCGGAAGCGACGCCGCCTGCCATCGAGCCGGCCATGTAGGCGTAGCGGGTGCCGTGCCGGTCGCCGAACGCGGTGGAGCCCAGCCGCTCCGGAGGCAGCGGGCCCACGGCGGCGAGCACCTGGTCCTGCTCGGCGGGCAGCTCGTTGGACGCCCCGTACCCGGCGCCGGTGTCGACGACGTAGCAGGGCCGGTCGAGCCGGCGCAGCGCCTGGTAGACGCCGGCCGGGTCGGTGCGCACCGGTGCAGGGGCCGCGTCGGGTGCGGTGGTGGCGGTCATGGGCACCTCCGTTCTCGGCTGTCAGCTCACGCGGCGGGCCTGCACGGCGACGCCGGTGAGCTCGTAGATGCGCAGTCCGGGTTTCCACACGTTCGCGTCGGCCACCACGACCACCCGGTCGTCGTCGACGCGGACGTCGGTGATGTGCGCGTCGAAGGTCATCTCGCCGTCGGTGCGCAGGATCTGGCCTCGGTACTTCCACTCCATCCGCTCGTCGACCGGCGTTGCGAAGGTCGCCTCGCCCAGGTGCCCGGCGAGCCCGGTCTCCAGTACGTACAGGTGCAGGGCCTGGATGACGGCTTCGACGCCGAGCGAGCCGGGCATCACCGGGTCGCGGTGGAAGTGGCAGTCGAAGTACCACTCGTGCGGGTCTATCTCGCGCCGGCCGCGCAGGTAGCCCCTGCCGTGCTCGCCGCCGTCCTCGACCAGGTCGACCTCGTCGACCAGCCGCAGGTGCCCGCCGGAGAGCCGCAGCCCGTCGCGCGGGGTGAACCAGCGCTCGTCGGAGCGCACCGGGACGGTGCGCACCCGCGCGGGGTCGATGTCGGTCTGCCGGTCGAGCCACGGTGCGACGTGGCTGCCGGAGTCGAGACCGACCTGGTTGGCCAGCGCCTGCTCGGTGAAGTAGCCGAACAGCGACTCGCCGCGGTAGAACACCTCGCCGTCGGCGGAGAGCTCGTAGCGGAAGCGCTGCAGGATCGCCCCGGTCGCGGTGCCGCTGGAGAGCATCGTGGTCTCGTGCCGGATAGTCCTGCCGCGCAGGTCGACGCGCTTGACCAGCTCGGCGTTGCCGTCCAGGTTGCGGATGCTCAGCTCCTGGTGCGGGTGCTCCAGCGTCGCGCCGAGGTAGTAGCCGAGCAGGATGGCGGCCTGCAGGGAGGTCTCCATGTAGACGCAGTTCGGGATGTCCTCGACCGCGGCCTCGCGGTGGAACCAGGCTTCCGGCGGGCAGTCGTACTCGGTGGCCATCGACACGCCCGGTTCCAGCCGCCCGCGCGTGCCGTCCAGCCGCATGATCCGGTCGACGAACCTGAAGTCGCCGTTGGGGATGTGCGGCGCGCGCCGGTCGTCGTAGACGTCGAACTCCGGTCCCATCGCGGTGCCCAGGTGGCCCTTGGCCGCGTGCGCGAGGTGCAGCTCGTTGATGAACGCCGCCTCGCCGGACTCGTTGCGCCTCGGCCGCACCTCGGGCACACCTCCTGCCCCGGGGCGGTACGGCGTGCCCGGCTTCTCCCGGACCTGGACGCCGAAGTCGCGCATGGCCACGATCGGCTTGTCCCCGTCGTAGACGGTGATGTCGGCGATCACGGTCGGGCGCGGCAGCATGGTGATCTCGGTGATCTCGACGTGGTAGTCGATGCGCGGGGTTTGCGGGGTGATCTGCCCGCGCACCTTGACCTCGGTCCGCAGCCCGGGCACCGACTGGAACTCCGCGTCGGGCAGCACCAGGTGCAGTCCGAGGTACATGGCGTAGACCTGCAGGATCTGCACGCCGCCCTCGGCCACCAACGATCCGGCCAGCACCGGATCACCCGGGAAATGGCACTCGAAATACCAGCCGTCCGGATCGAGGTGCTTGACCGCCGCCAGGTCACCCAGCTCGCGCGGTCCACCCTGCCGTTCGATCCGCGGCATCTCGTCGATCATGCGGAGCGCGTCGCCGGGCAGCCGCAGCGACGGGTTGAAGCCGTCGGCGGACTGGTCCCAGCTCGGCCCGAAGACCTCGCCGGGGCGGCCCTGCGCGAGCAGCCGCAGGTCGGCGGCCGTCAGCGAGGTGCGGCCGGTGCGGGCCAGGGGTTTGAAGTCGCTCGGCGTCATCGCCTCGCGGCGCCTGCGGTCGGCGTCGGTCTCGACGATGCCCAGCGACTCGTCCAGCTCCTCGCGGCTGAAGAACCCGGCGGACGCCTCCAGCAGCTCCAGGATCAGCTCGCCGTCGGCGTAGCAGCGGTAGTCGAAGAAGAACAGCAGCCGGTCGCCGGTGGACACGAAGCGGTCGATGCCGATCTCGTAGCGCAGCGTCTGGCCCCGCCGCGGCAGGTCGCCGTGGAAGACCAGGCTGCTGTCCAGCAGCCGGTACACCCGTTCGCCGCGGTTGCGGAAGTCGATGCCCAGGTAGCTGATCAGCAGCATGTCGCACTGGCCGGCCTCGATCGTCACCGCGCAGGGCACCAGGCCGTCCACCGCGTACCAGGGGTCGTCCGGGACGTCGTACTCGGTGGTCAGCGAGGAGGGTTCGTACTGCCCCGGGCGTGCGTCGAGGTCGGTCACGCGGCTGACGAACAGGTACGGCGGGGCGGGCAGCCGCACCCGCACCGGGTAGGAGTCGATCTCGGCGTAGGAAGGGCCGAAAACCTCGCTGATGCGTCCCTGGGCGAACTCCAGGAGGTCGGACTCGCCCCACACGACGCCCGGACGACCTCCGGTGGGCCCGCCCGACGGGGGATCGGCGGGCCCACCGGGGTCTGCCGCGGGCGGCTCGGTGCCGTGGGCTGAGCCGTTGCCGCTCGCGTCCGGTTCCGTCCTTTCCAGCTCGCGCAGCGCGCATTCCTGCAGCGCGGCCTGCGTGCGCAGCGCGCTGCGGTGCGCACGTCCGACGGTGGCCGCGATCGCCTGCACCGGCCCGGGAGCGCGCCGCTGTTCAGGCGGCGACGACCGTTGCCCGTGCTGCCGCGCCGGCGGTGCACCGCGCTGGGTGGGAACGGCGTGCGTCACCGTCGTGAGGTGCACGAACGGCTCGCGCTCGATGGTGATCGCCTCGTCGTCGGCCGGCCCCGCGTCTCGGTCCTCCGCCTGCACAGCGGCGTGCAGGACCGGCTCGGCCGCCTCGCGAACCCGCTCCACCACGGACTCGCCGCCGCAGGGCACGACGTGGGTCGTCGGGGCCTGGGCGGTGGAGTCGGGCATCCCCAGCAGCCGCGTCAGGTCCACCCGCATCCCGTGGCTGACCAGCCGGGCCACCGCCCTGGCCAGCGAGGCGCCGGCCGGTGCGCCGCGGCGGTCCAGCGACACCGCGACGTGCTCCCGCCCGTCGAGGGTGTCGTCGATCCACCGGGTGCACGTCGATCCGGGCCCCACCTCGACGAAGTAGCGGAACCCGCGCTCGTGAGCGGTCCGGGCCAGCCGGGCGAAGTCGATGGGTCCGCGCAGGGTCCGGGCGATCCGCTCGGCGATGCGACCGCGGTCGGCGAAGTCCACCGGTTCGTAGTCGTAGGCCGACAGCAGCTCCAGCCCGGGATCGGGATCGCCGAGCGGGTAGTCGTTGAGCGCGGCCAGCGCGTCCAGGTGCGGATCGACCAGCGGCACGTGCATCACGTGGTTCGCGGGCGCCTTGGCCGCCTGGCAGCCCACCCGCTCGACCAGCGCGCGGCACTGGCCCGGATCACCCGCGACCACGACTTCCTCCGGCGTGTTGACGTGGGTGAGGAAGACCCGGTCCAGCTCGCGCATGTGGCCGCGCACGGTTTCGGGGTCGGCCAGCAGGACGTGGGTGGACCAGACAGCCGAGTCCGCCGTCTCCGGAGCGAGGTCCCAGCTCCGCCGCACCTGCCGCTTGGGGCCGCGCAGCTCGTCCCGGAACAGCGGACTGGCCGCGAGCGCGGTGTCGTCGCGGGCCTGCGCCGACCACACCCCGGTCGCGAAGAGCATGCTGCTCTCGCCGAGGCTGTAGCCGAACCCGCCGTCCGGCCGCACACCCAGCACGTCCCGCAGCATCCTGGTGGCCAGCACCGCGAAGTTGGTGCCGGTGGCGAGCATGACCGGGATGTCGTCCAGCAGCTCGGCCTCGTGGCGCAGCAACGTGCGCCGGTCGAGCGGCTCCCGCGCCCGCGGGTAGAGCTCGCGGTGCTTGAAGCGCTCGGCAGGGTGCTCGCACTCGGCCTCGAAGTCGGCGAGCAGCTCGGGGAACAGGCGGAACATCTCGCGCCCCGCCCCCGGATAGGTCGTGAACGCACCGGGGTAGACCAGCGCGACGCGGCCCTGCGGTCCCAGCGGCCGGCCGGTGCAGAAGCTGCCCGCCGGCGTGCTCCACTCGCCGTCGGCGACCGCGGCGGGCAGGTCTCGCTCGGCGCTGCGCAGTTCCTCGCGCAACCCGTCGCCGCTGTCCGACACCAGCACCGCCGTCAGCCTCGCGCTCTGCGCGCCGTGCGCGTGCTCCCAACACAACGCGAGCGCGTCGCCGCCGGAGTCGAGCTCGGCGGCGCACCGGGCGGCCTGCTCGGCGATCCCTTCGGCGTCGTCGGCGGAGAGCGCGAGCACCAGCGGTCCGGCGACGTGGGCCGTGCGCACCGCGTCGCCGGTGGCCACCTGCCCCGACGACAGGACCAGGTGCGCGGCGGTGCCGCTGCCGACCGCGCTCAGCGCGGCGATCCTGCGGCCGTCGCGGTGGCGGCGCAGCCACGGGCGCGGCTCGTCCACGCGGTAGAAGGCGCTCTCGGCAAGCTCGGGTCCGGCGAGCGGCGGCTCGGCCGGGGTCGCGGGCAGTTCTGCCCCGTCCAGGCACAGCGCGACCTTCACCAGCGACGCGACCGCGCAACCGGCCTGCGTGTCGCCGACCAGCGGCGCCAGCCCGCCGACGGCGCAGGACAGGTCGTCGGCGCGGTAGGCCCCGGCCAGCTCGGCGACCTCGGTGGCGAGCCCGTCCGAGGTCGCCGATCCCAGCTCCAGGTAGTCCACCTCGGATGCGTCCGAGCCCGCGGCGCGAAGGGCTTCGCGAGCAGCGGACCCGGGGTCCGGCCGCAGGCTGACCGAGTCGACCGTGGCGTACTCCTGACCCTCCGGGCCGACCTGCCCGGCGCGGGTCAGCACGACCGCCGCCGCGCCGTCGCCCAGCGGCGGCAGCTCCTCGCCGCGCTCGTCGGCGAGCCGTGCGCGGGCGTTGACGTTGGCCGGTCCGCAGGCCAGGTCCACGCCGCCCACGACGACGGCCTCGATGCTCTCGTCGAGCAGCAGCAGACCGGCGATCTCCACCGCACGCGCGCCCGCGGTGCGGTCGGCGGAGATCGTGAACGACGGTCCGACCAGGTTGCGCGACGCGGAGATCCGGCTGGACATGATGTTGCCGATGTAGGAGAGCACCTCGTTGGCGCCGATCGGCTCGTGCACGGCGTCGCGCACCGACCGCTCCAGGCGCTTTAGGACCTCGCCGCCGAGCTCGACTCCCGCCCGCGCGCATTCGGCGCGGACGTGCGCGCCGATGTCGAAGCGCGCGCGGTGGGTGTGGGTGTGCGGCTCCATCTCCATCGCCACGACCACCGCGACGCGGCGGGCCGGTCGCCGCTCGGCGCCGGAGGTCTCCTCCGGTTGGTCGAACCCGGCGTCGGCGAGCGCGGCGTCGGCGGCCTCGAACATCATCAGGTGCTGCGGGTTCGCCTGGTTCAGCTCGAACGGCGGGATGCGGTAGGTGGAGAGGTCGACCTTGAGCTGCTCGGCGTAGCCCGACTCGCCGAGCTCACCGGGCGGCTCCGCGATGTCGTCCGCGCCGTACCAACGGCCGGCCGGGCGTTCCCGCAGGCCGCTCTCCGCTCGGCGCACCTTGCGCTGGAGCGGCGCGGTCGTCTCCAGCGGACCCAGCCTGGCGCCCACGCCGGTGACGGCCATGCGGGGAACCCGCCGCGACGGTGCGTGCCGCGAAGGCTCCGGACCGGGCTCGGAGGAGAGCACCAGGTGCGCGTTGGTGCCGCCGAAGCCGAACGCCGACACCCCCGCGCGGCGCGGACGACCCGCGGTTTCCGGCCACGCGCGCTCCTCGAGCACCACGCGCCGGGCGGCGGCCTCACCTCCCGACGGGCTCAGCGCTTCGCCGACGCCCGGCGTCGCGGGGATCCGGCCCTCCCGCATCGCCATGATGACCTTGAGCATGCTGGTCAGCCCGGCGGCGGTGAGCAGGTGTCCCACGTTGCCCTTGACCGAGCCCAGCAGCGGCGCGCTCCCGCGTCCGTCGAAGAACTCGCTGAGGCTGCGCAGCTCCGTGGAGTCCCCGAGCGGTGTGCCGGTCGCGTGGCACTCGACGTAGTCCACGGTGGCCGGATCGACGTCGGCGTAGGCGGCGCGGTAGGCGTCGAGCTGCCCCGCCGCGTCCGGGCTGAGCACGTGCCTGCCCGCACCGTCGTTGCCGAGACCGATCGACTCGACCACGGCGTGGACGCGGTCGCCGTCGGCCAGCGCGTCGGGAAGCCGCTTGAGCACGAACGCGCCCGCGCCCTGGCCGGTCACGATGCCGGAGGAGCGCGCGTCGAACGGCTGGCTGACGTCGTCGTCGGAGGGCAGGGCGCGCAGGTCGGAGAAGGAGAGCTGGATCAGCAGCGGGTCCGGCGCGCACACGGCGCCGGCCAGCATCACGTCGGCCGCACCGGTGAGCAGGTAGTCGCGGGCGAGCGCGATGCCGTAGAGGGTGGACGAGCACGCCGCGTCCAGCGCCAGGTGCGGTCCTCCGAGCCCCAGCGCGGTGTGCACCACACAGGCGGGCAGGCCGCTGGCCCACACGCTGCGCGGATCGGCGTCGGGCCGCGGGGACGCGTCGTCGGGCAGCGGCAGTCCCGCGCGGCGCAGCCCGTCGCTGACCTGCGCGCGCAGCATCGGCAGCACGAAGCGCGTGGACTCCTCGGTCGGGAACGAGTAGTTGCCCAGCACCAGGCCAGTGCGGGCGAGGCCTTCGCCGGACTCCGGCAGCCCGGCGTCGGCCAGCGCCCGCCGGGCGGTGTGCAGGGGCCAGCGCACGACCCGGCCGAGACCGTCGAGCTCCTCGGCGGGCAGGCCGAGACCTTCCAGGTCGGTCTCGACCTCGCCGACGAAACCGCCGCGGGTCGTCGTGATCGAGTGCTGGTCGTCGCCCCATCCGCCGGGCACGCTCGGGTCGGTGCCGAACACCTCGCGACCACCGTGGCTGCGCTGGTCGGCGCCCTCCCGCAGGCTCGCCCAGAACTCCTCGGGGGTGCTCGCGCCCGGCAGCAGGCACGACATCCCGACGACGGCGATCGGTGTACCGCTGGACATCTCAGCTCCCCCGCTCGCTGCGCGTGAACTTGCTTTCCAATGCCGTGCTGACCACCGCGTCGACGTCGCGGAACCGCAGGAGCACCCCGCCCGCGGGATCGCAGGCGGTGGCGGTGGCCCGCACCGAGCCCTCCGCGGCCCGGACCTCGTCGACGACGACGTGGAACGGTTCGCCGTCCGGCAGCGGCGCGTGCGGTTCGACGCTCCCGACGGCGGTGGGCAGGCTGGGCCGGCCGAGGTGCCGGCGCACCCACACCAGGACCGCTTGGAGCAGCAGGTCGGCGTGCTCCGGCCGGTAGGCGGCGACCTCGTAGGCGCCGTCGGCGATGCCCGCCGCGCGGAGCCGGCAGCCCAGCACGAGCCGGTCGTCGTCGGCGAGCAGCCGCTCGATGCCGCGCAGCGCCGGGCCGTGGAACAACGTCCCGTCGGAGTACGGGTCCAGCGGCTCCCCCGCCGTCGTCGGTGGCAGGTCGCGCAGCGGTTCGGCGGTAGGCGGTTCCGTGCGCGCGGCTGCCCGGTACCGCGGTTTGCCGGTGTCGTCCGAGGCGGTGACATCGTCACCCACCGCCAAGTGCAACGCCGGCACCGATCCGTCGAAGACGACGCCGCTGAGCACCTGGAACTCCTCCAGCGCTCGCACATCAGGGCGCACCTGGCGCACCGCGTTGAGCATTCCGCCGATCGCGACCGCGGCCGGCAGTACCGCGGCACCGCCGATGACGTGGTCGGCGATCACCGGGTCGTCGGTGAGCGGGCCGAGGTCGCGGCGCAGGTGCACTTCCCCGTCCTGCCGCGGCGGTACCCGCTCGGACAGCGGCTTGCCGGGGCCGACAACGCACACCACATCACCGGAGCGTTCGGGCCGGAACTCGTTGACGAACACGTCCACACCGCTCTGGAGCGGGATCAGCTCGACGCCCCGCTCGGCGAACATCCTGGCGAGCTCGGGGGTGACCATGCCGCCGTCCCATGCTCCCCAGTTGACGGCCGTGACCGACGCATCCGGGTGGTCCCGCTTGAACGCGCAGGCCAGCGAGTTCAGCGCGGCGTTGGCCATGCCGTAGTCGGACTGCCCCCGGTTGCCGAAGAACCCAGCCACCGACGAGAACAGCATCAGGTGGCGCAGGCGGTCCTGGTCGACCGCGCCGAGCACCGAGCGCAGGCCCGCCAGCTTCGGCGCGAGGACCCGCGTGACCTCCGGCTCCTGCTTGGCGGTGATGAGCTGGTCGGCCAGCACCCCGGCGCCGTGCACAACGCCGGTGACGCGGTCGCGGTATGCCGCCAGCGCCTCGGCGGTCGCCGCCGCGTCGGTGGTGTCGACCGGCAGGTACTCGGCGAACGCACCGCTCTCGCGGATCGACGCCAGGGTCTGGCGGATCTCCCGCTGCGCGACGAGCTCCCGTTGCAGGCCGCCGACTTCGCGCGGTGTGGGCTTGCGCCCCTCGGCTCGCAGGTGGTCGGCGATGGCCGCCTTCAGCTCGGCATCGCCGCTGACGCCTTCGGCCCACGGCGGTTCGTCGGCCGGCTCGGTGCGTCCGAGCAGCAGCGCGCCGCAGCCGTATCGCCTGGCCAGACCGACCGTGCACGCGGCCGTGACACCGCGTCCGCCACCGGTGACAACCAGCAGGTCGTCAGGCCCCGGTTCTGGTGCCGCGCAGCCGCCGGCGGAGCCGTCCGCGTCGGCCGCTTCGACCGTCCAGCGGGCACCGTCGCCCGAGTAGCCGGTCTTCACCAGGTCCGAGCGCGCGTCGTGCAGCTCGGCCACCACGAGTTCGGCGCAGCGCTCCTCGGAGAGTTCCGGGTCCAGGTCGAGCGAGCGGCAGAACAGCGCGGGAGCCTCGATCGCCAACGTGGAGACCAGGCCGACCACCCCGCCGAGCACGGCATTCGCCATGTCCCCGGCACCGGACATCCCGAGCCCGCCGTCGATCCGGGTGACCGTCACGAACGCCGCGCGCCCGGACTCCGCGACCCGCTCCAGCGGCTCCTGCACGCGACCGGCCAGCAACAGCGCTTCGGTCAGCGCCGACGACGCCCGGTCCCAGTCGGCGGGCCGCTCGGGTGCCAGCCAGAGGACCACGTCGGGTTCGCCGCCGTCGCCGGGCTCCTCGTGCCGGACCCGCCAGCCCGCGGCGCACAGAGCATCGGCGAGCGCGGTGCTCAGCGGCGACTGCTCACCGGCGACCAGCACCACCGGGTCGGTGCGGTACGCGCCCGCGAGGTGGTCGGGGGCGGGGAGCCGGCTCGTGCGCGCCGGCATCCGCCCGATCAGGCTTTTGGGGCTTGAGCCTGCCCGCCTTCCGACGCTCCGGCGCTCGCGATGAGGCCGACGATATCGTCCAGCGTGCGCAGCTCGGCGAGCTCCTCCGGGCTGGGTTCGGGCATCGCCGGGAACCGCTCCCGCAGGCCGCCCATGATCTCGACCCGCTTGATCGAGTCGATGCCCAGGTCGGCCTCGACGTCCATCCCGGGATCGAGCATGTCGGCCGGGTAGCCGGTCTTGGCGGCGACGATGTCCAGCAGCGTCCGGCGCACCTCTTCGGCGTCGGCAGGCCCACCACCGGACTCCGGCTCGCCGCTCGCGGTCCGCGCCGGCTCGGCCGGGGCGACGGCGTCCCCCGCCTGCTGCGGCGGTTCCGGCGCCTGCGGCGGTACCGGGGCGGGAGCGGGCTCCGGCGCGGGAGTTGGCAGCGCGATCTGCTCTTCCGGCTCCGGTGCCGGGGCTGCCGGCTGGGCGGGCGGCGCGGGCTGGTCGCTGTAGGCGGTCGGCATCCGGCGCGGCGGGACGGCCGGTGACGGCGGCGCCCCCGTTTCCATCTCGGCGAAGCCGCGGAGCACGTCGCTGGCGTGCATGTGGCTCTCGCCCACGGTGACGCTCTGCTGCGCGACCGCGGAGATGCCCGAGATCATGCCGTCGCGGGGCCCTTGCTCGGACTCCCGTTGCAGCATCGAGCTCAGTTGCTGCGCCACCCGGAGCTGGCCGTCGAGGAACTCGCGGTGCGCGGCCATGTGCTCCGCGGCGACCGAGCCCGGTCCGAAGGCCGCAGGCACGCCGTCATGCGCCGCCGGCTGCCGGTCGTCCGCGGGCTGCTGCCCCGACGCCTGGCCGTTGTGCTGCCTCGCGACCTGGCCGTCGGACTGCTGCGCCGGTGCGTGGCCGTCGGACTGCTGCGCCGGTGCGTGGCCGTCGGACTGCTGCCTCGCCACCTGACCGTTCGACGCCTGCGCCGGTGCGTGGCCGTTGGACTGCTGCCTCGCCACCTGACCGTTCGACGCCTGCGCCGGTGCGTGGCCGTTGGACTGCCGCGCATGGCCGTTCGCCGGGGGCGGCGGTGCGTCGCCGTTGCCGGTCTGCGCGGCCGCGCCGCCCTGCTGGTCGACGCGGTAGCCGTTCTGGAGTGCTTCGCGGTATGCCTCGCGGCGTGCTTCGGACACGTGGTTCACACCATTCAACGGAATCGTCATCCCCTTGCCCGGCTCGCGCCGGGCGGGCTCGGCGGCATAGCGGTTGAGGCGCGTCAGCGGGGCGCCGAGCACCACCAGCCGGGCCGCGAGCTGCTTGAGCGCGCGGTCGCCGTCGCGGTCGGGACCGGCGTCGGCGCTGAGCACGACGACGTCGCCCCGGTCGGCAAGGGTGCGCCGGACCATGCCGGAGAGCAGGGATCTGGGACCGAACTCGACGAAGACCCGGAAGCCGTCGTCGTGGAGCTGCTCCAGGCGCGGAGCGAACGAGAGCGTGCTGGTGAGCTGGCCGACCAGCACATCGCGGTTGGCCTCCTCGTCGGGGCCGTAGGAGGCGCCCGCGGTGTCGGCGTAGACCGGGAAGGCGGGCTCCCGCACCGCCACACCGGCGACCTCGGCGGCGAACGGTTCGACCGCGTGCGCCACGTACCGGGTGTGGAAGGCGCCCGACACCGGCAGCGGGCGGACGTCCACGCCGGCGTCGCGGGCGGCCGAGACGAACTCGCCGACCGCCTCGGTGCCGCCACCGACCACGGTCTGGTCCGGTGCGTTGAGGTTGCACACCACGACGTCGTCGTGGCCGTCCAGCAGCTCCCGGACCCGCTCGGGGCCCGCGCTCACCGCGGCCATCGTGCCGGGGTCGGCGCCGCCGTCCGGGGAGACCGCCATGGCGCGGCCCCTGGCGCGGGCGAGCCGGTGGAAGCCGTCGTCGTCGAGGCTGCCCGCCGCCCACAGCGCGGTCAGCTCGCCGAAGCTGTGCCCGAGGGCGCCGTCGGCGCGGAACCCGAGCTCGGCGAGGAAGCGGTGCTGTCCGGACGAAAGTGCGCCGATCGCAGGCTGGGCGTGCTCGGTGCGGCGCAGCTCCTCCTGCTGCGCCTTGCCGGTCTCCTCGTCGAACGCCGGGGGCGGGAACACCACCCGGCCAAGCGCCGTCGAAGCGGATGCGGCGTCGAAGGCGGCTCGCACCGGCGGCACCGCGACGGCGGCGCGAGCGCCCATCCCGACGTACTGGCTGCCCTGCCCGGCGAACAGCGCGGCGACCTTGCCGCCCCGTTCGGACCCGACCAGCGACCGGCTGCGGTAGTGGGCACCGCCCGGGAGGTCGAAGGACTCCTGCCCAGGCTCGGAGCTCAGCCGCTCGATGCTCTGCTCGCGCAGGCTCGCGAGCTCATGCTCATCGGTGGCGACCACGGCCAGCCTGGCGTCCTCGGCGGGGACCGGTTCCTGCGGATCGATGCCCTCGGCGTCCTGCCGCAGCGCGTCGAGCAGTTCGTCCGCGGTCGGGGCGTGCCAGACGTGCACGCGCGTTCCCGGATGCAGTCTCCTGGTCGACGAAGTTGCCGCGTGCTCTTCGAGCACGGCGTGGAAGTTTGTGCCCCCGAAGCCGAACGACGACACCGCCGCGCGCCGCACCGGCCGGTCGGGGTCGTGCACCCAGGGCCGGGTCCGCGCGGCGACGTGGAACGGGGAGTTGGCGAAGTCGGCGTCGCGCCGCGGCTGCTCGACGTTGATCGTCGGTGCCAGCACCTTCTCGTGCAGCGCGAGCGAGACCTTGATCAGGCTGGCCGCGCCCGCGGCGGCCTTGGTGTGCCCGATCTGCGACTTCACGCTGCCCACGGCGGCGAACTGGGTGTCGTCGGACTCGGCCGCGTAGACCTCCCGCAGCGCCGAGAGCTCGGTGAGGTCGCCCACCGCGGTTCCGGTCCCGTGGCACTCCACCAGCCCGACCTGGTCCGGCCCGAAGCCGGCGTCCTGGTAGGCCCTGCGCAGCGCGAGCACCTGGCCTTCCTTGCGCGGCGCGTAGATGCTCTTGGACCGGCCGTCGCTGGCCGACCCCATGCCGCGCAAGACCGAGTAGACGCGGTCACCGTCGCGCTCGGCGTCCTCCAGCCGCTTGAGGGCGAGCATGCCCATGCCCTCGCCGATGAGCGTGCCGTCGCTGGACTCGTCGAACGGCCGGATGCGGCCGCTGCGGGAGAACGCCGGGGTCTTGGAGAAGCACAGGTACATCAGGATCGTGTTCTCCGCGTCGCAGCCGCCGGTGACCATCAGGTCCGCGCGGCCCGACACCAGCTCGTCGACGGCCATGTCCACCGCGGCCAGCGAGCTGGCGCAGGCCGCGTCGACGGTGCAGTTCTTGCCGCCGAAGTCGAACCGGTTCGCCAGCCGGCCGGCCACGACGTTGCCCAGCATGCCGGGGAAGGAGTTCTCCTCCCACGGGGCGAACGCGCGGGTGAACTTGTCGGCGATGGCGTCGGCGTCCTGCTCGGTCAGCCCGCAGGACCGCACGACCTCCTTGAGCACCGGTGTCTGCAACCGGGTGGCCAGCGGCTGGGTCAGCGAGTTCGCGCCGGTGACCCCGAGGACCGCGCCCGTGCGCGACGGGTCGTACCACTCGGCGCCCCGCACGCCCGCGTCGTCCAGCGTCTGCTTGGCCACCACCAGGCTCAGCAGTTGCAGCACGTCGGTGACCTCGAGCATGTTCGGCGGCAGCCCGAACTCCATCGGGTCGAAGTCGACGGTGGGCACGAAACCGCCGCGCTTGCAGTAGGTCTTGTCGGGTGCTTCCGGGTCGGGGTCGTAGTGGTCGTCGATCCGCCAGTGCGACTCCGGGACCTCTTCGATGCAGTCCCGCGCCTCGACGACGTTGCTCCAGAACTCGCCGAGGTCGCCGGAGCGCGGGAACAGCGCGCCCAGCCCGACCACGGCGACCGGGTTGTCGGCCAGTCTGCGTTGCGCGGTTGGTGTCATGACGGTTGCCTGCCAGTCGTGCGGGATGGGGCGGGGGCACGGGAACCGCCGCGCTCCAGCGCGGCGTCGGCGAGGACCGCGACGGCGTCGGGATCGGACAGCATCGAGTAGTGGTCGCCGGGGCAGTCCAACGTGGACAGACCGGCTGCTGCGAGCTGGTCCCAGCCGAGCGGTCTGCTGCCGCCGAGCAGCCCGGAGCGGGGACGCACCAGCGTGATGGGCACGTCCACGGGCTTGGCGGCGTGGTCGCGCGCGACCCGGTCGTTGCGCAGGAGTCCCCGCGAGTACGCGCGGTAGACGCTGCGCAGGCCCGCCACGCTGGTGTCGGGCGGCAGCGCGCCCGCGTCGAGGACCGCGGTGAGCGCGCGCTGCAGGCCCGCTTCGACGTCCATGCCGCGGACGTCGCCGGCGTCGAGGTCGATGGCGACGCCGCGCTTGGCGCCGAGGTACATCGCGAACCACGGCAGCAGCAGCTCCGGGCCGATCTCGTCGTCGGTCGTGGTGGTGAACTCGGCCACCGGGGCGATGCTGTCGGCCACCAGCAGCCGGCGCGGACGCTTCCGCGGCGCCGACCTGGCGGCCACCGCGTAGCCGACCACACCCCCGAACGACCAGCCGCCGAGGACAACGTCATCGCCCAGCAGGCCGTGTGCCGCCAGCTCGCGGTGGACCCGCTCGGCCACGCCGTCCAGCGACAGGCCGGTGTCGTGGTCGGTCAGCGCCGCCTCGAAGTACTCCGGGACCTTCTCCAGGTCCACCACGTGCAGCGAGGTGTCGCCGGAGAGCTCCGCCGCGAGCGGCCGGTAGCAGCTCAGCGGCAGCGCGCCGGGGTGCACGAGCACGACCCGGCGGCCGGGACCGCTGCCGGCCAGCAGCTCCCGGACCAGCGGCTCATCCCCCCGCATTGCCGCCCCCGTACTCCTGGGCGATGTGCCGGGAGAGGTCGGAGATCGTCGGGTGGTACCAGAGCGCGGTGGCCTCCAGCTCGAAGCCGAGCCACTTCTCCAGCTCACCGGAGAGCACCAGCGCCTCGGTGGAGTCCAGGTCGAACTCGTCGAAGTACATGTCCACGTCGACCTTGGCCGGCTCGACGTCGAGCTTGTAGGCCATCTTGTCGACCAGCCACCGCTCGACCTGCTCGGGGGTGAGCGTGCCGGTGCTGTTGGTGGTCTCTGCCATGGGAACGGCTCCTTCGCGGCAGGGTCGGTGTTCTTCAGGCCACTGCCCGGTCGGCGGCGTCGCGCCGCACGGACTCGGCGGCCGCGGACCCGGAGTCGAAAGCCGACTCGTGCGAGCCGACGATGTCCGGACCCATCCGGCGGCTGTGGAAGTAGGAACCGGCGAACTTCACCCGCGAGCCCTCGTTGACCGAGTGGATGTCGGGCTGCATGCGCCGGACGTCGATGGTGAAGATCGGGTGCCGGTAGTCGAACCGCTCGATCAGCCGGCTCTCGTCGATGGGCACCGGGCAGTCGAGGGTGACGAAGTAGTCGTGCTCGGAGGTCAGGCCCTGCAGCTCGTTGAGGTAGTAGACGACCCACGAGTCCTGGGTGCCACCCCCGCGGAGCCGGCCGTAGTTCCAGCTCCGCCAGCGGCCGCGGTCGGCGGGCATGACGGCCGGATCGGTGTGCAGGTCCACCCTGGTCCGGTGGTAGCGAACGGCCTCCAGCATCCGCTGCCGCTCGGTCGGACGGTCCAGCACCGCCAGGGCGTCGTCGGCGTGCGTCGCCAGCACCGCGTAGTCGAAGTGCTCCACGCCTTCGTCCGTGCGCACCGCGACGCCGTCCTCCTGCTCCCGCACCCGGGTCACTGGCGCGTTCACCCGGACTTCGTTGCCGCAGCGGCGCAGTTCCTCCACCGCCGCGCGCACGTAGTGCACGCTGCCGCCGGTGACCGTCCGCCAGGGCACCGCGCGCCCTCCCAGTCCTTCGGCGCCGTGGGCGAGGAAGAACGCCACCACGGTGCTCGCGGGCATGTCCCAGATCCGTTCGGCGGGTACCGACCACGCCGCGGTGGAGACCAGCACGACGAACCCGTACTTGAACTCCTCGCTGTAGCCGTTGCGGTCCAGGTACTCGCCGAGCGGGCAGTCGGTGCGCTTGCGGATGAAGTCGCGCGGCGACTCGCGGTAGAAGCGCGTCGCCTCCTCCCACAGCCGCACGAACTCGTCGGGGTAGCGCTCCCGAACCTGCTCCGCCGTCAGGTCGAAGTCCTCCGACACGTAGGCCGTCGGGCTGTCGAGGTCGAAGAACGAGAACCGGCCCGGATGCTCGCGGGTCGCGACGCCGAGGTGGTCGAAGAACCGGGTGATCTCCGGGTAGTGCGGCTCGTTGTAGACGACGAAGGCGGTGTCCAGGCCCAGCGTCCGGCCGTCGTCGGTGACCTCGACCGTGCGGGCGTGCCCGCCCGGCCGGTCGGACGCCTCGAACACGGTCACGTCCGCGTCCGAGCGCAACCGGTGCGCGGCCGAGATGCCGGCGGCGCCGGCGCCCACCACAGCGACTCGCACACTCACCACGTCCCTCCTCACAGGTCGTCGCGGACGAGCGGGACCCGTCTCGCGCGGTGACCTCGCGCGTGGCTCGACGCGGAGTCGGCTCGCCCGCGAGATCCACCCGTACAGAGCGGGCTGCGCCGCCGCGGGATACATGCCGAGGCGGATCCGGATCGACGGCGCCGGTGACGTATCCACGCGCGCCCGCGCCGCCTCGGTGTAGGTGAGGACACGTCCAAACCGACCGCACCAGGAGGAGGACGTCGTGACGCTCGCCGGAAAGGTCAGGGCGGCCAAGGGGGCCACCAGCCCCACCGCGGAGCTGTGCGCGGTGATCCGGGCAGCCGAGACGCAGCAGCCGGAGCGGTCGCGACTGCTCGACGACCCGTTCGCCCAGTACTTCCTGCAGAACTGGCGGTTCCGGACCACTCATCCGTTCCCGCCCGTCTTCAGGCTCTGCCTGCGCATGGCCGACCGCCGCTACACCGGTCTGCTGGCCGAGGTGGTGCTGCGCCACCGCTTCTGCGACGAGGTCGTCGAAGCCGAGGTCGCGGCCGGTTGCACGCAGGTCGTGCTGCTCGGTGCCGGGTACGACACCACCGCGCTGCGCCACGACTTCGGCCCCGGCGTGGTCGTCTACGAGGTCGACAAGCCCGACACCCAGGCCGAGAAGACGGCCATCATGCGGCGGAACTCCTTGCGGCCCAAGGGACGCGTGCAGTACGTGACGTGCGACTTCGCCGCCGGCGACGACCTGGGCGAGCGGCTCACCTCGCAGGGGTTCGACCCCGCGCTCCCGTCGGTGGTGCTCTGGATGGGCGTCACCTACTACCTGCCGGGCGACTCCGTGCTGGACACCCTCGGCAAGCTCGGCGCCATCACCGCACCGGGCAGCAAGGTCGTGCTGGACTACATGGACGCCTCGGTCGTCAGCGGCTCCGGCGACGACTCGGCGCGGCGGGCGAGGCAGCTCGTGGCCAGCGGCGGCGAGCCGTTCGTCTTCGGCGTCGAGTCCGACGACATCCGCGCCTTCTGCGACGCGGGCGGGTTCGGCGTCGCCGAGCACCACCGCATCCCGGACCTCCTGCGCCGCTACGGCGACGACGACCGCTTCTGGCTCACGGTCGTCGACTACATGGGAGTGGTGGTGCTGGAGAAGGAGAACGCGCCGGCCGCCTGAGCGGGCTCCCGCCCAGGACGACCGGTGCGGCTCCCTCACTTCGAAGCGGCGAAGCCGCTTGGCCCACCCCCGCAACCCGCACCGCCGCGGGTTCTCAGGCGTCCTCTGGCGAGGACGGCTATTTCGCAGCGTATGCGCATACGTCAGAAAAAGATCCCGGAGCCAGAGGGCGCCTGAGGTTCCGCCACCGGCACCGCCACGCAAGGCGAGTTCAAGTTCCGCCACTGGGGCGAAGGCAACTCCTCAGCCGTCCTGGGTGGGGGCCGACTCCAGGTCGAGGCCCCGCAACTGGGCGCGCGAGGAGATCCCCAGCTTCGGGAAGAGCTTGTACAGGTGGTGGCTGACCGTGCGTGGGCTGACCGAGAGCTGCGCGGCGATCTCCTTGTTGGTCATGCCGGTGGCGGCCATGCCTGCTATCTGCTTCTCCTGCCTGGTCAGCACGGCCGGGTCGGCGGTGCGCAGCAGCGCTCCCCGAGCCGCGCGCAACTGGCCGCGGGCACGTTCGGACCAGGGCGCCGCACCGAGGCTGTCGAACAGCTCCGCCGCCTGCTGCAACTGCCAGCGGGCCTCGGCCTGGCGCCGGTTGCGACGCAGCCACTCGCCGTGCAGCAGGGCCGCGCGGGCGCGGTCGAAAGGGCGGTCCTCACCCAGGTCGGCGCCGGTGGCGGTGGCGAAGTCGGCACCGGACTCCTCGACCAGGGCCCGGCACATGTGCAGGTGCAGCTTCCGCCACCGCGCCGTCGTCCCGCGGCAGCCTTCCCGCACCTCGGAAAGCAGCACCTCGGCGATGTCCGAATGTCCACATCGGACCGCCGCTTCGACGAGGTCGGGGTGGACCAGCGCCGCGACCTTGCTGTTGGCGTACGGCGATCCCTCCGACCTGATCGACGACAACCGCCGGTACGCGTCGGCGTCCCGTCCCCTGGCCAGGTCCGCCAGACCCAGCGCCCAGCTCACGTGCGCCGCGGCGGCACGGTTGCGCAACACCAGCGCCGTCTCCAGCGCGGCGTCGGCGTGGTCCCGGCACCCGTCCCAGTCGCCCCGCACGGAGGCGAACCGGGCGAGCAGCGCCAGGCCGTCGGCCATCCGGTTGCGCTGCCCGGTGTCGCGGGCCAGCCGCACCGCCTCCTCGGCGTGCGCCTGCCCGTCGCGCCACAGCCCCAGGTGGTACTCGGTGTCGGCCACCCAGTTCAGCATCACGGGCAGGACGCTGGCCACGCCCTTGAGCCGGAACGTCCGGCAGGCCGCGAGCCCGAACTCCCTGGCCTGGCGCTGGTGCGGACCGAGCCAGCTCATCGCCATCACCCACAGGAACCGGATCTCGTCGTCGGGCGTGGGCAGGGCGGGTGCGGCATCGAGCAGCTCGCGCGGGGTGGTGCCCTCCAACGGCAGGCGCCCTTCGAGCGCGGCGCACATCCGCTCGGCGAGCAGCCGGTAGTCCGGCCCGCAGTCCAGTTCGGTCATCAGCCGCGCGGCCCGGCCCGCGTCCTCGATCCGCCCCGACAGGTAACCGCCGTCCACGGCGAGGAAGAGCAGGGTCAGCGCCTCCTCCGGGTTGTGCTCGGCGACCTCCTGGGCACCCCGGACGAACTGCGCGCACGCCACCGCCGGGTCGTTGCTGTCCAGGTCGATCAGGCCCAGCAGACGCGTCAGCCCCACCCTGGCGTGCATGTCCGTCGGTGCGGTCATGACCTCGGTCGTCAGCGCCCTGGCGAGGTCGGGCTGGCCGGACTGCCACGCCGCGTACGCGGCCGAGGCGGTGCGCCGCGTCCGCCCCTCCGGATCGGTGCTCAGCTTGGCCGCGCGCTGCAGGACCGACACCACCGCGGCGCTGCCGCCGCGCCGCTCGGCGGTGTCGGCGCTGCGCTCCAACGCCGTGGCGAGCTCCTCGTCCGGTTCGACCGCCGCCATCGCCCGGTGCCAGGACGCCCGGTCGGACTCACCGCGGTCGGTCAGCTCCTCGGCCACCGCGGCGTGCGCCTTCGACCGCATCCGCAGCGACGCCTTGTGGTAGGCCGCCGACCGCATCAGCGAATGGCGGAAGCGCACCCAGCGTTCGGTGATCTCGAGCTGGTCGTAGCCCCTGAGCACCGAGTCCAGCACCCCGGCGTCGATGCCCAGGCGGGCGCAGGCGCCGAGCACCACGCCGAGCCTGCCGGTCTCCTCGACGGCCACCACCAGCAGCAGCGCCCGGGCCTTGGCAGGCAGCCCCTCCATCCGCTGGATGAACGCCGTCCGCAGGCGCTCGCTCAACGGCACGGTGCCCAGCAGCAGCGCGTCCCCGACGAGCTGCTCCGGGGCTCCGAGCCGGGTCAGCTCCCGCAGCGCGAGCGGGTTGCCTCCGGTCGCGGTGATCAGCGAGTCGCGGGCCGGTGCGTTCCAGCCCAGCTCGTCGAGCAGGTCGTCGGCGGCTTCGTCGGACAGTCCGGTCAGCAGCATGGTGGGCAGATCGCGGGCCTCCCGCTCGTGCTGCTCGGCCTCGCCCATGCCGAACAGCAGCGCGATCGGTTCGGTCGCGATCCGGCGGGCGGTGAAGTACAGCGCGCCGAGCGTGGCCCGGTCCAGCCATTGCGCGTCGTCGACGACGACGAGCAGCGGTGTTCCGCGCGCGGAGTACGACAGCAGCGAGCACACCGCCGCCGACACCACGAACTCGGTCACCGGCAGTTCGGACATCCCCAGCGCCGCGCGCAGCGCCTCGGCCTGCGACGGCGGCAGCCCGTCGATCTCGTCGAGCAGCGGAGCGACCAGGTGCTGCAACCCGGAGAACGCGAGCTCGGACTCCGATTCCAGTCCGGAGCAGGACAGCAGCCGCATTCCCGCGGCCCGGCGTTGCGCGTACTTCAGCAGCGTGCTCTTGCCGATCCCGGTTTCACCCCGGAGCACCAGTGCGCGGCCTCTCGCCGACCTCGCGTCCTCCAGAATCGACCGGATCGCGCGGCGTTCGCGTTCGCGCCCGTGCAACACGTGTTCTTCGGCCGGGCGAAACGCATTGCCCGGCATGCTCGCGACATCTTCGGTTAAGTCGTAATCATCCACAGCGGCACCCCATCGCGCGGCCGGAACCCCCCAGTGCCACCAGCCGCGGCGAACGGGTTCACCGGTCCACATCGTCATGGCTTTTCGTGATTGTCCCCCGCGAACGCGAACCTGGGAAACCGGAACGCGTTCGCCGCGGTCACGACGATGACGCCCGGAGCCGGAATTGCCAGTGCGAGAACAGCCGGTGCTCGCTGTGCTGCCACCTGAGCACCTCGACGACGCGGTCGATCACGTCGATGTCGGTGACGGGTTCGTCCGAGCGGAACTGCCGCCACACCCTTTCCAGGCACAGAAGCAGCACGGCGCCGTCGGGCATCGGGTCCTGCAACACGTCGGCGGACCTGGTCACCAGGTGGACCAGCGCGGCACCCGCGTGCACCGCGCAGTACTGCTCACCGAGCCGGAACAGCTCGTCGGAGGTGCTGTACTCCTTGCCCCACCGCTGCTTGAGCCGCGTGGTGCCCTCGTGCAGGCGGTCGAGCTCGCCCATCAGCCGCTGCGCGACCTCGGCGGATCGCAGGTACCACCGCCGTTGCGCGGGGTCATGCTGCCTTTCGGCAAGGGCGCGCAACCGCTCGATGCCGTCCGGCATCGCCAGCACCGTGTCGTCCTTCCCGCGGCTGAACAACGACTGGCGTTGCGGTTGCCAGCGCGGCAGCTTCGCGTCCACGTCGTACAGCAGCCCGACGCTCTTCTCGGCGCCGGCGCGCAGTTCTTCTCCGGGATCGCGTGCGGTGCCGAGCAGTTCGTGCAGTTCCAGGGCGATGTTCTTGAGGTTCACAACGGTGTTGCCGTCGGCGAAGATGGCCACCAGGACATCACGCATCATCTTCTGGTACACACCGAAATGGGGATGGTCGCGCAGGTAGAGACGAGCCCCGAGAACGACCGACGTCTGCGCCATCGTGCGTTCCAGCAACGTCGGCACGAAGTACTTCACCACCGATGAGAAAACGCTCGCCTGCGCCGGATTTCCCTGCAAACCGCGCACGGCCTCGGTGCACAGCGCATCCCCGATCAGCAGGTCCGCGAAGCATTCGGCGAGCTGCCGCCGGGAGTACGGGATCTCGACGACCTTCCTGCCGAAGATCTCGCGCTGCTCGGCGAAGTCCATCGCCAGCCGCAGCGCGGTGTCGACGGCGCCGAGCGACATGCTGCAGATCGAGATCCGGGCGACCTGGGCACCCTTGATGGAGATCTCCAGGCCCCTGCCCTCCTCGCCGAACCTGCTTGATTCGGGTACGAAGACCTGGTCCAGCCGGAACCCGCCGAGGTCCGAGGCGCGCAGCCCGTGCAGCCGCTCCCGCGGCAGGTGCTCGAAGGTGCCGGGAGCGCACTCGCGCTTGTCCACCGCGAACAGCGACCACCCGCCCGGTCCGCCGCGCTCGTCGGTGCGCGCCTGCAGGCTCACCACGTCGGAGACCGTCGCGTTGCCGATCAGGTACTTCTCGCCGGAGAGCAGGTAGCCGCCGGGCACCTTCTCGGCCCGCATCTCGTTGGCGAGCACGTCGCTGCCGTGGTGCCGCTCGGAAAGTCCCCACGCCATCTTCGTGCCGTCGGTGATCGCGCGCACGAACCCCTCGCGCTGCTCCGCGGTCCCGGCGATCCAGGCCGGCATGAAGGCCAGGTCGGTGAGCATGACCGCGGTGGCCGCCGCGGGGTCCCGGCGCGCCACCAGGCGCAGCAGGTTGAACCCCACCTCCACGTCGATCGCGCGCCCGCCCCACTCCTCCGGCAGGAGGTAGGTGTGCAGGCCCCACTCGTGCAGGACGTCGACCAGCTCGTGCGGGTACCGCTCGCTCTCGTCGTGCTCCAGGATGCGCTGGTAGGACATCCGGCTGGACGGGTCGTGGGGGTCGCCGAGGTAGCGCTCCACTTCCTCCGCGAGCGAGATCAGGTGTGAGACGGTCACGGTGCTGCGCCCCTTCCAGACAGCTCTCTGCAAGACAGAGGCCCCGCATGCCCGAAGGGATACATCGCTCAGCCGATCAGCCGCTCTCCCCGGCATTCTTCGAGGGCCACCAGTTCCACTTGCGCAGCAGCACCGCGATGGCGGGGATGACCAGCGTCCGCACGACGAAGGTGTCCAGCAGCAGGCCGACGCCGATGGTGAAGCCGAGCTGCGCCAGGATGTCCACGGTTCCCGACATCAGCGCGAACATGCTCGCCGCGAAGATGATGCCCGCCGAGGTGATCACGCCTCCGGTCGTGGCCACCGCACGCGCGATTCCCGCCCGCGACCCGTCGTCGGACTCCTCCCTGATGCGCGACATCAGCAGCATGTTGTAGTCGGCGCCGACCGCGACCAGGATCACGAACGCGATCGGCTGGACGCTCCAGTCCAGCTCGCCGCCGAGCAGGAACTGCCAGAACAGCACGGCGATCCCCATCGCGGCGGCGTAGGAGAGGATCACCGAGACCAGCAGGTAGATCGGCGCCACGACGCTGCGCAGCAACAGCATCAGGATGACCAGCACCGACAGCAGCGCCACCAGCGCGAAGACCGAGAAGTCCGCGTCGGACATCCGCGCGAGGTCGCGGTTCACCGACGCCGAGCCGGTGTTGTGCACCCCGCTTCCGTCCAGCGAGGTACCGCGCAACGCGTGTTCGGCGGTACGCACGATCTCGCCGGTCCGGTCCATCGCGGCCCGGTCCAGCGGGTCGCCGCTGTGCAGCACGACCAGCCGGGCCGTCCTGCCGTCGCCGGACAGGAACATGCCGCTGGCCATGGCCATCCGGGGATCGCTGAGCGCGTTGGGCGGCAGGTAGAACCCGCCGACGCCGGGGTGGTGCGACTCGGCGCGCACGGTGCGCAGGAAGTCCGCGGCCTGGGCCAGCCCCCGTTCCAGCTCCTTGACCGAGACGGTCGCGTTCGCGGTGCCGTCGCGCAACCGGCCCGCGCCGTCGGCGGCCAGGCCCGCGTTGTCGGAGAGCTGCTGCGCGCCGTTGGCCGCCTGGCCGGCCCCGTCGGCCAGGGCGCCGAGCTGGTCCCGCATCGTGCGCTGGCCCTCGGCGAGCCGCGCGATGCCGTCGCGCGCGGTGGCGATCCCACCGCGCAGGTCGTCCATGCCGGAGGCGAGGTCGCCGTTGCCGTCGGCGATCTTGTGCGCGGCGGCGGCCGCCTGCTCCAGCCCAGGCAGAAGCTGGTCGCGCTCGCTGACGTAGATGTCGCCGATGCCCTTGCGCGCCTGGGCGCAGATCGGGTCGAGCGAGCACACGGCGTCGGCTTGCAGCGCGTGGTAGGCCAGCCCGAGACCGTCGACGGCCAGCGATGTCTGGTCGCGCGCCAGGTCGAGTCCGGTGGCGAGCTGCCGCGCCCCCTCGGCGAGCGTGGTCGCGGCCGATCCGGCGTCGTCGGCGCCGTCGCCGGCGGTGCCCAGACCACCGTGGGCCGTGTTCAGGCCGTTGAGCAGCTGGTCTGCGCCGTCCACCGCGCTGCGCGCGCCCGCGGCCAGGCGTCCGCTGCCCGCGGCGAGCTCCGCGGCTCCGCCGGCGAGCCTGCCCGTGCCGTCGGCGAGCCGCCCCGCACCGTCGGCCAGTCCGCCGATGCCCTGCTGACCGCCGCCGAGCTGCTCCTCCGCCGCGCCGAGCCGGTCCCCGACCACCCCGACCTGGTTGCCCACGTTGGCTTCCGCGATGGGCTCGCCGGTCGGCCTGGTCACGCCGCGCACGGCCCGCACACCGTCCACTTTGGCCACGTTCGCCGCCGCGGTCTCCAGGGCCGCGAGGTCCTGCGGGTTGCGCATGTCGTGGTCGGAGTTGACCAGTAAGTACTCCGGGAGGATCTCGCCCGCAGGGAAGTGCTTGCCCAGCGCGCCGTAGCCGAGGTTGCTGTCGGTGGCGGCCGGTTGCACGGCTCGTTCGTCGTAGCTCAGCCGCGCTGCCGGGTAGAACGCGGCGAGCAGGAGCAGCACCACCAGCCCCGCCGCCAGCACTCGGGCCGGCCTCGCCACCACGCGTTCGGCGATGGCCGTCCACCGGCCGTTCTCCGGCGAGCGCCGCGGCATCGCCCAGCCGCGGGTGGCCGCGATGGCCAGCAGCGCGGGCGTCAGCGTCAGGCCCGCCGCCAGGGTGACCGCGAGGCTCACCGCGATGGCCGGCCCGGTGGTGCGGAAGATGCTGACTTCGGCCAGCGCCATGCCGCTGCAAGCCGCGATCACGGTTCCCGCGGAAGCCGCGATCACCGCCGCCACCCGCCGGTTCGCCGTGATCACCGCCTGCTCGGGGTCGTCACCGGCGCGTATCCGCTCGTGGAACCGGCTGAGCAGGAACACCCCGTAGTCGGTGCCCGCGCCCAGCACCACGGCAGTGAGCAGCGACGCGGTGAAGGTCGAGACGTCGAAGAACTGCAGCCCGCACACCGCCGTCACCGCGCGGGCGGTGCCCAGCGACAGCCCGATGAGCGCCAGCGCGACGAGCGCGGTCACCACCGACCGGTAGATCACCAGCAGGATCGCCGTGATGAGCCCGACCGTCACCGCGGTGATGACGAGCATGCTCCTCTCGATCTCGTCCTGCATGTCGGCGATCGTGGCCATCGGCCCGGTCACGTGCACGGCCAGCGAGTCCGGCCGCCCCTGCTGCGCCGTCTCGCGGATGTGCTTGATCTGCGCGGTGGTTTCCGGGGATCCGTTCTCCCCGCGCAGGCCGACCGGGATGTAGATCGCCTTGCCGTCGCGGCTGACCAGCGCGTCGGCCAGCTCGGGCTGCGAGACGGCGTCCTGCACCGAGGCGATCCGCGAGTCGTCGCGTTCCATCCGGCCCACGAGCTCGGCGTAGTAGCGGTGGTCCTCTTCGGACAGACCACTTTCGTCGGCCAGGACGACGAACACGAGGCTGTTGGCGCCCTCGCCGCCGAACCTGCGGTCCATCTCGGGCAGTGCCCGCACCGATGGTGCGCTGTCGGGGACGAACGGGACGCGGCTCTGCCCGATCACCGCCTCGAGCTGCGGCACCAGCACGTTCAGCAGCGCGGCGAAGGCCACCCAGGCGCAGACGACGGCACCTCGTCTGCGGACGACGAATCTGCTCAGGCGGGCTAACGGACCACCGTCCCGCTCGTCCGACCCCGTCGCGTTCATCGGACCGCCGACACCGGACGCGCGCCGCGCCGCGGTGGTGGAGCGTGGACCGGGATGTGCATGACGCGCTCCCTTCCCCAGGTTCCGGAGCGCTGCCAGGGAAGAACGGATCGATCACCGTTGTCAAGGGCTCGATCGACTCCTGGCGGCGTATGCGCTGGTCAACGACTGCTGAACTGGCCGTGGAAGCCGAACGGGATCGCATGCGGCACCTCGGCCCTGGCGATCTCGGTGAACGACCGGCCGTCGAGCGCGAGCATGAACGACCGGCCCGCGGCCGAGTCGAGGACGACCGAGAGCACCGCGCCGTCGTCCTCGGCCTCCGCTTCCGGGGCAGGCACGAAAACCGGTTCGCCGGGGTAGCAGCCCCCCTCGTACCAGGTGCTCGACCGCCCGTCCTCGACGTCGATCTTGACGAGCTGGTCGAGGAAGTCGCGCCCGTCGTGCCCGCGCATGCCGACGCCGTAGGCGCAGCGGTAGGGCCGGCCGTTGCGGTGGCCGTAGGAAATCCCCGGCAGTTCCAGCGGTTCTTCGGCCAGGCGGTGCGAACGGGCGGTCCCGGCGTCGAGATCCACCCGGTACCGCATCGGCGCGGGCACCGGCATCCGCGCACCCGAACGCAGGCGGTCCAGGTAGAAGGAGTCGACGACACCCGAGTCCGGATACGCGCAGACGTCGACCACCAGCTCCCCACCGTCCACATAGGAGTTGATGTGGTGGAAGGCGAAGAACGCCTCCTCGGTGCGGACGCTGCGCACCGACCCGTCGTCCAGTCCGATCACGATGAACCGCGTCCCGAGCTCCGGGCGCCAGCGGTAGTTCTCGATGAAGGGCTTGCCGCTCAGCAGAAACGCGAGCGGGTTCACCACGAACGGGAACTCCACGAGCACCACGTGGTCCTCGGTGATGGCGAAGCTGTGCAGGTAACCGGGCTGGTCGGTGGGCACCGACGCGAGCAACTCGCGAGTCCGGCCGTCCGGTCGCTGCCGGTAGATCCGGTACTCGCTCTGCCGGGAGAAGCGGAGCACGTAGTTCACGAGGTCGCCGGTGCGCGGGGCCTGGTGCGGGTGCGCGGTGGTGACGTTGCCGCCGATGCTGTCGTCGTACCCGGAGATCCCGATCGTCTCCAGGGTGTGCGGGTCGAAGTCCACGGCCATCGGGATCTCGGTCAGCGCCGCATACGTGTCGTCGCCGTTGGGCACGACGTTCACGCACGCGTTGGCCGAGGGTTCGCTGCGCCGGAACCGGGTGAACAGCCGCGCGAACAGCGAGCGGCACGGATCGGTGGCGAACTCGGCGTAGCGGATGCGCCCGTCGCGGGCGCTGCGCAACGCCGGGCTGTCCAGGAACCGGTTGCGGTAGGCCACCCTGCCGTCGGCGATGGCGAAGCGGTGCAGCATCGCCTGGCCGTCGAACCAGTGCCGGAACCTCCTGCGTCCGGCCTCGAACTTGGCCGGGCCGTTGCGCAGCAGCTCGCCGCTGAGCCACTCCGGGAGTTCTCCGGTCACCGGCAGCTCGGCGACCTCGACCTCGCTCTCGAGGCTGGCGAACCCCCGCGCGAAGCCGGTGGCGGGCGTGTCGTCGGAATGCGTCCGAGTACTCATAACATAGTTATGTAACACTGTTTGAAAACGGCGTCAATCCTCATCCCGACGACGAAGGCGCAGCTCAGGCGGCACCCGAAAATCAAAACATTGTTATGCTATGTTGCCGGGATGGGGCGAAAGAGGGTCCACGACGACAAGCTGCGGCTGCGACTGCTCGACCGCGCGGGCGAGCTGCTGGCCGAAGGCGGTGCCGACGCGCTCGGCCTGCGCAGCCTGGCCAAGGCGGCCGACACCTCGACCAGCGCGGTCTACTCGCTGTTCGGTGGCAAGGACGAGCTGCTGCACGCCCTGTACGAGGAGGGCTTCCGCCGCCTGGCCGAGCGGCTGCGGGCGGTGCCCGCCGACGACGACATCGTCGAGCACCTGGTCCGCTTGAGCCACGCCTACCGGGCCAGCGCCCTGGAGGGCCCGCACTACTACCGCGCGATGTTCGACCGCCGGCGGACCGCCGAGGAGGACGACGCCGTCCGCCGCGCCGGCCACGACGCCTTCGAACCGCTGCTGGAGACCGTCCGCCAGTGCGTCGAGCAGGGCAGGCTCGTCGACGCCGACCCCACCCTGGTCGCCTCCGCCCTCTGGGCCCACGTCCACGGCCTGGTCTCGCTCGAGCTGAGCAACCTGCTCCCCGACGTGGGAGACGACATGTTCGAACGCGCCATCCGAGCCGGCCTCTCCGGCTGGCAAACGACGACTACCGCCGATCGCTGAATACGAGCGGCCCCAACCCGAAAGCCCTGACCACCGACAACCAAATTGCAAACGGCGAAAACGGGCGGTCCGGACTCAAAAGCCCCAATCCACCGAAACCAAAGCCGACGAAACAACCGAATCGACGACAACCCCGAAAAGCGCCTGCCGGCCACGAACGACCCACCACATCCCCAAGGAGGACCGAAGGGTCTGGTCGAAGACCAGGCCGGGAACGGCGGAGAAGCTGCGAAGCCGGAGAGAAGCGACCACCGCACCGTGGGGGTCTACGGGGGCTCGGCCCCCGTAAGGAAATCAGGAAAGCGGGAAGGTGCGGAACGCACCGAACACGCGGAACGTGGAGACGAGGGGAATCGAACCCCTAACCCCCGCCTTGCAAAGGCGGTGCTCTGCCAATTGAGCTACGTCCCCCGGCGTCGAGCCGGTCACCGTCTGCTGGCTGTCCGCCGCGATGGCAACCGAGCCTCGAACGACATGAACTCCGCCCCGACCTGCTTCCGCTCTGGGAAGTGCAGGAGTGGAGGCGGAGTCGGCTCGCCGGTCGGCTCAGGCTTCCGCGGTGGCCTCGCGCCAGAGGTCGGCCTCGGCCTTGGCGGCGCGGTTGCGGCGGACGACGAACAGAACGGCACCAGCAACCACGGCGAGTGCGATCAGCTTCTTCACTTCAGTCGCCTCCTAGCACGGCGTTGGCCCGTGTCGTTCCGGATCAGTTCGTCGACACGGGGTGGTGGGCCTAGAAGGACTTGAACCTTCGACCTCTTCGTTATCAGCGAAGCGCTCTAACCGCCTGAGCTATAGGCCCCTGGTGCGCTCCAAACATTACATGACGCTCGGAGCGCTCCGAAACGGGGGGTGCATGTGGCGGCTGCCCTGGGGAAACCGCCACATGCTCGTCACTCCCGCTCGGACAGCGTCACCTCGACGCCACCGGCGAAGTCGGCGGCCACGTTGTAGATGAACGCGGCCACCGTCGCCAGCGCCGTGATGAGCACTATGTTGATCGCCCCGATGATCGAGGCGACGCCGAACACCCGGCCCGCGCTGATCAGCGGCTCGGCGGCCGCGTCGTCGGGCTGGGTCAGCTCGGTGAACGTGCCGTTGAGCTGGTCCCAGACGCCCATGCCGTCCAGGACGCCGTAGAGCACCGCCACCGCGATCATCCACACGAAGAACAGCGCCACGCTCAGCACCAGGGCGAGCTTGAGCACCGACCACGGGTCGACCCGCTTGACCTGCAGGCTGGCCCGCCTCGGTCCCCGGCTGGGACGTCTGGCGCTGCCCGCGGCGGTGGTGGCCCGCCCGGCGGACCCGAAGGTCACCGCGGTCCGGCCGCCCGAGGACGACTGCGGGACCTCGTTGCGGGCGGTCTCCTGCTCCTGCGCGGGCCGCGGGATCTTCTGGGTGTCCTCGGAGTCCGGCGCTCCGCCGGCATCCGCCGGGGACCCGGAGGTCCCCACCGGCTGCTCCGTGGGCCAGGAGGGCTGCTCACCGGCCGAGGAGGTTGCCGCACCACGTTGCCACGGCGGCGGTGCGTCGGTGCCGTCCAGCGCGGCGGCCTCCTCGCCGTGGTTCGGTGCCTGGTCCTCAGCGGCCGGCGTCCCCCGCTCGGCGGTGGACTCGGTGGCTTCTTCGGACTGCGTGATGACCGAGGTGTGGCTCGCGTCCTTGGACTGCGATGCCGATTCCCCCGGCTTCTCGGAAGGTGTCACGAGCGATCCTTCGATGATCGTCGGTGGCCTGTGGCGGTGTGGTTACCCGCTCCCCTATTTTTGCTGCTCCGGCCCGGCGGCGTCGGGATCGGCGGCCTCGTCGGCATTGCGTGCGACCGCGACCACCGAGGTCCCGTCCCCGAGGTTCATGAGACGAACACCCTTCGTCTGCCTGCCGGCCTTGCGCACCTCCTTGGCGGTGGTCCTGATGACCCCACCGGTCGAGGTGATCGCGTAGAGCTCATCATCCACATCGACGATGAGCGCCCCGACCAGCCTGCCACGCTTCCTGTCGTACTGGATCGTCAGCACTCCCTTACCGCCGCGACCCTGCACTGGATAGTCGTCGATGGGCGTCCGCTTCGCATATCCACCGTCGGTCGCGACCAGCACGTAGCGGTCCGGACGGACGACACCCATCGCGAGCAGTTCGTCGCCCTCGTTGAAGCGCATGCCCAGCACACCCGAGGTGGCCCGGCCCATGGGGCGAAGCGCCTCGTCACTGGCGTGGAAGCGGATCGACTGGCCCTCGGCCGAGACCAGCAGCAGGTCGTCGTCGGCCGAGCACAGCACGGCCCCGACGAGCTCGTCGTCGTCCTTGAGGTTGACTCCGATGAGACCACCCGATCGGTTGGAGTCGAAGTCGGTGAGCCGCGACTTCTTCACCAGCCCGTTGCGGGTCGCCAGGACCAGGTACGGCGCGGCCGTGTAGTCCTTGATCTGCATGACCTGGGCGATGTGCTCGTCGGGCTGGAACGCCAGCAGGTTCGCCACGTGCTGCCCGCGCGCGGTGCGGTTGGCCTCCGGCAGCTCGTAGGCCTTGGCGCGGTAGACGCGGCCCTTGTTGGTGAAGAACAGGATCCAGTCGTGGGTCGAGCACACGAAGAAGTGCGACACGATGTCGTCCTGCTTGAGCTGTGCGCCCTGCACGCCCTTTCCGCCGCGCTTCTGCGCCCGGTACAGGTCGGTCCGGGTCCGCTTGGCGTAACCGGTCCGGGTGAGGGTGACGACCACGTCCTCGTCGGCGATGAGGTCCTCCATGGAGACCTCGCCCTCGTGCGGGACGATCCTGGTCCGCCGGTCGTCGCCGTGCTTGTCCACGATGGCCATCAGCTCGTCGCGGATGATCTGGCGCTGCCGCTCGGGCTTGTCGAGGATGTCCTTGAGGTCCTCGATCTCGCGCTCGATCTCGGCGAGCTGGTCGACGATCTTCTGCCGTTCCAGGGCGGCGAGGCGCCGCAGCTGCATCTCCAGGATCGCGTTCGCCTGGACCTCGTCGACCTCGAGCAGCTCGATCAGGCCGGTGCGCGCGTCGTCGACCGTCGGCGAGCGCCGGATCAGCGCGATGACCTCGTCGAGCATGTCCAGCGCCTTGACCAGACCGCGCAGGATGTGGGCGCGTTCCTCGGCCTTGCGCAACCGGAACCGGGTGCGCCGGACGATGACCTCGACCTGGTGCTTGACGTAGTGGCGGATCACCTGGTCCAGGCGCAGCGTGCGCGGCACGCCCTCCACCAGCGCCAGCATGTTCACGCCGAAGGTGTACTGCAGCTGGGTGTGCTTGTAGAGGTTGTTCAGCACCACCTTCGGGATCGAGTCCCGCTTGAGGGTGATGACGATGCGCATGCCGCGCCGGCTGTTGGACTCGTCGGCGATGTCGGAGATGCCGGTGAGCTTGCCCTCGCGGTGCATCGCCGCGATGCTCTCGATCAGGTTGTCCGGGTTGACCTGGTACGGCAGCTCGGTGACGACCAGCGAGGTGCGGCCCTTGGTGTCCTCCTCGACGTCGACCACCGCGCGCATCTTGATCGAGCCGCGGCCGGTGCGGTAGGCGTCGGCGATCGCGTTGGTGCCCATGATCAGGCCGCGGGTCGGGAAGTCGGGGCCCTTGATGCGCTCGATCAGCGCTTCCAGCAGCGCCTCGTCGTCGGCCTCGGGGTTCTCCAGCGCCCAGACGACGCCGTCGGCGACCTCCCGCAGGTTGTGCGGCGGGATGTTCGTCGCCATTCCGACCGCGATCCCGCCGCCACCGTTGACCAGCAGGTTCGGGATGCGCGCGGGCAGGACGTCGGGTTCCTGGCTGCGACCGTCGTAGTTGTCGGAGAAGTCGACGGTGTCCTCTTCGATGTCGGCGAGCATGTGCATCGCCAACGGGTCCAGCCGGGACTCGGTGTACCGCATGGCCGCGGCCGGGTCGTTGCCGGGCGAACCGAAGTTGCCCTGGCCGTCGATCAGCGGGTGGCGCATCGACCACGGCTGCGCCAGTCGCACCAGGGTGTCGTAGATCGACGAGTCACCGTGGGGGTGGTAGTTGCCCATCACGTCGCCGACGACGCGCGAGCACTTCACGTAGCCGCGGTCCGGGCGGTAGCCCGAGTCGTACATCGAGTAGAGCACGCGACGGTGCACCGGCTTGAGCCCGTCGCGCACGTCGGGCAGCGCACGGGCGACGATGACGCTCATCGCGTAGTTGATGTAGGAGTTCTGCATCTCCTGCTGGATGTCGACCGGTTCGATCCGGCCGTGTTCCGGCGGCAGGGTTTCCGTCACGGGTGGGGGTTCCTTTCAGGCGGGTCAGCGTGTTCCTGCGCGACCACAACGCGGGCGAGTGTTCCCTCGGACCTTTGCCGTTCCGTTGCGAACGGGGCACTTCTGGCGACTGCCCATGGCGGGGGTCCTCCGGGGATGGCGGGTGGCCGCGATGTCAGATGTCGAGCAGACCCGCGTCCTTGGCGTTGCGGGTGATGAACGAGCGCCGGGCCTCGACGTCCTCGCCCATCAGCACGCTGAACAGCTCGTCGGCCGTCGCCGCGTCGTCGAGGGTGACCTGCATCAGCAGCCGGGTCGCCGGGTCCATGGTGGTCTCCCACAGCTCGTCGGCGTTCATCTCGCCGAGACCCTTGTAGCGCTGGATGCCGTCCTCCTTGGGCAGCTTCTTGCCCGCCGAGGCACCCGCCTCCAGCAGCGCGTCGCGCTCCTTGTCGGAGTAGGCGTACTCCGGCTCCGACCGCGGCCACTTGATCTTGTAGAGCGGCGGGCGCGCCAGGAAGACGTGACCGTGCTCGATCAGCGGGCGCATGAACCGGAACAACAGCGTCATCAGCAGCGTCTGGATGTGCTTGCCGTCGACGTCGGCGTCGGCCATCAGCACGATCTTGTGGTACCGCAGCTTCGACAGGTCGAACTCGTCGTGGATGCCGGTGCCCAGCGCGGTGATGATCGACTGGACCTCGTTGTTCTTGAGGACCTTGTCGATGCGCGCCTTCTCGACGTTGATGATCTTGCCCCGGATCGGCAGGATCGCCTGGAAGCGGGACTCGCGGCCCTCCTTGGCCGAACCACCGGCCGAGTCGCCCTCGACGATGTAGAGCTCGCACTCGTCGGGCTGGTTGGACTGGCAGTCCTTGAGCTTGCCGGGCAGGCCGCCGATGTCCATCGCGCTCTTGCGGCGGACCAGCTCCTTGGCCCTGCGCGCGGCCACCCGCGCCTGCGCCGACGAGACCGCCTTGTTGACGATCGTCTTGGCCTCGGTGGGGTTGCGCTCGAACCAGTCGGTCAGCCACTCGAAGGCGTTGGTCTGGACGAACGACTTGACCTCGGTGTTGCCGAGCTTGGTCTTGGTCTGGCCTTCGAACTGCGGCTCGGAGACCTTCACCGACACGATCGCGGCCAGGCCCTCGCGGACGTCGTCACCGGTCAGGCTGCCGTCCTTGTCCTTGAGGAGCTTCTTGTCCTTGGCGTAGGCGTTGACCACGCGGGTCAGCGCGGAGCGGAAGCCCTCCTCGTGGGTGCCGCCCTCGTGGGTGTTGATGGTGTTGGCGAAGGTGTAGACCGACTGGTTGTAGCCGGAGTTCCACTGCATCGCCACTTCCAGCTCGTGGCCCTTGCCGGACGCGCTGAAGGACACCACCTTCTTGTGGATGGGCTCCTTGGTGGCGTTGATGTGGCGGACGAAGTCCTCGAGCCCACCCGGGTAGTGGAAGGTGCGCTCGGTCGCGCGGGCGGCGGCGCCGCTGGCGTCCTCGCCGCCCTCGTGCTCCTCCGCGGCGCGCTCGTCGCGCAGGACGATGGTCAGGCCCTTGTTCAGGAACGCCATCTCCTGCAGGCGGCGCGAGATCGTCTCGGCGTTGTACCTGGTCGTCTCGAAGATGGTCGGGTCCGCCCAGAACGTGATGGTGGTCCCGGTCCTGGTGGTTCGCTCGCCCTTCTGCAGGTCGTGGACGGGCTTGGAGTCCTCGTAGCGCTGCCGCCAGACGTGACCGTGGAGGTGGATCTCGGCCTCCAGGGCCGTCGAGAGCGCGTTGACCACGGACACGCCGACGCCGTGCAGACCACCGGAGACCGCGTAGCTGTCGCCGCCGAACTTGCCGCCCGCGTGCAGGACGGTCAGCACGACCTCGAGCGTCGGCTTCTTCTCCACGGGGTGCATGTCGACCGGGATGCCGCGGCCGTCGTCGACGACGCGCACGCCGCCGTCGGCCAGCAGGGTCACCTCGACCCTGGTCGCGTAGCCGGCCATCGCTTCGTCGACGGAGTTGTCCACAACCTCCTGCACCAGATGGTGCAGGCCGCGCTCACCGGTCGAGCCGATGTACATGCCGGGACGCTTGCGGACTGCCTCAAGGCCCTCGAGAACGGTGATTGAGGAAGCGCTGTAGTCGTTCTTCTTCGATGCCACGGGCCTCGGTGTCTCCTAGAGCAGGCTGTTCTGTCAGGGTGGTCCGGTGGGCGGAGCCCACTTGCGCCGCTGCACAGCATCGGGACCAGTGCGGAACGGCGTCACACGGATGGCCGAACCTCAGCGGTGCGCCGCTCATCGCCCGGCGGCCGTCGGGTGTCGCCGGGAAGCCGAGCCGCGCCCCTCAGATTGATTCTACTGGTCCCGCTCGACAGAAGTAGGGCAAGGACACCCCTGACTTGCTCACAGAGTCGAGAAATCGGATCAGGACACCATCGGAGAGCGGCAACGCCCCCTGCGAACCTCCTGCGCGGCGTTCGGAGCCCCGCCGCACAACGTCCCCGGGCACCCGCCGCACAACAGCACCGGCGGAGTGGTCCAGGCCACCTAACGGGTGCGATTCACCCACCCCGCGAATCCAACTCCCGCCTTCGCACCTCTTATTGGAAGGGGCCCCGACCCGCGCCGACGGCGGGCGCAACCCCGCTATGAGGAAGAGGCGCGGAGGCAAGCCTTGGATTCACCGCTTTCGGGTGGTTGGGGCCTGGCGTTCGGTCGAGCGGGTTGTAGCGGCCCGGCGGTGGCCCGCGGCGGTGGTTCGCCGGTGGGTTCGGCGGGTTCAGGGATCGCCGGGGCAATGTGTCGGGCATGGCGGGGCCGGGCGAGCCGGAGGCGCGGAGGGCGGGACGAAGACGTGTCAGGCGGTGAGGGGGCACGGCCCGCCGGCGGAGGCACGACCCGGCGGGGCGTGGCGACGGCGCGGAGATGTAGGCGGGATGGAATCGGGCGCGGTAGAGCAGTGCGGTGGGCCATAGGTCGCGGTGGGCGACGGCAAGTGGGCGGCCAGGTCACGGCTGACGAGCGGCGGCCGACCCCGGCCATCCACAGGGCCCGACTGCGGAGTCAATGGCCAAGTGAGTTCGGCCAACCCGATCACGGTCGGCCCGGTCGCTACCCGGCGGCTCGCGGCCCACAGGTCACGGCCAGCCCGACCGAGGCCAACGGACGACGCCGGTCACGACGGCCCACGCCCCCATCGGCCCAGGTCCACACGTCGCGGCAAGCCCGACCAGGGCCAACGACCAGGCCGGCCACGACCGGCATACGCCCCATCGGCCCAGGGCCACACGTCGCGGCAAGCCCGACCAAGACCAACCGACCACGCCGGCCACGACCGGCCCACGGCCCAGGCCGTCGCGGCTGCCCGGTCAGGGCCGACCGACCGTGCCGTGACCAGCGCAAAAGGCATATCCGCCCACTGAGTCAGACACCCCCGCCGCTGGGCGGCGCCGCGGGCTCGCCGGGTGCGGGCGGGCCGCGCTCCCGGCCAGCGGCGGCTGCGGGACCAGCCGCCTGCACGGTCAGCCGTAGGTGTCGCGGGGACCCCGACCCGGGATGTGGCGGGGGCCGTGGCGCCAGCTCGGCGCGGCCGGGCCCTGGACCTTGATGCGGCGCACGACGTCCTTGCCCACGCCGTCGGCGATGCGCTTGAGGATCTGGCGCTGGAGCAGGCGGAGCTGGGTGGCCCACGCCGTCGACTCGGCCTGCACGCTCAGCTCGCCGTCCTTGAGCGCGACCGGCTTGGTGTGCTCGGCGATGTCACCGCCCACCAGGGTCGACCACTCCCCGAACACGCGACCGCCGGAGAGGCGGTCCGCCCAGCCCCGTTCGGCCGCGATGCGGGAAGCGAGCCGACCCAGCGGCTGCGGGTCGCGGTCGTCGGCGCCGGGCCCCGACCAGCTCCGGCGCCGCCGCTGACCACCACCGCCGTAGCGGCGGCGGGCCGTCGAGCGCTTCGCCTTCGACTGCTCGCGGGCCGCCTGCAGCGCCGCCCGCGCCAGGTCCGGACCGTTCAGCGCGGCACCGTCGGTGCCCATCGCCACCCCGGTGTCCGCAGAGTTATCCACACCATCCACAGAGTTATCCCCAGATGTGGGTAGTTCGGCTTCGGTAGGTGTACGCGGCATCACCCTGCGTGTATCGAGCCGCTCATTCGACACGCCGCACCTCACCTTCGCGCACGTCGAAGCGGACGCCGGTGAGTTCCTCCGGGACGTCCTCGGCCACCGCCGCCGTGACGAGCACCTGCTCGGCGCCCGCGACCAGCTCGGCCAGCCGCGAGCGGCGGCGCCGGTCGAGCTCGGCGAAGACGTCGTCGAGGATCAACACCGGTTCCGCGCCATCCTCCGCCAGCAGGTGGTAGGAAGCCAGGCGCAACGCCAGGGCGAACGACCACGATTCACCGTGACTGGCGTATCCCTTGGCAGGCAGCTCGCCGAGCATCAGCTCCAGGTCGTCGCGGTGCGGCCCGACCAGCGACACGCCTCGCTCCAGCTCCTGAGCCCGGACCCGCTCCAACTCGGCCAGCAGCGCCTTCTCCAGCACCTCGACGTCGGCCGGCTCGCCGCGCGGCACCCCGTAGCCCTCGGGCAGCGACTCGCCCAGGCTGCTGCGGTAGCGCACGTCGGCGACCCGGCCCGACGGCGCGGTCTCCTCGGCGGTGGCCGCGACGTTGGCGTACGCACTGGTCACGTGGGGTGCGATGGCCGCGACGAGATCCAGCCGACCGGCCAGCAGCTCGGCGCCGTAGCGCGCGAGGTGGCCGTCCCAGACCTCCAGGGTGCGCAGGTCGCCACCCGAACCACCGCGCTTGGCGGCGCCCGCCGATTTGAGCAGCGCGCTGCGTTGCCGCAGGACGCGGTCGTAGTCCGAGCGCACGCCCGCATAACGCGGGGCACGGGCCACGAGCAGGTCGTCGAGGAACCGCCTGCGCTCGCCGGGGTCGCCCCGGACCATCGCCATGTCCTCCGGCGCGAACAGCACGGTGCGCAGGATCCCGAGCACATCGCGCGGCTTGCCGGCCGCACCGCGGTTGATCCGCGCGCGGTTGGCCTTGCCCGGGGTGATCTCCAGCTCGACCAGCAGCTCACGCCCGTGGTTGACCACCGCGGCACGCACCACCGCGCGCTGGGTGCCGTAGCGCACGAGCGGTGCGTCGGTCGCGACCCGGTGCGAGCCGAGCGTGGCGACGTAGCCGAGCGCCTCGACCAGGTTGGTCTTGCCCTGGCCGTTGGAGCCGACCAGCACGGTCGGCCCCGGCTCGAAGGTCAGGTCGGCGTGCGGCCAGGACCGGAAGTCGGTCACTTGGAGATGGCGGACGTACACGGCGGTCCAACATAGTCGTGGGTGCCGCCCGCTTGGTGCGGTTCACCGAGCGGGCGTGACCGGAGCCGATACGACGACGGATCGATTTGTCGACAAATCGATGTGGCGTGGTGGTTCCGGTGCGCGCCCTCGCGGATGCGCACCGGAACCAGCGGCGATCAGCTCTTCTGGACGGAGTGCCCGCCGAACTGGTTGCGCAGCGCGGCGACCGCCTTCATCGCGGGCGAGTCGTCCTGCCTGGAGGCGAAGCGGGCGAACAGCGCGGCGGTGATCACCGGGGCGGGCACCGCGTTGTTGATCGCTTCCTCCACCGTCCAGCGGCCCTCGCCGGAGTCGCTGACGTAACCGCGCAGCTGCTCCAGCTCCGGGTCCTCCTCCAGCGCCCGCACCAGGAGGTCGAGCAGCCAGGACCGGACGACGGTGCCGCGGCTCCACGCCTTGATGGTCGCGGGGACGTCGGTGACGACGTCGGCGGCCGCGAGCAGCTCGAAGCCCTCGGCGTACGCCTGCATCAGGCCGTACTCGATGCCGTTGTGCACCATCTTCGCGTAGTGACCCGCGCCGACCGGCCCCGCGTGCGCGAAGCCCTCGTCGCGGGGACCCTCCGGACGCAGTGCGTCGAAGATGGGCATCGCCCGCTCGACGTCCTCGGCGTCACCGCCCGCCATCAGGCCGTAGCCGTTGTCCGCGCCCCAGACGCCGCCCGACACGCCGACGTCGACGTACTTGATGCCCTTCTCCGCCAGCAGCGCGGCGTTGGCCTGGTCGTCGGTGAACTTGGAGTTGCCGCCTTCGATCACCAGGTCGCCCGCCGAGAGCAGCCCGGCGAGCTCCTCCACGGTCTGCCGGGTCGGGTCGCCGTGCGGAACCATGATCCACACGATCCGGGGCCCGGACAGCTTCTGCACCAGGTCGGCGATCGATGCGACGTCGCTGACCTCCTGGTTCCGGTCGTAGCCGACGACCTCGTGGCCGGCGGCGCGCAGCCGCTTGCGCATGTTGAAACCCATACGGCCGAGACCGACAAGTCCGAGTTGCAACCCGATCTCCCTAGAACGATTCCGTAGTCGGTGGCGCGTGCCACCGGTTGGCACGTGCTCGCGGTTCAGCCGGGCAGGCGAACCGGCATGAGCAGGTAGAGGTAGCCCTCCGCCACCTCTCCATCTTCCCCGACCGGCTTGAGCACCGCCGGTCGGTTCGATGTGGTGAACAGCATCTGCGCGCGGTCGGACTTCAGCGCGCCCAGGCCGTCGAGCAGGTAGGCCGGGTTGAACGCGATCGTCAGGGCCTCGCCGACCAGCTCGACCGGCAGCTCCTCTTCCGCGCTGCCCTCGTCGTCGCCGCCGGCGGTCAGGCGCAGACCCGCGTCGGAGAACTCCAGCCGCACCTGGGTGCCGCGCTCGGCGACCAGCGAGACGCGCTTGATCGCCTCGACCAGCGGCGCGACGTCGACGACCGCGGTCACCGCGCTCTCCGAGGGCAGCAGCTGGCGGTACTTCGGGAACTCCGCGTCGAGCAGCCGGGTGGTGCTGCGGCGGCTGTTGCCGGAGAGGCCGAGCAGGCCGTCACCGGAGGCCAGCGAGATCTCGACCTTGTTGCCGCCGGTGCCGAGGGTCTTGGCCGAATCCGACAGCGTCTTGGCCGGCACCAGCACGGAGGTGTCCTCGATGGTGGTGCCGGGCTCCCAGGTGAACTCGCGCATCGCGAGCCGGAACCGGTCGGTGGCGACCATGGTCAGCCGGTCGGCGTTGATCTCCATCCGCACACCGGTGAGCATCGGCAGCGTGTCGTCCTTGCCCGCGGCGACCGCGACCTGCGAGACCGCCTCGCTGAACAGGTCGCCGGGCACCGAACCCGCGTGGTCGGGCATCGCGGGCAGCTCGGGGTAGTCCTCGACCGGCATCGTCGGGAGGCTGAACCGCGAACTGCCGCAGGTGATCGTCACGCGCGAGCCGTCGACGGTGATCTCGACCGGGCGGTTCGGCAGCGCCTTGGTGATGTCGGCCAGCAGCCGCCCGGAGACCAGGGTGCGGCCGGTGGAGTCGATCGAGGCGTCGATCGTGACCTGCGCCGAGACCTCGTAGTCGAAGCCCGAGATGGTCAGCGCCTCACCTGAGCTGGCGTCGAGCAGCACTCCGCCCAGCACCGGCACCGGAGGCCGCGACGGCAGGCTGCGCGCCACCCAGGCGACGGCGTCGGCGAGACCGTCACGTTCCACGCGGATCTTCATGGGTGTCCTTTCGGTTTCAGCCGTGGCTCGGCTGCCGGAGAACTGTGGTCGAGCCTGGGCACTTCGGGGTCGAACCGCTTCGGGCGCGGACGCCGGCGGAGCGGTCCCGCGCGACTGCGGCGAGCACGAAGAGCGGCTACCGGCCTTCGCGGGAGTTCCACCGTAGAGCGTTCGCGGTGAACGCCGCATCCGGGTCGGGGCACTCCGCGGGAGCCGTCCACCCCGTCACCGCGAGTTGTCCACTTGTCCACCGCCCCTTCTCTTCTTTTCTTTTTTCTTTCAAGAGAAGAAAGGAGCGCAGTAGTAATAGGGGCTGTGGGTTGTGGGGACAGCCGCTGTTTGTGCTGGTGGTGCGGCGGGTCGGACTGTGGATGAACACTGGGTGTAACCGGTGGATGGTTCCTTCGGGTGGTGGACAACTTCGGCGCCCCCCAGGTCCATCCACAGCCATCCACAGTTGTCCACACCCCATCCACAGCTCGGGCCCTAGTTGTACCCATCCCCTGCGGATTTTCCCCATCTCCACCGATCGGGGTGTGGGTGGATCTGTGGGTTTCCTGTGATCAACTGCCCGGAGCCTGTGGGTCGGCTGTGCACAGCCTGTGGGTGGATTGGGGAGAACTCCAGGTCAGGTCTGGGGATGGGTCGACTGTGGACAGCCGGCGTCGCGGCGGGTTTTTCTGGCGCGGGGGTGAGGCGAAGGACACCCGGGGGCCCAGAAAAGAACCAGTGCCCTGGAAGCGTTTCCGTGTACTCGGTGGCGTTACCGCGGGACCCGCAGTAGTCGAATCCCGAGTCTCGGCGGTGCCGGCGGATGCTGTGGAACTTTTCTGATGGACCGGTGGGGTCGCGCGCGGGTGGCTCAACAGAAAGATCTGACGTCCGCAGCCGGGGTCATCGGGACCGCCGCGCGCTCTCCGCGCGCCCTGTCGTCCGCGCCCCAGAGGCCGGGTCGGGGGTCGGCCGCAGCATCGGAAGCGCCGGCGACGGCCATCTGGCCGGGCTTGCCGGACGTCCCGGGGTGCTCTCCGCGGCTGCCGGCTCAGACCGCCGCTGCGGGCGTCGCGCGCCGCGCGGCCACGACGACCCTCGGGATCGACGCGCGGGTTTTCTGGTCGAGGGGGTGGCTCGCGCCGGGGTGGTTCAGCAGAAAGATTCCACGTCCGCCCCGAGGGTGACGAGCCCGGCCCGCGACACGTCGCGGTGAAGCCGTGGAGATAGGTGTGGAGGGGAACGAGCGCGCCGAGGGCGTCAGGAGCCGCGCGACTGCTGCTTGATGCGGGAGGTCAGCTCCTGCACCTGGTCGTAGACCCGCCTGCGCTCGGCCATCTCCTTGCGGATCTTCTTGTCGGCGTGCATGACCGTGGTGTGGTCGCGGCCGCCGAAGCTCTGGCCGATCTTCGGCAGCGACGAGTCGGTCAGCTCGCGGCACAGGTACATCGCGATCTGGCGGGCCTGCGCCAGCGCCTTGGTCTTGCCCGGGCCGCACAGGTCGTCGATGGTGACGCTGAAGAAGTCGGCGGTCACCGCCATGATCGTCGGCGCGGTGATCTCCGGCGTCTGGGAGTCCGGGATCAGGTCGCGCAGCACGATCTCGGCGAGCTGCACGTCCACCGGCTGCCGGTTCAGCGAGGCGAACGCGGTGACCCGGATCAGCGCGCCCTCCAGCTCGCGGATGTTGCGCTCGATGCGCGCCGCGATGAACTCCAGCACGTCGGCGGGCGCGTTCATCCGGTCCTGGGCCGCCTTCTTGCGCAGGATCGCGATCCGGGTCTCCAGCTCCGGCGGCTGGATGTCGGTGATCAGACCCCACTCGAACCTGGTGCGCAGCCGGTCCTCCAGCGTCCGCAGCCCCTTGGGCGGGCGGTCGGAGGACACCACGATCTGCTTGTTCGAGTTGTGCAGCGTGTTGAAGGTGTGGAAGAACTCCTCCTGGGTGCCTTCCTTGCCCTCCAGGAACTGGATGTCGTCGACCAGCAGCACGTCCACGTCGCGGTAGCGGCGCTGGAAGGCGACCTGGCGGTCGTCGCGCAGCGAGTTGATGAAGTCGTTGGTGAACTCCTCGGTGGACACGTAGCGGACCCGCATCCCCGGGAAGAGCCGTTGCGCGTAGTGCCCGACGGCGTGCAGCAGGTGCGTCTTGCCGAGCCCGGACTCACCCCAGATGAACAGCGGGTTGTACGCGCGGGCCGGCGCCTCGGCCGCGGCCACCGCCGCGGCGTGCGCGAAGCGGTTCGACGCGCCGATGACGAAGGTGTCGAAGGTGTACTTCGCGTTCAGCCTGGTCTGCGAGGTCGGCGGGGCGTGCTTGGGCGCGGTGAACGGCTGGCCCTGCTGGGCCTCGGGCGCCTGGCCGCGCCCGAACGTCGGCCAGATCTCGTTGGCCGCGTCGATCGCCTCGCGCTCCTCGTCCACCTCGTCGTCGGACTCCGGCGCCGCCTCGGACTCGCCCTCGTGCGGCGTCCCCGCCGTCAGCTCGGCCGCGGTGGGCCAGTCGTGGTACTCCGTCGTCGGGTAGTCCGCGCTCTGGTAGTCGACCACCCGCGGCTGCTCGGCCGTCGGGTAGTGGTTGTCCACGGCGGGCAGCGAGCCGGTGACCGGCGGGGTGAAGGAGTCCGTTCGCGGCGGCTGCAGGTAGGAGGAAGAGGTCGAGATGTAGGGCGAGACGCCGGCCTCGGCGAAGCCGGTCGGGCGGTCCGGTCCGGTGATGCTGTCCCGGGTGGGCCACGACTCAGCGGGTGGCGGGGCCGGCCTGCTCGGGGCCTGGACCGCGGTGTCGACCTTCACGGCGAGCGAGACGTCGCGGCCGAGGCGGCGCGAGAGCGCGTCGGTGATGGGTTCGCGCAGGGCGCGTTCGATGGCTTCCTTCGCGAAGTCGCTGGGCGCGGCCAGCAGTGCCGTCCCGTCCAGCAGGCCGATGGGGCGCGTCACGCGCATCCACGCGCGCTGCTGGGGTGAGAGCGTGCCGGAGGACAGCTCCTGCACCACCTCTTCCCAGACCCGGCCAAGATCCGCCTGGTGGTCGGCCAC